>JAZTZM010000022.1:0-55023 GCA_045637465.1 Acutalibacteraceae bacterium | reverse complement strand
GTTCGTCTTGAGACATCTCCCGAAGATATCACAGGTATGAAGGCTGCTCAGGGTATCCTTACAGTCCGTGGCGGTATGACATCTCACGCAGCTGTTGTTGCTCGTGGTATGGGTACTTGCTGTGTATCCGGTTGCGGCGAGATCGCAATGGACGAGGAGAACAAGAAGTTCACACTTGCAGGCAAGACCTACAACGAAGGTGACTTCATCTCCATCGACGGTTCAACAGGTAACATCTATGACGGCATCATTCCCACAGTTGATGCTGAAATCGCAGGCGAGTTCGGCCGCATCATGGCATGGGCTGACAAGTACAGAACTCTTAAGGTTCGTACAAACGCTGATACACCCGCAGACGCAAAGAAGGCACGTGAGCTTGGCGCAGAAGGTATCGGTCTCTGCCGTACAGAGCACATGTTCTTCGAGGCAGACAGAATCGCAGCATTCCGCGAGATGATCTGTGCAGATACAGTTGCTGAAAGAGAAGCAGCTCTTGAGAAGATTCTTCCCTATCAGCAGGGCGACTTCGAGGCTCTCTACGAGGCACTCGAGGGTAACCCCGTAACAATCCGTTTCCTTGATCCGCCTCTCCACGAGTTTGTTCCCACAGAGGAAGCAGACATCGCAGCTCTTGCAGCATCACAGGGCAAGTCTGTTGAGGACATCAAGGCTCTCATCGCAGGTCTCCACGAGTTCAACCCCATGATGGGTCACCGTGGCTGCCGTCTTGCAGTAACTTACCCCGAAATCGCAGCAATGCAGACAAAGGCTGTTATCCGTGCAGCTATCAACGTTAAGAAGGCACATGCTGACTGGAACCTTGTTCCCGAAATCATGATTCCCCTTGTTGGCGATGTTAAGGAGCTTAAGCTCGTTAAGGATGTTGTTGTTAAGACAGCTGACGCTGAAATCGCAGCAGCAGGCGTAGAGCTCAAGTACGAAGTTGGTACAATGATCGAGATTCCCAGAGCTTGTATCACAGCTGACGAGATCGCTAAGGAAGCTGAGTTCTTCTGCTTCGGTACAAACGATCTTACTCAGATGACATTCGGCTTCAGCCGTGACGACGCTGGTAAGTTCCTCAACGCTTACTACGATACAAAGATCTTCGAGTTCGATCCCTTCGCAAAGCTTGACCAGACAGGCGTTGGCGCTCTTATGGAGATGGCAGTTGCTAAGGGTAAGGCAAGCGGCAAGAACCTTCACTACGGTATCTGCGGCGAGCACGGTGGCGATCCCACATCTGTTGAGTTCTGCCACAAGATCGGCCTTGACTATGTATCTTGCTCACCCTTCCGTGTTCCGATCGCTCGCCTTGCAGCAGCTCAGGCAGCAATCGCTAACAACTAATTTCTGATTAGTTCGGATAAGTGAATAACTAAAACAAATCCCCTTGGAGCAATCCAAGGGGATTTTTTATGTGTTGAACACAGGCGATAAAAGTGATATAATCAATTACACAAACTTGAATTGGTAGTTGAAATTATTATAACAAAGTGATATAATATTGTATGGGAATGAGGTTCTCCCTTGGGTTTAAACCCTAAACCGCATTTTAATGCTGATGACTTCTGCGAATTATTACGCAGAAATTGTCGGCATTTTTTATTTCCGCAATTTAGGAGGAACAAGATGTTAGTAGGTATTGCAACGATTTTGCTATTAGGTTTGTTTGGTGGATGGATATTCAAAAAAATAAAATTACCAAGTTTGCTTGGTATGATTATTGTAGGCATCATCATAAGTCCGTATGCCTTAAATTTAATTGATGAATCCATACTCGCGATTTCAAGCGATATACGGCAAATTGCATTGGTAATTATTCTTACAAGAGCAGGATTATCTCTTGATATATCAGATTTAAAAAAAGTAGGCAGACCTGCTGTTCTCTTATGTTTTTTACCTGCCTGTGTTGAAATTATAGGAACTATTATTTTAGCACCTATCATATTTGGTATATCCGTATTAGAATCTGCAATTATCGGTAGTGTAATCGCAGCAGTATCACCTGCGGTGGTTGTACCACGAATGATACGACTGCTTAACGAAGGATACGGAAAACAAAACATCATACCGCAACTGATTTTGGCAGGTGTTTCTGTTGATGATGTTTTTGTTATAGTGATTTTTACTGCACTAACATCGTTAGCATCAACAGGAATGGTATCAGCGATGAGTTTTATCCAAATCCCCATATCCATTGTTTTAGGTGTTGTGGTTGGTATAGGTATAGGTCTAATTTTATCACTGTTTTTCAAAAAAACACAAATAGACAACACCGTAAAAGTAATTATATTGCTTGGCATATCCTTTTTAATTTTGAAAATTCAAGACCGATTAGCAGATATTGTTTCAATCTCTGGGTTACTTGCCATAATGAGTATGGGTATTGTGTTGAAGCAAAAACAAGCGGTGTTATCGTCTCAATTATCTGCAAAGTATAATCAATTATGGATAGGCGCAGAAATTTTCCTATTCGTTTTAGTTGGTGCAACTATTGATTTAAGATATGTTAAGTCAGCAGGAATGATGGCAATATTGCTTGTACTCGGTGCATTGCTGTTTAGAGTGGTTGGCGTTGCTTTGTCATTACTCAAAACCGCCTTAACAAAAAAAGAAAGAGTATTCTGTATGTTAGCATACACACCCAAGGCGACTGTTCAAGCCGCTATCGGTGCAATTCCTTTATCTTTGGGGCTAGATTGTGGCAATTTGGCTTTAACCGTTGCGGTTTTATCAATATTGATTACTGCGCCTTTCGGTGCGATATGTGTGGATAATATGTATAAGCGATTATTGGATAAATCATAAATATTAAAACCCGTCAAATTTCAATTTGTCGAGCAGCTGACACTTTCCCCACTTTGTTAACTGCTGGACAGGCAGCAATCGCTAACAACTAATTCCTGATAAATTAGTTCGGATAAGTGAATAACTAAAACGAAACCCCACCGATTGCTCGGTGGGGTTTTTTATATCTTGTTGCTAATGCTTGACTTGAATGGTATAATCTATGAGAGGTGATGATAATGTTATATACCGAAAAAACAAAAAAGGCTTTGAAATTTTGTTTTGAAGCTCACAAAAACCAAACAGACAAAAGCGGCATGCCTTATGTTTTTCATCCGTTTCATCTTGCAGAACAAATGGAGACTGAAGAAACAACAATAGTTGCTTTGTTACATGATGTGGTTGAGGATACCGAGTATACTATTGAAGATATAGCAGAGATGGGTTTTGGCAAGGAGATTACAGATGCTATAACATTATTGACCCATGATGACAGTGTCGAATATATGGATTATGTTCGCTCGATTAAGAATAACCCAATTGCAAAAGCAGTAAAGCTTGCCGATTTAAGACATAACTCCGATTTGTCAAGACTGGATGTTATTGACGAAAGAGCTATAGCAAGAAAAGAAAAATATATGAAATCAATTACTTTACTAGAAAAGTAATTTCCCCACTTTGCTAACCGCCACACAGGCAGCTATCGTTAACAACTAATTCCTGACGGATTAGTTCGGATAAGTGAATAAATAAACTGAACTCCCCATCGAGAAATCGGTGGGGAGTTTTGTATGTGTGCAGATCGGAGTTAGTGCGACGGGAATATGCATGACGGTTTTTAAAGCAAAATCGCAGTATAATCGGACAAAATAATTGAAAATTTGTAGTCGGTGTGATATGATTATCGCAGCAATTTACAAGGGGTGTTTTTATGATTCCGTTTAAGCAAAATAACGAAATTACTTATGACGATAAAGAATTGATAGAAGAAAATGTTTTTATCGGAGCTGAAGCAGAAAACACAGAAATTCCCACTTTTGATTCTGTTAAAAGCAAACTTCCGCAGCCGATCTGGAGCAACCATAGCAGTTATATCGACTGTTATTGGAAGGCTTGGGAAATTGCATTTTCAAATCTCCGAAAGCCTAAAAAAGGTACGGGTTTTGTATCAAATTATATTGATGCTGCGTTCAATGGATGCATATTTATGTGGGACTCGGCGTTTATGCTGATGTTCGGTAAATACGCAGACAGAATTTTTAAATTCCAAAAAACTCTTGATAATTTCTATTCACATCAGCATATTGACGGCTTTATCTGCAGACAGATTGAAGAAGAAACAGGTTGTGACGTTTTTGCTCGTCACGATCCGTCTTCAACAGGGCCTGAGGTGCTGGCTTGGTGCGAATGGGACTATTTCCTTAATTTCGGCGATAAGGAGCGACTTGCTCGCGTTTATCCGTGCCTTATAGCTTATCATCAGTGGATGAAAGAGCATTTTACGTGGCGTGATGGTACTTATTTTTCTTCAGGATACGGTTGCGGAATGGATAATTGTCCCCGTCTTGATGAAAAGTATCACGTTTGCTACAGCCACGGTCATATGGTTTGGGTTGATGCTTGTATGCAGGAGCTTAATGCGTGCAATATTCTTATAAAAATGTCAGAGATTCTCGACAGACGGGAGTTTATCCCTGAACTTTCAGCTGAGCGCGACAAGCTTTTTGCCGTAATCAATAAAAAACTGTGGGACGAAAACACAAAGTTTTACTACGACCTCAGGGATGATGATACCTTTAACGGCGTTAAGCACATCGGTGCCTTCTGGTCTCTTCTTGCAAGGTGTGTTCCCGAGGAGAGGAAAGATGATTTCATCGCACACCTTGATAATGAAAAAGAATTTAAAACCGTTCATCGTGTTCCGACTCTTTCAAAAGACCACGCAGAATATAATCCTGCGGGCGGATATTGGTGCGGTTCAGTCTGGTCGCCGACAAATTATATGGTTCTCAAAGGTCTTGATGAATACAAAAAGCATAAGCTTGCACACGAAATTGCTTTGTCACACCTTGATGCTGTTGTAAATGTTTTCGAAAACAGAGGAACTCTTTATGAGAATTATGCTCCTGAACAGGTTGACGGAAAATTTGAAAAGGGAAGTTCATCAATGGCAGATTTTGTAGGTTGGACTGGACTTTCACCGATCTCGATTTTGTTTGAATATGTCTTCGGTATTAAGCCTGATGCATCTGAAAATAAAATTACCTGGCATATTAATCTGCTTGAAAAACACGGTGTACAAAAATATCCATTCGGCATAGATGGCGAATTGACTCTGATTTGCGAAGAACGTAATTCACAGGAGGAAAAACCGCAGGTAACAATCAAGTCCAATGTTCCTGTTGAGGTTGAAATAATCTGGAACAGAGAACAAAACCGTGAATTGATTTCATTTTAAAAATACATACTTTAAAAGTCTTATAGGTCTCATATTTTTTATATTGCTTTTATGGTGTCGGTGTGAGCCTCAACCCGCATTTTATGTACAGGCAGCAATCACTGACATGAAATAAGCGATCAACCCCTTGGAGCAATCCAAGGGGATTTTTATTGCAAATGTTTATTCGTGGTGATATAATGCAGATTATAGATGGTTTTTATATAAGGGGTATTGATTATGAAAACAATTTTAATTCTTGTTGACGGTATGCGTCCCGATGCATTGGAAAACGTAGAAAGTGCTCAGAGTATTATAAAAAAATCAACCTATACAATGAATGCGCAAACGGTTTTTCCGTCGGTGACCTTGCCTTGTCTTATATCGCTTTTTCACAGCGTAGAACCAATGCGCCACGGTACAACTACCAATGTTTATATGCCACAGGTGAGGCCGATTCGTGGTTTGTGCGAGGTGCTTAAGGGCGCCGGTAAAGAATGTGCAATATTCTATGATTGGGAAGAGGTGCGCGATGTTTCCCGACCTAATTCTATTGCCCACGCCGCCTTTTACGCAGGTAAAAGAATCGGTTATCTTGAAACAGGCAGGAAGCTTGCCGACGAGCTTATTGATTACGCCAAAAACTACAAGATGGATTTTGCGTTTCTTCATTTAGCTTGTACCGATTGGACAGGTCACAGATTCGGCTGGCTGAGTGATGAGTATATGTCTGCAATGCAAAGCAGTTGGAATAATATTGAGAAAATTATGTCTGAATTAGGTGATGAATATACTTACATCATCACTGCAGACCACGGCGGTCACGACAGGACACATGGCAGCGAAATGCCCGAAGATATGACTATTCCTGTTATGCTTTGCGGTGAAAATTTTGAAAAAGGCAAAGAAATTGAAAATGTTAATCTTATAGATATTGCACCAACCATTGCAAAGCTTATCGGCGCAGAGCCGGATGAAGAATGGGAAGGCACGGCACTTGTGTAAAGGACTGATAGGATAAGGCAGAGGATTGTTTTCTGTCTTGCAGAATAAGAAATAATTTCTCTGCGTTACTAATCGCCACACTGGCAGCAATCGCTAACAACTGATTTAAATTAGTTCGGTTAAGTGAATAAATAAAATGAACTCCCCATCGAGTAATCGGTGGGGAGTTTTTGTGAAACAAAATTTATGCTTTGTCTTTGCCTTTTGTGGTGATAACCGGTTTGGTGTCGGTGCCGAGTTTAAGTTCATAAAGCTTATTGAGCACTGTTTGGGCAATTTTCTCGTTGCCCTTTGCGCTCGGGTGAATCGTATCTGCGGCATAGTTCGCCATATCAGCGCCGAGTGCCTTGCCTACATCAACAATTACAATCTCGCCCAGATTTTTAGAATCATATTTCTTGATTGCATTGTTGAGTCTGTCTACGCCCATCTGATAAGCATCTCTGAGTAAATCAGAAGACTGCGGGTTGTAAAGAGTCTGCACAAGGATTGTCGCATCGGGATTGTGTGAATTGATAATATCAATTATTGTGCATAAGTTATTATAAAAATTGTTTACTATTTTATCAAGCTTTGTGTAGTTGCCGTTGACAAGGGCGTCTCTCATAATCTGTTTGAGATCGCTTTTCAGAAAATCATTGCCGCCGATGGATATGTTTATAATATCAGCCTTTTCAAGGTCAGCTATTACCTCTTCTTCTTTAAGGCGGTTTATAAGGTCAGCTGTTGTGTGACCCGGTACGGAGTGGTTGGCGTAATCATAGCCGTTTGTGTCAGCAACAATTTTTCCGTAGCAGGCTGCCTCAGGGTTGGTAAGACCTGAGCCGTAAGCTATTGAATCGCCGAGCACAAGATAAAACTTATTTTCAACCGGAGCCTCAGTCTGTTCCTCGGTCTGTTCTTCGGTTATAGGGACAAGCTCAGCCATCTCCTCGGTGATTTCTTCGATGAGCTCGAGAATCGGAATCTGAGACTGGGTCGTGTCCTGATCCTGAACCTGAGGCGGATTCTGATGCTGAGCACAGGCACAGAGCAGCGCCAAAACCACAATCAGTGATAATAATACAGCGGTAATTTTATTCATTGCTTTTCCTCTTTTTCATAAACTCTGTGAATAACTATAACACGCTGTTATTTTCAAGTCAACAGCATAAAACTTTTATTTACATCGGCGCAAAATTTAAGACACAATTCATTGCCGGCAACAGATGAGGAATTTTGTGTCTACGAAAAGTAGGTTGCACGAGTGCTGATGATGCGTTAAAATAGTTATATAAAGAGGTGTATGATATGGACGTTTATATAACCGGGGCAACAATCAAAACATTGCGTGAGAAAAAAGGTGTTACACAAACACAACTGGCGGATGTGCTCGGTGTCAGCGATAAAGCTGTTTCGAAATGGGAAACCGCAAAAGGTCTGCCCGACGTATCTTTGCTTGAGCCTTTGGCGAATGCGTTGGGTGTTTCGGTGATTGAGCTTATGTCGGGTAATACCGTTATAAACAAAAATCTTTCATCTAATATTCTGCGCTCAAAGTTTTACGTGTGCCCTTTGTGCGGAAATATTATCCGCACGGTAGGAGATGCCGTTATCAGCTGCTGCGGAATTTCTTTGCCTGCGCTTGAAGCGGAAGAAACGGACGAGGACCATACGGTAACAATAGAAAAGGTTGAGGATGAGCATTTCATAAGCATAAACCACGATATGACCAAGGAACATTACATTTCCTTTGTTGCTTATTTAACGACTGACAGAGTTCAGCTTGTGAAATTTTATCCTGAAGGTAATGCGGACACGCGAATGCAGCTAAGAGGCAGAGGCGTTTTATATATTTATTGCAATAAGCACGGCTTAATGAAAAAGAAAATGTAAAAAAGCAGTCCTGTCGGAGCGATTCGATGGGACTGTTCTTGTGAAAGGCAATTCTTTATGCTATAATAAAACTAAAAACGGAAAGGAGTGAGCAATATGAAAGATGATATCCGAACCAAACTCCCTATAAACAGTCCTTTGGTAAAAATTCCCTTCGGTGGGCTTACTTCAAATATGCTCAGAATAATTGCGGTTATTCTTATGCTCAGTGACCATATCTGGGCAACGTATATGAGCTTTGGCGATTGGATGACTTATGTTGGCAGAATGGCTTTTCCGATTTTTGCTTTTCAGATTGCAGAAGGTTTTTTACATACCTCAAATTTCAAAAAGTATGCGTTGCGTCTTTTAGGCTTTGCAGTAGTTACCGAAATTCCGTTCAATCTGTTTTACAGCAGCAGAGTATTCAACCCATACCATCAGAACGTATTGTTTACACTTCTTTTGGGATTGCTTGCAATAAGTGTAATTGATAAGATTAAGAAAAACAGAACAGTAAAAAATATTGCGCTTTCTGTTTTGTGGTTAGCTTTAATCTGCGTTGCATCAACTGTCGGCTTTGTTGATTACGGTTTTCTGGGAATGATTACGGTTGTGATGTTCTATCTGCTGCGAGATTTCCCGTTTGCCTGGCTTGCTCAGTTTGCGGCAATGGTGCTTATCAATATCGTGTTCTTTGAGGGACAGGTGTTTCTCATTGAAATTTTTGGTAAAACCTTTGAAATACCTTCTCAAGGCTTTGCGGTGTTCTCCCTTATTCCGATATGGCTTTACGGTGGCAAGAAGGGCAAATCAAGCAAATTAATGCAATACGGTTTCTATGCTTTTTATCCCGTGCATATGTTGGTTTTGTACTTGATAAAATTTATGGCATAAAATAAACTTTAGTAACCAAAAACAAACTCCGTTTACCGGGCAATCGGCAAGCGGAGTTTTTGTGTGTGCGGAATATTATTTACATTTATTGCAACATGGCTTTTTTAAAATTTATCGGATGATAATATGTGGTACAGCTAAAATCATTGTAACAGTACCGCTTGCAATTGGAATTTTCGCATTTATCCTGGCTGTATTTCTTACAGGCGGATTTGTCCTGCTTTTACCTGTTGCATTAATCGCCGGTGCGGTGGGACTGTTTAATGCGTGTAAACAAGCCCGTCAATCCATTCGCCGTTTATGAAATTTCTGCCTCTGACAAGAATTTCATTTTCATAAACCTCGACCACAATGCCGTCGCCCGGTCCGTAATCGACAATTTCGGTTGAGCGGGGAAGGCATATGCAGTTTACGCCGCCGCGTGTGTAGAAGTTGTCGCTGTCAAGGCGGTTGTGAGTGTGACCGTGGATATAGAGCAGGTTGTCATATTGAACGAAAAGGTCAGAGAGTGTGTTTTCGTCCATTCCATTGATGTAATTTATCGGATGATGGTTGAATATGAAGATGGGAGCGCCGGCTTCATCAGCCTCTTTAAGCACGCCTTTAAGCCACTCAAGCTGTGCTTCGCTCATCACAAAGTCGTTAACCGAAAGTCCTTCAGATGCAAGGAAAACCATATAACAGCCGTTTATGATTTTGCAGTAGTATGTGTTTTCGAGCTTGTTACCAAGAAAGATACTGTTGTTGTTCAGATAATTTTTGCGCAGCTTCTCATAGTCGCCATTGCCGTTGCCAAGGTCATGGTTGCCTATGGCAACAAGGTTGTGTTCGGCGGGGTTTACGGCTCTGACACCGGTATAGAAAAAGAGATTTTCTATCAACTGACCGTTCATCACGTTATCGCCGAGAAAAACTGCGGCGCTGTGGTTTTTGCCTGCTTTTATGCCTTTTATAAGGTTGGCAAAAGCGCCGTATGCATCAGGGTTGTTTGTTTCAACGTGCACGTCTGAAACAACGGAAAAGCTCATTATCAGTTCGTCAGGTCTTTCAGCTTCGTATGTTAGCTCTGAAGTGGTGGCTGCAGGCGAAAAAATCATAGAGAAGAGTATTGAGACTGTTGCTGCGACCTGCTTGATGAAGGCAAAAACTGTTGAAATATCCATAGCTTTTCTCCTTTTCAATATAATATATTTTTATTCTATATAGTTAAAAAGTTTATGTCAATAGATTTGAGAGCAATGTCTGATGTGGGTTGACTCGGTGCGATTAATGCCGTATAATATTTGAGTTAAGAAATTAAGTCAGGAGTTTTATTATGCTTACTTTAGAACGTGCAAAAGAGTTACTCAAAACAACAACAACTGAGGACCATCTCTTCCTTCACGCAAAGAACGTTTCTGTTGCAATGGGTGGAATGGCAAAGCATTTCGGTGAGGATGAACAGCACTGGATGGCAATCGGTCATCTTCACGATTATGATTATGAGCAGCATCCCGATGAGCACCTTCAGCATACGGAAAAAGATCTTATTGACGCAGGCGTGACTTGTGAAGAGGTGCGTGCAATACTTGCCCACGGTTACGGACACTGCAACGATGTTGAGCCGCTGAATAACCTCGAAAAATCGCTGTTTACAGTTGATGAACTGACGGGTATTATTCAGGCTGCCGCACGTATGCGCCCGATGGGTATCACGGATATGGAAATATCCAGCTTTATGAAAAAGTTCAAGGATAAGAAGTTTGCCGCAAAGTGTGACCGCGAGGTTATCCGTAAGGGTTGCGAAATGCTCGGTATGGATGTGAGAGAGGTTGCCGAAATCTGCATCAATGCGATGAAAGAATATGCCGATGAGCTTCAGATCGGTCCTAAAACAGATATCTGAATGGAGACGGATATGAAAATTACAGGCGCAATTTTTGATTTTGACGGAACACTTTTTGATTCAATGCAGATATGGGTAGGTGTAAAAGAAAGATACCTTGCACACCACGGCATAACTCTTACACAGGAGGATCATGAGGCTTTCAAGGGGCTTCGTCTGCAGGAGGTGCTCGGACTTGCAAACGAGCGCTTTAATATGCAGATGACAGCGCGTGAGCTTTTTGATGATTTCTTCGGGTTTATCGAGCAGTGTTATATGGTTGAAGCTGAGCCGAAAAACGATATTGTACAGTTTCTTGAGAAGCTTAAGGCGAAGGGCGTGCTTATGGGTATAGCAACGGCCACAAATGAGACTGCGCTCAGACCTCTGCTTGAAAAATACGGCTTGCTTGATTATTTTTCTGCTATATATTCCGTATACACAGTCGGTTCTTCAAAGACAGAGTCCAAGGTTTATGACGTTGTGCTTGAGGCGCTCGGCACAGATAAGCAGACAACCTGGGTGTTTGAGGATGCACTCTATGCCGCAAAAACTGCAAAGGCAAACGGCTATAATCTTGTCGGTATTTATGACCCGAGTGAACCCTGCACGGATGAGCTTGAAGCAATTTCGGATATTTATATCCACAACTACAGCGAGATTGATTTATAATTAAACATAAAAAAACAAGGTTTGCATCGGTGGTTACCGTTGCAAACCTTGTTGAATTTTAGTCCTGATACTCAACAGGTTTGGGATCTGTGTACTCGATTGTTGCGTTAACGCCTGTGCCAACCTGTTTCCATGTGTTATTTTTAAGGTTGGTTGCCTTCATCTTTAAGTAGCCGTTGACACAGTTTCTTTTTGAGCGGATCTGCATCAGATGGAAGAGCGGCAAGAAGATGTATACCATACGTGTGCCGGGAACTGAGTTCCAGATCTTCATAGCTGTGTATGCACAGTTGCGAAGCTTGCTCCATGTGTTAAGGCTTCTTATGGTCTTGTTTACCTTTTCAAGCTGGCTCTCAGTAAGATCCTTATGGATGCTGTATGTTATCGGGCCGTAAATGCTTTCGTTCTGATATCTCCAAGCCTCAACGTTGTAGTAGAGACCGGGACCGGCGTCGACGGATTCGCCGTATGAACCGATGGATACACCCTGGTTCTTAGGCACTCTATAGTAGGCGCCGACGTAAATGCTTTCATTGGTGAGGTTTTCGATATAGATCCATGTGTGACCTTCTGTGGGACTGGGCTTTTCAAGATGAGCGATGTACATTCTTGCAACTACAGGCTCGTCCGCTGCAGGTCTGAGCGAGAATTTTGCCGATGCAGAAAATGTGAATACACTTGAAACCATAGCAAGCACCAGCACAAGTGCGATGATTTTTCTGAATGTTTTCATCATATAGTCCTCCTTTTGCTTTTACACTCAGTAAGTATATCATATTAAGCACTTTGTGTCAATTTATTTTTAGCTTGGTTTATTCTTGAATGCAAAAAACGTTGAAAATTACAAATAGCAGTGCTTTTGTCGTTGATTATTATTGAATTTTGTATATTTGGTGTGTATAATGTTCAGCAGATATTTATGAGAAGCGAGGATCTGCAGAATTGGAAGGACAGGGTAAAACACTAAAACCAACGGCTAAAAACATAATAATCATATTTTTGATGGTGTGCACGGCGGTGCTTATAACGGTTTCTTCGGTCAGGACTGACCAAAGCTTTTTGCGGGTAATGCCGCTTTACGTTTCGCTTTTTATTGCGCTGCTTCAGTCACGCGTTAACAGGTTTGCGAGTCTGCTCGGCAGCATAAACTCAATAGTTTACGGTGTTGTTTATGTTCATTACTGCCTTTACGGCTCGGCATTGTCCGCTTTCCTCTTTTCCTGCCCGATTCAGATGCTGACTTTCATAAGGTGGAACAAAAACAAGCGCGGCAATTCGACACTGCTGCGTAAGATGTCGTGGGGCAAGCGCGGTCTGCTGACGCTCGGCTTTTGTGTTGCGCTTGCTGCGATGTGGATACTGTTGCCTATGGCAGGTGCAAAATACGTTTTTCTTGACAGCGTATCAACTCTGCTCGGAATAATTATCTATTTCCTGACAATGTTTGCCTTTGTTGAATATACCGTGCTGATGATTATCAACGGTCTTATCGGAATTTTTCTCAACGTTGCAATGGTTAACGATTCGCCTGAAATATGGCCGTTCCTCATTTTTTCGGTGTATTCGTGGATTTGTATTTCTTTCGCGTTTTTTGAAGCAAGGCGGCTTTATTCGGCACAGCAAATTGAACGATAAAGCCATATTGCAAGTAAAGAATATATGTGTTAAAATATAGAGCAGTAATATGAACGGAGCGAAGTTTTATGTCTTTTAAAGATTTTTGTGACAAATATGCCAAGCAGATAAAGTCTATGTCCCCGAAGTATGATGTTTTCTATAAGGTATCCAAGGATGACCCGATAACGTTTGATGACAGTGCAAACGTTTTGCTCGCCGGTGCGGCAATCGCTGACACGCACCTTCCAAACAGAGAGGCTGCAGAGGCTAACCTCGGCAACTTTTTTGAAGATTTGTCAAACTCTCCCGAAAAATTTGACGTTTTTCTTATGGCGGGTGATATTGCCGATTACGGACTCAACATAGAGTACGAGCGTTTTTTCAGACCGCTTGATAAGCAGAGCGTTGTGCCGAACACGCTTGTTACGCTCGGCAACCACGATGCAAGATTCTTCTTTAATAAAAACAGCAAAATCGTAATGGATAAGGTTGAAAAATATCTCAACATCAAAACTGACGGCAAGACTTATTATTCATACGATGTCAACGGTTACACCTTTGTCGTTATGTGCACGGAAAAGCGTGTGCTCGAAAAAGCGTACATATCAAAAGAGCAGATGGAGTTTATTGATAAAGAGCTTGCAAGGGGCACAAAGGACGGCAAGCCTGTTTTCCTTATGTGCCATCAGCCGTTTGCATACACTCACGGTCTTCCCGAAGTGTGGGAGACAGGCGACCTCGGCGAGCAGAATGACGAGGTAAGAGCAATTGTAGAAAAGCATAAGAACGTTTTCTTCATCAACGGTCATCTTCACGGAGGTGTATGTGACAAGGTGTTTGAAACCCTCAACGAGGAAAACGGTGTCCATTCAATAAGCGTGCCCGGTTACAGAAAAGAAAACAACTTCGGCATTATGGATTGTGGCGTAGGCTACTACTTTGAGGTGTATGCCGACAGAATAGTGTTCAAAGCGCGCAAATTCCTCACGGGAGAGTATATCACAGGCGATTACTCAACAAAGGAATATAAATTCGTTTAACAAAAAACGAGCTGCTTCACTTTTGGTGAAACAGCTCGTTTTTTATCTTTCGGTTATATTGCCGACGCACAGCTTGTTTATTTCAAGCGGTGCATCAAATGTGTTGCCGTGCATTTCAACTTCGCGCAGATATTCCAGATGGAGGAGATGTGTGTCGCAAGCAGGTTTTTCGAATCGGTTGTCTGCAACAATCAGTTTGCCGTGAACAAACTGCGTCGAGGTTTCATCCATTACCTTTGGCGAATATCTGATTGCAGGTGCACCCGGATACATCTTTGCATAGCTGCAGTTGATGAGCGTATTATTGCGGAAAATAATTTCGTTTGTGTAGCCCGATTCAAACCAGAAGTTGCAATCGTCTTCAATCAGCAGGGCAGGTCCCCACACGTTTTCAAATCGGTTGTTCTCAATAATTACTTCGCCGCGTGTTGTGCAGAGTATGCCTCTGCCGCAGGTGAGACCGAATTCGCAGTTTCGCACGTAAACGTTCGGTGTCCACGTTGCGTTTTCGACAACGTCCTTGCCGATTTCGATTTCAGGGAGTTTTTGGTCGAGCTCGATATATATGTCGGTGTCGTTGATTTTTGTAAAGGTTAATACCTTTGCAGATGCGTACGGAATGAGAGTATTCCACTTGATAAAGTCTATCTCATCACCCTTTTCAAACGCCTGAAATCCCCAGCTCTCATCGTGCATAAACCGCAGTGTCAAGCCGTTTTTGCCGTCATCTGCGTCTATGATACGCAGGTGAGTTCCGTGAACGTTGATGAAATCGTCGTGTGCACCGCCTGCTTTGCAGTTTTCGACAAGTAGTTTGCCTTTACATCCGGAGAGCTGAAAGAAGTCTGCCGTGCTTGCGGCAGTCCTGCCCTCTGCAGGGGTCAAATCGCAATTTCTGAATGTTACACCGTCGCAAAACTGTGAAACCATACCAAGTCCGTGCATAAATTTGATGCGTAAGTTTTCTAAAACGAGGTTTTTACAGCGCTGGAATAAGCTGCCCGTCTGGTCTCGTACAATGTTGCGGGATTGAATTATCGCGCCTGCGGGAAAATAAACCTCTTTGTTTTTTAGTTCAACTTTTAGCGTGCCGTTACCGCATTCTTTAATGCTGCTGAATTCAAGGTCGTCACGTCTGAAATCGCAGAAAAGACCTGTTGCGGGGTCGAGCAGTTTTATCATACGGCGGCTTTTGAAATAGTGGTCTTCCCAATAAGGTTTGCCGTTTTTGTCAGCTTCACCGTGCCATATCAGGTCGTTACCCTCAATCTTATACAGACACTCGCTGTTTATTTCTATTTCGCACCTGCCGTCATCGTTTGATATTACGGTAAACTCCGCCATAGTGGGGCAGGCGTAATCGACGGTCAGATTTTTTACGGTTATATTACTGCATCGGTCAAAAACAAACGGTGTCATCTTGCCGTGCACGAGCACTGTTGCTCCGTTACCGTCGACGGTTATGTCAGATTTATCCTTCATATAAATTGCGGCATATCTTTTGCCCGTGGGGTTTTCATGTCGCTTTGCCGTGTTCGAGCAATAGTATCCGTCAAGCTCAAACGAATCATCCTGACATACATCATAGATTTTGTTTTTTTCAAGCTGCAGGGTTTCGCCGCTGCTTATCGTTTCAAAAAGTCTGCTGAGCTCATTCATTGTTTTTCTCCGTTTGTGATAATAAATGTATTATACTTTATATTTTCAGAAAACTCAATGCTTTACTATTGATTGCGGCTGTGATAAAATAAACAGGTAATACAGTGTCAAAAGGTTTTCAGGAGGGATGTTCCGTGACTTTTACGAGCTTTGTCAGGTTTCTTACAGCATTTTTTATGGTGCCCTATTATCTTTTTAATTACATCTTCAACGATTATGCCTATCCTGCCGTAAGCACGTCGGGTGCATATCTTTTTTGCTATTTTGTCGGCAATGAGGTCAGCGAGCAGACGATTCATTTTGCCGTCAGTACAGACGGTTACAATTTCAAGGCGCTCAACGGCAACGAGCCTGTTATCGAGCAGACAAAGGGCACGGGCTGTGTGCGCGACCCGTATATCCTAAAGGGCGTTGACGAAAACGGTAAGGACTGCTATTTTATCATCGCAACGGATATGAATGCTCTCGAGGGCTGGACCTCAAACCACTGCCTTATCACGTGGCGGTCATATGACCTTGTTAACTGGGTTGACGAAACCGTAATTGATATAAGACAGTTTGAGGGCTTTGAAAACGCAAACAGAGCCTGGGCACCGCAGGCGATATGGGATAATGATAAGCAGATGTATATGGTTTACTGGGCAACCTCGACAGTTGAAAACGACTGTGCAGGTCATTACTATGCCTACACCAAGGATTTCAAAACGTTTGAAACCGAGCCGCAGGTGCTCTATGGCAGATGGAATGAGCCTGATCCCGAAACAGGTGAACTGAGAAACATTCAGTGTATAGACGGTGACATAATCTATAACGAAAAAGACGGATATTATTATCTGTATTTCAAAGAGGACATCACGCAGAAAATTGCCTACGTAAAATCTAAGAATCTCACAGGTCCGTACAATACGGATTATACAGTCTGCTCGCTCAATTATTGGGGTGTTGAGGGCAGCTCGATGTACCGCATCACAGGTACGGATGCCTGGATGATGATAATGGACGAGTACGGTCAGGATTCGTATTTTGCCCAGATGACAAGAGATTTCAGCTCATTCAGACAGGTTCAGCGTTCAACATATTCTATGGATCATCTCAAGCCGCGTCACGGTTCGGTTACAGCGATCAGCGAAGCGGAGTATGCCGCACTGGTCGATGCATACGGAATACAGAAATAATAGTTTAAGATATTGCATTTAGAATAAAAAAGTTTTACAATAAAACCAGCAACTTTTTTGGAGGTACTTATTTATGCTTAAAGTAGGTCTTGTCGGCGTCGGCGGAATCAGCGGCGCACATATCCCTGCGTGGGATAAGAGGGAGGATGCCGAGCTTGTAGCTCTTTGCGATATCCGCCCCGAACGAATGGAAAAATACGAGGGTAAGCGCCACTATCTCGATTTTGACGAGATGCTTGCAAACGAGGAGCTTGATATTCTCGATATATGTCTGCCTACATATCTTCACGCGGATTTTGCCGTCAAGGCAATGGAGAAGGGCATCAACGTAATCTGCGAAAAGCCCATCTCCCTTAAAGAAGAGGATATTGACAGAGTTTACTCAACAGCCGAGAAGAACGGTGTTAAGTTTATGGTCGCTCAGGTGCTTCGCTTCTGGCCGGAGTATGAGGTGCTCAAGGATATTTTTGACACAAAGAAATACGGCGAGCTGCTTTCGGGCACTATGACAAGGCTCGGCCATAAACCTCGCTGGAGCTGGGACGGCTGGATGATGGATGAGAAGAGAAGCGGTCTTGTTCCCTTCGATCTTCATATTCATGACCTTGACTTTATGGTCTACGCTTTCGGTATGCCCAAGGTTGTCCATCAGTACCGTTCAAAGCGCCCCGAGCAGGATTTCCTCAGCATTGCATACGATTTCGGTAAGTTTACAATCAACACCGAGGCTTCCTGGTATGCAACCTGCTACCCGTTCACTGCTCAGTTCCGTTTCCAGTTTGAGCAGGCTATTGTTGCCAACGAAAACGGCAAAATGAAGATTTATCTCGCTGACGAAGAAATCGACCTTTCAAAAGAAACAAAGGGCGACACAGGCAGCATAAATCTTCCCAAAAGTGATGCTTATGCTAACGAAATCAACTACTTTGCAGACTGTGTTATCAACAATAAGCCTGTTGACAAGGTCAAGCCCGAAGAGCTTCGCTGCGTAATGAACATTCTCAACAGCCTTTAATCATTTTCCGCCTGAGAAATCGGGCGGATTTTTTTCTTTGCTTTTTTGTCAGTATATGGTATAATTCAGATATGCAAATTTTATCTGTGATCCTGCAAAAATTCAGGCCGCTTTTGCGGCAGAACGGAGCTGTTGATTATGAAAAAGTTTCTTTGCATCTGTCTTATGCTCGTACTTGTGTTGACACTTTGCCCAATCGGTGCTTTTGCGGTAGAGGGTACACCTCTTGTTGCCGATGCCGTTATCGTTGCAGGCGGCAAAAACACCGAGCAATATGCCGCATCACGCCTTGAGTATTATCTTGAGAAAATAACAGGTGCTGATATTGCTGTTGTTTCCGATTCTGAGCCTGTGGCTGAGTATGAAATCTGCGTCGGTGAAACAAACCGTGCGGCTGTTGACCTTGAAGGCTTTGAAGACGGCGGATACGTTATACAATCCGACGAGAGCAGAGTTATTATCTGCGGTGCAGGCAACAAGGGCTCAATCAACGGCGTGTATGCCTTCCTTGAGGATTACTGCGGCTGTCATTGGTATGAGTCAGAGGTTATTGTCATACCCGATAACGCGGCTCTTGCAGTGCCCTGCGATATTGATGATGAATACCATCCCTTCTTCGAATACACTGAAACAGATACCGCAAGCTCAAGGGATATTGAATTCTCAATAGCAAACGGTCAGGTCGGCGGCGTATACCGCAATTTAAGCGAAGATCAGGGTGGCACTGTAGGATATATCGGCTCGTTCGCTCATACGCTTGTAACATATTACTGCAAGCCGGAGACATATTTTGATACTCACCCCGAATATTATGCTTTGCGTGGCGGCAACAGAGTGCCGAACCAGCTTTGCCTGACAAACCCCGATGTTATAAATATCGTTGTCAGTGAGGTGCTCGCACTGCTTGAGCAGCAGCACGATCCGTCTGCTGCAATACAGATCGTTTCGCTCACGCAGCACGATAACCGTGAATACTGCGAATGTGAAAGCTGTGCCGCTGTTGACAGGGAAAACGGCTCGCAGTCCGGCACAATGCTGAACTTTGTCAACACGGTTGCTCAGCGTGTAAAAGCAGCCGGCGACTACGACAATATTGTTTTTGATACCTTTGCTTATCAGTACACACGCAAGGCACCGACAAAGGTTGTTCCGAGAGATGATGTCATTATCCGCCTTTGCTCAATTGAGTGCTGCTTCGGTCACACGCTTGACGACCCCGGCTGCAAGGAGAACGCTTCGTTTATGAGCGACCTTGAGCAGTGGGGAAAAATCTGTGACCGCATATACGTGTGGGATTATGTAAACAACTACCGCGAAACGGTTTGTATCTTCCCGAATTTCGGTGTAATGCAGCGCAATGTGCAGATTTTCTATGAGAATAATGTAAAGGGTCTGTACGAAGAGGGCAATTACTATATCCAAAATTCCGACGGTGAGTTTGGCGAGCTGAGGACGTATCTGCTTTCAAAGCTTATGCAGGACCCCTACTGCGATTACTATGCTGAAATGGACGGTTATCTTGAGGCTGTTTACGGTCCCGGCGGCAAATACATCCGTGAGTTTATAGATATTATGACTCAGCACGCGGTAACAAAAACTCAGCATCTGAGCATCTATCAGGATGCGCTGGATACGCTTTGCTTTATGACAAGCGCTGATGTAAGACGCTGTAACGAGCTTTGGAATAAGGCTAAAGCAGAGGCCGAGAACGATGCACAGCTTGCTCAGATCAACCGCTCGGAGCTTTGCTGGCGATATTGGAAATGCTCCAACCGCAGGGGTGAGTTCTCGCTGCTTAACTTCCCTTACGTCTGGATGAATGCAAACGAACAGCTTCACCACGATATGAAAGATATGGGTATCACAATGCTCGGTGAGGGTTCAACACACGCGCTTTCCGACTGCAATCTGCTCTATCTTTTCAGAGTGCCTCAAAAATGGACAACTCTTTATGAAGAGCCTTATTGGGACGCACTCAATCCTTATGCGGTTAAGCTTTACAATTTTTTAGGTAAGATATATAATATGTTTAAATAACACAACAGGAGGAAAAGGCTTTGGAAAGAACCTACATACCCTTCAGAAACTGGAAAGAAAAATCGAAGCAGACTGAGTACACACAGGATACACCTCTGCTTGGTGCCGACGGCAAGCTGCTTGCAAAAGGCTGGGCAAGGAAAAACGTTTTTGACTATGACAGAACAAAGGTCAAGGCACGCCTTATGAGCCGTAAGGAGTGGGATTTCTATCAGGTATCCGACGGCAGATATATGGTTCAGATTAATTTTGCCAACATCAACATAGGCGGATTTATCAGCGCAAAGCTCATCGATCTTGTCAACGGCAAACAGATAATGGATGCAACACAGCTTTTTGTTGGCGGTAAAGATAAATACGTTCCGCCTGCAAAGGGTGACGCGCCCAACCGTTTTGGCTATAAAATCGGCAAGGCAGAGTTTGATTTTGATACAAAAGAGGACACAAGAACACTTTGGTTCAAAATGCTCAAGGGCGGTAAAACCGTTGAGTGTAAATTCACAATGGATATTCCCGACTTCCTTGAGAATATCACAACCGTTCTTCCGTTTGATGGTGACGATACAAAATATTTTATGACCACAAAGCAGAACTGTATGCCGTGCGAAGGTGTGTTCAAAATAGATAATGAAGAGTGGAGTTTCTCAAAGGACGATGCCTTTGCTACGCTTGACTGGGGCAGAGTAAATACTCCGCACGAGATGGTGTGGTATTGGGGCAACGGCTCCTCTTATATCACCGACGCAAACGGTGAAAAGCACCTTTTCGGTTTTGAGATTACCTGGGCAATCGGCGACGAGAGCAACGCAACCGAAACCTGCCTTTTCTATGACGGCAAGGTGCATAAATTCGGCGCTGTAGACGTTGCGGTTTTCCCGAAGCCTGATAAGTTTATGCAGCCGTGGCAGTTTGTTTCGGAGGATGGCAGATTCAACCTTACAATGGTGCCCACGTTTGACCATCACACCGATATGAACGTTGGTGTTGCAAGAATGCACACTCATCAGGTGCACGGCATCTGGAGTGGTGACGTAACACTCGACGATGGCACAAAGCTTGAAATCAAGGATATGTACGCATTCTGTGAGTACGTAGAGAATAAATGGTAAAAAAATAAGGCTGTCACATCACGTGACAGCCTTTTTCTTTGATTTATTTTGCTTTGCCTTTTTCTTTTGCAAAGAACATACCTGCTGCGTTGAGTATAATGAACACGATGAGGTAGCCTATAACAAATTTCTGGTGGGAATAAATAGTGGCGACCATCATAAAGATACAGCCGATAATAGCGATAAGCGGTGCTATAAAACGCTTGAATCCGTTAACGTCTTTGAGTTTGAAAAGCATCATAACAAAGATGGGGATATAGAGGAAGTAGCTTGTGACAATGGGAAGCTCTGTCGGGTCGAATGCGAAGATGCTTATGCCGCTGTTTTTCCAGGCTTCGCTGAATGCAGAGAACTGTGAACAGTAGAAGAATACCATCCAGATAATGCACATAAGAAGACCGAAGGTTGCTGAGCTTGGTGCCATATTTGTTGCCTTGTCAACCTGCTTGAATATCTGCGGCTTGATTCCCTGATTAC
Organism: Acutalibacteraceae bacterium; assembly: GCA_045637465.1. Lineage (GTDB taxonomy): Bacteria > Bacillota > Clostridia > Oscillospirales > Acutalibacteraceae > UBA8612. The sequence goes on along the minus strand of JAZTZM010000022.1, from coordinate 33,375 downwards.
GGCATGCAAGTGCGTACATACCTCTTGAGCATGCAAGTGTAAGACCGTTGAGTGTGCCGAAGCAGGAGATGATAACGAAAACAAAAACTGCCGTGCCGCCGATTTTGCCGAATACAGCTTCGAATGCGAGCTTTGCGCCTGTTTCGCCGCCTGCCATCATATCGGCGTTGCTGATTCCGCCGGCAAGACCTACGTAGTAGAGGATATAGATAATGATAACGGCAAGTGAGCCGAAGATAAGTGCGCGGGGCAGATTTTTCTTTGCGTCCTTAAGCTCAGCGTTGATTGTCGTGGCAACAATCCAGCCGTCGTATGCAAACGCTGTTGCACAGATTGCTGTGAAAAGTGCAGGCCCCGTCTGAACTTCGTTGACGATTGTCGTGAAGTTTTCAACGGTGTAACCCTTGGTAAGACCGTAGACTGTGCCGACGATAGCCATAAGGAAGAGAGGAATAAGCTTGATTATAGTTGCTGAGACCTGTACCTTACCGGCAATAACGGGAGAGAGCAGATTGATTGCAAAGCTGAGAATAAGGTAGAAGCCTGCAAGCGTCATGCAAAGACCGCCCGTAATGTCAGCCTGGTCGTGGAAGAACAGTACGCAGGTGTATCGTGCGGTAACCCATGCCAGAGCCATTGTAAGGCAGGGGTAGTAAATTACGCTTGTAAACCAGCCGATAAAGTAGGCGTATTTTTTGCCGACAAGAGCTTCTGCGTAGTCGACGAGACCGTTGACCTTCTCGATTCGGTTTGCAAGTATTGAGAATGCGTATGCACAGGCGAGCATAATAAGGCCGCCGGCAATCCACGAAAGGATACCGAGCTTAAGGTCGCCGCCGGTTGCGTTGAGTATTTTCTCCGCCTTGAAGAAAACGCCGCTGCCGACAACAACACCGGTTACCATTGCGATAGCCGTCATAAGACCGTATTTTTTTGTCATTGTTGCCATTTGATCACCTCAAAATTGATTATAAAGTAGAGTGTATATAAAATTCTGAATTATTGCAAGTCTTTTTTTAAAAACCTGTAGAAATTATTTCTATTATGGTGTACAATATCTAATCGGAATATGAAAAATGAAAGGAAATTGATGTTATATGAAAAACTTTAAGGGTATTTTCCCCGCTCTTCTCACTCCGTTTGATAAAAACGACAACGTCAACACAGAGCAGCTTAAGCTCCTTGTCGAAAGAAATATCGAACAGGGCGTTGACGGATTTTACGTAGCAGGCAGCACAGGCGAAGCATTCCTTCTCTCTGAGGAGGAGCGCAGACTTGTTTATAAAACAGTTAAGGAAGCAGCAGGCGACAAGGTTACACTCATCGCCCACGTAGGCACTGTTTCAACAAAGCAGGCTGTTGAGTATGCAAAATACGTTGAAAGTATCGGCTACGACGCTGTTTCGGCTGTTGCTCCGTTTTATTACAAATTCAGCAATGCTCAGGTTATCGAGCATTACAAGACAATTGCCGAGAGTGTAAGTATTCCCCTTGTTATCTACAACATTCCCGCATTCTCAGGCGTTGAACTTACAATTGACGAAATTGCTGACCTTCTCGCTCATGACAATATCCTCGGCGTGAAGTATACCGCAAACGATTATTTCAAGCTTCAGCAGATAAGAGAGCGTTGCCCCGATGCAATCATCTACAACGGCTTCGACGAGCTTATGATTTCAGGTCTTGCTATGGGTGTTGACGGCGGTATCGGCTCAACTTACAACTTTATGGCAGATAAGTTTATCAAAATCCGTCAGCTCTGGGAGAATGGCGATATCAAGGGCGCTCAGGAAGTACAGTATCAGGCAAACAAAATTATCACTGCGCTTTGCAAGGTTGGCGTTATGGCAGGCGAAAAGGCTGTGCTTGACCTTCTCGGATTCGATTTCGGCGTTTGCCGCAAACCCTTCGATGCGCTTACCGATGAGCAGATTGAATACCTCAAGGAGACTATTCTTCCGCTTCTTTAATGCTTGACAGTATTTATTGCTTGTGTTATACTTGATTTTGTATTAATGAGGGCTTCGGCTCTGCAAAATTTATAATGATTGGAGATACTCAAAATGGAGAGAATCAAGACTATCGAAACAAAAGACCTTGTTAAGAGCTGCGAGAACGGCGGTTGCGGCGAGTGCCAGACATCCTGCCAGTCAGCTTGCAAGACATCCTGCGGTGTTGCTAACCAGCAGTGTGAAAACGCTCAGGAAAACTAATCAGCGGATATAATAATCAGCTATCAGACAGGTAATACACGTTTGCTGTATTACCTGTTTTTATTCGTAACCACTTGAATTAAACCGGAGTGAAATAAATGGTACACCAGTATAAATTAAACGGTTACAACATCGTGCTCGATACGTGCAGCGGTTCCGTTCACGTTGTCGACGATGTTGCTTACGATATAATTGCTCTCTATAAAGAGAAGAGCGCCGATGAAATTGCAGAGGAAATATCTGCAAAATATTCATCAGACGGTGTCACAAAGCAGGACTGTCTTGACTGCATTGAGGATGTTAAATCCCTCGAGCAGATGCAGAAGCTTTACACACCCGACACCTATGCCGATATGGCATTTGATTTTAAAAACAGAAACACCGTGCTCAAGGCTATGTGCCTTCACGTGGCTCACACCTGCAACCTTAACTGCGAATACTGCTTTGCAAGCCAGGGCAAGTATCACGGTGAGCGTGCGCTGATGAGCTTCGAGGTAGGTAAGCGTGCTCTCGATTTCCTTATCGAAAATTCGGGCACACGTCACAATCTTGAGGTCGATTTCTTCGGCGGTGAGCCGCTTATGAATTGGGACGTTGTCAAGCAGCTTGTTGCCTATGCGCGTGAGCAGGAGAAGATTCATAACAAGAATTTCCGCTTTACTCTCACAACAAACGGTATGCTTATCGATGATGACGTTATTGAATTCAGCAACAAAGAGATGAGCAACGTCGTTCTCAGCCTTGACGGCAGAAAAGAAGTTCACGACCGTTTGCGCAAGGACTATACGGGCAAGGGCAGCTACGATATTATTCTGCCCAAATTCAAGGAGTTTGTTGAACGCAGAGGCAATAAGAGCTACTATATGCGCGGCACATTCACTCACGCAAACACAGACTTCACAAACGATATTTTCCATATGGCAGATATGGGCTTTACGGAGCTTAGTATGGAGCCTGTTGTCTGCGCTCCGAGTGATGTAAGCGCCCTTACAAACGAAGATCTGCCTGTGCTTTTTGAGCAGTATGAGATACTCGCCAAAGAGATGATTAAGCGCAAGCGTGAGGGCAGACCGTTCACTTTCTACCACTATATGCTTGACCTCAAGCACGGACCGTGTATTTATAAGCGCATTTCGGGTTGCGGCTCGGGCACTGAGTATGTTGCCGTAACACCCACGGGAGATATCTATCCCTGCCATCAGTTTGTAGGCGATGAGAAATATCTGCTTGGTGATATCTATAACGGCATTTCAAACACCGAGGTGCAGAATGAGTTCAAGCTCTGCAACGCATATGCACGCAAGGAGTGTGAGGATTGCTGGGCAAAGCTCTACTGTTCAGGCGGCTGTGCCGCAAACTCATACCACGCAACAGGTAAAATCACAGGTATTTACGAATACGGCTGTGAGCTGTTCAAAAAGCGTATCGAATGTGCGGTAATGCTTCAGATTGCCGACGAAGTTTAAAAAAGAGGAATAATTATGAACACACCGATTGTTGATTTTGTGAAAGCTTATGCACAAAGCGGCAAGGCCCGGTTTCATATGCCGGGTCATAAAGGTGTGTCTTTTTTTGGCTGTGAACAGTTTGATATAACCGAAATAAGAGGGGCGGACGAGCTCTATTTGCCCGAAGGCATAATCCTTGAAAGCGAGAAAAATGCCGCATCTCTTTTTGGAACATCGCGCACGGTTTACTCCGCAGGCGGTTCAACGCAGAGCATACAGGCTATGCTTTTTGCCGCTTACAGCAGAGCAGATAAATCCGGCAAAAAGCCGTTTGTGATTGCAGGCAGAAATGCACACAAGGCATTTATTTATGCTGCGGCAAAGCTCGATTTTGATATAGTATGGCTTTATCCGGAGCAGAGCAGCGGAATTTGCAGCTGTATTGTTACGGCTGAATCGCTCGAGGCTCAGCTGAGTGCTTGCGATGAAAAACCGTTTGCTGTTTACATCACAAGCCCCGATTATCTCGGAGGTGTTACCGATATTGCCGCACTTTCGGCTGTTTGTAAGGCTTACGGTGTGCCGCTGCTTGTCGATAATGCTCACGGTGCTTACCTTGCATTCTGCGAAAAAAATATGCACCCGATTTCTCTGGGCGCTGATATGTGCTGTGACTCGGCTCACAAAACCTTGCCTGTGCTCACGGGCGGAGGTTATCTTCACGTTTCGAAGGATGATATCTCCGGCTTTGCTCAGGCGGCAGTCGGTGCAATGGCTGTATTCGGCTCAACAAGCCCGTCTTACCTTATAATGCAGTCGCTCGATATGTGTAACAGATACATGTCCGAACGAATCTGTACCGATATAAATGATTGTGCTTTGCGTGTTGAGTGTGTGAGAAAGGTTATGCGAAAGAGCGGTATAAACGATATCTCGCGTGAACCGCTTAAAATAACAGCCGATTTCAGGAGCTTTGCAGTTGACGGTTTTGAAGATAGCGGCGATTATTTCAGAAGTTTCGGCATCGAGCCTGAATACTGTGACGGTGATTTTACCGTGTTTATGGTATCGCCTTTTAACAGCGAGGATGATTTTATGCGGCTTGAGGCTGCGTTTGATAATATCCGCCTTACTGAGCGTGTGCGCGAAGAATTTACTTTTGAAAAGTCAGTGCAGGCGATGTCTGTGCGTGAGGCAGTCTTTGCACAGAGCGAGGAAATTTCTGTTTTGTGTGCTTCGGGCAGGGTTTGCGCCGCACCGTCGGTATCTTGTCCGCCTGCAATACCTATTGCCGTGAGTGGCGAGATTATAACAAAAAAACATATCAGTGTTTTTGAACATTACGGTATAAAGAAAATTGCTGTGATAAAGTGATTTTTAATTGACAAATCAATGTAAGATGATATAATAATCCCATTAAAGCAAAAAGGAGAATGTTAAAAATGTTTTATAAACTTTTTACACTGTTTCTGTCGCTCTACTATATGATAACACCTTATGTAGCGCCGGCAACCACAAGCCCTATCAAGGTACTTAACGAGCGTAATGTTCAGCTTGCGTTTGTTACCTGGGGCGATCCACAGGTTTCAAATTATATGTTCGACAGAGAGCCGCGTTTCCGTGCGGCAACTGAAGATGTGGCAAATTCCGCAAGCGATCTTGACGCGATTCTTATCGTAGGTGATATCGCTGAAAACGGACTCAAGGAAGAGTATAAGATTGTAAGCGATCACCTTAAGGGTACCAACGTTGATAACTACATTATGGCAGTAGGTAATCATGACGTACGTCTTCGCTCATACAAGCAGGTTGTAAAACGCTTTACAGGTTTCCAGAATGAGCTTAACGCTGAAGCGGAAAGTGAGCTTGTAATTGATAAGCTTAACTATACATATGAAATCAACGGTTACACATTTGTTGTTCTGGGTACAGATAAGTCTGTTTTTGAAGAGTCTTACATCAGTGATGATCAGCTTGAGTGGCTTGATACAACTCTCAAGGCAGAGGCTGTAAACGGTAAACCCGTATTCGTAATCCTTCATCAGCCCCTTAAGAAGACTCACGGTCTTCCTGTAACATGGGGTAACGGTACAAACGAAAAAGCAGGTCACGTTGGTGCACAGAGCGATGAGCTGTACGAGATTATGAATAAGTATAAAAACATTATTCTTATCACAGGTCATCTTCATACAGGTTTCGGTCAGTATTCTTACGAGAAAATCGGCAACATCCACGGCGTTAACGTGCCCTCAACAACCATTGTCAACAAAGACGGCGATTATAACGAGCCTGCAACAGGCTACATCACCGAGGTTTATCGCAACAAGGTTGTGTTCCGTGCAAGAGATTTTGCAAAGGGCGTTTATGTTCCCGAGTATGATATCGAAATTAAGCTTGCTAAATAAAAAGATAATTGAGATATAAAAAAGTCCCGTTCCATCAAGGAACGGGATTTTTGTTTGTTGTTTTTTAGATTCTGTTGATGCTCTTGAGAGCTATTTTGCCAAGCTCGATAACGTCAATTGCTTTGACGGGGCAAGCTTCGTGGCATTTGCCGCAGCCGATACATTTATCGTAATCAACCTTGGCGCAGAAGTTTTCGACCTTAACTGCATCGTATTCGCAAGCCTTCACACACTTCATACAGCCTATGCAGCCTGCCTTACACTCTTTGCGTGTAAGTGCGCCCTTGTCGTGGTTGACACAGAGCACAGCCGCCTTTGCCTGATGAAGCGGCATAAGCTCAATAAGACTCTTCGGGCAGGTTTTGATACAAGCCTTACAAGCGCGGCAAGCAAGGGGGTTGATTCGTGCAACACCGTCGCAGATGTGAATTGCATCGTAGGGGCAGGCGTCAATACAGTCGCCGAAGCCGACGCAGCCGTACACACAGTCCTTAGGACCGCCGAAAAGCTGAGTTGCCATCTTACAGCTCTTTACACCGCTGTAAACGAGCTTTGTACCTGCGTTGTGAGCGTTACCCTGGCAGAGCACAACCGCAGCCTGAGGGGCAACCGTGCCTGCCTGAAGTCCTGCGATGGCGGCGATCTTTTTGGATACCTCGCTTCCGCCGGGAGAGCAAAGCGTTGTGCAGGTTGTTTCGCCCTTTGAAAGTGCGGCAGCGTAGCCGTCACAGCCTGAGAAACCGCAAGCACCGCAGTTTGCACCGGGCAGCTCTTCTCTTATCTTTTCAGCCTTTTCATCAACGGGCACAGCCATAACGATTGAGGCAACTGCGAGCATAATCGCTGCAATAACGCCTATGACGGATACGACTATGACTGCGAGAATAATTGGATTCATAATTCATACCGCCTTTCTTAACCGAATATGCCTTCGACGATTCCCGTGAATCCGAGGAAGGAGATTGATGTGAGGGAAGCCGCAACAAGTGTTATCGGCAGACCCTGCATGAATTTGGGCACGTCACAGCTTTCAAGTCTCTCGCGTACACCTGCGAACATTACCATCGCAACGAGGAAACCGAGACCTGCGCCGAGTGTGTTGACCATTGACTGAGCAAAATTGTAGCCGTTGTCAACGTTGAGAATAACTACACCGAGAACGGCACAGTTTGTTGTGATAAGCGGCAGATAAATACCGAGCGCGCTGTAAAGAGCGGGTATATATTTTTTGAGTACGATTTCAACAAGCTGAACAAGTGCCGCAATGACAAGGATGAAGACGATTGTCTGCAGATATGCCATATCGTTGGCGACAAGTATATATTTGTTGATCGGGTAGGTAACCGCGGTAGCAAGCAGCATAACGAAGATAACTGCCATGGACATACCTGTTGCCGTGTTCAGCTTCTTTGAAACACCGAGGAACGGACAGATGCCGAGGAACTTGCTCAGCAGGAAGTTTTCCGTAAGGATTGCAGTTACGAGAATTGCAAGAAATGCTTTTGTCATTTTACGGTCGCCTCCTTTACATCACAGCTGTCGCCTGTTCCGATAAGTGAACAGCTTGCAGCCATCGGACAGCTTTCGCAGCCGTGGAGTTCTGCCTTGGGCTTGCCTTTCTTTTCGGCAAGTCTGTTTGCAACAGCAATAAGCATACCGAATACGAAGAAGCCGCCGGGAGGCAGGATGAAGATAATCATCGGGTCGACAGGCCAGCTCTCCTGAATAAGCTGGAAACCTGCGATTGAACCTGAGCCGAAGAATTCGCGGATAACTGCCATTGCAAGCAGAGCGCCCGTGAAGCCGACGCCCATACCCAGACCGTCAACGGCTGATGCGATAACGCTGTTTTTGCCTGCGAATGCTTCAGCTCTGCCGAGGATGATGCAGTTAACAACGATAAGCGGCAGGTAAACGCCGAGACTTTCGTCAATCGAAGGTACGTATGCTTTTACAAGCATCTGAACAATTGTAACGAAAGAGGCGATAATAACGATGTATGCGGGGATTCTTACCTTGCCGGGGATGATTTTGCGAAGTGCCGATATAACAATATTCGAACAGATAAGAACGATTGAGGCCGCAAGACCCATACCGATTGCACCCTCAACAGAGGTTGAGACGGCAAGTGTCGGACAGGTGCCGAGAACAAGGCGAAGAACCGGGTTTTCGGCGATAAGACCTTTGGTAAATTCTTTATAGAGCGGTTTTTTGTCAGCCATTGTTCACACCTCCTGTAACTTCAGCATAGTAATCAAGTGCCGTGTTGACCGCCTGTGTGACAGCCTTTGAGGTTACCGTTGCACCTGTGAGCGCTTTGATTTCATTTTCAGCGGGGCTGTTTTTGTTGACAGTGATTCCTGCTATTTTGCCGATGAACTGTGCAAGGAAATCAGGATTTTTTGCGTTCATACCAAGGCCGGGAGTATCGTTGATTGAAAGCAGCTCAACGCCTGAAACGGTGCCGTCTGCTTTGATGCCGACCATTACGCTGATTTCACCGCCGTAGCTCTTGGCGGTTGTTGTGAAAACGTAGCCTGCAACTGTGCCGTTTGTGTCCGTGCCGACGGAGTATTCGATGTTACCGTTTGCTTCATCTGTGAAGTTTGCGGCATCGGCAAGCACAACTGCTTTTGTAGCGTTTGCGTTTTTGATGTTGTTTTCTTCAATGACGGGTGCGGTGAGTGAGTTTGTGTATGCGAGGAGGGCGGAAGTGACAAGGCATATTGCCGTGAGCACAATTACGGGTTTGAGTATGTCGCTTATTTTAAAGTTCTTCATACTTTAGCCGCCTCCTTCTCTGCTTTTTTGGCGGCTTTTTCAGCCTTTTTGTCCCTCTTCGGTGTGCCGAAGGGCTTTGCTGTTGTAAGCTTTTCAATGTGAGGAACAAGGATATTCATCAGGATGATTGAGAAGGATACGCCTTCGGGATAGCTGCCGAAAATACGGATTGCTGAGGTGATAAGACCGCAGCCGATACCGAAAATGATCTTACCCTTGAAGCTGACGGGGCAGGTTGTGTAGTCGGTAGCCATAAAGATTGCACCGAGGAGGAGACCGCCGCCGAGAATCTGATAAGCGACAAAGGTGAAATCAAACTTACCTGCAAAGAGCATAAATACGGCAACGGTGCCGATATAGCTGAGCGGAATTGCAGGGGAGATAACCTTGCGGATTACGAGATATACGCCACCGAGGATAAGTGCAACCGAGCAAACCTCGCCGAGGCTGCCGCCGTGTGTGCCGAGGAGCATCTGAAGCATAGAGGGCATAGCCTCTGTTGTTTCTTCACCGTTGAACTGTGAAGTGAGAATTGCAAGGGGAGTAGCCGAGGTTGTGATGAACTTTGATTCGGTTGCCCAGTTTGCCATTGCTGACGGGAACGACACAAGCAGAATAATACGGCTTGCGAGTGCGGGGTTAACAAAGTTCTGACCGATTCCGCCGAACATCTGCTTGACGACGACGATTGCTATAACGCTGCCGAGTGCCGCAATCCAGAGCGGAACGGAAACGGGCAGGTTAAATGCAAGGAGAAGACCTGTTACAACTGCGCTCAGGTCGCCTATTGTCTGGTGGCGCTTCATAACCTTGCGGCTGAGATACTCTGAAAGTACGGCACTGCCGACACAAACGAGAGTGACCATAAGCACCTTGTAGCCGAAGATTACAACGGCTGCGATAAGTGACGGGATAAGCGCGATAATAACGTCAAGCATAATACCTGTTACGGTGTGCGGTGAACGCACGTGAGGCGATGCACTGACGGTAAGCTTTTTATTTACACTCATTTCTTTGCACCTGCCTCTCTGATAACTGATTTTGCAAGACGCATATGCTGAACAAGCGGAAGACCTGCGGGGCAGACGTATGCGCAACTGCCGCACTCCATACAGACCATAACGCCTGAATCGGTGAGCTTGTCGGCTTCCTTGGATTTAGCATAGCGTGCTATGAGTGTGGGCATAAGGCTCATCGGGCATACCTGGGCACAGCGTCCGCAACGGATGCAGTCACGCTCGGGTTTGACCTTGAATGTGCCCTCTGCAAAGGCAAGAATAGCGTTATTCTGTTTGAGCAGGGGCAGGTCTGTGCCGATGATTGCGGCACCCATCATCGGGCCGCCTGAAAGAATCTTGAATGGTTCGGCTTTGAATCCGCCGCAGAAATCGATAATATCGCTGATGCTTGTGCCGATGGGTACACGCACGTTTTTGGGAGTGTGGATTGCAGAACCGTCAACTGTAACAGAGCGGCTGACGAGCGGCTTGCCTGTTTCGACATAGCGCTGGATAAAGGCGACACTGGCAACGTTGATAAGCACGCAACCGACGTCTGACGGCAGCTTTCCGGGCGGAATCTTGCGACCCGTAGCGGACTGCACCATCATCTTTTCGGCACCCTGGGGGTATTTTGACTTGAGTGCCATAATTTTGATGTTGCTGTTTTCGCCTGCAAGCTCCTTTACCTTCTGCTGAAGAAGGTCGATAGCCTTGGGCTTGTTGTCTTCAACGGCAATAATTGCCTGCTTGAAGCCGAGATATTTAATCATCGTCATAACGCCTTTTATAACGTTGTTTGCGTTTTCAATACATTCGCGGTAGTCAACCGTGATATACGGCTCACATTCAGCGGCGTTGATAATCAGCGTGTCAATATTTTCGTTGGGCATAAGTGCAAGCTTTACGTGTGTGGGGAAGCCTGCGCCGCCAAGACCTACAAGACCTGATTCACGCACTGCTTTTGTCAGGTCAGCTGCGTTTTCGATTTTGGGCGGTGTAAATCCGTCGAAAAGTGTCATCTGTCCGTCGGACTCAATTGTGACAGCTTTTGAAATTGAGCCGTTTGCGAGCTTGACCTCGCCGATGGAGGTAACCTTGCCCGAGACAGATGCGTGTATCGGTGTGCTTACAAATTTGTCAGTGTCAGCAATAATCTGACCGACTTTGACCTCATCACCGATTTTGACAAGTGGCTCACAGGGTGCACCGATATGCTGCTGCATCGGGAGCACAACCTTTTCGGGCGGAGGCATACGGGTTATTTTGCAGTCCTGCGTGTTCTTGCTATGAGAAACGCTGACACCGCCTCTGCCTTTTACAACGGCGGAGAGTACGCCGCTTGCGGAGTATCCTTTCATATTTATCATCTCCTGTTAATTTGTTCCTTTGTGGATTTTGTTGATGGAACAAAATATTTACTTTGTTTTATCAATAGCGGACTGAGTGCTTTGAAAATCAGACCCGTTACTATACCTGTACATACGCCAAAAACGAGAAGGGCAGGGGCGTAGCCTGCAATTGTTACCGTGTCGGTAATAACTGCTGCAGCGATGAGCTGACCGAAGTTGTGTGCCAGCGCACAGCAGACACCCGAGCCGATAAGACCGAGCGGATTATTTTTCAGTATTCTGAACAGCAGACACATTGCGGCAAGGCTCATAAGTCCTCCGCAAAGGCTCATCAGGAAGGCTGTCAGACCCCTTGTTATTCCTGCAAAGCCTGCCTTTATAATTACAACAAAAAGTGCATCGGTAGCTTTAAGTGTGGAGGTTGCAAACATTGTTACGATGTTTGATAATCCCGGCTTTGCTCCGGGCGGAAGAAACGGAAAAGCAGGCAGAAGCGATTCGAGCCACGCAAGCGCAAGTGCCTGAGCGCCGAGTATGCCTGCGAGTGCAACTCTGCGTGCCACACTTTTTTTATCAGTAGACGAGGGCATCGATTTCACTCTCCTCCCCGTTTTCTATTGTCACAACAACTTCTGCGGGCAGGCAGGCGGCGGTATCGCCCCTGTGCCTGAGTTTGCCTGTGCCGACACAGAGTTTGTCGGGGCAGTCGGCATTTTTAAACGAAATGCAACCTTTTTCGACATAGAGGGTTGCCGAGGGTGAGCAAGGCAAAACAAGCTCATAGCTTTTCTCTGCCTTTTCAAGCTCAATGCTTTCAAAAATTTCGCCATCAATATAAATTACGGCGGTTGCGCCGCTTGTGGTGTTTTTAGAGTAAAGGTGAAAGCCGATACCGCCAAGCAGCAATACGGCAATCAGTATGATATCGAGCGGTCTGATGAGCTTTTTCATTTGAGTTCACCAAGCCTGTATTCATCGTTGGTTATTGATATAAGACTGCTTTCAGCCTCGCCGTAGGTTGTGATAATTTCTTTATCTTCTGTTATGAAAATTGCATCTGCGTTGTATTTTTCGAGCAGAGGCAGGCTCTTTTCGATTCCGAGCACGAAGCAGGCTGTTGAAAGCGCGTCGCTCACGTAGCCGTACTGTGTGTCAACCGTAACGCTGAGCAAGCCGCTGTCAGCAGGGTAACCTACTGCAGGGTTAAATATATGATGATAACGCTTGCCGTTTTCATCTTCAAAAAATCTTTCATAGTTGCCTGAGGTTGAAATGCATCCGGGTGCAATATTCAAAACAGCGCAGTGATCGTTTGCTTCACCGAGCGGATCTCGTATACCAACTTTAAAAGATGCTTTGGGATCTTTACCGTCGAGCAGTACACTGCCGCCGACGGCGATTATCGCTTCTTTACATTCAAGGTCGGTTATTGCTTCAAAAGCATAGTCGCAGGCGATGCCTTTGCCGACTGCACCCAGGTCGAGTTTTACGCCTTCGGGCAGATAAACGGTGTTGCCGTTAATGCTCCATTTATCTGCGTTTGCAACAGCGGCATCAATTTCTTCCTGTGAGGGTACTTTTGCACCGTCTGTGCCTATTCCCCACAAGTCGGTAAGATTTCCGAGTCCTGCGCAGAATGCGCCGCCGCTGTCTTTTTCTATCTGTTTGAGGTCTGTCAGCATTTTTGCAAGCTCGTCAGATACTTCGGTTCTGCCGCTGTTGACGGCATATATTTCTGAGTTGCTGTTTGTTCGGGAGAGCAGATTTTTATCAAGCCTGACAGTTTCGGCTTTTATTTTTTCTGCCGCTTTTTCACAGTTGAAACCTGTTATATCAAAGCTTACCGTTGTGTTCATTGCAATAAAGCTTGCAGCTGTGTTTTTGTTGAGAAAAAAGTCGGCAACGATTACTGCGACGAGTGCAACTGCACATATAACCGCAACGCAGGTAAGAAGCTTTTTCTTCATATATAGCCGACCCTCCCCATTGTCTGTTATCATCAATAGTGTATTATATAATAAATGTTATTATAAATCAAGAGCAAAAAATAGTAAATCTGACTATAATATCAATATCAATTAAAAGCGATCAAGCTCTTGTTTTTTGACGTGTCAGTGTGATAAAATATCCGATGTAAAAAATAATCGGTTATCAAAGGAGTGCTTTTCGTATGTCATACGATTTTTATATGCCTGCAAGAGTTGTCGGCGGCGAGGGTGTTGTTATCGCTCAATCGTCGCTTCTCAAAGGCTTCGGCAAAAAATGTGTTATTGTAACTGGTGGCACGGGCGCTAAAAAAAGCGGTGCGCTTGCCGACCTTACAGCTGCACTTGATAAGGAAAATATTCAGTATAAAATCTATGATAAAATAGGAGAGAATCCGCTTGTCACTTCGTGCCGTGAAGCAGGTCTGATAGCGGCTGATTTCGGTGCTGATTTTCTTGTCGGTATTGGCGGAGGCAGTGCACTTGACGCTGTCAAGGCTGCTGCTGTTTTTGCGGCAAACCCCTCGCTTGATGCAGAGGAAGTATATCTGATGAATTATGAGAATTCACCGCTTCCGACAGTAGGTATCGGCACAACCTCAGGCACGGGCAGTGAGATTTCGGCTGTCAGCGTGCTGACCGACACAAAGGGAGTCAAGCGCAGCATCAAAGGCGATTTCGGCTATTTCAACCTTGTCTTTGCCGATTGGCGTTATACCTCATCCTGCCCGATGAGTGTCACTGTTTCAACCGCTTTGGATGCTTTTATGCACGCTGCTGAAGGCTGGCTTGGCCCGAAATGCAATGAGCCTGCAACAGCTTTTGCTGCAGAGTGTCTGCCTAAGATATATTTCTATCTCAAGAAGTTTCTTGCCGACGGCGAGCTTCCTGATGATGAGGGCAGACGTGTGCTCTATCACGCTTCCCTCAGCGCAGGCTTCACGCTCAACTACTGCGGCACGCTGTTTCCGCATCCCGTAGGTTATATTCTGACAGAGCATTACGGCATCCCTCACGGCAGAGCCTGTGCGGCATTCTTTGACCGTCTGATCGAAAAAGCCTGTGAATATGCACCTGACAGAGCCGACTCTCTCGTTTCTCTTCTCGGCGACAGCAAGGAGAATATTGTCGCAACTCTCAGGACGCTTGCGGATTGCTCTGATATTGTAATCAGCGAAGCCGAGGCGGCAGAGCTTGTAAAGCGTTGGAAATCCAATCCGCGCAATTTCGACTGTACTCCCGGCGGATACAGCCCCGAAGAAGCTGCAAGGGCGCTTGTTTTGCTGTCAAAATAGGGGCAGATTATCAAAAAAAACTCTGCCGTTTTTGGTTAATTTGTGCTATGTTACAAAAGTTTGGAAAACGCTTGCATATCCGATAAAAAACGGATAGAATAGCAAAGGTACAAAAAATATTTCCAATATAAATTTTTCGGAGGTATGTAAAATGTCAGTTAAAGTTGCTATTAACGGTTTCGGTCGTATCGGTCGTCTTGCTTTCCGCCAGATGTTCGGTGCAGAAGGTTATGATGTTGTTGCTATCAACGACCTCACAAAGCCCTCAATGCTCGCTACTCTTCTCAAGTACGACACAGCACAGGGTGGTTACTGCGGTTACATCGGCGAGAACGCACACACAGTTTCTGCTGATGACGAAGCAGGCACACTTACTGTAGACGGCAAGACTCTTAAGATCTATGCTATGGCTAACGCTGCTGAGCTCCCCTGGGGCGAAATCGGTGTTGACGTAGTTCTGGAGTGCACAGGCTTCTACTGCTCAAAGGCAAAGGCTCAGGCACACATCGATGCAGGCGCTAAGAAGGTTGTTATCTCTGCTCCCGCAGGCAACGATCTTCCCACAATCGTTTACAGCGTAAACGAGAACACACTCACAGCAGATGATACAATCATCTCCGCTGCTTCCTGCACAACAAACTGCCTTGCTCCCATGGCTAAGGCTCTCAACGATTACGCAGCTATCCAGAGCGGTATCATGACAACTGTTCACGCTTACACAGGCGATCAGATGATCCTTGACGGTCCCCACAGAAAGGGTGACTTCCGCCGTGCACGTGCAGGTGCTGCAAACATCGTTCCCAACTCAACAGGTGCTGCAAAGGCAATCGGTCTTGTTATCCCCGAGCTCAACGGCAAGCTTATCGGCTCTGCACAGAGAGTTCCCACACCCACAGGCTCAACAACTCTTCTTGTTGCTGTTGTTAAGGGTAAGGACATCACAGTTGACGGCATCAACGCTGCTATGAAGGCTGCTGCTAACGAGTCCTTCGGTTACAACGAGGAGCAGATCGTTTCCTCTGACGTTATCGGTATGCGTTACGGCTCACTCTTCGATGCAACACAGACAATGGTTGCTAAGATTGATGATGACACATATCAGGTACAGGTTGTTTCCTGGTACGACAACGAGAACAGCTACACAAGCCAGATGGTTCGTACAATCAAGTACTTCGCTGAGCTCGCATAAGCTAAAAACTGCGAATAAAGCTGTAAGAACATTCAAAAGGCATTGTCCTCGCGGGCAGTGCCTTTTTTCATTTGTCGTTTTTTCGAGCTTTATTGCAGTTTTAAAGATCTTTGCGTGTTTTGTTGAAATGTTAATAATTAAATGATATTATGTGGTTGAATATGTTTTCTGAGGTGCGCTGATGGATAAAAAGGCAATCAAAACGATATTGAATTTTATCAAGGCTCTCAAAGCGCCGAGCAAGATGATACCCGTTATCGTTGCGCTCGTCATAACCTTTGTGCGCCGCTTTGCCGAATCCGATAAGGCAGCATCGGTTAAAGTGGAGAATCAGGGCTTTGTCTGCCGCAAGAGCCTGAATATTGCCGGTGGCTGCGGTTCACCTGCCGTTGCGCTTCAGGCTGACGGCAAGGTTGCGGTTGTTTTTGCGTGCAGCCGTGTTGTTGACGAGGTGCCGGTATATTCGCTGTGCCTTTCGCGCAGTGATGATCCGCAGAAAATGTCTGCGTCAAATCGCATCTTCCTGTTTGATTCACCTATGCAGATAGGCAACGTCACCGCAACGTCAACGCCTGACGGCTTGCTGATAAGCTGGCGTACAAAAATTCCGTCAAAGCTTCATATGCCTTCATATGCAACAAAGGAAGCCGCAAGGATTCTTACCGAGCGTAACGCAAAACTTTACTCTCAGCTTTCGGCAGAGGATAAGCAGGGCGGAACTTATTATATGATTCTTCCCGATAACAGCACTTCAATGCAGGCTGTCAGTAAAGCACCGTGCAACATAACTCAGGGCGCGGTCAGACTTTCGGATAACGAGTATCTGTGGATGGGTGAGTGCGACGGTGCGGCAGTGGCATATAAGAGCACCGATAAATGCAGAACCTTTGCAAAATGTGGCACAGTGCCTGCAATTCCGGGTGGTCGAACAGTTGCTAAGGTCAGCTGTGCAAAAATCAAGAACGGTCGGATTATATGTATTTTTGCTTCACAGGGTGAGTTGTTTATTTCTTATTCAGACGATATGGGTGTAAGATGGAGTCTGCCCCATATGCTCAACGTGCGCGGCACGTCACCGAATCTGTGTGTCAGAAGCGACGGTGTTACGGCACTCAGCTACGTTCAATCTGAGAAGAAAGTTTCACTGCGCAGTATGATAAGCCCTGACGGTCAGTATAAATGGTTTGATGAGCGTGCGCTTGTGATTTCAACTGCCGATAATTGCCGCAGACCGTATACCGCCGAAGTTGACGGAAAGTTTCTTACAGTCAGCCGTCAGCGTTTTGCAGGCGAGAAAGAATCATCTGTTGTATACACTTTGTGGGAGCCGCATAAGGATGATAAAGCGCTCATAGAAGAATCTGCGGAAAACAAAAATTCGTCAGGAAAGAAAAAGAAGAAAAAATAAGCAAAGCTATAAAACTCATCGTTCGTAACACTTTAAGCGGAGGGTGAGTTTTTTTGTATTGCAAGACTTTTGCTGACCTCTTGTTTTTTGATCAGCTTTGTGATAAATTTACAGTTGAATTTGTTTTAATAACGGAGAGGGTTTTGAATGAAAAAATCAGGCGTTTTGCCAAACCTGAAAGAAACGTTCCTTGAGGGAAAAAACTATAAGTTTCTGCTTTTGTCTATCCTTGCGACAGGTCTGTCATACGGACTTTACAAGGGTATGCTTGACAACTACCTTTCGGAGATTGTAAACCTCGGCGAAATGGGCAGAGGTGTTGCGGAGTTTTTTCGCGAAATTCCCGGTGTTATGCTTGTGCTGATACTTGCGCTTTTCTATATGCTGTCAGCTGAAACGCTTTATAAAGCGGGCGCGGTGTTCCTGCTTGCAGGTATGGGTATGATGGCGATTCTGCCGCCGGGTAAAGTTCTTGTTGTACTTTCAATCACAATGTATTCTCTTGGTGAGCATATCCAGATAGGTATGAAAAATACGCTTTCGCTCAAATATGCCCGCACGGGTCACGGCGGAGCTGCACTTGGCGCACAGAATGCCGCAACACAGATTGGTACGCTTGTCGGTTACATTGCGGTTGTGGCAGCGTTTTCTGTTCTTGCAAGCACAACCGGCACTTATAAGCTTTTCTTTGCCGTTGCCGCCGTGCTTGCCGTTATCAGTGCCGCGCTTTCATTCGGCATTACAGGCAAAAGCGAAACGGATTCGACAAAACGCAGGTTTTATTTTCATAAGAAGTACACCAAGTACTATATGCTTGAAATGTTTTACGGCGCACGCAAGCAGGTGTTTTTCACCTTCGGTCCATATGTGCTTATCCGTGTGTATAATGCGGATGCTGCTAAAATCAGTTTGCTTTTTGCAATTTCGGCAGTTGCCTGTTTCGTCGCTTCGCCGATTGTCGGCAAAATAATCGACCGCATCGGATATAAGGCGGTTATGGTTGCGGATACGCTGCTTCTTGTCATTGTCTGCTTTTTTTATGGCTTTGCTCATCACATATTCCCGCACGAGGTTGCATCGCTTGTCTGCAGCATTGCTTACATACTCGATTCGATTATTTCGCTTGCCTCTATGGCTTCAAATATTTATGTACAGGATCTTGCCGATAATCAGGACGAGGTGAAGGCAACAATTTCAACAGGTGTTTCAATCAACCACCTTATCACAATATTTATCGCACTCTTCGGCGGCTGGATATGGCAGACGCTCGGTATAGAGCTTCTGTTTATTCTCTCTGCCGTGCTCGGACTTTGCAACAGCGCATATGCCGCAACAATAAAGACGAAAAAGGTTAAAGGCGTTGAATCCTGAATCAACAAAACGGGTAACCACATAGGGTTGCCCGTTTAATCCGGATAAAATGATAAAAAAACGAGCTGTCCCGATTGAGACAGCTCGTTAAATTTTTGCCGTATCTTATTTAAGTGAATCAAGAAGTGCGTAGTATTCCGTAACGAGATATGAGCCTATGTGCTTACCGACGGAGAGTGTTTCGTCTGCAATGCCTTCGCCTATGATGTGGCCCATAAATGCGAAGTTGTTGTCGGTTACAGCATAGCCTATAGCATCGTTTGTGAGGCTTACAGCGTATGTATCTACACCTTCAACTGCGGTTGCAAGGCTGTCATAAGGCCACTGTGTGCCGTCCCAGTTTGCGCCGCCCGTAATCTCATCATCCCAGAAAACTTCGGGATAAAGCTCAGCAGGGAAGAGCGCGAGACCGATTTCGTTGCCGAATTCGAGGTAACCCATTTCAGTAGCCATGCAGTACTTTTTGAAAACGACGCCGTCATAGAATACCTTGTTGTTTACAAGTCCGATTTCGCAGGCAAGTGTGAGGATGCTGTTTTCGGGTGTGATGAAAAGCTCTCTGTGCTTGACGTTGATAATGGGATCAAGCTCTGTAGCGTAATCTGCATTTACTATAAGCTTGCCGAGCTGAGTGCCAAGATAATTTGCATCGGCACCTTTCTTCTCGTGCTCTGTCATACCGGTTTCGTCAACGCTAATATCGCGTGATATCTGACCGACTGCACCGGGAATCATAACAAAGTTGCCGCCGTTTGCTTCTTTGATGTACTTGTCAATATAGTAGATATAGTCAGAGCCGACAAGTTCGTTGCTTGCGCTGAAAGATGTTGCGTGGCAGGAGATATCGCTGATGTATGTGGGAGCATTGCCCGAAGCGGGAATAAAGCAGAAGCTTGCCGTATCGGGGATATCTTCTTTTGCGATAAGGTCACGCTTATCCTTGAAGAATTCGCTCATATCAATCGGAGTGAAGTAGAGCTTTCCCTCTTCCATATTGTCGATTGATTCTTTGATTGCGTCAATTGATACGGAAATGAAGTGCTGCTTGAAGAATTCTGCTGCTTCAAGTCCGGGTATAGTGGAGTTGATTCCGAAAAGGTTACGCCAGAATGCGGCGAAGAGCTTGGTGAAAAATTCAGTGCTGACGCCCTGTGTGTCAAGTGCGGAGTGAGCGTGGGTTGCGCTGATGTTGATGCTTGCAACCTTGATGCCCTTTTCTTCGCAGTATTCAAGCACAGCTTTGCGCATTGTGCGTGTATCTGTTGATGTGACACCGAGTGAGTCGATTGAGCCGAGCACAACAATGCCTTCTCCGCTGTTATCATCAATTGCGGTAACGCGGATGCACTGGTCGTCATATACGCCCTGAGCGTATTTGTTTAGCAGGTCTCTGCCCAGGTTGTACTTGCCGCTGTCGATATCCTCGGGCACGATGCTCTTTTTGGAGTAGCCGAGCTTCCATACTGCTTCTTCTGCCGCTTCGGTCTGATATGTGTTTCTGCCGGGCAGGAAGCCGATTTCTTCAGCGTCATAGTCGTCGATGTTTTTCCAATCGCGCGGGTCGATGTGAATTGCACAGATTGTCTTTACAAGTCCCTCGACAATGACGTTAAGTGTGTTGTAAAGTCCTTTCATGGCTGTATCGCCGAAGGATGCTTCTTCCTGTGTCTGTATCGCTGATGTGCCGATTGCGGAGCCGGTCAACAACAGTGAAAAACAGAGGATGACGGAAATGATACTGATTAATTTTTTGTTCATTGTGTGGTTTACCTCCCGGTTAAGTATGTCAACCATATTGTACATTGTTTATCTTTTTTCGTCAATCGAAAATCAGAATATATTTTCTGATTTTGTGTGAGAATTATTATTTTAATCCTGCCGTTGAAATTGACAACGACATACCGCGGTGATATTATAAACGTGTATATACTATTGGAGGTACAGTTGTTTATGGATGATAAAATGTATATCCTTACATACGAACATGGCGGTTATGTTCTCTGGGGCGAGTGGCTCAAGCCCAGACTCAGGGATATTGAGCGTTGGCTCGATAAATACCCCAAGCTCAAAATAGGCCTTGACTATGAATCGTTTACGTTTGATGAATATACGCGCTGTGATCCCGAAATTGTCGAAACGGTAGGCCGTCTGCTGAAAAAATACCCGGGCAGGGTGGGACTCGGCGCTACAACCTACGGTCAGCCGCTTGCGCTCACCGTTTCGGAAGAATCAAATGCACGTCAGCTTTCGTATGCCGTAAAGACAAACCTGCACTATTTCGGTGTCACACCGAATGTTTACAGCATATCCGAGTTTGCTCTGCACAATCAGACACCGCAGCTTATAAATCAGTGCGGTTACGATGCGGCAATGCTCCGCTCACACGTTATGGGCTACGGCTATCCGAAGAATTTTGACTGTGCGTGGGGACTCTGGACAGGCAAGGACAAAACAGCTGTGCCTGCTGTGCCGACTTATCCTGAGCAGGGCAGAGGCTACAACTGCACAACCCTCGATAACTGGATTCTTTCCCGTTGGTCAGAGGGTGAGGCAGGCTATGAGCTTGAGGATTTTGAAGAAAAATTCAAAAAATATAAGCCGCTTCTCGCTTCACGTTATGATGATGTGTGTCAGCCGATTGAAAGACTGACTGAGTATATTGAAAGCAAGGATAATTACGAATATGCTCTTCTTGAGGATATTCCGTCAATTTACGGCGAGGCAACACAGGTGCTTGAAACAACCGATAATGATTTTCACGTGCAGATGCCATGGGGCTACTGCGGTAACGAGATTTTCAACGGCGTGCGAGCAAGTGAAGTCGGTGCTGTGCAGGCAGAAAAGCTCAACGCTCTGAGTGTAATGCTCGGCGGTGAATCACTCGAAAAGCAGAGCGAAGATGCGTGGAAATATGCGCTTGCCGCACAGCATCACGATGTTACAATCTGCGGTCTGCTCGATCTTTCACGTCGCTTTATTCCCGAATCCGTTGAATTATCTGACGGAGTAAAGGCACAGTCAATATGTGCTCTTGCAGAGCGCTTTGCCGATAAGGATGGCGAATCGCTTCTTGTTTCAAATCTCCATTCATTCGCTGTTGATGAGTGGGTCGAGCTCGAGTGTGATAAGGCATACGATGTTTTTGACGGCGATACAAAAATTGACAGCGAGTATGAGTCGGGTAAGCTTTATGTTCGCGTAAAGTTAGATTCCTTTACGGTTAAAAGATATTCGCTCCGTGAAGCTGTTATCTGTGACGGATCCGCTTTTTCTTGGGATTGTGTCACAGGTGAACTTACAACACCGTATTATAAGCTGAGCCTTAATGAAAATGGCATTGCTTATGTTGCTGATAAGTCAGGCAGAAAGATTTTTGATAACGCTCAGGGTGCGCTTTTCACTGCGTGGGTAGACGGCGAGGATCGTGTTTCCGTTGGTGAATGGAAGATTGAAACAAACGCACACAGCGCTGTTGCAACGCAAGTGGGTAAGCTCGGCACAATCGGATACACATTTGAAATGCGTCTTAGCGACAGCAACGAGCGTATTGACTGCCGCACAAAATTTGAAATGAGCGGTCAGCTCGTCGGCAGAACGGATGTCACGCAGGGCAGACCCGTTCCTCTCACACGAAACGGTCACCATCACGAGGATAAGCTCTGCTTTGTAATGAATGCCTGCCTTGACAGTGACAGAAGAATGGTGCGCGACCTGCCTTATTCAATATCCGACTGGAACGGTGCGGTGCTCAAGACAGAAGAATACTGGTATCCGAACGACCTGATTCTTATCGACACGGAAGTTTCCGCTGAGGAATCATTCAATTCAACGACATATATGCACGGCATTTACTGGCTGTGTCTTCGTGACAGCAAAAACGGTCTTGCCGTATTTAACCGCGGCTGTATGGGCTCTGCGATTCAGGGTAACCGTATGCTGATTCCGCTTCTCTATTCAAACGAGTATATGTGCGGCACAAGAATCCTCGAGGGTGAGTTTGAGGATGAGTTTGCAATTCTTCCGTTTGACGGCAGCGTCAGCGATGCTCAGCTTCATTCGAAGGCTCTCTCTTACGCTTATCAGCCTGATGCTGCAATAATCAAAGCGGGAGAAGGCGATATATCTTCACTTACCGCCGCGGAGCTTGACTGTGATACGTCAGCTGTTGTGCTTACATCACTCTATCCCGAAAACGGATACATCTTTGCACGTATATGCAACTATTCCGATGAGTCTGCAGCTGCAACTCTCAAACCCTTTGTCGGTATAGTTGATGCGCAGACTGATCTGCTCGGCAACGTAACCGAAGAGATTACCGACGGTAAACTGACTTTCAGACCGTGGGAAATTAAAACAGTAAGAATAAAGCTGTGAGACTTCGAGAAAGGTGACGAGATGCCGTCTTCTTTGCTCCGAAGCTGTACAAAGGTACCGCGAGAGGGCAAAAACACGGCAAACGCACAAAGTCTGATATAATAAATATGAAAATCAGGAAGTTTTGCTTGAAATCCTCCTGATTTTTTGCTTTGTTTTGCGGAACGGTCAAAGATCGTTCCCTGAATTTTTTTTGTGCGTGTTCTCGGTAACTTTATCGATAGTCTGAAAAGCCGATGCAAAGCATCGACTTTTTTACAGTGCTGTTTTCCAAAGACCGTGCTTATCGCAGTAAGCATAAACCGCAGTCGGCTTCTCATCACAGAGCATAAACTCCGCTGCAGGCTCTTCACCCTCGACGAGGCACTTGCGCTGACCGCCTCTGTCAGTCTGCAGATAAATCCAGCGCACACTGTGAGACGGGAGCATCGGATGCATTTCTTTACCGACACTCACACGCACGGTGCCGTCACTTAAATCGACAACGGGAGTATGCTTTCCGTCATCGGTGAGCTGAGGCTCAAGGTGCTCCATCTGCTCGCCGCAACACATCAGCGGCACACCCGCACCGTGAATAAGTCCCACCGTATTTCCGCATTTATTACACCTGTAAAACCTTGATTCACACATAAAAACGCCTCCTTGCATTTTTATTATGTGCCTCTTTTCGGATTTTATTTAAACAAAAAAATACACCGACCGTATAGCCGATGTATTTAAAAATGATATTATCAGATATTAACCGTTTCGCCGCAGGAAAGGTACTTCAGCCTCGGCATAAACTGCGCCATAAATTCAAACTGCTCAACACCTGTGCAGTGACAGGTATAATAATCGGTTTCAAACGAAGCAAGATACTCCGCACAGCTTTTCAAAAGTTCGGACGTTTCAAGCTTTGAATAGTGAAATCCGCCGACAAGCACATCGGGGCTGAACCAGCTTACAATATCCATAACTCCTTTGTGCGAGCAACCGCTTATCAGCACACGTTTGCCGTTTTCTTCGATGAGAAGATACTGCTCGTGAAGAAAATCGTCAGGCACAAAATCGCCGTCCGATTTTTTATTGAGTCCGAAAGAGCCGAGCCAATGCGGTCTTTCGTTTGCGTTACAGGAAAAGAGGGTGAAGCCATCGCATATTTCTAGTTTATCACCGACGGCAATAACTCTATCATTTTCACGCAGAGTTTTATCAAGACCGATATACTTTTCAGTGCCGTTGTAATAATCACCGAAAGCGTATTGACTCAGATAAACAGGTGCAGTTTTATTGAGGCTTAAAAAATGCTCAAGTCCGCCGCCGTGGTCATAATGCCCGTGTGAAAGCACCGCAAAATCGATCTGCGTCAGATCAACACCCAGCACATTCGCGTTTGACGCAAACAAATCCGTCTGACCCATATCAAAGAGAATTTTCTTGCCGTTTGCTTCGATATAAAGGCTCAGTCCGTGTTCAGAGGCAACAGCATCGTTTGCTGCCGTATTTTCAATCAGTGCGGTTATTTTCATTCCGTCTTCTCCTGCTCTGAATTGCTGTCTTTGTATTTTTCTGCCTGAAGATTGAACATATAAGCATATTTGCCGTTCATCGCCATAAGTTCTTCGTGCGTGCCGCTTTCGACAATCTCGCCCTTTTCAAGCATATAAATAACATCTGCCATAACCGTTGTCGAAAGACGGTGTGAGATAAAGATAACCGTCTTATCCTTTGCCGCTCTGGACATAGCTTCATTGAGCGAATACTCCGAAACTGGGTCAAGGTTTGCACTCGGCTCATCAAGAATAGCAAACGGGCAATCCTTATAAAAAGCTCTCGCAACAGCAACCTTCTGTGCCTCGCCGCCCGAAAGAGATACACCGTTATCGTCAAACTCCCTGAGCAGGATTGAGTCCGTACCGTCAGGCAATTCTTTTGAGAAGCTGCTCTCTTTGAGCGCCATCAGAACTTTTTCCTTGTCGGGACAGTCCTCCATGGCAACGTTTTCGGCAAGCGTTGCACCAAAGAGTGAGAAATCCTGAAAAACAGCGGCATAGTTATCGTGATAGGCTCTGACTTTCCAGCTTTTGATATCCTCACCGTCAACCGTAATTTTGCCCTGAGTTACATCATAAAGACGGAGGATAAGGTTGGTAAGCGTTGTCTTACCTGCGCCGTTATAGCCGACAAGCGCAATCTTCTGATAAGGTTTAATTTCAAGATTGATATTTTTCAGCACAGGTTTATCCGTACCCGGATAAGTAAAGGTTACGTTTTCAAGCTTTATTGCAACAGGCTTATCAAACTTCTTTTCAAGCTCGCCATCCTTGATTTTCTCCTCAGCCGACATAAACTTCTTGAACTTTTCAACGTAAAGTCCGTTTTCTCGGAAGGTTACGGCAAACCACGTTGTAAGTGCAAAAACACTTGAGCTGACAACCGTAACGCCGTTGAAGGTTGCAACAAAATCGCCCATACCGATTTCTTTTGTGACAATAGCTCTGTAACCCATATAGAGCGTGACACCGAAGCTGATAAACAGCGACAGCGGCAGGCTGTCCTGCGAAAAGTAGAGTGTCCACTGTCTGAAAAGAAAAGGTGAAATGGTCTTTAATCTGTCAAAGATATTCGCCGTGTATCTGCGCTCAATCATCTCACCTGCAGGGTTGAGGCGAAGCTCCTTTGCATAATCCTGAAGATAGAATACACGTGAAAAATACATATTCTTGCGGTCAAGCGGAGTCATCGCCTGCTTTTTGGCAACGTTTGTCTTTGCAATCAATCTGCCGACAGGCACCATAACGCCGACGCAAGCCAGCACAAACAGAAGGCTCATCGGGTCAATTGAAGCAACAACCGTCGCAACCGTGAAGATTGAAAAAAGATTATTGAAAATATGGTGTGTGCAGTTGATTACGCTTTCCGCTCTGTCACTCATCGAATTCATCGCAAGCACGAAATCATTGTAAAACGCAGGATCATCATACGACTCAAAGTCCATTTTTGCTGCCTTTTCGTATATTGCGGTGTAGAGCTTATAGTGCAGTTTTTCCTTCTGCTTCGGGAAATAAATCTCGTAGAAAATCGTATTATAAAGGTTACCGCCGATAATCAGCACGGCAAAAATCACGAACGCTATAAGTATGCGGCGATAGTCCTGCCCCTGCTGATAAACGTCAATTACGTACTTGAGCAACACGACGTTTGACAGCAGCCACGGCAGATTCATAAGCATATCCGAAAGGATGTAGTGAAGCAAAAGGAACGGAGACTGCCTGATAATAAAGCGGAGCATAAACAGATAGTTTCTTATGCTGTGTGATTTTTCCGTATGCTTTTTGTTATTCTTCATCCTCTGCACCCTCCTCTCTGTAGCCTGAGGCCTGCAAGGTGAACATTTCACAGTATTCGCCGCCACGCTTCATAAGCTGATCGTGTGTTCCCTGCTCAACAAGCTCGCCGTTTGAGAAAACGAGTATGCAGTCACTCTGTGTTGCACTTGAAAGACGGTGAGAAATATAAATAACCGTCTTATCCTTTGTACCTTCCATAAGGTTATCGTACATTTTTGACTCTGCGACAGGGTCGAGTGCTGACGAAGGCTCGTCAAGAATTGCAATATCAAAACGTTTTGCAAACATTCTTGCAATGCTTACCTTCTGACTTTCACCGCCCGAAAGAAGCGCACCTTCATCATCAAACTCTCTTGTGAGAAGATTATCTATGCCCATAGGCAGAGTTTCAATTTTTTCGTAAACACCGCTTTGCTCGAGCGCCTTACGTGCACGTGCCTTGTTATTCTCATCAACCTCTTCAATAAGCACGTTTTCGGCAACAGTCATCGCAAACACTCTGTAATCCTGGAACACACTTGCAAACTTCTCTCTGTACTGTAACAAATCGTATTCCTTTATATTTACACCGTTGTAAAGTATCTCACCTTCACTTACATCGTAAAGGCGCATCATCAGCTTTGAAAGTGTCGTTTTGCCCGCACCGTTATGGCCGACAACAGCAATGCTGTCGCCCTTATTAAACTTAAATGAAACATTTTTGAGTGTGTAATCTTTCTTCTCATTATATCTGAAAGAAACGTTTTTAAATTCAAAGCTCTCAAATTCACCAGGAACAAGCTCACCGCTCTTCACCTTAGGCTCGTAAGCGAGAAACTCACGCATATTCTGCACCCAAAGACAGTGCTTCTGCTGCATAGTGAAATAAAACGCCAGCTGATTCAGCTTATTACGGCAGTTTGTAATCGCGGAAACAAGCACCGAAAAATCCGATACGGATATATTCTCTTTGACAAAAAGACGGTAACAGCCGTAGCCCAGACCGCCTGCAACAGGAATAACCTCACCGAAGAAATCGCTGAGGGATTCAAGCACCGCAACGCGCCAGCCGTACTTATGTATAACCTTGATGTTGTTGTCAATCGCCTCGACAAAGCGTCTTTTGACAACATCAAAAATACTTGTGGTTTTGATTTCCTTTGCAAAATCCTTGAGAAGCACCGTTCTTTTGGTGTAATCTTTCTGTCGCTCAAACGGTGTCATTTCTTTTTCCCTTGCAAACTCAACCTGATTGCGCTTGACTCTGAAAATAATAACTATAAGCGGACAGAGGATGAACGCAATAAGGAACGGATCAAGACTATAAAGGTAAGCGGCAAGAAAAATAATGCTGACAACGCTGCCGAGTGTCCATCCTGTGCCTTCGATAATACGCTTGAATCCGCCTTTTTCAACAACCCACGTTGCCCTGTTATAGTTATCAAAAAAGTCGGGATCTTCGTAACAGCCAAGCTCAACCTGCTGTGCTTTTTTAAATATCATCTCGTTGAGATAGCTCTCACACTTAATCTCAAACTTTTCCCTGACGGGATGAAAAGCGTAATAAGAAAAAAGGTCGATAACAAGCTTGCCGAAAATAATCAGACCGATTTTAATCGCAAACTCTTTGAAAGTGCCGTTACCCTCGATTATTGAAAGTGCCGTCTGCAAAAACATAACGTTAAACACGACAGAGTAGTAAACGTTTTCAGCGATATATGCAAGATAAATTATAATCACCGACAGCGGCGCGCACTTCAGACCGCATTTTATCATAAACCAAGTATTGCGGAAAACGTGTGCCTTTGCTTTAAAATCAACCGCACCTCTCATCAAATCGCTCCTTTCAGAAAAAATAAACACAAATCAACAATTAACATACTAACACAAATTTTCCATATTACAAGACTTGTAATCAAACAAACAATGTGATATAATGTGTATACAGAAAAAACACACTGCGCCGCAGTGTGTTTTTTGTTTATTCAAAATAGCCGTTATATTTGATTTTCAGCTGACTGTCAGGGAAAAGATGCGCATACAAATCAACAAAATAATCATCCGTCATACTTGCAATATAGTCGGCAATTATCTGTGTCGGCTCGGTTTCGGCATATTCAACCGCACGCTCATAATGCACCTTTGTTTCAAGAAAGTTTATGTGATGGGTAAATACAGGCGATGATGTATTGTTATCAGCAAGGTCATTCATCAACCTGTCAAAAAGCTGTGCCATCATCGGTTTTACGGTATTTTCCAGCTTTTCACGCACGGATTTTTCCTTGTAAATATACGTATAGTTTTCTGTCTTGGCTTTTTTCAGTTCTGCAAAAACATCTTCGTCCATTTTTATATACGGTTTACCGTAGCTGTTTTCAACTATATTTACGCTGAGATTATTTATTATTTCAGCATTTGTTTTGCCAAGCTTACCTCCGAAGAATCGACTGTCATCAGCAATATCGATACGCCCGGCATCCTGCCTGTCTTTACCGAGATAAGCGATTATATCAGAGATACGCACAACACAGCCCTCTAAAGTGCAGGGCACGAGAAGACGCACGTTACTTTTATCCGGATAACACATTTCAATCTGCTCATCAAACTGACTGAAGCTTTCAAGCGATACGGGGCGATACTCGCAAAGCTCCATCTCACCGTCATGTGCGGCAATACCGTTAAGAGTCTGCAGAGTTATATTATAAGGAAAGATTTTATCAAGCACACGCACGGAATGAATGTTGTGGCTGAAATGCCTGCCGCTGTTTTTAAAAAGAAGCTCATCAAGATAAGCTTCGCCTGCGTGACCGAATGGTGTGTGACCTATATCGTGCCCCAGAGCTATTGCTTCAATCAGCTCAAGGTTAAGTCCAAGCGCCTTGCCGATTGTCCTCGAAATACGCGAAACGAGCTGAACGTGAAGCGCACGGCGCGTCATATCGTCATTTTTATAGAAGGAAAAAACCTGTGTTTTATCTGCATAGCGGTTATAATAAGGGCAGTGCATAATCTTATCAACGTCGCGTATAAATGCAGAGCGCAAAACATTCGGCATATCATGCGAGCTGTTACGGCGCACAGCGTTACCGTCATCAAAGCCGAAAGCCGGCACAGTGCCGTTGAGCCTGTCACTTTTAATTTTCAGTTCAATATCAGGTGAAAGAGTATCGTATATGAGCATAAAAAAACACCTCATATATATTATATCATAAACCGTAAAAAAAGCAAAAACTTGACATACCGCGGCACGGTATATATAATATTTCTCAAAGTAATTCTGTTTTGGAATTCCGGGAGGGCATATACTTGAAAAAGTTTTTATCTTTTTTAATTTGCATAGTTGTTATTTTTTCCGCTGCCATGCCTGCACTTGCCGCAGACAGCGAAACAGCTGAAAAAGGAACAATTTCCGAATACAGGTTCAAAATTTTTGACAATGATGAGGCTCAGGCAATTGCGCAGGAGATTGCACAGACAAGCTGGTATGAGCCTCTGTTTCTCGAGCCGGATACCGAATCGGTTGTTATCAGCGTTAACCTGCGTGCTTATCCTGAGCTCAGCAACCTGAACGTGCTCGTCAAGGCATCACGCGCGATCGTTGACCGCTCTGAAGAATTCCTGACGCACACAACCGAAAACGTCGAGCTGCTCAGCTATTCACGCTTTGCCGGTGAGCTTGCACTCCACGTGATGGCTCTTATAATGATCGACCATGCTGTTGAGTTCGGTTTTATAGAAGACCCGACAAGCCTGTACGAAACATTTGAAATTGCGGATATGAACCTTGACGAAGAACGCATATCGCCCGTATTTATCGAAGCTATAGGCGTGATTATAATGAACATACTCGGCATAATATACTGATAAGATAAATGAACAGCGGTAACCCTCACCTGAGGATTACCGCTGATTTTTATTTGCTGTTTTTGTCTTTCTTCTCTTTGGGTTTGCGGGGAGCTGTTGCCTTATTAAGTACAACCGTTACCGTAACAATAATTGTTGTAACGATGAAGATACCGAGCATGCCCTTGCCCATAATCGGGAGTGACCACTCAAGACCGTCGGGTGTGAAGCCGATACCGTGCTCTTCAGCGACTGCAGTTTCTGCAACTGTTGTAAGCTCCGGAGAAGTGAGCTGTGCTGCGTTTATTGTTGTTTCAGTGTTCATTGCTCATACCTCCTTACAGACCTAATGCGCTTTTAGCAAATGTGAGGATAAGACCGCCCGCGATAACGGAAGCAATCTGACCGGAAACGTTAACACCGATTGAATGCATAAGAAGGAAGTTCTGAGGATCTTCTGCAAGACCCATCTTGTGAACAACACGTGCAGACATCGGGAAAGCGGAGATACCGGAAGCACCGATCATCGGGTTGATCTTGTTCTTCTTTGAGAAGATATTCATAACCTTTGCAAGCATAATGCCGCCGAAAGTATCGAAAACGAAAGCTATAAGACCAAGACCCATAATGAGAATTGTCTCGAGCTGAAGGAATTCATCAGCAACCATTCTGGAAGCGATTGTGATACCGAGGAAGATTGTGATGAGGTTTGCAAGAACGTTCTGTGCAGTTTCTGAAAGAGAGTTGAGAACACCGCACTCACGGATAAGGTTACCGAACATAAGGAAGCCGATAAGAGCAACCGCATCGGGAGCAAAGAGACCGACGATGATTGTAACAATGATCGGGAAGAGGATCTTTGTCATCTTGGAAACTTTCTTGCCCTGGTACTTCATACGGATTCTGCGCTCTTTCTTGCTTGTGCAGAGCTTGATGATAGGCGGCTGAACAAGGGGAACAAGAGCCATATAGGAGTAAGCCGCAACCATAATTGCAGGAAGATAGCTTGAATTGAGCTGCTGAGCAACGAAGATAGATGTCGGGCCGTCTGCAGCACCGATAATTGCAACGGAAGCAGCATCCGCAAGGTCGAAGCCGAGGATTGATGCCATTGTAAGTGTGAAGAAGATACCGAACTGTGCCGCAGCACCGAAGAACATAAGCTTCGGATTGGTAAGCAGCGGCTCGAAATCAATCATCGCACCGATACCGATAAACAGAACAAGCGGCATAAGCTCGTGAGCTTCGTTGCTGATACCTATATCAAACAGATGATCTACAACAGCCTTAGCGCCGGAATTGGGGAGGTTGACGAGGATTGCGCCAAATCCCATGGGAAGGAGCAATGTGGGCTCCATTTCTTTTTTGATTGCGAGGAAAATCAGCACACCGCCGATAATCCACATAACGAACATTTTCCAGTCTTCGGCAAGATTCACACCGAGGATGTTACTGAAAATGTCTTGAAAAACTGCGATCAATTTTTACACCCTTTCTCAAAGCAATATTCCATAATATTGTATCACCTTGTCGCATAACTTGCAACAGTATATTGCAAAATTCTTGTTTTTCGTCATTATATTTTAAGATATAAATTTAAATTGATGTTTTTTATGGAAAACACACACGATATATGATATAGTATAATCCAGACATTCAAAGGAGATAACGGATTTGAACAAATCACTCATAAAAAAAATAAAGCGCGAGCTTGACGAATACAGAATCCTGCTGCGCTCAATACCCGCAACGGTCGTCACGCTGTTTGTCGTGAGCGTCATAAGTATGAATTTACTTGCAAACAAAACGCTCATTCAGCTTGACTGGATTGCACTTGACGGCGGCATGCTGATATCCTGGCTTTCTTTTATGTGTATGGATATTATCACAAAGCATTTCGGCCCTAAGGCATCGACAAGCATATCCGTACTTGCTGCGGCAATAAATCTGCTCACTTGCCTGATATTCTTTGTGGCAAGCATAATCCCCTCAAACGCAAACGACTACACAGCCTTCGACTCAATTTTCGGCGGCACGTGGTTTATTCTTCTCGGCAGCACAACGGCATTTCTCACTTCTGCCGTAATCAACAACACGCTCAACCAGATAATCGGCAGATGTTTCAGAAAAAATCCCGACGGCAAAAGAGCATTTGCGGCAAGGGCTTACATCTCAACCTTTATCGGTCAGTTTTTTGACAACTTTATTTTCTCAATAATAGTTTTCGTTGTGTGTGCCCCGATTTTCTGGGACGGTTTCCATTGGACCGTGCTTCAGTGTGCAATGTGTGCGCTCACAGGTGCGGTTGCAGAGCTTATAATGGAGATTGCATTCTCCCCCATCGGCTACCGCATAACAAAAAAATGGCGCACCGAATCAGTCGGCAAGGCTTACTTTGACTTCATCGGAAAGGGAAAGAAACAATGAAAGTATTGGTAACAGGTTCATCGCAGGGCATAGGCAAAGCGGTTGCTCAGCTTTTTCTCGACGAGGGTCACAGCGTTATCGGAATCGACAGACAGTCTTCGGGCATATCGCATCCGTCATACACACACTATGAGCAGGATATAAGGGATAAAGAAAATCTGCCGCAGATTGACGGCATCGAAATTCTCATCAACAACGCAGGCACGCAGAATGAGCAAGACATTGACACAAACCTCAAAGCACTTATCAGTATTACAGAAAAATACGGTATTCAGAAAGATATAAAATCAATTCTCAACATCGGCTCCGCAAGCGGACACACAGGAGCGGAATTTCCCGAATACTGTGCAAGCAAGGGCGGCGTTATCGCCTACACAAAGAATGTTGCAATGAGAGTTGCACCATATTCGGCAACCTGTAACAGCCTTGACCCCGGCGGAGTGCTGACACCGCTCAATGACTGTGTAATCAACGACCCCGTGCTGTGGGAGCAGATAATGGATGAAACTCCGCTCAAGCGTTGGGCAACACCCGAAGAGATTGCACAGTGGGCATACTTCCTGACCGTGACAAATAAATTCTGTACCGGTCAGAGCATAATTGTTGACGGTGGCGAATCCGTTAACTACAACTTTATATGGAAAGAATAACAAAGAGCCCTTGACTTTTAATCAAGGGGTCTCAGACTGTCGATAAAGTCACCGCGAACACGCACAAAAAATTCAGGGAACGATCTTAAACCGTTCCGCAAAAGAAAGCAATAAAAAAACAGGAGGATTTGAAGCAAATCTTCCTGTTTTTTATGTTTATTATATCAGACTTTGTGCGTTTGCCGTGTTTTTGCCCTCTCGCGGTACCTTTGTACAGCTTCGGGGCAAAGAACACGGCATCTCGTCACCTTTCTCGAAGTCTTGCCGGTTGTGTATTCCGTCTTGGCTTCCTGCTGTTCTTTATAAAACCTCTGCACGTTTATGAACG
>JAZTZM010000021.1:0-22087 GCA_045637465.1 Acutalibacteraceae bacterium | reverse complement strand
TGCGGGCTGTAATCATATCATCTTGAAATATTTTAGTGCATCAACTATTGCATCTTCTTTTTCTTTGGGGCAATTGGGAACACGGTGTCCTTCTTTACCTTTATAATAATTTTCTCTTTCGATGATGCCATATTTAGTTTTTGTCTGAGCGATATACAAGGAAGAGACATTAAGTCCAAACTTTTTGAACACATAATCCTTGATTTCTTGGTATGTCGCTTTGGCTTCAGCTGCGGTAACATCAAGCTCATCAAGATCCAAATCAATGTCGATATGTGCATCAGGTTTGCGTTGGGACAACTGAACCACTACTTCTATATGGTGGGTAAAAGGGAACATATCGACGGGGCGGATTTTTTTGACCTCATAGCCGTGAGCAGTAAGATAGCGAAGATCGCGCTCGAGGGTTTCAGGGTTACAGGAAATATACACCACCCTGTCCGGGCTGAGAGTAACAACGCTTGAAAGGAAGCGTTTGTCACTGCCTGCTCTTGGCGGATCCATAAAGACAACGTCAGCCTTCTCCCCTGCCTGAGCCATATCGCGCATAAATTCGCCTGCATCCGCACAAATAAAGCGGATATTATCGGCATTATTGCGTGCTGCGTTTGATTTTGCATCACGCACGGCAGAGGCATTAAGCTCCGCACCGATAACTTCGCCTGCCTGCTTTGAGGCAATTATGCCTATCGTGCCCGTGCCGCAGTAGGCATCAATAACCCTCTCCTTGCCTGTCAGCTGAGCATACTCGACGGCAAGAGAATAAAGCCGCTCAGTCTGAGCAGGATTTATCTGATAAAACGACTGCGGCGAAATACGGAAAGTACAACCGCAAAGGCTGTCCTCTATATATCCGTCACCGTAAATTGTTTTGTTTATGTCTCCAAGCACAAGGTTTGTGTGCTTTGAATTTATATTCTGCACAACTGTTGTAATTTCGGGGTGAGCCTTTAACAGCGCACCGACAAAATTATTTTTTGACGGAAAGACAGAACTTGCCGTGACAAGCACAACAAGAATCTGACCGCTGTTGTAACCTTTCCTTATCAGCACGTGACGCAGGAAGCCGACACCGCTATCCTCATTATAAGGTCGAAGCTTAAATTTCGGGAGCAGAGAGCGGATTGTGACGATGATTTCATCTGCCTTCTCATCCTCTATCATACAGCTGTCAACGTTTACGATTCTGTGGCTGCTGCTCTGATATACGCCTGAAATTATTTTGCCGCCCCTTGTTGTGCCGAAAGCCGCCTGCACCTTACAGCGGTAATGATACGGGTTTTCCATACCGACAATTTTGCCGACTCTGCCGAATTTGCCGAGCAGCTTTTCAACACTTGCCTGTTTAAACTTGAGCTGACGCGGATAATCCATATTCTGAAGCTGACATCCGCCGCATTTTTTTGCAAGCGGACAGCGTTTATCCTGTGCCAGAAAAATCACCTCTTTAATTTGCTTTTACGATTGAGAATCGGCTATTTTCAGCAACCGTTTTGCGTTTCCGCTGAGAATCATCTGCTTTTCTTCATCGGAGAGGTTGAGTGAACTGAGCACTTTAAGCTCCCTTGAAGCATCGCTCCACGGAGAATCCGTGGCGAAAAGAATTTTATCTGCACCGTGGTTTCTGACAATGCGGAGAAACTGCTCCGACGGGAAGCACTCAAATCCCATTGCGGTATCGAAATACACATCTCTGCCGACAAGGTAACGCTCAACCTCATCCCACATTGCGTGACCGCCAAGATGAGCGAGCACGAAAGTGCCGCCATTCATCTCATCAAGCACCTTTGCAAAACGCTCTGGAGTTGAATTGAACGGCGAAGGCTTGCCGGGGTCAAAGCCGGCGTGGTGAAGAATTATGAGTCCCTTTGAAAAAGCGTAATCATAAATACGCAGCATACGTATTTCGTCGGGTTTAAAACCCTGATATTCCGCATGGAGTTTTATGCCTTTAAGACCGAGTGAAGAAACCAAGTCTATATCTCGCTTATAGTCATCCGTGTCGGGATGAATGCCGCCAAAAGCAACAATCCTCTCCCCTGCCGCATCTGCCGCCCACGTGTTTGTGGTAACGGTCTGTGACGGTTTGGTGACAACAGGCTGAATAACACTGATATCAACACCCCACGCATCCATATGCTCGAGCAGACTGTCGCGCGTCATTCCGGTCAGTGCCTCATAAAAGTTGCCGAAAAGCGCAGTGTTATCCATCAAAGCCTGACGCGCCCTGGGAGCGAGCGCGTCAGGAAAAATATGCGTATGAAAATCTATTACCATTGAAAGTAACCTTCTTATTTTACAGCTGTGATTCTGAAGCCGAAGCTGTATGTCTTCCATGCGTGGAGAATATACGGCTCACGAAGGCAGGCATAACCCGGCATATCGCCGCCGACACCGCATGAACAAGCATCAAGACCGACTGAAATATAATTGTCGTTCTCAAGCTCATAAAGGTGCTTGGCCTTTTCAAGCTTCTCCTGGCTGTAATTACGTGCGTTGAATTCGAAGCTGCCGCCGTCAAGAGCCTCGTAGCAGAAGCCTCTGCCCTGGGCATCGGTAAGCTTGAGACTGCGCACGTCAACACGGGTGCCATTTTCCTGCGGACGCATATAGCGGTGCTCAAGACCCTCAATATCGGCAAAGTGTTTATCAATGCGAGCACCTGTCTTACGGTCGCAATAACACTCGTGCGGACCTCTGCCATACCATTCGGCGTTGCGCATATCATTCGGACAGCCGAAACGCAGACCCGTTTTGAGCATTGAAAGGAAATAGCTCTTTGAGCTGTGTCTTACCTCAATGCTGCCGTTCGAGTTGATTTTGTACTCTGTCCTGACATTGCCGGCGAGCGGTGCGCCCCATTTGACAGAAACCACACACTCTGTTTCGCTCAGGCTTCTGACCTTGACTTTTTTCACACGGCAAAGCTTTGTTGCATTACGCCAGAGGTATTTGGGATGAATAAATTTAATCTGCGGCACAAAGTTAAGGTAAGCCGCATCGTTATCTGTCAGCGCACGGAAGAAGTTGGGTCTTATGCCGTGCTCAGGCACGAGCATCTCCTTGCCGCCGATTACGAGTGAGGTGAGCTCACCCTTGGTGAAATCAGCATTAATGAGCGGTGATTTGACGGTAATGCTCTTACCGCTGTGGATAATATCAAGTGCGTGGTTACCCTCGGGAAGCTCGGCAAGAGTCGCCTCCTTGAGTATAAACTGCTCAAAAGTCATCTCAAAGCCTCTGCTGCCCCATGAATACTCACCGTTAAGCTTCCATGAGAAAGTAAGAATACATTCACCCTCGGGCAAATCGTTGTAATCATACGGTACGGTTACCTCAAGTGAGCTCTGCGGCTCAATCTCAACCGTGCCGAAAGTGCCCTCGTGGAAAATCTCGCCGTTGCAGGTAAGCTGCCAATCGAGCATATATCTGCTGTGATTTACAAAACAGTGTTCATTGATAATCTCGAATCTGCCTGTAGTCTTATCAATTTCTTTTGCGGTGACATCGGCGTAGCATTTCTTGACCTCATAGTATGACGGATGCGGTATTCTGTCAGCACCGATGATGCCGTTTGCGCAGAAATAATAGCTGGTTGCACCCTCTTTGAAGTCACCGCCGTAGAGCCACTTGTCAACACCGTCTTCGTTTACGTGGATTGCCTGGTCAACATAGTCCCAGATAAAGCCGCCGCAAAGGTGATCATACTGCTTGAAAGCATCGATATATTCCTTGAAATTACCAAGGCTGTTTTCCATTGCGTGAGCATACTCGCAGAAGATAACGGGTCTGTCCTCATAGAATTTCGGGTCGATAGGTTTACTGTCTGCCGCAAGCATATTAAGAACGTTTTCAATAACGTTGACTTTAATCTCTTTCTTTTCTGCAAGCTTCTTTACATAGCTCTCAACAGGATACATACGGCTGATAAAATCAGACTTATCAAAATTAAACTCACCCTCATAGTGAATGAGCCTTGTATCGTCAAGTGCAAGGATAGCCTGACGCATATAGGCAAAGTTTTCACCGTCGCCTGCCTCGTTACCGAGAGACCAGAAGCATACACAGGCGTGGTTACGGTCGCGCAGAACCATACGCTGAGCACGGTCAACACAGGTGCCTGTCCATCTCGGGTCATCACCGGGGCAATTTTTGCGGCGGACACCGTGGCTTTCAAGGTCCGTTTCATCCATTACGTAAAAGCCCATCTCATCGCAAAGGTCGTAAAGGAATGGGTCGTTGGGGTAATGGCTTGTACGGATTGAGTTGATATTTGCCTGCTTCATAAGGGTAAGGTCGGCATAATATCGCTGACGGGGAACTGCCCAGCCGTTGTCGGGATCATAATCGTGGCGGTTGACGCCCTTTATAAGAACCTTCTTGCCGTTGATATAGAGCACGTTGCCCTTTTTCTCAACACGCTTGAAGCCGATACGTGAGGTCTTTGCACAGAGAATATCATCCTTGGTGCGCAGAACAACGGTAACGCGGTAAAGGTTAGGCTCTTCTGCTGACCACTGCTTCGGCTCAGGTATAACCTGCGAGAAATTAAAATAGCTTTCACCGGGATTCACAATAATCTGCTCACTGCCGATAACCTGCGGATTTTCTTTATCTTCCATAAACAGCACATCGGCAAAAACAGCAACAGGATTCTCATCGAAATTGCGAAGCTGAATTTCAACGTCAAGATTACCGTCCTTATACTCTTCATCAAGCTGTGCCTTTGCATAGAAATCCCAGATTGTGGTTTTAGGCTCTGCAAAAAGGTAAACCTCACGGTAAATGCCGCTGAAAAACCACATATCCTGATCTTCAAGGTAAGTACCGTCGCTGTATCGGTAAACCTCTGCCGTAACAAGATTTTCACCGGGCACAAGATATTTTGTGATATTGAACTCAGCAGGAGTCATTGAACCCTGAGAGTAACCGACACGCTGACCGTTTATGTAAAGGAAGAATGCGGATTTTACCGCACCGAAATGGATGAAAATTTCTCTGCCTTCAAAATTATCGGGCACAGTGAAACGGCGACGATATATGCCAACCTCATTCTTTGAATGGCTGATTTTCGGAATCTTCCTCTTGGAAGTGGAGAGCGCACCGGGGATAAATGAGCAAAGATAAACATTCTTGCCGTAGCCTCTCAGCTGCCATACAGAGGGTACGTCAATATCATCCCACGCACTGTCATCAAGTGTAGTGCTGCTGAATTCACCGGGCAGACGGTCAACCCCTTTCTGCCAGTAGAATTTCCACGTGCCGTTGAGCGTCTTTTTATATGGCGGCTCTTCGCCGTATACTGCCGATTTAAAATCAGAATAAGGATATGCAAGGGAGTGAGCATCCTCCTTATTCTCTTTGAAAATCAACGGATTTTCCCAATATTTAAGTTCCTTCATATATAATAAGCCTCCCAAAAATAAACATATTTATTTTATTATACATTAAATTAATGTTATATTCAAGTAAAATAAACAAAGCTCACGGACCAACCGTTTCCGTGAGCTTTGTTTTATTATGACATATCTGTTAAAGCACTTGAGGCTGACTTATTGAGGAACACTCAATTCTTCTGTAACAGCGCTTTCAGTTTCGGATACCGGCTCCTGTACAGGTACGGTTTCATCGACAGCTGTGGCGGAAACTGTTGTGCCTTCAGCTTTTATCTGTTCGAGGTCACGGAAATAAATGCTCTTGAAATTTGAAGCAAAACGCTCCGCCTCAGAGTCTGAAGAGCCGTAAACAATAAGGTCTGTGCAGTATTTGAAAGCATCGTCTTCAATATGCTCGACACAAGCAGGAATATAAGCAAGCTTCAGAGCCTGACATCTGTAGAAAGCGAGCTTTCCGATTGAACGGACACCAGAATCAATCTGCACACGCTGAAGGTTATAGCAGTCAGTAAATGCATTATCGTCAATTTTGGTGCAGTTTTTGCCAATATGCACGCTTACCATATTCATATTGCCCTTGAAAATTGTGCCGAACTCGGTTACGGGCTTGCCTTTGATACTATCGGGTATGTATACTTCTACACCCTTACCGACATATTGAGTGAGAACAATATGATCAGAATACTCGTCAAACTTGAAAGAACCCTCGACACCTGAAACAGGCAATTCTTTGGGAGCAGCGGTTGTCGGCTGTGTAACCTCATCCGAATCGAACATAGAGGAGCACGCTGCAAAAGAACAACACACAGCGGCGCATAAAATCAACGCAAAAAATTTTTTCAAGACATTCACCCTTTTTATGTAACTCAGGAACAAAAAACAAAAACGGTTAAAAATACTGTTCCCTGTCGCAGAATTTATCAGTTTACATTTTAACGCTTTTTATAAGCTATGTCAAGGAAAACCATATACATCTGCAGCAAACGCTGATTCAAGTAAACTTACCGTTTTAAACATTAACAATTTGTTTTCTTTTGC
The DNA here is from genome assembly GCA_045637465.1 of Acutalibacteraceae bacterium. Classification (GTDB taxonomy): domain Bacteria; phylum Bacillota; class Clostridia; order Oscillospirales; family Acutalibacteraceae; genus UBA8612. Next base: position 15,653 of record JAZTZM010000021.1, on the reverse strand, counting down.
ACCTTGACACACGAACATTTGTTCGATAAAATATTTACAGAGCGTGTCACAGCGCGTGGGGTTCGCACTGAAAACACCTCAAAAAACATCGGAGGGAAACAATGCATAAAACATATTCAAACCCCTCAATACGTGAGGGCGACGAAATCATAACCGAGTGGTCAAAGATATCGTATGACCGCTGGTGCGCAGACAATCATCTGAGCTACAGGACAGTGCCCGGTGTACGGATTATAAGCCTGTATGACGTGGTCGATTCAGTTATAGAAAACGACCTGAGCGAAACTGAAAAGGCAGCCATAATGCTGCACTTTTTCGAAGGGTACACAATCAAACGCACTGCTCACGAAATGAACACTTCATATTCGAACGCACATGCAGCACTCAAGCGCGCTGAAAAAAAGCTCAGGCTTGTGCTCAAACACATCATAAACTGTGAAGAGTACAAAGCGAAGGATGATGACCCATAACAATAACAGAAAGGATACATGGAATGAAAAAGAACGATTTTACCGTTATAAAGAACGAATACTCAGACAGTATACGGCAGATTGAAGACTCGATCGCAGAATGCCGCGAAGCACTGAAGAAAGCGAAGGAAGGACACCGCAATTCACTTGTTTCAAAACTCAACTCAAACATCGCCGCCTTGTACAGACAGCGAAAAGAGCTGCTTGAAATAAGCAGCAGACTCGAAAAATACTATTCAGACCAGGGGGACAAAATTGCCTGATGAGAACTTGCAGCATACAAATTAACAACGATGGCAGTGTAAACGTCAACGACTGTGTTGACTACGTGGGTGAACACCGCGCAACACAGCTGTCTGTTCAGCTTAATTCTGAACTCACTGCAGACAGTATCAGCTTTTATACACTCAGCTTTAAACCCGGTGCAGCGCTTAAAAATCCCCCTTCATATAAACTGACAAGCGATATGATTCCGAAAACGGACCTAGAAGAAGACATCTTATCTTACAGATTGCCGGCTGCTTTAACTTGTTTCGGCTCGCTCGACATTCAGGTGCTTGCACATTGCTTAAGCGACACAAACGAAGTAACCGAAATCATAAAATCACCTGTTTTCAGAATTTTATTCAAACCGTCAATCACAGGTGACGATGAGCTGTTCATCGAAGAAGCGCAAAACTTCACCTCACTTATCCACACAGCTCTTGCTCAGCTTAACCTGACGCTTGATGAAGCGGATGAACTTTGCGATAAAATAAATGAAGCGTATGAAAACGGTGAACTAAACGGCACTGTAATTATTCCGCACATAGACGGTGACGGTACGCTCAGCTGGAGCAACGATGCAGGATTAGAAAACCCACAGCCAATTAATCTTAAGGGCGAAAAAGGCGACAAAGGAGATAAAGGCGACGCAGGACAAAACGCAACCATAAACGGATACAACGCTGTCACCATAAACACCGGCGGCGACCTCAAAATTACACAAAACGGCAAAAACATCACGCTGAGCTGTAATTCCGTCAAATTTTATGACACATTGCCAAACACAGCCACTGATGGCGAAGTCTGCCTGTATTCACCGATTAACTCTCTGACACCCGCTGACAGCGGTAAGCCGATTTATATCAACTACACCGACCTGCTTAACGCCATTGACACGGACTATGCAGCTTTCAACCTTTTGCTTTATGATGCAAATTCGGAAGAAATCGGACACATATACGCCACCTCTTTTTTTGAAAACACAGAAAAAATAAAATACTTCGATGTAGTTTTTAACGAAAAAAGATGGTTTGTTCATTTCACAAATGATGAATTTATACCGCAGAAAAGTTTCTTCGAACAAAACACAGAAAGGGAAATGCTTCTTGCGTTACCAAAGTATTTCGAGCTCCCACAATTTTCGAGCACAGAAATAACTTACGATACTTCTTCCGGTAACGTTTTCTATGCACCTCCGCGACTGATGTTCTATCGCGGAGATTGGTATGAATTCAACCCATTGTCACATATTCACACAAACTATAACACGCTTGATTACTTCAGCTGTAATGCGCTCGACACACCAATTACCGACGGCGATTTTAATTTCGGCATAAACACCGAAGACTGGAACAGGCTGAAGTTTCAGGGCGATGTTGTGCTTACGGCTTCTGATGGCGCAGTTATACAGAATGTTGAAGAAAAGGAAATTGACGGGCAGAACTTTTTCCGTGTGCATCTTCGCAAACCCGGACTTGATGTTGGTTTGGTCGATATGCCAACTTTCTTTGATATCCCTGTAAAAACAGTTGGAGAAAAAAACGATTTTGGTTTAAACGGCACGGGTCTTGAGCTTGACCTCGGCATTAATGGTAGCAGCGATGAAAGTGGCGACTTAAATCAGTTTATCGAAGAAGTTTCGGGAAGCGTAAACCTTTATCCGCCCACAACAGAGGGTTGGACTAATTCAGCGATATTGAGTAATGCAGGTGTAATTACTCCTAACTCCAAAAACAACCAGTTTGTTACACCGCAAATAGCTGTTGAGCCTGATACAACATATACTGTAAATGATGTTTTCGGTTGGATTAGTGTACCTGCATTTACAGACAAAAGCAGATGCCGAGCATACACGGAAAACGGAACAGTACTTACTGAAATGGCATTTACCATTAATGCTGACGAAAGTTATACTTTTACCACTCCCGAAAATGCAAGCTATGTTCTCTTTTGCGGTTACAAGAAAAACACGCAGACAATTGACCCGACAATTGAATTATTTAACACACAGTTTATGCTTGTTAAGGGCACAGAGTTGCCGAGCGAATATCAACCGTTTGGCGATGTGAAGTATAAGTTAAAAGATATTCTGTTACCTAATAAATCGGTAGATCTTGAGAATATAGCTGATGACACACTTCCTGTTTTTGCACCTCTTGCAGGCAAGACGATAGTAAATTTCGGTGACAGTATTTTCGGCAATGCACAGGCACCGAATGACATTTCAACATTCCTTGCAAAAAAGACAGGTGCAACGGTTTATAATTGCGGTTTTGGCGGGTGCAGAATGACAACCACACATACAACACCCGAATATGATGCTTTTTCAATGGTTAACCTTGCCGATGCTATTGTTTCGGGTGATTTTACCTTGCAGAATAATGCGGTCAACAGCACAGAAGTTACCTTAAACAACAGCATTAAAGCCAATTGCGCAAGACTTCAGACTATTGATTTTTCAAAGGTTGATATAATCACCATTGCTTATGCTTCGAACGATTTCAAGGGTGTCGCATTCGATAACGAAAGCAATCCGCTTGATACAAGCAAATTTGCAGGTGCGTTGAGATATTCTATTGAAAAGCTTTTAACGGCTTATCCTCATTTGAAGATATTTGTGTTGTCTGCCGCTTGGCGATTCTATGCCGATGATAACAACGAATATACCGAGGATTCCAACACTTACACAAACAATATCGGCTTAACCATTAAAGACTACAACGCAAAGCTGAAAGAGGTTGCAGAGGAATATAACCTGCCTTATGTTGATGATTACAATATCGGTATCGGTAAACATAATCGCTCTTATTATTTCAACGCAAATGACGGAGCACATCACAAAGAAGAAGGCAGAAAGCTTATTGCTGAACACCTTGCAAAACAGCTTTATTAAGTGAGGTAACGATATGATACACGCATTTTTAACCATGTTCGGTCTTTACATAGCGTACTTCTTGACTCTGATAGGTGAGGTGATTTAAATGTACCGTTCACCGTTTCGGGCAATATCCCGACAGACCACGGAATTTAAGAAAAAAGGCAGTTGGAAGCTCGGATATCACACAGGCATTGACAGAGTTTGTGACACCGACCGCATACTTGTAGCCTGCACAGACGGCACAGTTACGCGAGTTAACTCCTGCGGCACAAGCTACGGCAACCACGTTGTATTCCTCACCGATGACGGTCGCAGTGTTCTCTACGCACATATGGCGGACAAGCCTGCTGTAAAGGTTGGCGAAAGAATAAAGATCGGTCAGATACTCGGCAGAATGGGCAACACCGGCAACAGATACGGGGGCACATCTGCATATCGAGGTACAAAGCTCAAAAACGTGGGGCTACGGCAAGAATCTGATAAATCCCAACAGCGTTATAAACTGGGAGAAATTCAGCGACAAAGAAGGTGATTTTATGGCTAAGACCTGGAAGAACGGCAGCTCACCTGAAAAGGTGTATCAGACAGTTGCAGACTGTAAAGCGAAGAAAAACAGCATCGGCTCACTTAACGCGAGAGAGTCCGCGACCTGTGTTGCGATAACCGACGGCTGTTACCTCGTCACATATTCCGCAGGCGGTACGACAAAGGCAGGCTTTGTTGCATACGCAGGGGGTGTGAAATAATGCCGACAGAAATTGTGACCGCACTTATTGCACTCATCGGCTCGTTGGGCGGTACGTTCGGCGGAATAGTTGTCAGCTCAAAGCTCACCAACTACCGCATCGAGCAGCTTGAGAAAAAAGTTGAAAAGCACAATTCCGTTATCGACCGGGTATACAGACTGGAACGTGCCGATGAAGTGGAAGAAGAAAAAATAAAGGTCATCAACCACAGAATTGACGACCTTGAGCAATATCACAAATAAGAAAGGAGAATTAATATAAAAATCAACTGGAAAGTAAGGCTCAAACAGCCTGCATTCTGGATTGCGACAATACCCGTTGCAATCTCATTTATTTATTCGGTGCTTGCGTTTGCAGGTGTTGTGCCCTCTATCACTGAAGAGCAGATACAGAATCTGTTTATCACAGCAGTTTCTCTTCTCGCACAGCTCGGCATCACAGTTGATCCGACAACAAAAGGCATCAGCGACTCGGAGCGTGCGTTGAGCTACAACAAACCTAATTAAACACGAAAAGCAAGGTAGCCAGCTACCTTGCTTTTTTGTTTACCATATGAATGATACTGTTGAGCCATTCTGAACGCATTTAACGTCACAGTTTAATTTTGCCGATTCCATAAATGCGCTGCACATTTCTTCGCTTGGGAACGTAATTGAGCTTTCCATTGTGAGAGACTTAGGTTTCACAGGGTCAGCAAAAACAAAACCCGTCTGCCACCACGTAAGCTGCTCTTCTCTGTCAATATAACTGCGCTCATCACTGTAGACCTTCATTGATATGGGCATCATCTCCTCATCCGTTACGCAGTCGTAAAACATACCCAATCTGCCATCAGGCTTGTTATAGATACCGACTTCGCCACCAACAAAAAGATTGAAAGCATAGTTACCCTTCCAGATCTGAATCATCCAATCCTTGCCGTCATATTCAAAAAAGAAGCGTCTTGTAACGTAGTTGAAAGCAAGCTTTGCAAGCAAATCATAAAGCGGAGTGAAACCTAAATCACGCTGCCAGCAGTCTTTCGTTGCGTAAAACTGATTGGTAAACGCGTTATAAGCAAAGCCGCTGTCAAACACGCCCCTGTCATAGTTAAAGCCGAAAACCTCACCGGTTAATTCGTTATAATAAGCACCAAGACCGTTTGCTTGCTCAGCACCTGAATTATCTGTATAGTCAAGACAGAATTCGCTGACATTCTCTCGGTCAGTGGGTCTGAGGTGAACGCGTGTGTCATTTATGCCGTACTTAAAAAAGCTGAAGGCATTGATCATATTATCCAAAAAAGAGTTTTCTTTTTCGCCCGAATCTCCTGATACCGTCTGCACTGCACCTGCAGGCAAAGCCATAGCCGAAAAGAGCATAACAATGCTCATGATTACTGCAACCAGTCGTTTCATCTCTTCGTTTCCTTCCATTCAAAAATAGTTCTTAATAATATATTAACCATCTGTTAACAGATTATAACCTATTTTTAAATATTTTGCAGTAACAAAAAAGTAAAAGCGACATTCCGAATAACGAAAATGCCGCAAAAACAAGACTAAAGTTTGTACAATGTATCAAAAAACCTCAAGACTTCTTTCAAGAATGCCATTCATATAAGCTATTGCCGTGCCGTAATTCGTTATCGGCACACCTTCATCCTCCGCCTGACGGAGCCTGTACTGCACCTCACGCTCGTTGAGCATACAGCCGCCGCAATGCACAATAAGAGCATAGGATGACAGTTCCTCAGGGAACTCACCACCCGAAGTGAATTCAAACTCGAGTTCCTTGCCCGTATGTTTTTTAATCCATCCGGGCAGCTTGACTGTGCCGATATCGTTGCACTGTCTGTGATGGGTGCAGCCTTCGGAAATCAGCACACGGTCGCCGTCTTTCAGCTCATCAAGATGCTTTGCACCGTTTGCAAGAATATCGAGGTTGCCCTTATATCTCGCAAAGAGGATTGAGAAAGACGTAAGCGGAATATCGCGCGGTACAAGTTTTGAAACAAAACCGAATGCCTGTGAATCGGTTATGACAAGCGCAGGCGGATTCTTAAGCGAATCAAGTGTCTGTGCAAGCTCGGTTTCCCTTGTAACAACAGCGGTCGCGTGAGAATCGAGGATATCGCGGATTGTCTGCTGCTGTGGCAGAATCAGCCTGCCTTTGGGTGCAGATTCATCAATCGGTGTGACCAGCACAACCGTATCGCCTGCCTTTATCAGGTCAGAAACAATCTTTTTTGATTCGGTATTAGTTTTTACTGCCGATGCAATTTTTTCTTTAAGCCGCTCAATATTAAGCTTATTCACCGCGCTGACATAAATCTCTTTTTCGGTTTCCTGCGGAGTTTCGCCGATCAGATCCGATTTGTTAAAAGCTATAATATAGGGCAGTTTTTTGCTTTCAAAAGCCTTTACAAGGTTGCTGTCAGCCTCACTCATACCCTTTGAAGCATCGACAACAAGCACAGCAATATCGGCATAATTGAGCACCTGCATCGCACGCTTAACACGCATCAGACCGAGGTCACCCTCATCGTCAATGCCTGGTGTATCAATTATCACAACAGGACCGAGCGGCAACAGCTCCATCGCCTTCTTTACCGGGTCGGTTGTTGTGCCCTTAACATCGGACACAAGAGCAAGCTCCTGACCCGTGACAGCGTTTACAAGGCTCGACTTACCTGCGTTACGAAGCCCGAAAAAGCCGATATGAACTCTCTCGGCAGAAACAACACTGTTAAGTCCCATTCAAACCTCTCCTTTAGAATCGGAAATCTCTTCTGTTTGAGTTTCTGATATCCGAAATATTCTGTGTTGCGATATCTCTTACCTTATCCATGGGAATCTTCTTAAGCTCATCAATTATCATGCTGTAACCGATTTCCTTCGTCGCATCGCTTGCATAGTCAACAAGGTACTCGGTAAGAGTCATAAGCGCATTGGGGTGGCAGCAATTGATGATCTGACCGTTTTTGCAAAGGCTCATAAATCTGTCACCTGTTCTGCCCTCACGGTAGCAGGCTGTGCAGAACGAGGGAATATGGCCGTTTTCCATCAGCCAACGGACAACTTCATCAAGCGTACGCTGGTCTGAAACGTCAAACTGCTCGGAATCGTGAGGACGCTCCTCCTCAGTGTATCCGCCGACAGAGGTACGGGATGCACCGCTGATCTGAGAAATGCCGAGGTTGAGCACACGCTCACGAACCTGCTGTGACTCGCGTGTTGAGATAATCATACCCGTATAAGGCACAGCAAGACGGATGCAGGCAATTATCTTTTCAAACATCTCATCGGGAATTGAATTATCGAAAACAGTCGGGTCGATATCGTCTGCACGCTTGATTCTCGGCACGCTGATTGTGTGCGGACCTACACCGTGCACAGCCTCGAGATGCTCTGCGTGCATGAGCAGACCTGCAAACTCATACTTATAAAGCTCGAGACCGAAGAGCACACCGAGACCGACGTCGTCAATGCCGCCCTCCATTGCTCTGTCCATAGCCTCTGTGTGATAATCGTAATCGTGCTTGGGACCTGTGGGATGGAGCTTAAGATAGCTCTCCTTATGATATGTTTCCTGAAAGAGGATATACGTACCGATTCCTGCATCCTTGAGCTTGCGGTAATTCTCAACCGTCGTAGCGGCAATATTGACGTTTACGCGGCGGATTGCACCGTTTTTATGGTTGATTGAATAGATTGTTTTGATACACTCGAGGATATACTCAATCGGATTGTTTACAGGGTCTTCGCCTGCCTCAATTGCAAGGCGCTTGTGACCCATATCCTGAAGTGCGATAACCTCGTTTTTAACCTCTTCCTGTGTGAGCTTTTTACGTGCTATGTGCTTATTCTTGAGATGATAAGGGCAGTAAACACAGCCGTTGACACAGTAGTTTGAAAGGTAGAGCGGCGCAAACATAACGATACGGTTACCGTAGAAAGCGAGCTTTATCTCATTTGCGATTTCGTAAATCTTCTCTACCATTTCGGGAATATCGCAGGCAAGAAGCACGCTTGCCTCCCTGTGTGTAAGACCTGCACAGACAGTGCCGTCGGCAGTCTTTTTGGGGCGTGCCTTTTCAAGAATTTCGTTTATAAGCTCAATATTATGCTTATTCTGCTCTGCATACTCAATTGTTGCGAGGATTTCTTCGTGATTGATAAACTCCTCTGCTTTGAGTGATTTAGGATCAAATTTTGCCATTGTGGTTTCCTTCTTTCGGTATATAAATGAAATTGTTTATTTATTGACATCACCGCGTGAGGTGACAACCCTGTATCCGATTTTTTCCATCCGCCGGGCAAGCTCTGCCTTGTTTGATGCAGCTTCCGCTCCTGTTGCAAGCTTACCGTTATAAAGCGAATATTTGTCCCTTACATCCTCGGGAGAGAGATTTGGCATAACAACGTTTGCGCCCGAAAGCACACCCTTCTCCCTGCCCTCAGGGTCAATTGTGCCGAGTGCTGTTGTTGCAGGCAAAAGCACTCGCGGACAAATCAGCCTGACTATACTCAGCAGATAGCAGGTAAGCTCAAGTGTGCCCTGCTCAAACCCTGCAAACGGTGTATCCTTATGCGGAATAAACGGACCGATACCGCACATATCAGGCTGAAACTTTTCGATAAACTTAAGGTCCTTGGCTATTGTTTCGTTTGTCTGATACGGTGAACCTACCATAAATCCGCAACCGACCTGATAACCTATATCCTTTAAAAATTCAAGGCATTTCATACGGTTTGCAAGCGTCATATCAGACGGATGAAGGAGCGAATAGTGCTCATCGTCTGCCGTTTCGTGGCGGAGAAGGTATCTGTCTGCGCCTGCATCAAACAGCTGCTGATAGCTCTCTCTGCTCCGCTCACCGAGCGAAAGCGTAACGGCACAATCAGGATATCTGCGCTTGATTTCAGCTATAACCGCGCACAGCACTTCATCGGTGAAAGATCCGTCCTCACCGCCCTGGAGCACAAAGGTGCGAAAACCGAGAGCATAGCCCTCATCACAGCACGCAAGAATCTGCTGCGCGGTGAGTCTGTATCGCTGACAGTTTTTGTTGCCTGCCCTGATGCCGCAGTATAAACAGTTGTTTTTACATATGTTGCTGATTTCTATAAGACCGCGTATATAAACATCCGTGCCGTAATACTCACGACGCACACTGTCCGCCGCCTGACGCAAAATTAAAGCCGATTCGCTGTTGCGGTTTGCAACAAGGTAAGCGTATTCTTCTTCGGTCAACGAGCGGTTTTTTATCAGCTTTTCTGTAAGTTGAATTAATATATCATTCATGGTTTATCACGTTGGAATAAGCTGTTTTGACGCTGATGCCGTCAAGCTTGCCGATTTTGCCTGAAAGAGCTGAAATAGTATCCTGAGCGGCATCTACAGCAATGCTGACAATGCTGATTCCCCTCTCCTTATAAGGTATTCCCATTCTTCCGATAATAATATCGCCGTATTCGTGAAGCAGGGAATTGAGCTGCTCAACACTGTCTTTATTTTCAACAATAATGCCCATAACGGCAACTCTTGTATCCATCTGAATTCCCCCTTTAAAATCAAAAAAGCCACACCTGACTCGGTGCGGCCTGCAATTATATCCGGGCATAAAATGTCCGTAAAAATATACGCTGTTTACTGCACCTTTCAGTCGGAAACAATCCTCGTGTCAGGATAGTTATATTATACAGTACACAGGGTCTTTTGTCAACAACACATAAGCGCTGCAAAAAAGAAAAACAGCGGCAAAACCGATAACGGATTTGCCGCTGTAATTCATATAAAAAATCAGTCAGTGATGATGTCACCCATCATACCGGGTGTGCAGAAGCCTGCATTTGACTCGTCAGTGTCGATGTGCATTGCAAGAGCATATGCAGGGTTAACACGGACAACAACGTCGCCGAAGATAAGGCTACGGCCGTCGGACTCGACCTTAACGGAAACAACCTGCTTGTCAACTACGCCATACTTCTCGCCGTCTTCGGGAGTTGCATGGATGTGACGCTTTGCAACGATAACGCCCTCGCTGAGTTCGACCTCACCCTTGGGGCCGACAAGCTTGCAAGCGCCGCTGCCTTCGATAACGCCGCTCTCGCGAACGGGAGCAACAACACCGATTGAACGTGCATCGGAAGCGGAAATCTCAACCTGAGTTGCAGGTCTTTCGGGGCCAAGGATTGAAACAGCGGGGAAGCTGCCCTTGGGGCCAATAACTGCTACACGCTCTTCACAAGCGAACTGACCGGGCTGAGAAAGATCCTTCTTGCTGGTGAGCTGATAGCCTTCACCGAAGAGGATATCGAGATCCTTACGGGAAACGTGAACGTGACGTGCGGATGTTTCAATAAGAACAGGTTTATTCATAATAATTATCCTTTCGTTAAATCAGAAAAGTTTTGAAAGCTTGTTGTCCTTCTTCTTGATAGCCTTGATAATAAGACCAACAACAAGAACGCCGATAACGCCGTAGACGATACCGAGAACTGCACCTGCAAGAACGTCAGTGCAGTAGTGAACGCCGAGGTAGATACGAGAGAAGCCGATAAGGGCTGCAAGAACGTATGTAGCAATACCCCACTTCTTGTTGTTTGCGAAAACAGCTGTTGCAAACGCAAAAGAAGAAGATGTGTGACCTGAGGGGAATGACCAGCTTGTGGGCATATGAACAACGTTGGGGAATACATACTCTGCGTTCCAACGTGCAGCAAGCTCAGGAAGATTTTTGATATTCTCCTGAACTCTGGGAAGAAGCTCTGCAAACATCTTTGCTTTGCCGTCTTCCTCAAACTCAGCCTTCATACTCATAAGGTTGTCCAGGCTGAACATAAAGCAAGGTCTGATTCTTGCAATCATGGGCTTGAGAATCTCGTTATTGAGGATAAGCATAACAAGCAGAGCACCAAGCATTGCCATACCTGCTTTACGGGTCTTCTTGAACATGAGGAGTATGACTGCAAAAACAGGCATAATCCAACCGTCGCCGAGTGTTGTGATGACCTTCATTATTGTGTCAAGCACGTCGTTACCCATAGCAAAGACACTGCTGAAAACAGAAAGGTCGAATTCGTAAATTGACTGGAGAAAAGCACTCATTGTTTTTCACCGTTCTTTCATAAAATTATTTAAACATATTGTAGACTGCAGAAATGAAAAGATTCTGAAGAGTTTCGCCGAAGAAGGGAACAATTCTGCAAATAAATGATACATAGTACCATACGATATTATCGGAAACGTAAGCAAGAGCTCTCATTTCCTCTGTGTCGCCGACAACTTCAAAGAATGTGGGAGAGAATGTCTCATACTCCCAAGGGTTGCTCTCATCGATGTCAATGATTCTGCAGCCGCGCATTTCTTCGTTGCCGTAAGACTGGAATGTTGCACCGGGTGTGTTGACAATATCAATTGCAGCACCGTCAGCAGCATTCATCTTTGTGTGAACAACATAATCGTTAACGTGGTCGTGACCTACGAAAACAGCGTTAACATCGCCCTGCTGAACAAACTTGCTCATCTGCTCGCCGTGAATTCTGCTGGGGCAAGGATACTCACGAAGAACTGAGCCTGCCTCTGCATAGTCAGGATCGAGAACATAGTGATGAATCTCGCCTGTTTCTTCATTTTTGCTTGTGAAGCCGTTGGGATCAAGCTCTGGTGTCTCAATAACATAGTCCTTAATCTCATAAGGAACGATGTGCTGGAAAGCAAGTGAGGGAACAGCCTCGCCACCGTTAGCAGCCTTGAGAGCGTTTGAGGTGTTTACGTACCATGCGAGCTGATCTTCGTGTATGTAGTCGTAGCCCTCTACCTCATCGTACATATTTGAGTCGAACATCCAGAGGTTGTAGGCAACCTTTGTGCCGTCGGAAGACTTGATTGTGAGGTTGTGTGTGCCCATACCGTAGATTGCGGGATCTGCATCGTAAGCGAGGCAGTTATCATAATCGCGGTATGCTGCATAGTGTGTTTCCTTTGAAACGTTTTCAGCATCGTGGTTACCGAAAACAAATGTGAAAGGAATACCACGCTCAGCGATAGGATCAATGATAGACTTGACAGTGTACTGAACGTCAAGAGCGATATCAAGAGTGCCTGTGTTATCGCCTGTGAAAACAACGAGATCGGGCTCGTATTTGTTAACAGCTGTTTCAATCATCTTAATCATGCCGGGTGCAGGGAACATATCGTCCTGTGTGTCGGCAATCTGAAGAATGCGGAACTTTCCGTTCTCGTCGAATTTGAGTGTGTTGTCGGGCTTTGAAGAAAAATCGTCAGCAGCCGAAACTGTGAGAGAGAAAAGCATTGCAGCTGTCATTACAAGCGCAATAACTTTAAGAAATGTTTTTTTCATTTTATTATCCCCTTAATAACACTGTAAGCCGTCGGGCGGATTGCTCCACCCAACAGCTTTTGAAATCAGTCAATAATTATTTGTAGCTCTCTGCAACAGCAACTGCGCAAGCAACTGTAGCACCAACCATCGGGTTGTTACCCATACCGATGAGACCCATCATCTCAACGTGAGCAGGAACAGAAGAAGAACCTGCAAACTGAGCATCGCCGTGCATTCTGCCCATAGAGTCTGTAAGACCGTAGGAAGCAGGACCTGCAGCAACGTTATCGGGATGAAGAGTTCTGCCTGTGCCGCCGCCGGAAGCAACGGAGAAGTACTCCTTACCGTTTTCAAGTGCCCACTTCTTGTAGGTACCTGCAACGAGGTGCTGGAAACGTGTGGGGTTAGTTGAGTTACCTGTGATAGAAACGTCAACACCTTCGTGCTTCATAACTGCAACGCCTTCGAGAACGTCGTTAGCACCGAAGCAGCGAACAAGAGCACGGTCACCGTTTGAGTAAGGTGTTGTGTTAACAACCTTGAGCTCATCGCTGTAGAAATCATACTCTGTCTCAACGTATGTGAAGCCGTTGATACGGGAGATGATCATAGCAGCGTCCTTACCAAGACCGTTAAGGATAACGCGAAGAGGCTCTGTACGAACCTTATTAGCTGTGAGAGCGATTTTGATAGCGCCTTCAGCAGCAGCGAATGACTCGTGACCTGCAAGGAAAGCAAAGCACTTTGTCTCATCCTTGAGGAGCATTGCGCCGAGGTTGCCGTGGCCAAGACCAACCTTACGGTTTTCAGCAACGGAACCGGGGATGCAGAAAGCCTGAAGACCGATGCCGATAGCAGCGGAAGCTTCTGCAGCGTTTGAAATACCCTGAGCGAGGGCAATTGCTACACCGAGAGTGTATGCCCAGACAGCGTTGTCGAAAGCGATGGGCTGTGTGCCCTTAACGATAGCTTCAACATCGATGCCCTTAGAAAGGCAGAGGTCTCTGGCAGCTTCAAGGCTCTCGATGCCGTACTGAGCAAGGCAAGCCTCGATTTTTTCCATTCTTCTTTCTTTACCTTCAAATGTAACAGCCATTGTTCTACCTCCTCCTTATTCTTCTCTGGGATCAATATATCTTGCAGCGTCTGCAAATCTGCCGTAGCTGCCCATATTGTTCTTGTATGCTTCTGCGGGGTCTGCACCGTGGCGGATATCCTCAAGCATCTTGCCGAGCTTAACAAACTCGTAACCGATAACCTGATCGTTCTCGTCAAGAGCCATACGTGTTACGTAGCCTTCAGCCATTTCGAGGTAACGAACGCCCTTTGCCTTTGTTGAGAACATTGTGCCAACCTGTGAACGAAGACCCTTACCAAGGTCCTCAAGACCTGCGCCGATTGTGAGGCCGTCCTCAGAGAATGCGGACTGAGTTCTGCCGTAGACGAGCTGAAGGAAGATCTCACGCATTGCAACGTTGATAGCGTCACAGACAAGGTCTGTGTTAAGGCACTCGAGGAGTGTCTTGCCGGGAAGGATTTCAGCAGCCATAGCTGCAGAGTGAGTCATACCGGAGCAACCGATTGTCTCAACAAGAGCTTCCTCAACGATACCCTCTTTGATGTTAAGAGAGATCTTACAAGTACCCTGCTGAGGAGCACACCAGCCAACACCGTGTGAGAAACCGGAGATGTCCTTAATTTCGTAAGCCTTTACCCACTTGCCCTCTTCGGGGATCGGAGCGGGACCGTGATGCGGGCCTTTAGCCACGATACACATTTTTTCCACTTCATGTGAATAGTTCATTTTGATTGTCTCCTTTCTGATTTCTGAGCCATTCAATCTCACGGTATATTATACATAATTGATTATAAATTATCAATAGATAATTGCATAAATCGAAGCCATAAAACAAAATATTTTTACATATTATGCCTTAATGCAAATACAATATGACATATTATCGCATCAGCTCGCAGTACATTTTTCGTTAATTAAGCTAATTAGGTGGTGTCATTCCGAGTGTCAGCGAAAACTCTTAAAACGCACAAAGCACAAGATCCTTGCTTCCTTCAGGACGACATTTGGAAATGGCATTATTAAAACCTCCTTTAGAAAGGAGGTGGATTCTGCTCAAACAAAAGACGGAGGATTGCTTTATTTTTTTATGTGGCATAAAGCTACAGTACTTTTATCACGCGTTACAAAAATGAGCAAAAGATCTTATATCTTAAGCACTCCGATACGCTCACGAATTTAAACCTGCTCGCAAACTGAACACAAAAGTGCGTTCAGTCACCGTGATGGCTGCCAAAGCTAATCTGAATTTAACTTCTCTCTGTCGCCTATGGTGCCCTGCTCGGATATCAATTAAGGCAAGTCACCGTCACCCTGCTCCGACCAAAGTCACAGCATTTTTTTAAAAAAGTTGGCGTTGTACAGAAAAACAAAAAGAGCCGTATCAAACGATACAGCTCTTTAGGATTGCACCCTAAAAACCGAACAAAGCAGAAGGTAATGTGGAGGTTAGAAAAACCTGAATACCAAGTAGAAAATGGTTCAAGCCCTCGACCTATTAGTACTGCCTAGCTGAACATATCACTATGCTTACACATGCAGCCTATCAACCTCATAGTCCATGAGGGGTCTTACTAGCTTATGCTATGGGATATCTAATCTTGGAGATGGCTTCACGCTTAGATGCTTTCAGCGTTTATCCAAACCGCACATAGCTGCCCAGCTGTGCCACTGGCGTGACAACTGGTGCACCAGCGGTGCGTCCATCCCGGTCCTCTCGTACTAAGGACAGCGCTCCTCAAATATCCTGCGCCCACGACAGATAGGGACCGAACTGTCTCACGACGTTCTGAACCCAGCTCGCGTACCACTTTAATCGGCGAACAGCCGAACCCTTGGGACCGAATTCAGCCCCAGGATGTGATGAGCCGACATCGAGGTGCCAAACCTC
>JAZTZM010000020.1:0-108694 GCA_045637465.1 Acutalibacteraceae bacterium | reverse complement strand
CCCGAATATAATTAATTATACGGTAATATATTATACTCTAAAATATGACTATTTGCAATCGTGTTTCATTCTTTTTGTTTATTTATTTTTAAAGGAGTCGATTTTGGATAAATTTGGCATTTTTAATTTAGTAAATTCTCTATATAGTTTATACAAAAACACGCAAAACCAAAAGGAACCGACCGAATCAAAGGAAAACCCACTTTTTTCGGTGTTAAAAAATTTTTCAACTTTAAAAGAGGAAAATAACCCCAAAACCGAAAACGCTTCGCCCCCGAAAAAAATTCCCTTGCAAGCACAAATGCTAAACACTTCAAAATCTCACGACGAACACGTCAAACGAGTTCTAGCAAAAAGCCGAGATTAACTAAATCTCGGCTTATTTTCTATATTATTCAACTTCAAGATTTTCAAAAAGAAAAAGGTCGTTATCTAAAAACTCTAAAACAGTCATACCAAAACCGTTAGCCAAACGCAATACGGTTGATAACGTTACCGTTTTGCTTTTTCCACTCATTATCCATTGCATATGCCCGTGTTGAATACCTGAATTTTGCTCCAACCGATACTGAGTCATTTCCTTTTCTTTTAATAATTCAATTATTCTTTTTGCTACAGCATCGTTTACAGTCACTGCATACCCCCGAAAGAATATTTACGTAAGATTACTTCCATATTTATTATATTCCTTTGTAAAATAAATATAAGAATGCACTCTTCCCTATTTTGTTGCTTTTGCAAGACTGCGTGGTTATAATAGGAATGTATAAATACATAGGAGCAATAAAATGATTATTTCGTTTTGTGGGCATTCAGATTATTTGAGCAATTTAGAAGACGAAGAGCGTTTACTCAAACTTTTTGAAAAGGTTATTGAAAATAGGCAAGTAGATTTTTATCTTGGTGGATATGGTGCTTTTGATAATTTTGCACTTAAATGTGCTAAAAAATATAAGAAAAAATACCCAACTGCAAGACTAGTATTTGTTACACCTTATTTAGGAAAATGGTTAAACGATAGAAAAGAGTTTTTAACAAAAACGTATGACGAGATAGTTTATCCTAATCTTGAACGAACACCACCAAAATTTGCTATTTCAAAAAGAAACGAATGGATGATAAAACAATCTGATTTTATTTTTGGTTACGTAAGCACACATTATGGTGGAGCATATAACTCTTTACTTTTTGCAAAAAGACATAAAAAATCATATATAAATCTATATCAAGGTGATTACGATTTATATTAAAGTCGCAAAAGGTTTTACAATAAAACCTAGTTCATTTCTAAGCCCATCTAACCCCTTAAAGAATAAGGGGTAAGGGGTTTTGAGGAGTTTGTAAATGGGGTTTTTAGGGGAAAACGACTTCGGAAAAGAGTTTTCCCCTATATAAAATATTAATTATTTTCAAATAAAAAAGAACTTAGAAATCAACTAAGTTCTCTTTTTTTGTTTTTTATTATTCTTTGGAAATGACCTTTTTTTGCCACGTGCATTTTCCACATTTTGGGCATTTCATATATCTTGTTCTGCCCATGTGCATTGCAAGATTGACCGCTTTGAAAGTAGGCACGTACTTATGCGAGCAGTGCTTGCACTCATAATAGCCTGCCACCTGCTCAATTTTGAGGGCAACACCGAAACCGACAACAGCGGGAATAAAGCCCAAAAATACGATAGCGGTTTTCTGCCACTCCTCTATCGGCAACAGTGCGCCGATAATAATCGGCACCAATAAAACGACAACCGAAAGTCCGCCGATGACCCACTCCATAGCAAGCAGCCTTTTGTCGCTTTCTTCCTTCTGCTTTATCATTTCAAGTATAATTTTTTCAGATTCGTTATTACGGTTATCCACTGTAATTACCTCCCCGCACAGCAAATCATTAACACTGATTTTCAGAATATCACAAAGCTCAAGCATAATCGAAGAATCGGGCATTGATTTGCCTGTTTCCCATTTTGAAACCGCTCTGTCGGTAATGTTGAGCTTTTCCGCCAGCTGCAGCTGTGTCAGATTCTGTTTCTTTCTGCACTCTGCAATAAATCTTCCGATTTTGACCTGATCCATAAGTGACCTCCTTTCAGTTTCAGTATAGATGATAATGAGCATAAAATAAACAAACCGGTAGTTGAGTCGGGGAAAACCAACCACCGGCTGATAAAATTTTATTTACCGGCAAAACGTTTGCCGAGGTCAGAAGCGAGATACTCCTCGGTTGTACCGAAAAATTCTACACCGCTGCCGATGTGAAGAATCTTATCCGAATATTTTACGGCACCCGAAATATCGTGTGATACCATTATGACTGCAACCTTGCGCTTTTTGTTGAGCTTGTCGATGGACTCGTACATTTCAGCCGACACAAGCGGGTCAAGACCAGTTACAGGCTCATCGAGAAGGAGCAGCTTTTCCGTTGCACACAGTGCACGTGCAAGAAGCACACGCTGCTGCTGACCGCCCGACAAATCGCAGTATGGTTTGTGATGGATATGCTCAATGCCGAGCTCGTGAATTGCATCGTGGGCACGCTGTCTATCCGAACGGGAACGCATACCCAGCAGACGTGCGCCGCCCGTACAACCCGAGAGCACAACCTCGTGCACGCAAGCGGGAAAATCGCGCTGAATTGCGGTTTGCTGAGGCAGATAACCAATTTCCTTGCGTGTAAGACCACTGCCGAAATCAACGCTTCCGCCCTTGAGGGGAAGCAGACCCGCAATGCCCTTGAGCAGGGTTGATTTGCCCGAGCCGTTTTCGCCGACAACGCTCAGCCATTCACCCTCATTCAGTGAAAAGCTTACATCGCGAAGTACTGCTTCACGGTCATAGCTCATTGTCAAGTTTTTAACTTCAATTATCTTTCCCATCATTTAACACCCAATGCAGTTTTAAGGTTTGAGAAATTTCTTTCCATAAGTGTGAGATACGTTTCGCCCGCACTGAAATCATCCGCAGAGAGATTGTGGCAGGAGTGAAGCTCGAGCACCTGAACACCCGTCTGCTGAGCAACAGCATCCGCAACCTTGCGGTTTGAAAGCTCCGCACAGAAAACGGCAGGTATATTTTTGCTCTTCACTTCGTTGACAATTTTTACAATTACGGCAGGGCTCGGCTCGGTATTTGAGGTACAGGAATCGAACGCCGCGATATAATCAAGACCGTATTCTTCGCAGAAATAAAGCATTGCAAAACGGTCGCACATAACAACACTTCTTTGCTCCGCAGACCCTGTTAAAACCCTCAATTTTGCATCAAGAGACTCAAGCTTCGCGAGATACGTTACTTCATTACTTTTGTAAAAAGATGCGTTGGCGGGGTCAATTTCGCAAAGTTTTGCGCAAATTTGCCTTACTATCTCCATTGCGTTGACAGGTGAGGTCCAGATATGCGGGTCAGCCGAATGGTCGTGTGATTCTTTGCTGTGATCGGAATGGGTTTCACCGCTTTTTTCGAGCTGAATCTCTTCCGACACGTTGAGCACATCTACGGTTTCACCAAGCGTGCCGACAATGTTTTCCGCCCACGCTTCCATTGTTTCACCCGTATAGACAAACAGGTCGCACTCATTGATTTTAACCATATCGGCAGGGCTCGGGTCATAGCTGTGGCTATCCGTACCCGGTGTGAGAAGCAGAGTTATTTCTGCCTTATCCCCTGCTATTTCGCGCACAAAATCATACTGCGGAAACAGCGTGCAGACAACGCTTATTTTATTATTTTCATTATTACCTGTGTTACTCTGACCGCAGGCGGCAAAACAGAAAAGAAGCGCCGCACACAGCAGAAGTGACAAGCATTTTATGCCTTTGCGCATTTTTCACACACCCCGCAGATAGTTATTTTTTGTGTATCGACAACAAAGCCGTGGTGCTCAAGCACGTGGGCACCCATCTCATCAAGAAAACCGCACTCCACGTGGAGCAGGTCTCCGCACCTGAGACACTTGAGGTGATAGTGATTCTTGCAATCGTCACCGCCTGCAAACTGGTAACAGCTGACCCTTGCATCATCAGCTACAAAGCGGCGCACCACACCCTCGTCAACAAGCCTTTCAAGCCTGCGGTAAAGCGTTGCCTTGCCGAGCTTTTCACCGCGTGCGGCAAGCTCCAGCTCAATTTCCGACGCAGTAAAATGGCGGTGTTTATTATCGTTAAAAAATCTCAACAGCACTTCACGCTGTTTTGTGTTATACTCCGACATTGTTTTACTCCAAGAAAAAAATCCGCAAAATGAAACTGAAACTCAATTTCAAATTACGGATTGAATTATATATTTATTTTTATACTTTGTCAAGCAAAAGCTCTGATCTCACGGCAGAAGCGGGATACGGGAAAGCCGACAACATTGAAGTAATCGCCCTCTATGCCCTTGACGAGCACGCATCCCTTGCCCTGGATGCCGTAGCTACCTGCTTTATCGTTGCAATCACCGCTGGCAACGTAAGTTTCAATCAGCTCATTTTCAAGCTGCCAGAAGGTGACCTTTGTGCACTCGAAAAACTTATGCACCCTGTCACCTTTTATCAGGCAGACACCGGTATAAACCTCGTGTGTTCTGCCGGAAAGGTCAGCGAGCATTGCTTTTGCCTCAGCGTCGCTGTGCGGTTTGCCGAGCACCTTGCCATCGAGCACAACAACGGTATCAGCACCAATTACAGTGCTCTGCTTATGCTCTGCGGCAACGGCAGAAGCCTTCTGAAAAGCGAGGGACATAACAAGCTGCGACGGGGTGAGAGAAGCATCGAGCACCTCGTCAACATCGGCTGTAATTACGTCAAAGCTGAAGCCTGCCAGACTGAGCAATTCTTTTCGTCTGGGCGAAGCGGAAGCCAGAATCAGATTACTCACTTAAGCTCCTCCGCAAAAAGAAGGTCAGAGTAGATTGCAAAGTG
This sequence comes from Acutalibacteraceae bacterium, assembly GCA_045637465.1. Taxonomy (GTDB): domain Bacteria; phylum Bacillota; class Clostridia; order Oscillospirales; family Acutalibacteraceae; genus UBA8612. The sequence continues at coordinate 103,797 of JAZTZM010000020.1, read as the reverse complement.
GTCAGAAGCTATAACTTCATCAACAACGTCATACTTTGTTGCTTCAAAGCCATCATTGGAGAAGATGTAATCGATACGGTCATAATCATCTCTGCCTGCCTCATAGCCGTTATAAGTACCCGAAGCATCGGTAACGGGAGCCTCATAGCGTGAATCCTTATAACCGCCCTGAGAAAGTGTTGTGATTGCAGGGTCTTCCTCTGTTGCGTTGAGGTCGCCGGTGATAACAACAGGTATATCCAGGCTGTCTGCCTTTTCTTTGACAAGCTTTATCTGCTCTACACGTGCCTCGGAGCTGACGTGGTCAAGATGGGTGTTGAGCACTGCAAACTGTTTGCCGTCTGCCTTACACTCAAAAATAGCCCATGTGCAGATACGGTTGCAAGCTGAATTCCAATCGCTTGAAGGCACGTCGGGAGTTTTGGAAAGCCAGAAAGTGCCGCTGTCAACAACAGTGTATTTATCAAGGCGATAGAAGATTGCGGAATGTTCACCTTCGTTTTTGCCGTCATCTCTGCCGACACCGAGGTGACCGTAGACACCCTCATACTCATTTATGAGGATATGCATCCAATCGGGTGTAGCCTCCTGAGTGCCGATAATGTCAGGCTGTGAATCCGCGATAACGCCTGTAAGATCCTTAAGGCGCTTAAGCGGCTCTTTGAAGCGGAGGTTGAATGACATTATTCTGAGTCCTTTTTCGCCGACAGGTTCTTTGCTGAATCTGATTTTTGCAACAACGGGATAATGGTCTGACGAATACTCACCGTCTACCTTATCACCGAGCACCTTATAGCTGTCAACCTTTGCCTTGCCGTAGGTTGTGAAGATAAAGTCGATGGGAGATGCACCTTTTTTGGTGACGTTTTTCATACCGAAATTATGGTAAGTGCCCATAGACATTGTGCTTTCTGCGGCATACTTTGTATCCATAAATCCGTTCTGAATCATCGTATTATAAGGCTCTGTACCCTCGTCGGTATTGAAATCACCCGAGACAACAACAGGCATATCGAGTGCGCCTGCTTTTTCGGCAATGAGCTTTGCGCTGTTTGCACGTGACTCGGCACCGATATGGTCCATATGTGCGTTAAAGTGTGCGTATTTTTCGCCGCTTTCCTTATTCTCAAGGATTGCCCAGGTGCATATACGGTTGTACATTGCATCCCAACCCTTTGAAGGAGTATCGGGAGTTTCGGAAAGCCAGAACGTGCCGCTGTCAACAAGCGTATACTTATCCTTGAGATAGAAGACGGGGGAATATTCGCCGCCTTCGGCGCCGTCATCTCTGCCGACACCTACCCAGGCGTATTCAGGCATTGCCGCACTAACACGGTCAACCCATGCCTTATCCGCCTCCTGAAGTCCGAATGAATCAGGCATTTCGGCACGGAGGGTCTTGGTAACAAGAGCACCTCTGTTTTCGGGCGATTTTTTGCCTGTGCCGGCAATATAAACGTTGAAGCTCATAACGGTAACGTCTGCAGTTTCGCCGGTCGGCTCTTCAAAGTTATAAATCGGCATCGGAGTTGCAACACTGATACCGAGAAGCCAGGCAATAATTACTCTTAAAAAGCTGTAAAATAATTTAACCCAAAATGATAATTCGTACAAAGAAATTCTCCTCTCTCAAAAACAGCCCACCCTTTCGGGTGAGCTGCTTTTTTGTTTTCACCTTATCGCTTATGCTGTGTAAGAAGCGATGGGGCTGTAGGAAGTGATGATATCACCGTCTGCGTTCATATAGACGACATAAGCTCTTGCATAAACGGTTGTGCCTGCAGTTGCTGAAACAGCACCTGTGTAGAAACCGTTAGCTGCTGTGCTCTTTGAAACGCCCTTACCGACACCTGCTGCATCAAGAACGAATGCAGCCTCATCAGTGCCGATGGAAGCTGTCTTTGTTACGATAACGCCGGTCATGATAAGCTCATACTCGGCAGGAATCGAACGCTCAGCATAGAAGTTAACCTTCTTTGCACTGTCATCGTACTTGATTGTTGAAATTCTTGCAACAGGAGCAGGAACAACAGCAGAAGCATCACCGTAAACGGGAGTCAGCTCTGTATCCTTGATAGCGTGGAAGCTATAAGTTCTGTTGTAAGAAGCGATATCGCCTGTTTCGGCATCGAGCCAGTAGAGGAATGCAGCGCCTGCATTGTCTGTAGCGGATGCGCTGATTGTGACAAGAGCTCTTTCGTTGTCAATTGACTCGTAAACGCCTGCGCCTGTTGTAGTCCAGTTGCCCTCGGTGAGAGCAACTGTATTCTTAACAACAAGTGAGTAGACGGGTCTTACAACGATCATCATTTCATCGCTTGCGAGAATCTCATCCTTTGTCATGCTCCAGCTCTTGAAGACATGATCCGGAAGCGAGGGAGCAGCGGGAACCTTATAGTTCTCACCGTCTGCAAGCTCGAAGTTTTCAATAACGTTTTCAGCGTTGTTTACATAAACAACAAGCTTCTTATCGCTATTGAAGCATTCGTTTGTTGTGAACTGAGCTGTGAGATCCATTGTTGTAACGGCTGTGAACTTATACTCTTCAGCTGCGCTGATGATTCTGTTGGAGCCGTTATTGACCCAGTAGTAGAAGTCAGAACCTTCCTCAGTCTGTACTGACTCAAGAGTTACAACTGAACCGTAGGGAACAGACTTCTGAGACATTACGGGAACGTTGGAGTAGTTGCCTTCGTTGAAGCCGAATCTGATCTTACCGATACCTGCAACCGTAAGCTTAACTGTGACGCTCTTTGTTGTAGCTTCAAAGTCGAAGTCAACACCGAATGTCTCCCAGTCGCCGTCTACCTTTGCAGTTGCGATGTAGTTGTATTCGCCTTCAGCGAAATTATACTTAACTGTCCAGGTCTTTGTGCCGTTGCCGTTGTCTGTAACGGTTGCGTTGTCAGCTGTCCAGATTTCCTCTGCTGCTGTAGCAACGTTGTAAAGTCTGATAGCCTCAACCTCTGACTTGGCAACAATATTGAGCGGTACGTTCTTCTTGTTTGCAAAGACGTTGCCGTCGGGGCCTGCCTTAACAATTGAAGAGGGCTCAAAGTAATTGAGTTTGATTGTTTCGTTGCTGTTGAATACGAACTCAATGATATCAAGGTCTTCGCCTGCATTGACGTCGACATTGGTATCGTTTGCTACATACTCAGCAACGTTATCGAATGTTTCAACTACCGTAAGGACGATTTCACCGTTTTCATCAGCAGTTACGGGAACAGAACCGACGTTGCCTGCCTTATCTGTAACAGCAACCGTGAAGAGCTTGCCTGCAGCTGCAGCGCCCGCCTTGATTGTGAAGGTGTTATCCTCTGATACGTATGTGAAATCATCAATATGGAGCATACCAAACTGATAATCAAGGTAGAGTGAGCCGCCCTGAGTACCCATGTACTTGAACAGGTCAACCTTTGCTACGCCTGAACCGCCGGGCTCTGTAACTGTAGCAGCGCCATCACCGTCAGCTGTGAGTACGGGAGCGAGCTGATCATAATTCTTGACCTCGATAATTCTGTTACATACGTTACCGAAGCGATCTGCAACGTGAGCAAACAGGAGTGTACCGTTATCGATGAATGCAAGATGCTGATCGTAGTTCTCGTCTGCACCGAACGCAATGTACTTGGTTGAGTCAGCCTTCTTGCTTTCCGCATCAAGTGCATTTATATAGTTGGTGTTTGACTTGAGTGCACTGATGAATGCAGCCTTTGCAGCATCTGCACCTTCCTTGAAGTAGATGTTAGCTATATCGTAGTCAAGTCCTTCTGTTGCGGTGGGATCAAGCTTATAGATGAAGCTACCGAAGTTGTTCTCACCGAAGGTGGGATCAATATAAACTGCACCCTCATTGAGGTCTTGATTGATATCGCTGAACTCCCAATTTCTGACAGCGCTGTTGAACTTTCTGAGAAGACCGTATGTTGAAGTCCACTCGTCAGCAGCAAGACCCTTGTTCTCGGGATATGTGAGAATTGTGGAAGCATCAGCTGCTGTGCCGCTGTCGTCACCGTCTGCCGGCATAGAGTTCATATAGTATACAAATACAGTGATCTTACCTTCTTCTGTAGTTTCGTTAAGCTCAGTGTTATTTGCATAGTTAAAGTTTTTAGCGCCGTTAACCTTTTCGGAAATCTCACCTGATTCCTTATCTTTAGTTACAGCTGAGTCGGTTGCACTGATTGTGTAAGCAGCTGCCTGCTGTACACCGTCAGTATCGCTGAACTGCGGATTGAGGATAATGTATGCAGAAGAATCTGCATCATATGTGCCCTCTGCGTTCTTAGCTGTCTGAGCAGTCATGGTTGTTGCGCCTGTAAGCTTTGTTGAAACAGAGCTGAGAGGCGTACCGGTCTTTGCATCAAGAACAGGAGTGATAACGTTTGCAGAAACGCCGTTCATAGCCTGAGCAGAAACTGACATCTTTTCGGGCTTGGACGCTGTAACCGTTCTTGTTGAACCGTCAGTGTTGAGAACGTTTGTTGTATCCTTAAGAGAAACAACGATGTGCGGGTTGAGCTTGTTGGTGTATACGTAAAGTGTATAACCGCCAAGACCGGCTTCCATATAAGAAGCTGTTACCATCTGGTCTGCAGAAGCAATTGTGTTTGCAAGCTCTGATTCATGCTCTTTGTAGAACTTGCTCATATCGCTCTGAGTGTTGTGAACAGTTACAACAGGAGCGAAGGTATCAACATAAAGCACAAGTGCTTTGATAGCCTTCTCAAGTTCGTCTTCAGCCTGAAGAACCTGATCCTGGTTGATGATTGTAACATCTTTGTATTTGTTAGCTTTTTCAAGAGCTGCAATAAACTCATCCCAGATGTTATTACCTGCATTGTTCACAGCTTCGTGGTCATAAATATCCTCACTGAGCATGATATTGTCAGCAGAAGCGATATCTTCCTTGAGAGTTGTGGTAGTAGCATCCTGGAGCTCCATAGCGTTGATGATCTCTACAAGTTCGTTGTAGATATTATCAACCATTTCCTGCTGTGTTGCAGGTGTGTCGTAAAGCTCACCGCCGTTTTTCTCAGCATCAAATGCGATTTTGAATCCGTTTGCAGCGTCATTCTTATAACCCATTGCTGCGGTCTGAGTCGCAACAGTGATAATGTCGTTATTCCTGAGGAACTCGATAACAGCATCAAGCGTTTCTTGTTTGTACTTTGTGAAATCATAGAAACCGCTGGCGTGGTATACGTTTCCGGCCTGCACCATTATATCATTGCCTCTGTAACCCTTGGCGTTACCGGTAGTACCAAGGGCATTGTGAGTTGTCCTAAAGAACTGAGTACCAATATCCTCGTCAGCAATATCGTATGAACCGAGTGATTCTGCGATAGTGGGATTATTTGCAAGGAATGCCTTTGTAAGAGATGTGATCTGGCTGAGGTCTGCCTTGCCGAGTCCGAGTTTTTCAAGCTCTGCGATAATCATTGCCTTAAGACTGTTGTTATCGGCAAGAATATCATCTGCTTTATCAATTGTTAACTTACCTTTTTTGATTTCTTCGTCAAGGATATTGAGGATTGCCTTAACTGCTCCCGAACCGCCGTTATAGCTGCTGGGAAGCTGAGTTGAATAGTAAGCAATTACGTTACCATTTTCGTCCTCTACGGTTGTATACTCCGAAAGGTCTCCAAGAAGGTCGATATTAAACAGACGACCGCCGATCTCTTCGTTTGATTCAAGAGTACCTACGCCGTTGTTCTCTTCCTCGGGAATGATGATATCTGTGGTGTTATCTTCACTGTATGTCGGAATCATGCCGAGTGCATCGTAGATAAGACCTGCAACATATCTGTAAGCATCTGTTGCGTCAAGAAGCTGAAGCAAGCAAAGCTTTTCATACATTGAAGATGCTGCTGCGTCAACATTGCCCTGGTCTTCATTAATAGCGTTAAGATATGCTGTTCTGTTTGCTTCGTTCCAGCATACGCCGTACTGAGTGGGTGAGTTTTCAATGCTTTCCCTCTTTGCAAATGCAACAGGACCGCTACCGAATGTATAACCGGAGTAATCAATGTATGCTGCCGAATCATCCCTCTGCTGCATAACAGCTTCGTATGTTGCGTCTGTGAACCAGCCGTTGTATGAGCTGCCTGTTACAACATTTTCGGGATGTGATGCAAGGTAGTATCTTGTGCCGTCCTGATTGAGATCAGTACCGTAGTCCTTTGTATACCAATCGCCGTCTCTTCTGGCAGCAGCATCCATTGTGTAATGGAAAACTGCTTCGTCTATTTCTTTCGTGCCGTTTGTATCGGCAAGGATGTAGATACCGTCGCCTGTGTCGATGACTACTTCATTTACGAGCCAATCGAGCGCTGCAGTATTATGATAGTTAACAGCACCGTGAGCATCTGAGTAGATGTATGAGTAGCCGTTTACGAAGGAAATAGCGTTGCTGTTGACATATACTTCTTCATAATATGTCTCGCCGGTCTCTTCGTCATAGCCTACGGGTTGCTGGAATGTAAGATCCTCAACTGCAGTGTTTTCAGTGAGCTCAAGGCCAACTGATGTATCAAGCTGGTTGATTGTCGGCCAGCCATCAGCATTGCCGAACTCACCAAAGTTGCCATCTTCACCCGTACCATCGATATTTGCTTTTGCTTCCTCAAGCTTTTCGGGGTTGAACAGCGGTATGCTCTTGGTATAGAGCGGGCTTGTGTTTGCGTATCTGTAGTCAACCTCAACAACAATCTCAGTTGAGAGATAATCGTACATATCCTGTCTCAGATCAAGACCGAAGCCTGCGTACTGAGCAGGGGTATTTGTAAGATACTCGTAAAGCTCGGTTGCGATTGCGTTAACAGCCTCAATAGCGGTTGTGTAGATGATAAGGCTGCCTGTTGAGTGATCCTGATACTGGTCACCAACCTCCATACCGGAGCCGATGATTGTATAGAGAGCGTTGAGCTTGCTCTGGATGAAGATACGCTGCTCATCACGGACAAGCTGCTCATATGCGTTAACGTTTGTGCCGTTAGCAACTGTCTGGTAATCTGCAACGTATGTGCCAACGCCGTTGCTGGAGGAGAGACCGTTGAATGTGTAAGTACCTGCGATAAAGTTGTCGATAAGGTTTCTTACACCCTCTGTGAATTCGTTGCTCTCGTCTGTGTCAAATCTCTTTGTTTCAAGTGCGTTAACAATATCACGGATTTCCTGGAGCTTTTCAAGCATTTCTGCCTGCTTTGTTATATCAATGCCTTCTGCCTCAAGGTAGTTAGCAGAGAATGTTGCCCAGAGTGAAATGATGTGTGAAACGTCACCGTATTTAGAGAGAGACTTGCTGCCTATATCAGGAGCAGTAAGAACACGAGTGCCGTCTTCAAGAACCTGAACCTTGCTGTTTATGAAGGTAAGAACCTCAACTGTTTCAGATTCAAGGCTACCTATCTTGCCGGCAAGATCATCAATCTGTGACCATGTGTTGTCATCAATGCCGTTCCATGTAAGAGCATTTCTTGTTTCATAAATGCCCATTGTATATTCATTGATTTTTGCCTGATCCTTAGCTGTAAGCTCTCTGGAAATGATGTTAGGATTCAAAGCATTTATATAGTTGGTGTAGTAAGGTGTCCATGTATCGGTTGTGAAATACTTGGAACCGTTGGGATTATCGAGTGCGAAAGTACCGTCGCCGTTGTCAATCCATATCATCTCGATGATTGCGTTAGCACCGTCGGATTCACCGGTGAATGCTGTAGCAAGCTCTTCATCAAGGTATGTATAGTCAGCGGGCTTATACTTAAGACCCTCATCTTCTGCAACGTTGTTGAGGGTGCCGTAGAATGTGCCGTCCTCAGCAAGAAGGAAGATTGTGTTAGCGATATCGGTATTTTCAAGGATATCGAATACCATCTGGTCGATTTCAGCCTGAGTTGTTGCGTCTGTAACAACTGCTGCTTCGAGAGCTGCGACGAGCTGCTCTACAGATTCGTCAGTGAATATTGCATCTGTATTGACTGTGCCGTCACCTGTAACAACTTCGAACTGCTTTACAGTTTCGCCGTCGTCCTCATAGAGCTCACCCTTAGCGTACTCGATAGCATCGTTAAGAGCGTCTACAAACTGGCCGCCTTCAACGAGGAGGTATCTCTCGTCACGGTCTTCACCGTCGTAATCCTTTGCGCCGGAGTCACTTGTAAGACCGACTGCTGCCCAGATTTCGTCAGCAAGTGTACCGTCAACAACAGTACCTGCGTTATTGTTGTAACCTGTAACTGACGGGTCTGTATCCCAGAGAGTTACCTTTGTGCCGATTACTGAAGTAACGAGGTTTGTAGCTGCAGTAACAGAAGCGGGTGAATACTTGGAGATACCCTGTACCTTCGCTCTGCCGTTAAGCTGAATCGGGTCGTAAGCAACCTGTGAGCCCTGTGAAAGCTTTGCAGTAGCATCCATACCCGCGCTTGTAACCTGTGCAGGTACGAAGGAGGCAGCGTGAAGCTCGTTATAGAGGTTTGTGATAAGTGTGTTGTACTGAGTCTGACCCTGCTTAGCTGTAAGACCGAAGCTATCGTACATCGCCTTTGTTGAGAAGATGCTGTTGATGGACTGGCCACCCTGTGAATAAATTGCATCGGGATTGAAGCCTGTGTAAACAGCGTTGAAGTAAGCTGTCATCGTACCGGAGTCAGCGATTGTAATTGTATCGCCTGCGTTTTCGTTAAGGTGAGCGATAATATCATTCCAACCGTCAAGGTAAACGGGAACCGCTTCAAGTTTATCAATTTCCGTCTTGTAATCGTTTACGGCTTTAACGTAATCGTTATATTTGTCGCCGAGGTTATCGTTTGCATAGCCTGCAATTGTGTTTGCAAGTGACTGCAACTCTTCAATCTTATCTTCGTCGTAAACAGACTTCTGAACTGTTTTAAGCTCTCCGTTTTCGTCGAGGATAACAACGTCAACGACCGCAGCCAGCTTTTCAGCAAGCATTGCGTCAAGAGCAACGTTGATCTCGTTATAGGTACCCGTGACACCTGCAAGTGTGCCGCTGTAATCGCTGACCTTCTTGTGCTGAAGTCTGTAGTAAGCAACAACGAGGTCGTAAGCAACCTTGTTGACAGTACCCTCAAGAGATGTGCCGTCAACAGCAATGGGCTGGCTGTAGGTGGGTGAATTGGGATCCTTATCGACTGTGAACTGTGCGCCCTGTACGTTAACGTAGAAGTCGCCTGCAGGAACCTGATTACCGTAATGTGTAAGGTTTACGGCAACCTTCTCGCCGTCATAATCTGTTGCGTTGAAGAATTTGAGAGCGTTCTTTCTTGCGGTGTCGTACTGTTCCCAGTTGGAGTACCAGTCTGAACCGTCAAATTCTTCACCGAGGAGCCACTTACCGGCGTTGTAGTTGCCTGAGCCGTACTTATCGTACTCAGGAATCCATGTCTTGTTAAGAAGGAGCTGAAGTGTTGATGTGTTAGCTTTGTTAATGTTTGCAGGGTCAGTGCTTTCGTTATACTTTGCCATGAAAGCATTTACTGCATCTGTGTATGCCGCAATGCTTGTAGCCATGGGCTTACCTGCAAAGTTCTTAATACCTGTTTTTGCATCGTTTTCAAGAAGGCCGCCGAGTGTGGTGATGTATGCCTCCGTGAAATAAGGATGGTCCTTGAAGAGCGGGTCGTTGCCTGCAACAGCTGCATAGCTTGCAGGGTCGTCAGCTCTGAGGCTGAACACCTGAACCTTCCTGTTGTTAACGATGTTGTAATATCTTTCTGCCTCTGCGTTAATTGATGCAAAATCTGTCTTGCCGAGGATTGCGTTCTCTTCGCTAACTCTGTAATCTTCCATTGTTCTGAGCACGAGAGCAGCTCTCTTCTGGTAGATAGCCTGAGTCAGTGCGTTGATAGCATTCTGATTTTCGGCAAGAGTTGCGCCGTCGATGATGCCGGGCTGTGCGTTCTTGGCGGTGAAGTACTCTGTCCATGTGTCAGCAGTGTACCACTGTGCACCGTCTGTAAGAACGTTGCCGTTTTCATCATAGATGATATAGCCTGCAAGTGCGTTGTAATCCGTGCTGCCACTTTCGTATGTAGCAGGAGTGGTCTTCTGGATTTCGAGCTGGCTCATATCGTAGCTTGCGGGTGTGAGCTTTTCATAGTAATAGTCAACGTCAGCGATATCGGGCAGGATATCTCGCTCAACAAAGAGGGCAAGAATCCAGTCTGCCTGATTTTTTGTTGACTGATATGTGCTTGATGAGTCATTGATCTGTTTCTCATAAGCGTCAGCAAAGCCGTAACCAACGTCGCCCCATGAAGCATCAGTCCAGGGGTTGATGGTCTTGATGTATTCGCCTGCACCGTTTGTTACCCAGATTTCGCCTGCATCGTACTTGCCGTTGCCGTTTGTGTCGCCGCTGTTGCCTGCAGTATATGTGGGCTTAACTTTGGCGTCGGTTACAACAAAACCTGCGTTAACGATGTCTGCTGAAAGTGAGTTATAGCTTGTTTTGAATACGGGTGTGTAAAGATAACTTGCACCCCTATCCTGCTTATTGTAGTTTGCGTAGTATGTTACGCCGCCCTCGGTGTAGCTACCGTCAGCGGAGTAATACTCGCCTGCCTTACGGAACTCGAGAGCCTCGTAAGCGTCACGGGCTGTGTTGTAGAGACAGTTTGTTGTGTCGGGTACATCGGGTGAAGCTACGTTCTTGTAAGTGAAGTTCTGCGGATAAAGTCTGGGCAGTGAGCCGACAACCGCATTTTCACTGGGCTTTTTGAGAGTTCTGTCGATGTTGAGCGAGTTCTTGAAAGCAGTATAAGTTGAATATGTATACATACCGCTTGCAAGTGCTTTTTCGTTTGCGTAGTTCTTTGCTGTGCCGTCGTTATGATAGCCTGCGTATTCGTCACGCATGAACGTAATGGTATCATTCTCAGCACTATAATAATTACTATACTTATCAAATGCAGTATAGTCTGCAGGGGCAAGACGAAGCTTATCCCATGACTGCTGGAGTGCATCTGCATAATCGTTGATGTACTTCTGGAAACGAACGTCAAGGTGAGCATCGTGAAGGTTGCCTGCAGAGTCGCTTGTAGCCTTAAGTGTTGAGTCTGTTTCTGCATAAACAGTTGTTCTGTTCTTGATAGTTGCAATAAGGTCTGCAGCGTTGTTGATGAACATATCCTTAGCATATCTTGTGCCTGCATAGCGCTGGTCATCACCGCTGCTGATTGCAAATGTAAGTGCATCGTAGTTTGCAATGCTTTCGTTTACGACTGCACTGCCTGCGATATTCTTAAGTGTGTTTACAAGCTTGCTGTAATCAGCATCCTTGTAAACAGGGTTCTGCCAGAGGTTGACAAGAAGATCCTGATTGAAGTCCTCTGTATCCCAAAGGTTACCGCACTTTGTATAAGCCGTCATAACCTGTGTACGCCACTGGCTCCACCATGCGGGATCCATATCAGCCTCATTGAAAACAGCAGAGGGAGATACAGGTACTTTACCTGTAATCCAGTCAATTGCTTCGTGAGCCTTTGATCTGTTAACTCTGTTGAAGACGAAAGCGAAACCGACAATAGAGTTGTTCCATTCGGAGTCTTTCTTTTCACCGTGGATAAGAAGACGGGAATATGTAGCTGCCGCAGTAAACTGGTTAAGTGACTTGTTGGCATCCATATACATTTCCCAGACAGCACCGTTGTTAAGTGTGATTGAGTTGCCGTTTGCCCAGGAGTTGTTTGCACCTGTTGAAGCAAGGGTAAACATACCGGTTGTTGCAACATCGGGTGATTTGTTGACATAGTCACCGGAGTAGTTAACGCCCGTGTAGTTGTTGGCATCCCAGTACTTATACATTGTGGGGCCATTACCGTCGCTGTCGGGTGTAGTCATTACAAACTTGAATCGCGGCTTAACGCTTGCGCCTGTAGCCTGCGGGTCAAAGTAGATATGAGCAACAACGTATTCATCAGAGTTATTGCCACCGGTATTGATCGTAGAGTCTGTTGAGTAGTTTTTCAGACCGTTCCAGTACGGATTACCGCTGTTGAACTTAGCCTGCGCTCTGTCATTAAAGAACAAAACTCTGCCGGCAGCACCATGGCCTGATGCACGGGGCCACTGCGCAGCTGTACCGACTGCCCAGTAAACACTCTCATCACCGTAACGTGTGTATTCGTTGGTTGTGCCGTTAACAACGGTTGTGTGGAAGGATGTACCCTGAACACCGCCGTAAAGAGCCATAATACCGGAAACACCACGTGAACCAAGGATGTTGTTATCCATTGTAACAGATGCCTTAACGTGGATACGGGTATTTCTGGAAATAAGTGATCTACTTCTACGTGTACGGCTGATCCACATACCCTCTGTATTCGGAACACCCTTGACATAGGATGCGGCATACTGGGTGTATGTATCGTTCTTGCCGTCCTTGTTAAGGTCCTGCGGAAGCGTATATGAAAGTTTATAATAAATACTGCCGCCGGCACTTGCAGTGCCGCCTGTAACGGTAGTCTCGTAGTGAGTACCGCTCTGGGTTGTTGAGGTTGTAACAGCAGAGTTAACGTTATCGTTGCCTGCGTTAACAACTATGCAGCTTACGTTTGTTGCGCCCGAAGGAACGTCGTATTTAACAACGCGGTCTGTGTAGGGTGCAGCTGTCTGGATTGTGGAGCCGCTTACATAAATGATGGGCGGAACATCAATTGATGCAAACTGGCTCTTGCCCTGAAGGAGAAGGCTGTCGTCCGGCTTACCCTTGTTGGAGTTAAGCAGGGCCGCGATAGCATTCTGAAGGGCTGTGTTAAAGTTATTAATATCTGCCTGCGTTGTCTGTATCTGTGCGTAGCAGTTAAGAGCATTCTGGTAAGCAGACATATAAGCATCCCACATCTGCTGGGTTGCGTTGGGATAGTCAGACTTCTTACGGGGGTTCATAAGCTCGGACATTGTGAGCTCACGGAGTGCACCCTTATCATAGGTGTGGAAGTTGAGGTAGTAGGGAGATACCGCATAAAGAAGGATACGGTAACCGCCGTCGGAGCTACCCTTGTTACGCACACCTGTGAACATTGTCATATCCTTGCCGTTGAGGGCAAGTGCGGCATCCTTGCTGTCAACAACAAGAGGATAGCCCTTGTACTGACCTGCCATGTTACCGAGTTTGTTTTCGGGCAGGAGGTTGCCGTTGACGTGTGTTGTGCCAAGGCCGTAAAGGCTCTGCTGGTGGGCAAATGTATCATAGAAGAAGATTTTAGCTTCGTCTATTGTACCGCCTGAACCTGTTGAGTCGTTTTCTGCACTGATAGCTGTATTATAGTTATCGTATCTTACGTTTCCGTCCCAGTCGATGGTTGCGCCGGAGGGATTAAAGTCCTGATCGCCGGCATAGAAACCGATACCTGAAATGTACTCGACAAAGCCACGGTCAAGGTCCTTCTGAATCCAGAAGTCGATGCTGACGCCTGTGTCGAGTCTGCTGTCGGTTGTAGAAACCTTCTGCATTGCAGAAGCATCAAGGTAGATATCAGTTCTGGGAGGAGCATATATTGCACGCTGTGAAACAAGACCGCCTGTAACCTCGCGACGGCTGGGGCTGAAGCGGAACATACTGAAGCGTGTGTCGCCCGCCTTGTTGTACCAGGACTGGTCAACGTCGGCAATCATAAGCGAGTAGTTGTAGTATGTGTTGGAGTTGAATTCGCCGCTGTTCTGCGAGGTTTCACGCGATACGCTGTATGCGCCCGCACCGGAGAGCGTAGCAACGTAAGCAAGATCAACGTAGTGCTTGGAGTTGTTGCTTTCACGGTAGCCACGGAACCAATCGTTATAACCGGCAGGCTGCTTGATGTTTTCGACAACAGAAGCATTGCGGATTACGTACTCAACACCGTTGTATGTATAGGTTACGGTGTAGTCGATATGCTCACCTGCGGTAAGCACACTTTCACCCTTGATGGCGTATTTATAGAGCACACCCTCACTCGTGGTCTCTGTGCCAAGGTTTGTCAGGGTTGCCTGTGCATTACCCACTGTTCTGTGAGCACTGAACGAAACGTTCGTTGCGCTTGCGGGCAGGCAGTAGCTGACTGCAAGGTCCTGATCGTACGGGGTTTTGGTCTTATAGTCGAGAAGCTGAGTCTGAACAACGTTACCAAACTCCTGCTTTGCGCGTACGTCAGCAAGGTTTTCTGACGAACCGATATAGATTGTCTTGGGAACAGAAAGTGTGTTTACAAGCTGAATACCGTCGCCGTTGATAACCTCAATACGGTCGGATGTAACGTCTGCACTGCCTGTAATAGAGAGCTGAGTATAGCTCTTGACCTCAGTTGTCATGTCAACTTCGCCCGTTGCGTCGTCAAGTGTGAACTCAAAATAACGACCCTTGGGGTTCTGGTCGGTGTTGTAGTTTTCCTGTGTAAGAGCACCACCCATGATGAAACGGAAGCCGTTATCGTCAACAACGTCAAAGTAGTTATCGTGGTCGTGACCGAAGGTCATACCAAGACAGTTACCGGGGTTGTTAAGTGCATCGTAAAGAGCACGTGTTGCACCGTTGTAAAGCCAGGTCGGGCAGGGACCTTCGTTCATTGCGCCCGACGGGTTGTTGGCAGGGTCAAGACGGACATAAGGCCAGTTTGTGACATGAGTGTATCTACCCGGAGTAGGAACACCGTTGGAAGCGTCACCCGCAATAAGAGCACCTGTGGTGTAGATTTCCTGCAGGATAACGTGCTGCGCAGCAAGGGTCGGGACATAAGCCGAAGCCTGACCTGTTACCTGTGCCTTGTAGCTGTACTGGCTGGAAGCCAGAGTATTGTTCATCTGGGTATACCACTGAACAAGCTGGTTGTAAGCAGTTTCGTTATCTCCACCGGGACGAAGATAACCTTCGTCTTCGTCACCCTTTGAGTTGAACATAGCAAAGTTGAGCGCAACAGCCTTGTTGGTGGAGCTTGCGCTGACTGTAATGTTACCTGCGCCGGGAGCACCGTCAAGGTCGATTGTGCTGAAGTTATTATCCCAGTCGACAAAGTAGGAGTATCTGTCTGCCTGGTACTCCCACTGATGGTTAAGTGAGCCGAAATCATACTCATGGTTACCGGGTACTGCGATAACCTTACAGGTTGATTTCATGTACGGAGAGAATGTGTTATATGCTCTGTTGATTGCACTTTCCCACTGAGCCTTGGTAGAAGTGCTACCGCCCTGAGTCTGGTCACCTGTAAGCAGGATGACGTCAGGGTTGTAACGCTGCATAAGCAAACGTATAGTCTCTCTCGTACGCTCGGTAATAGAGCCACCGCTGACCGATGTCTGAATATCGGGAAGCTGGAGCACTTTGAGCTTACGTGTTGTGTCGTCGAAATGAATGCCGAAATCTGTCTTCTGCTGATTCTGCAGATTCGCACTCGCCTCAAAGCCTGTCATCGCCGCAAACGATGCTACCATCGAAAGAACGAGAAGCAATGAGATGATTTTCTTCGTTATTCTCATAATCGAAATTTCCTCCTTGAGAATAGTTTTGGACTGTTGCAATCCATCCTTACGGATTGCGCGCCCACTCTGACCGAATGGGCTGCCGGGCGAAACGCCCGACAAAAAGGGGTTGCTGAAAAATTCCGGTTGAATTTCGCAGGGACGGTAAATGCGGCAAAAACGCCGCAAAATGTGTTTTGCTATCTGCACCGCAAGGGTGCGAGTAGGGGACACGTCCCCCGCTCCGACTGAATTTTCGTCCGCTCGGGACGGGAGACCCATCCCCTACGATAAACTTCGCCGCTGCCGCCACCGGAAAACAGCCGCAGCACCCTCGCCGACCTGACCGCCGGCAACTGCACCGTGTGCAGCGAAGCTTTTTGCCTTGCGTTCGCTCGTTCATCCCCTCCGCCTGACCCTCGTCAGAGATGATTCTGCACCGCTCAAGCCCCCAAGCCGCCGACTTTGCCGCAACCCGAAAAAACGGAGAAACGAGCAAAATCAACATATTGTGTATCAAGGCTTCAACAAATACAAGACATAGATATATATATAGTGATACGGTTTTACTATACCAACTTTCTGCCGATGTGTCAACATTTTTGGCATATTTTTGCACAATTTTTTTGCAACTTTGTGCAGTCTGACGACACGACAACTCTTTTTCAGCAGCCACAGCACTGCCGCCACACCACTGATTTTTCTCGCTCCCGCCCCTGCCTTTTGCGCTCGTGCGGCTTCACGTTCTTGCGCTCGGTAAAAGCCTTATGTTTTTGTTGATTTATAGCCGTTTTTGCGCCTTATCTCCCCCGATTTTTCCGCAACGGAAAAAGCTTGTTTTTTCGCGGAATTTTCACAAAAATTCTGCCGTTTCTCAAACTTTGCAAGCTCCGTTTCCGCGTCGCTTTTTATTGCTTTTTCCATCGCTGAAAATGCTTTTTTTCGCCCGCAAAACACCCTCTTTTTCTGCCGTTTTTTATGTCGTTTTACGGCTGTTTTTATGCTTTTTTCAACCGTTTACAGGTCTGTTTTTTCTCTGATTTTTTGCAAAATTTACAAAAAGTTAACAATTTTATGTCTTCTGAGAACTATTTTTGTTCGTTATATTTCTTTGTTAGAATATTTCAAAGCAAATTCATTTATACCTGACAGCAGATTTATGCAAAAAATAAGCGCACGGTGTTTACAACACACGCGCGATAATGTATAATTATCATTGTTAAATTTGAACTTTAGGAGGTTTTTTCCGTGCCTAAACGCAGCGATTATATCTCTTGGGACGAATATTTTATGGGCATTGCAATGCTCTCCGCAAAACGAAGCAAGGACCCCAACACACAGGTTGGTGCCTGCATCGTTAACCAAAACAACAAAATTATGTCTGTCGGCTACAACGGTTTCCCCCTCGGCTGCAGCGACGAGGACTTCCCCTGGGAGCGCTCAGGCGACAACTACGACACCAAATACCCCTACGTCTGCCACGCTGAGCTCAACGCAATCCTCAACAACGCAGGCGGCAACCTCAACGGCTGCAAAATCTACGTCGCCCTCTTCCCCTGCAACGAATGTGCAAAAGCTATCATCCAGTGCGGCATCAGCGAGGTTATCTACCTCTCGGACAAATATGCCGACACATGGGGCACACGCGCATCCAAGCGTATGCTCACAGCCGCAGGTGTCAAGCTGACAAAAATCAAGCTCGACCACGACGAATTAAAATTAAACTTTAAGGAAGAACTTGTCTGATGCTCGAAAAAAGCAACTACAAACACAACAAAACCGTCGGCGAACCCTACGCAATTGTCAACGGACACAGACGCAACAGGGTTGCCGCAATGAAATTCGGCATAAAGAGCTTCGACGCGGTCGGCAGCGGCATTATTGCGGTATATAATCTTATGATTCTGCTCAACAGACCCGCCCTGCTAGCAGAAACAGCACGCGAGCTGTATATAAAAGCCGCCACACCGCTCGGCATTTTCGGCTTGCATCCGCTCACGGTATTCCGATATTTCTCGTCGCACTATCTCCCCGTAAATCTTGACAGAGATTACGACAGCTTCTGCGATAAATTCGGCTCGGGATTCTGCGGAATCATTTTTAAATGGACGGGCAGAAAATTCTTTTCGCCGATTCATGCTTTCGCTGTCGAAAGCTACAAGGGCAAGATATACGTCTACAACCGCACGCCCGACTCTGCAAGGCGCTACGAATATCAACGCATAAGCGCCGTTTCAGACTCAAAGAGCTTCATCGTAGGCTACTACATAAACCGCGACGAATTTGACAGATAAACAGTAAAAAACGAGCTACCTGACAAAGGTAGCTCGTTTTGTTATTTTTATTGAGTTTTACAGGCTTATTGCGACCTCGTGTGAGCCGATTTCAGTCTTGATTTCGACAGTATATCCGCCGAACTTACAGGGAACAACCTCATACTCACCGTCGCACTCAACAGCCTTCGGCTCAGACGGCACGTAGATTACGCTCTTAACGTCAAAAGCGGAAGTCTGCTCGTATGAAAGAGTGAACTTGTTTGCCTCTCTGTCGTGGAAGTAAGCCTTGATTTCGCCCGTGACAGCTCTCGGATAAGGTCTGTTTAGTATATCCATTACGCCGTCGCCTATAAGACCCTCGTGGAATGCCCAGTAGGTGTTGCTCCACTTGCGGTCATCAAAGAACTTGAGCAGATGATAGATATGCGGATACCACTCGTCACCCTCAGAGTAGCCGCCCCACTCACCGACAAGCACGGGAATTCCGAGCCTCTTCTGGGTGTTTGCGTGCTCGCCGAAGATTGCATCCGTTCTTGAGGAGCTTGCGTGCTTATAAAGCGGTGTGTCAACCATAAAATCATAGCCGTGAGGAGAGAAGCAAGCCTTCTCTTCAACCTTGCCGTCGTAGGTGATGGGACCTGCCTTGCACGGAATTGAAAGATTTGAATAGTAGCAATTATCAATAAACATAATGCCGTTATCCGTAACGGAGCGGATTGCGCCTGCAGTCTTATTGAGGAAGGGTGTGTAACGCTCAACGTCAAACTTTTCGACAAGCTCTGCCGCACCGAGCGCAACATCGTGAAGAATATCGCCGTTATACTGCTCCAGCACAGCGGGAATATCGAGCTTCACCGCATCCTTTACGAGCTTGCATCTGTCAATGCGCTTGTCAGTAAGCGTTGTCTTGACAAGACCCTTTATCAGCTGACGGAAAATCTTGCCGCCATCCTTACCCATAAAAGGCTCGTTGAACATATCAAAGCCGAAAAGTGCAGGATGGTCACCGAGCTTTGTTGCAATATATTTCCACATATCAGCAAAGTAATCGAGCAGACCCTTGCCTTCATAAGGCGCATTAGTCCAGAATTTATCAAAAGCTTTATGGATACCCTTATCCCAGAAATAGCCCTCTGCCCAGACGACCTTGACTTTCTTCTGCTTGTTGCCGTTCATCAAACACGCCCACTCGGGTGCACCGTCGCCCCACTGATAGCAGTAGTTTGAGAAAAGATCCTGATGCATATCAAGGTAAACGTATATTCCGTACTCATGGAATTTGTCGAGCATTTTGCGTACAGCTTCTATGTATTTTTCGTTATACATACCGGGCTGCGGCTCAACAGCTGCCCAGGTGATACCAAGGCGCACAATATTGAATCCGCTTTCAGCAAGCGTAAGGTAAATTTTTTCGTCATATTCATATACGTTGCAAAGGTTGCCCTCTTCATCAGGCCAACCCTTATCGCAGAGGTTTACTCCGTTAAAAATTCTTTCTCTGCCGTGCTCATCGACAAAGCTTTTACCCTTAGTAAGAATCTTTTCCATAAATCAGTTCTCCTTAGCTTTATAAATCTTAAATTCGCTGAGCACTACACCGACGTGCTCCTCACCGATTTCAAGTGAAATACATCCGTTTTCAAACACCGATGCGGGAAGGTCATAAACCGCGCAGGTAAAGCGCTCCTGAAGCATCTCACGCTCAAACTGCTCATCCTTCTCACCGCCGTAGAATTTGCCGCGGTATATATCGGTGCCGTTCGCCTTGATATAGAAACTGTTGAACATATCGTTGTTTGTCTTTTTGTATGTGACACGGAGTTTGTAATCCGTGCCGGGTTCAAAGCCTGCAAGCTTGCAGACAAATTTGTAGTGGTCAAATGCCTTGAGCATACACATCGGGATCGAGCCGTTGTTGACCTCACGGCGGTCGCCCTGATAGTCGATATAAAACTCGCCCTGCTGTCTTTCACCGAGCACACCGAAGCCGTGCTCCGCAAGCGAAAAGTAATATTCACCCTTGTTTATCTTATTGCGGTTGAAAACACGGGTGAGAAAGGCCTCACGCTCACCCTCAGGCATAGAATCCGAAGCCTCAAACCTGTTGAGAAGCCATGCCCTGTCGGTGACCGGCAGATCAATCGTGTCGAGGGTTGCGCCCCTCTCCCAGCCTGAAGCATGATAATTCTCAACATCAAGCTGTATACCTATCTGCTCAAACAGTATATCTGCAAGCTGACCAAGTGAAGCGCGCAATGCATAATAATCAGCATCATAATCCGTCATAAGCTCTGCCCTTGCTAAAGCAAAATCACCGCGTGAAGCAAAGCTTCTTGCCTCATCAATCAGCGCAAGCTCAAACCTTCTTCTCCTGTGGACGAGCACATCGCATCTCGCACGGAAAAGCAGCAGCACAAAGCGCCAGTTTTCCATAAGCGACGGTGATTTTTCAAGCTCTGACTCAAAAATTTTGAGTGTGTGCTCAATGTGCGGATTTTCCGCAGGGTCACCCTCCCAGTTTTTCTCAAGTCCGAGAATACCGTCGGCAATATTTGAAGCATCAGCCTGCCAGATAAAGAATCTTGAATAGTCACAAAGGGTTTCACGAAGCGAAACATCGGGGAAATAATCCATATCGCTCCAGACAGCCTTGTTCACGTCGTCGTTTGTGCCCTCGGAATAGCTGACACTGCCGACAACATACGGACGCGTGAGCCTGTGAAGCAGCCTGAATTCGGTCGGTCTCGGGTTGACACTCTCACGGCTGAGGGTTGAAGCCAAGGCATAGTGCCAGTCATCCCTGTCAAAATGCACAGGATATTCGCACCTGACGTTATGGGTTATATCGGGATAAAATCTGATGGGGTATTTTGCGGGCAATTTACGGCGCAGGTCATCCATCATAAAAGCGTGATTCGGGCCTGTGATTATGCCATCAATCTCATCGGGGAGCTTGTTCATCTCGCTGAGGAAATCTTCCGGCCAGGTGATGTTTGAATGCGGTGCCTGAGCCGACGGCCACATCTGAGCGTCAGGCTTGACGGTTTTGAGTACCTTGGAAATTTTTACGCAGCGCTTTATAAAATCGTCGCCGTCCATTTCGCCCGGGTCACCGCCGGGAGGAAAGATTGCGTCAATTCTCGGCATCGCTTCAAACACCTTTTGTCTTGAAGCGAGCGCCGTTTCCTCATCCTCATCATCGTTATTCGGATACCAGCAGGAAACGTCCATATCAAGCTTATCTGCAAGCTCACTTGCCCACACGGCAACATCGAGCGGATGATATTTCATCAGCGGATTTTTTTCATCTTTTTGTCCGCTCGGAATATGCTCGCACGTGTTACAGCCGAAAGCCATTATATCACGGTAAAAGCGGAAATATTCTTCAGGTCCCCACGCATCGTAAGTGTTGGGAATTGTGCGGTAGCCGCACTGGTGACCTCTTATCTTTTTATCGGGTGAATAGCTGCCCGAAATATTTTTAATCAGCGTGATTTTGTTGGATGAAAATACGCATTTGCGAAGAAAATACGAGTAGCCGTAAATCAGCCCTCTTATTCCCTGAGCTCTGATTATCAAGCGAGAGCCGTCCTGCTCAATAGCGAAGCTATCCTTGCACGCGATATCGTCATCGCACACAAGTTCAACACAAGGCTCACCGTTTTCAAACGGTCTGTAGCCTGCACGAAGCTCAATCTCCTCGCTGAAAAGCTCACGCGCATATTCTGCCGCCTTACCGACAGCACTTACACTGAGGAATGAAAAATCATACTTCATTTTATTTGCCTCCTTGTTATATTTCAGGAGTGTTCTCAACCGAGTTTTCTTTCAAGCTCAAGCGCAAAGGCCTGCATAGCAGGCATCGGCTCAAACCTGCGCGAATAGTTACCTATTCCCATTGTATCACCCTGAGCAAAATCCACTTCACCGTTGCGTCGGGTCACTTTCATCAGATAAGAGAGGCATTTTTCAGCCTCCTTGCGGTAACCCATACGGCAAAGCAGACCGCCTATCATCGCAGTCGCAGAAGATTCATGCCGGGAATCTTCAACGCCTATAAGCGCACCGAAACTGCCATCCTCATTCTGATAAGGCAGGAGAGCCTTTATAAGCTGCTCGGCTCTCTCTTTGAGCACATCGACATATTCATCCTTACCCTCAAGCAAAGCTATGCTCTCATCAAGCGCAAGCGCAAGCCAGCCGCAGCCTCTGCCCCATCCGTAAGCACCAAGCGGCATTCCGCTATCAGGCTTGAAACAATGAACGGGCAGACCTGTTCTGTCGTGTATGCCGTATCTGTAAAACTCATCAAACTGCCTTTTTGCAAGCTCAAACATTTCGGGTGAGCCGTATGTCTGATAATACTTGATCAGAAACGGGCAGACCATACCGAGCGTATCAACATAATGTTCTTTTTTCTCAAGGACGTATGGCAAGGTTTTATCACCTGCTGCGTCAGCGACTTTCTTAACGTAATCCGTCATTGCCGCTTTAAGCTTTTCATCGTTTTCATAGCCGCTGCAGAGCATTGCATAAAAAAGCATCGCCGCACCTGTTTTGTAGGTTCTGTCATACCAATCTTCTTTCTCAAAGAAACGGTATGCACCGCTGCGTGCCTGCTCACTGTCGGGCATTGATTTGAGAAGAGCGGCAATCTGCCACGTGTTGAAATAGAAGTTGTAATACTTTCCTTTAAGCTTTGGCAAAAGTGTGTAATATGTTCTGTCCGTAGTCGGTATCGGGGGCAGTTTTTTTATGTTTTTTTCTGCAGATTTTTCTACTGAAGTGCGCCAGACTTTTTTGTCGGTGTATCTTCCGATATGAATTCTTTTCAGCCATGTCATAAAAATCGGAACGACATCCGCCGCAAAAAAGCAAAGACAAATCAGCAACAGAATGCTGACAAAAGTCAATAAAATTTCTACCATTATTTCTCACCCAAAAGCGCATAAAATTTTTCGATTTCTTCTTCATTTCCCAGCTTGATTTTTTTCAGGTTTTCGCTAAGCGTTCTGACAAACTTTTCATCAACAAAAAGCTGCTCCAACTTTTGTGCAACACTTGTCGCATCAATATCGGCAAGCACCGCCGTAACGCCATCCTCAAGCTGATCGTAGACAGTGGAAAACTTTGTTGTCAGAATCGGCTTAGCAAAGATTTTCGCCTCATCTATGGCAATTGATTTTCCTTCATAATACGAAGTTTGTGCGTATATATCGCAGTTTGCGAGATATGGATACGGATTGGATCTTTCACCGAGAAAAATAAATTTATCCTGCAGATTTTTCTCTTTGATTCTCTGTTCAAATTCTTCGCGCAGCTCGCCTTTTCCGATTGAAAACCATTTAAAATCATAGCCTTTTTTGTCGAGAATTTCTGCGGCATCTATTGCAATATCGTAGCCTTTTTGCTGAGAAATTCTGCCAACGGTCAGCACGGCTTTTTCGCTGCCTTTTTTCACAATTTCTTCGGGAAAAACCGAAGCCATTTTTGAAAGAATTTTCGGCGAAGTTATGTTCTCAATTATGCAGAATTTTTCTGCAAATTCCGGAAAGATTTTTTCAAGAACTTTTTGGCACTCGTCAGAAACCGTTACGATTCTGTCAAACCTGCCGAACATTTTTCTGTCAATTGATGCATTTAAACCGAGCTTGGAATAATCGTTATGTATGTATGCTATTTTTACCTTTGCGTCAACACAGTCCGCAACAAAAAAATCGGGTTTTCCTTCGAGATATCCTATTGCCGCATCGTACTGTACGTCGGATTTTGAAAAAACAGGTCGGAGATATTTCCATGCGCGCTGATCACGCTCAAGCTCAGACATACCCTTGAGATTTACGGTGCGTGTATACTGAAATCTTCTCAATGCCATACCGGGTCTGAACCTAAACAGAAACGCCTTTATGCTTTGAACAAACGGCTTTGTAAACGTTGCGTATGTTTCGCCGAGAGATATGATGTTCACCTGCTCGGGAATCATATCAAAAAACAGACCTGACGGCTCAAAGAGCATAAGGTCAACATCATATTTTTCATAATCAATGAGCTGAAGCAGTGTGAGCAAGCTGCGTTCTCCGCCACCGCTTTTCATTGATTCCATTACAAAAAGCAAACGTTTTTTCATAAATAGGTTCCACCATTCCGTGCATTTCTTCTTACAGTTATGATAATTATATCATAAGTTTTACTTTATTTCAACAAAGCATAAAAAAAGCAGGGCTATGCCCTGCCTTTTCTCACTTAACTTATATTCTGTGACCGTCTTTGAGCTTAATCTTGCCGATAAACGGAATCTTGATAATGCCTGTGAAAGAATCGTCTTCGAAATCAATATCAAGCTGAGCATCTTTGCCAAGCATTGCGATGCTTACAACTGCTGAAAGTGTATCGTCCGTAACCTCAATTGATTTAATTGTGTACTCGGGAATATCAACACCGGGAAGCTCCAGCTCAAAATCGTAAGAGCCGTCCTTTTCAAAAATGTTGACAACTACTTCACCGCGGAAGAACATTGAATCAACCGTGCAAGCCCATTTGCCGAGACCTACCATAACAAATACCTCCGTTATTGCTTAAAATTTTATTTGACAAAAAAATAATAACAATTCTGTCTGCGTTTGTCAACCGTTTCCAATCACTCGATAAACAGCCGTTATTTTCTTTTCGGAAATTCAAACTGTTGACAAGCTTAGCTTTAAACTATATAATATATAAGTATTATAATAGATATCTGCAAACTATAAAAACAACGAAAGGCGGAAAAACTTTGAACAACTCGTTCCGATCAGGCAAATCCCACGAGGAAATATCGTCTTTTCTCACTATAGCCATACGCAAAGCAGGCGTTGCATTTCTCGACGCACTAACGGTAAACATTGCGTTTTTCTTCTCATCTTTTTTGCTCAATAATATGCACTCACTCTCGTTCGAGCACTTTAATACGCTGATAGGCCGTTCCTTTTACACAACAGCAATCTTCATCCTCGTATACTTTTTCTTCGGTTTATACAACAGCCTTTGGGAGTATGCCGGTCTTCACGAAATGTTTCGCTGTGCCGCAGCCGGTATAGTCGCTACTCTGTTAAGTATTGCAGCTGACGAAATCTGTGCCCGCTTCGTCCTCTTCCATATGGATTTATTCCATATTGAACGGCTGAATATGAGTGTGTATTTTTCCGCTATGCTTCTCATAATTGCCCTTAGCGGCGGCATACGTTTGGTTTACCGGGCAATAAGGCGTACAAAAAAGGCACATTCTGCAGGCGCAAGAAGAGGCTCCGGCAAGCGCGTTATGATTATAGGCGCAGGCGACATGGGTCTTACAATCCTCAAAGAGCTGGAGGCAACCGCATTCTCAATCGGCAAGCCTGTTGTTTTTGTTGATGATAACCCCCTCAAATCAGGCAGACGAGTTGAAGGCATCCCGATCAAAGGCGGCTGCGAAAAAATCCCCGAGCTTGCACAGAAATATAATGTTGATGAAATAATTTACGCAATCCCCTCCGCAACGCCTGAGCGCAAGAGCGAAATTCTCAAGCTCGCAATTCAGACGGGCTGCTCAATGAAAACCTCGCTTTCGCTTCAGGAAATTACAGAAAAAAGTGTTTCCGAGCCAACAATCCGTAACGTTGAAATCACCGACCTTCTCGCAAGACCCGAGGTGCTTCTCAACACCGATATCTGCGCTTATCTCCAAGATCAGACCATTATGGTCACGGGTGGTGGCGGCTCAATCGGTTCAGAAATCTGCACCCAGGTTGCACGTTATAAACCTGCAAAAGTTATCATCTTTGATAACTACGAAAACAACGCATTTGTTCTCAAAAACAAGCTCGACCGAAAATATCAGGGCAAGGTACAGTTCTTTATCCGCATCGGCTCTGTACAGGATCCGAAAAGGCTTGACGAGGTTCTTTCTGAGTTCAAACCGTCCGTTATGTTCCACGCAGCCGCTCACAAGCACGTTCCGCTGATGGAGGACAGTCCCTGCGAGGCAGTCAAAAACAACATCTTCGGTACATACAACACAGCCAAAGCGGCAATTGAACATAACGTCAGCAAGTTTGTTATTCTCTCAACTGACAAAGCCGTTAACCCGACAAACGTTATGGGCGCAACAAAGCGTGTAACCGAGCTCATAATTCAGTATTTTGAGCGCAAGAACACCGGCACCCATTTCGCAGCAGTGCGTTTCGGCAACGTTCTCGGTTCAAACGGCAGCGTTATTCCGATATTCAAAGAGCAGATTGAAAACGGCGGTCCGGTTACCGTCACGCACAAGGATATCACACGCTACTTTATGACAATCCCCGAGGCTGCACAGCTTGTTGTGCAGGCAGGCGGTATTGCAAAGGGCGGCGAAATTTTCGTGCTCGATATGGGTGAGCCGGTCAGCATCACCTCACTTGCAGAAAAGCTGATTACGCTTTCGGGCTACAAACCGTATGAAGATATAAGAATCGAGTTCACAGGTCTTCGTCCCGGCGAGAAGCTTTATGAAGAGCTGACCCTTGCAGAGGAAGAGAGCGAAATGCAGCTCACCGCAAACGACAAGATTTTTGTGCTGCCTCCCGTTGATTTTGACAGCCGGAAACTTGAAGATGGTCTCGAAAAGCTCAAGAACGCAAACAGATATAACGTGCGCGACCTTCTGCTTGAGCTTGTACCCAATTTCAACAACTGACAAATATTTTTATCCGAGGTAAATCACATGAGTGACAGCAAAAAAGTAAGCGTGCTTGTCGGTATATACAACTGTGCCGAAACGCTCGGACAATGCATAGAATCCGTACTATGTCAGACATACGAAAATTTTGAGCTGATACTCTGTGATGACGGCTCAACTGACAACACGTATGATGTGGCAAAAAGCTATGCTGACAAAGACCCCAGAATAAAGCTGATAAGCAACGAGAAAAACATCAAACTCGGCAGAACCCTTAACCATTGCCTTGAGGTTGCTACAGGTGAATACTGTGCGCGCCTTGACAGCGACGATTACTGCGCGCCGGACAGATTTGAAAAACAGGTAAACTTCCTTGACAGCAACGCTGACTACGACTGTGTCGGCACATTCATGCAGATTATTGACGGTGTGAACAACGACAAAGTCAGAAAAGCGCCGCCATATCCTGCAATTGAAATTTTGGCACAGAGTAATCCTTGTTGTCACGCAACAATGATGATGCGCACTGAAGTACTGCGCTCAATAAAAGGCTACGATGTCCGCCCTGAAACAGAACGCATTGAAGATGTTGATATGTTCTGGCGCTTCTACCTTGCAGGGCACAAGGCGGCAAACATTCTCGAGCCGCTCTATTTTGTGCGTGAAGACCCAAATACATATAAAAGACGCAAAGCTAAATTTGATATAAACTGCGCAAAATACAGATATAACGCCTGCAAAAAAGCAGGGCTCGGATTCAGATACAGAATCCTTGCGGGCAGACAGCTTCTTGTTGCGTTTGCTCCTCACTCTTTGGTAAGAAAGTACCACAACATAAAAGATAAACGAAAGGATTAATCAGATGCCTACCGATTTAGTAATAGTGTTCTCTCTGAGTATGGTGTTCACATGGTTCGGCCAGGCTATTCCCGGCATAGCAAGGAACGCACTCGACAAGCGTAAGCCCAACATCGTTGGTCTTATTGTGCCGGCTTTAATTATGATTCTCTATTCAGGACTCAGAAACAACATCGGTGATACGATTTATTACGTCCATACTTATCATCTTCTTGAAGAAAACGGAGCAACTCTGCCCGTATGGGGACAGAAAGCATACCTTTTTGAAATGTTCCAATATTTTCTGGTAAAATCAGGTGCTGAATCGTCTGCGCTTATTATGATCAGTGCCATCGTAACAATCGTTCCGTTTATGATGGTTTTCTACAACTATTCGGTTGATTACTCACTGGCAATATACCTCTTCTTCACAATGGGTATTTACGCATCCACAATGAACGGCATACGTCAGTATATTGCAACCGGAATTCTGCTTATGGGCACAAAATACCTGTTCACGCCCAGAAAAATCGACTTCTGGAAGCTGCTTGTGCTTGCAATTATCGCTTCGCTTTTTCACGACTCGGCTCTTATTATCATACCCATATATTTTCTTTGCCGACGCAAGGCATGGTCAGCCCCTACGTTTATTTCACTGTCTGTCGGTGTTGCCGGTCTTATGCTTGTCAGTATGTTTCTGCCCTCGTTCCTCAGCTTGCTTGAGGATACAAACTACTCAGGTTATGCAGACGGCTGGTTCACAGACGGCAACGAAACCGGCACGGGTATTATGAGAGTTATATTCAACTGTATGCCAACGATACTTGCCGCCATTTTCTCAAAACAGGTGCGGCGCTTCGGACCTATTGCGGATATTCTGATAAACATTTCGCTTGTTCACTCTGCAATCTATATCCTTGCACTTTATAACTGGATTTTTGCGCGTTTCACTTTCTATACCTATGCATACGTTGTTCTGCTTATGGCAATGGTTTTTGTTGCCGTTCTCAGATCGGGAAAATATCGTTTCTTTGCAATTCTTCTTTTCGTTGCCTATGCAATATTCTTCATCATCGATGCACGTTCACAGCGTATGAACTGGTATGAAAGTGATTTCTTTGAGCCTAAAAACGAAATGTGGTTCAAGTTCTTGTATCTGAGTTAGAAAGGTTGAAAGATTTGAATAAAACAATTCATTATTTCTGGTTTGGCGGCGCAGAAAAAGGAAAGACAATTGAGAAATGCATCGCATCATGGAAAAAACACTTCCCCGATTTTGAAGTAAAAGAGTGGAATGAATCCAACTTTGATGTCAGACAGAACAAATATATTTCGCAGGCATACGACGCAAAAAAATTTGCCTTTGTGTCGGACTTTGCCCGCTTCAAAATTCTGCACGAGCAGGGCGGATTATATTTCGACACCGACGTTGAGGTTATAAAACCGTTTCACGCACTTCTTGAAAAAGAAGCATTTGTCGGATTTGAAACCGATGAATTTGTTAATCCAGGTCTTGTGCTGTGGGCAAAGGAAAGCGGCAATAAATTGCTCGGCGAAATTCTTGAAACCTACTCACAGCTCGAATTTATAAATCCCGACGGCAGCCTTAACACAGTTACAATCTGTAAATATTTTACCGATACACTAAAAAAACACGGACTGCAAAAAGACAACGGCACTGTTCAGGAATGTGACGGTTTTTCTGTATTCCCGCGTGAATATTTCTGCCCGTTTGACGACCTTACCGGTGTTATGAACAAAACGGAAAACACCTGTGCAATTCACTGGTATGCAAAAAGCTGGATGAGCAAAAAAGATATCATCCGCAACCGCATAACAAGAATTCTTCACAGATATCTCGGCGTAAACTTTTTCAGAAGAGGAAAGCAAAAATGAAAAAACAACTTCTGATAATCAGCGGCGGAATGGAAATAGGCGGAATTGAACGCAGCCTGCTCGGTCTTCTGGGTGAGCTTGATTACGACCGCTACGATGTTGACCTTCTGCTTTTCAGCGTAGGCGGTGAATTGTTGCCGCTTGTTGACAAGCGCTGCAACATACTGCCCGAAATAAAGCCCTGCGCCGCTATGACCCTGCCAATATCCGCAGCAATAAAATCCGTACCCGTCATAGGCATAAAGCGTGCACTCAACCGCATTACCGTGCCGAAAAAATACGGCACTGACGACGGTGCAACCTTTGCTCTTCTCTCATCATACTGGAGAAGCTGCGTTAAGAATATGCCGCCGCAAAAGAAAAAATACGACGTTGCCGTCAGCTTTATGTGGCCGCACGATTATGCGGCAAAAAAAGTGAAAGCTGACAAAAAAATCGCATGGATTCACACAGACTACACCGTTGCAAAAATGGACTTCAAAAAGGATGAAAAGGTCTGGCAGAAATTCGACAAAATTGCAGGCGTTTCGGACGAGGTCGGTGAAGCATTTAAAAAAGTTTATCCCTCACTCAGCGACAGAATTATCACAATCGAAAACATTCTCTCTGCAGAATTTGTAAAAACACAGGCAGAAAAAGAAAAACCCGAAGGCTTTGACCTGACAAAAAAATCCGTTCTTTCCGTCGGCAGATTCACTCACCAGAAAGCTTTTGAGCTTGCCGCAGAAAGCTGCAGAATAATGAAAGAAAGCGGTTGTGACTTCAAATGGTACCTGATCGGCTATGGCCCTGACGAAGAGCTTATCCGCTCAAAAATAAAAGAGAACAAAGTTGAGGACGCAATGATAATCCTCGGCAAAAAAGCCAACCCCTATCCTTATATGGCGGCATGCGACGTTTACGCTCAGCCATCACGCTACGAGGGCAAAGCAGTTACGGTAAGAGAAGCCCAGACCCTCGGAAAACCCGTGCTGATAACCGCCTATGAAACAGCACCCAGTCAGGTTGAAAACGGTGTTGACGGTGTCATTTGCCCGATGGGTGTCGAATCGGTTGCCGATGCACTTATTAAATTATTGAATGATGAATCCACTCGCAACAAGCTGAGTGAAAACTGCCTGATCCGCGATTTCAGCAACAAAGAAAGCATTCATCTGCTTTATGATTTTATCGAAAACTAAGGAGACTGCACAATGTACAGCCTATCCGTAATTGTACCCGTATATAACGCAGAAAAATATCTCAGCAAAACGCTCGAAAGCCTTGCCGCACAAACGGTTGCCGACTCGATGCAGATAATTCTGGTTGATGACGGCTCTGCCGATTCAAGCCCCGCAATGTGTGATGATTTTGCTTCCATACGACCCGACACCGTAGTTATTCACCGAAAAAACGGCGGTGTAAGCGCCGCACGAAACGCAGGTATCAAAGAAGCGTTGGGCGAATACATCGGCTTTGTCGATGCAGACGATACCGTTGCACCCGACTATTTCGAAAAACTGCTCAATGCCGCCAAGGAAAACGGTTGCGATATGGCATTCAGCTCAATACACCTCATTTATGACGGTGAGCACCGCCCTTCACCGGATTGGTACCCTGTAGGCACAGTGCTCGAACGCAACGAAATACTCAGCTCATTTGCCAGACAAATGCTCTCCGACGGTGCGCAAAACAGTGCGTGTATCAAACTTTTCCGACGCACTGTTATTGAAGAAAACTCAATCGAATTTCCCGTCGGTGTCAGAATAGGCGAAGACAAGCGCTTTGTGCTCGATTTTCTCAAAGTCTGTAAGCGTGCCGTTTGTACGGGTGATTGCGGCTATTTTTATTTCGATGTTTCCTCAAGCGCAATGCACTCTGACAGGGTGCTCGACGAGCTTATGAGCACATACGAAGAAGAAGCGGAAATTTTCCGCTCGCTCGGTCTCGACGAAGGAACCGTAAGAGTCGAAAAAGCTGCCTTTCTTTTTTATTCGTTTGCAGATTTCCTTCAGCGGAATTATTCCCTCAGCCGTAAAAACGCTAAAGCGGTAGCAAAAAAATATTTTTCCGACACTGCCTTTATGGAAAAAATCGACGATTCGCTTGACTACATAAAACAAAACAACGGCAGGATTTTTTCGTCCCTCGCAACTGCTTTTGCAAAGCGCAATGTGTTTATGACTCTCAACGTTCTGCTCATACAGAAATTGATAAACGAAAGGAATTCGTAAGTGATGAAGTTTTTGCTCTTTGACCACTCAGGCTGCCTCAACAGAGGCTGCGAAGCAATAGTGCGTTCAACGGTAAACATACTCGAAGCCGCATTCCCGGGCAGCGAATACGCCCTTCTTTCATACAGTCCGAAAGCCGATATTGTTCTGTCCGATATTCCGCGCCTTACGGTCAAAGGAATTTCCGCTCAGCCGCTTTCTTTTACCGACAAATATATCAACGCATTTTATTACAAAATTCTTCATCGCTCCGACTATTACTTCCGTGCCGCATACAGGGATTCTGTAAACTTTGCAAAGGATTATGATATCTGCCTGTGCATTGGCGGCGACACCTTCTGCTACGGCAACAACGAGCTTTGCCGCAGCCTTATTGCACAGTTCAAGGCTCTGGGCAAAAAGGTTGTGCTGTGGGGCTGTTCAATCGGCAAAGAAGATCTTACCCCCGAAAAGATTGAAACGCTTAATAGTCTTGACGGAATTTTTGCACGCGAGTCGCTCACGAAAGAAGTGCTTGAAAACGAAAATATAGGCAACATAAGACTTTTTGCCGACCCCGCATTCACGCTCCCGACTGAAGAAGTTGAGCTTGAGGGTGAGCACCTGTTGGGCATAAACCTCAGTCCTCTTGTCGCAGAGTACTGCTCTGACCTTTCGGAATATGCCTCACGCTTTCTCGAAAAAGTTGAAAAAGAAACTCACTACACACCCGTGCTCATTCCCCACGTAACAATCGACTCCAACGACAACAACGACTATACTTTCCTCAAGGAAATTTACGATAACGCATCCTTAAGCCGCACAATAATTCTGCCCGATAATCTTTCCGCCTCTCAGTACAAAGGCTATATCAAAAAATGTGAAATGCTCATCGCCGCACGCACACACGCAACAATCGGCGGTTACTCAAACGGCATTCCCGTTTTTGCACTCAGCTACAGCATAAAGGCAAGAGGCATTGCAAAAGACCTTTTCGGCAAAGAGGTCTGTGTTGAAAGCATAAAATCAATCCGATCAGCAGATGATCTTTTCACCTGCCTTCGCAGAATAGAAAGAAACGCAGATAAAATGCGTGAAGTGCTCGCTCAGGTTATTCCCGAAAAGAAGGCACTTGCATACAGCGCAGGTGAAGCACTGAAAGAAATAATCTGAAAGGGCATTTACAATGAAGAAAAAGCTGCTTTTTATAATGCCGAAACTCGGCAGTGGCGGAGCTGAAAAAGCGCTGATCACCATACTGAATCTGTTTGATTACAGCAGATATGACGTTGACCTTTTTCTCTTCCGCAGGCAAGGTCTGTTTCTGCCCGACGTACCCGATCAGGTCAATGTCATTGACGGCGGCAAGGATTATGAGCTGTTTGACGGCAGTGCCTCAGCCTGCATTAAATCAAACATAAAAAAGCTGAATTTTTCATCTGCTGCAAACCGTATGAAATATGCAAAAGCTCTTGGAAACGGCGACAAAACAGCTGTATGGAGCTGCATAAAAAAAGCTCTGCCGAAAATCGACAAGCACTATGACGTTGCCGTTGCCTACCTTGAAGGCAACTCAATTTACTACTGCATTGACGCTGTTGATGCCGACGTTAAAATCGGCTACGTGCACAACGATTATAACAAGCTCGGTCTTGACAAAAATTTTGACCGACCGTATTTTGAAAAGCTCGATTACCTTGTCAGCGTGTCTGACGAATGTGTAAACGTACTTAAAGAAAACTTTCCTCACCTCAAAGATAAAATCAGGCTGATGCTCAACATTGTTTCACCTTCAATGCTTGATTCACTCGGCAACGCAAACGCCGCAGAATATGAGAACATAAATTCAAAAATCCTTCTCACCGTCGGCAGATTTTCTCAGCAGAAGGGTTATGATATGGCGGTTGAAGCTGCAAAAATTCTCAGCGACAAAGGCCATAACTTCAAATGGTTTGCAATCGGCAAAGGCGACCTGACGGAGCAGATTGCCGACCGTATAAAAGAACTTCACCTTGAAGATAAATTCATACTCCTCGGTGAAAGAGCAAACCCCTATCCCTATATCAGAAACTGCGATATCTACGTGCAACCGTCATATTTCGAGGGCAAATCAATCGCTGTTGATGAGGCAAAGATTTTTGCAAAGCCGATTGTCTGCACAAAATTCCCGACGGTTTATGATCAGCTGGCAGACGGCGAGACAGCTCTGCTTGCCGAAATAAACGCACAGTCAATTGCAGAAAAAATTGAAACACTTTTAAGCAGCGACGAGCTGTGCAAAACCTTAAGCGAAAACCTGAAAAAAGAAAAAACAGGAAACGAAGAAGAAATCGACAAATTTTATGCATTACTGGAGGGTAAACTATGATTTATAAAGAATGGATGAAATACATCAAAGACGATGTTAAGCTCACCGAGGTTGTTATGCCCGGCACACATAATGCCGGCAGCTACGGTATGACTGCGCTCGGCTGCTGTCAGGACGGCACTTTTTATTCGCAGTTTGCCTACGGTGTGCGCCATTTCTGTATACGTTACTGCGGCGACAAAAAGAAAGGCATCGTCCTCAGCCACGGTCTTGCAAAGGGAGTGCCGCTCGCAGAAGGTTTTGAGAGCATGAGAAGAATGATAGACGAAAACGAGAGCGAGTTTTTCATCTTCGATATGCGCGAATACTACAACCAGAAAATCGGACCGTTCAGCTTCACCTACCCTGTCGACGATGCCGAGGTAGTAAAGCTTATCGAAAAATATCTCGCCCCCGAAAAATATGCATACACCGATTTTGAGCACGTAAGCGATATCACATTCGGCGATATCCGCAAATCGGGCAAGCGATACCTCATCATCAACTACCGTAACGCTTATCAGCCGTGGTGCCGTGAGGTTGAGCATATTCTGCCGTGGAGTGCCGAACTCCACGCAAAGAAGCCTGAAGTGTTTGCATCCGAAGTGCTTATGCATTTCAACAACGAGCAGACAAACGGAATTTACTGGTTCCAGACTCAGCTCACACCCGCACTCGATGCCAAGGGCGGACTCAGAACACCGCGAACACTTGAGAAAGCTCTTCTCCCCTATTATCAGCGCATTATTGACGCAATTGCCGCAAATAAGTTTTATCTTAACAGCGCGAACGTTATCTCGGGCGACTTTATGACGTGGGATTATTCAAAGTGCCGCGAAATTATAAAACTCAACCTGCTTAAAGACACCGTCAAGGAAGAATACCGTGAAAAATTTGAAAAGGAACTGAACGAAAGATGAGCTACAGATCAATCATAATCGGACACATCACAAACGACATCAACACCGACTGTGAAGGCAACACCGAGGAAATGGCAGGCGGCGCAATACTCTACTGCACAGCTGCCGCAACAGCACTCGGTCACGAGGTTGCCGCCGTAACAAAGCTCCCCGTTTCCGAAAGAGCAAGGGTGCTTGAGCTCAACGTTGAACCTGATAACATCTTCTGCACCGCAGGTGAAACAGCATGCGATATGGTGAACACCTACCTCACACCCGATAAGGAGCGCCGCAACAGCGTTTGCGAAAGCGCAGGCACACCGTTCACCGCTGAGGATATTCCCGACGAGGAGACGGACGTAATTCATTTTGCAGGTCTTGTCTACGGCGATTTTGACAGCGATATGATAATTGAAGCTTCCGAGCAGGCGGCTGTTGCGGTTGACCTGCAGGGCTTCCTGCGCCACGTAAAAGATGACGGCACAATGGAGCTGAGAGACTGGGAAGAAAAAGAGGATATCATCCCCTATATCACCTACCTCAAAGCAGATGCGGCAGAGGCTGAAATCCTCACCGGCACGTCAGACAGACGCGAAGCCGCCAGAATTATGTACGACTGGGGCGCAGACGAAATTGTCATCACCCACAACACAGAGGTGCTTGTCTTCGACGGCGACGATTTTTACACCTGCCCCATCCGTTCAAGAAACTTAAGCGGCAGAACCGGCAGAGGCGACACAACCTTTGCTTCCTACGTCTGTGAAAGACAGGATTTTGAAATTGACGAAGCCCTTCTTCTTGCAACGGCAACTGTTTCACTCAAGATGGAAACACCCGGCCCGTTCAACGGCACAAGAGAAGACGTCAAAGAATATATCAATGAGTTTTACCGCGACTGCATTGACTGAATAAAGGACTGAGAAAGATAATGAAATATGCTGTTATCGGCACAAGCTGGATAACCGAAGAATTTATAATGGGTGCTTCACTTGTCGAAGGGCTTGAGCTTTTCGGAGTATGCTCACGCAGCTATTCCAAAGGCAAAGCGCTTGCCGAAAAATTCGGCGCACCCCGCGTTTTTATTGACCTGCACGACCTTGCACGCTGCGCTGACGTTGAGGCGGTATATGTTGCCAGCCCCAACTCACTGCACTATGAACAGTGCAAGCTGCTGCTTGAAGCAGAAAAGCACGTAATATGCGAAAAGCCGATTACGGTCACACCTGCCGAGTTGAAAGAGCTTCAGACACTTGCCGAAGAAAAGGGCAAGGTTTATATGGAAGCGATAATGTATATGCACAGCCCCGTAAGACCAAAGCTCAAAGCTTCGCTTCAGGCATTGGGTAACATCACGGCGGCGCACTTCGATTTTTCACAGCTTTCGTCCAAATATCCCGCATACAAAAACGGCGAAAACCCGAACATCTTTAATCCCAAATTTGCAACGGGTTGCCTGATGGACCTGGGCATTTACTGCATATACCCCGCACTTGACCTTTTCGGTGCGCCGAAAAATGTTATCAGCACAGCAAGGTTTCTTGAAAGCGGAGCTGACAGCGGCGGCACAACCGTTTTTGAATACGACAATATGCTGCTGACGATGACCTGGTCAAAAGTTGCGCAGGATTTCTGCGGAAGCGAAATTCTCGGTGATGAGGGCACGGTCACAATCGGCTCTATATCCCAGCTCAACCACATCTCCTTCTGCCGCAAGGGCAGCGACCCGATGGAGGTTGTCGGCGAAACCGAAAAGCACGTAATTATGTCATATGAAGCAAAGGCATTTTACGATTTTGCAACTGACCCCGAAGCAAACGCCGAAAGATACAAAGAATCAAGCAGTATGGCACTTGTGGTAAGCACCGTAATGGAGCAGATAAGGAAGCAGACAGGAATCCGATTTGATATGTAATATCAATGAATTGATTTATCAATTCAAATCATGTTGCGTTAACAATAAATCATGGCGAAGCCAAATCATGCTCAAGTAAATCATTAATGTGTATAGAATGTGGCACAAACTTTCCTCGATGCCGCTACATTAATTCTGCGTATCAACTTTATTGAGGTATTAAAAGCATAAAGGCAATGATTTGAATTTTCTTCGATGCCGCTACCTTAATTCTGTGTATCAACTTTATTGAGGTATCAAAAATATGATTTGCCTGACGGCATAATTTGATTTCTTCGAAATCATGATTTGCGTTTTTTCAAAACGCATTACTCATCTTCAATATAAATCAAAGGACAGTGAGTTAAATGAAATTATCCCTTGTTGTACCGTGTTACAACGAAGAACAGAACGTCGCTCTCTTCTACAGAGCGGCAACAAACGTGTTTGATGCAGAGGGCTATGAATACGAGCTTGTTTTTGTAAACGACGGCTCTGCAGACAACACGCTCGGCGAGCTCAAAAAGCTTCACGCTGAGACAAACCACAACATACGCATCATCAGTTTCTCACGCAATTTCGGCAAAGAAGCTGCAATGTACGCAGGCATTGAGCACGCAAAGGGTGAGCTTGTGTGCCTGATTGATGCTGACCTTCAGCAGCGACCCGAGGTTGTTGCCTATATGGTAAAAAGGCTTGATGAAGTGCCCGAGCTTGACTGTGTTGCGGCATTTCAGCACCAGCGCCACGAAAGCAAAAAGCTCTCATTCTTCAAAGACAGCTTTTACAAGCTCATCAACTCAGTATCGGATACAAAATTCGTGCAGGGCGCAAGCGACTTCCGCACATTCCGCAGAAGCGTTGCCGAGTCGGTGCTTTCAATGGGCGAATATCATCGCTTCTCAAAAGGCATACTCTCCTGGGTCGGCTTCAACACCGAATACATTCCCTACGAAGTTCAGGAGCGTGTTGCAGGCGAAAGCAAATGGTCATTCAAAAAGCTGTTCAAATATGCTGTGGACGGCATAATCGCCTTCTCAACCGCACCGCTTGCAATTCCTCTTGTGCTTGGCATTGCGCTGTGCGCATTTTCAGTTATATATCTTCTTGCAACGCTGTTCTGGTGCGCGATCAGCTACGCTACATTCACAATCGGTCTGCTGCTTGTTTTCCTTGTTATGCTAATCGGCGGACTTCAGCTGCTCGGCATCGGAATCGTCGGCAAATACCTTGCAAAGATATATGAGCAGAGCAAAAACAGACCCATATACATCGCAAAAGAAATTATTGAGCCGAAAAATGAAGAATAAGTATGATCAGATTATTTCCACTGTGCTGTCCGACTGCGACGCACAGTGGAAAAGCATTTGTGTTGACGGCATAACGTACACCGTGTTTGCCCTGCCCTACACTCAGCTTGAGTTTCCGCCCGAAGGCTATGCCTTTGTCGACAGCTATTACGTAGCATCTAACAGGGCGTATTTCCTGCGAAAAAAGCTGTGCAACGAGCTGACTCAGGCAGGCTTTGAAACTGCAGAGTGTGCGTTGCCTTATAAGAATATCGCCTTTTATTCGGGGCTTGGTGTTTCGCTTAAAAGCACGCTGATTGCAAACGAAACCTTCGGCACGCGTATGGCGCTCGAGATCGTCGGCGTAAGCGGTGTTTTTGCAAAGGAAGCAAGTTTATCCGAGGTTATAAAAACCCCAACAGTCAGCGAAATATGCCGCTCCTGCGGTATATGTGAAAAGCTCTGCCCCAATGCCTGCATAGGCGACGGCGCTTTTATAAGAGAAAGGTGCATAAGAAGCTTTCAGGAGGCATCTGATTTCCCCGATGAGGCAAGCGCACAAAGCATCGGCACACAGCTGTGGGGTTGTGACATCTGCCAGCGCTACTGTCCGTTTAACAGACATCTGACAGCAAGAGAAATGACGGCTGAAGAAAAATCACTTTTCAGCTTCGATAATCTTTTTTCTGCTTTTTCATCGGGCAAAAAAGGGTGTGAACCCTACAGAGATATTTTAGGCGGCAACTACCTGCGTCCTGCGAAACTGACAGCGCTGACGCTGACCGTAATGGCAAACAGCGCTCAACCCGAAAAATACATAAAATATGCCGAAGCATCAAT
Source organism: Acutalibacteraceae bacterium (assembly GCA_045637465.1). Taxonomy (GTDB): domain Bacteria; phylum Bacillota; class Clostridia; order Oscillospirales; family Acutalibacteraceae; genus UBA8612. Next base: position 65,203 of record JAZTZM010000020.1, on the reverse strand, counting down.
AACACACAGCGACAGCAGAGTTAATGCTGCCGCACAAAGACTGCTCGGCAAGATAAATACACGGAGTTGACATCGTTATGAAAAAAAGAATTTTATGCATCGTGCTGTGTCTGGCTATGATACTCGGCGCAACAGCTCTGCCCGCATCCTCGGCAGAAAATGCAAGTGCTGAATATAAGGCGTTGCCTGAACTTAAAGCAACACAGACTGAAATACGCACACGCAAGCAGGTTGACGGACTGCGACTTTATGTCGACGAAGAAAACCCGCTGTTTATGATAAGAAACTGCCCGATATGGGGCGGACCACAAACAGGCGAAGCCTTTGCCGAGTATGCAATCAAGACATATTACGCGCTGCCTGAGGACATAAGAAACTTTGCCGTAATCTACATAGACGAGGGCACAACCGATATGACTCCTGCAAGACAGCTCGAATTCTGGGATGAGCTGCTGACAATAACCGATGCGGCAAACGTGCCGATTGTATGTCAGTCCGAATGCTTCTGCACAAACAAAACGCGTGACCCCTTCACCCAAGAGGAGCTTTCTGCCGTATTCAAGGAGCACCCCTCTATGATGGGTTTTGTTCAGGTTGAGCTTTCAACCAACGGCGTTACCAACGAAAAGCTCGCTTACGACGAGGTAACGGATGACCAGGGCGTTAACAAAAACATCCTCAGACGTATGAAATCCTGCATCAAGGCGTGCGCTGAAAACGGCGGACTTTTCATCTGGCAGGATATGGAATATATCTACCACAAAAAAGCCAACTACGTAAACCAAATTCTCAAGGACAGAGAGCTTTACGATCTGCTCAAGGCAAACACCGAAAACATAGTTATTATGGACAAGCACAACGGCCACGGCAGACACTTTGCAAGCCAGTCAAACATTTTTGGCTGCTGGCTTGACGGCGTTTGCGGCAACTGGGGTGTCAACCTTGAAAACTTCCTTTGGTACGAAGAAGGCTTTATAGAGTACGACGACCTCGGTGTTGCACCGAATGAGCCGAATCCGCTCACAACCGCCAAATATCCGCCCGCACTTTTCGGCATTGATATGATTGCCGATATGGTCGGCGGCGCAACCGTTTATGCGATTGAAGGTATGTTCAGCAGAGGCGGACTCTATCACTTTGTCAACGGCGAAGTAATTCTCACCCCCACTTTCTATGAGGTGCTTTATCCGATATATCAAATGATTCTGGGCGGCTCCGTGCCCGACAAGGAAGAAGTAAAATCAAACATCAAGGTAGCCTACAAGATGTCAAACCCGAGAGCTTATGCGCTCAGCGGTAACGATGCACACATTCTTCAGGGTCTTTACTGCGACAAATTCACATTCTTCCAGGAGAAATTCGAAAATATCTACTTTGACTGCACAAAAACCTGGGTGCCCTCAACGGCAAGGTATTACATTGTGCCCATTCTGCCGATTTACTCCGATGCACAGCAGGTTTTACCCGACAGCAAAATCCTCACCGACTGGTCTTACTTCTTCAATCTGCTGTTTATAAACCCGATCAAGACGAAATTCTTCAACAGCTACTATGAAGAAACCTACACGGGCAACGGTGTGCTGTTTGATATAAACGATTATATCTATATATTCAACAGCAATGAAAACAAGACGATTGACAGCGAGCAGAGTGTCAGCTATACACTTGACAGCGGCAAGAAGATAAACACAACCTTTGTCGCCCACACCTACGCAATACTCGACGAGGACAACGGCAAGATAAACATTGACCTTTGCAACCTGCGACTCGATACGGATGCCGTATGCAACGGACTTGAGGACGAAAGCCAGTTTATGACTGCCTATGCAATGGGCGGCAGAAGAAGCGACCCCAAGAATTTCAGAGAATCCGTAATCGAACTTTCGGGCTTTGAAACCGAGCCGACAGTAACAGCCGCAGGCACTAACGGCGCAACAATGAAAACCGAGTGGAACGAAGCGACAAAAACGCTCACCCTTTCGGTAATCTCAAACGGCGAAACAAGAATCACGGTAGAATAAAAATTTAAGTCCACCGATTTGTGTCGGTGGACTTTTTCTTTACATTTTATCTTTGTTAAGCTGAGCTTTCAGCTCATCAAGCGAGTTGAATTTCATTTCGCCACGCTTATATTTTTGCAGCCTTACTTCAATAAATCTGCCGTAGAGGTCGCCATCGTAGCCGATGATATGCGTTTCGCTTCGCTGTTCATCATTTTCAAACGAGGGTCTGCGACCAATGTTGGTAACCGAGCGGTACCAAGTGCCGTCTACGCAGGTGCGTGACGCATAGACACCGTATTTCGGCACAATCAACCCGTCGGGGAAGAGCTGATTTATAGTCGGACAATCAAGCTCCCTGCCGATACAGTCGCCGTGAACAACCTCAAGCGTGTAGCCGAACTCTCTGCCGAGCATTGAGTTTGCAGTCTCGATATCGCCGCTCTCAATTGCGGCACGGATGCGTGTTGAGCTTACAACCTCACCGCCAACGCTGACAGCAGGTATGACGTTAAGCCCTATACCCGCAATCTCGCACAACCAGCCGAGCAGAGTGCTGTCGCCCTCGCCGCCCTTACCGAAGCGGTAATTGAAGCCGCAGCAGAGCATACCTGCATTGAGCTCACCTGCAAGAATTTTTACAAAAAACTCCTGCGGCGAATAATCTTTAATTTTTAAAAAATCTGTTCTGATGACTTCAATGCCCATATCGGCAAATAATTTATCCTTATCTGCCCGGGTTATAAGCTCAGGTGCCTCACGTCCGTCAATGACATACGCAGGCAGAGGCTCAAGCAGCAGCACCGCAGGTGTCATATCCCACTCGCGTGCCGCCTGCACGGCAGAGTTTATAACTGCGGTATGGCCTAAATGTATGCCGTCAAAATTACCGAGAGCGATTGCTCTTTTTTTATTTTCCATTCTGTTTACCCTCAGGTTTCGGAATAGATGCGTTTAATTTTAAGTTGTTGCGAATCAGCTTCGCCAAGACCGAGAAATTTATTTTCGGGTGAATAGACCTTGCAGATACCGTCCTCAAGCGGCGAGTGAATACGGCATCTGTCAAGAGCGCCACCGTTTGAAAAGCGCTGCGCCTGAGCCGCAGTTACGGTAACACTCGGATACTCAAGCAATTTATCAAGCGCCACAACGTCAGCCTCACTTATTTCATCAAGCGTTTTACACTGCGAAATATCAATGCCGTGTGCCTCAACCCTGCGAAGAGAAGTCAGCACCGCACCGCAGCCGAGTTTTTCGCCTATATCGGAGCTGAGAGAGCGCACGTAAGTGCCTGCAGAGCAGCTGACACGGAACGAAAACTCCTGCTTTGCTTCATCCGCACCGGTCAATTCAAGCGAATAGATATTGACCCTGCGACTTTCACGCTCAATCTCAATACCTTCACGCGCAAGCTCATAGAGCTTTTTGCCGTCTTTTTTTATTGCCGAATACATCGGCGGCACCTGATCGATTTCGCCGAGGAATGAAAGCATTGCCGCCTCAAATTCAGCGGTAGTAAAAGCTGCCTTCTGCTCACTGAGCACTGTGCCCTCAATATCGAGCGTATCTGTTGTGACACCGAGTCGCACCGTTGCCTCATAAGCCTTATCGTGCGTGTGAAGAAAATCAATAAACCGCGTTGCGCCGCCGAGCATAACAACAAGCACACCTGTTGCCATAGGGTCGAGAGTGCCTGTATGACCCGACTTTTTAGCACCGAGAACGCGTTTAACCCTGTTTGCCGCAACGAATGACGTCATACCCTGCGGCTTATCAAGAAAAACAACACCTGTCATATAAATTCACCGATTGTGTCGAGAAGCAGCTTTGTAGCTTCCTCCCTTGTGCCGGGAAGCTGACAGCCTGCCGCGTTGGGATGACCGCCGCCGCCAAGCCTTGCACAGATTGCGCTTGCATCAACGGGATTGTGTGTGCGCACAGAAGCCTTATATGTTCCGTCGCGTCGCTCACGCATAGTAACGCCGACAAGCACACCCTCAATCTGACGGGATATTGCGGCAATTCCGTCGCACTCGTTTTCATCCGAGCCGCTTTCGGCAAACATCTCGCGTGTGATTGTAATCAGCGCACATCTGCCATCATAGAAAAACTGCATACCGTCAAGAGCAAGCCGCTCAAGCGCTGCGTAAGTTCTCGTCTTTGTCTCGAACATCTTAACATTTATCGCCGCCGCACCGGCGCCGTATTCCATAAGCTTTGCCGCAATGCGGTGTGTCTCGGGTGTGACGTTTGCATAGCGGAAACAGCCCGTGTCGGTTGAGATGCCGGTATAAAAGCAATCTGCCATCTGCGGTGTTATCTGAACACCGAGCAGCTCAACAAGCTCAAATATAATCTGAGCTGCAGCTGCAGCAGAGGAATCAACATAGTTAAGCTTTGCAAAAAGTCTGTTTGAGCCGTGATGGTCAAGGCTCAGGTCAACCTTTGTTTCGTATTTTTCTCTTGTTTCGTTACCCATCAACATAACGTCCGCAATATCAACGGCAACAACTGTCTGCTCTTCAAATTCCTGCGTCTCAATTTCAAGATAGCGGAATTTAGGCGGAATCTCCTCGTTGTTGATGACGTTTGCCTTTTTGCCGAGCGCACGAAGCGCCAGACAAAGACCGATGCCCGAACCGAGAGTATCTCCGTCCGGGTGGGCATGGGTAAGGATTGTAAAATTGTCGTTTTCTTTCAAGAAAGAAGCTGCAGCGCCAAGATCAATAAGCATTGCTCTTCCCTCCCTTTTTTAAATTAACAATGAATCGGTTTATCGATTCAAATCATGTTGCACTGCAACAAATCATGGCGGTCACGCCAAATCATGCGTAGCAAATCATTAAACCGTAAAGACTATATCTCAATTCCCTCGGTGATACGGATTTTTCTGTGTGTATCAACTTTATTGAGGTATTGAAAACAGAAAGACAACGTCTCAATTTCTCTCGGTGATACGGATTTTTCTATGTGTATCAACTTTATTGAGGTATTGAAAAAATGATTTGCCTTGCGGCATGATTTGATTTCTTACGAAATCATAATTTGCAAAAAGATTTTTGCATGATTTGCGTTTAAAAAACGCATTCAGTACTTACTTATTCAAATCATTTAACATCTTTGCGATGCTCATACCGTGCTCGATTGAATCATCCGCCATAAAACGAAGCTCGGGTGTTTTGCGAAGGCGGAGCCTCTGACCAACCTCACGGCGGATATAGCCTGCGGCATTCTTAAGACCTGCCACGGCCTCTTTAGCGGCTTCTATACCCTCCATTGCGCTGATATAAGCCTTTGCATAGGAAAGGTCGCCCGAAACCTCAACACGGATAACCGTCAGGAGCTTGCCCTGAACACGGGGGTCCTTTATCTCGTCACGGATGATAGCGATTATCTCACGCTTGATATCCTCCGCAACTCTGTCTGATTTATATCCTGCCATATTATTTTTCAGCAAAGGCTGACGCTTTTTTTCGTCAGCCCCTGCGTTTAACCTTTCAATTAATTAGTCGCGGTATTCTTCGATGATGAATGACTCGAAGATATCGCCGAGCTTGATATCGTTGAACTTGTTGAGAACGATACCGCACTCATAGCCCTGAACGACTTCCTTTACGTCATCCTTGAAACGCTTGAGTGAGCCCATCTCGTCTTCAGTGATAACGATACCGTCACGGACAACACGGATTTTTGAGTTACGTGTTACCTTGCCGTCAAGAACATAACAACCTGCAACGTTACCGACAGAGGAGATGTTGATGATGTTACGAACCTCGATACGGCCCTGTACAACCTCACGTGTCTTGGGAGCGAGCATACCCTTGATAGCAGCCTCGATCTCCTCAATACAGTCGTAGATGATTCTGTACATTCTCATATCGACACCGTCACGCTCTGCATTGACCTGAGCTGCAGGGTCGGGACGGACGTTGAAGCCGACGATGATTGCGTTTGAAGCGTTTGCGAGCATAACGTCGCTCTCACTGACGGCACCTACACCGCTGTGGATAACACGTACGCGTACCTCATCGTTTGAAAGCTTCTCAAGGTTCTGCTTGACAGCTTCTGCCGAGCCCTGAACGTCAGCCTTGACAACAACGTTGAGATCCTTGACCTCGCCTGCCTGAAGTGAGGAGAAGAGGTTGTCGAGTGTGACCTTCTGTACGGAGCTGAACTGCTCATCCTTGAGCTTCTGCTTACGCTGCTCAACAAGCTCTCTTGCAAGACGCTCGTCAGATACTGCGTCGAAAACGTCACCTGCCTGAGGTGCTTCATCAAGACCCATTATCTCAACGGGGCAGGAAGGACCTGCTTCCTTGACGTTTCTGCCGTGCTCGTCAACCATTGCACGTACACGGCCGACAGAAGTACCGGCAACGATAATGTCGCCTGCGTGAAGTGTGCCGTTCTGAACGAGAAGGGTTGCAATCGGGCCACGACCCTTGTCGAGTCTTGCCTCGATAACGCTGCCCTTTGCAGCTCTGTTCGGGTTAGCCTTGAGCTCCATCATCTCTGCAACGAGGAGGATTGACTCAAGAAGGCTGTCGATACCCATTTTTGTGTGAGCAGATACGGGAACACAGATTGTGTCGCCGCCCCACTCTTCGGGAATGAGCTCGTGCTCTGTAAGCTGCTGCTTGATTTTTTCGGGGTTGACATCGGGCTTATCCATCTTGTTGATTGCAACAATAATCTGAACGCCTGCTGCCTTTGCATGGTTGATAGCCTCAATTGTCTGCGGCATAATACCGTCATCAGCGGCTACAACAAGAACAGCGATGTCCGTTGCCTTTGCACCACGTGCACGCATTGATGTGAAAGCTGCGTGACCGGGTGTATCAAGGAAGGTGATAAGCTCGCCGTTTGCCTTAACTCTGTAAGCACCGATGTGCTGTGTGATACCGCCTGCCTCTGTTGAAGTAACGGAGGTGTGACGGATAGCATCGAGAAGTGATGTCTTACCGTGGTCAACGTGACCCATAACAACAACAACGGGATTTCTCGGCTCAAGGTTTGTGTCATCGTCTTCTGTAGCGTCGATGATTCTGTCCTCAATTGTGACGACAACCTCTTTCTGAACCTTTGCACCAAGCTCGGTTGCAACGATTTCAGCTGTGTCAAAGTCGAGCATATCGTTGATTGTTGCCATCTGACCGAGTAAGAAGAGCTTTTTGATAACTTCTGCTGCTGTCATCTTGAGCTTGAGAGCAAGGTCGCCGACAGAGATTTCCTCAGGAAGAACAACTGTGATCTTCTTGTTTGCGCGCTCTGCCTCAATTCTCTTGATTCTCTCCTGCTCGGTTTCACGGCGGTGAGTTCTTGTGCCCTGCTTGCGGTACTGCTTGGATTTCTGGTTGAGCTTCTGCTTGCGTACTGCAGAATCCTGAATACCCTGTGACTTGTTTACGGGCACGATGTTCTCATAGTGCTCATTGTATTTTTCAAGCTGAACGTTGTCAGCTCTTGTGTCGATTGTTCTCTTTTCGCCCTTTGTTCTTGCCTGAAGGGGACCTGAACGGTCCTTCTCCTTCTTCTTGGGCTGCTCAGGCTGCTTTGCTGCGGGAGCGGCAGGCTTGCCCTCCTGCTTCTTGTCTGCAGGCTTTGCGGGAGCTTTTTTGTCCTCTGCCTTTTCGGGCTTTGCCTCAGCCTTGGGAGCTTCCTTCCTGGGCTCGGGCTTTGCCTCAGCGGCAGTTGCAAAATACTCGTCAAAGCTCTTTACGGCAGACTGCTGTGTAAAGGTTTCAAAAATAACGTCAAGCTCCTTGTCCTCAAGGGCTGTCATATGGTTTTTTGTGCCGTCAAAGTACTGTGTAAGCAGCTCGAGTACGACTTTGCTGGACTTGCCGAAGTCCTTACCGACTTCGTGAATTCTGTATTTGATTGCTGCCATGCGATTTCCTCCTTATTCCTGCTCAAACTCGGTGAGCAGATTGTCATAAACGTGCTGTTCAACAGCACAGCCGAACGCTCTTTCGAAACGCTTGGCTTTTATTGCGGCGGTCAGACATTTTCTGTCACGGCAGATATATGCGCCTCTGCCGTTTTTCTTGCCCGTAAGGTCAAGAGAAATCTCACCCTCGGGCGAGCGCACCGCACGGATAAGCTCCTGCTTGGGCTTCATTTCGCCGCAACCGAGACATTTGCGCATCGGTATTTTTTTAGGTTTGTTCATAACGTCACCGCCGTAATTATGTTATTCCTGAATCTCAAAGAATCCGCTTTCGGGGTTGATATCAATCTTCCAGCCTGTAAGCTTTGCGGCAAGGCGTGCGTTCTGACCCTTGTTGCCGATGGCAAGTGAAAGCTGATTATCCGGAACGACTACTCTGCAGGAATTCGGAGCATCCTCAAGAACCTCAACGCTGATAACGTCAGCGGGAGCAAGTGAAGCTGCAATGAACTGTGCGGGATCTTCGCTGTATTTTACAATGTCTATCTTCTCGCCGCCGAGAAGGTCAACAACCTTGCCGACACGGGCGCCTCTTGCACCGATGCAGGAGCCGACAGCGTCAACGTTTTCGTCTGCGCTGAATACGGCAACCTTTGTGCGTGAGCCTGCCTCACGGGAGATAGCCTGGATTTTGACTGTACCGTCGAAAATTTCGGGAACTTCTTCCTCAAACAGTCTGCGGACAAGACCGGGATGTGTGCGTGAAATCATAGCCTTGACGCCGCTCTTTTCACCCTCACGGATATCAACAACGTAAACCTTGATAAGGTCGCCGACCTTAAGTTCCTCACCGGGAACCTGCTCTGTCTTGAGGAGGATGGATTCACCCTTGCCCATCTCGACGGTTGCGTTGCCTGATTCGGCATCAATGCTGATAACCTTAACGGTTACAAGCTCGTTGTGCTTGCTCTGGAACTCCTGCTTGAGCTGGCTGCGCTCAGCCTCGCGGATACCCTGACGGATAACGTTTTTGACTGTGCTTGCCGCAATTCTGCTGAAGCTCTTTGTCTCAAGCGGAATCTCAACGATATCGCCGGGAACTGCGCCTGCCTTATAACGCTCAGCCTCTTCGGGAAGAAGGTCTGTTACGGGGTCTGCGATTTCGGAAACTACGTTCTTGCGAAGATAAACTGCCATTTCGCCGTTGGCAAAGTCGATTTCACAGTAGCCGATATCTCTGTTGTATTCGCCCTTGATTGCAGAGATAATAGCTGCCTGAATTCTCTCGCAGAGGATTTCTGCGGGAATGCCTTTTTCTTTCTCGAGAAGTTTAACGGCTGCAAAAAATTCTTTTGTGTCCATTTTGATATATCAATCCTTTCGTTAAATTGCGTCAGTATCGTCAAGGCGGACCCAGGAGGCCTCCTTGCGCTCAATTACAAGCGTGCGCTCACCGTCGAGTGTAACGGTAAAGCTGCCCGCATCGTGGCTTTCAAGTTTGCCGTGCAGCTCACGCTCGCCCGTTTCGAGGGGACGGATAAGCCTTACGACAACGGATGCACCGATATATGCATCAAAGTGAGCAGGACGTGTAAGCTCACGGTCTGTGCCGGGTGAGCTGACCTCAAGACAGTAGCTGCGGTCGATAGGGTCCGCATCCTCAAGCGGCTTGTCAAGCGCGTGGCTCATTGCAACACAGTCGTCAATACCTACGCCGCCCTCCTTATCAATAAAAATGCGGAGGTACCAGTTTGCGCCCTCTTTGACGAATCGCACGTCCCAGAGCATAAGCCCGAGCTGCTGTGCAATCGGCTCAGCGATTGCTGTTACTGCGGCAACCGTATTGCCACCCTTACCTTTACCTGCCATATCCTCGCTCCTTACGTTAAGAATTTCAATAAGAATAAACAAAAGAGCGGGCAGAGCCCACTCTTTACAGTCAAATCATTCGTACAAACATAGTTTAACACAAGAAAATAAAAATAGCAATAGTATTTTTAATATAAAAAAGAGAAAAAACCGCGCTTTTCATAGGAAAATAGCCGAAAATCACGCTTTTTTGCGCTTGATTATCCAGCGCACAACAAAAACAACCGCAACCACCGGAAGCGCCACAAGCACAGCCTTGAGCAGCAGCTCCTTTGGCAGGAACCTGTTTGCGCCCTCGCCGAGAAGGGTAAAGAGAATTACGCGCGGAGCAATGCCGATAACCGACAGAATCACATAGCGGAAAAACGGCAGCTTCATCGAGCCGAATAAAAGGCTTGAAAAATCAATAGGTAAGCCGACGAGGCGCGCAACAAAAACGGTTGAGAACTTGCTCTTATCTTTCATACCGAGCACTTTATCGCCACCCTTGACCTTGCCTAAAAGCTTAGCCACATAATCGCCGCCGAGCGCTCTGCCGAGCCAGTAAGTGACCGTAACCTCAAGCGCAATTCCGCAAAGGCTGATAAACAGCGCCGTGCCCGTATCAAAAGCCATACCGACAGACACGTATATCAGCATTGCCGGGATTATGAATGTAAAACCCTTAAGACCGAAAATAGAAATACCGACAGCGATTGCACCGATTTTATTCGGCGCGGCATCGACAATTGAGCGCACGTCAATGTTGACGAGTTTATCGTAATTGAGCGCAACCGCAACAAAAATTGCGACAAGCAACGAAAGCCTGAGCAGCAGCGGCACAAGCTCCTTTTTGACAAAAGTTTTATCCATAAAATTTTTTACCTTTTTCCTCAATATTTCACCGACAAGTATATTTTAACATCCTTTTTTTGTCAAGCTTTCAGCGCCTTCGAAACCTCGACCGCCACAGGCAGAGCGGCACAGAGTGCGGCAACCAGCAGCCACTGCGTAATACCGAGCGGCACAACAGAGAAAAGAGCTGCCGACGGTGGGAGCATAACCACACCGACCTGAAGCAGCAGACATACGGCAAAGGCAAGGTTCATCCTGCGGTTTGAAAACCAGCCGATTTTAAACAGCGACCGCTCACTGCGTGAATTGAGCGCATGCACAAGCTCGCCGATGCTCATCGTGCAAAAGCACACCGTGCGTGCAACGTCAAGCCCCCACACGGCCTTGCCCACGGTAAAACCAAGCAGAGCCAGAGCACCGATAAAAACACCCTCAAGCGCAATATCGAGCCAACCGCTTTTTGTGAAAAGACCCTTTTTCGGGTCAACGGGCGGTCTTTTCATAATTTCGCTGTCGGTTTTCTCTGTGCCGAGTGCCATTGCAGGCAGTGAATCCGTGACAAGATTTGTCCACAGAAGCTGAATGGGCATCATAGGCGCCGGCATACCGACAAGCCCCGCAATAAAAATCAGAATTATTTCGCCGATATTACTGCTCAACAGAAACCTGACAACCTTTCTGATATTGTCATATATTCCTCTGCCCTCTCTCACAGCCCTGACTATTGTTGCAAAGTTGTCATCGGCAAGCACAATATCCGCCGCACCCTTTGCAACCTGTGTGCCGCATTTTCCCATCGCACAGCCGATGTCTGCCGCCTTGAGCGCAGGCGCATCGTTCACTCCGTCACCCGTCATTGCGGTAACCTCACCGTTTGCACGCAGTGCCTTGACGATTCTCACCTTATGCTCGGGACTGACACGGGCAAAAACCCTCTCTTTTTTCACTGTCTCACACAGCTCACTGTCGCTGAGCGAATCAAGCCTTGCGCCTGTTACGGCAGGTCTGCCTTTTTCACAAATTCCGAGCCTTGATGCAATCGCACAGGCGGTGCGCGGATTATCACCCGTTATCATCACAGGCGTTATACCTGCCTGCTTGCACAGCGCAACAGCCTGCGCCGCCTCCTTCCTTTCGGGGTCTTCAATGCCGATAAGACCGACGAATTCAAATTCGCCATGCTCTTTAACGGCAACGGCAAGCACACGAAGTCCGCCGTCTGCCATACGGTCGTTAAACAGTGAAGCATTACCGACAAAGCGGCACATATCGAATATTTTTTCGGGCGCACCTTTGATAACTGTCAGAGTTTTTTCACCTTTTTTCACAGTGACGCTCATCATCTTTTTCTCACTGCTGAACGGCTCTTCACTGAGCCTTACCGCACTGCTGTCAACACCGCCTGCCGCACGCACAACGGCAACCTCTGTCGGCTCGCCCTGAGTTGCGGTTGCGTTGCAGCAAAGTGCCGCAGTTTTAAGAATTTTTCTGCCCTCATCGCTCTCGGCATCAACCTCACCGTAAGCGGAAAACAGCTTTGAAACCGTCATTTTATTCTGTGTAAGTGTGCCCGTTTTATCCGAGCAGATATAAGTCGCACTGCCGAGCGCTTCAACGGCTGTAAGCCTGCGGATTATCGCTTTGTTTTTAGCCATAACCGACACACCCGTGCTGAGCACAACCGTCACAACGGCAGGCAGACCCTCGGGAATTGCGGCAACGGCAAGGCTGACAGAAAGCATAAAGCTGTTGAGCAGACCGTCGCGCCTGAAAACGCCGAGCAAAAACACAGCCGCACAGATTGCGATTGCACCCAGCCCCAACACCTTGCCGATTTTTTCGAGCCTTGTCTGAAGCGGAGTAAGCGGCACTTTTTCTTTGCCGAGCATATCGGCAATTCTGCCAATCTGCGTATTCATCGCCGTGTGCGTAACAACGGCTTTTCCGTGTCCGCCGAGCACGGTTGTGCCTGCATAAACACAGTTTATCCGCTCGGCAAGCGGTGTACCGGCGTCGAGCTTTGCGGATGCGCTTTTTTCAACTGGAAGCGCTTCACCCGTGAGTGAGCTTTCATTCATCCTGATTTCTACAGAATTTATCAGCCTTGCATCTGCGGCAACTCTGTCGCCCGTGTTAAGAACAAGCACGTCTCCCCTGACAACCTGACTTGCGGAAACCGTGAGCGTTTCACCGCTGCGCACAACAGTTGCCTCAGGTGCGGAAAGCTCCTTTAAATTCTCAAGCGCACGCTCCGCACGGCTTTCCTGAATAACACCAACGAAAGCATTCACAATAACAATAGCAAGAATTATTATCGGGTCAACAAAAGAGCCTTCACCCTCAAGAAAAGCAGTAGCAAACGAGATTGCCGCCGCAATCAGCAAGGTTATTACCATAAAGTCTTTGAACTGCGATAAAAACCTGGACAAAAATCCTTTTTTCTTTTTTTCGGCAAGTCTGTTTTCGCCCTCTTCTGCCAAACGCAGCTTTGCTTTTTTCGCAGTCAGACCGCTGTTTATGTCGGTGCCAAGCTCTGCCGCGGCATCATTGACACCGATTGCGTGAAAATCCATAACCCTTCTCCCTCTTTTTCTTTTTTTAATATATATGCGGTCAGGTATGGCATTATTAAATTGACAACACGCGCGTTTTGTTATAAAATATATATTCAACAAGCGGATTGGGCAGCTGCGGCGTCAGGGACTTATCACCCCTGCCGACGAGGAAAGTCCGGGCTTCACAGAGCAGGATAACGGCTAACGGCCGCCGAGGGTGACCTTAGGGACAGTGCAACAGAGATATACCGCCCGCTTACGCGGGTAAGGGTGGAAAGGCGAGGTAAGAGCTCACCGGCGTGCAGGAGACTGCACGGCCCTGTAAACCCTATCCGAAGCAACACCGACCGAAGTGGCTTGCTCGGCCTATACTTCAACGGGTGGCTGGAGCCTTGCGGCAACGCAAGGCGTAGATAGATAGTTGCCTTAAACGACAGAACCCGGCTTACAGATCCGCTTGTTTTTTCTTTAAAACGGAAGGAAAGAAATTTTTTGGAAGACATCTATATCGGCGGCAAAAAACCGCGCCGCGATAACAATAAAAAGAAAAATCAAAACCAACCGGATGACATATACGTCACCCCAAGAAACAACAGCCGTGACATTTATATCGGCAACAGCCGCAAAAGTAGACCGCAACTCAACCGTGAGGATTACGGCATTGAGCCGGGCGGCGCATTCGATTTTGACGATGACGATTACAGTCCCGAGCCTCCACCCGAAAAGAACAACAAAAAGCCGAAGAAAAAGCGCGGCTTTTTCCGCAAAATAAAAGCACTTATTCTTATTGCGGCAATAATATTCGGCATTGGTACAGGGCTGATTTATTTCACGTTCAGCAGTGTAAACTACACCGAAACAGGTCACAGCAAAAACGTTTTTCTCGACAGCAGCAGTCTTATGCAAAGCCCGATGGTTCAGAACATTCTTCTTATCGGTGTTGACCGACGCAACCCTGACGATTCCTCACGCTCAGACACGATGCTTCTCGTATCGGTAAACTCTGCCACAAGAAAAATCAAGCTTACGTCTTTTATGAGGGATTCTTACGTCTACATCCCCGAAATGAAAACCAACGCAAAGCTCAACGCCGCCTGCACACGGGGCGGTGCGCAGACGGTAATGGACACCATCGAATACAATTTCAACATCAGGATCGACCACTATATGATGGTTGATTTCACGATGTTTGAAGATATAATCAACGGTCTTGGCGGTGTCAACGTTGAGGTTACCGAAAAAGAGGCAGTATATATGCGCGACATTGTTCACCTGCAAAACGTTGTTTCGGGTGAATCCGTACATCTCAACGGCAACGAAGCGCTGTGGTATTGCCGCATAAGGAAGCTCGACTCCGACTTTATGCGCACAGGCAGACAGCGCAAGGTTATGACAGCGCTGATAAATAAATGCAAACGAACCAACCCCGTTGAGCTTTACAAGCTGATGGGAGATATCGTAAGCCGTGTCGAAACGGATATGTCGCCGCTTTCTCTTACGTGGCTTGCGGTAAATGGTCTTATCCGCTACCTGCACTATGACATTGAGCAGGGCAGCGTGCCTGCAGACGGCACGTGGAAAAGCAAAAGCATTGACGGTCAGTCAGTGCTCAGCCTTGACCTTAACAAAAACGTAAAATATCTTGAAGAATTCATATATGAAAAATAATCGGGGAGTGAAGCTAACATGAAAAAATTTATGGCTGAGGATTTTCTCCTCAACAACCCTGCCGCAAAAGAGCTTTTTGCCGCAGCAAACGAAATGCCGATTTTTGACTGGCACTGTCACCTTTCACCAAAGGAGATTTACGAAAACAAGCAGCCGTCAGATATCGCCTGGCTGATGCTTGCAGGCGACCATTACAAATGGCGTGCAATGCGCTCCTTCGGTATTGACGAAAAATACATCACGGGTGATGCAAGCTGGCACGACAAGTTTGTTGCCTACGCTACAATGCTCGCTTATGCTCCCGGCAATCCCCTCTACCACTGGACACACCTTGAGCTTCAGCGCTATTTCGGAATCGACACTCCGCTGAGTGCAAAGACAGCAGAAGAAATCTGGGAAAAGGCAAACGCACAGATTAACGCCGGCGGATTCACACCGCGTGAGCTTATCGCGCGCTCAAACGTTGCCTGTGTTTACACAACGGATGACCCTGCGGATTCGCTTGAATATCACGTGCTTCTCGCACAGGACGAGAGCTTTAAAACAAAGGTTATTCCTGCATTCCGTCCCGACAAGGCTCTTTCAATTGAGCTGCCCTCTTTCATTCCGTGGCTCGCTTCACTTGAGGAGCGCATCGGCAGAAAGATTGAGAGCTACACAGCACTTGAAGAGGCACTGCTTGAGAGAATCGAGGCATTTGCACAGATGGGCTGCCGCGCAAGCGACCACGCATTCACCTATGTGCCCTATGCTGAAGCTTCGGCAGAAGAGCTTGAAGCAATATTCCAGAAGGGCAGACTCGGCGGCGAATTCACAGCACACGAGCTTGACGCTTACCGCACGGCTCTGCTTCGCACGATGGCAAAGGAATATGCACGCAGAGGCTGGGCAATGGAGCTTCATATGGGCCCGATGCGTAACAACAACACGCTTATGTTCAACAAAATCGGCCCCGATGCCGGCTTTGATTCAATTGACGATAAAGAGATTGCTCAGCCGCTTTCACGCTTCCTCGACAGCCTTGCAAAAGAGGAGCTTCTGCCCAGAACAATTCTCTTCACACTCAACCCCAAGGATAACTATGTGCTCGGCACAATGCTCGGCAACTTCCAGAATTCCGATGCACCCGGCAAGATTCAGTTCGGCAGCGGCTGGTGGTTCAACGACAATCTCGACGGTATGCGTGAGCAGATGAAGGCATTCGGCAACCTCTCCGTGCTCGGCAAATTTGTCGGTATGGTTACGGATTCACGCTCCTTCCTCTCCTACCCCAGACACGAATATTTCCGCCGCATTCTCTGCGGTCTGCTCGGCGATATGGTTGAGGACGGACTTTACCCCGACGATATGGAAACACTCAAGCAACTTGTTCAGGACGTATCCTATAACAACGCCGCAAAATACTTCGGTTTGGAGTGATTTACAATGAACAGAAAATTCAAAGGCATTGACGTTGAAGTTTTTCCGCTTGGCTTCGGCTGTATGAGATTCCCCACCAAGGGCGGAAAGATTGACCGCGAAACGTCAACAAAAATGCTTCGTCACGCAATTGACGAGGGCGTAAACTACGTTGACACAGCATTCTACTATCACGACCAGGAAAGTGAAGAGTTTGTCGGCGAGGCACTCAAAGACGGATACCGTGAGCGTGTATATCTCGCAACAAAATCTCCCGTATACGACCTTACGGATGAAATAACTTTTGAAGACAGATTCAATACTCAGCTTGAAAGACTTCAGACAGACTACGTTGATTTTTACCTTCTCCACACACTCAACAAAGACCTGTGGAACAACAAGGTGCTCAAATACAACGTGCTTGAGAGTATGCGTAAGGCAAAAGAAGAGGGCAAGATAAAATATCTCGGCTTTTCATTCCACGACGATATTGACCTGTTCAAAGAGATTGTTGACAGCTTTGACTGGGATTTCTGCCAGATTCAGCTCAACTACGTTGACCTCAAGCATCAGGCAGGTATCGAGGGACTTGAATACGCTTATGCCAAGGGTATGAGCTGTGTTATTATGGAGCCGCTCAGAGGCGGCAGACTTGTAAAGGGTCTGCCCGAAAGAGTCAAGGCGGCTCTGCCCAAGAGCAAGAGCAAGGTTGAGGTCGCGCTCGACTTCCTCTGGGACAGAGAAGAGGTTGCGCTCGTGCTCAGCGGAATGAGCACACCAAAGCAGGTTGAAGACAATCTCCGCTATGCAAAGCGCAGCAGCATCGGTATGCTGACAGCATATGAGAGAAAAGCACTCAGCAAGGCTAACGACCTGTGGCACACGATGCCGCTTGTCGGCTGCACAGGCTGTGCCTACTGTATGCCCTGCCCCTTCGGCGTCAACATCCCTGAATGCTTTACAGCATTCAACTCAACCGTTTATAAGGGTAAGCGCGGCGCTAAGGAAGGCTACGACGCGCTTGACGGCAAGGCTGACCTCTGCCGTGCCTGCGGCAAATGCAAGCCCTCATGTCCGCAGAGCATAGATATCCCCGAAGAGCTTAAAAAGGTTAAAGAAACCTTCAGCGAATAAACAGCAAAAAGGCATATAAAAAGACCGCTTCCCGAAAGAGAAGCGGTCTTGATTATTTTTGTTTTAATTATTCAGCTGCAACAGCTTCGCCTGCTTTTTCTTCTGCAGCTTCTGCTGAGTAGTCGGGAAGCTCCTTATACTTGACAACGATGGGATTCTTGACAAGAAGAAGGTTGACAACGATAACGGGGATGTGAAGAGCTGCTGTAATGAATACGCCTGCGCCCATTGCACCGGTGATGATGTCGGGGAAAATAGCGTTGATGCCGTTTGCAAACTGACCGAACATAACGCCGCTGACGATAACAAGAACAGCGCTGAGAACGCTGACAACGATGTTCTTTGCGCAGGATGACTTCTTTGATGAGCAGAAGTTTCTGACGAAGTTGAAAATGCCCATAACAATAGAGAGAGCAAGCATAACAATCGCAAGAGCGAAGAAGATGAACGGCTTGCCGACAACAGGTGACTGAACAGCAGCAAGAAGACCGTCTACATCAAAATAGTCTGTAAAGAACTCAACAATCTTGAGGATGCCGATATTGATCTGTGAAACAGCACCGGGCTCTGAATAGAACGGGATGTTCTGAAGAGAGAGCTTTGCAAGCGGAACACCGATAAGGTCGAGGAAAAGACCGGCAACCGGAATGATTGAAAGGATGATTCT
This sequence comes from Acutalibacteraceae bacterium, assembly GCA_045637465.1. GTDB lineage: Bacteria > Bacillota > Clostridia > Oscillospirales > Acutalibacteraceae > UBA8612. The sequence goes on along the minus strand of JAZTZM010000020.1, from coordinate 47,188 downwards.
GGCAATCTGGCGAGGACCGCCGATTGCGGAAGCCTTGAAACGATCGAGACCCTTCTGGAATTTTGCGTGCTCTGCCTCTGCTTTTTCTGCATCGGCAAGAAGGCGCTCTTCCATGCCGTAATAAACCATGTTTACGCCACACTTGGGACATTCGGGACGCCAATCGATCAATCTGAGCTTGGCATTACACTTAGGACACTTTGCCATATCTGTTCCTCCGTTTTATATGTATTGCGCAGTATACGCGCATTTACTGTTATAGTATTATTTATATTATCATAATACTTAAATAAAATCAACAATTTTTTATTTAATTTTACGATTATATTATAAATCCACCGTCTACGCTCAGTGTCTGACCGGTAATAAACGCAGATTTATCGGAAGAAAGGAAGAACACAGCCTGTGCAACCTCGTCCGGCTCACCCGTACGGCAAAGCGGAGTTTCGTCGCAGAGTGCTGCCATATCTTCGTCATTCAGATGTGAATTCATCTTTGTGTTTATCACGCCGGGTGCAACACAGTTGACCGTAATGCCGCTCGGGCCGACCTCTTTGGCAAGCGCCTTTGTAAAGCCGATAACAGCGGCTTTTGAAGCGGAATAAAGCACCTCGCAGGAAGCGCCGCTGACACCCCACATAGACGAAACGTTAACAATGCTGCCGCTTTGACGCCTTATCATTGATGGCAGCACGGCACGGCAACAGTTGACCACACCGAGGATGTTGACACCGAAAACCAGCTCATAATCCTCACGCGTTGTGTCGGTGAAAAGCTTGAGCTGTGACACGCCCGCATTATTGACGAGCACGTCAACCGCACCAAGCTCCTGCTCGACGGTGCGCAGCATACACTCCACCTGCTTTTCGTCGGTCAGGTCTGCACAAACGCAGACAGCTTCACCGCCGAGAGAGCAGATTTCCGCCTTTAACGCATCAGCCGATGCTTTATCTTTATTAAAATGAATTGCAACCTTATATCCTTCAGCGGCAAAAAGCCGCGCACAGGCGCTGCCGATACCACCGGAAGCGCCTGTGACTAAAACTATTTTGCTCATTACATCAAACCGAGAGTGCCGGCTAAGGTCTCAAATTTATCTTCTGAGAGCTGCTCATAACCCTTCGGCGGTGCGAAAACGCTGTCGTCAACTGTTGTAGAAGCATTTTCTACCTTTAAAATTGTTGTTGTTTTGTCAGGAGAGGTGATCTCTATTCTCTTAAGTTCACTCTTACCGTTGAAACAATATCTCATGGTGCCGCCGGCTTCATCAGATGTGTAGGTTTCGCAGAGATACTCTTTACCCTGTATTTTGACTCTTTCTGTCTTAACGTATTTCAGCTCGTCAGTAGCAACCATTTTCCATAAGCCCAATTCTTCAGCCATATCCAATTCGCTTCCCTCAGCTGAACCGCCAGAGAAGTAAGCTTTTGCTTCAGGGAAGATTACATTCATTGACTTTCCGTCAAAAGTAAAACGAACAGATGCCATACCGATGGGGAATTCAGTTGCAAATTTGTTTCCCTTTAAATAAATCTTCATTTGCAGACCCATGCTGAAAATCTGATTGTCGTTTGTGACGATGGAACCATCAATGTAAAGAGATTTACTATTTGCAGCGTCTTTGAAAAGTTTTTCCGCCATACTCTGCTGTGGTTTACCGCTCTGATCCAACGGAACTTCGATCTCTTCACCCTCGGGTAATGTAACATCCTCGAAAGTTGTTGTGGTTTCGCCTGCAGGTTCGGTCATGAAGGGGAAAAGCGGAGCTACTGTTGTGTCGGGAGCACCGGGTGTTGCTGTTGTGTCGGATGCACCGGGTGTTGCAGGGTTTTCATCGGGAGCCTGTGTCTTGTCGTCTTTTTCTTTGTCTTTGTCCTTTTCTTTGTCTTTCTCTTTTTCAGCCTTCTTTGTTGTGTAAGGCTTTGTTACGACGACAACCTGGGTTTCACCTTCTGCGTCTGTTACTGCTTCACCCTCTGTGTCGGTAACAGCTTCGGTTATCTCTTCGTAGACCTTGCCGTCAGTGCCGACTACTGTGGGGTTTGTGACATCCTCTTCTTTGCTGCCGCAGGCTGTAAAGATTGTGAGCACTGCTGCGCAGGATGCCAGGATTGCGATAATGTTTCTTTTTTTCACTTTATGTATCCTCCTTTTAAGACTTAAAGTGTTCTTTTATAATACATTAAAAACTATTGGTTTGTCAAGACAGGGCAAATAATGACAATATCAGTCGTCCTGCTCATCTTTATTGCGACGTCTAACAAGTCTGTACGGCTCGTCATCACCGTCGTCTTCATCGTCTTCAACGGGCATTATTTCAACCTTCAGCTTGCCGATACGCTTGTCTTCAAGGTTGAGAATTGTGAAATGAAGATTTTCATAATCAACCTCGTTCATTTCACCATCCTGTGGCAGATAACCGAGCAGGCTGATAACAAAGCCGCCGATTGTATCGTATTCATCCTCGGGCAGATTAACGCCGACGTGCTCATTCACCTCATCAATTGAGGTTGTGCCGTCAACTGTGAACGTTGTTTCGTCTATAACGGAAAACTCTTCTTCCTCATTGTCATATTCATCCTGAATATTGCCGACGATTGATTCGACAAGGTCTTCGAGCGTGACAATACCTGCCGTGCCGCCATACTCATCAACAACAACAGCCATCTGCACACGGCGCGCTGTCATCTCCTGGAACAGGACACCGCATTTCATTGACTCGGGCACAAAATAAGGCTCACGCATAATTTTGCGCAGGCTTTCCTGCTTGGGAACGCTGGAGCCGATGTAGCCGATAAGGTCTTTGATATAGACTATGCCGATAATTTTATCCAGACTTTCCTCATAAACTGGGATTCTTGAGTAGCCCTCTTTTTCTGATATCTCAACAACGTCCTGAATCGAATCGTTGATTTCGACCGCGGAAACATCCGTACGGTGAGTCATAATATCACCTGCGTCGATATCGTCAAACTCGAAGATGTTGTTGATCATTTCCTTCTGAGTGTCCTCAATAACGCCCTTCTCACCGCCGACGTCAACCATCATACGGATTTCTTCCTCGGTGACCTCTTCAGGCTCTGCGTTCGGGTCGATGCCCATGAGTCTGAGTATTCCGTTCACCGAAAGAGAGAGCACCTTGACAAACGGCTTTGTAACCGTTGCGACAAAGGTGAGCACACCCGCGATGCGGAAAGAGATCTTCTCGGGGTTGTACATAGCCACACGCTTGGGCACAAGCTCGCCGAAAACAAGTGAGAAATATGACGTGATAAGCGTGATAACAACAAGGCTGAAGCCGTCGATCACACTTGAAGGGATATTTGTGAGAAGCGAAATTTTTTCCAGACCGCCTGAGAGCATATCAACAAAGCTCTGTGAAGCCGATGCAGATGATAAGAAACCTGCAAGGGTAACACCAATCTGGATTGTGGAGAGGAATTTGCTGGGATTATTTGTGAGTTTGAGAAGTTTTTTTGCCTTTTTGTTGCCCTCCTGTGCCTGCTTTTCGAGCTTGGCATCGTTAAGGGAAATAATTGCTATTTCGCTCATCGCAAAAAACGCATTGACCAGTATAAGCACCAGCAGCAATACGATTTTCAGAACAAGAGAAGTTACAGCAGTATCAGGCCCGGGGTCGTCCATTTTAGACTTTACTCCTTTCAGGTTGCGGTTTTACCGCCAATAAGAATTATAATATTATTAAACATCTATAATAAGATGGTTTAACCACATTAATGAATTGATTTATCAATTCAAATCATGTTGCGCAGCAACAAATCATGGCGCAAGCCAAATCATGCGAAAGCAAATCATTAAAACATAAAGACAACGGCATACACTTTCCTCGGTGTGCGGGCTTTATTTTGTGTATCGATTTTATCGAGGTATTAAAATCATGATTTGCAAAATTTCATTTTGCATGATTTGCGTTTAAAAAACCGCATTTTTTAATGTTAACCGATTATCTGTCCACCTTTGAGGTAAACGCGCGGAACACGCTTTGTGATATCGCAGACATACTCATAGTTAAAGCTGCCTGCCGTTTTTGCCAGCTCTTCAACGGTGAGTCTTTCGCCGCCGTCAACGCCGACAATCGTCACCTCATCGCCCTGCTTTGCATCGGGTATATCCGTTACGTCAACCATAAACTGGTCCATACATACCCTGCCGATAACGGGGGCGCTGTGCCCTTTGATGAGCACCCTGCCCTTATTTGTCAGCAGACGGGGATAACAGTCGCCATAGCCGCAGGGAATTGTAGCAACAAGGGTTTCACGCTTTGCCATAAAAGCCGCACCGTAGCCGACGGTATCACCGGCAGACACTTTCTTGATATAGGCAATGTGGCTTTTAATCTGCATTGCAGGCGTAGTCGGAAGGTTTTCAAACTTAACCTCATCCGACGGGTCAAGACCGTAGGTGACAATACCGCAGCGCACCATATCAAGACAGCCGCTGTCAAAATCCATCGTCGCAGCTGAGTTGTAAATGTGCTTTATCGGTATGCTGACACCTGAATTTTCAATAAGTGATATAAATGAATCAAACTTTGCCTTTTGCTCGTTTGCAAAGCTCTTGTCTGCAAAATCGGCACAGGCAAGGTGAGAAAACGCACCCTTGATTTCGATGCCGGGCAGAGTCGCAATCTGTCTGATTTCTTCAAGGCTTTCATCGCAAGGGATAAGACCTATGCGGTGCATACCCGTATCTATCTTGATGTGAACACCTGCTTTTTTGCCGAGCTTTACCGCAACGTCGGAAAGCTGCTTTGCGATATCAAGCTGAAAAACCGTGAGGTCGATGCCGTTTTCAATCGCTGCCTCAAACAGTTCAGGGAATGCATAGCTGAGCACGAGCACGGGTTTTCTGATTCCGTTTTCACGCAGCTGTATACCCTCTTCAACAGTTGCAACACCGTATGCGTAAGCACAGCTATCCTCAAGCTCCTTTGCAATCGGCACGGCACCGTGACCGTATGCATCAGCTTTAAGAATAACCATAACCTTAACGTCTTTGCCGACCCTTTTCTGCACAGCGTCAACGTTTGAACGCACGGCATCAAGGTCGATATAAGCGCATACTCTGCTGTTAGTGTTCGTCAAAATAAATCCACCTTTAGAAAAGTTAATGAAATGATTTCAATCATTTCAAATCATGGAGCGGCAAGCGAGAAATCATGGCGGTACGCCAAATCATGCGGAGCAAATCATTAATACATAAAGAATGTGGCAGTTGCTTTCCTCGGTGCCGCTGACTTAACTTTGTGCATCAACTTTATTGAGGTATTAAAGCATAAAGACAATGATAGCAGCTTTCCTCGGTGCGACTACCTTTATTCTGTGCATCGACTTTATTGAGGTATTAAAAGTATGATTTGCCTGCGACATGAATTGATTTCATCATGATTTGCAAAATATAATTTTGCATGATTTGCACCTTGCGGTGCATTTTATTTAATTGCATCAAGTGCCTGCTGGATATCCTCAATGATATCGTCAACGTTTTCGATACCGACCGAGAAACGGATAAGGTCGGGGGAAACACCGCACTCGACAAGCTCGCTGTCGCTGAGCTGACGGTGGGTTGAGGAAGCGGGATGAAGAACGCAGGTTCTCGCATCGGCAACGTGAGTAACGATTGCTGCGAGCTTGAGCGAATTCATAAACTGCTCTGCCTTCTCTCTGCCGCCCTTTACGCCGAATGAGATAACACCGCAGGTGCCGCCCGGCATATATTTCTGAACAAGCGGATAGTACTTGTTTGAGGGAAGTGCGGGGTAGTTTACCCAGGAAACCTGCTCATTGTTCTCGAGATATTCTGCAACCTTGAGTGCGTTTGAGCAGTGGCGCTCCATACGCAGAGCAAGAGTTTCAAGACCTACGTTGAGGTAGAAAGCATTCTGCGGAGAGGGAGTTGAGCCGTAGTCGCGCAGAAGCTGTGCAACGATCTTTGTGATATAGCCTGCCTTGCCGAAATCACGGGTGTAAACCGCACCGTGGTAGCTCTCATCAGGCTGTGTGAGACCGGGGAACTTATCGTTCTGCTCCCAGTCGAAATTACCGCTGTCAACAACGACACCGCCGATTGTGTTTGCGTGACCCTCCATATACTTTGTTGTGGAGTGGGTTACGATATCTGCGCCGAATTCAAACGGACGGCAATTGATGGGTGTGGGGAAAGTGTTGTCGATAATAAGCGGAACACCGTGAGCGTGAGCAACCTTTGCAAACTTCTCAATATCCAGAACATCGAGTGAGGGGTTTGCAATTGTCTCGCCGAAAACAGCCTTTGTGTTCGGACGGAAGAGCGCGGAAATCTCCTCTTCGCTTGCGTTGGGGTCAACAAAGGTTACGTCAATGCCGATTTTGCGCATTGTGACGTTGAAAAGGTTGAACGTGCCGCCGTAGATTGTTGCGGCAGAGATAAAGTGGTCACCTGCGCCGAGGATATTGATAAGCGAGAAGAAGTTTGCAGCCTGACCCGATGAAGTGAGAACAGCCGCAACACCGCCCTCAAGCATTGCAATCTTCTGTGCAACAACGTCGCTTGTGGGGTTTGCAAGACGTGTGTACATATAACCGGGCTCAAGGTCAAACAGCTTTGCCATTGCCTCGCTTGTATCGTACTTGAATGTTGTGCTCTGGTAAATCGGAAGAACTCTGGGTTCACCGTTCTTGGGCTCGTAAGCACCCTGAACACATTTCGTTTCGATTCTGTAATTTTCTTTCATAGAGAAAACTCTCCTTAAACTGCGAATTGATTTACGCTTCAAAAAAGTGCTTGATAAGACCAGGGCCGAAATCAACATAGTTGCCTGTTGCCTCGGCTGTCTTTTCGTTGATTGAAGCAACGCCGCTGTCCTTCTCGCCCTGCTTGTGGTAAATCATATAGGGCACGGGGTCGGAAGCGTGAGTTTTTGTCTTTATGGGTGTGGGATGATCGGGAAGAATCATCACCTTGTAGTCGTCATACTTTTCGAGCGCCTCAAGAAGAACGGGCAGCACCTGCTCATCGATAATCTCGATTGAGCGGACCTTGTTTTCGGGCTCTGCACGGTGGCCGCATTCATCGGGAGCTTCGATATGGATATAAACAAAATCGCAGCCGTTTTCAAGTGCATCAACAGCAGCCTTTGCCTTGCCTGCAAAGTTTGTGTCGATGTAGCCTGTTGCGCCCTCAACCTCAGGCACGAGCATACCTGCGCCGATGCCGATACCCTTGAGAAGGTCGACAGCGGAAACGATACAGCCCTTCATACCGAACTTCTGCTCGAAATTTTCAAGTGCCGGCTTACTGCCCTCACCCCAGAGCCAGATTGAGTTTGCAGGACGCTTGCCCTCAGCAATTCTTCTCAGGTTTACGGGATGATCCTTGAGCAGATCGTAGCTCTCACGCATCATCGCTGTGAGCTTCTGTGCAGACTCTGCGGTTGAAATATAGCTGCCGACAACTCTGTCGGAAATATCGTGGGGAGGGGTCATTGTGCCAAGCTCGGTTGTGCCGCCGTGATGAATCAGGCAATGACGGTAGCTGACACCGGGATAGAAATCAAACTCACCGCCGCCGAAATGCTCCTGCACGGTTTTGATGATTTCTGCAGCATCTTCGCTGGAGATATCGCCTGCGGAATAGTCGACCATTGTTTTATCGTCATAATTCTCTTCGTCTGAAAGAGTTACAACGTTGCATCTGAGAGCAACGTCCGTATCGCTCATCTGAACGCCGATGCTGATTGCCTCAAGCGGAGAGCGGCCTGTATAGCAGACTGCGGGGTCATAACCGAGGACAGAGAGGTTTGCAACGTCGCTGCCGGGCTTGAGACCTTCTGCAACGGTGCGGACAAGACCGACCTCGCCCTTGCTTGCCATACGGTCAAAGTTGGGCTTTTTTGCGCACTCCATCGGAGTTTTGCCGCCGAGTGCTTCTACGGGGTAATCCGCCATACCGTCATATAAAACTACTGCGTATTTCATAGTATTACCAAACTTTCTGTATGCTATGTTGCATATATACTGAATTATATTAATTGATAATGCGTTGTAAACGCAAATCATGCAAAATATTATTTTGCAAATCATGATTTCGGAGAAATCAAATCATGCCATCGGGCAAATCATAAAAAAACTCAAACGAAAAGGCAGAGGCTAACATTTCCTCGGCATATTTCAACATTCAATAGCATAGCGGCTTAGTTGAGGTATTAAAATGATTTGCTCCGCATGATTTGGCGTGACCGCCATGATTTGTTGCTTAAGCAACATGATTTGAAATGATAAATCAATTCATTATTTAAAGTACTTAACACCGGATTCGAATATCTTCTGATCCTTGTTGTAGGGAACGTTCTTGTAGAGGTTGTCGCCCTTACGCTCGCTGTGAGCCATCTTACCGAGAACTCGTCCGTCGGGGCTTGTGATACCCTCGATTGCGAGCACGGAGCCGTTGGGGTTGAAGGGCATTGCGTCTGCAACGTTGCCGCTCAGGTCAACGTACTGTGTAGCGATCTGACCGTTTGCGATAAGCTGCTGAAGGTGAGCCTCGTCTGCAACGAATCTGCCCTCACCGTGTGAAATCGGAACAGCGTGGATATCGCCTGCCTCACACATTGAGAACCACGGTGACTTGACGGATGTGACTCTTGTGTAAGCCATGTGCGAAACGTGGCGACCGATGTTGTTGAATGTGAGTGTGGGTGCATCGGGAGCTGTATCAACAATCTTGCCATAGGGAACAAGACCTGTCTTGATAAGTGCCTGGAAGCCGTTACAGATACCGAGCATAAGACCGTCGCGCTGCTCAAGAAGTGCTGTTACAGCCTCCTTGACTCTCGGATTCTTGAGAGCTGTAGCGATAAACTTACCGGAGCCGTCGGGCTCGTCACCGCCGGAGAAACCGCCGGGAAGCATAATAATCTGAGAATCGTTGATTGCCTTGACAAAAGCTTCCATACTCTGCTCGATGTCGGAAGCGGTGAGATTCTTGATAACAAGGATTTCAGCTTCTGCACCTGCGTTTTCGAATGCACGTGCTGTGTCAAACTCACAGTTTGTGCCGGGGAATACGGGGATAATTACTCTGGGCTTTGCAGCCTTGATTGCAGGAGCAGCTGTGTTACGCTCTGTGAAGAGAGCAACCTTGTTGCCGCCTGTGGGAGAAACAGCATCTGTCGGGAATACGCCCTCAAGCTTTGCTGTCCATGCACTTACGAGGTCTGCAGTTGCAATCTTCTCGCCTGCGAGTGTGAACTCGCCGCTGTCGTTTACCTTACCGATGAGCTTACCGCCTACGGGTGATTCGCCCTCACACTCGATTACGAATGAGCCGACGAGCGGAGCATACATCTCACGCTTTGTAAGGTCGCCTGCAAAATCGAAGCCGAACATATTACCGAATGCCATCTTACATACGCAGGCTGCAGCGCCACCCTCTTTGACAACGCTTGCGCTGAGGATTTTGCCCTCGCTTACTGCTGTGTAGACGTCTGCGATAAGTGCCTTTGCCTTATCCCAATCGGGAAGAAGAGTTTCCGCATCAACGGGAAGCTCTGCAAGATAAACGCTGTTGCCTGCTGCCTTGAAAGCTGCGGAAGCAACCTTGCTTGCCTTTGTCATTGAAACTGCAAAGGAAACGAGTGTGGGCGGTACGTCAAGGTCGTTGAATGAGCCTGACATACTGTCCTTACCGCCGATTGAAGGTGTGCGGTACTTGAGCTGAGCGGTGAGCGCACCGAGAAGAGCAGCTGCAGGCTTGCCCCAACGCTCGGGCACTGAGTTAAGACGCTCGAAATATTCCTGGAATGTGAGTCTTGCCTTGAAGGGATCTGCGCCTGTTGCGGCGAGCTTTGCAAGTGACTCTGTAACTGCGTAAGCAGATGCGTGGAACGGGCTCCAACGGCTGAGTGCCGGAATAAAGCCGTAGCTCATTGCTGATGCGGAGTCTGTCTTGCCGCCGGGTACGGGCACCTTTGCGGTCATTGCCTCTTCGGGTGTGAGCTGAGTCTTGCCTGCGAAGGGCATATTGACTGTAGCTGCACCGATTGAAGCATCAAAACGCTCGGAAAGACCGATCTGTGAGCAGACCTCAAGTCTTGCGAGGTTTGCCTTGAGAGCATCAACGCCCTCTTTATCTGAAAGAACACAGGGAACAAGCTCTCTGTAATTCTTGTCTGCATCGGGTGAAGTTATAACAGCGCTTGCCTTCTGTGTAACGCCGTTTGTGTTGAGGAATGCACGGCTGAGGTTGACGATGTTGTCGCCTCTCCAGTACATTGTGAGTCTTGCTTCCTCTGTTACCTTTGCAACAACTGTTGCCTCAAGGTTTTCGGTAGCTGCAAGGGCAATGAACTTATCAACGTCGCCTGCATCGAGCACAACTGCCATACGCTCCTGTGATTCGGAGATAGCAAGCTCTGTACCGTCAAGACCGTCATACTTCTTTGTAACCTTGTCAAGCTCGATCTTAAGACCGTCTGCAAGCTCACCTATAGCAACGCAGACACCGCCTGCGCCGAAGTCGTTACAGCGGCGGATAAGCTTTGCAGCCTCGGGATTGCGGAAGAGACGCTGGAGCTTGCGCTCTGTGGGCGGATTACCCTTCTGGACCTCTGCACCGCAGGTTTCGATTGACTGTGTGTTGTGTGCCTTGGAGGAGCCTGTTGCACCGCCGCAGCCGTCACGGCCTGTACGGCCGCCGAGGAGAACGATACAGTCACCGGGGACGGGTGTTTCACGGCGAACGTTCTCCTTGGGAGATGCGCCGACAACAGCACCGATTTCCATTCTCTTTGCCTTATAACCCTCGTCATAGAGCTCTACGACCTGGCCTGTTGCAAGACCGATCTGGTTGCCGTAGGATGAATAGCCTGCAGCTGCACCGATTGTGATCTTACGCTGAGGAAGCTTACCCTCAAGTGTATCTTCAAAAGCTGCTGTGGGGTCACCGCTGCCGGTAACTCTCATTGCCTGGTAGACATAAGCTCTGCCTGAGAGCGGGTCACGGATTGCACCGCCAAGGCAGGTTGCAGCACCGCCGAACGGCTCAATCTCTGTGGGGTGGTTATGTGTTTCGTTCTTGAACTGAACGAGCCACTGCTCGTCCTTACCGTCAACGTCAACGGTAACCTCGATTGAGCAGGCATTGATTTCCTCACTCTCGTCAAGGTCGTTAACCTCGCCTGCCTTCTTGAGTGCCTTTGTGCCGATTGTACCCATATCCATAAGTGTGATGTTCTTGGGTGTGCGGCCTGCGTAAACATCGTCACGCACGCTGAGGTACTCGTTCCATGCAGCCTCGATAACCTTTGCCATCTTGCCGTCTTCGAACTCAACACTCTCAAGCTGTGTGAGGAAGGTTGTGTGGCGGCAGTGGTCTGACCAATATGTGTCGATAACCTTCAGCTCTGTGATGCTGGGGTCACGCTTTTCGTCATTCTTGAAATAGTCGCGGCAGAAGCAGAGGTCTGCAACCGTCATTGCAAAGCCGATTGACTTGTGGTAAGCGGCAACCTCATCGTCGCTCCAGTTGATGAAACCTTCGACACGCTGAATATCGGCAGGAATTTCGGCAACAATGTTGAGGTCATCAGGCTTGTCCATAGAAGCCTCGCGGGACTCAACAGGGTTGATGAGGTAGGACTTGACTGTCTCATACTCTGCGTCAGTCATATTGCCCTCAAAGATATAAACCTTTGCGCTGGCAACAGCAGGCTGCTCCTCACAGGTGAGAAGAGCAATACACTGAGCAGCGGAGTCGGCACGCTGATCGTACTGACCGGGGAGATACTCGCTTGCAAGGAAGCGGCAACCCTCGGGGATAATAAGCTCGGCGCAGATTGTGTCTGCGTTAGGCTCGGAGAGCACAGCCGTGCAAGCCGTATCGAACTGCTCGGGTGTGAGACCCTGAACGTCGTAACGGTTGATCAGGCGAACCTTTTCAAGCGAAACGATGCCGAGAGTTGAGCGGATGTCGGAAAGGACACCTTTTGCCTCAACGTCAAAACCGTCGCGCTTCTCAACGAAAATTCTCATAACTTCTTTCACGATTTATCACCATACCATTCTATAATAATATTATAAATAATATTTCAAGGTATTATATCACATTTTTTTGAAATAATAAATAGCGTTTTTGCAATACACTGTAATTTTTCGTAAAAATGCGGTGTTGTTGCAACGCAGAATTTTGTGTAATGCTACAAAATTGCTGACAAATTATTGTAAAAGACTATACAAATTCCGTTTGACGTGCTATAATTACGCAGTTAATTGTGTCATTATGCACTTTTCTGCTCGCATGAGCCTTTGTTATAAACAAAAATTATGAAGGGAGCGACATTCAGCAAGATGGAGAAAATCGTCATCAACGGCGGCACACCTCTTAAGGGTAGTGTTGAAATAAGCGGCGCAAAGAATGCGGTTGTTGCCATTCTCCCCGCAACTCTCCTCGCTCAGGATGTATGCAGGATTGAAAACATCCCCGACATCAGCGACGTATCAATTATGCTTAAAATCCTCTCTCAGCTCGGTGCACAGGTTAAAATGATAAATCGTTCAACCTATGAAATCGACACGAGAGGTGTAAACTCATACATCGTACCCAACGAACACACAAAGCACCTTCGCGCATCATACTATATGCTCGGTGCTCTTCTCGGCAGATTCGGCAGGGCAAAGGTTTCAATGCCCGGCGGCTGCTGGTTCGGTGTACGCCCGATTGACCTTCACCTTCGCGGCTTCGAGCTGCTCGGTGCGGAGGTATCAATAGACAACGCAATGGTAAACGCAGAGGCTTCAGAGCTTCTCGGCTCCGTTATATATATGGATACCGTTTCTGTCGGCGCAACGGTCAACGTTATGCTTGCCGCTGTCAAGGCAAAGGGCAAGACCATTATCGAAAACGCTGCACGTGAGCCGCACATTGTTGACCTTGCAAACTTCCTCAACTCAATGGGTGCTGACATCAGAGGTGCCGGCACAGACACAATCAAAATCTACGGTGTGGACGAACTTCACGGCTGCACATACTCCATCATCCCCGACCAGATTGAGGCAGGCACATATATGGTTGCCGCTGCCGCAACAAAGGGCGATGTTGTTATCAAAAACGTTATACCCAAGCACCTTGAGTCAATCACCAAAAAGCTTGTTGACTGCGGTGTCAAGGTTGAAGAATATGACGAGGCTGTACGCGTAAGCTGCTCAGGCAGACCTTACAGATGCAACGTCAAGACAATGCCTCACCCCGGCTTCCCGACAGATATGCAGCCCCAGATGACAGTGCTTCTCGCAATCGCTCAGGGCACAAGCATCGTATCCGAAAGCGTATGGGACAACCGCTTCCGCTACGTTGACCAGCTGCTCAGAATGGGAGCAAACATCAGCGTTGAAGGCAAGGTTGCAATCGTTCAGGGTGTGGACAAGCTCTACGGTGCACCCGTCGGCGCAGACGACCTGCGTGCAGGCGCAGCAATGCTTATTGCGGCATTTGCGGCAGAGGGTCAGTCAATTATCGAAAACCTCTCTCACATCGACAGAGGCTACGAGAGATTCGTTGAAAAATTCCAGAGTCTCGGCGGAGATATCAAGCGTGTCGAATTCCCCGACCCTGAAGAATCCGTTGCTGAGAACGCAGGTTAAACCATGGCAAGATTCTGTTCGCTTTTCTCCTCCAGCAGCGGCAACTGCAGCTATGTAGGTCAGCCCGACGGAGGCATACTTATAGACGTCGGCGTTACGGCAAAACGTACCGCCGAAACACTTGATTGCATCGGCGTTGACATTGGCAGCGTCGGCGCAATTTTTGTTACCCACGAACATACCGACCACATACAGGGCATAAGGGTGCTTGCATCAAAACACAAGATTCCCGTTTATGCCAGCGCAGGCACACTTGAGGCGCTTGCCGAAAACGGCACACTCAACGGCAAATTCCCTGCCGAGGTTATTCCTGCACAGGGAATTGAAATAAACGGTATGTTTATCCGCCCGTTTCACACGCCACACGACAGCCGAGAAAGCCTTGGCTACACGGTTGAAACGGCTGACGGAAACCGCATTGCAGTCGCAACCGACATCGGCAAAATCACTGATGAGGTGCTCAGCAACATCACCTGCTGTCAGCTCGTTATGCTCGAATCCAACCACGACGTGCGTATGCTGCAGAACAATCCCAACTACCCGTATATGCTCAAGCGCCGCATACTTTCGGACAGGGGTCACCTCTCCAACGATGTGTGTGCCGCAACAGCGGCAGACCTTATCGAAAGCGGCACGACGAGGCTGATTCTCGGCCACCTCAGCAAAGAAAACAACCTGCCCGAACTCGCCTACCAGAGTACATACAGCGCACTTGCCGCAAGAGGTATGGAAGAGGGCAGCGATTATATACTGCGTGTTGCCGGCACAGGCACACCGAAGATGATGGTATTCTGATATGAACGTAACCGTTATTGCCTTAGGAAAACTGAAAGAAGATTATCTGCGCGCCGCCTGTGCGGAATATGCCAAAAGGCTTGGCGCATTCTGCAAGCTCGACATTGTTGAGCTGACTCCGACTCGTCTGCCTGACGACCCGTCAGAATCGCAGATTGAAGCCGCACTTGAGGATGAGGCAAAGCGCATAACGGCAAAAATCCCTAAGGGTGCCGCCTGCTTTGCAATGTGCATTGAGGGCAAGCAGTATTCATCCGAAAAATTCAGCAAGCTCCTGAGCACAGCAGCCGTTGAGGGCGGCTCAAACGCCGTGTTTATCATCGGCAGCAGCTTCGGACTGAGCGAAAACATCAAGAAGATGTGCAAGGTGAGGCTGTCAATGTCCGAAATGACATTCCCCCATCAGCTTGCAAGGGTTATGCTGCTTGAGCAGATTTACCGCGCGTTTCAGATTGAAAGCGGCGGAAAATATCATAAATAAAAATTAGAGCTGTATCGCAGGATACGGCTCTTTTTGCTTTTGCAATCCTCCGTCTTTTGCTCGCGCAAAATCCACCTCATTTGAAAAGCAGGTTAATGCTAAAACAACAGTGATATTTTTCCTTATGCTGTTTACTTATTTAAATTAATATGGTAAAATAAAATGAATTTTTATTTCTTAAAAGAAAGGAAAACACGTTATGATTCTTGATAAGAATGTAAACATACCCGACCTCGGTGTCATCGGCCCCGAGAGCGGATTTCACCTCCTCGAAACAACAGAGGACGGCAAGTTTATCACAGGCAAAAACGGCGTAGACTGCATCGTCGCAACAGGTGACAAGAAGGTTGAGTTCGTCTCCTTCGGTTCACATTCACTCGCTTGCGTCAAATCCGCAATCGCCTACCCCGTTTACTATCCCGTATATCCTGTCAAGACAGAGTATCCGCTCAACGCAGTGCTTATGGACCTTGACGGCACAACAGTGCGCAGTGAGGATTTCTGGGTATGGATTATCCAGATGAGCACAGCAAGCATGCTCGGCAACCCCAAGTTTGAGCTTGAGGATGCTGACCTTCCGTTTGTATCGGGTCACAGCGTTTCAGAGCACCTTCAGTACTGCATCGACAAGTACTGCCCCGGCGAATCACTTGAGAAGGCTCGCAACTTCTACTTTGAGCACACACACCGCGAGATGGAAGAGATTATGGCAGGCAGAGGCAAGGACGGCGCATTCACACCCACAGAGGGTGTTAAGGATTTCCTGCTTGAATTAAAAGATATGGGCATCAAAATCGGCCTTGTTACATCAGGTCTATACGAGAAGGCATGGCCCGAAATCCTCTCCGCATTCAAGACACTCGGCATGGGCGACCCCAAGGATTTTTACGATGCAATCATCTCCGCAGGTTTCCCGCTTCGTAAAGGCAGCGTAGGCACACTCGGTGAGCTTTCACCCAAGCCGCATCCGTGGCTTTACAGCGAAACCTCAATTGTCGGTCTGGGCGAAGCTTTTGCTGACAGAAGCAGAGTTGTCGGCATTGAGGACAGCGGCGCAGGCGCTTGCTCGGTACGTCTTGCAGGCTACACCACAATCGGTATTGCAGGCGGCAACATCGAATCCAGCGGCACAAAGGCTGTATGCTCACACTTCTGCAACAACTTCGAAGAAATTATGAAAATTATTAAAGGCTAAAGGAGATAGAAAAGATGGATAAAAAAGATAAACTCCAGTGTCATTTTATATCCAACACCCACTGGGACAGAGAGTGGCGTTTCTCAGCACGCCGCACACAGTATATGCTCGGCTATATGCTCGATATGCTGCTTGACATCCTTGAGAAGTACCCCGACTACAAGCATTTCCACCTCGACTCACAGACAATGCCCATCCAGGACTACCTTGAGGTTTATCCCGAAAAGAAGGAAAAGCTTCAGAAGTATATCAAAGAGGGCAAGATTGCTGTTGGCCCCTGGTTCTGCCTGCCCGATGAATTCACAGTAGGCAGCGAGGCACTTATCCGTAACCTTCTCCTCGGCCACAAGATCGGTAAGGAAATGGGCGGCATCAGCAAGACAGGCTACTCACCCTTCGGCTGGGGTCAGGTTTCACAGCTTCCCCAGATTTATTCAGGCTTCGGCATTCACTTCGCTTCTTTCTACAGAGGCATCAACGAATATAAAGCACCCAACTCCGAATTCTTCTGGGAGAGCCCCGACGGCACACGCATCTACGCTTCCCGTCTGGCAAAGCGTCCGCGTTACAACATCTGGTACGTTGTTCAGCGCCCCGTTTACTTCAACCAGGCAGACGAGAACAACCGCGATATGCTCTGGAACGATAACAACGGCGTGTTCAAGCTCATCGACCGTGACTGGAAGCTCGACTACCAGTACACACACCCCTTCTATGAGTACCACGACGAAAACGTTAAGGCAAGAGCAGAGCAGGCTGTCAGAGAGCAGGATAACGACTGGACAACAAACCACCGCTTCTGGTCAGCAGGTCACGATTCATCCTGCCCCGATGCTCGTGAAGTTCAGCTTATCAAGGACCTTGACGCTGCTCTTCCCGAGGCAGACGTTTTCCACAGCACACTGCGTGAGATGGAGCAGGGAATCATCGACAACTTCAAGCCCGATTCTCCCGTACTCCGCGGCGAGATGCGCGATCCCTACACAAAGGGCAGCGTAAGCGAGCTTTGCGGCTGGATTCTTTCCGCTCGTACATACATCAAGCAGGAGAACTTTGACACAGAGCGCAGACTCATCAACTACGCTGAGCCGATGGCTGTTTTCGCTTCTCTTTCAGGTGCACCCTATCCGCAGAATTTCATCGACCTTTCATACAACTACCTTCTCCAGAACCACGGCCACGACAGCATCGGCGCTTGCGGACGTGACGTAGTTTATGAGGACGTTATGTCCCGTTACAGACAGTCCAGAGAGCTTTCAATGTGCGTATTCGAGCGTGCATTTATGGACATCGCAGGCGATATCGACCTCAAGTCATTCAGCCGTGACGATGTTGCCGTTGTTCTCTTCAACCCCGCTCCCTTCAAGAGAACCGAAACAGTCAACTTCAGAGTTGAAATTCCCGCTGAGTGGAAGGCTGACAGCTTTGAAATTCTCGATACAAACGGCGAGAAGATCAAGTATCAGGTTATCTCCACAAACAAGGCAAACGCACAGATTATCCAGAACCCCAACGACACAGCTAACGTTCTTCACACAGAGCAGTATCTTATCGCAGCAGAGGTTGCAAACGTACCTGCAATGGGTTATAAGACTCTCAAGGTTCGTCCGCTTTACAACGTGCGTGCAACAACACCCGTAACACTTGTAAAGACAACTCAGGTTATGGAGAACGAATACCTCAAGGTTTCCTTCAACCACAACGGTACATTCAACGTTGTTGAGAAAGAGACAGGCAAGGTATTCAACAACCTCGGCTATTTCAAGGACAGCGGCGAAATCGGCAACCCGTGGCAGCACGTTGCACCCGAGTGTGACGAAACATTCACAACCCTCGGCGAGCAGGCAACGGTAACACTTCTTCGTGAGGGCGAGTTTGAAACAACATACAAGATTGCAATGCGCTGGGAGCTTCCCGAAAAGAGAGCTTTCGACGAGAAATCAAGAAGCGAGCACAAGCTTCCCGTCGATATCGAGAGCCTTGTAACACTCCGCAAGGGCGCAAAGTTTGTTGAGATTGAAACAACAATCAACAACCGTTGCGAAGACCATTACCTCCAGGTAGGTTTCCCGACAGGCATCAAGGCAGAGTATGCAGATTCACAGGGTCAGTTCGACGTTGTATCACGTCCGATTGCAAAACCCGATTACTCACTCTACGATGAGCCTCCGATGACAGAGCACCCGATGAACTCCTTTGTCAGCATCACTGACGGCACAAACGGTGCAGCTCTTCTCAACACAGGTCTCAAGGCTTATGAGGCTGCAGACGATGAAGAAGGCACACTCTTCCTTTCACTCATCCGTGCTTATCCGCTTCGTATCTGCGTTACAAAGGATATGCAGAACTACAGCGATTGGGACAAGGGCTCACAGTGCATCGGCAAGAACACATTCCGCTATGCATTTATGCCGCACAAGGGCAACTGGGAAGAAGCAGGCGTATGGCAGGAGAGCGAGCGCTTCAACCTCTACCTCACAATCGGTCAGATTGCTCCCACAGCTCACGGCAAGAATCCGCTTGACCACTCATTCCTTGAGCTTAAGGAAGAGAACCTCAACGTCAGCGCAATCAAGAGCAGTGAGGACGGCACAGGTTACATTGTCCGTCTGTTCAACCCCTCTGATAAGGCTGTTAAGAACGCAATCCGTCTCAACGGCGGCATAGCTCCGATTGAGAAGGCACAGTCACCCGTTGAGCGTCAGCAGGCAGAGTTTGAGCTGCCCGAGTACTCCGGCAAGAAGTGGAAGGAAGTTAAGCTCGTCACACTCGAAGAGCTTGATGAGGCTCCGCTCACAGTTGATGCAGACGGCTTCGTAGAATTCGAAATCACAGGCAAGAAGATTCTCACAATTAAATTCATCGGCTAACCGATAAAAAAACATAAACGGATGGATGCGAAAATTTTCGCTCCATCCGTTTTTTGATTCATACCGTTTTTCGGTACTTTTGTACTATTTTGTTGAAAAACAAAAAACAAAGTGCTAATATTAAAATTATAAATATAAAAGTAGGAGGTGCGTTTGTGAAAAAAAGATTCAGCCTTTCTCTGCCGGGTATGGCTTCGGGCTGGCTGTATTTTTACATTCATTTTGTGACGGAAGTTATCTGCTTTTACTGTCTCTCGCGTGCGGTCGGTGATTCGGTTTTCCTCTGGGTTTTCCCTCTGATTTATGATGCGCTTGCTTTTGTGCCTCAATCGCTCATAGGATACCTCAGCGACAAATTCCCGAAAATCAACTTCGGCATTATCGGTGTGCTTATGATGGCGTTTGCAGGGCTTGATTTCGGCTTCGGCATACTACCGGGCAGATACACGGCGCTCGTTATTCTTTGCCTTGGCAACGCAGCCGTACATATCAGCGGCGCAGAAAACACGCTGCGAATTTCAGGCGGCAAGCTTTCACACAGCGCGGTGTTTGTTTCGGGAGGCTCATTCGGCGTTATCAGCGGCAGACTGCTGGCAAAAACCTTTGTTCCTCACTGGGCTGTTTCGCTGCTTGTGCTAACCGCTTTGCCGTTCATCATCCTTGCCGATATGTACCGCAAGGAATCCGCAAAGGATAATAAGGATTCAGCCTGCACGGGGTTCAATTACGCATCCGACAAACTGCCTGCAATGCTTGTGCTGCTGCTTGCCGTTACGGTGGTTGCGGTGCGCGGATATATGGGCTACGGCATTCCGACATCGTGGAACAAAACCGTTATTCAGAACGTTATGCTCTACTGCGCGATGGGTATAGGCAAAGCATCGGGCGGCATACTTGCGGATATTTTCGGTGTGAAGCGCATTGCGATGCTCAGCGCAACACTGGCGCTTCCGTTTCTGCTTTTCGGCAACAAGGTTATGGGCGTTTCGCTGATCGGTGTTATGCTTTTCAGTATGACGATGTCGATTACGCTTGCGCTGATTGTTTCCGTTCTGCCGAACACGCCGGGTCTTGCATTCGGTTTCACGACAATCGGTCTGTTTATCGGCACGGCACCGATTTTCTTCTTCCGATTCACCACGGTTTTGTCAAACTGTGTTGTGATTGCGGTGCTGACCGTGCTCTGCCTTATTGCAATGCAGATAATAATCAGAAAGGATGAAAAGAAAAATGCCTGATTTTAAAATTCTTGTCAATTCTTTGCTCCTTCATCTGACTCGCACTGAGCTGACTGTTTTATCTGTCACGGTGGCGGTAATAATCGCAATCAGCCTTGTGCTTGCGGCAAGAGAAATCAAAAAGAGGCGGGACAAAAATGCTTAACAACCTGCCGTTTTATATGCTCAGAAGTCTTGCTTGCACACTTGTTATCGAAATTATATTTGCGCTGATTCTCGGTGTGCGGAAGAAGGGCGATATCCTCACCGTTGCGCTCGTCAATTTTATGACGAATCCGCTTGTGGTTTCGCTCGGATTCATATCCGGCTTTTTCTTCGGCACAAAGGTGCGCATAATCTGCACGGTTTTCCTTGAGCTTTTTGCCTTCGCTTCGGAGGGCATTGCTTACAAATATGCTCTGCGCTATAAAAAGCTCAACCCTTTTCTGCTTTCCCTGCTGCTGAATGCAGCATCATATTTATCAGGTTTTATAATCAATTCAATTTAACCGGGAGGTAACATTTATGTTCAAAAAACTGCTGTGCTTCACACTCACACTCATCGTCATCTGCTCATGCTCACTGACAGCGTTTGCAGATATGGAAGGTCCGTATTTTGAGGAATTTGAATTTACCGTTGATAACCCTGACGGTATCAAGATGTATCATTACGATTGGGATTCATCGCTAAATCAGCATATTATAAAAGAGATCATCATTCCTGACGGCACTAAGCTGACCATCACGGGCGATTACATGGCAAACGGTGTAGAATATCTTTACACAACCTACGGCGACGAGTACGGATATATAAAAGCATCCGACGCGCGTGTAGAGAACAAAGATGTTGTTAAACCCACAAAAGATGATAAGGTTGATGAAAAGTTCAGTGTAATTACCATCAATCCTGACGGTGCTAAGCTTCGCTCCGGTCCCTCCAATGCACACCCCGAAGTTGCAACAGTGCCTGCGGGAACAGAGTTTGATATTGAATATGTCATCGGTGGATGGGGCGCATGGGCATACGTAACGTATAACGGAACATCGGGTTGGCTTCATTTTTACGAATACGAAGACAGCTACGACTGTATCAACTTAAAAGAAAAACCCGGCAAAGCAATGGTTGTCGATAATTCCACTTATCTCACCAAAACACCCGACGGAAACTCGCCCAAGGTAAGCGAAGCTATTCCTTACGGTACTGTATTCAGTTATAAACATATTTACAACGAGGCAAAATCTGATATTGCGTACGTCGAATACAACGGAGTCAAAGGCTGGCTGCGCACACGCGCCGCATGGGGAGAAGGCGCCGCATCTCACTTCGAAGGTTCAATTTTTACCGTTAACCCTGACGGTCTGAATGTTTATTCAGACATCAAGGATTCCGACAAAGTAATTTGCAAAATCCCTTATAACACGATTGTACCCGCCGAATACGAGCTTTTCAACGAAGGTGCTCAGGACGGTGAGATTTCCAGCTATGTCTATGTTTCATACAACGGTATGAAAGGTTGGGTTCGTCTGGAAAATTGGGCAGAGGTAAACAGCGTTTCGACCTCCGGTAAGGTAGATTCGATGAGGATAGATGCAAAATCCATACCCGTTTATAAAGAACCGAGCACAGACTCCGCCGTGATTGACACACTCCAAAAAAATGACAAAGTATGTAGACTTTACGGGGAATACATTATGTCTGACGAGTGGTTTCTCATCTGCAATGACGGATATGTAGGATGGATTCCTTACAGCGAGGACAGTTGGGAAATCTTTGAGGAAACAGAGAAAAATCCGCTGACTGCATGCACCATAAAAATCGGTGAGCCGATTCCCGACGCAGAGCCTGAGTTTAAAGACGGTTATGATAACGCTCTCCCTGCTCCTTCAATACTTAGCATTAAAGATACAGAAAAAACCACTGAAGAAAATTCTGTACCTTCGGTCACTGAAGAAGCAACTCAGCCGACAGATACGCCCGTTACCGACAAAGCAGCCAGCCCACAGATGATTATAATTCTTTGCGTTGCGGCTGCGGCTGCAGGCGCTATTACGGCTGCCGTAATTATCGTTATTGTTATTAAGAAAAGGAAGAAATAAACCGTATAAAACTATCAAAGCCACCGATTGACCCGGTGGCTTTATCTTTGCTGAAGAGACAAGAAAAGAGGTAATGCAGGAAAAAAACCGCATTACCTCTCGTTTTTTATTAATTATTTGTCGTTGTCGGGAAAATTTTCGTTGTATGCTGCAATTGCTTTTTCAATTACTTCAACAGCCTCACGCTCATCCATAACCTCGTCAACTGCCGTATCCTTCTTTTCAAGAGCCTTATAGACCATAAAGAAGTGTGACATTTCATCGTAGATGTGACGGGGAAGACTGAAAACACTGCGGTAGCCGTTATAGTTGGGGTCAGAGAAAGGAATTGCAATAATCTTTTCGTCTGCCCTGCCGTTGTCGAGCATTTTGATAACACCGATCGGATAGCACCTGACAAGGGTCATCGGATGAATCGGCTCAGCGCAGACAACAACAACGTCAAGCGGGTCACCGTCATCAGCATAAGTGCGCGGGATAAAACCGTAGTTTGCAGGGTAATGAGTTGACGTGTAGAGAATACGGTCAAGCGAGAGCAGACCCGTCTCTTTGTCAAGCTCATACTTGTTTTTGCTGCCCTTGGGTATTTCGATAACTGCGACAAAATCAGTCGGCGTAATACGCTTCGGGTCTATATCACGATGGATATTGGGTGTCATATAAAGACGACCTTTCGGTTAATTTTATGCTGCAGTTGTGGTTTCTTCGACAGCTGTTGTAAGCTCTGCAGCTGTTGTTTCCTCTGCAAGTGCCTGAATTGATGCAGGCTCGATGGGAGCGGGAACCTTGATACCGTTTTCATCTGTGGGAGCGTTGGGATCCTGCCAGTCAAGCTCGTATGTGTCTGTGCCGCCGACAACAAACTTGAGTGTTGTTGTGCCGAGAGACTCGAGTGTGCCTACACCTGTGACCTGAACCTCAACCTCGATGTTGCGGTTGAACTCAAGCTTGATAATCTCGTCAGTCTTTCTGCTGATTTCCATATAGATTGAGCAGCCTGTGTACTTTGCCTTGTATGTACCGTCATACTTGACATAGTTTTCGAGAGACTTCATCTCTTCAGCGATCTTTGCTCTGTCGGGAATGTCGAAGATTGTGCCGAAGAAGCCTTCGCCTGCCTTGGGATCTTCCTCATCCTTAAGGGTGATTGTGATCTTACGGACATCTTCGTCAACCTCAACATATTCTGTTGTCATTGTTTCGCCTTCTGCGAGGGCTGATGCAGCCTCAGCATCTCTGACTGAAGCCTCTTCGTAGCGGCTGAATGCCTCTGCGTTGATAGCGATAGCAGGCTCGCTTGTCTCTTCGTTGAGTGCGACGTCTGCCATTGTGAGGCGGAGTGCATCTTTTGCACCCTTAACAGGGATATACTCAGCAATAGGATCGCCGTATTCAACCTCTGCACCGAGACCGTCGTTGAAGCCCTTCTTCATGAGCTTGACAACTGTGGGAAGTGCAGCCTTGAATGTTGCATTATCCTCACATTCGAAATCCTTGGGGTCGTAGCTGCTTGAATAATTAAGCTTTGCTGTGCCGTTATTGAGCTTTACCATAAGTGCGTTAAAGTAAGCAAGAACATCTTCATCAGCTGTCATAAGGGGTGTTGCTGCAGCCTCTCTTGTTGTTGCCTCTGTTGTTTCCTCTTCACCGCCACCGAAAAGTGAGCAGGAGGTAACGCCGAGGAATACGCATGCTGTAAGAAGAAGCGCGATAACTTTAATTGCTGTAGATTTCATAGTAGTGAAAACTCCTTTCGGTTTATAACACTTTTGGAAAGTATAACATATATTAAAACAAATTAAAAGAGATTTTTTGAAAATTGTCAAAAATTTAATAAGCCTGCTCACCGAAAAAGCAAGCAGACTTATTGCTAAATATTATCTTTTCAGATTCTTGCAACGCCCGAATCACGTGCAGCCTTTGCAACAGCGGCTGCAACGGCATCCTTGACTCTGGGATCGAATGCCTTGGGCAGGATATAATCTGCGTTAAGCTCGTCCTCAGTGATAAGGTTTGCAAGTGCGTTTGCAGCGGCAACCTTCATCTCCTCGTTGATATCGCTTGCGCGAACATCAAGAGCACCGCGGAAGATACCCGGGAAAGCGAGAACGTTGTTGACCTGGTTGGGGAAATCACTTCTGCCTGTGCAGACAACTGCCGCACCGGCTTCTCTTGCGAGGTCAGGCATAATTTCGGGAGTCGGGTTTGCCATTGCCATAACAACGGGCTTGTCAGCCATTGTCTTTATCATATCGGGTGTAACAACGTTGGGTGCGGAAACACCGACAAAAACGTCTGCACCCTTGAGCGCATCGGCAAGTGTGCCGCTGATTTTATCGTTGTTTGTGTAGTCAAGAATTCCGTGACGTGCCTCGTCAATATCATCCTTTGTTGCGATGATGCCCTTCTTGTCACACATAATGATGTTTTTGACACCCATCCACTTGAACAGCTTGGAGATAGCGATGCCTGCAGCACCTGCACCGTTGAAAACAACGGTAACATCCTCTACCTTTTTGCCGACAACTCTGAGTGCATTGATAAGCGCAGCGGAGCAGACAACGGCTGTGCCGTGCTGGTCATCGTGGAAAATCGGAATATCGCAGATTTCCTTGAGTCTGCGCTCGATCTCGAAGCAACGGGGTGCACCGATATCCTCGAGGTTGACACCGCCGAAGCTGCCTGCAAGCAGAGAAACAGTCTTAACAATCTCGTCAACATCCTTTGAACGGATGCAAAGCGGAATTGCGTCAACATCGCCGAACTCCTTGAAGAGCACGCACTTGCCCTCCATAACGGGCATACCTGCTTCCGGACCGATATCGCCAAGACCGAGAACGGCTGTGCCATCTGTGATAACGGCAACCGTGTTCCAGCGGCGTGTCAGCTCATAGCTCTTGTTTATATCCTTCTGAATTTCGAGGCAGGGCTGTGCAACACCGGGTGTGTATGCGAGCGAAAGGCTTTCCTTATCCTGAACCTTTGCGCGTGCCGTTACCTCTACCTTGCCCTTCCACTCATAGTGAAGGCGCAGTGATTCTTTTGCGTAATCCATTTTTATCGTCCTTTTGTTATGAAGTAATGAATTGATTTATCAATTCAAATCATGTTGCAACGCAACAAATCATGGCGCAAGCCAAATCACGCGACAGCAAATCATTAATACGTATAGAATGTGGCGCAAACTTTCTTCGGTGCCTCTATCTTAACTCTGTGTATCAACTGTATTTATGATTTGCCTTACGGCGTGAATTGATTTTTACAAAATCATGATTTGCAAAATTGCATTTTGCATGATTTGTGTTCTGACACATTAAAATTATTCTTCCCACGGGAACTTATAATCGAGCTTGAGATCATCTCGGACCTTATTGAACTCAGCCTGAACAGACTCATTGATCGGAACACCGCTGTCCTTACGGCTCTGCCAGATATCCCACTCTTTTTCGCCTGCTGTGTAGATGCGCTCTGCACCGGGTGCCTTCTTGGAAGCACGGACGGAGCGGATGATATCGCCTGACTTCTTACGGCAGAGATCTTCGCCGAGGAAGTGGTCTGTATCAATTGCGATGAAGAAGTGACCGAGGTGATAGGGACGGATGTTGCCGTTTTCATCCTTGCCGTCGAGAGCCTTACCGTACCAACCGTCCTGAAGAACAGCAGAGAGAAGCTCAACTACCATTGCGTAGCCGAAGCCCTTGTAACCGCCGAGGTCTTCACCGATACCGCCGAGAGTTGTGAGAGCAGCTGTACCGTTACGGATTTTCTTGAGTGCAACGCCTGCATCGCCCTCAACAGGGTTACCGTCGATATCAATAACTGTACCGGGGTGAATTTCCTCACCGATACGCTCGTAATATTCAACCTTACCGTTCTGTGTGATTGAAGAAGCACAGTCGATATTGAAATCAAAATCTTCATCGGTGGGGATACCGATTGTAAGGGGGTTTGTGCCGAACATACCCTCAACACCGAAAGTGGGAGCAACGGAGGGACGAGCATTTGTGCCTGTGAAACCGATGCAACCTGCTTTTGTTGCCATTGTTGAGTAGTAGCCTGCAATACCGTAGTGGCAGGAGTTACGAACAACAACCATACCCATACCGTATTCCTTAGCTTTTGCAATAGCCATGCTCATAGCCTTATAGCCGATAACCTGACCCATACCGTGGTGACCGTCAACAACTGCTGTTGTGGGGGTCTCTTTGATAATCTCAAAGTTTGTTACGGGCTGCTGAATGCCTGCATTGATTCTGTCGATGTAGACGGGCTTGAAACGGTTACAGCCGTGTGACTCGATGCCGCGTCTGTCAGACTCGAGCAGAACGTCAACAACAATCTCTGCATCCTCTTCGGGAACGCCGACACCCATAAACGCATCTTTTGTAAAATCGTGCAGCGTTTTCCAATCAAGAACTACCTTTGCCATATTGTACTCTCCTTGTATGATAAAGTTTATTTTTATTAACAAAAATGAATTGATTTATCAATTCATTACTATTTATTCATCTTCCGCCCAATTCTTTGCTCTTTCAACTGCTTTCTTCCAGCCCTTATAGAGCCTGTTGCGCTCAGCCTCATCCATCTTCGGTGTGAACACCGTATCAACCTCACGGTTAGATTCGATTTCGGCAGTATCCTTCCAGTAGCCTACGCAAAGACCTGCAAGGTAAGCCGCACCGAGCGCAGTTGTTTCAACGGTTTTGGGTCTGTCAACCTTTGTGCGTATCATATCCGCCTGAATCTGCATCATAATATCGCTGACGGATGCGCCACCGTCAACACGAAGCTCGCTCAGCTCAATATCCGAATCGGCTGTCATCGCTTCGAGCAGGTCAGTCATCTGGTAAGTGATGCTTTCAAGCACTGCACGGCAGAAGTGTGCACGGTTGACACCGCGTGTCAGACCAACGATACAGCCTCTTGCGTACATATCCCAATACGGAGCGCCCAGACCCGTGAAAGCAGGCACGAGATAAATGCCGTTTGCGTTATCAACGGTTTCGGCAAGCTCGTCACAACGGCGTGCCGTATCAACCATATGAAGCTCATCACGAAGCCACTTTATAACACTGCCTGCGTTGAAAGCAGAGCCTTCGAGAGCATACTCAACCTTATCGCCTATGCCCCACGCAACACCCGAGAGCAGGTTGCTCTTTGAGTGGACACGGGTTTCGCCAGTATTCATAAGCAGGAAACAGCCTGTGCCGTAGGTATTTTTTGCCTGACCGGGGTTGAAACAGCCCTGACCGAAGAGTGCTGCAGGCTGGTCACCGATTGCGCCGCAAATCGGCACACCTGCAAGCGCTTCAAGACCGAGTATGCCGGGAGCAACCGAGCCGTAGTTCATACTTGACGGCACAGCCTTCGGCAGAATTGACATCGGTATACCGAGCTTTTCGCAGAGGTATTCATCCCACACAAGCTTATCAACGTCAAACAGCATTGTACGGGAAGCGTTTGAGTAGTCTGTCACGTGGGCCTTGCCGCCGGTAAGGTTCCATATAAGCCAGGTCTCAACCGTACCGAAAAGGAGGTTGCCCTCATCGGCAAGCTGTTTTGCGACAGGTACGTTATCTAAAATCCATTTGATTTTTGTGCCCGAAAAGTAGGCATCTATCAGCAGACCCGTATGGTCCTTGATATATTCGTCAAGCCCGTCAGCCTTGAGCTTTTCGCAGTAATCTGCCGTACGGCGGCACTGCCACACAATTGCGTTGTAGACGGGTTTACCTGTTGTTTTATCCCAGAGGATTGTTGTTTCACGCTGGTTTGTGATGCCGATCGCCTTAATTTCTTCCGGCTTTACGGTGCCCTTTGCGAAAAGAGCTGTTATCGAGTGAAACTGGCTGAAAAGGATTTCCATCGGGTCGTGCTCAACCCAGCCGGCCTGCGGATATATCTGCTCAAATTCGTTTTGTGCGCTTGCGACAATTCTGCCGCGCTTGTCAAAAGCAATCGCCCTCGAGCTTGTTGTGCCCTGGTCGAGTGCAAGAATATATTCTGCCATTGCCATCATCCTTTCCTGCTATCTTTGCACCCTTTATAATACTACAAATATTTTGCGCAGTCAATTAAATAATATGATAACTGTTTGTATTATCGGCACATTAAGATAAACTTTTCAGCGTATTTTCCGCAGCTGAAAAATGAATTGTATTGTCGGTACAAATTATGTGCGTTTTGATTTGTTAATCCCACTTTTTGTGTGCTTAACCTCCTTTATAAAGAAGGTGCATTTTGCG
Source organism: Acutalibacteraceae bacterium (assembly GCA_045637465.1). GTDB lineage: Bacteria > Bacillota > Clostridia > Oscillospirales > Acutalibacteraceae > UBA8612. The sequence goes on along the minus strand of JAZTZM010000020.1, from coordinate 18,651 downwards.
TGAGCAAAAACGGACGCGGCGGAAAATCCGCTCACGTCCGTGAAAAATCAAAGCTTATTCAAATTTTACAAGGGTCGGTGCGGTGATAATTCCGCTCGGCTTGACGTTGTATTCGTATGAAAAACGTGTGCCCTTACGTCTCCAGGCATCGGGACCGTACCAACGTGCGGCAGGGTCTGCCATATGCAGGGAGGCAAAGGTATTGTAGCGGTTGCCGAAAGCTGTGATTTCAACAAGGTGCTTACCCTTGCTGAGTTTACCGAGGGGGGCGGTGTAGGGTGAGAGAGCAACCGTGCCCATACGCACACCGTCAACGCTGACCGTGCAGACAGGCTGTGTGAAATGCGGAATCATAACGCTCAGCTCTTCATCGTTGCCCTCAACAACGCACTTGTATGTGACATTGCCGCCATAGAAGGGCAGACCCTGACGGGTCCAATCGCCGAACTCAAGCTCTCTGACAGGAGCTGTGACGGTGTATGTTCTGCCCTTGAGCTCAACGCCGAAATCACCGAGGAGGTAGACCGCCTCAAGCGTTGAAACCTTGCCGAAAGAGCGGGAAATAACAACTGTGTTTTCGCCCTTTTCGAGCTTACCGAGGCTGACTGTTTCAATAGATTCGTCAACGTAAATGCCTGTTTTCACCATATCGACAGCCTTGCCGTTGAAGGTGATGCTGCTCTTATCAAAATCTTCGAGCGCAAGTGTTACGTTTTCAACCTCAACTTCGGAATTGATAACGTATTTAAGGTCAACCGTTTCGGTATCTTCCTGCTTGCCGAAGAGCCACGGCTGAGCACCGCCTGCAATTGCGTTGTGCATTTTCAGTTCCTTCTTGAGAGTGTCGCAGATGCGGAGAATCTCTTCGTTTGCGCGCCACTCACCGCCGCCCAGTCTGTACTCAGGCATATCCAGCAGAACAACATTGGGCTCTGCGAGCTCAATCTCCGATTTTGAGGGAAGAAGAGCGACGCTGACACGTTTTTTATTCTGCACGGGCTTTGCATCGGATCTGCCGGGAATCAGCTTGAGAAGCACACTGTCATGATCGTAAAGCGCAAGCTCAACAAAGGTATCGCCAAGGCTGTAATCTGCGGCAAGAACAGTAACCGAACCGTCCATTGTGTTCCAGAGCTCGGGCACGTATTCGCCTTTAAGACGGAGTGTGTAATCCTCACTGTCACAGCGGTAATGGTCGCTTCTGTGGTTGATGGGAGCGATGAACAGCCAGCGGCAATCACCCTCCTCACGCAGCTGATACATATGGTTTGTTGTGCGCTCGCCGTCATCCTCACGAAGGTCAATTTCGCGGTTTGCATCAAGTGCATTTATGAGCTGAATTTTTGACCAGCCTACAACAGTTGAATCCGCCGCAAACGCCTTGGCTGCGTCACTTTCGAGGGCATCAACATACTCGGGCAGGTCGCCTGCAAAGATGACCTTGCCGCCGTTTGCGCTGAAGTTTCTGAGGAACTCAAGCGTGGTTGAACGGATTGTGAGAAGGCTCGGCACAATGATTGTATCGTACTGCATTTTGCCGACCTTTGTGCCGTCTGCCTGAGCAGGAAGGTTAGCCTCGCAGATGTAGTTATAATCAATAAGGTTATAGAGCAGCCAGTCTGCAAGCTGCATAAACCGATCGTTCATTTCCTCACGGATTGCCGCCGTCTGCTCCTTCGGACCAAAGCGCAGCCAGTAGCTCTCAATCGGGTGAATGACACCGACACGCACAACGGGATTACCCCTTGTCATAGCGGTGTTGACACGTGCAAAATGGTCCTCGATATAGGGATATTCCTTATACCACGGTGACTGATGACCGATGCAGGCAGGATAGTCGCGCTTTGCCTCACCCTTCATCGAAACCCAGTAGAGATGGGGCACACGCACGGTAACACCGAGCACAGCCTGCCAGTCGCCCTGAAGCTTGTGGCCCGTAAATTTGAAATCCCAGCCGGTAACACCGTAAAGTTCGCTGAGCATACCCTCTCTGCCATACTGATGCACGGCGGATTGACACTGCTTTGCGGTTGTGAACTCTCTGCTGTCGCAGAGCATATCAATGCCGGGCAGACCGAAGCCGCGGTAAGAGCGCATACAGTCGCCGACTGCGGCATTCTGGCTTTCAAGGCTCGGCTCTTCCATCATATGACCTGTGAGCATAATGCCGTTTTTGTCACACCAGCCGCCGATATTATCGGCAAAAGCACGTGCAAACCGCTCTGCAATATGATCGTGATAGTGGTATCTTGTGACGGAAACCTTGCCGTCGGGAAGCTCCCAGAAAAGCTCGGGCAGCTTATCGAAAAGCTCCTCACCGTACATCTCGCGGTAGGTGTCAGCAAAGTCGGTTGTGTAGGGCAGGAAAGCATCCCTGTCGCCGATTGCCTTGCCGAACATCTTTTTGCGTGCAACCTGCGGCTCATCGGTGAAGATTGCAGGCACTGCTTCGCCGAAATCCTCACCGACACACTCTTTATATCGCTCGTGTGTTGTGTTGATGAAGTCTGTTATAGCCTCGGGAGACAGTGTATCAACATAGGATTGAAGGTTGAACCAATCGGATTCGCCCTGTGTTTCGCAGTAGGCATACCAGCAGTTGTCGCTCTGCTCGTCATCTGCAAGGCGGCGGTAATTTTTAAGGCAGCCGTTATCGTCAAGCTGAACCTCATAGCGAGCAAGCAGGTAGCCGTTTTCCTCACGCACTGCATTGGCGGAGGAATCGTTTGACGAAGACTTGCCTGAGCCGTAGCCGCGGTGTGTAAAGAGCAGGTATTTCTCTCTGTTCTCTTTCTTTTTTGTAACAAGACCGCCTGCAAAGCCTGACGGCCACTTATCCTCATCATAAAGCCAGGCGAGCATCTTTTTATCCTTTGCGGTTTTGATGCTGCCCTTGATAAGGTTCATAAAATCATCGGAAAGATACTCGGTTGACATACCGACACGAACGTGCATATGGAAACCACCGAAGCCCATCTGCTGCATATAGCCGATTTCGCGGTCAAGCAGATCCTGATTAAGCTCACAGTTCCACGCCCAGAAGGGTGTTGCGCGGTATTCGCTTGTGGGGTTAAGGAAAAGTTCATCGGTAAGAGGGGTGCCGTTTTTTTTGTAGAGCATAAATTAACCTCCCGTTTGTAAAAATATCCGTTGACAAAACAGGTATTTATAAGTTATCTTATATATAGTTATATTAGGACATCAAACAGCAAATGTCAAATAGAATTTTAGTAAAAACTGACAAATAAAAGGAGATTGATGCAATGTACGCCAAGAGCAAAACAGTTGCACTAAAAAATACTGCCGTCAACGGCGGCTTCTGGGCCAACAGGCAAAAGCTCAATAAAGATGTCACAATCCACAGCGTTTACGACCGATTCAAAGATACGGGACGCTTCGATGCTTTTAAGCTCGACTGGAAAAAAGGCGACCCCAACCAACCCCACATTTTCTGGGATTCGGACATTGCCAAGTGGCTTGAAAGCGCCGCATACATAATCGAAAAGAGTCCGTCGGCAGACCTTGAAAAAATCATTGACGAGGTTGTTGACCTGATTGAAAAAAACAGATGGGAAGACGGATATTTCAACATCTGCTTCACACTTTTTGAGCCTGATGACCGTTTCACCGCCCGTTATGACCACGAGCTTTACTGCGCAGGTCACCTGATGGAGGCGGCTGTTGCCTACTACAACGCAACCGGCAAGGATAAATTCCTGGGGCTCATGTGCGACTATGCCGATATGATTGAAAAGGCATTTGTCACAGAAAAATGGGCAGAGTTTGACAGCCCCGGTCACGAGGAAATCGAGCTTGCGCTCGTCAAGCTCTGGAAGACTACAGGCGAAAAACGCTACCTTGAGCTTAGCCGTCACTTTGTTGACGTGCGCGGTGTTGAGGGCGACGCATACACACAGGCACATATGCCCGTCAGAGAGCAGGAGGACGCAGTCGGTCACAGCGTGCGTGCCGTTTACCTCTACTGCGCAATGGCGGACCTTGCAGCCGCTTACGGCGACGAAACACTTTTCATTGCGGCTGACAAGCTGTTTGACTCGATGGCAAAGAAGCGTATGTACATCACGGGCGGTATTGGTCAGACCTGCGTTGGCGAAGCTTTCCTCGGCGATTACGACCTGCCCGAAACATCATCATACTGCGAAACCTGCGCTGACATCGGTCTAGTCCTTTTTGCACAGCGTATGTACGCAATCAGACCCGACCGTAAATATGCCGACATTGCAGAGCTTGCGCTCTATAACGGCTTCCTCTGCGGACTTTCACTCGACGGCAAGGCATTCTTCTACGATAACTCAATTGAGGTTGACCTGACGGGTATCAAAAACCCGCACGATAACCGCCACAGACCCTTCTACCCGATAACACAGCGCCTTGAGGTATTCAGCTGCTCCTGCTGTCCCCCCAATGTGACAAGGCTTATCGCCTCGGTAGGTGAGCTTGCCTGCTCGGCAAACGAAGGCACACTCTGGCTTCACCAGTTTATTGACGGTGAGTTTGAGGACGGCGGCAAAAAAATAAAGCTTGAAACCGCATACCCCGACGACGGTGCGATGAAAATCACCTGCTCAGGCAATTTCACGCTGGCGCTTCGCCTGCCCTCATGGTGCAGAAGCTACACGCTGAGCAAAGCCGCTCAGGTAAACGACGACGGATACATTTATCTTGACGTCACCGACGGTGAAGTTATCGAATACACGCTCGATATGCCCGTCAGATTTGTTCAGGCAAACAGACAGGTGCGTCAGTGCGCAGGCAGACTTGCCGTACAGCGCGGACCGATTGTATACTGCGCAGAGGGCGTGGATAATCCCCTGCCGCTTCGCGGTCTTTACGTTGACCCGAAAGCACCTGCCGCACTCGGCAAGGACAGCACACTCGGACTCACAACAGTTGAGCTTGACGGCTTTATGCAAAAGGAAAATGACGAGCTTTATTTCGACTATGACGAAGAGCTTATTCCGCAGAAAATCAAGCTCATTCCCTACTACGCCTACGCTAACCGCGGCGAAACAGATATGCTCATCTGGCTCACACGCAAATAAAAAGCGACCGCTTTATTTTTATAACAGAGAGGATAATAAAAAATGATTCACAACTCCGAACACAACCGTGAAATAATGAAAAAAATCGGCTTCCCCGAAGAAGCTCAGTACTGCTTCACAAGAGTTTTCGAGCAGCTTGACGAAAACAAAAAATGGGGAGATGCCTTAGATAAAATTTATGAGGAGTATATGTTCCCCTGGGCAGATGAGCTTGGCAAGGCACTCGAAAAGGTGACAAAACTTGCAAAGAAGATGGATAAGCCCGCCTGCACAATGCACATGGCTTTCCTCCTTTGCTGCAGCGAGGAGCTTCTCAAGCGCTACCGCGAAAAAGGTCTGCCCGACCAGATGTACTATGATTTGATGTGCGACCTCAAGTATAAGCTCATCGAATGCCGCAACTGCGAAAACTGCTGGGGCACATTCGTCGGCGGTTGGTTCCACGGACAGTATGAGATTGACCGCTTTGCACTGGGCAGATTCCAGTTCGAGCTTCGCGAGCTTGACGAAAAGCACGACGGCAAGGTGCTCTCAAGCGGACACGTACTCCACAAGGGCGACAAGTACGTCAACTTCCACATCCCCTCATCGGGTGTTCCTCTCACAGACGAGGTCAGATTCGACGCATACAACAAGGCTCAGGAATTCTTCAAGGACGTATTCGGCGACGGTCCGATTCTCTTCGGCTGCGGATCCTGGCTTCTCTTTGACAGATACCTCGATTTCCTCCCCGAAAAGAGCAACACAGCAAAATTCATCCGCGATTTCGAAATTCTTGAGCAGGAAGAAAAAGAAGAATTCAACGACGGCTGGAGAATCTTTGACCGTTTCTCCGACCTTCCCGTTGAGCAGTGGCCCAGAGACAACTCTCTTCGCCGCGCATTTGCAGAATTTGTTGAAGCAGGCGGCAAAACAGGCCACGGCTTCGGCGTAATCCTCTTTGATAAAGGTAAGATAATCAGATAACTATGAAGGTTTTAAGCCTGAAAACTGAAAACTACCGCAACCTCGCCGCCAAGGAATACATCCCGGGCGGCGGGGTCAACATCATTTGCGGCGAAAACGGATTGGGCAAGACAAACCTTATTGAAAGCATCTGGCTTTTCACGGGCTGCCGCAGCTTCCGCAGCATACGTGACAAGGACGTTGTGCGCTTCGGCTGTGACGAAGCAAAGCTGCAGATGGAATTCTTTTCGGGCAGCCGCAACAAAGAGGCTGAAATCAGAATTGATGACAAGCGCCACATATCTCTCAACGGAGTTGCACTTCCCTCGGGCAGAAAAATGATGGGCGAATTCACGGCGGTTGTTTTCACACCGCTGCATCTGTCAATTGTCAAGGAAGGACCTGAAGAGCGCAGAAAATTTCTCGACATTGCGCTCAGTCAGCTCAAGCCAAACTACGCAAAAACAATCCTCGAATACAACAAGGCTCTTGCCCAGCGCAATGCGACATTGCGCGCCGCAAGAGAAAACCCATCAATGACTGCTATGCTCGATATATGGGATATTGAGCTTGCGAAAAAAGGCGCGGTAATAATCGAAAGCCGTATGAATTATCTCGAGCAGATAAAGGATAAGGCCTGCGCCGCTTACGACGAAATTTCTTCAGGCAAAGAAAGGCTTGAATTAAAATACAAAGAATATGCCCGCGAAAGTGCAAGCGGCAGAAGGGATATTGCCGAAAGCATACTCAAAGCCCTGCAGGAGAAGCGTGAAAGCGACACGGAAAGATGCATCACAAGCGTAGGTGCTCACCGTGAGGATTTTTCAATCGACCTCTCCGGCAAAAGCGCAAGGCTTTTCGGCTCTCAGGGTCAGCAGCGCTCTGCGGCGCTCTCCCTCAAGCTTGCAGAAGCGGATATCATAACTCAGGTTACGGGCGAAGAGCCCGTTGTGCTGCTCGACGACGTATTCAGCGAGCTTGACCCGCAAAGGCAGAAATACGTAGTCAGCCATTTTACAAACAGACAGGTTTTCATAACCTGCTGTGATGAAGAAAATATCAGCCGTATCGCAGACCTTGACGTAACTGTTGAACGGCTTGAAGGTCAGGTGAATTAACAATGTATGAAAACTGGGAGCAGCTCAAAAAAGACTGTATGGGCTGCGATAAATGTGAGCTGAGCAAAACAAGAACAAAGCTTGTGTTCGGCGTCGGCAACGAAAACGCAAAAGTGCTCTTCATCGGTGAAGGTCCCGGCGCAAACGAGGATCTGCAGGGCGAACCCTTTGTCGGCAGAGGCGGTCAGCTTCTCGACAAATTCCTTGCCGCAGTAGACCTCGACAGAAAAAAGAACATCTACATTGCAAATATGGTCAAGTGTCGCCCCCCACAGAACCGTGATCCGCTGCCTGCAGAGCAGGATATGTGCATCGGTTGGCTCAGGGAGCAGACAAGACTTCTCAAGCCGAAAATCATCGTCTGCCTCGGCAGAATCTCTGCAACAAGAATCATATCGCCCGACTTCAAGGTCACAAAACAGCACGGTCAGTTTATCGAAAAAAACGGCACGCTTATGATGGGCACGTTCCACCCTGCCGCACTTCTGCGCAACCCCAACCAGAAGCCTGCCGCACTTGAAGATTTTGTCGCACTTCGCGAGAAGATTATGGAAGTTTGTCCGGAAACGTATGAGATGTAAAAACGCTTTGCGTTTTTACATGATATAAATCCCTTGCGGGATTTGCGATATGTTGCTTTGCAACACGATATGCCTTTCGGCGCGATATGCGCTGCGGCGCACGCTGGGATTTATATCGTTTGCAGGCGAGTGAAACGAGCCTATATCGCAACCGAACGCAAGTGAGGTTATATCGCATTTATATATCGCGGTTGCCGCAAGGCAACTATATCGCCAAAGGTGGCAATAGTATGGATAAAACGATAAAAGAATTAGCAGTTGAATTAACTGTTGAAATTACTGATATATGCGACAATATAAAAGGCAGAAAAGTGTTTACAAACCAATTGCTCCGCTCCTGTTCTTCTATCGGAGCAAACACACACGAAGCAAAATACGCACAAAGCAGAGCAGATTTTATTAATAAGATTGAAATAGCTTTGAAAGAATGTTACGAAACAGAATATTGGCTGGAAATACTTTTCAGAACCAATACCATTGACGAAAAAACATATACGCAACTTCAAAACAAATGCGGCTCAATAAGACGAAAGCTTATCGCGTCCGTTACAACTGCAAAAAGCAACAAGTGAAAGTATAAATTCGAGGTGATTGTATGAAGCTTATCGACACAAAAAAGAGCAAAGAAATCGTTTCGGAATTAACAAAGAAAGCATCCGACACCGGCAAAAAAGCTGCAACCGGAGTTGCAAAAAGCGCAAAAGATTTAGCCGAAAAAGCAAAAAGCGAAAGCTATGCGCGCAGATTAAAAAAATACAATCCTCTTTTCCCTGATCATTATTTTTCAGATGATTTCAATTGTCCCAACCTCATTACAATAGTTGATGATGCTGTGCGCCGTGATATTGACGTTTGTGAAGGCGCGATAGGTTGGCTGAGCAAAGGAACTGAAATGGAAATTCTTCATCTTTACGATGAAGCGGTTGAAATGAGCGGAATTAAATTTATACCTATGGCAACCTGTGACGCTGTTTATTATGTCAGCAGTTTTGACAGAAACATTTTCATCAGAACAGACTGCATCTTCAGCCGTGCACATGAAGAACGTATGGCTGAACTCAAAAATATCGCTCATTCTCTCGGTGCAAAATCCTGTGAAATCGAGATTTCCGAATCCACAGTAGAAATATCCGCACAGAAAAAAAGTTTTGCATCTTCATCAACAGCAACTATCAGCAGTGTAAAAGCAACACAATCCGACTCTGCAGAACAAAACTCTTCTGCAAAAATCAGCAACCAGCGCAGTGGAAAAATTGTTGCTGAATTTGAGGGTAGTGACACCCCAACTCGTCCCGAACTGAAATGGTTTGCCAACGATGACACAATAAAAGGTCTCATTGAAATGAGATGCACAAATACTAATTTAATAAAATCTGAAACCCTTATTTTGTCAGGTTCCTCCTCTGCGGCAATGTCACAAAAAACAGCATACGCAATTGATAGCGCGGTGAGCAAACTCGGTGCACGTGCATCAACCAATATGGAAACGGAAGCTGTAAGAGAAAACACAAGCAAACTTATTTTCAGTATTAAGTTTTAAAATCTTCCGATGTAAAATCACAAAGCGATTTTACGCGATATAAATCCCTTATGGGATTTGCGATATGTTGCTCCGCAACACGATATGTCCCTTCGGGACGCGATATGCACCTGACGGTGCAAGAATTGAGGCAAAAACAAATGTCATTTATAACAGCAATAACCGAAATATTTTCATATCCTTTTCTGACGACTCCGCTGATTGTCGGAATTCTTGTGTCGCTGTGTGCCGCCCTGCTCGGGTCGGTGCTCGTGCTCAAGCGTTTTTCGATGATCGGTGACGGTCTGTCTCACGTCGGCTACGGTGCGCTCTGCGTTGCCGCAGCGGCAGGCATTGCTCCGCTGAAAATCGCGATTCCAGTGGTTATTGTGGCGGCGTTCTTTCTGCTTCGCATCAGCCGCAACAGCCGCATCAACGGCGACAGCGCAATTGCCCTCATTTCGGGCACGGCAATCGCAATCGGCGTGCTTACCGTCAAGCTTGCAGGCAACGTAAACATTGACGTAGGCAGCTATATGTTCGGCAGCATAGTCGCAATCGACAGCTCGGACGTTATAATAAGCGTTGTGCTTTCCGCTGTTGTAATACTTATGTATCTGCTGATGTACAACGGCATTTTCAGTGTAACGTTTGACGAGAGCTTTGCAAAGGCAACCGGCACAAAGGTATCCTTTTACAACACGGTCGTTGCAATTCTCACCGCAGTGACCATCGTTATAGGTATGCGTCTTATGGGCGCAATTCTTATCTCCTCGCTGCTGATTTTCCCTGCACTTACCGCGATGAGGTTTTTCCGCAGCTTCCGCGGTGTGGTTATGTGCTCTGCCGTCGTTTCTGCGCTGAGCTTTTTTATCGGCTTTGTTGCCGCATACAGTTTTGATACACCGACGGGCGCAAGTGTCGTGGCGGTGAATGCGATTATGTTTGTGCTTTTCAGCATCGCAGGCAAAATCAAGCAGAAAACAGCAAAGAAGCAGTGCTGATTTTTTAAAACGAATTGATTTATCAATTCAAATCATGTTGCGATAAGCGAGAAATCATTATTTGCAAAATTATATTTTGCGTGATTTGTGTTTTTTTCAAAACACATTTATATTCTAAATATCCATACCAAGAAAGGAAAACCGATTATGAAAGTTTCCGAAATTATGAAAGCTCTCGATGCCGAGCTTATTTACGGCGAAGATTTTCTCGACAGAGATGTTTTTTCTGCCTGCGGCAGCGATATGATGAGCGACGTGCTCGCCTATGTCAAGGAGCAGGCTGTGCTGCTGACAGGTCTTGTCAACCCCCAGGTTGTGCGCACCGCTGAAATGATGGATATGAGATGCATCGTTTTTGTCAGAGGCAAAAAGCCGGACGAAAGCATGATCGAGCTTGCAAAGGAAAACGGTATCCCCCTGCTCAGAACAAAACGCGAGATGTTCACATCCTGCGGCATTCTCTATGAGCACGGTCTCAGAGGAGGAGGGCACCCTTACAATGGATGAGATTATCAGACAGCATTATGATATAGACGGCTCTGATTTCACAAGAGCCGGTGAAGCATCAGGCAAAATCAAAAAAACACTCAAAGATATCGGCTTCACACCCGAAGCTGTACGCAAAACCGCAATTGCAGTTTACGAGGCGGAAATCAACCTTGTAATCCACGCAGGCGGCGGCGAAATTGACGTTGAAATAACACCCGAATCCGTCAGAATCGTGCTGACAGACCACGGCCCCGGCATTGAAAATGTTGAGCTTGCAATGCAGGAGGGTTATTCAACTGCACCCGACCGCATCCGTGCGCTTGGCTTTGGCGCAGGTATGGGTCTGCCAAACATCAAAAAATACACAGACGAAATGGATATTCAGACCAAGCTCGGTGAAGGCACCGTTATGACACTGAAGATCAACGCATATTAAAATATATCGCTGAAATTTTATATGCTTTGCAGATAAAATTCAAAGGAGGCAAACCATGGCTGATTTCTTCCACTCCGTAAGGCTCGACAGAGATAAGTGCCGCGGCTGCACCAACTGCATCAAGCGTTGCCCGACAGGAGCAATCCGTGTGCGCGGCGGCAAAGCACATATAATCAAAGAGCGCTGTATCGACTGCGGCGAATGTATAAACGTCTGTCCGCATCACGCAAAATATGCTGAACAAGAGCCTCTTGAAATAATCAACAATTTTAAATATAAAATCGCTCTGCCTGCCCCCGCACTTTACGGTCAGTTCAACAACCTTGACGATGTTGACTACGTGCTGACCGCACTCAAGAAAATCGGATTCGACGATGTTTTTGAGGTTTCAAAGGGCGCTGAGCTTGTAAGCGACGCAACAAGAAAGCTGTTTGAACAGGGACAGATAAAGACCCCTGCAATTTCCTCTGCCTGCCCTGCAATAGTAAGGCTTATCCGCGTCAACTTCCCCAACCTTATCGACCACGTTGTGCCGCTCAACTCACCCATGGAGATTGCGGCAAAGCTCGCCAGAGAAAAGGCAATAAAAGAAACGGGACTTGACAACAAGGACATAGGTGTTTTCTTCATCACACCCTGCCCTGCAAAGATGACGGCAATAAAATCACCCGTGTGCCTGGACGGCTCGCAGGTAAACGGTGCATTTGCAATCAAGGAGATTTATCCTGCACTGCTTTCACAGATGAATCACCTCAAGAGCGTTGACAATATGCAGGATTCAGGCATAATCGGTGTCAGCTGGGCAAGCAGCGGCGGTGAGGCAAGCGCACTCCTGCGCGATAACTGCCTTGCGGCTGACGGAATTGAAAACGTAATAAAAATCCTCAACGAAATTGAGGATGAAAAACTTGAGAATATTGACTTTATTGAGCTTAACGCTTGCACGGGCGGCTGTGTCGGCGGCTCACTTACATACGAAAACCCGTACGTTGCAAAGGCAAGGATGAAGCGACTGCGCAAATATCTGCCCGTTTCCTGCACGCATCTTGAAAGCAAAGAAGTGCCCGATGAAATGTACTGGACAAAGTCGCTTGTTGCAACAGACGTTATGAAGCTTGCGGACAGTGTGCCCGAGGCAATGAAGAAAATGGCAGAACGGCAGGCAATTCTCAAGCGTCTGCCGGGTCTGGATTGCGGCACCTGCGGTGCACCCTCGTGTGCGGCACTTGCAGACGATATCGTGCGCGGATTCGCAACGGAAACCGACTGCGTTTTCAGACTCCGCGATCAGCTCAGCGGCACAGACCAGGAGTTTATTCCTGCGCCTTACCGATCCGAAAAATAAAGGAGCAAAAATATGACAGTTCAGAATCTTATAGATGATTTTTCACTTGAAGTTCTCTGCGGCGGCGCAAATGCCGCACAGAAAGAGGTCACCGGCGGTTACTGCGGCGACCTGCTAAGCTGGGTTATGTCAAAGGCTGAAGAGGGCGATTGCTGGCTGACCGTTATGGGTAACGTAAACTCAATCGGTGTTGCGGTTATGACAGACGTTGCCTGCATCCTGCTGACGGAGAACTCTCCTTTTGACGACGATGCAAAGCTGCGCGCAGAGCAGAACGGAGTAATTGTGCTGCGCAGCCGTGAGAACGCATTCGACCTTGCAGTAAAGATAGCTGAAAAATTATGAGCCTTTTTTATGATTTTCACATCCACTCCTGCCTCTCGCCCTGTGCCGAAGAGGATATGACGCCGTATAACCTCGTCAACCTCTCTGCGCTGATGGGAATGGAGGCAATTGCGCTGACCGACCACAACTCAAGTATGAACTGCGGCGCGGCAATGAGAGCAGGCGCTGAAGCAGGAATTACGGTCATACCCGGTATGGAGCTTTGCACAAGCGAAGAGGTTCACGTGGTGTGCCTGTTTGAGGAGCTGAAAGCGGCAGAGGAATTTTCCGATTACGTGCTGAGCACAATGCCGCCGATTAAAAACCGACCCGAAATATTCGGCACACAGCTGATTATGGACGAAACAGACAAGGTGCTCGGCAGTCAGGATATACTGCTCACAGCCGCAAGCGGAATATCCATCAGCAACGTTGAAAAACTTGTTGACGGATACGGCGGTGTGTGCTACCCTGCTCATATAGACCGCTCATCCTACAGCGTTATTTCAAATCTCGGTATGATAACCGAAGAGATGGGTTTTGAGGTTGCGGAGGTTTCACCCTCGGGCAATCTTGATGACCTTATTGCAAAACACCCGATACTCGGCAGGATGAAAATACTCACCTCATCAGATGCGCACAGGCTTGATGCCCTGCCACCTGCAAACTTAAGCCTGCACACGGATAACGACATAAAAAGCATAATCCGTCACCTGAGAAACAGATAAAAGAAAGGAAGGAAAGAAAATGAAAAAGATCACGGCAATTGTTCTCGTTTTTGCGGTAATCTTCTGCTTTGCGGCGTGCTCAAAAAAAGGCGAAAAATATGAGCCGCCCGTAACAGAAGTTGTCGAATTTGAGGACGGCGTTACAGCCATATACGAGGTTGTAACGGAAGAAAACGGCGAGGTTGCAACAGATGAAGAGGGAGAAACGAAATATATCCCCTACATTCCGCCCGTAACACAAAAAGGCGGCTACCTTGTAACCGATGCAAAGGGCAGCACGATTCCAAGCGTTCCGACATCGGCTGCGACAAAAGAAACCACATCAGCCAAGATTAACATTGACACAGACATAGAAAATCTTGACGAGCCGACAAAGGGCAACGCTGCAACACAAAAGCCTGCCGACACAACGGCAAAGCCCGGTGAAACAGCAAATCAGGGTGCGGCAGTAAAGCCCGGCGACACAACGGCAAAACCTGCAGACACAACCAAACCTGCAGACACAACAAAGCCTGCAAACACAACAAAGCCTGCAGACACAACAAAGCCTACCCAGGCACCGACAACAACCGAGCCTGCAACAAAAGAGATTGACGGCGCACTTTCCAAAGAAAAAGCACAGAAGCTTGTTGATAAGCTCGAGAACCTCGAAAATCCGTTTGATGAAGATCTTTCCAAAGCTGATTTTTATTCCGCGCAGAACTCACTCGACACGTATATCGCAAACGTTAACGCCGCAATCACAGAAATCAAGGCAGACAAGGCGCTCTATGAATTTGTCGGCAACGAATCGCTTGACAGCTGGGCAAAGCATATGGCTGAAACCAAAGATATGTACACCAGGTTTATGACAATGGTTAAGCAAGCGGAAGGAAAGGAAGAAAAAAATCCTCTTTACTACAAGGCTTATACCGATTTCCAGGCTTCTTACATAAAAGCTCTTGAGGTATACTATCACATTCTGAATGCCGCACAGGATAAGGCATAAAAAAAGCAACAGCAGGAAGAACGGTTCTTCCTGCTGTTTTTTTCTTTATTTTATTGGTTAAACTCAGCTATGTACGGAAGGTTGCGGTAATACTCGCCGCAGTCAAGACCGTAGCCGATAACAAAAAGATCGTCGATAACAAAAAGCGACATATCGGGATCAAAATCAACAATACGTCTTGATGGCTTGTCAAGCAGGGTTACAACCCTGAGCGAGAGCGGATTACGAGCCTTGAGAAGCTTGACAACGTCATTGAGAGTCCTGCCCGTGTCTACGATATCTTCAACAATAATTACGTGGTAGCCGCTGATATCCTGCTCAAGGTCCATTGTGATGTTGACAATTCCGCTTGAATCCGTGCCTTTGTAATAGCTCTTGGCGCACATAAATGCAATTTCGCAAGGTGCCGTAATCTCACGGCAGAGGTCCGCCATAAAAACAAACGCACCGTTGAGAATGCTGACAAGAAGAATCGGCTCGCCGTTGTATGAGTCGCTTATCTTTTTGCCCGCCTCTTTGATTGCTGCCTTGATTTCTTCTTCGCTTATCAGCACACGCTTGATGTTGCTGTTAAACTCTTCCAATGATTTTATCTCATCCATATTGTCAACTCCACAAAATACGATTTTTTTTATTATATAATCAGAAAAGGATTTAATCAATGTTTTTATGTAAAAAACAAAAATATTTTGTCACTATTATGTAACTTGCAAAATTTGACTGATACAATATTATAATGTATAATATGAATAATTCTATTTTTTATCGGGGGGAATAACAGCAGATGAATCATATAGAAACATTTGAACAGATATACGGCACGTCTGCTCAATATACTGCATTCACCCCGTACCGGGTTTGTCCCGTCGGCGCTCACTGCGACCATCAGCTTGGTCTGGTAACAGGCTTTGCAATAAACAGCGGCATCAACATCGCCTTCGGACCGAAAGAAAACGGCGTTATCGAAATTCAGTCTCTCCAGTTTGAAAACAGGGCACAGTGGCACGTCAGCGCAACACCCGAAACGCCGCAGAACGACTGGGCAGACCATCTCAGGGGCGCAACAATTGCACTCAACAAGCGTTATCCGTTGCGCATGGGTCTTTGCGCCGTTATCAACGGAATGCTCCCCATCGGCGGTTTATCCTCATCGGCTGCCGTTATCATCACTTTCTTATCTGCACTTTGCAAAATGAACAGAATCACTCTCAGCTCATCCGAGCTGATTGAAATATCGCAGGAAGCAGAAAACGATTACGTCGGAATTTCCTGCGGCAGGCTTGACCAATCGTGCGAAATCTACTGCAAAAAAGATCATATGCTTTATATGGATATGCTCAACAACAACTACGAGCTTATTCCGAAGCACCCCGATATGAAGCCATTTAAAATTGCAATCTTTTTCAGTGGTATTGAGCGCACGCTTGTCGGCTCGGCATTTAATATGCGTGTGCACGAATGTAAGAGCGCCGCTTACGCACTTAAGGCATACGAAGGAATTGAATACGATAAGTTTGAAGAAACTTACCTGCGCGACGTACCGTATGAGGTTTATCTCAAGCATAAGGACAAGCTGCCCGACGACTGGCGCAAGCGCGCCGAGCATTGGTACACAGAATTTAACCGTGTGCAAAAGGCACGTGAAGCCTGGCTCAACGGCGATATCGAAGAATTCGGCAGACTCTCATTTGAAAGCGGCAAATCTTCAATCTGCAACTGGGAAACAGGCTCGCCTGAGCTGATAACACTTTACGAGATTATGACACGCACCCCTGGCATATACGGCGGCAGATTCTCCGGCGCAGGCTTCAAAGGCTGCTGTATGGCTTTGGTTGACCCTGCATATGAGGAATCAATCAAGCAAACGGTAACAGAAGAATATCTTAAAATCTTCCCGCATTTAGAGGGCAAATACTCCGTACATTTCTGCGAAACCGCAGACGGAGCAAAACTTGAGGATAACGTATGAAGTGTCTGATTCTTGCAGCAGGATACGCGACAAGACTCTATCCGCTGACCGAAAATTTTCCCAAACCGCTCCTCAAAGTCGGCAACAAAACAATTCTTGACCACCTTGTTGACGATATAGCTTCCTGCGGTGCGGTTGATGAATACGTGGTAATTTCAAACCACAAATACGCCCACCACTTTGAAAGCTGGGCAAAAACAAAACAGCAGAAAATTACAGTTATTGATGACGGCACGGACTCTAACGAAACACGTCTGGGCGCTGTCAGAGATATTCAGTTTGCAATCGACAGCCTTAAGCTCGACGACGATATGCTTGTCATCGCAGGCGACAACGTGCTCGATTTCAGCCTTACAAAGTTTATTGCATACGCAAAGCAAAAAGCTGCCTCCTGCATTATGCGATATTTTGAGCCAGACGGCAAAAAGCTGCTAAAATGCGGTGTGGTGACCGTAGACGGTGACGACAAGGTGCTGAATATGACAGAGAAATCACCGACACCTGCAACAAACTGGTGCTGTCCCCCATTCTACTACTACACCAAAGCTGATGCCGCGCTTGTAAAAAAAGGCATTGAAAGCGGCTGCGGCACGGATGCACCCGGCAGCTATATGGCATGGCTGTGCACACAGGCAGATGTATATGCAATGGAAATGCCGGGCAGCCGATACGACATCGGTAACCTTGAAAGCTACGAAAAAGTCAAGGCAGAATACAAAGGCATAAGCCGCTGATTTTTATAAAACACAAAGGGAATTATTTATGTTATCACAGAATGTCAGCCTCAACGGCAAAACTGTTTTAGTGACGGGTGCAGCCGGCTTCATCGGCTCAAACCTTGTCAACGAACTTTTGCGCACGGTTGAGGAAATAACGGTTGTCGGCATCGACAATATGAACGACTATTATGACGTTTCGATAAAAGAATACAGGCTCAGACAAACCGAAAAATTTGCAGCGGAAAAAGACGGATGCAAATGGATTTTTATAAAGGGTAATATTGCGGACAGGGCGCTGATTGACTCCTGCTTTGAAAAATACAGCTTCGATGTGGTTGTAAACCTTGCGGCTCAGGCAGGCGTACGCTACTCAATCACCAACCCCGACGTTTATATTGAGAGCAACATCATCGGCTTTTACAATATACTTGAAGCCTGCCGCAACCATCCCGTTGAGCACCTGGTTTACGCAAGCTCATCGAGCGTTTACGGCTCAAACAAAAAGATTCCTTACAGCACGGACGATAAGGTTGACAACCCCGTCAGCCTGTATGCCGCAACAAAAAAGAGCAACGAGCTTATGGCTCACTCCTACTCAAAGCTCTACAACATTCCGTCAACAGGTCTTCGTTTCTTCACGGTTTACGGCCCTGCAGGCAGACCTGATATGGCATATTTCGGCTTCACAAACAAACTGCGCAACGGCGACACAATTCAGATTTTCAACTTCGGTAACTGCGAGCGTGATTTCACCTTTGTTGACGATATTGTCGAGGGTGTGAAGCGTGTAATACAGTGTGCACCGCAAAAGCAAAACGGAGAGGACGGTCTGCCGATTCCGCCGTACAGAGTTTACAACATCGGCAACAGCAGCCCCGAAAACCTGCTCAGCTTTGTCGACATCCTTCAGCAGGAGTTAATCCGTGCAGGCGTGTTGCCCGAGGATTATGATTTTGAAGCGCACAAACAGCTTGTGCCGATGCAGCCGGGCGACGTGCCTGTAACCTATGCGGACACAAGCGCACTCGAGCGTGATTTCGGATTCAAGCCGTCAACCTCTCTGCGCGACGGTCTGCGCAAATTTGCCGAATGGTATAAAGAATTTTATATGTAAGAATAATGAACACGTAACACAGGGCTCGGTTCTCTGTGTTACTTTTTTTATGCGGCAGAGGCAAGTGAGATATGACAATAATAAAATGCATTGCAAAATAATATGCGGCATAAAGCCGCAGTCACTTTTGTCACGCGTAACAAAAGTAACCAAAAATACTTTTTTATCTTAAGCACTCCGCTACGGCTGACGGATTTTACTCCGCTCGGCAGACTGAACACAAATGTGTGTTCAGTCACCGCGACGGCTACTAAATAAATCTGAAACTTAACTTCTCTCTGTCGCCTGCGGTGCCCTCGCTCGGATGTT
>JAZTZM010000019.1:0-74991 GCA_045637465.1 Acutalibacteraceae bacterium | reverse complement strand
CCGAATTACTGTTTGAAGTACTTTAAACTTCGTAAAAGAATCTTCAAGGGTTTGTTCTTTTAAATCGTTGTTTAATTTTCAAGGTGCGTTTCGTGTTGCGCTTTCTTGCCGCAACGTTTATGAATTATATCACATCCGTTTGAGCTTGTCAACACTTTTTTTCAACTTTTTTGAACTTTTTTCAGTCCGCTGTTAAGTTGTCTGCACTCCTCACGAGCGCTTTGCTATAATAACAAATCTTCCCTCTCTTGTCAACACTTTTTTCAAAGTTTTTTTGATTTTTTTCGAGTTTTAAAACACGCGTCCTCGCGTCTCAGATTTTGATTGTTCAGACTATATATAATTATGGATTTGTGTTGATAAGTTGTCTGCAAATTGCACAAGTTGACGGTTATTGTAATATAATGTCAGCTGTGATACAATTATATACATTATATAGTTAACGGTGAAAACAATGTTCAATTCTTTTAACTCAGCAATGAAAAATCGATTCGGTTGCAAAATTTATAAGCTTTCGCTAAGCGGCGGAATGACCTGTCCGACCCGTGACGGCACGCTCGGTACGCGTGGATGCATATTCTGTTCGGCAAAAGGGAGCGGTGATTTTGCCGCTGAACATTGCGAAGACATTGCCAAGCAGATCAAAAACGCAAAAGCACTTGTTGCAGCCAAAGCAAAAGACGCAAAATACATTGCGTATTTTCAAGACTACACAAACACATATGCACCGACCGAACGATTACACCAACTATTCACTCAAGCAATTAATCCTGATGACATTGTTGCGCTTTCGATCGGCACACGCCCCGATTGCCTGCCCGATGATGTTGTTCGGCTTCTGTCAGAGCTTAACAAACAAAAACCTGTTTTTGTAGAGCTTGGTCTGCAGACAATTCACGAGAGCACAGCCGAATATATCCGCAGAGGTTACAAGCTTGATGTTTTTGACGATGCAGTCAGTCGGCTGCGCGCAGCCGGCATTGAAGTTGTTGTGCACATAATAATCGGTCTGCCGGGAGAAACGGAAGAAATGATATACGACACCGTCAGATATCTTGCAGATATGCGAATCGACGGAATCAAGCTTCAGCTGCTTCACGTGCTCGAGAGCACTGACCTTGCTGACGAATACAAACAAGGCAAGTTCGAAGTATTAGATATGGATAAATATATAGATATACTTGAAAACTGTATAATGCTTCTGCCGCCTGAAACCGTAATTCACCGCCTTACCGGCGACGGGGCAAAGAAAGACCTGATCGCACCGATGTGGAGTGCAGACAAAAAGAGAGTGCTCAACACCATCAACAGAAGATTCCGCGAAGACGGAGTGAGTCAAGCAAGCAGATTCACATCGAATTAACTCAGCCTGTTTTTTATTGATTCATATAGTTCAACTATCTTGAATCTCGGCTCATACTCAGGTGAAGCAGTAATTACCTTCATTTCATTATCATCAAAAAAAGCATCTGCATCTGCAAATGCTGCAGGCAGACACAGCGGTGGAAACATAACACACCACCAGTTTTTACCCTCGGCTGTGCCGATATTCACACGCACTGCGGTATACACACCTGCAGGCATAGTAAAATTTTCATAACAGCGAGTGGCAAAGAATTCTTCGCCAACAGTAATATCAACCGTATAATCACATCCGTTCTCAAGCAAAACAGCTTCTGCTGCATCTTTAAGCTCAGGAATACGTGGTGTGATTATTTTTTCTGCATCATCGGCTGTGACAGTGCCCTCAAAAATTGTGCCGCCTTTTTTCAGCACAGCATCACGCACTTTCAGCTTAAGCGTCTGATCGAACTGAGAATCTGATGCACCGACAACGTGAAGCCGCAACACATCACGGCGCACGTCGGCACAGTCTGCCGCAAAGCTTGCAACATTAAAAACAAGGCTTAACACAATCGCCAACGCAGCAAAAAACCTGAACCTGATTTTCATAACAAAACTCCCTATATAATATATGTAATATAATAAGGCACCGACAGTTAATACTGCCGATGCCTTTTAGTTTTGGTATGTTTTGGTGTTTTTATTCAGCTTGATTTTATGTGTAGCCGCTTTGCTGAGGTGTCGGGTGCAGCGGCACGCTGATTAGGCAAGTTTGTTCAACCCGGATTTCCGAGCTGTCAACTTTTATATGTGCAGCCGCTTTGCTGAGGTATCGGGTGCAGCGTTACGCTGCTTATGCAAGACCGAGCTTGCGTGCCATTTCAGCTGTCTTAAGCTCAAGCAGCTTTGAAACGCCCTTTTCCTGCATTGTTACACCGTACAGAACATCCGCTTCTTCCATCGTACCTCTGCGGTGTGTGATAAGAATAAACTGTGTGTTCTTGGTCATACGGCGCGCATACTGAGCATAGCGAACAACGTTAACATCGTCCAGAGCCGCCTCAACCTCATCAAAGAAGCAGAACGGAGCAGGTGAAACCTTGAGGATTGCGAAAAGGAGCGCAATTGCAGAAAGACCCTTTTCACCACCTGAAAGAAGATCGATGTTCTGAACGTTCTTACCGGGAGGCTGAACCTTGATTTCGATCGGACATTCGAGAACGTTGTGTTCATCCTCAAGCAGAAGCTCTGCCTTACCGCCGTCAAACAGCTCAGAGAAGGTTTCACCGAAGTGACGGTTGATTTTTGCAAACTGCTCACGGAACTGCGCCGCCATCTTTGCGGTAAGTTCGCCGATGAGTTTTTCGAGCTCTGTCTTGGATTTTTCTATATCGGTAATCTGAGCGCTCATAAACTCATAACGCTCTGACACCTCTTTATATTCATCAATCGCCGCAACGTTGACGTTGCCGAGTGCTCTGATTTTGTTTTTGAGCTCCTGGAGCTTGCGACGAGCCTCTGCAATGTCGCCAAGGTCGATATTAAGCTCAATTGCTTCGCTTCGTGTGAGCTGATATTCGTCATAAAGCTTTGAAACGGTATCATCAAGCTCTTTTTCCATAATGCCCTTACGCTCTTCGAGTCTGACAACCTCGGCAGAAAGCTTTTCGCGGTCAGAGGATTTAGCACGCTCTTCCTGAAGAAGAACAGATGCCCTTGCATCAAGCTCATTCTTTCGCTCAATAAAGCCTGCGATATCAGCCTTCGTGTCCTTGCTTCTGTTTCTCAGCTGTGCTGCCTGCTCTTCAAGCTGCGCAATATTCACTCTGATGTCACAGCTTCTCTGTGCAATCTCACCGATTTCTTTGTTCAGATCCTCAACCTTGATACCCTGATTTGCGATACGGTGACGCAGAAGAGCAACCGCCTCCATCTTTGCCTGAATATCTTTCTGAATAGAAAGGATATCCATCTTAGCCTTGTTTTCAGCTTTCTGAAGCTCGTTTTCATCTTCACCCAGACGTGCTCTGCCGCTGTTAGCCTGCTCAATCTCAAGACGGAGCGAAGCTGTATGTTCCTCAAGCTCCTTCGCTCTGTTTTTAGCATCTTCAACCGTTGCATTGAGTGCGGCAAGGCGCTCACCTGCGTTTGTCTTCTCATCCGCAAGCTCATCAATAGAGCGGAGTGTATCCTCGAGTTTATCAACTATAAGCTTCAGCTCACCCTCGCGGCGGATAACATCCTCCTGTGCACGGGTAAGGTCAGCCTGAGTGCCTGCAAGATCCGCACGGCAAGCAGAAAGGTCTGCAAGCAGCTCTTTGTAGTCCGCCTGCATCTCATCGAACTCGCCTGTGAGCTTTACAGCTTCATTATTAAGGCGCTCAATTTCACTTGCACGGCTGAGGATACCGGCATTCTGTGTGCGCGAACCACCTGTCATCGAGCCGCCGGGGTTAACTACCTGACCGTCAAGTGTAACGATTTTGAGCTTATGTGAATATTTCTTTGCAATCATAATTGCGCAGTCCATATCCTCAACAACAACCGTTCTGCCGAGAAGTGAACCGATAACCTCGTTATACTTCTTATCGCAACCGACAAGTTCGGAAGCTACAGCCACATAACCGAAGCAGTCTTCCAAACCCTTCTCTTCAAGTGCCCTGCTTTTTATAGCGGTGAGCGGAAGAAATGTTGCACGGCCGGATTTGTTATCTTTAAGGAAATTGATTGCACGTTTTGCATCGTTTTCTGTCTGCGTGACGATATTCTGAAGTGCCGCACCAAGCGCCGTTTCAACAGCAACGGAGTACTGCTCCTCAACATTGATAAGCTGTGAAAGAACACCCTCAATGCCTCTGAGTGTGCCACGCTTAACCTCACGCATAACAGCCTTGACGCTGCCCGAATAGCCTTCCATATTCTTCTCAAGGTCATCAAGCATCTTTGCCCTTGAGCGGATACGGTCGATTTCAAGACCGAGCTCATCAATCTCACGGCGATGCTGTTCAGCCTTCTGTGTGCGTGATTCAACCTTGAGCTCATAACCTCTGACAGCATTTGCGGTTGCCACAACAAGCTCTTTGGCTTCGTTGAGCTGTGCTTCGCTCTCGGTACGTTTCTCTTCAAGCTCTGCCTTTGCATCGTTACGGGATGCTACGATATCGTCGATTGTTTCAAGTCTTGAGGTAATTTCCTCAATTGACGAATTTGCCGTTGAAATTTCAACGCGGCAATCGCCTATTCTGATTGCGTACTGTGAAATCTCATCAGAGAGTGCGGCAATCTTCTCAACAAAGATTCTGCTCTGCTCCTTGAGACCTTCAATCTGCTCCGATGCCTGAGTGAGCTGCGCTCTCTTCTGCTTTTCGGCATTCTTAAGCAGCTCAACAGTCTGCATCGTTTCTGTTATTTCATCATCAAGCGTCTGCTTTGATTCAACTGCAAGCTCCATCTCACGTGTGATACGCGCGATGGTTTCGTTGTTATGTTCAATTGAATTGAGTTCAACGGCAACCTGAGCGTCAATCTGCGAAGCCTGCTCCTCAATGCCCGATGCGCCTTCACGTGCTTCATCGATGCTGACTGTGAGCTGACTGCTGCGCTCCATCGCCTCTTCCATTTCCTGCACGATTACGTTAAGCTCTGCTTCAACAGCCTCATACTGTGCGGTTGCAGTATTGAGCTTGTCCTCGTGTGCTCTGAGCTGATCACGCACCTTGTCAATGGTGTGAAGCCACAGACCGATTTCAAGCACCTTGCGCTCCTCGGCAAGAACGAGGAATTTCTGTGCCTTCTCGCTCTGAACTTTAAGAGGACCTACTCTGTCCTCAAGCTCTGTGAGGATATCGCGCAGACGGATCATATTCTCTTCTGCCTGTGCAAGTTTGCGGTTGGCATCGTTACGGCGGTAACGGTAATGAGAAATACCTGCCGCTTCCTCGAGCATATCACGGCGCTGGCTCGACTTGGACGAAACCATATCTGCAACTCTGCCCTGGCTGACCATTGAATATCCGTCACGGCCGAGACCCGTATCCATAAACAGCTCGTTAACGTCTTTAAGACGCATTACATCACCGTTGATGATATATTCACTTTCGCCTGAGCGGTAATATCGACGTGTAACGCTTACCTCATCTTTGTCACAGTTGAGTGCACGGTCGGAATTATCGAGTCTGAGCGTTACTTCGGCAAAGCCCTGCGCTCTGCGCACACCTGTACCGCTGAAGATAACGTCCTCCATCTTTGATCCGCGCAGATTCTTTGTGGACTGCTCACCGAGAACCCAACGCACAGCATCGGAGATGTTACTCTTACCCGAGCCGTTGGGTCCGACAACGGAGGTTATGCCCTGCCCGAATTCGAGCACGGTTTTGTCGGGGAATGATTTAAAGCCCTGCATTTCAAGAGATTTTAAAAACATTTCTTCACCCTAATTTCAAATCTTTCAAGCCGCTCATCACCGTGCACCTTACATATGTATCCACACTGTGCCAAGCGGTCAATGTTCTTCTTTTTTTGTCCCACCGCCTTGGATATTTCCTGCGGTGAAACCGTTATGTCATATCTGCCCTGAGGCTTGCCCTCAAGAGCAGAGCTGATTTTTCTGTAATAAATTTCGCCCTCGCAAAGCTCACGCAACGCCGGATGATAGCCGCCTGCGAGATAACCGTCACGCACATCCTGCTGGTCGTGAAGTCCGAGACGGATCACGTTGATACCCGCCTGCTCAAACATCTCAAGCAGCACCGAGCATATCTCAACGGTTTGGTCGAGCGTATGAACCTTATATTCGCCGCTCAGATAAAGCTCTGCAAGCAAAGTACCGGGCAGCACAACGGTCGGATATATCCTGACCGTGTCGGGTTTCAATTCAATAAAGCGTTTTGCGGTCACAAAACTTTCATTTTCATCACAGCCGTAAAGTCCCGTCATCATCTGAAGCCCGAGCTCAAAGCCGTATGCTTTAATAAGCTTTGATGCAGATTCAACATCTGCCGCAGTGTGTCCGCGTTTATTGAGCATAAGCACATTATCATCCATACTCTGTGCGCCAAGCTCAATCGCACGCACACCGTATTCACGCAGAAGCGTCAGCACTTCATCATCGATGAAGTCGGGTCTTGTGGAAACACGGATACCGCCGTTTAAAAAGCCGCTTTTTATGTAAGGCTGTGCAGCTTCGAGCAGAGAGAGCATATAGGCTCTGTCAATCGCAGTAAAGCTGCCGCCGAAAAATGCAAGCTGCACATACGCTGAGTCACAGCCGCCGCGCATTGCAGTTTCACAGGCAGATACAACGTCATCGGGAGTCGGTTGCTTTGCCGTGCCCGAAATTGTGCGCTGATTGCAAAAGCTGCACTGATTAGGACAGCCGTTGTGCGGAACAAAAACAGCTATATTTGCGTGCTTCATACTTCAACGCCCATAAGCTTGAGAGCTTCGCCAGCAGCAGCCTGCTCCGCAAGCTTCTTGCTGTGACCCATACCCTTGCCAATAACGTTGCTGTTGAGGTGAATTTCAACCTCAAACATCTTATCGTGTGCAGGTCCGCTCTCACCCGAGAGAACGTATTCGAGTCTCTCTTCAGGATTACGCTGAATTATCTCCTGAAGGATTGTCTTGTAGTCCTTAAAGGCAGATGCGCCCGTTTGCTTCTCACTGTCTTTGACAAAACGGAGTACAAACTCTCTTGCGCTGTCCATACCGCCGTCGAGATAGATTGCGGCAATGACAGCCTCAAACGCATCCGAAACAATTGAAGGACGCTCTCTGCCGCCGGTGTTAAGTTCGCCCTTGCCGAGCATTATAAATGAACCGAGATCAATCTGCTTTGCAAAACCGAAAAGCGACTTTTCGCATACGGTTGCCGCACGGAGCTTTGTCAGCTCACCTTCGGGCATATTTTTATGATGGCTGAAGAAATACTCCGCAGTAATCATACCGAGCACCGAATCGCCAAGAAACTCCAGGCGCTCGTTGAATGAACCGCCGCATTCATTGGCAAAAGACGAATGTGTCAGTGCGGTTGAAAGTAATTCTTTATTTTTAAAATTGTAGTTAATCTTCTGCTCAAAAGCAATAATATCAGGTTTCAAGAGCTTCACTCTCCGATATTCTCTGTAATCTGACCGATTACGTTTTTATTGACACAGCCTACAGCCTGACGGATTGCATTCTTAAATGCTCTCGCATCGGATGAGCCGTGAGCCTTTATGACAGGCTGTCTGACACCAAGCAGCACGGCACCGCCATACTCCTTGTAGTCCATACTTGATTTGAAATCATCCATACCCTTCTTGACACCGAGGTATGAAATCATTGATATTATGTTTTTCTTGAAAACGCCCTTGATGCGCTTTGAAAGCGCACCGGCAACACCCTCATACATTTTAAGGATTACGTTGCCCGTAAAGCCGTCGGCAACGATAACGTCACCTGCGCCGTAAGCAATATCGCGCACTTCTGCGTTACCGATAAAGTTGAGGTTGCTGTCCTTGAGCATCTCGTAGGTATCGAGCTGAAGCTGTGTACCCTTGTTAGGCTCAACACCGATGTTCGCAATGCCGACCTGAGGGTTTTCAACGCCTATGATATTCTTCATATAAATTGAACCCATTGATGCAAACTGACAAAGATGCTCAGGCTTGCACTCAACGTTAGCACCGCAGTCAAGCAGCATAAACGGACCCTTTTGCGAAGGCATAATGCTTGCAATTGCCGCACGCTTTACGCCCTTGATACGCTTGACGATAAAGGTTGCACCGACAACAATTGCGCCTGTGCTGCCTGCCGAAACAAAAGCGTCACCCTTGCCTTCGACCAGTGCATTCATACCGACTGCAAGTGAAGTGTCGGCATGCTCTTTCATAATCGTCCTTGGGTCATACTCCATTTCAAAAACCTTGTCCGCCTGAAGAATTTCCATTCCGCTTATGTTGACGGAATTCTCCTGTGCACACTTTCTGATTTTTGCTTCATCGCCGACGAGCAGAATATCAACGCCAAGCTCTTCAACGGCAAGGCGGCTGCCCTTAAGTATCTCAAGCGGCGCATTATCACCGCCGAAAGCATCGACAATAATTTTCATTTTCATTCACTCTTTTCAGTTGGTTTCAAGGTCTTCAAGACCTCTTTGAGCAAGAGCCGCATAGCGCTCACGCTTATCCCTTATTTTTGTTTCGAGTGCAGGCAATATACCGAAATTCGCACCCATAGGCTGAAAATCCTTCGACTCGGATGAGCTGATATATTCAGCGAGAGCACCCATCATAGTTGTGTTTTTAAGTATGAGCGGTTCTTCGCCACGGATAAATCTTGCCGCATTGACACCTGCAAGTATACCCGACGAAGCCGATTCCATATAACCCTCAACGCCCGTAATCTGACCCGCAAAATAGAGACCGGGTCTTGTGCGGAACGAATAATCCGCATTGAGGAGCTTGGGTGAATCTATAAAAGTGTTGCGGTGCATAACACCGTAACGCACAAACTCAGCGTTTTTCAGCGCAGGTATCATTGAGAAAACACGCTTCTGCTCACCGAATTTGAGATTTGTCTGAAAACCTACAAGGTTAAACAGAGTGCCTTCTGCATTCTCACGTCTGAGCTGAAGCACCGCCCACGGTCTGTGACCTGTTTTAGGGTCGCGCAAACCTACGGGGCGAAGCGGACCGTAACGCATTGTGTCCGCGCCGCGTGAAGCCATTGCCTCAATCGGCATACATCCCTCGTAAACGTCGTGACGCTCATCAAACGCGTGAATACCTGCACGCTGAGCAGTTGTTATAGCCTCATAAAACGCTTCATACTCTTCTTTATTCATCGGGCAGTTGATGTAGTCATCTTCACCGCCACGGTCATATCTGGACTGTGTAAAGGCACAGTCATAATCAAGGCTTTCTGCCGTAACAATAGGAGCTGCCGCATCGAAAAAGCTGAGTCTGCCGCCGCAAAGGTTATCTATATCGGCAGCAAGGCTGTCGGATACAAGCGGACCTGCCGCAACGATGACGACACCCTCCGTCGGAATTTTTTCAATCTCGCCGTGTGTTACGGTAATGAGCGGATTTTCATCAATCAGCTTTGTTATAATTTCGGAAAACTCGTCACGGTCAACTGCAAGCGCACCGCCTGCGGCAACCGCACACTGCTCAGCGGCAATCATACACACCGAGCCGAAACGGCGCATCTCCTCTTTAAGCAGACCTGCCGCACTGTCAAGGCGCATTGCCTTGAGCGAATTTGAACAGACAAGCTCGGCATAACCCGAAAGCTTATGTGCAGGCGAAAATTTCTGAGGCTTCATTTCAAAAAGCTCAACCTCAATTCCTGCCTTTGCAAGCTGCCACGCAGCTTCAACGCCGGCAAGACCTGCGCCGATAACGGTAGCCTTACTCATCTTCTTTGCCTTTCTTTTTGCTTGCTTTTTTCTCAAAGCCGCAGCCCTCGTTAAGACAAGATACCATTCCGCCTCTTTTCTTGAAGAGAGCCTTGCCGCACTGCGGACAGTTTTCGCCCGTGGGCTTATCCCACGTAACAAAATCACACTTGGGCCAGCTTTCACAGCCATAGAAGACGTGACCCTTACGGCTGCGCTTTTCTACAACCTTTGCACCGCACTTGGGGCAAAGAGCATTTGTCTCCTGAATAAGGGGCTTTGCATTCTTACAGGTCGGATAATTCGGGCAGGCAAGGAATTTGCCGAAACGACCGATTTTAACGACCATCATTGCGCCGCACTTATCACAGGGAATATCGGTTTTATCCTCTTCAAGCTCAATCTTGACACCCTGCATATCAACCTTTGCCTTGTCAAGCGTCTTTTCAAAGTCACCGTAGAAATCGTGGAGCACGGCAATGTAATCTGTCTTGCCCTCTTCAACTTCGTCGAGTGTTGTTTCCATCTGAGCGGTGAATTTGACGTTGACAATCTTCGGGAAGCGCTCACCAAGCAGACGTGTTGTTGCAACACCGAGCTCTGTGGGTACAAGCTGCTTTGAAGAACGCTTTACGTATTCGCGCTTGATAATTGTTGTAATAATTGTTGCATAGGTACTCGGACGGCCGACACCGTTTTCTTCAAGCGCCTTGATAAGTGATGCTTCTGTGTATCTGGGAGGTGCCTGGGTAAAGTGACGTGCAGGTACAAGCTCCTTGAGCTTGAGTGTTTCGCCGCTCTTGAGTTCGGGCAGCTTGCCGTCCTTCTCCTCATCATCCTCTGCTGTTTCTTCGTAAAGCACGGTAAAGCCCTCAAACTTAACCTCGTAGCCTGTTGCTGTAAATGTGCAGTACTGCTCTTCACCCGGTCGCTGTGCCTTAATTTCAGCCTTTACCGTATTCTGTACACAGTCTGCCATAAGGCTTGCCATAAAGCGCAGCCAGATGAGATTGTAAAGCTTATACTGTTCAACCGTAAGGCTGTCCTTTACCATTGCAGGGGTAAGTGCAGGGTTTGTGGGGCGCACAGCCTCGTGACCGTCCTGAGCGTTTGCACGCTGTTTGAAGAAACGGGGCTTTTCGGGCAGGAATTTGTCACCGTATGCTTCCTTTATGAAGTCTGCACCCTGCTGTCTTGCCTGATCAGAGATACGAAGCGAGTCTGTTCTCATATAGGTGATAAGACCCATTGAGCCGTGACCCTTGATGTTAACACCCTCGTAAAGCTCCTGTGCAATTTTCATTGTGCGCTGTGACTGGAAGTTGAGTCTGCGTGAAGCCTCCTGCTGCATTGTTGATGTAGTAAAGGGCGGTGCAGGACTCTTCTTACGTGTGCCTTTCTTGACTGAGCCGACGGTGTAAACCGCACCGTCAAGACGGGTGATGTATGAATTTGTCTGATCCTCTGAAACAAGCTTCACCTTGCCTGTCTCATCGCCTGCAAAGGCTGCAGAGAAAACCCTGCGTGAAGAGGAGGTGAAGCGTGCATCAAGTGACCAGTATTCTTCGGGAACAAATTTGTTGATTTCATCCTCTTTGTCGACAATCAGACGCACTGCAACGGACTGAACACGGCCTGCAGAAAGACCGCGGCGGATTTTCTGGCTGACAAAGGGACTGAGCTTGTAGCCGACAAGTCTGTCGAGAATACGTCTTGCCTGCTGTGCATTTACCATATCAAGATCAACCTGTCTGGGGTTAGCCATACCGTTGGTGATACCCGTGCGTGTAATTTCGTTAAAGGTTACACGGTTTTTATTTTTAAGATCAAGATCGAGAAGTGTTGCAAGATGCCAGGAAATTGCTTCTCCCTCACGGTCAGGGTCAGTTGCAAGAAGAACGCCGTCACTCTTTTTGACAGCACTCTTAAGTTCTGCAACGAGTTTTTCCTTTCCCTTTACAATCTCGTATTTCGGTGCGAAATCGTGATGCACATCGACACTCAGCTTTGAAGCAGGCAGATCACGTACGTGACCGACGGAAGCCATAACCTCATAGCCTTCACCGAGAAAATTTTTGATTACTTTCGCTTTTGAGACGGACTCAACAATTACAAGCTTTGACATAAGCTCTTATCCTTTCATTTGAAGGGTAGTTTATTTAAATTATTTTGTATCGGTTTCCGGGGCAGACGGTAATTATGCCCTCGAGTTCAAGCTCTGTGAGCACAACGGAAAGCTCCGGCGCGGCAAGACCGCTTTTTATAACAAGCGTGTCGTACGATATCGGCTCATCGCCGAAAAGAGCGTAGACAGCGCTTTGCGTTTCGTTAAGATTGTCTGGTGTACGCTGTTTGACGGGAGCAGCATTTGCGGCAGGTGCAAGCGTACGCTCCAGATTGTTAAGATCAATCAAGTCGGGATATGTGTAAGCATAGTCGGACAAAACATCAGCCGCTGAAAAAACAGGCTTTGCACCGTTTGCAATAAGGATGTTTGAACCGATGTATGCCGAGCTGATTGCATCACCGGGCACGGCACAAACGTCCCTGCCCTGACGGATTGCGTGGTGTGCAGTGCCGAGCGAGCCGCTTTTCTCTCCGGCTTCAACAATTACCGTTGCAAGCGACATACCGCTGATTATACGGTTGCGCATCGGAAAACTGCCTCTTGACGGAGATGACAGCGGATAGTATTCGCTGATAACCGCACCATTTTGTGATACGCTGTTGCGTAGCGCTTCATTCTCGGGCAGATAGCTCGCACCGAGACCGCAGCCCATAACGGCAACCGTCTTGCCGCCTGCACTTATAGCACCCTCGTGAGAAGCGGAGTCAATGCCGAGTGCACCGCCGCTGATAACGGTAGCGCCCGCTCTTGTAAGTGAAGCCGCAAGCCTGTATGCAACCTCTTTGCCGTAGCGTGAGGCATCTCTTGCACCGACTATTGATACGGTAAGCATCGCCTTCAGGCATTCGGGGTCACCGTTGACATAGAGCAGTGCCGGGCTATCGGTTATGTTTTTCAGGTGCACGGGATAATATTCACTGCACTGTGAAACTATATGCCACGAATTGTTTTTACATATCTGAGCCGATTTTGATGCGCGTGCAATGTCGCGCTTTGAAAGCTTTTCAATCTGAGCGGGTTTGAATATGCCGAGCATTCTCCACTCGGTTTCACTTGCCTCGAAAAAATTACGTGCGCTGCCGAATTCAGCAACGGCAGTCGTATAATCCGAGCCTGCACCGAGTGCATGAGCCAGCCATATTTCATATGCTTCATCTGCATAAGCAGTGCTCATCTCATCAGCTCCCACATAATTATCGCTGCTGCCATTGATGCGTTGAGCGATTCCGCTCTGCCCTTCATCGGTACACGCACCCTGTGCATACAGCTCATCGCTGTTTGTTGTGTAACACCGTTGCCCTCGTTGCCGATAACGCACACCGTTTTTTCACCAAGAGCGGTTTTCGTTATATCTTCAGCACTGTCGCTCGGTGTTGAAGAAAGGGTGACGTATCCCCTGCTCTCGAATTCCTTCATTGCAAGACCCATGTCCTCAACAGTGATGAACGGAAGCCTGAGCAGCGAACCCATAGCGGCACGCTGTGCCTTGGGGTTGTACACATCGCAGCAGCCGCAAAGCACTGCACCGCCGACTCCGAGAGCCTCTGCCGTGCGTGCAATCGCACCGAGATTCGCAGGATCCTGAATGTTCTCAAGTGCAATTATTTTTGCGTTATTATATATTTTATCTATATAATGTTTTTTGTCAAGGGTTTTACAAACACAAAATATCCCCTGCGGTGAAAAGGTATCGGACAGCTTTGCGGCAATTTCATCGGAAACCTCACAGCTCTCCGCCGCCCTTTCTCTGAGCATAGAAACCTCATCACGGTATTTCTCTTCAGCTTTTGCCGTGTAGAAAAATCGGACTGTTTCAACATTGGCTGAAGCATCGGCACAAAGCCTTGCGCCTTCAAGAAAAAACATTCCTTCTTCTCGTCTTGCTTTTGAACTGTCGCGCAGACGTACGGCAGATTTTATTTTTTCATTTGCTTTCGCAGTAATAAGTGTTTGCATAGTTACTCTCCCAAATGCGTTTTGTTAAAAACGCAAATCACGCAAAATATATTTTGCAAATCATGATTTCGAAGAAATCAATTCATGCCGTAAGGCAAATCATAAATTACTCTTTTAATGATTTGCTTCACATGATTTGGCTTAGCGCCATGATTACTCGCTTTCAGCTCCATGATTTGAGTTGATAAATCAACTCATTAAAAATTTGGTGTATTGCCGAACATTTTAGCAAAGTATGACAGAAAAACAGCCGCCGAGAATACATTAAAGCTTTCATATCAGCGAACCCTAAAAAATCAAGCCCTCGGTTTAACCGTGGGCTTGACAAAATTCGTGATTATTAAAGTGCAGCCTTTGCCTTCTCGCAGATTGCTGTGAATGCAGCGGGATCGGAGATTGCAATTTCGGAAAGCATCTTTCTGTTGAGGTTGATGCCTGCCTTCTTGAGGCCGTTGATGAGTGTTGAGTAGTTCATACCGTTCATCTTTGCAGCTGCAGAGATACGTGTGATCCAAAGGCGGCGGAAGTCTCTCTTCTTGAGCTTACGGCCGATGTATGCATACTGGCCGGACTTCATAACAGCCTGCTTAGCAGTCTTGAAAAGCTTTGCCTTTGAGCCATAGTAGCCCTTAGCCATCTTGAGAACTTTATTTCTTCTCTTACGAGTCATTGTTGCGCCCTTAATACGAGCCATGATTAGTTACCTCCAATAATTTTACTATTTACGCGACCCTATCCGAATTATTTATAGGGAACAAGGCGCTTGATCTGCTTGCAGTTTGTTACGTCAGCAACAGTTGTCTTGCGAAGATTTCTCTTGCGCTTTGTGCTCTTCTTTGTAAGGATGTGGGACTTGTTGGCGTGACCTCTCATGGGCTTGCCGTTCTTTGACAGCTTAAAACGCTTCTTTGCACCGGAGTGAGTTTTGATTTTAGGCATTGTTTTATCCTCCTTGTTAGTATTACTTAGTGGGCTTAGGTGCGAGGAACATCAGCATCTGGCGTCCCTCAAGTTTTGCGGCCTTCTCGACGGAAGCGACCTCTGCACAAGCCTGTGCAAAACGCTCCATAATTTCGATACCGAGGTTGGTGTGAGCCATCTCACGACCTCTGAAACGAATTGAAACCTTGACTTTGTCGCCGCCTGCGATGAAACGCTTGGCGTGGCCGACCTTAGTGTCGAAATCGTGCGTATCAATGTTTACCGAAAGGCGGACTTCCTTAATATCAACTACGCGCTGATTTTTACGTGCTTCTTTTTCACGCTTGGCCATATCAAAACGATACTTGCCGTAGTCCATGATTTTGCACACGGGCGGCTTTGCCTGAGGCGAAATCTTGACCAGGTCGAGATCACGCTCTTCTGCAAGGCGGAGAGCCTCGCTTGCTGACATGATGCCGAGCTGTTCACCGTCGCTGCTGATA
This sequence comes from Acutalibacteraceae bacterium, assembly GCA_045637465.1. GTDB lineage: Bacteria > Bacillota > Clostridia > Oscillospirales > Acutalibacteraceae > UBA8612. Next base: position 59,759 of record JAZTZM010000019.1, on the reverse strand, counting down.
ACACGCAGCTCCTTATCCCTTATTTCTTCATTGATCTGCAGTTCTTTAGCACTAATGTTCAAGCACCCCCAAAAATTAATAAATGCGTGGGCAGAAAACACCCACGCACACAATAAACCACACAATAAACCGCAAAGCTACCGTAGTGAAGAGTATTGACCGCCGTAGAGCTTTGCCCCGACGGTGAGGACATGGTGTTCCTGCTTTGTTTGCTCATCGATAATATCAAAATTCTTCCGATATGTCAACAGTTTTTTCAAAACTTTTCATCTCACAAAATTTCGTCAACAAAATAGCTAAAAAGTCTTGTAATTGTGCTGCGTTTGTTGTACAATAAGTACACATATCACCAGATATGATCTACTACCCTGGGAGGTATCCTTTCAATGGCAATACAGAACTCTGCAAAAATCAAAACCAAACACAACAATCTTTACCTTCGCGTGCTGAAGGGTCATTTTGCAACCAACCACTCCCACAGCAACTATTATATTGATGTTGTAGCCCAGAAGTCACGTCTTTCAGAGGCTAAGGCCGTTGCAAAAGAGCTTTGCAGCGCATATAATTACAGCACAACAATAGTCGATACAATCCTCTGCCTTGACGGCACAGAGGTTATCGGCACCTGCCTTGCAGACCAGCTGACAAAAAACGCATTCATGAACATAAACGCTCACCAGACAATCTACGTTGTAACGCCCGAAATGACAGGCGCATCGCAGATGATATTCCGTGACAATATAGTTCCGATGATCCAGGGCAAGCACGTTCTTGTTCTCGCAGTCTCCGTTGCAACAGGCTACACCGCAAAGGCAGCAGTTGAAGCTATCAAATACTACGGAGGTGAAGTTTCCGGCGTTGCTGCTATTTTCTCAACAGCCGAAGAGTGTGCAGGTCACACGGTCAACTCCGTTTTCAATCCCAACGACCTGCCGGAGTATTTCACCGTTCCTTCACACGAGTGTCCGCTGTGCAAACAGGGCAAGAAGCTCGATGCCCTCATCAACAGCCACGGTTACTCAAAGCTCGGCTGAACATTTTAACTCATAATATAAGCGTTGTTGTCAGAAATGACGGCAACGCTTTATATTTTTTTATAGACATACGCGGCAAAATATGTGCAACTCAACAGTTGAACAAACCGTTTCTTTATGGTATTATATATATTTGTATGAGTATAAATATTAGTATTATATCCAAACATATAAAACAACCCAAGGAGATTTCTGATGGAAAAACTTACCGTACTTACACTTTTCGGCGGCAACTCGAGCGAGCACGATGTTTCAACCGTTTCTGCCGCATCCGTTATCAACAATATTCCCCGTGATAAATATGATATCATTATGCTTGGCATAACGAAGGACGGTCGCTGGCTGCGATACAACGGTGACGTTGCCCTTCTTCCCGAAGATAAATGGCTTGAAGATGAGTCAAACCTTCACCCCGCATACCTTGTTCCCGATTCTTCCGTCGGCGGCATTGTTGAAATTGTTGACGGCAAGGCTTTCACAACAAAGGTTGACGTTGTTTTCCCCGTGCTTCACGGCAAAAATGGCGAAGACGGCACGGTACAGGGGCTGCTCCAGCTTGCAGATCTGCCCTTCGTCGGCTGTGATATGCTCTCGAGTGCCGACTGTATGGATAAAGCAGTCACAAACGCACTTGCAGACAGAGCAGGCATCGACCAGGCAAAATGGCTCAGCTTCACAGAGCATGAATACCGCAATAACCCCCAGAAGCTGCTTGACGAAGCAGCCGACAAGCTCGGCTACCCGATATTCGTCAAGCCCGCAAACGCAGGCTCTTCCGTCGGAATCAGCAAAGCAACCGATCTCAACTCACTTGCAGACGGCATAGAGGTAGCTTTTGCAAACGACAGCAAGGTCGTACTTGAAGAAACCGTAACCGGCAGAGAGGTTGAATGCGCTGTACTCGGCAACGACGAGCCGATTGTCGCAACCCCCGGTGAGATTGCCCCCTGCAACGATTTCTATGATTTCGACGCAAAATACGTCGCAGGCACAAGCGGTCTTTTCATACCCGCACGCATAAGCGACGAGCAGCTCAAGGCTGTAAAAGCACAGGCAATCAAGGCATACAAAGCGCTCGGCTGCGCAGGATTTTCACGAGTTGATTTTTTTGTCAACGATGAAAAGATTCTGCTCAACGAAATAAATACAATCCCCGGCTTCACATCAATCAGTATGTATCCCAAGCTCTTTGAGCACAGCGGAGTTTCTTATCCGGAGCTTCTCGACAGACTGCTCAGGCTCGCCATTGAGCGAAAGGAGAGCCGACGATGAGCCGTAAGGTAGTTATCACAATCAACGACAGTCACGAAATCGACGGTCAGACAGAAACCGCAAAGCTTTCCACTGTCGGCAGATATGAAGAAAAAGAAAACGGCTATATTCTGCGATACCTTGAATCTGAAGATTTCAAAGGCAGCGAAACAACCGTTGCCTATATTGACGGTGTCGTCACAATGAAGCGTCTTGGCAACAAACACAACGCACAGCTCATCGTTGAGCCGGGCAAGCGATACAGCTGTATGTACGCAACAGAGTACGTTGATCTTATGCTCGGCGTACACGGCAAAGAGGTCAGAAGCCGCGTAGGCGAAAACGAGGGCGAGCTTTTCTTCAGCTACGTGCTCGATTTCAACACAGGCTTCTGCTCACAGAATAAATTAAAAATCACATTCCGTTTTGAATAAAAGCGAGGTATAACAATGTCAAAGATAGTTAAAAACGTTCAGGACAAGCTGTCTGCAGCAATCGCAGCAGCATTTGAAAAAGCAATTGCTTCGGGTGCTCTTCCCGAGGCTGAAATCCCCTCATTCAATATCGAAGTTCCCGCTGACCGTGCAAACGGTGATTTCTCAACGAATGCCGCTATGGCAGGCGCAAGGGTTTTCCGCCGTGCCCCCCGTCAGATTGCCGATGCTGTTTGTGCAAACCTCGACCTTGAGGGCACATACGTTGCAAAGTGTGAGGTTGCAGGTGCAGGCTTCATCAACTTCTACCTCAGCGACAACTACTATGCAGCAATCCTCCGTGATGTACGTGCTTGCGGCGAGGATTACGGCCGTTCCGATTTCGGCGAAGGCAAAACCGTCAATGTCGAATTTGTTTCAGCTAACCCCACAGGTCCTATGCACATGGGTAACGCAAGAGGCGGCGCACTCGGCGACTGCCTTGCAGCTGTTCTTGATTGGGCAGGTTATAAGGTAACACGCGAATTCTACGTAAACGATGCAGGCAACCAGATTGCTAAATTCGGTCTTTCTCTCGACGTGCGTTATCAGCAGATTTTCAAGGGCGAAGACGCAGTTGAGCTGCCCGAAGACAGCTACCACGGCGAAGATATAAAGGAGCGCGCACAGCAGTTTGCCGACATTCACGGCGACAAATATATGAGCGCAACAGAAGAGGAGCGCAGAGCTGCTCTTGTTGAGTTCGCCCTCCCCCTCAATATAGACAAGATGCACGCAAACCTCGACAAATACAGAATTGATTACGACGTATGGTTCCGTGAAAGTTCACTTTATCAGAGCGGCGAGCTTGACGAAACACTTGCAATGCTCAAAGATAAGGGACTCACATACGAAAAGGACGGCGCAATCTGGTACAAGGCAACGGAGCACGGCGGCGAAAAGGACGAGGTTCTTGTCCGCGCCAACGGTAATCCGACATATTTTGCAGCAGATATCGCGTATCATCGCAATAAGCTTGAGAGCAGAAAGTTTGATAAAGCGATCAACATCTGGGGCGCTGACCACCACGGTCACGTTGCAAGAATGAAGGGTGTGCTCGAAGCTCTCGGCACAGATTCATCAAAGCTTGATATTCTGCTTATGCAGCTTGTCCGTCTCACACGCGGCGGCGAGGTTGTAAGAATGAGCAAGCGTACAGGCAAGTCCATCACACTCGAAGACCTTCTCGAAGAGATTCCGATTGATGCGGTTCGTTTCCTCTTCAACATCCGTGAGCCCGGCTCACAGATGGATTTCGACCTTGACCTTGCTGTTGAGCAGAGCGCACAGAACCCCGTTTACTACTGCCAGTATGCTCACGCACGTATCTGCAGCATCTTCAGAAAGCTCGGAATTGACAATATAAACAACGTTGACTGCACAGACGAGGAGCTTCTGCTTCTCACCGCAGCAGAGGAAAGAGAGCTTATCAGCCACCTTGCTTCTCTCACAGGTGAAATTGTCAACGCCGCAAAGAACTATGACCCGGCAAGAATCACACGCTACTGTGTAGAGCTTGCAACACTCTTCCACAAGTTCTACAATGCCTGCCGTGTCAGCAGCGAAGACGAGGCACTCACTCACGCAAGACTTTACCTTTGCTCCTGTGTCAAGGCAACACTCAGCAACGTTCTCACAATGCTCAGAATTACAGTTCCCGAATCAATGTAAGGAGCAACAAATATGTATAACGTAAACATTATCGCCCACAGAGGAGCGAACAAAAGAGCTCCGCAGAACACAATTCCCGCATTCAAAAAGGCAATTGAAATGGGAACTGACGGCTTTGAAACAGACGTTCACCTTTCAAAGGACGGTATCCCCGTAATCTGCCACAACTACACAATCGACGAAACTTCGAACGGTTCGGGCGAAATTGAGAATATGACTCTTGAAGAGCTGAGAAAATACGATTTCGGCTCATACTACGACCCCAAGTTCGAAGGCACAACTCTGCCCACACTTGATGAGTTTCTTGACCTTGCAGTCGGTAAGGGACTCAAAGTGCTCAACATCGAGCTCAAACCCGAAAAGGATGACGCAAGGCGCGAAACGCTCGTCAAAAAAACGCTTGAAGCTGTTGAAGCAAGAGGTCTTGGCGACATTCTGCTCATCTCAAGCTTCAGCAAAGAAATTCTTGAATATATCAAGCAGATTGATCCTAAGTGCAAAACCGCATTCCTCTACCCTGCAGGATATGCAAAAGCACATCTTGCAGTTATGCCGCCATATGACGCAATGGAAAAGATGCAGTGCTATGCAGCGCATCCCCACAAGCTTTGCATCAGAGGCAACTTTGTAAAAAAAGCACACGAAAAGGGGCTTCAGATCAATGTCTGGACAGTCAACGAATCCGAAGATATCCGCAATATGATTGAGGCAGGTGTAGACGGCATCATCACCGACTGCCCCGACAGAGTGCGCAGTATTCTCAACGAAATGAACGGTTTTCACGAGGAATAATGCGTTATAATTTAGCTCTTGCAAAATTATAATTATTATGTTACAATTACTGTTAATTTGAATATAACGCTGTGAGGAAGCACAGTAAGCACCTGAACAGAACGCAAAGCAGAGAATCCGTGTCACAGGCTGAAAACACGGTTTGCAGTATCAGGTTGCCGAATTTCACTTCGGAGCGGCACGGCTGAAGGATTTTATCTGCGTAGGCTGTGACGGTTTGCCACCGACAAAGGGCAAAAGAGTGTCCGCTCACGAAGCGGAAATGCGGGTGGTACCGCGGAAGTTTGTTTTTCAGGCTTTCGTCCCTTTTCACGGGGGCGAAAGCTTTTTATTTTTCAGTAAATTAACCGAAAGGATGATAGATTTGAAAGAACAGTTAAATTCAATTGCTCTTGAAGCTAAGGCTGCCGTTGATGCGGCATCTTCCAACGCAGACCTTGAAGCACTGCGTGTAAAATACCTGGGCAAAAAAGGTGAGGTTACTGCAATTCTCAAGCAGATGGGCAAGCTCTCTGCAGAGGAGAGACCCGTTGTCGGTCAGCTCGCAAACGAGGTAAGACAGGCAATCGAAGCTCAGCTCGAAGAAAAGGTAAGCCAGCTCAAGGCTGCCGAACTCCAGGCAAGACTTGTAAGCGAAACACTTGACGTCACAATGCCCGGCGAGAAGGTTTCTCTCGGCCATAAGCATCCGCTTTCAATCGTACTTGACGAGGTTAAGGAGATTTTCCTCGGTATGGGCTTTGAGGTTGCAACAGGCCCTGAGGTTGAGTGGGATTACTACAACTTTGAGGCTCTCAACATCCCCAAGGAGCACCCCGCACGCGATACTCAGGATACATTCTATATCACAGAGAATATGCTTCTTCGCACACAGACTTCTCCCGTACAGATCAGAGTTATGGAAAACTCCAAGCCCCCGATCCGTATCATCGCCCCCGGTAGCGTTTACCGTTCAGATGCTGTTGACTCAACTCACTCCCCCTTCTTCCATCAGATCGAAGGTCTTGTTGTTGACAAGGGCATCACAATGTCCGACCTCAAGGGTTGCCTCTTTGATTTTGCAAAGAGACTTTACGGCGAGGATACAAAAATCCGTCTTCGTCCCCACCACTTCCCGTTCACCGAGCCCTCATGTGAAATCGACGTAACCTGCTTCCGTTGCGGAGGTAAGGGTTGCCCCTTCTGTAAGGGCGAAGGCTTTGTCGAAATTCTCGGCGGCGGTATGGTCCATCCGCAGGTTCTCAAGAACGGCGGCATTGACCCCGAAGTATACAGCGGTTTTGCTTTCGGTGTCGGTCTTGAGCGTCTGACGCTCTTCCGTTTTAATATTGACGATATGCGTCTGCTGTTTGAAAACGATATGCGTTTTCTCGGTCAGTTTTAAGGGAGGAGAATAAAAATGGTATTATCAAAAAGATGGCTTCAGGACTATCTGAAGCTCGATGTTACAGATAAAGATTTTGCTGCAGCACTCACACTCTCAGGCTCTAAGGTAGAGGGTTACGAGACAGAGGGCGAAGAGCTCTCCAACATCGTTGTCGGCAGAATAGAGTCACTCGAAAAGCACCCCGATTCAGATCACCTCTGGATCTGTCAGGTAAATGTCGGCGCTGAAGCAAACCTTCAGATTGTCACCGGTGCACAAAACCTCAAAGAGGGCGACTACGTTCCCGCTGCACTTGACAACTCTGTTGTTGCAGGCGGCAAAAAAATCAAGAAAGGTAAGCTCCGCGGTGTTGAAAGCGCAGGTATGCTCTGCTCTCTCGGCGAGCTCGGTCTCACCGCTCACGATTTCCCCTATGCTATTGAAGACGGCATCTTTGTCCTCGGCGATGATTGCGACCTTACACTTGGCAAAGATATCTGCGAAGCAATCGGTCTCAACGACGTTGTAACAGAGTTTGAAATCACATCAAACCGTCCCGACTGTCTCAGCGTTCTCGGCCTTGCAAGAGAGGCAGCAGTAACATACGGTATGGATTTTGAAGAGCCTATTCCCGCTGTTGAGCCGGGCGAAGGCGACGTAAATGAGCTTCTCAAGGTTTCAATTGAAGCTCCCGAGCTTTGCTACCGCTATGCAGGTGCTGTTGTTAAAAACGTTAAAATCGAGCCGTCACCCCGCTGGATGCGCGAAAGACTCCGTGCAAGCGGCGTTCGCCCGATCAACAACATTGTCGACATCACAAACTTCGTAATGCTCGAGTACGGTCAGCCTATGCACGCTTTCGACCTTCGCTACCTTGAGGGCAACGAGGTTATCGTAAGAAACGCAAAGGACGGCGAAAAGATCACAACACTCGACGGTATCGAAAGAGAACTGAGCAGCGATATGCTCGTCATCGCAGACTCAAACAAGCCCGTTGCTGTTGCAGGCGTTATGGGCGGCGAGTACAGCGGCATTATGGACGACACAAACACAATCGTTTTCGAATCCGCTTGCTTCAACGGACCGAGCGTACGTATGACAGCAAAAGCTCTCGGTATGCGCACAGAGGCATCATCACGTTTTGATAAGCAGCTTGATCCCAAGGGTTGCCGCAAGATTCTCGAAAGAGCACTTCAGCTTGTTCAGCAGCTCGGTGCAGGTGAGGTTGTCAACGGCATTGTTGATTGCGACTGCTCCGACAAAACAGATTTCACACTTGCTTTTGAGCCTGATTGGGTAAACGGCTTTATCGGTATTGACGTCAGCGCAGACGAGCAGAAGAAGATTCTCGAGCGTCTCGGCTGTAAGGTTGAGGACGGCATTATTACCGTACCCTCATTCCGTAACGACCTTCGCCACAAAGCTGATATTTCAGAGGAAATCGCACGTTTCTACGGTTACGACAATATTCCTGACAGACAGCTTGCAGGTGTCGCAACAGCTCAGTACACACCCGAGCAGAAATTCGAGCGTCTTATGGGCGAAACAATGCTCGCTTGCGGACTTTCAGAGCTTTGCACATTCTCATTCATCAGCCCCAAGAGCTACGATAAAATCTGTCTCCCCGCAGACAGTGAGAAACGCAACTGCGTTGTAATCACAAATCCGCTCGGTGAAGACACAAGCGTTATGAGAACAACACTTCTCCCCTCAATGCTTGAAACACTCGCAAGAAACTACAACAACCGTAACGCAAAGGCATATCTTTACGAAATCGGTAAAGAATATATCACAAAGGGCACAGAAGAGCTTCCCGAAGAGCCTATGATGCTTTGCATGGGTATGTACGGCGCAGACTGCAACTTCTTCACAATCAAGGGTGTTGTAGAAGAGCTTCTTGAAAAACTCGGCATCGCAAATTATGACGTTGAAGCAGTCAACGACAATCCCTCCTACCATCCCGGCAGAACAGCTGTCATCAGCAAAGACGGCAAAACAATCGGTGTTGTCGGCGAGGTTCATCCTCAGGTTCTCGGCAACTACTCAATCGGCACAAAGGCTTACGCTGCAGAGATCAGTTTCGACGCATGCTTTGAGCTGAGCAACCTCAAGCGCACATACAAGCAGCTTCCCAAGTTCCCGGCTCTCAGTCGTGACCTTGCCTGCGTATGCGAAAAGGCAATGCCCGTGCTCAAGCTTGAGCGCACAATCGCCGGCGCAGTAGGTAATACACTTGAAACAATTGAGCTGTTTGACGTTTATGAAGGCTCACAGATTCCTGAAGGAATGAAGAGCGTCGCGTTCAGCCTTAAGCTCCGTGCAGCAGACAGAACAATGACAGACGAAGAAGCAGACGGCGCAATGAAGCGTGCTGTCAAAGCACTTGATAAACTCGGAGTTTCACTCAGAGCATAAAAATTCCTAAAAAGTATTGTTTTATTAACGGTTATGGTATATAATAAACTGAACTGTAAAAAAATTCGGAGGTGTCATAAATGACAGATAAAACCATAAAATTCAACTTTGTTGATGATCACGATGCGGAGATGCGTCGCACATTACAGACTGTATATGACGCCCTTAAGGAAAAAGGCTACAACCCTGTCAGCCAGATTGTTGGCTACATCCTTTCCGAGGACCCGACGTATATCACAACCCACAAGAACGCACGCAGCATTCTCGGCAGGGTTGACCGTTACGACTTGCTTCAGGCACTTGTCGAAAACTACATCACAAAATAAGGAGGGGAACCCACCATGGCAGAAAAGAAAAAAGCTAAGTTCCTCAGCTACAAGGGTAAACCGCTTGTCCGTTGCGGCAACACAATATACTACGGCAATATGACTGACCCGTACGTTGTGCTTCTTCAGATTCTCAGCAGCAAGAAGGTAAACGACCTTGACGTTGCAGACAAAGTCACCGTTCAGCTTCTCAGCACCGACCCGGATGCACGTCCGAAAGACAGAATCATAAAGAAGAGCGAGAAAAAAGGTCTTTATCAGGCAATGGATATCGGCTCAATCTGGCTTGAGCTTGCCCTTAAAGACGGCAAATAAAAATTCACCTCACTGCATACAATGCGGTGAGGTGTTTTTTATGGTATTTAAAATAAAGCGCGGGTATTTATTCCTTGCGCTATGCGCCGTTGTCGCGTTGATCGGCACGGCAAAGCTCAGCCGCGCAGTTTATCAGACATCGTCACAACCCGAAATATTAAATCTCCCCGTAGTTATGTATCACCAGATAACCAAGAATCCGACGCGCGCCGGTCAATACTGTGTAACACATTCCGAGCTTGAAAATGACCTCAAATACATAAGAGAAAAAGGCTACACGCCGATAACAACAAACAGTTTGCTTCGTCACGTTTACGACGGTGAGCCTCTGCCCGACAAGCCGATTATGCTCACCTTTGACGACGGCTACGAAACAGTGTACAGCTATCTTTTGCCGCTGCTCGAAAAATACGATATGTGTGCCGTTGCATCGGTGGTGGGCGCATACACGGATATGTTCACGCAGCTTGATGACCATACACTCAGCTATTCATATATGAACTGGGATGAAGTGAGTGAGCTTGCAAACGGTGAGCGCATCGAAATCCAGAGCCACAGCTACGACCTTCATAAGCTCAATAACTCGGGGCGCAACGGAGCAAAAAAGGTAAGCGGCGAAAGCGTGCACGAGTATTCGGCTTTTCTCAACTATGACCTTGGCAAAATGCAGAGCCTTATGGAGGAAAAAACCGGATACAAACCTACAGCCTTCGCCTACCCTTACGGATGTTATTCAAAAGAATCGAAGGATATCCTTAAAAGCATGGGTTTTTCAGCTGCGTTTGTGTGCGAGGAGCGCGTTAACTACATCGACACCGAAAACACCGACTGGCTTTACAGAATCGGGCGATATAACAGGCCGCACGGAATAAGCAGCGCAGAGTTTTTTTCCGCTATGGGAGTAAAATAAACCTGAAACGCACATTTTATTTTCCCCTGCCCTGCTAAGCTCCGTACTCATAATTAACGATTATTCATAATGGTATTCACCGCATTCACAGACAGGGCTGATACCCAAAAGTGAATGTATGAAATTAGCTACCGTCCAGATAAAGTGGAAGAACCAGTTATCGCTGTGGCAGATATGCTGACATATCATGGACTCGTTACAAAGGTCGCATATATCGTCATCGTTTTCATTAACGTGATAATCAGGTTCAAGCGGCAACTCTTCGTGGCCGTAAACAAATTCTTCACACTCGTTACAGTAAAGTCCGTTTGTATATCCGTGCTCGGTGCAGTTGGAATATTCTTTTTCAACAATCTCAAAATCCGTATGCTCGCCGGCACCTTCTGTGGTGTGTATTATACGATTAAGAGAAATGCTGAACGCACCTTCACCGGAACATTTATAAACATCAAAATAATAGGTTTTGCCAGCTTCAAAATAATAGATAAGATCAAAGTTCATATTTTTTATATCAAGGCTATCAACGATCCATTCGCCGTTTGCATCATAAAGCACACAGTCGGGATCAATACCTTCAGAAACAGATTTAAAAGAATAATAACCGCTTACATCCGGAATAAATCTGCACCAGTAATCTTTGTTTCTGCCAGGATTTGCGATGACAATTTCATCAGAGTCGGATATATCCATTCCGTTATACACCTTTCCGCAAGGACAGTAACCGAGGAAACCCGTTTTGCTGTGGTCACATACGTATCCGCAAACACTGCAAACTCCATTTTCATAACTATGACCGCATTCCGAGGAAATTTTAACGTTATCAAGTGAACCGCTATAAGAAAAAACATTCAGATAATATGTTTTGCCGGCTTCACATTCACACGTTAAAATAAAATCATAAATTCCGTTTATGAAATCGATATCATCAATATAGTTTGTGGAAACATCTTCTCCGTTTGAATCTGTAACAGTCGCACCTGCATCAACTCCGTAAGATTCTGATCTGAAAATATATTTGCCTGTTTTTTCGGGCACAAACTTAATACAAACGCCGACATCTTCGTCATCTGTAATTGTAATTTTTTCGCCGTAGCTGATATCAAAATCACATTCGGGAGCAATAAAATCGCTTTCTACAATCGTAATTCTGCCGTCGCCGTCAGGATTTGCATATTTAGCTGCCGGGATAACACCGTTAAGATTTTCGGTGAAATATTTTATGAGCATTTCGCTGTCGCAAGGCAGACCGTCCTTCTGAACAACAGTTGAACCTGCGAGCATAGTAAGCTCGCCACTGCCCTGGAGAAGAAGATATTGACTGCCTGCAAGAGTATAGGTTGCATCAAGCTCAATCGGCTCTTCACCGACATAAACGTTCTTGACCCTACGCTCCATTGTATTGTCAATACTTATAAAATTACCTAACGAATCACAGTTTACGGGAGAATCAAGATATGTATGTATTTCAAACGAAACACCCGAAACCTGGAAAAAGCTGCCGAGAGATTCGGGGCAAGCGCGCGCACCGTGCTCAAGCACGTCAATAAGCTGCTGACCCGTAACCTCAATAACGCACATATCGTTATTGAACGAATTTAAGTCCATAAGATCTTTTCTTGATATGTCACCGCTTTCGACGTCAGCACGCACACCACCGCCGTTTACCAAAGCGACGTCAGCACCCGTTACGGCACGGTAAGCATCAGCAACAAAGTCACCTGCATTTGTTTCCCTTTTGCGTACAGCCCAGCTGTAATCAGAATCATAGGCTACAAGCTTAACCTCGGAAGTACCGATTTTATCATAAAGATAAGCTATTTCTTCATTGTATCCGTCAACCTTTGCCTTAACCGTGTTATAGGCTGCTTTTGCTTCGGCTGACATTGCATACATATCAACATAGTCGGGATTCAGAAGCTCAAAATCAGCATTATTTCCGCTTATTTTAATCATACCGAAATTTGCAAACTTTGTGCCTGCGGAAGTAAGTATTACATCTTCACCTACAGCATTTTTATATGTTGCGCTTTCGATTGTTTCGTGAGAATGGGCATCGATATAATAATCAATACCGTCTGTATTGGCAATGATATCGGTTGATTTCCAACCGTCAGATGTTCCGAGTATTCCGGTATGACTTACGGCAACAACAATATCTGCACCGTCATCAATTGCGCTGTCAACGCTTTCCTGGATATTCTCATAGAGAATATCGTCGGTCATTCCACCGGGGTAAACAGGGAAACCGTAAACATAATTTCCGTTTTCATCCTTAAAATTTTCCGGAGTTGATTTTGCAATTGTTTCAGGATTTGAGATACCGACAAAAGCAATCTGATAATCACCGAAATCTTCAATTGCATAAGAATCAAACACCGGGTCAACTGTCGGCAGATAATGGAAATTGGAACTGATATACTTATAGTCTGCTTCGTTATTTGCAAGATCAAGAAAAGCATCCATTCCGAAATCGAATTCGTGATTTCCGGGCACGGCATAGTCATATCCGACTGCATTCATAATATCGGCAACTGCTTTTCCGTTGGTCATTGAGCCGATAAATTCGCCCTGAATGGCATCACCGGCATCAACCACCACTACGTTTTGGCCTGCATTTATAAGCTCTGCTCTGCAGGCAGCAAGCACAGGATAATCTTCAATTGCGCAGTGCACATCATTTGTATAAAGGATAAAAGTGTCCTTTTCCTCTGCGCTCGCAAGTGCTGACGGTGCCAACGTCAAAAGCACAGTAAGGCTGAGCAATATGCTTATAATTCTGTTTGTTTTCTTCATAGTGGATTTCTCCTTTCATTGTGTATGATCGGTTAACAATGGAAATCCGCCATCCAAAGCGTAGCTTTTCGGAGCTTTTTTCCTATGTTTTACAATATAAATTTTATCAATTTTATACATAAAAAGCAACACGAAAAAACGCAAAAAATTCCGATGAAAATTTTGTGTACTCATACAAAAGCAACCTCACTGAGAGAAGTCGTAAAGATTCTTCGGCTTTGCCTCAGAATGACAAAATTCACGGTTATATCAAAAACACTCAAACCCTTTTCCTACGTATGATAATTAAACATTGATGTAAAAAACAGACCACTCCGCAAACGAAGCAGTCTGTTGCTTTTTATTTCTTCACTTGTTCGCAGCTCGCAGTTTTTGGTCAAGCGCAGGGTTGCAAGAATAGAGATTTTTCAGATTTACCCCTCATAAGCTCCCAATGCATCAGATGCATTTAAACAAGAAAGCTCTCGGCAAGCCGAGAGCTTTCTTGTTTAAAATGAAAAGTTTCGCAATATTACATTTTGGGATAAATTGTCAGTTCAGGGAAAAGCCAATTAAGAGAGATAAGATTTATAATCTTGTGCACGAAATTACCGACAAAAATTACAATGGGATATATAACCTGGCATATCCATGTTGTGTGGTCTGCTTTTTCTGTATGTTCAATGTTACAATCATAGCAGAATCTTGTTTTCGTGCCGTTTTTACATAATGTGCTGTCGCCGTTATAAACCCACTCGCTCCAATTATGCTCTGCCGTTTCCTCTTTTTCACAAGCTTCACATACTCTGGAGTGTGTTCCATCTTCATTGTCTGCCCATTCGCTCCAGCTGTGACCGAGCGCGTCTGTATATGCATCAATGTATGTATATCCGCAATCATCACATACGTGAGTGGTAAATCCACCATCAGTACAGGTAGGTGCAGTTACCGTGTTGTTAAAATTACAGTTAGCAGTAACAGTTACCTGACATCTTGTGCAATCCTTTGAATGTGTTGAATCACCGTTTTGGTACCATGCGGTATAGTTGTGTTCGAGTGCGCTGATCTTTTCAGATATAAGAACACCATTACATACTGAGCATGACTTTATTTTTTCGCCTTCCTTTTCGCAACCGGCTTCAATTGCTGTTACCCATGCGCCGGGTTGATGCTCGTGAGCTTCAATAACTACAGGTTCACCAAGGAGCTTGCCACAACAAGCGCAGCTCTGCTGCTTCAAGCCGGACTGAGTGCAGGTTGAATCCTTTGTAATTTCCCATTTACCGGGGATATGATCCGTTGTATCAACAGCTTTTTTATCGGTTACTTCGCCGCAAGCTGTACATTTTTTGACCTCTTCGCCTTTTGCTGTGCAAGTAGCGTCCTTGCTTGTTACCCATACGCCTTCATCATGACCGAGCGCAGAGACAGATTCGCTACCGATTTCTGTTGAGCAAACCGAGCAACAAAGTGTTTTTTCGCCTGCTGCTGTGCAGGTTGCAGCTGTTGTTGTAACAGCATAAGTTTCGCCGTGTCCCTTAGCTGCAACGGTCTTTACGTCATAATACGCACCGCAACCGATGCAATATTTTGCTTCAATACCTGAATATGTGCAGGTTGCGGGTCGGACTTCAACAGTATCCTCGCCGTCGTGTGCGTGTACAGGAATTTCTTCTGTATCAAGAACTGCATCGCACTTTGTGCAACGAAGAACTTTCTGACCTGCGTGATCAGCTGTTGCCTCATAATCAACTGTCCAATAGCCTGCATCGTGACCTTCTGCCGGGATTGAAACAACCCCTGTTTTAAGACCGCAGCTATCACAGTATGTAACTCTTTCACCGTCTGCAGTGCATGTTGCAGGAGCAGAGATAACAGAAACCGCATTGCCGTGACCCTTTGCCGCAATCGCTTCTACAGCATAGCACACACCGCATTCACTGCAGTAAGTTCCGAGCTCACCGGCAGCAGTGCATGTTGCAGAAGTCTTAACAGCCTTGTAGCCCTCTTTATGTTCATGATTTTCAGGAACAACAGGTGTACCACCGGAAGGCTCATCCGCATCAGGGAGCTCATCTACTACACGTATGTTCATAAAAGTAACGCAATTATACATCGAATCATGCGTTTGACATTTAACCACTAAGCTCGAAGTAACAAGTTGATATTCACCGGGAACCAGCGAATCGGGTAAAGTAAACATAAACTCCATCGGTTCGCCGATCTTAACACCTGAAAAAGACGATTTGGCACCGAAAACAACGTTTGAAGGATCTGACTTATCGACAAACTCGTACCTCAGGTACGTACCTATTTCATCTTCTAATTTTACTTGCGAAAAAGCGTCGCACGGTACGTATGTTATACTGCCGATAAACTCAAATCTGCTTCCTGCCTGAACGGTTACTACACCATTATCAGATTCAGGTGATGTATATTCAAGCATAATATCCATTGTGCAATCTGCTGCACTTGCCGCAAAGAAGTCCTCGCCTACGCCGGCAAATAAACCGACAACAGCAAGAGTCAGACAAAGAAAAACTGACAGTATTTTTTTCGAGATTTTCATGTTTTTTCCTCCTCTAATCTTTTTTTTATATTGAGATGTAATGCTTTTATTTGCCATTTATCACCTCACTGAAATTTATTACCCACTCAAATTTATGAATGCATCAGAAGAATAATCCGAATAGGAATGTAAACGGAATAACAAGGAACTCAAACAAAGACATAAAGAAACCTATAAGTGCATCAAAGAATCCGACATCACCGCCGGAATTATTGGCTGCTCCGTTTTGCGTAGTAGTTATCTTTACACTGTCACTGACTGTTGAACCATCATAATTTGTTATGGTTACAGTAACTAAAGATTCACCGACAGTGTCAAAGATTGTAACCACGCCGTTTGCATCAACTGTTGCAACCGAAGTATTTGAAGAGCTCCATTT
Source organism: Acutalibacteraceae bacterium (assembly GCA_045637465.1). Classification (GTDB taxonomy): domain Bacteria; phylum Bacillota; class Clostridia; order Oscillospirales; family Acutalibacteraceae; genus UBA8612. Next base: position 43,486 of record JAZTZM010000019.1, on the reverse strand, counting down.
TACGTTGGAATACTGAGCATTTGAAGGATTAACGATTATGCCGAGATTTGCCGTCTTGGTACCGTTAAAATCCTTTATTACAACAATATCAACCGATTCTGCATTTACTGCCTGAGAAGGTGCAGCATTGACAGTTATTTTGAACGATGCTGTCTTGCCGCTGTAGCTGACGGTTACTGTTTTCTGACCTGCAGAGGACATATCAGGCGCACTGACTGTCAAGCCGCTGTTAATAAGCTGATACGTACCATCGCTATAATTTGCCTTGATTACGAGTCCGTTAGAGCTGAATGTATCACCGACCTGATAAACTGTTTTTAATGGATTCTGATAAACCGAAATTGACGAAAGCGTAGCCGGTTTATTGTTTACTGTAATCTGGAAAGAAGTACTCTTGCCGCCATAGCTGACAGTTACTGTTTTTTTACCTGAAGCAGACATATTAGGTGAAGTCGTAGTAAAGCCGCTGCTTATAACCTGATATGTGCCATCGCTGTAATTAACCTTAATTTTAAGTCCTGACGAACTGAAAGTGTCTCCAACCTGATAAACCGTTTTAGATGGATTCTGATATACTGAAATTGATGAAACAGTTACTTTTGCCTTAACAGTAACCTTATACGCCTTCTCAAGTATTACATAACCTGTATTCGTGTTTCTCAAACCTATATTGAAATAGTATGTGCCGGGCGTATTACCGGTAATTATAATCTCTGATCCATTGTTGACAGCATTTCCGAACACTGCACTAAGCTTCGAGCTCTGCGAACCAAAGCCGATATCTATGGTAGAATTATTGCCAAAGTTCGAAACAACGGCTTTGACTGTTGCAGTGTTGGAATAATTGAGATCAATAACAATATCCGAAGGAGTTACCGTAAGCGTAGGAGCTGTGACATTGACGCGACACCGGGACGTTCCCACAGTTGATCCGCTCGTCTTATTTGTAACGGTAAACGATATATCGGCAACACCCTGATATGCGCCCGTAACGGAAATTACAAAAACCACTTCATTGCCGGTGAAATAGCTGTCGTACTTGTAGATGTCTTTAACAACCTCTTCACCGATGGTATAGGTATAATTCCAATTAACACTATATGAACTACCTGTACGGTTACTTACCTTGACGATTATTTGACCTGTCGGATTAGAAGAAGCCGCGTCAACAGTCAAAGAGCTCGTAACAGACAGGCTTTCTGCCTGAAGCGAAAGTCTTCCGTTTTCAGCAAAAAGATTGTTTTTTGAATTTTCTTCATTAACTTGTTCTGTGATTTCCGCACTGCCTTGCTCTGTAATTCCCTCTGATTCAGCAAAAACAAGCGTTGAAAAGTTCAGCAGCATAGCAATACTGAGAACCAATACAATGATTTTCTTGCATAACAATTTCATATATATACCTCCACTCAATATTTGACTTAAATATAACACAAAGCAAGTCTAAGTCAAGGCAACAAAAAAACAAATGTAACAACTTGTACATTAATGTAATAACTTTTCAATAAAAACTAAAAGTTATCTTTTCATTTGTTGACTTCAATTCTTTTTGCATATATAATTTAGTGAGTTAGGGTGGTGAAATAAAATGAAATTTGTCGTATGCGATGACGATAAAATATTCCTCAAAGGCTTCAAAAACGAGCTGCTTAAAGCTGACAGCTCACTTGATGTTGTTTGCTTTGATAACAGCCAACAAACGCTTGACTATTTAAAAACCGAGCATAACGACACGGATGCCGCATTTATTGATATCCGCCTTTCCGATTCAAACGGCATTGACCTTGCCCGACAGCTTTCAAACCATTATCCGGATATCAAACTGATTTTTATTACGGGTTTCGGAAAAGAGTATTTCGAAGAGATTTTCCTTAAAGTACGTCCTTTCGCAATCCTTCAGAAGCCTATAAAAAACGACTACCTGCTCAGACATATAAACGAAATCAGAACATCACAAGACATAAAACAGCAAGAGCTATTAATTAAAATCAACCGCTCTGAGCTTACATTAGCATTTGATAAAATTCTTTATATCGAATCTGAAAAAAGAAAAGCACATATATACACCAAAGATAACGTATTTACCGTTTATGAAAAGCTCGATGATATTCAATCCAGACTCAACGAAGATTATATAAGGTGTCAGAAAAGCTTTATTATAAACCTGCATCATGTTTCAACGCTTGAATCCAACAATTTTGTTATGACAAACAGCAAAAAAATCAGCATCAGCCCATCCAAAAGAGCTGATGCCAAAAAGAAATATATGGAATTTAACTTTAATCAACTAAACAAAACAGGGGTGTAATGTAATGGGTTTATCTGCATATGTGCTGGTTATTATTTTATCCGGAATACAGGCGATAGTTGCTGCCGTCTTTTTCTCAACTACACTTAACCGCAAGTTTTCGCTATTCAAAAGTTGCTTAATATATACTGTAGTTGTAGTAGCTGCCGTACTTATCATGTTTGAACGGGTTGTGCAGCCTTACCGCGGTCTCGTTACTTTCGGATTGCCGCTGATAATGTCGATGACATTATACAAAGACTCTTTTAAAAATAAGATTATTGCTTATATTGTCTGGATGTTTTTCTCCAGCATAACAGACCCAATCAGTTACTATCTGGTTCACTGGCTTAATATCTCCGACCCGTTTATAAGTGATATGGTAATGAACGGCGTTTTTTCCGTAATGTACGCTTTTTCGCTTGCAGTAGCACATCAGTACATAAAATCGTTCAAAGGTCTGCCGGATAAAAAGCTTTTTATCGCCTTCCTTTTCATCCCCATTATTCAAATTATAACCTACCTTTATTTCTTTTATCTTCAGTTTAATATAGGTATAATTAATTTTGACGGTGTTGCTAACGAATATACAGGCGACAGCAAATTCCCGATAATCTTTATTATCCTTTCTCTTGTTACTTTAGCGGCAGATTATGTATTTATGCGTATAGCAATAAAATCAGTCAACGGCATACAAGAGAAGCAGCGTCTTGAGTTGCTTGAAAAAGAAAGTGAACTGAACTACGATTATTATGCCGAACTGCAAGAGGACGCTACCGAAATGCGTAAATACAGGCATGACGTAAACAATATTATTCAGACTATCCGTTATATGATGGATATGCCGTCCGAAGAAAGCAAAGAGGAAATATTAAGAATTACCGATCAGCTTGAAAAAGAAATCAACGAAATCGGACTTAAGAAGTACACCAATAACAATATGGTGAATTGCATTTTGGCAAACAATGAAAAACGATTTAATAACAAAAATATTTCTTGCGATTTCAACGTTACATTTCCTGAAACAACAAACATTTCCGAGCTTGATATCTGCAGACTTCTCACGAATATTTTTGATAACGCTTATAATGCCTTAACTTCATCGGAATCACCTGAAAAGTCGATAGTTTTAAATATTGATTGCAAAGATGGCTACATCTATCTTAAAGAAGAAAACATAATAAGCAAAATCACGGATGAACAAAGCAAAAAAGATTCACACTACGGACTTGAAATCATAAAATCAATAGCCGAAAAATATAACGGAGTTTTTGAAAGCAAGGTTAGAAACAACAAGTTTTGCATCAGCGTTTCATTGAAGTATTAACTTAAATGATCTATATTAAAGTTACTGTAATTTAAGCAAACTCTCCGACAAAGGCAACTAAAGGAAATGATATAAAAATATCTTTCGCATTAAAAATTGATTACCAAAATGGTCTCACGTGCTAAAAAAACGGTATACGGATTGTTCCGTATACCGTTTTTTGTTATGTTTTTCAGCAGCCACAGTTTTGTCAAACGCAGAGTTCGCAGGCTTTTTTGCTTATTATATTGTTTTTAATTTTGTAAAATTCACATCTGGAAGATGAGTTTAGGTAAGAAATCAAAAATTTTTTAAAAATATTGAACCAAGACGCATTTTAGTTTGTCTAATAGATGCGTAAAGCAAAAAACAAAAAATATGGAGGCAAAAATCATGACAAAAAAGCAGGCAACAAACAGACTGGTAAAGGACATCATCACAGCAATTGCGGCAATAGCAGTTATCGCCGTAATAACCATAGCGTTTATGGAAATGGACGTTCTTGGCGGGATCGTTATCGGGTTCTTTCTTTCCGGCATCCCCTTCGGTTGGAGATGGCTGAGCAAAGTTTTCACAGCGATTGGATTACTTGCAATTATTGCTAAATTCTTCGGTGCAATACTTCTCGGTTGGGTAGCACTTCCGATAGTTATTGTTAAGGACATAATTCAACTTGCAGCTGCAGCAAAGAACGAGAAAAACGGCATAGCAACAACAGAAAACTGAAACATATAAATATTAAAACATCACCGTTTATGGTCATCGCATTATGAACGGTGATGTTTTTTTGCATAAAAAATCCGACCCACGGTTAAACCGTGAGCCGGAAAGAATCCAAATATTAATACCCAAAATGCAAGCACTGGCATTATTACTTTATATTCGTAAAAACACCATTGTGCTTTACTATGTTACCGTCATTATCTTTAATGTGAATATCATATCGCTTAACAAGAATATCATCTTTATCGTATTCAACAATATTACCGTTTTATAAATCTTTTTCTTCAACTTTAAGAACAATTCAAAACATGTCAAACTCACCTTAACGTGATACTATTAGATGTTTCTTTCCCAAAACAAACAGGTTCAGGTTTCAGACTAAGCAAAATGAATCTTTGAATTTAATAAATAATCATTATCAAAGCCAATTGTGACTTTCTCCCAATCTTCTTTTGTTGAGCCATAATAAACATCTGTGAGACTACCACAAGCATGAAATGCATAATCACTAATTAAGGTGACGCTATCGGGAATTGTTATATTCGTTAGATTCAAACAGTAACCAAACGCATGTTCTCTAATGGTTGTTACACTATCAGGGATTGTTATATTCGTTAAAGCCAAACAATAATCAAACGCATATTTACCAATTGTTGTTACGCTGTCGGAAATTGTTACGCTTGTGAGAATTTGACAACCTTGAAACGCATGATCAGAGATTGATGTTACACCTTTTTCGATATTGATTGTTTTTATCTTATCAGCATATGATTTCCAAGGTGCTAATACGTATGTATAGTCCTCCATTGCTCCTGTACCGCTGATATTAAGCACGTCTGTGTTTACATCAAACGACCACATTAGATTCTCACCGCAAGTACCCGAAACAATATCAGCCTCTGTTGTGGTTGTGGTCGTAATCGTAGGCGTTGTTGTGTTTGTCGCTGAACCTGAGCCGCCTATGAGTGCGCCGTCGTTTTCATCCGCGGTTTGTGTTGGCGCTGTTGTTGATTTTTCGGTTGGCTTCGCCGTTGTGCTTGGCGCTGCGGTGGTGCTTCCTTTTGTCGTTTGAACCGCAGTTTTTGTCATTTTAGCTTCAGGTGGTGGCATTGTAGCAAACGCTCGAATAGTCGTCTCTTCTGGATTGACTGTGTTTTCGGGAAGGTGTGTGCCCGGCACAAAAGATAAGTCAGAGTTTGTATGCTCGCACAAAACACACTCCATATTATGCGTAGCACACATTTTGTTCACAACTGCAGAAGAGTTCGAACAAGCAACAGCATTTGTATTTTCACAAAAACGTGAATCTATATTATTTACAAAAGCTTCAAAATGAATATGTGTTAATTTATCGCAGCCCATAAATGCAAATTCTTCTATGGTTTTTATTGATGACGGCACAATAATATATTGCAAACTGGTACAATTAGCAAAAGCTGACGAAGGTATAACCTCAAGACTGTCAGGAATATTTACAGATTTCAGATTAAAACACTGTGCAAACAAACTGTTCGGAATACGCTTAATGCTATTCGGCATTGACAATGTTTCAATCTGCTGATTGGAATAAAAAGCGTTTGTCGCAAAATCAGTTACCGTATCCGGAACAGTATAACTGCTGTGTGGTGATTTATAAGGATAGAAAAGCAATTGAGTTTTGGTTTTGTTGTATAAAACTCCATATTCATCAGACGAAAAATACATATTATTTTTATCTACAATTATCTTCTCTATCTCGCTTCCATTATCATTAAAGCTAAAAATTATCTCATCAATTTGATATACACTTGCAGGTATGACTAACTCTGTTACTTTTGGTGAGTTATAAAAGCAACGTTCTTTGATCCTCGTTACGGAATAACCTTCAATTTCATTTGGTATAACTACCATACCTTCTGCATCATTTATACATGACACAATAGTAATTTCGCCATTTTCCACTTCGTACTCAAACCACTCTGCAGGAGAAGCTTTATAATTTGCGGCATAATCAGCATTACCCAAAACATAAGTTGAACTACTTATTGTTGCTTTGTTTTGGTTTTCTTTACTGATTCTTATTCCTACAGTTGCACCACCTCCAACAGCCAATACACCTGCAACGGCTATTGCTACAATCTTCGCTGCAACGCCTGTAGCGACTGCGGCACCCGTGGCTGTTGCTGCTCCTGTAGCAGCAGTAGTTGCTGCAGCCGTGGTTGCGGTTGCAGTAGCGGCTGTTGCAGCTGTTGCAGCTGTTGCACCTGCCGCGGCGGATGACGTTGCCGCTTCGATAATAACGGTTGAAGCAGCTTCGGAAACCTGAGCACCCTCTGCCATACGCTTGAGCATCCAGACAAAGAACGGAATCGGTGCAATACCCCTGACCTTGATGCCCTTCTTTTCGAGTGCTTCAATGCTCTGCTTTATCTTATCGCGCGAATGGTAGAGCCTTGTTTTGACCGTACCTTCCGATATGCCGAGCTCTTTTGCAATTTCCGCCGTGCCCATATTCTGAAAATAGAACATCAGCACGCACATACGCTTGTCCTCAGGCAATTCATCAACAAGCTCACGGATGAAGCCTCTGGTTTCCTCCGTGTCAAGCGAATCGTCAGGCTTGCCGTCAAGGCTGTCATCAACCTGCAAATCCATAACTGCCGATTCATCGTCATCATCGCGAAACAGCATAGGCTTGCTTTTGACGACGTAATTCTTTGTTGTGTTTGAAACAATCTGATTGAACCACGCAACAAAGTTTTCGGGGTTTTCGAGCGTGTCCATTTTCTGCATAGCCTTTATGTAACAATCCTGCAGAATATCGAACGCGTCATCCTCGTTCTTTGCTATACGCAGCGCTATGAAATACGCCTGCTTTTCGGTGAGCTGATAGAGCTTGCCGAAAGCGTCGTTATCGCCCTGCCTGCTTTTTTCAACAAGCTGGGCTATCTCCCGCTTATCCATATTCTTTCTCCCGTATTATTTACCATATGTATTTTTTATTTTTAGTTTAAGGATAGGACTTAGCGTAATCTGATCGAGTATTCCGTCAAACTCCTCCGACTGATACACGCCAAGCTTCTTAAGCTCGAACACTTTCTTCAGATAAGTATCATACGGTGATAAATCAAAATTCATTGTCAATTTATTTCCTAGAGCGACAGGTATATTCACACCGTTATCAACAAGCGAAGATAAAAGATACATTTCAAGATCCTGCTTTTTTTCGTTCTCGGTAAACTTTGTTTTCAGGGTGAGGAGATTTATTTTTGCCTTGTGCTTGTGGTTATACAAAACCTTACTGTTGTATGCGTAAGGATACCAACGGTTGTTAAATGCTATTGCAAGGCTGACATCCGCTTTCACCTTGTCGTTTATAACACCTATTTTGGCATCTTTTATAAAATAGAGGAAATTGTAATAGACAAGATCCTTCATCTCAAAAATATCAGGGTTTTTATTTATAAGCTCTTCCTTTTTTAGCGTTTTATATCCGTTATGGTCAAACGCCATCCACCCTTTGTTCATATCAACATAAATATGTTCAAAATAAACATCTGTTATATCAAAGGATTCCCATTTCTTGCGGTTTTCTTCTCTGTGAGCCAGATAATCAACAAAATCCGCATAAGTCATAAGCTGCAGAAAATTATCTGACACAAAGCCCGGACATTTTTTGCTGCAATTACTGCATATATATTTTCCGTCTTTGAGCTTCGTTCTTGTCAAAAGATTTGCAGTGTCTCCACAGTGATCACAAGATTGTTTGCTAAAAAGTGCCATATTCTCTTCTCCTTTAATTATATTTGCTTTATGAAACTATTTCAATTTATTTGCTGAAAATTTACTTTTTATTTATAAACAGCTAGGCTGCGACGCAGAGCTTCACGCTCTGCGCCTGTTTTATTCACTTACCATACACGTTGTCCGTTTTCGATTGTAAACGTATATGTCATTTCACTTTGCTGAGTGCTGGCTTTTGCGATGAGTGTATATTCACCGTCTTCCGGAATATCGCTTATCCAGAGCGATTCATTGCCATTCAGGTCTTCTACATATTTGAGATTCGTTTCCTCGCCGTTTGCATAACGGAGAATTAATGTTTCCGTATGATCTTCGACATACACCCTCAAAGTATTTCTTTCAGTGCGCACATCAACAAAATCACATTCATCATCAAATGTAACAAAAACCGGAGACTCGTTTGCTTTAACAAGTTTATTGTTTGCGCCCGCAACATAAATATCGTAGTGACCGCCGCATAAATTATATTTTTGAGTAAACGACCATGTTTTCGTACCGTCACCATTATCGGTAATTGTTATGTTGGATGACGTTGTATAGAAAGTTAATGTGCTTGTGGTATATGTGTCGTAGCTGAAGTATTCCAATCTGATTTTGTTTGCATCCGATGAAGTTACCACATTTATTGTTACAGGTTCCCAGGAAAAGCGCCTGTTTTCACCGAGGGAATATTCAACAGTTGCATCCACAAAACGCTCCTGCGCTGTTTTTACTTCATATTCATACACAAAGCTTTCGCTCCACGCTTTGTACTTAACCTTAAACGTTGCGGTGCCCTGTGCATTCGCCTGCGCAGGTACAGTCCAGGTTTCCGTTCCGTCGCCGTTATCGGCAACTGTTACGCTTGAATGGGTGCGGGTATAGGTTGCGGTAGATGAAGCATAAACCACCTGCATCTTTGCTGCACCTGCTGTTGCAATAATTTCAAAAGGCACGTTTTTGCTGTCCTCAAAAATTACCTTCTGCTGTGTGGAAACAGAAATTATTTTCTGCTCAACAACGGGTTCCTGCTTGATCTCATATGCGGCGCTTGCATATTCAGTTTCCCATACTTTACCAAGCTTGGCTCTTGCCTCTACCTTGTGTGTATCGTTTGTTTTAACCGGCAAGGTCCAGGTTTCCGTGCCATCGCCGTTATCTGCAATCGTTACCTTTTCGTGAGTTCTGTGAAAAGTGCTCGTTGTGCCGAAATATTTAACCTGAATTTTCGATGTGCCGACAACAGTCACAAAATCAAAATTATAGTAAACGCCTGTCTTGTACATATCCTGAGTCGCGGTAATTGAAGTAATGCTCGAAAGCGAGTTTTGCTGTTCTACGGCTGCAACGGGTAACTGTTCCGTTGCGGCAAAAGCCGTGGGGGTCACAACGCTTGCTGTAAGTGCTGTTGTAAGAACCAACGCTGTAATCATTCTGAATTTCATCATATTTTCCTCCGTTAATTGTTTTTTCGGGGTGTTTCGTGCCCCTTTGTCTGTTAGACAGTTTGTGACGGCATCCGGTTCAATCTTTTTTCTAAATAATTCAAATTTTTTTACGGACCGTGCTCTTTTGTGCCGTCAGGCACGTCATCAATATAGTTTTCATGTTCTTTACGCCAGACAAGCAGAAGTTTAAACACCATATCGCTTTTTTCTTTATCAACGACTGTGTTCTCATACCCTTCCATCAGAGCTTTTCTTATAAGATTATCAATGGTAACCACCTCACTTGTCTTTGTCTTCAACTGTTAGACAAGTGAGCAGGCAGGTTGGTTCAATCAAAACTGAAATTTTTTCAAAAGGGTTTATTGACCAATATAACGGTCAATATTTTACTTATAATATCATAGAATAATATTACTTGCAACCAATACTGGTCATAACGGGGTAGAAACGATGGAACAAAAAGTAAGACGCGACAGAAATATGGGTGACAACCTGCGCAAGCTCCGCATCAGGCACGGACTTTCACAAGAAAAGCTGTGCGCTCAATTGCAAACTCACGGCTGCGATATAGGCAGAACAACCTATGCCAAATACGAAAACGGCGAACTCAACATCAGAGCAAGCGTATTGATTGAGCTCAAAAAGATATACGACTGTTCTTATGATGATTTTTTTGAGGATTTAGATATTAATATATAATTTGATACCATTGTATAAATTGAAATTCGGAGTAGCTTTCAGGCTGCTCCGAAAATTTTTTTGAAAAATTTTTAAATTTATTGAACCACAAGTGTTTCTCATCTGTCTAACAGATGCAAGGGCAAGAAAGAACCGAATCTTATCAGCTTCCCGCTTTGCTGAATAAATACGGTCCGATGCTTGTCTGAGCGCTTCGGCTGATTTTTTTAATATTCTCTTCTCGTTTTAACTTTGCCGAAGCAAAAGCCCGTCCGTGCCGAGTCTCCACGGCAAGGACGGGCAGAAGAGAAGAGGAAAAAGGTAATAAGCCACAAGGCTTAAATATAAAGAGAATATTAAAACAGACAGGAGAAAAACACTATGAAAACTTACGTAACAGACTTCTTCAAGAAACTCGCCCGCAAAGAAAACATCCCTATGATTATCTACCTTGTGCTCAACCTGATACTGGTATTCTTCGGCACAACAATTGCAATCGGGTTTATGATTGTAGATACTCAGCTTGCCAACAACGACGCAGCCTTGTTCCTCATCTCTGTTCCGGCTTCAATTCTTCTTTACGGTATCGGCATTGTAATTGCACTCTCCCCCATAGGCGAATGGTTACTCCGCCGCAAACACGGCTGCGAAGAAATCACAGACACGGCAACTCTTGAAAGAATTCAGCCGCTTTTCGACGAAGTACATACTGCAGCAAGAAAAATCAACCCCGGTATCGCAAATGATATATCCCTTTACATCTGCGACGACGCAACACCAAATGCATTTGCAACCGGCAGAAAAACAATATGTATTAACAGCGGTCTGCTCAACTGCACAGACGAAGAAATCAAGGGTGTGCTTGCACACGAATTCGGACACATCTCAAATCACGACACAGACTTCACCCTTGTTGTAAACGTTGCAAACTGGATTGTTGCCGCATATTTTGCCGTTGTCTGGCTCATCATTATGGCTTACAAGCTTATGTTCAAGGGTGTGGGAATGCTCGTTTCAATCATCCAGGGCTCTATCGGTACGTTTATCGCAACAGTCCTCGGCGATGCAGTTGCAACTGCCGCAATACTCATTCTCATAAAGCTCACTTCTGCTGTATGGACATTCATAGGCAATATGCTCATCAAAGCATCAAGCCGCAACAACGAATTTCTTGCAGACAGATTCGCAAAAGAAGCAGGTTTCGGCAACGGACTTTCAAGTTTTCTCAACACTCTTGCAGATGCTAAACACAAGAGAAGCTTTATCGAGAAAATTGCCGCAATCGTCGATTCCCACCCTGCAACACCCAAAAGAATTGACGCCCTGAACTGATAAAAACAAATTAAATTTTCTTTTAGTTTTATCCGATAAAAACACGGTGTGCGGAAAAAATCCGCACACCGCTGTTTTGTTTTTATTTGATTATGAACAAGGAAACGAAAGATATACTGAAAAGCAAGGAATTTGAAGCAGCATTCGTATGCGAGGAAAGGATTAACCATATTGACACAGAAAGCACCGACCGGCTGTATAGAATAGGCTAACCGACCGCACGGAATCAGTAGCGCAGAATTTTTTCGCCGCAATGGGTGTAAAGTAAAACCAAAAACATATAATAAACAATAAAAGCCCTGCAAGGCATGTTCTACCTTGCAGGGCTTTTGAAACTTTTTAAGAATTTTGTTTTATAAACAAATCCTTCCTTATACGACTTTTGCCGATTATTCAGCGAACGTCAAACCGTTATTATAAAGACACAAATGAACGGATAGCGCCAAATATTCCGCCAAAAACAATGTTGATACTATAGTTAAAGAAGTCATAAATGCAATACATAAATCTCATAAACTCATAATCTTCAACATTGTTGATGATAACAAGGAGCTTTTCTGTCTGAATCCTGTAATCTTCGAGTTTATCCTTATCTGCGCTTGTGAGTGCACCGCTAGCAAGAAGAGCCTCGATTTTTGCAAGGATAGAGTTGATATCATCTTCCCAGAAAATTGTAACTCTGTCTTCGTCACACTGAGAGAGAAGGATACCTACGTTTCTGACTTCACGTGCGTTTGTATGGATATAATACAGATTGAAACCGCAAGTGTCACAAGAGTCGTCCTTGTTTACATCAGTGTGAGCACCCTTCTTGCCGATTGCACTACAGTGGCAAACACTCCAGTGATCATCGTTATTGGTTGACCATTTGTCCCAATCGTGACCAGGTGCAGGAATTACTTCGCCGCCTTCTGTGTAATCACAGCCATCGTTGATACATTCCAAAAGAACCTCTGAACCGTTTACTTCGCAGGTAGCTTCAACCTTTTCTGCCTTAACTACAAGGTTGTGGCCTGTTTTCGGGATGTTGCCGTCGCCTGCGAGCCATGCTGCAAGGTCTTCAATTTCTTCTGAGCAAACTTCATCAAGATAGTACTTGCCGCAGATGCACTCGTAATATGCTTCGTGACCGTCAGTTACGCAATCACACTCTTTGCGCTCAACAAGCTTGCCTTCACAAACGTGAGGGCCGACAACAACATACTTGTAAGTATCGTTATCTGCTACAGCGTACTTGACAAGTTCGCCGCCGATTGCTGTTGAAGCCTTTGTGTTGAGAAGTTTGTCAATGTTGATATTCTTAGAGAAAATAGCTCTCTCTCCTGCTGACAGTTCAATGTTAACCTCACCGTTGTTGATGATAACACCACATGCAGCAATCGAATAAGCGCTGTCTTTAATTGACAGTGTACCGCTGTTGATTGTAACGTCGGAAGCTTCGCCGACGATTCCTGCTTTGACGAATTTCTCAAGGCTAAGAGTGCCTTCGCCTTCGATTACAATAGCAGTCTCCTGATCCATAGCAACTATACCTGCATCTGTATAGTTATCGGTAGTACCAAGGAAGTTATCGCCGACAAGATTAATTTTCAGAGCCTTGTCAGCAACAATCTGTGCACGCTCAGACTTGGAAGGCTCTTCGCTGCTGAATGCATAGATAGCACCCTTGCCGTCATACATATAGTTGTTAAGAGTAAGTACGCCATCCTTGAAGTATGCAAAGCCCTCTTCGAGATCTGTTTTTTCAACGGTTTCTGTTGCACCGTTTAAAAGATAGTCGCCATCTTTCATAGCAATACCTGCAACGTACAGATCGTATTTTTCGATGCAAACACGATCATAGGTGTTACGGTCTGCATCTGCGTATTCTACAAGTGTTCCTGCAGGATCTGTTGCTGCCATAACCTTAACATCGTAGAACTCAGCATTTGCTGCACCGATTACACAACATGTTTCATCGCCTTCTGTTGTGTTTGCTACTACTGCATCAAGACCGCCGCCGGCAACCATGAAGTCACCGTTGGTTACTTTAAACGTGTTCATATCCAAACCGGAAGTAGCTGTAACATCAGCACACTCGAGTGACATATCATCATACGAATAAAGTGCATTGTTGTCATAAGAATCTAATTTATAACTACCCCACTTTAAACGCATAGAACCTGCTGCTGATACACAGATATAGCTGGTCGTAATAGTAACGTTACTGTAGTTAGAAACCTCAAGGTCGCCTTCTGCACGGATACCGGTAACATTAGCACCTGTTGAAGTCAATGTAAGTCCGTCGTAAACATAAACTTTAAGGGCGCTGTCGGAATAAATGATTGCGCGGCCTGTGCCGTAATTGTAACCTTCGCCTGAATAATTAAAGCTATAAAGGCAAAGCTCACCTGCATGATAATAAGCATCATATTTGCCGTCTGCAGGCTCTTCTTTTACGGCTGCGTCATTTACGAGATATTCGCCATCCTTCAACTCAACGCCGCCAACCCAGACACTGTCTGCTGCTGTTGCAAATGCATTAATGCCTGCAGCTGAAACTATGCCGACAAGCATAACAAACGCCATAAGCAGCGCTGTTGATTTTTTGAATTTTTTCATAGAAAAAACTCTCCTTTCATATTTTGAAAAATGTATATCCTTATGATACACCTATTCAGTAACTAATTATAACATATATTTTTATAAAGTCCACTATATAAACGAGAAAAAATGAAAAATTTTCCTGATTTAAAATCTTTTTATGCAAAAATCAGACTTAAAAGCAAACAAAGTCACGATACACGAGCAGACGAGCAACGAATAGAGTTATAACCTATATGCATTCAACACAATTTGTGTTAATATATAATGTAATTAAATATATAAGTGATTCAAGCGAAAAAGAAAACAACGGACAGTTAACTTGTCCGTTGTTTTCTTTTCACTCAATCAGAACCGCTGCTTTAACCGATTTGGAATAAGGTAATTCACGGTCGTTATAAGTCATATTCAAGCCGCCGGGGTTACAGGTGATGGTGTCGCCGATGATGCTGCCGTGGATATCGAAATCGCCCGAGGCAAGCGCAACATCGCCCTTAGGCGCATACACTATACCCCACAAATCGAAACCACCCTGCTGTGAATAGAGCGTTATATCACCTTTTCGTGAATAGATGGAAAGTGTTGCACCGGCTTCGTTATAAGTGTGTGTGCTGCCGCCGATTTTTATATCGTCTTCAGCTATCATACAGCCGCTCAGGGTTATTCCGCTCGAACCCTGATTAGTGGAAAGGCTGCCGCCGCTGTAAATAATGCCTTTCATATTGTAATTACCCTGACCCGAGAGCAAAAGCTCGCATTTGCGGTTATAAAGGTCGCCGACCAACGTGAACGGACCCGATATATCTGTGGCAGGGGTTTCATCGGTTGCGTTTTCGCCCCATACGTAAATACTGCCGTTTACGGTTGTGCCACCGCTTTGAAGCTTCAATGTATCGTAAACATACATATTACCCTTAACGCTCATAGCTACGCTGCCCTGCTTATCAAAAACGCCTCTGCAATAAACCTGACCGTTAAAAGTTGATGGACCGCTGAGCGTTATATTGCCGCCTGCATACGTTTCACAGTCGCAAAACAGGCTGTAGTTTGAGCCGCGCACAAGATTGCCGCCGGTATAGAAATAATTGCCGTAAATCTGCGTGTTGCCCTGGAAGGTTGAATTGCCGCCTACATACAGATTGCCGCCGACGGTAAAGGATTTATCCCACGTTGTTGTAAGGTTTCCGCCACAGTAAGCATTGCCCATAACGTACACGGGACACTGCGGATTAAAATCACCCTCAACGTACAAATCGCCGTAAATAATCAGCGCATCGGAAAAGTAACCGGTTGACAGCGAGCCCGCACAATAAGTGTTACCGTTTATTGATATGTTCGAATTTATCGTTGTGCCAGCAGGATAGCGGTTGAGATAAATATTATGCTTATTTAAAGGTGTATACGTTTTTTGAAACATACCCTGAGTTACCGTTGGCACAACAGACATTATCGTTTCGTCAAAATCGGGCATTGCTTGAGTTTTCATATTGCTTTCCAGACGGTTTACACTCACGCTGTACTGATTATAATCTGCTGTTTTTGCCGAAAAAACGGTGCCGGTTATTGTGCTGCCGCCGCCGTTTGCATAAACGTTGCCGTTGCCGAAAACACTGCCGCCAACGTTATAATGACCGTTCAGATTAAACTGAGAATCATCACCGTGGAACATAAGATATTCAAAATCAATCGCCATATTTTTATCCACAAAGCGTGCCGCCGCCTTGGCGTTAATTTTTACGGAATCGGTTTTGAAAAGGCTCGCAAACACGGTTTTGCCCGTTCTTGAATCGGAAACGCGGACTATTTCGTCGCTCGGAAATTCGACAACAACCGTTTCGGTTGTAAAGCCGTTTTTTTCCACGTATTCCAGTGCAACCGTTCTTGCAGTCTGCTCATCGGGCATATAGCGCACAGCGGCAAGTGCCGCCGCATCCATTGCGCTTTGCAGCTTGCTTTTCTGGTGGTATTTCAGTCCCATGTCCGTAACAAGAGAAGCAACCGACAAAAAAGCCACCAGACTCAGCGCCGCAACAACCATTACCGCGCCATCCTCTGATTTGTGAAACCGTCTGAGTCTTTTCATCTATGTTGCTCCTTTCTTTTTATTATCTTATCCCACAAGCCGAACTTTTTGGGCTTTATACTTTATTCAAGAGAACCTTTTATCTGCTCCATCTGCTTTGTAAGCTCGGTGAGAGTGAGCTGTGCCTGCTCGATATAATAGCTGTGAAGCTTGAGCTCCTTCTGCGATTCAAGTCTTTGTCTGGCGTGCTCGTTTTCAAGTGCATTGATTTTTTCTGCACACTCAAACGCCTGCTGCTTGTTGACATCCTTAAGACGAACTATTTCCGTTTCGTTTTCTGCCGCACGCTGTTCAAGCACGCTGCACTTGATTTCAAGTTCTGCGTTTAGTTTTTTTACATCCTCACTTTCTGCGTAGAGGGACTTGATTTCGTCGCTCTTGGCATCAAGCTGTGAGTTAGCGGTTTTCAGCTCCTCTTCCTTTGTAAGAAGCTGTGATTTGAGCACCTCATTCTGCGAGAAAACAGAGTTGTAAGAATCAAACAAGCTGTTATATTTTTCCGAAACGGCTTTAAGCTCACTGTTTTCGTTTTTGAGCACCTGCAGCGTCTGGGCAAGCTGTGCCTTTTCCTTTTCGAGAGCGGCTATTGTGTCGGTATATTCAATTGCCTTTGTTTCTCTTTTGGATTCTGCCGCCTTCCTGAGATTTTCGTTTTCTTTCTCGGCAAGATCCAGCTTTTTTCTCAGGGCGGCAATTGTTTCCTCATACTCGGCGGAATTGTCACGCGGATGAGGATGTGCACCGCTCTCAACAAGCTTATCAAGCTCAGCCTTGCATTCCCTGTATTTTTCGTTGTAAAAATCACGCTCTCTGTTAGAAAGCACAAGCTCTTCCTTAATTGAAGACAGCTTTGATTCGTGCATACGTGCCGCAGATTCGTACGTATTACTAAGCTCATTTATATGTAAAGCTACTTCTTCCGGATCATAGCCGTAAAGCACCTTTTTAAAAAGCGTTTCGTCTTTTTCTTTTCCGCGAGCAGACTGGTTCTTCAACGTGTTTTCATTTTCTTCAAGAATGCTATCTTTAACGTTTTCATTTTTATTTTTTTTCATTTTTCATCCCTCGCAGTTATTTTAAGGATGTCACCCTCATGTATTCCGAGCCTTGCCGCAGCAAAAGCATTTACTTCAATTACACTTTTCGCCTGCTTCACCGTTTTACAAATTTTGCCGGGCTGAACATTGCGTTCAATTTTCACAACATCACCTGATCCGGCAAGATAAATAACGTCAATCGCAAATTTCATATTCAGCATATGTATCTGATTGCAGGGAGTGATAAACAGCGCATAATCCTGTGCGATTGATTCGCGGAACATCAGACCCTTTAATCTGGCAAAAAACGAATCGGCAAGCTCTGCATTTTTTGTAACTATTCTATTGTTATTAATAATTATAATCTTTTTCATAGGCATTAAAATGTTTCTAAAATATTCATAACAGTCGGACCCATAAGAATTATAAAGACTACGGGGAAAATGAACAGCAGCATCGGCAGCAGCATTTTGATTGATGCCTTCATACCCTTTTCCTTTGCCTGCTGACTTCTTTCCACACGCAGCTGCTCCGATTGCGCACGCATAACGTTGTTGATCGGTATGCCGAGCTGCTCTGCCTGCACAAGTGCGGAAGCAAAGGTTTTGAGCTCATCAAGGTTTGTTGAATCGCACAGATTCTGCAGTGCTTCGCGCCTTGTTCTGCCCATCTGAATTTCACGGTAAACAATCATAAGCTCATCAATAAACGGACCCTTGAGCTTTTGCGAAACCTTTAAAAGTGCCGCATCAAAACCGAGACCTGCTTCAATACATACGCACAGCATATCCATTGCATCGGGCAGCTGTTTTTTGATTCCCATCTGGTGGCTTGAAACGCGTGAACGAAGGTACATTGTCGGTCCCATAACACCCACCAACACGCCAACCATCAGAATAAGCAGGGATATGAGCATCTCTGCTTTTACTACCAACAGAATAATAAGCGTCAGGAAAACCGCACCGATTAAAAAGGCATACTTTATAAACTGAAAATCGGAAGGCTCCATAAATATGCCTGCGTAACGCAACTGTTTGCGTATGGCTTCGAGCGTTTTTGTTTTGTTGGCGTTTTTCTTCTGCGGAAGGAGCTTGCCGACTTTTGCCGAAAGGCTTTTGATGCCTTTGCCAAGAAACCTTTCGTAAAATGAAAGCTCTAGCTCTTTATAGATCGGCTGACCAACGGAATTATTTATCCTTTCAATACGTCTTTGCTTTTTATCCATCTTCTGTCCCGTGGGCGAAGCCAGCAGCACAACCAGAATAAACGCAAGAAACGAATAAGCAATAACGAGAAATTCCAAAAAAGCTCACCTCCGTATCAGTATTCTACGGTAACTACCTTTCTTATGGCGAAAAAGCCTATGATCTCCATAACAACCGAAACAATGAGCATTATGTTGCCTGCCGTTGTGGTAAAGAAGGTTGACATATATTCGGGATTGACAACCATAAGTATTGCCGCTATACCTATCGGCAAGGCACCGATTATCAGACCTGACATTCGTCCCTGTGCAGTGATGGAGTTTATCTCGCCTTTGATTTTGATTCTTTCGCGGATAGTATCGGAAATTGTTGAAAGTATTTCGGAAAGATTGCCGCCCGTTGTGCGCTGAATCAGTACAGCGGAAACAACAAGCAACAGGTCGGCGCTTTTAACGCGCTCGCACATACTGTTAAGTGCTTCCTCCATTGTTGCGCCGTAGCGTATTTCGTTGCACACTCTGCCGAATTCAATGCCTATAGGCGGAGGCATATCGTTAGCTACATTTTCCATAACCTGGTTAAACGAAAAGCCTGAACGCAAGCCGTTACACATCATGATAAGTGTATCGCCCAGCTGTGCTTCAAAAGCCTTCTTGCGTTTATCTTTTTTTATCTTGATATAAACCACGGGAGCAAACGCACCGATTACCGCAAGGGTTGCCGAAGGCATCAGACCGAGCTGAAACAGTGCCGCCAGACCTGCAGGAACAAAGGTAAGCACGATCCAGATAATGCTGAATTCTTCAGGCTTCATCATTATATCAGCGAGAATAAGCTCGTTGAAAATTGTATTCATGAGCTTTTTGCGCTGAACGGACTGTTTTCCGTTGCCGTCAACAGCTCTTTTTAAGATTGATGATTTACGTTCCTTGTTCTTTTCCTGAAGCTGCAGGGTAAGTCCGCTTTTTTTGCTTGCGATTTTATCAACACGCTTTTCAACAATGCGGCGGCCCTGAGTTGCCGTGCCAATAATACTGACCCACAGGAAAAAGTTGAACAGAGCTATTGCAACGGCGAGAATAATTATACTAATTTGCAAACCATTCATTGTTGACCGTCACTCCGTTTCCTCTGATTTTTTCAAGGCATTTCGGTCTTACTCCCGTTGCGCGGAACGTGCCTACGAATTTGCCCGACGTATCAACAGTGCCGTCGGTTTCGTAAACAAATATATCCTGCATACTTACTACATCACCTTCCATACCGATTACCTCGGTAATAGAGGTTATTTTTCTTGTACCGTCGCGCAGACGGCTTTGCTGAACGATAAGATCAATAGCGGAAGAAATCTGATCTCTGATAGCTTTAAGCGGCAGTTCCATACCGCTCATAAGAACCATCGTTTCAAGTCTGGCTACTGTATCACGCGGTGAGTTTGCGTGGGTTGTGGTAAGCGAACCGTCGTGACCGGTGTTCATAGCCTGAAGCATATCGAGCGTTTCTTCCGAACGAACTTCACCGACGATTATTCTGTCAGGTCGCATACGAAGTGCGTTCTTCACGAGGTTACGTATTGTAACCGCACCCTTACCTTCAAGGTTTGCAGGCCTTGCTTCAAGGGTGATTACATGCTCCTGCTTGAGCTGAACTTCCGCCGCGTCTTCAATGGTAACAATTCGTTCGTCCTCGGGAATATACGAAGATAAAACATTCAGCAGTGTTGTTTTACCCGAGCCCGTACCGCCTGCAACAACTACATTGAGCTTACCCTTTACGCAAGCTTCAAGAAAGTTAAGCATATCGGGTGTGAGCGAACCGAACTTTAAAAGCTGCTGTGCCGTTATAGGCTTTTTGCCGAACTTTCTAATGGTCAGCACAGGACCTACAAGCGACAGCGGCGGAATGATTGCATTGACACGCGAGCCGTCTGCAAGTCTTGCATCAACCATCGGGCTTGCCTCGTCAACGTGTCTGCCGACGTTTGAAACAATTCGGTTGATGATATTCATCAGGTGCTCCTCATCCCTGAACTTCAGGTCTGTGAGCTTCAGCTTACCTTTATCTTCAACATATATCTTATCAGGTCCGTTGACCATTATTTCACTTATTGTAGGGTCCTGGACAAGCACTTCGATCGGGCCGTAGCCCATGATATCGTTAAAAAGATCTGTCGCAACCTTTTCTCTGTCCATGCGCGGAATAAGGAACTCATCGTCATTTACTTTATCATCAACGATTTTGTACATTGCATCGCGGTCCGTGATTGTCTTACCGCTTTTGTTCATTTCGTCGATGATTGAAGAATGAATTCTGCGCTTGGTTTCAAGATACGGGTCTTCAACCGTTTCTTCGGTTGCGGCTTTTTCTTTTATTTCTTCCGCTGCAGAAGATGTATCTTCCTTTTGCTGCGCAAGCTTTTTCTGACCGTCTATTCTGTCAAGAAGTCCCATATCAACACCTCACATTATTTCTTCTTTTTCAATAATGAAAAGCCTTTCTTTTTCGGCTGAGTATCCTTTACCGGAACTATACCCGTATGTACTTCAATTATTTTTTCCGCAAGCTCTGAAATACCCTTTGCAAGTGCCGATTTGGGCTGTGCAACCGTTACCGCCATCCCCTTATTAACGCTTGCAAGTGCAGCAGGATAATCGGCAGGAATCAGAGCAAACATCTCCGTGCGGAACATTTCGCTGAAATCCTCCGGCCTGATAAGGCTTTTTTCAACCTTGTTCAGAACAAACCTGATTTTTTCACGCTGATGAAGCTGATCAAGAATTGTGTAGCAGACCTTTGCGTTATTGAGCGAAAGAATTTCGTTGTTATAAACCAGGAAAATCTCTTCGCAGTTTTCGCAGGCTGTTATCACTGCATCGTTAAAAGCCGACGGCAAATCAACAATTATATATTCATAATACGGACGCATAATATCAATTATCCGCTCAATGTGTTGCACCGTCACAAACTCGGCATATTCCGAGCTTTTAGGTGCGCACAGCACGCTCATACCGCTTGAATGCTCAACGGCAAAACCGTTTATATTTTCAATTGTAATGCCGCCTCTGTCCTGAACAAGGTCAACAATTGAATTTTTCGTATCGAGGTCAAGCGCCATCGAAACGTCGCCGAACTGCAAATCAAGATCAAGCAGCATTACCCTTTTGCCTGCCTTTGCAAGGCTTGCGGCAACGCCGATTGCAAGCGTAGTTTTGCCTGTGCCGCCCTTGCCGCCGAAAAATCCGAGCGCTTTACAGCGAACCTTTTTGCCTTCGTTTGTGTCAAGAACGCGCTGCTGTTCGAGCGTGTAAACGGTTTTGATATTTTCAGAAAAAGCATCACAGCCTATTCCGTCAATCGGCAGCACCTTGCGGATTCCGTACTGGGCGGCTTTATTTACAAGCTCAACCGTTATCGAGTCGTTCACAAGAATTACTATCATCCCTCTTGCAACCGCCAGCAAATCCTGAACAAAACCGAACACCGTATCAGGCACTTCGCCGCGCACGGCACAAAGAACGATTTCAGGGTATTTGTTTACTATTTTTGTTTTGCCCTCTGCCGTAAAATCCGAATAACCGCTGATTGCAAACGCTTCATCGGCTACAAGATTTTTCACCTCAATCCTCAAATCAAGGTCATCTGACAAAATAAGCAAATTCATTTTTTCCATAGCCGTTTCATCTCCAATCAATTATCAGTTACTTTCCGTTGTCGGCGGAGCAGTTGTAATTTCACCCATACCGAAATTTGTCTGCGGCTCTTCGGGCTGATCCTCCGGTACACCTGCGGCAGCTATATCATCCGCAAGGCTGTATGCTTCGACATAAGAAACAAGAGCAATTCTGTAGGTTTTTTCTATTGCGAGGAATTTTGAAATCTGCTCACGTGTCATACCGAGAGTTATAACCGAATATGTTGTTATTTCCGAACCCGACGTCTGTTGAGCGTTTGCAGCATAGTCACCGATTTTCAGAACGGGTATGTTTTCAAGAACAGGCTTTGCAGCAGGTACCGCACTGTCATAGATATGGACTCTGTCGTTCTCTTTTATGAAATAACCCGTACTGCTGCGCAAATCAATTTCAATCGTATAAGCATACATTCCGTTGGGAAGCTGATAAGAAAGCCTTTCCTTTGCGTTTTCTTCACCTACAGGAATCAGCTTGCCTGTCATAAGCTGTTCACCCTTGAGGATTTTAACGCCTGACATATAACCTATTATGTCGTTGACGTCACTTACCGTACCGAATGAAGCCGCGGTAACCGGCATTTTAACAGACTGGAACATATCTGCTGTAAGAATTGTGTTTTCATCTATATCTCTAAGCGCAATCAGAACGGTTGCCTCGTCGACGCCCGTTACGATTTTGCTTGTTTTCAGCTCGTTTGCAAAAAAATATGTTGCAAGGCCTGCCGCCAGAGCGATTACCACCGCTATAAGATAAATTTTTTTCATAACTGACAGTTGCCTCCTTATGATTCTACTTTCATTATTACTGTTGACGTTATCGTTTTCTCTTTTCCGAGCACGGTGCTTAACACCGGGGTAAAGAATGATATATCAGCCTCCATGCTGACCGTTATATCACCCGCAGTTGGGTCTGACGGTGCCGAATACGTGACCTTGATATCCACACCGTCGTTTGCAAAAACGTTTGTTGAAAGATTTTCAATGTGATTTATTATCGCCTGTGTGTCGGCATTCTCTTCGGTGTTGACAACGGCGTATCTTGCACCCTCACGGCAAGCATTGTTGAGTGAAAGCTGATTATAGAACAGCCAGCCGAAATCAATTATGCCGCACAGAATCAAAAGAAAAATCGGAAGTATCAGCGCAAATTCAACCATCGACTGACCGTCCTCACGTTTGAGCTTCCTGCTTATTGATTTTTTCATCTCGCCGTCACCTCAGCTTTGTTTTTTAGTATTAAAGGGTAAGCTCGCTCCGCGAGCGAACTTACCCTTTACGAGTTACTTATTCAGCAAGGAATTGATTATATAGTATGTTATGTATTACCAGCTTAAATTAGGGATTTGTTACTCCGATGTTGTCAATCTGATCATTGACATCCTGGAACATGTCACGGATCTTCGGACCGAGTGCTACAAGTGCAACGATAACTACAACTGCGATAAGACCTACAATCAGACCGTATTCAACCATACCCTGACCTTCTTCGTCTTTAAACCATTTTCTTAACATAATTCTTTCCTCCTTAATTTCAAATAAGCTTTCGTTTCTTGAAGTATAATGTTTACTTTTGAACGTTTGTTTCAGACTTACTTTATCTTAACTCCGGTTTGAATTTTGTTTGTATTACCGTTGACTGTCGCTTTACTTAGGGATTTGTTACTCCGATGTTGTCAATCTGATCATTGACATCCTGGAACATATCGCGGATCTTCGGACCGAGTGCTACAAGTGCAACGATAACTACAACTGCAATGAGACCTACGATGAGACCGTATTCTACCATGCCCTGACCTTCTTCGTCCTTGAACCATTTTCTTAACATTGTGTTTGCCTCCTTTATAATTTTTGTTTTTTATTTTACCCTTACGCGGGTTAGTTGCAGTTTTTAAAACAGTGATGAAAAAACTCGCTGTGAAAGATCACCAAACACCGGGAAGAGAACCGTTATCACTGCACCGAGTGAAAGGTACGGACCCATGGGGACTGAGGTTTTAAGCGAACCTTTCTTTGTTACCACCAGGTAAACCAGAAAGATAAGCAAACCGACTGACATTATCAGCGATGCCTGAAGGAATCCGAAAGCACCCAGACAGTAGCCGATCGCCGCGCTGTACTTTACGTCGCCTGTTCCTATCGGCACGCCTACGAGCATCGGCAGCTGGTAGAGTATGAAACCTGCCGCGAGACCTATAAGCGAAGGAATCAACGTTTCTTTTACCGGGACGCCTGTTGCAATCGCGTAAACAATTGCGACGGTTCGGATTATCAGAAGCGCAAGAACTGAAGAGTTCGGTATCTTTTTGATATCAAGATCTACAATTCCTATTGCAATTGCTACCGATATGTAAGCAACCGCCTCAAGCCTTGCAGCCGTTTCACTGTACCTTAAAAAGCTTACCGCAAACAGGACTCCCGAGAGCAGCACCCAGGCGACAATCACCGCCGTGTTTTTGACCGCTTCTATTTTTGAACCTTCCTGTGTGCGTTGCTTGATCTGGAAGATTGCTATGCGGTTAAATGCAAGTGCCGCGAGTGTACCGAGTGCGCCGCCGTAAATCGTTTCAACCATCAGCTATCACCTCCGGACTGTTTTTCGAAAGCTTGTTGCTTCCTCTTTGCAACTTTATGGTACACCCGCCTGATATCGAAGTCAAACAATAGTTTCTCACATTGTGGATAACTTTTAGTTATATTGCACAATATCCAAATAATGGTGTTTTTGGCATAAAACCATTGTTTTTACCCCAACTCTTTTATTTACAAATATTTTTAAAATATAAGCCGCTAAATGCAGGGAAAATTGCATTTTTCTTCTCTGTTTTGCACAAATAGTTCTTTTCCAGCATATCACGCTTAAATATCCGACATTTATGCATATTTTCTGTATATTTGCCCGAATATACAGTTTCAGGCACCAAATACTGCATAAATCTCAGAATTTGTTTAGAATTAATTTATAAACTTTTTCTAAAATCAGCTTGCATTTGTCGCATAAACGCTGTATAATTTAAACGTAATCAGCGCAAGAACGAAGGATACATTGTGTAGGAGGCAAATTATGAACAAAATAACAGTTCAGCAAGCCGCAGAAAAATGGGGAATTTCCGTAAGACGCGTGCAGGATTACTGCCGACTCGGAAAAATCGCCGGTGCAGAACGACTCGGAACAAACTGGCTGATACCGGCAGATGCGCTTCGCCCTGTTGACGGAAGAAGCAAGGCGGCAAAGCTTGAGGCACAGCGCGATATACCTATGCCGCGCAAGAGCCCCTTCCTTAATATGACAGATATGTATTCCGAACCGGGCACAGCGAACAAATGCATACAATCACTCTCCGACAATCCTGAAGCGCAGGCGCTGTTTGCTGCCGAAATAGCCTACAACCGTGGAGAAATCGACAGCGTATACCGCTATGCACAGTATTTCTTTGATAAGCGTTCGGGTTTTTATTCAATCATAGGCAGCGGAATGCTGCTTGCGCTCTGCGCAATGTGGAGCGGTGACATAAATATGTGGCGCCGTGCGCGCAAGCATATATGCGAAGCACCCGTAAAAAACAGCACCGACCGCGATATCCTTGCGCTTTCCCTTGCCGCAACCGACAGCGCAATAAGAGCTTCGGAGGATTTTCCCGAATGGTTTAAAAGAGGATGCTTTGAATCACTGCCCGTTGATGCGCACCCTGCAGCAATGGTATATTATCTTAAATACCTTATTGTTTATGCGCAGGAGCTTGCAACCGGCGAACTGAAGCTTCAGAACATACGCGGACTCGGTCTTATGAGATGTGTACCGTACATCGCCGAGCCTTTGATAACCACAGCGCAAAATGACGGCATACTGCTTACCGAAATATATCTTCGCCTTTTATGCGCCATATCGTATCAGCAGTGCGGCGATACCGAAAGGGCAACTTATCACCTGGACAAAGCAATAAAAGATTGCCTTGAAGACGATTTGTTCGGTCCGCTTGCCGAATACCGCAGACAGCTTGGCAAGATACTCGACGAAAGACTGCTTCTTGTTGACGCGTATGCTGCAAAGCGTGTAAAAGAACTGCACAAGCGTTTACAGACAGGATGGACAATCATCCACAACGCTGTGCTTGAACGCACGGTTTCCGTAGCGCTTACGCTGCGTGAACGCGAAATCTCACGTCTTGCCGTATTCGGTCTGAGCGATAAGCAGATAGCCAACCAGCTTGATTTGCCCGAATCACAGGTAAAAAGCATAATCAAATCCGCAAAAGAAAAGACCGGAGTTGATAAACGCTCCGACCTTGCAATGTATATATAGTTTTTATAAATCTCAGCCCAAAGCAGAAACATCCCACAGGACTAAATCCTGTGGGATGTCTTAATTTTACGGAAAATTGAACCTTCAGACTTTGCCGACTTAGCAGATTCAACGGCATTTTCGGCTTCAATCTCCGTCAAGACAAAGCTTTATCAGATCATTTACATCAGCTGTTGCCATACACTCTACAGTGTCGGATGCACCGTAATAAATTTTAACCTCTCCGTTGTCCTCCAATACGTTACCGCAAGGAAATATTACGTCCTTGCGGAATCCGTTTTCGGTCTCATAATCCCTGTCGCACACTATCAGTGGTTTATCATATTTTCCGATAACCTTTGACGGGTCGTTCAGATCAAGCAGCATTATACCTGCGTAATACTGCTTCTGCCATCTGTCCTCCCAACCGTTTTTACCTCTTGACGTATCAAGCTCTACGGCGTGGAAGGTTGCAAGCCAGCCCTTATCCGTCTTTATCGGCTGTGCGGCAGGACCGATTTTATCGTTGGCAAACGGTACGTCCTCCACACCCATAACAAGCCTTGATTTACCCCAGTAAACAAGGTCCGGTGATTCCGAAAGCCAGATGTCAAACCTGTCAGCGCCTCTGCTGTAAACAGGCATAGGTCTTTCAAGGCGGACAAAGTTACCGTTGATTTTCTCCGGAAACAGTACCATATTTCTGTTGTCCGGTACGGAAATCGAAATTATATCAAATTTTTCAAAATCGTCTGTCCTGGCAATGCCTCCGCAAACTCCGTGCTTGGTATCAACAGCAAAACAGACGTGACAAACGCCGTCAATAATTGTTATACGGGGGTCGTAAACTCTTTTTATTTCTTCATCAGGGAACTGCATACAGGGCTTATCGGATACTGTCCAGTCAATTCCGTTATCGCTTGTTGCAAAGCCTATGCTTGTTCCGTCCAACCTTTGCTTTTCAAAATCGCCGTAATCATTTCTGAAAAGCATAACGTATTTCCCGTTATATTTTTCAACAGCCGCATTGAAAATAAGTGCTGAGTTGTACGGCATATCCTTATATGTAAGAACAGGCTTATCCAGCTTTTTTATTACGTCACTTGTTTTGTACACTGCCAATACTCCCTTTCGCTTTTGATTACGATACCGGAATTATATCACACCTCGTTTTATAAAAGCAATAAAAAACATTGAATCGGTTTTTCATATATGCTATTATAGAAAAAAGTTATATTCAAAGGAATGTCAGCTATGAAAAAATTTCTGAAAATTATTGTTACGGTTATTCTTGCAGCTGCAATCGGCGCAGGCGGTTTTGTGGTTTATAAAAACTCACAGGGTATTTCCTACGATATTTCAGCAGTTGAAAGAATTGAAAACAATATTGAAATTATCAAAGAAGATGCAGACAGCGTCACAATCAGGAAAAACAGTGACAGCGATTTCAGAGTAATGATGTTCACAGACACACATCTTAACGGCAAAAAAGCAACGGACATTCAGACCGTTTCGTATATTGTCAAAAACATAACCGAACAAAAGCCCGACCTTGTTATTTTCGGCGGTGATAATATCTCTTCAGGTTTCAATAGAAAAAGAAACCTTGAGTTTGCCCAGCTTATGGAAAACCTCGGTGTCTATTGGGCGGCTGTACTGGGCAACCACGAAGGTGACGGTTTGTTTGCTGTTTCAAGAGAGGAAAACGTTGATATCTTTTCTTCTTACGATTACTGTCTTATGCGCCAGGGCAAAGAAGACGTTGACGGCAACGGAAACTTCGCAATAAACGTTCTCGACAAGGACAACAAAATCATACAAGCTTTCTTTTTAATGGATTCGGGCAGCTATATGACCGATGAATCCAAAAAGGAATACGGTGTTACGGAAGACGGAGAAGTTTACGACGGCGTAAAAACATCACAGGTCAATTGGTATAAAACCACGCACGATGCTATTGAAGCAGAATACGGCAAGTTTAAGTCCGTAACGGTTATTCACATTCCGCCTTACCAGACCGAAAGAGAATATGCAGAAGGTGATTTTCTTTACGGTGAAAAGCGCGAGGGCATATGTGAATCCGGCTTTGATTCGGGTCTTGTTGACGCTATGATACAAAAAGGCAGCGCACAGGCTGTTTATTTCGGACACGACCACGTAAACAACTTCGGTGTGATGTATAATGATATTCTTCTTTCTTATATTCAGCCGTCGGGCTACGGTGTATACAATATGGAAAGCAAGTTTGATGCGCCGGAAAACGAATGGATTCAGGGTTGCACACTTCTGGATATCAAAACAGACGGCACATTCACCGCAGAAAGAATATACAATCACAAATAAGCTTTCTTAAACTTGACAGACAAACACAAGAAAAGGAATAAATATGAAAAACACGAAAGAAAGAAGCAAAACAGCTTCTGTGATTTTAAAAATTGTCAGGATATCACTCATTTGCATAGCGGTAATCGCGCTGACAGTTTTCGGATTATATAAACTTGTTACATACCAGTGGAAGGATCAACCTCAGGATTATGCTGCAACAAATCAGTATATTACCGAACTCGGTAATCCGATGATTGCAGCTCACCGTGGTGGCAGAAGCCTTTTTCCGCAAGGCACGATGATGGCTTTTGAGGGTTGCGTTAATTCTCAGACATTTGAAACAGACATTATCGAGTTTGATGTGCGCTTAACTGCAGACGAAAAGCTGATTATTCTCCATGATGAAACGCTTGACGAAGTAACAAATGCGGCAGAATACTTCGGCAAAGCCGACAATTATCCGGAAGATTATACTTACGAAGAAATTTCAAATCTTAACTTCGGCGAATACTACAAAAACAAAGACGGTGAAACTCCCTATAAAGGTCTGCGTGGCGAGGACATACCCGATAACCTGAGGGTGGCAACCGTAACGGATGCTTTGACTTATCTTGAAAACAACGGCGAATATTATTACAGCATCGAAATCAAAAGCAGCGGAGAATCAGGCATCAGGTCAGCGGATATCCTGTATGATATTTTAAATGAAATGAATTTGATCGACAAAACAATTGTCGCTTCTTTCAACAAAGACGTTATTTTTCATCTTGAAGAAAACTATCCCGATTTGACCCGCACAGCTTTCAATATTGAGGTTGTGAAGCTTTATATAGATTCTCTTTTGGATATTGACAGACCCGACGGCTATTATAAATTTGATGTGTTGCAGGTGCCGCCTGATAAGTATATCGTCAACCTCGGCACGCCGAAATTTATAAATTATGCTCACAAGAATAATATTGCAGTTCAGTACTGGACAATCAACGATGCCGAAAGAATAATGTTTTTGCAAAGTATCGGAGCTGACGGTATTATTACGGATAAGCCCGATGTTGCATACGAAGTGCTTGGCTCTTGAAATTTCAAAAAATCCACAGTATTTAAGGAGTAAAAAATGATACCCAAAAAATGGGGGCAGGGTCAGCTGTTTGCTTTCTCTGCCGTTGACGGCGAATCTTTTTTCAGCGATGATTTCACAGGCACACTTGCCGGCGATAAAATCGGTGTAATATTTCACACAAAGCTCCGCAGAACACTTTTCTTCTCCGACATAAACGGCTCTGCACCCGATTTCACCTGTGTCGCATCGGATCTTATAACACTAGAAAATGCCTGCGGAAAATACAGTATTATATTTGCTCAAAGGCACCTTATTATAGGAACAACAGCACATGAAAACAGTGTTTTGGTAAGTGTTGACGGCGAATATAAAACAATCCGTAAAGGCAACGTTGAAATACACGACACGGCAGACGGCGAATACACAGCCATATTAAGAGCAGGCAACAGATTTGCTTTTGCATATGCTCAGAGCATCGAAAAGGTAATTGAGCTTTGCGAAAAAGGCATTGCCCTTGACCCTGATAAATCGGAAGAACAAAAGACAGAGCCATATAAAAACACACCTTGTAACAACAGCAATTACTCAGCGCTGTATGCTAAATGTATAAGCGTAATGAAAACCCAGCTTTATTCACCCGAGGGTAAAATAAAACGGATATGGTCAACACCCGACCGTCTCCCTCACAGAAATATGTGGCTTTGGGATTCGGTTTTTCATGCCATAGGACACAGACACCTTGACCCAAAAATTGCCGAAAGCCTTATTCTTGCACTTTTTGACGTGCAGAGAGATGACGGATTTGTTCCCCATATGGCAAAGCCCGACGAAATTTCCGATATCACCCAGCCGCCCGTTATTGCCTGGGGTGCATACCTCGTCTATAAAAAAAGCGGCAACAAAGAATTTCTGAAAACCGTATTCGCAAGCAACAAAGCCTTTCTTATCTGGTGCAGTAAAAACAGAAGAAAAAGCAACAAGGAGCTTTACTCCTGGCATACAAATGCCAATTTTAACAACCGTTGCGATGAATCAGGAATGGATAATTCTCCGAGATTCGATACTGAAAGCGACCTTTTTGCAATCGACCTTTCCTGCTATATGGCAAACGAAACACGGTTTATGAAAAAAATCGCCGATGAGTTAGGCGATACGGCAAGCTCGGATTTTTTCAGCCAATGGTATAAAAAAATAAAATCTGACATAAACAGCACTTTATGGTGTGAAGAAGACGGATTTTATTACGATTATGATATCGTTAACCAGTGTTTTAACAAGGTGCATTCCGTTGCTTCATTCTTACCTATCTTTGCAGGCGTATGTGATGAAACCCAATGCGGCAATCTCGTTACACACATTGAGAATCCTGACGAATTCGGCACTCAGTTCCCCATACCAAGCATATCGGCAAAGGATAAAACCTTCGGCTCTGATATGTGGAGAGGTCCCGTATGGATAAACTGCAACTATATGATTTTGAAAGGCCTTGCAGAATACGGTTATACCGCTCTGTCGCAAAAAATCAAAGAAAAAACTCTGAGTGTTATCAGCGAATGGTATAATCGCACGGGCACGGTTTATGAGTTCTATGACAGCGAAAACCGCACACCGCCTTTCTGTTTCAACAGAAAAGGAGCTGTAGTTGAGCCGTATGATTTCAGAATCAAATATCAGTCTATCCGCGATTACGGCTGGAGCATCACCCTTACTTTTGATTTGATATGTGAATAGACCGGACCGGTGCACGGATATCTTCCGTGCACCGGATTTTTTCAATAGTTTTTACGGTAACGCATCCGACAAAAAACAAAACTGACTCCGCTCAAAAAGCGAAGTCAGTATATCTAATCAAATTTTTTACCGTATGGTTTCACAGCCTCTTTTGTTTATTGCATGAAATCAACCTTAACCGAGCTCTGCAACAACAAGTCCCATAGCCGCGATAAAAGCAATCAGAATAAACGTAGCTGCAATACAAATAAGTGCAATCCTCTTGCCGTTAGGTTTATTGGTCGGATTTTCGCCTTGTTCAGCTTCCGCCTCCTCAAATTCCTCTGATTCTGCAATCTCTTCCTCGGGGGCGACCATTTCTTCTACAATTTCGGCAGGCTCTTCCTCTGCATCCGGAATTTGTTCGTCAGCCGATTCGGGCATAGCAGACGTTACTTCGCTGAAAATGGCTTTTACCAAATCTGCCGCTACAACCGTCTGCTCCTTTGCATCCTGCATAATCATAGTGATTACAGGCACCTGCTCAATCGGATACAGTGCAGTTTTGCGGTTTATCATACGTTCCATTTCTGCTTTTATGTTGAATCTTGCCGCCTCAAGCTCACGTGCTGCATCTTCTTCTGAGCAGCCGATAAATCCTGACATACGCTGCGTTGACATTCCGCCGAAATAATAGAGCATAACTGCAGCTCTCTGATTATCCGGTAACGTATCAATAATCTTGTTGATTGCAAGATTAACTTTTTCGGCATTCTCTACACCCTGAGGCAAAAACTCTGTGTTTTCGTCAATCTGCTCGAAATCTTCGGGCACCTCAACGTTTCCAAATTCAAGAAGGTTTTCTTCCGTCATATAATCAACACAGACACCCGATGTAGTGAAACTCAGCCAAGCTTCAAAGCTTTCGGGGCGCTTGAGAGTTGCAATACTGTCAAATGCCTTTTTGTAGATTCGTGCAACAAGCTCCTGCGCAACATTCTCATCGCCTGCAAATCGTAACGCAAAATAATATGTATCCTTAAAAGTCATGCAATAAAGCTTTGATAAAGCCGAGATGTCATTCTGCTGAGCCTGATAAACCAAATCATTAATATTAAACTGCATTAACAATCACCTCATATATGTTTTCTCTAACTATATATTATATTAGTAACTGCAAATCAGAATGTCAACCGTTATATGAAAAATAAATTGCCGCCTGACGTGTGTTTTGTCAGCAAACCGCTCATTATTTTTTCACTCAATAATTTTTCTGATATTGTAAATTAATCGATGCTGTGATAAAATAAATCAGACCCGACAACACAAAAGGGGTGTATACTATGAAAAAATTTGTACAGGTAGGCTGCGGCATCCGCGGTATCGAAGGATATGCCGAGCCCATACTCAAAGAATTCAGCGACCGAATCAAGCTCTGCGGTGTCTATGATATCAACCCCAAGCGC
Organism: Acutalibacteraceae bacterium; assembly: GCA_045637465.1. Lineage (GTDB taxonomy): Bacteria > Bacillota > Clostridia > Oscillospirales > Acutalibacteraceae > UBA8612. The sequence continues at coordinate 10,514 of JAZTZM010000019.1, read as the reverse complement.
GCGGCACTTGTAAGCGAATTCGGCGGTACCGAAGTGCCGGTCTACGACGATTTTGATAAAATGCTCGATGCTGTCAAACCAGACACTGTTATTGTAACCACCAAAGACAGTATGCACGATTTTTACGTCATAAAAGCACTTGAAGCAGGCTGTGACGTAATTGTCGAAAAGCCGATGACCACAACCTTTGAAAAAGCAAACGCAATCAGAGAGGCCGAAATCAAATCTGGCAAAACAGTTACCGTTGTTTTCAACCTGCGTTACCTTCCGTTTTTTGCAAGGGTAAAAGAGTTGATGCAGCAAAAGGTTATCGGTGACGTGCTCAGCGTGCATTTTGAATGGTTGCTTGACACAGAGCACGGTGCAGACTATTTCAGACGTTGGCACCGCAGACGCGAAAACTCAGGCTCATTGCTCGTACATAAATCAACGCATCATTTCGACCTTATAAACTGGTTTCTTGAGGACGACCCCGTTGCCGTCAACGCATACGGCTCAACAAGATTCTACGGTCCGACACGCGAAAACCGCTCGGAGCGATGCCTCACCTGCCCCCACAAAAAGACGTGTGAGTTTTACCTTGACATAAATCAGCCGCCTATGGACAAAATCTACCTTGCCTGTGAAGATGCAGACGGCTACTACAGAGACAGCTGTATCTTCTCCGAAGAAATCGACATCGAAGATTCCGTAAGCGTAAACGTGCTTTACAAAAAGGGTGCCGTTATGAGCTATTCGCTCACTGCGCACTCACCCTATGAGGGGCTTCGCATCGCATTCAACGGCACTGAAGGTCGCCTTGAATTCTGCAAGATGGATTGGAGATATCCCGACCTTGGCCAGGGAGTTAACAACGTTATCACAATATTCAACCGCAGAGGCGAAAAAATTGTGATTCACGCACCTCAGGACGGCCCCGGAGGTCACGGCGGTGCTGACGAAAAGATCAGGGATAATCTGTTTATCGGCTGCAATAGCGACCCACTCGGTCAGATGGCAGACACACGCGCAGGTATGATGTCAATCGGTATCGGTATGGCAGCAAACGTATCTATGAAAGAAAATCGCAGAGTTTACCTGAGCGAGTATTACGGAGATCTATAATTCATGATATTCAAGACTGTGGTTAAGCCAACCGCAGTCTTGCTTATTTTTTACGAAGTTGATATAATGGTTCACATAAACAAAACGAGGGCTAAAAATTATGCACAAGGTGACAGTCAACGGCAAAACTGAATATGCACCTCACGGCACGCGTTTATCTGATATTATCAATAAATCGGATAAAGGTATTGAGCACCTGTGCGGCGGCAAAGGAATCTGCAAAAAGTGCACTGTCACCGTTGACGGTAAGCCTGCGCTTTCGTGCCGCTACAAAGTAGAATCCGATATCATCGTATGCTTTGATAAAAAGGGCAACATTTTCAGCGAAACGGGTGCGCGTCAATCGGGCACGGTGACGGATAACGTCTGCTACGCACTGGATATCGGCACAACCACGCTGGCGCTTGCCCTCATATCTCTTGACGAAAAGAAGATAATAAAGGTCATAACACACACCAACCCTCAGATAAAATATGGTGCTGATGTTATATCAAGAATTGAATACTGCACGAAAAACGGAGTTGATTCACTGCAGAAAGCAGTTATAAACGAAATCAACGCAATGATAAATGAATCTGGTATGTGTGCAGAAAAAATGTACGTTTCGGGCAACACAACAATGCTTCATCTGTTTTTCGGTGTTGACTGTTCAGCAATGGGCGTTGCGCCCTACACGCCGTCATTTCTTGAAAGCAAAACAGAAAATGCAAAAGCTTTGGGAATAGAAGACATCGAAACTGTAGAATCGTTGCCGATGGTCGATGCGTTTGTCGGCGCAGATATTGTGGCAGGTCTGGGTCTTGTTTCTCTGCCGGAAAAAGGCAGACACAGCCTGCTCGTTGACCTTGGCACAAATGCGGAAATCGTGCTTTTCGATGATAAATCGGCGCTTTGCACCTCCGCCGCGGCAGGTCCTTGCTTTGAGGGCGCAAACATATCGTGCGGAATGAGCGCAACCGAAGGCGCAATTTATGCTTATAACGACGGTAAAATTGAAACCGTAGGTGATGCACCCGCAAAGGGAATCTGCGGCACGGGTCTGATTGATATAATCGCTCACTTTATCCGCAACGGAACAGTTGACGAAACCGGTTTTATGGAAAAACAATGCGTTGAAATTGCCAAAAACGTTAGTGTGAATCAGGAAGACATCAGACAGTATCAGCTTGCAAAATCGGCTGTTTTTTCGGCAATAATAACACTTTTACGAATTAAGCAAGTTGACATAAATGATATCGAAACACTGTATATTTCGGGCGGTTTTTCTGCAAAAATCAACGCAGATAACGCAGTGCTGACAGGACTTCTGCCAAAAGAACTCACAGACAAATGCACCGCACTTAATAACAGCAGCCTGCTCGGCACGGTAAAATATGCAACGGAAAAGAATCACCTTTTCAAAAACGCAATCACATATATTGACCTGTCTGCAAGCCCTGCTTTTTCTGACCTGTTCATAGAAAATATGATGTTTTAAGCATTAAAAAAAGCCTGTCAATGACAGGCTTTTTTGTGTTTATATCAGTCCCATTCGGCACCCGTGACGGTATCCATATCAATACCCTTTGTTTCGCCAACGTTTTTAAACAGCACGGCAAGAGCAGATACGAAGCCGGGCACAAGCATACAAAGTGTTGCCATGCCTATAAGGCTGTTACCAAGCTTGATTGCACAAAGTGTGCCGACACCGAGTGAAATTCCGTAACCCACTGCAGTAACAATATACTGAGCGGAAATTGCCGAGGAGCGGAGATTGGTGGGTGCAGACTCGCCTATCATCATAATAAGCACGTCGTTGACAGAGTAATAGCTGCCGACAAACACACCGCTCAAGAAGCCGATAACGTAAGGATTAAGACCGTATTTAGCACCCAGCGAGAATCCGAGGAAGCCGACAAGACAGTTGAAAGCGGTAAGGATTGCCGCAGCTTTTCTGCCGAGCCAATCGGACACAAAACCCATAAGCACCTGAGCCACTGCAGAGCCTATCGGGAAGAGGATGAGTGCAGTTGTTACCGCATCACCTGCAGAGAGTATACCGCTGCCCTCATAGCCATAGTTTAAAATGGGTTCGTAGTTGATACTGCCGTAGAAGCCTATATTCGCAAGGGCAGACACAACGTAGAGCCAGCGAAGCTGCTTGTGGCTGAGCGCAAACCTGAGCGCAGGAATAAGACCGCCCTGCTTGGATTCAGCCTTTTTGCTGTTTTTGAGCTGCATTTTTTCTTCTTCGCTCATACGAAGGTAGTTGAGCCTTGACTCAACAAAGGCAGGTGTTTCCTTTGCGCCGAGAAGCGCAATAAAGCTGACTACAAGACCGATAACTGCGGGAATGAAATAAACCATTCTCCATCCGTACGAATCGCCTGCCGCACTGACAAGCCAGCGTCTGAGAAGCGGCACGAGCATAACGCCCATATTTGCAAAAAACTTTATTGTTGAGTATACTCTTGCGCGGTGCTTTGAGGGAGATGATTCCATAATATACACAACGTGCATATCGTGAGGAATGAAAAACTGAATAAAGCAAGCACCGATTACGTACAGAGCAACATTGTTGGAAAGGTAAATCAGCAAAAGCGAAAGGCTCATGCCAAAGGTGTTGATGATGAGGAATTTCTTTCTGCCCCAACGGTCGGCAAGAGGTCTGTAAAGAAGACCTATAGCCTGAAAGGGAATGGCAAGGCTTGACACAAGATCGAGCATACCGACCGAGCTCTGACCGAAATTCGACATAAGGTCGGCGGCAATCTCACTCTTCATAAGCATACCTATCTGTGATGCAATTTCATCCGTTGCATAGATAAGCGTGATTATAAAAACGATATATGCAAAGTACAGCTTACCGCCCGATCCTCTTCTTTGCTTTTCCCATTTGCTTATTTCTTTCTCCGCTTTGAGCCGAAGTTTTTCAGCAGATGTCTGAGTAGCCATAAGTCATCTCCTTAAGCTTATGTATTTTTCTGAAATATTATATCATAAATATACGTAAATAGCAATTTTTTTAACGCAGCACCGTACAGCAACAAAACTTTGCAATAAATAATTTTTAAAAAATTTCTTTTTGGAAACCATTTCAATAAGCTTATCAGATATAATAAATATACAGATAACTTGATTCCCCTAAAGCAAAGGTGCACCTCGGTAAATCCGGATGCACCTTTGTTTTATTATTTCTTGAGTATAAAAATTACAGCGACAAGAGTGGCGATTAAGAGAACGGATACAACGGCAATCGCAATATTTGGCAGAACTTTTCCGTTCTTCTCTGAGGAAGCGGGAGAAATTAACTTTGCTTTACGCAGAGCGGAAACAACAGGCTTATAAAGCAGAAGAGTGAAAGCCGTGTTAAGACCACCCTTAATGAGATTGAACGGAAGGAAAGCAGGCACGAGAAGCGCCTTGACCTCTTCACGGGGAATATTCATATACATAGGAGTTATCGCATAGTTCCAGAGAAGCATTGCCGCAGTTGTAAACAGACAGCCTGCTATAAGACCGATAACCGCGCCTGAAAGAGTGCGCTTTTTCTTATAGATAACTGCCGCCGTGGTGGCAAAAGTACAGGTAGAAATTATATTCATAACAAGACCTATAGGACCTGTATCGCTGACTGTAACAGCCTCAACAAGAGAAACCACAACGCTTATCAGAGCCGACGAAAGCGGACCGAAAATAAAGCCACCGAGCGTAATTATAATGTCTTTGGGGTCATACTGCAAAAAAAGCACAATAGGCGGCAGCATTCGGCTGAGAAAAACTGCGACATAAGCAACAGCACAAAGCATCGACAGCGTTGTAAGCTTTTTGATAAACCTTTTGTCCTTCATCTTCAAACACCTCGCAAAAAATAAAAGCACCGAAAAACCTTCGGTGCTGATGAAATGCTGAAAAATCTGTCGCATTTATGCGGCGGAAAAATCAATCTTCTTTCATCCAGACTTTAACTGTCGGTATTGGAATTGCACCAATTCATACGCTTAATACGCTTGCGGACTTTACCGCCGATCGGGAATTTCACCCTGCCCCGAAGAGTTTTCCGAGTATTGACTTTACTACATTAAACCACAAAACAGCTGCTGTGTCAAGATAAAAACATATGCTGATATATTTGGCAACAAATAATCCCGATACACAAACAGAGGTTGACAAATCTGCTTTATATAAATACAATAAAACCATAACTTACGGGAGGCAGATAATAATGTCAAAAATTATAGGCGACGCAATACCTAACATACCGTGGCAAGATAAGCCGGAGGGTTACAGATACCCTGTATGGCGCTATGACGGTAACCCCATAATCACACGTGACAATCTCTATATGGCAAACAGCATTTTTAACTCTGCTGTTGTGCCCTTCGGCGACGGCTTTGCAGGCGTGTTCAGAGTCGACGTTATGAGCCGTGACCACACACTTGTTGTCGGCTACAGCAAGGATGCAATCAACTGGGAGCTTGAGGAAAAGGTTATTTTCAGAGGCTATGATCCCAGACTCTGCCTCATCGATGGCAAATATTACCTTTCCTGGGTAAACCTCACACCTCACGGCACAACCATCGGCATTGCTTACACAACGGATTTCAAAGAGTGGACTCAGCTTGAAGACGCTTGCTACCCCGTTGCAAGAAACGGTGTGCTCTTCCCGAGAAAGGTAAACGACGAATTCCTTCTCTTAATCCGTCCCTGCGACAGAGGTCATACCCCCTACGGTGATATTTTCCTCAGCCACAGCAAGGACCTCACCTACTGGGGCAAACACAGATTTGTTATGAAGCCCGAAAAGAACTGGGAGATGACAAAGGTCGGCGCAGGACCCACACCCATCGAAACCGATGAGGGTTGGCTGATGTTCTACCACGGTGTGCTCACAAGCTGCAACGGCTTCACCTATGCAATGGGTGCGGCAATACTCGACAAGGATGAGCCGTGGAAGGTGCTCCACAGAGCAGACAGCTTTATGCTCGCACCGCACGAGCTTTACGAGTGTGTCGGCGACGTTCCGAATGTTGTATTCCCGTGCGCAGCGCTTGCAGATGCTGACACAGGCAGAATCGCCATATATTACGGCGGTGCAGACACAGTTGTTGCACTTGCTTTCACAACGGTTGATGAAACCGTAAAATTCATCAAAGAACACGACCTTATCAAATAACACAAAACCCCGTAATTCAGTGCACAACCGAATTACGGGGTTTTACATTTATCTTATATCAGGCAGCGGAAGATACCTTTTCTTTTGTTTCTTTTTTACTGTCGGATTTTTTATCAAGCAGAGATGTGAAATTGATTATGAACAGCAGAGCATAAGCCACCCACATCGGCAGATTCTCGATAAACGCACTCTTGCCGACTGTTACAAGCAGAACAAGCATAAGCAGAAGCACAGCTACGAAAAACACGGTTGCAAATATGTATTTTTTATCTTTCTGTGCAGATTTGTGGAAAAGGAATATGACAACGCCGGCAGCACCTAAAAACGCAAAAATCAGAGCAGTTGCCCAATGAGAAAGACAGCGTGCAGTCATTACAAGCTCAAGACCTGCGGAAGGCACATTGATTGTTACAAAAATCGCAGCACAGCCGAGAGTTGTGACGATAACGCCGGCTTTGCCTTTATAGTTATTTTTGCGGTACATATAGAGCGTGTTTGTAAAAATCGAGAGTGAAGCCAGCACACCCCATATTCTGAAATACCACGGATAACGCAGACCGAGCATACTTGCCGTAACATCTGTCAGGATATTGCCGAACTGCTCAGGGAAGCTCAGGAAGCCGTACCACGTAACAAAAGCACAGCCTGCAATCAGGTTGAGCATACAAAAGACGGTTGTGCCTTTTGCAAGCTTATCTGCAAAAAGTATCTTCTTTATAAACAGCGGATAAAGGAACAGCATTACGGCAGAAAGCACAACCCACAGATAATAAACAATTTCGCTTTCATACAAAGGCTGCTGAAGCATACCGTCAAACTTTGCGACAAACTCATCAGCCGGCAAGAGCATATCATCCGCCGTCGGGATAATATAAGGGAACTGATCCCACTTCATAAAAACTGCCATCCACACGGTATAGACAACCGCAACCAAACGGCTTATCCCTATGAAACCATTCAATGCTTTTTTATCACTCATAAACACACGTCCCATACTCTTACTTTTTTATATTATACCATATCCAAATAAAACAAATCAACCGGATGCTGTTAAAACATCCGGTCAACATATCAATATTTAGTAAGAGATACAGCGTCACCTGCAGGATTCAAAACGAATGATGTTGCACCTTCGGAAAGCTTGGTTTCGGCTGTTGCTGATTCACCGTCAACTGTAACCGTAAGCGTGTCACTGTCAAGCTCCCATGTGCCTGTCTTGCTGAGCTGAGCTTTCATTTCTTCATAAGTCGGCACCTGAACAAGACCGTCTTTAAGCTTGATTCCATCGGTATTTTCTTCCGATTCTGCAGCACATTCATCTGCCGCCATTGACATATTAAGTCGTTCAATTCTCTCTACCAATGTCTTGTAATTGCTTTCGGAAAAATTAACGTTCAGGATACCGTTCTGAGCAAATTCATAATCGAGATTAACTGACAAACCAACGCCAACAACTGTTGCCTGCCACTTACCAATGAGTCGGTTGCTGTTATCAACTGCGGTTTCTTCTTCAACGTTTGACGAAACGCTCTCTTCCAAAGAAACGCTGTTTTTCTGAGCCTCTGTTGTCGGCTCGGCATCAGCGGTTTTTGCCGCTTCGGCAAACTCAGCAGCACTGTCTGTGCCCTTGCTTTCGGTTAAATCTCTGACCTGAGCGACATCCTTGACTTCGTATGCGCTTTTAGCCATAGCAGTATCGGCAGCAGCGGCTTTGATCGTAGCAACGCTCGGGGTTTCAGCATTCTTTGCGTCATTTTTTTCAACCACCGGAACTGCTTCGGGAATCATTTCAAGAACGTTGTCCATTGCCTGAGCGTTCATACCGACCGCAACACTTTTTTCTTCGTCTGCATCTTTAATACAAACAGAGAATATCATCGTTATTACGAAAAGTGCAAGAAGTCCAGCTGTGAGTTTGCCTGTCTTTGTCATATATATTACCTTCCTTTGTTATTCCTTTTTGTGAATTTTTAAATCCTCAGTCTAACTTTCATACGTCCGATTTTGAAAGGAGTTTTAAACATTCACCTTATCGGGAGAAGTGTTCCCTTCGGATTTGTTAACTGAATTGTAACACTTTGTGAACAAATTGTAAAGACTTTTTTAAGAATTTTTTAAGTTTATGTTACACAAAAATTAACACCCGTTTTTGTACATTCTGCCAAATATAGCATAATTTGGCAGAAAACAACCTTATTTCAAGCAAAAAAGGGCGGTTTCAAACACTATATATGATTATAGGATATAAAAAAATCAGCACCCACACATTGTGGATGCTGACCGTTAGTGCGAAAACTAATAATGGATTATGTTATTTAAAACAATATTAATCATTTCTGTAATCGTATGTATCTTTGGTTACGTTTAATTCTATACCATTTATTATTACGGTGCGCTCATCTTTCCATTCTATTTCAGCTTCTGTACAGTGATAATTCCAGTATATATTTTTTTCTTTATCATTACTGTTGTTTCTGACCGAGCATAACACAGCATAACCGGTTGTTGCACCACCATCATTCAAGTAAGCAGAAACCGTATATTTACCATCAGGCGAAACTACTTCGTTTATCAGTTCCTGACCATTTAATCTCTGAATGTCAAAGAAAGCCCAATTAACAGCATACGACACAATTGCAATAACAAGCACAATGGGGATAATAACTTTCAGAAATTTCTTCAACAACATCACATCCTCATCAGTTATATTTCTATAATATCATAATAGCACAACAAAAGCAACGCTCTGACACCATTATGGTAATAACAAAACATCATAATAAGTTATTCGAATTGAAATAAAGACAAAAAAGGCAGCACCCACACATTGTGGATGCTGACCGTTGGTGCAGGTATTTACACAGTGTTTTGATAACACATTTTACTGCAGCTATTGTTCAGGTTATGATGTGCTCTAATAATTTGTTTAATCTTTGTTTGGGTTTATATATAATTTACTTCCGCTTCATTTCTTGGTGGAATACGCTTATATTCAACATCAGGCCAACCTATAACAAGTGCTGTTACAGGACTGTGTCCTTTTTTGGTTTCGAGCATTGAGGATAACTTAGGATTGAGTTTTGCCACGCCTACTAAAAATCCGCTGTAAAGAACACCGAGCCCCATGCTTTCTGCCATCAGCTCCATATATGACGATGCAAGGCAGGCACTGGTTGTTCCTTTACCGTTAACAATAATAACAACCGGAGCACCCTTGAAAAAGAAATTATCATCAATTATCACATTTCTCAGATACTTTGAAAAAGGAGATGCTGTTTTTTGCGCTAATCTGAAAACTTTTACAGCTTCTTTTTCTATCTCAGGCAACTTTTTCTTAATAACAGTGAAGGAAAAATCCTGGGCATTGGTTCCGGTGGGACAGTATCTGCCTGCTTCAATTATTTTATGTATCATTTCATCGGAAACATCTTCCTTTTTAAACTGACGTACTGTTCTTCTGCTTTTAAGTGCAAGAAGAAATTTATCGCTATCAAATTCATCGATGTAAACAGGAACAATCTCTTCTGAAGATTTGTAGTTTGTCATTGTAACGGCATTCACAGGACAAATAGCATAGCAGTGTCCGCACTGAATGCACCTTTCATACATAAACTGTGCCTTACCGTTAATGAGTTTTATTTTTTCAGACACACAATCTTTGACACACTTTCCGCAACCTATGCAAAGCTCTTGATTTATTTCAATATGTTTCATAAAAGCTCCTTTAATGATTCTAAATGGTTCATTTTTATGGAACTATGTTAACATAAAATTTTGAAATTTACAACAAAAAAGTGAGTATTCACATGTGTTATGAATACTCACAATGGTGCGGATAACAGGACTTGAACCTGCACGCTTTCGCACCAGATCCTAAATCTGGCGTGTCTGCCAATTCCACCATATCCGCTTTTGCCCGTTTATTATATCATATCAATATTAAATGTCAAGAAATTAGCAATTCTTTATCCTCTTAAGAGCTCCTTTTTCAAGCCTGCTTACCTGAGCCTGAGATATCCCAACTTCCTTGGCTACTTCTGTCTGTGTTTTACCAAGCATAAACCTAAGATTGAGAATTCGTTTTTCTCTGTCTGAAAGTGCTCTGATTGCGTCACAAAGCAAAATTTCATCTATCCAGCTGTCAGCTGTGTTCTTATCGCCGATCTGATCCATAACGAATATTGCCTCGCCTCCGTCACTGTAGACCGGCTCATATAATGAAACAGGATCAACAATCGCTTCAAGCGAAATAACA
>JAZTZM010000018.1:0-150935 GCA_045637465.1 Acutalibacteraceae bacterium | reverse complement strand
AAGGCAAAGGACGGTAAATGGTATCTCTGGGAACAGTTCATTCTCGTCGGTATCCGTCAGCCCGAAAGCTCAAATCCCTGGGCATAACGGGAGGTGAAACATATGGAAAACATTAACTCAATTCAATTTGACGGTCGTTTTAATACCGAAGTGATGCAGGGTACATATAAACTGTTTACGGAAGTTAAGTTTACAGCAATTCTTAATATTGAGATTGCAGACCCTGATAAATTCAATACTATGTTCGGCGGTCAACTTCCCGTTGATCTTATTAAAAATGACGTATCCCGTGCTGCCGAAATGACATTTACAAAAATGTTTGCAGACAGCTGCTCTGTTGATGAACTGAAATATAAGGCAGACACACAGGCTGATTTGATTTTGCAGGACTTCGCAATTGCAGGTTGGGAAGCAAGAGCAGGTATAAGAGCCATCGCAATAAATAATGTGATTGTTGCAATCGACCCTCAGACCGAAAAAATGCTTTCAACTATGGCATCAATAAACTCCGTTCCCGTTTCTGCTCCTGCGCCACAGGGTAACGCTGTCTGGCAATGTGCCTGCGGTAACAAAAATTCAGGCAAGTTCTGTAACGAATGCGGAACAAAAAAGCCTGAAGATTGGGTCTGCTCCTGCGGAAACAGAAATAAAGGCAAGTTCTGCACGGAATGCGGTAAACCAAAAAACAATTAACAACCAAGAATAATTTTTTGGAGGTAAATTAAAATGAAAAAGTTTTTAGCAATTATTATGGCTCTCGCAATGCTTCTTTCATTTGTTGCCTGCGGCGGTAATGAAAATCCCGACACAACAGACCCCGTAGAAACAACAACCGAAGCTCCCAAGTTTGACGAAACCGTTGTTACAGACGGCAAGACTAACAAGCTCACAATCAGAACTCCCATTGATGAGTTTACTTTTAACGAAGCCAACACAGAGGGCAACTTCCTTGCACAGACCAATATCGTCAAGTGCGGTACTCTTGAAAGCGCAGAAGTGAATATCGGTGTTGCTTTTGCCGTTACTCATGCAGCATACGATTCAGTTCACGATTACGTTACAAAGAGCTTCAGCAATAATACTATCTTTGAAGAGGGTAAAATCGGCGAATTCACAACATATATCCGTCAGAACGGACCTTCCGCAATGCAGATTATCGTTTGTCTTAACAATTTTGAGTTTGCTATGCTTGAGTTCAAGCTTCCTGCAGGCGCAAAGAGGGACGATTATGCAGCACTCCGTGCAGGCGAACTCTTCAAGACTGTTTATGATAATCTTGCAATCGAAGCAGGTGCGGCAGAAGATGAAGCAACAGAAGGCGGCGAGGATGCAGGCGCAGAAATCGCCCCGATTAAAACCGATAAGGGTTACGTAACGGTTACTCCTGCAGGCGGCTTTATCTATGACGAAGCACAATCGGATAACAGATCACTTACCTTCACCAACACTTCTCTCGGTGCAAATGCCGCTGTTTATGTTTATGACGAGCAGAGCATGGAATACGAAGTTCAGAAAAAGCAGTTCGGCTATGCATATCCCAACAAGGAATACACATCGGTAACAATCGGTGCAAATACTTACGAAGCAATCGAATCAAACACAGGTGTTACATATCTTGTTGCAAAAACTTCAACAGGTAATGCAATGTATGTTATGGTATGGAGCTGCTCTGTTGCAGATGCAACACCCCTTATTGAAACAATTGTAATCGGCTAATTTTTCAGGAGTGGCTGTTTAAGGCAGTCACTCTTTTTTTAGGTTTATTTTACCATGCCTGTAGGTGGCTGTGTAAAAGTTGTTTGACGGCTGATTTCTCTGCCGTCTTTTACTATGTTACAAAAATCACTAAATTTCTGTCGAAATAGTTTTGTTCGGAAACCTATACAGATAAAAAGCATCCGGAGCGTTGTTTCTCCGAATGCTTTTTTCATTCCCTCAATCATCCTTTTACGTGAGGTTTATATTCAGTTTTGTTTATGACCACTTGCAGAATATTCGTTAACCGTCCACTCAATCCTTGGGGTGTTTTTTTACTGCCTAACCAGTCTCCCAAATCTGATTCTGAATGCAATTCTCACATTGGCTTTACAATGGAATTTACCTCAATTCCGTATAACGTTCGTAATCATCATTCATATCAACATTTCTGAAAGAGCTTTCGGGGATATCTTCATTTTTATCTTCCGCTTTTTCTTTTTTAACAGCTTTAACAAACTCCTTCTCGAAATCCGGAAATCTTTCGTTCAAACGATTAAGAACTCTTTTAATTCTGTCAATATACTTACCGGCCATCTCTAATGCCTTCTTGAGTCTATTATTCTTTTCTTTAAGATGAAGCACTTCGTTAGCAAGCTTTCTGTTTTCCTTTTTAACTTCCGTCAGCTGTTCGTGTGCTTTAAAAAGTTCCTTTTTATCATCAAGTGCTCCTGCTACTATTTCGCGAGCTAAAAACTGCGTAAACACCACAGGTGCAGGTACTGTATAATATCCCTCAGGGTACTCTTCGGTTCGCTGATACAATTTCAGACCTTTTTGCAGATAGTTTTTTTCACTGTTAAGTACTTCTTCGATAAAGTCGAATTTTTTTTGAAACTCTTCATCCATTTCTTCTCTTTCCGCTTCAACAATCTTCTCGGCATTCTGCTTAGCTTCTTCGATGATCTTTTCAGCCTCTGCTTTAGCCTTTTCCAAATCTTCTTTGGCTTTACCTGCTTTGAACTCTTTGAGTGTTTTGTTACCTTCTTTGGTTGCACCGTTGAGTATATCCACCTGATGACCGAGCTCGTTTGAAACATATGCTTCCATTGCCGGGTGCATCATACTCAAATGCTCTCTGCTTGTGATTTCTTTTGCACAAAGCTTTTCGCCTTTCTTCCCCTGTGTGATAGGGAGTATCATATAGTGCAAATGTGGTGTGGTTTCGTCCATATGAACATATGCAGAAATCACATTTTCCTGGCCGTAAGTTTTTTCAAAAAAATCATAGCAGCTTTTGAAAAACAGTTTATGCTCATTTTCGGGCAAGGTTTTAGGTACAGTTACAACCCAACCGATCATATAAACATTCGCATTACCGTGAATATTGATTTCGTTCAGACGATTTTTGCAAAAAGTCATCGGTGGCAATGGTTGAGTATCTGCCGCCAGATTGTAATTGAGATGCGAACGTGATGGATCAATGGCTTCATTACTTCTGTTTGGCTTCCTTTTGGAATCGCTTCTACCGTTGTGGTCAAGCACGTTCGGCATAGCGTTTTTTGTGAATTTTTCCATGTGCATAAAGCATCATTCCTTTCTGTAAATTGGAGCTTTCCGTACGGTTTGCTCCGCAAAATTTTGGTATAGCCCGTTATACCATTTGTGTTCCCAAAATGGACGGGCTCCTCATGCCGGAGAGGCATACGGGGCACGGCGGGTCACGCGGCAAAGAATATAAACTGACTATCATTGCCGCTCTGAAATTGTGTTTTGAGCGATTTGTGTATGTATACCCCAAACTCAATTTCCGCCTTTTCCTACGGGGGTAAACAGCTGCTTTTTCTTTCAAATATGCTCCTTTCATAAGCTGACGAATTTTATTAACCCTTTAAAATATGTCACATCAGAGAGCAAAAAAGTAAAAATCTCTTCATGCACCATACCATTCTTCAATCTGTACAATAAAAAATATAAACCGCTCGGTTGAGTAATCTGCTCAATCGGGCGGTTTTGTTTTAAAGGAATCGAAATATCTGATTATCAACACAAAGTAGTATTTTCTTCTTTTGTGTAACTTTTTGAGCATTTTCGACATATTACATATGAGTGGGTTTATACCCATTTGCTTCGGGTCTTTTCTCGGTACTACTTTTGGGACTTTAAGTATTTGGATAGAGAAGTCAGAGTCTTTTATTATTGCATTTTGACTTTTCTTGTAATATAATAAATTCTGTATAATTATATAGTGCCGTAAGGCAGTACAGGAGAAGTTGAAATGATTAACATTCGTAAGCTTGAAACAGAATTATGGGAAGCAGCAGACCTTCTGCGCGCCGATTCAAAAGTTACATCTCAGGAATACTGTATGCCCGTATTGGGTCTTATCTTCCTGCGTTATGCATACAGTCGTTTTAAGTTTGTTGAAGCTGATATACTCAAAGACCGTCCTGTTCGTAACGGCAGAGTTCTACCTGTCGAAGCGGACGATTTCAAAACAAAAAGTGCTATATTCCTTCCGGAAGAAGCACGCTATGATTATCTTCTCAACCTGCCCGATAACACCGATATGGGGCAGGCTATCAACCATGCAATGGAACTGATTGAGGAGCAGTCAACTCAGCTCAGAGGTATTCTTCCTAAGAACTACACTATTCTTCAAAATGACCTTCTGCGTGAACTTCTTCGTATATTCAATAACAGTGCTTTCAACGAGATGAAAGACGATATTATCGGACGCATTTATGAATATTTCCTCAACAAATTTGCACCTGCTGTCGCATCTGATGACGGTGTGTTCTTCACACCCAAATCATTGGTAAGAATGATTGTTAATATCATTGAGCCCACACACGGTACAGTGCTTGACCCTGCGTGCGGTAGCGGCGGTATGTTTGTTTCATCGGCAGATTTCATTGAAGGCTATGGTGCAAATGCTAACACTGCAATGACTTTCTATGGTCAGGAAAAGGTTGATTATAACGCAAAGCTTTGTTCAATGAATATGGCAGTTCACGGGCTCAACGCAAAGATTGTTTCAGGTGACGAAGCAAACAGCTTTTATCACGACCATTTCTCGCTTGAGGGTTGCTGTGACTATGTTATGGCAAATCCGCCTTTCAATGTTGATAAGGTTAAATCCGAAACTGCACAGAATGCAGGCAGACTGCCTTTTGGTCTTCCCGGTGTTAACAAGAACAAAGAAATCGGCAATGGCAACTATCTTTGGATTTCTTATTTCCACGCATACCTGAATGAAACAGGCCGTGCCGGCTTTGTTATGGCATCTTCCGCTACAGATTCTCAGGGTAAGGATAAGGACATACGCGAAAAGCTCATTAAAACGGGCGATGTCGATGTTATGCTTTCGGTAGGCAACAACTTCTTCTATACAAAGAGCCTGCCTTGTACACTCTGGTTTTTTGACAAGGCAAAGAGAGAAGAAAACAAGGACAAAGTTCTCTTTATTGATGCTCGTAATTATTATACCGCAGTTGACCGTACACTCAACGAGTGGAGTGAATGGCAGATGAAAAATCTGAATGCTATTGTCTGGCTCTATCGCGGAGAAGTTGACAAATACAAAAAACTTCTTGACGAATATTACGAAAAAATTACATGGTTACTTTCTTGGTGTGTAGAGTCTTTTAAAGACATTTATGATGAAACCGATGATATTTATGTTGAGTTAATTAAGAAAGTAAAAGAGTTTACAATTAAGGTTAATGCGGTTAGCAAAATAGAGGATAGCTTTTTAATTCCTTCTTTGATAGAAGATATTTATGAAGAATGGAAAAGAATTGTAAATACAATTGTTGATGATGTCACTCTTTTCGAAAAAATCAATCAATATCGTATTTTAAAGAAGAACGGATATAAAAATGCAAAGGAATATAAAAAGCGAAACATTGGCTTAATTGAAGAATCTCAAGTTAGAGTTAATACATTTTTGAGAGTTATTAAAGAAGCAGAATGGCTCATAGAAAAATTCGGTGACGGAGAGTATAAGGATATTCTCGGTCTGTGTAAGTGTGCCTCAATTGAAGAAATTGAGCAGAAGGGTTGGTCTCTCACTCCCGGTGCATATGTAGGCGTTGCACCCGTTGAGGATGACGGCGTTGACTTTGCCGAGCGTATGGCTGAAATCCACGCAGAACTTCTCGTACTTCAAGCCGAATCCAACGAGCTTATGACAACCATCTCAAAGAATATGGAGGAGATGGGGTTATGAGTTGGGAAATTATAAGAGCGGATCAGTTTTGTGATTCAGTTCGAGATGGAACGCATGATACGCCTAAAGAAGTTGAAAACGGTTATAAACTTGTAACTGCAAAGCATATTAGAGACGGACAAATATATCCAAACGAAGCTTATAATATTTCCGAAAAAGATTATATTAAAATTAATGAACGTAGCAAAGTTGAACAGTGGGATGTTGTTATGTCCATGATTGGAAATGGATTAGGACGAACTGCTGTGATAAAAGATAAGCCTTCGTATGCAATTAAGAATCTTGCATTGTTCAAAATTGGAAATGAAGTTAAAGCAAAATGGCTTCATTATTTTTTGAGTAGCGAAGATGGGCAAGGGTTAATATTTAACAGTTTGCAGGGATCTGGACAACCATTTATTTCTCTCAATTTGCTTCGTGCATTTCCAATTCCAACACCGCCGTATAAGACTATGGAAAATATAATCGGTCATTTAGAAAAATTTGATGACCTTATTGAAAACAATCAAAAGCAAATAAAGTTGCTTGAAGAAGCGGCACAGAGGCTCTACAAAGAATGGTTTGTTGACCTCCGCTTCCCTGGTCACGAAACAACTCCAATCATCGACGGCATCCCCGAAGGATGGGAACATCTTGATATCGATAAAGTTTACTTAATAAAATATGGAAAAACATTACCTACAACAGAAATAAGTGATATTGGCGATTATCCTGTATATGGTGCTAATGGTGTTATCGGTTATTATAGTAATTATAATTGTGAGGAATATGTAACATTGATAACAAGCAGAGGAAATGGTAGCGGAGATGTTTCAAGAACACATCATACGAAGGCATTTATAACTAATAATTCTTTTATTGTTACTGCTAAAGAACAGTATGACTTCATAAAAAATGAATTTACATACTGGTTAATGAAAAATGTTGACTTTAAAAGTGTTTGTACGGGTTCAGCACAACCACAATTGACTTACAATTCAATTAGCACTTTGAAAATCCTTTTACCTGAAAATAAAACCATAATAATGTATTGTGAAGCGATATCTAAGTGTTTTGAAAAAATCGAAGTGCTTTTAAAACAAAATTGTTTATTGGTAGAAGCTCGTGACCGTTTGTTACCCAAACTCATGAGTGGTGAATTGGAGGCTTGAGTGTGATAAATAAAATTCCTGAAAATTGGGTTTATTCTAAAGATTTGGAAATGTTGTTTTTGTTTTATCAAATCACAGATGAATTGCTTAGTGAAACAACACCAGACACATATGCGTTACCTTTGCATAATGCAAGAACAATAGTAAAAGAGATTTCAGAAACTTATTACTATTTAAAGAAATACAATTGTATTGAGAGTTACTATATAAACTATATTCCTCCAATTATTGATGAATTGTTTCAAAAAATAGAGGAAGATTATTTATTGAAAAAAATATTAAATAATCGTTTAGAAAGTATAATTACTGGGTTTAGAGAAGCTAAAGAAAATCATGTTTTACTTGAGAGATGGATAAATGTTTTTGTTCAAGCTTGCTCAGGCGAAGAATATAGGTCTTTATATCAAAAAGAGATTATAGATTTGGTTGTACAAACATCAGATAAAGATAAGTTGATGTATTGTGCAAGAAATTATTATATAGCTTTAATAGATGCTGGATATTCTCGTGAATATATTTACACAGCATCAAAAAAATTTTTTAACAATAAAGCGCTAAAAATCACAAGTAAGGATCAGGTTGCAGAATTTCTTGGGAAATTTGATTGTGAAGAGAAAAAGCATGAATTTTTAGTGTTAATGGATATGGATAATATAGATTATTTGGATAGCATTAGCAGTAAGATCGTTTTTAGTCATGATCTCAGAAAAATCGACTTAACCGAAGAAAGAAAAAATTTAAGTAAAGATTATGTGGTTGCTGACCTTTTTAAAGAATATGACAAAAGAGTTAGTGGATGTAAATCATATCAAAAAATAGCAGTTGTAAGTTTTACGGATGTCGATTTAGATCCTTATAAATCTGCAACTAAATTTTTGGATTATATTTCATTTCTACAGACTTTTAAAAGATATTTTATCCATCACAATTATATAAAACAAGTATATTCATTTCTTTTGAAGAAAAACGATGGCAGTTATGTAAAACTTGAAATACCACATAAAATAAAGAAGAGACCGTATATAGACCAATCAATTATTGATTCAAGAATTAAAAATATTCTAACTGCAAAAGCGTTAGGTAAAGAAGCTTTTTCTTCACTTGCAAAAGCATTGCAAATGCATGCCGAATCATTTGATTCCAAAAATACGATTACTCTTTTCAGGTCGTTGTGGACATCATTAGAGACATTGTTCTTAAACCCAAATTCAAACAGTACAAGCGATAGTGCAATGAGTGGTGTATTGTCTATAATACAGAAAACATATATCTTAAAAATATTAAGAGGGACATACTCGCAATTAATGAATGCAATTGATTCTAATGATTTAAAGGGTTTGGGCATAAAGGATTTTATTTCTTTTGTTGAATATTTTTCTTCATATCAAAAAGATTCTTTTGAAATGAAAAAATTATATGGATATTTATCCGAAAATCCACTCTTACGTTCTCGAATATACAAATTAAGAAAACAATTTAATGATGGTGAACACATAGGACGGTGCATTGATAATCATCAAAAATGTATTGATTGGCAATTAAAAAGATTATATCGAATAAGGAATATTGCTACACATTTGGGTCAGGAATTAAACGGTTCGGAGGTAGCTATAAATCATTTGCATAATTATTTTGACTTCGCTGTTAATTATATGTTGTGTAAATCAGAAAACGCTGATTATATAATTAGCGTTCCATCGTTGGTTTTTGAATCAAAAAATGATGTTCGTATACACCGAGAATTATTAAAAAACAATCAAATTTTATCGTTAGATAATTATCCTCAATATTTATTTGGACCAGATATAAAAATCATAAATTATAAATTTGAATATTAAAATAGGTTGGTGTTTGCATGAGCTGGGAATACTCTGAAAATATACTTGTTCAGAACAGTGCAGGTAAGGTTTTGCAGGACAAGCTCGGTTGGGAGGTTGTTTTCGCATACAACGAGGAAAAGCTCGGCGAAAGCGGAACTCTCGGCAGAAAATCATATAAGGAAATTGTCCTCACACGCTATCTAAAAAAAGCGTTGTTTGAGAATAATGACTGGTTGACGGATGTTTATTGCGATTACGCCGTCAAGACCCTTTGCGCCTATACCGCCTCCGCTACCCTGATGCAGATAAATGAAGAAAAGTATTCCATGCTCCGTGACGGTATCCCTGTTCAGATTAAGAAAGCCGACGGCTCATTTGAAATCCGCAATGCAAGAGTATTTAACTTTGATGAACCCGAAAAGAATCATTTTCTTGCAGTCAAAGAAATGAAGATCCACGGCGAGCTTTACCGCAGAAGAACCGATATCGTTGGTTTCGTAAACGGTATACCTCTGTTATTTGTTGAGCTTAAAAAGCAGAGTGTTGACGTTAAAGATGCCTATGACTGCAACTACACCGATTATCTCGACACAATTCCTCAGCTGTTTCACTTTAATGCATTTCTTATGCTCTCAAATGGTCTTGAAGCCAAAGTTGGTACTCTCGGCTCAAAATATGAGTTCTTCCATGAGTGGAAGCGCCTTAAAGAGGACGATGTAGGTGCAGTTGATCTTGAAACAATGCTTCTCGGTATCTGTGACAAGATCAACTTTATGGATTTATTTGAAAACTTCATTCTCTTTGATCATTCCGGCGGCAGAACTGCAAAAATCTTCGCAAGAAATCATCAGTATCTCGGCGTTAACGAAGCTGTTGAATCATATAAAGCAAGAAAGCTCAAAGACGGTAAACTCGGCGTTTTCTGGCATACACAGGGCAGTGGCAAGAGTTATTCAATGGTATTCCTTGCCCAGAAGATCCGCCGTAAATTTACGGGCAGCCCGACATTTGTTGTGCTTACTGACCGTGATGAACTCAATAAACAGATAAGCGATACCTTTGAAGCCTGCGGTTGCCTTTCCGGCAAAGCAAGGCAGTATATACCCTCAAGCGGTAAAAATCTGCACGAAATGCTCAAAGGCAATCCAAGCTATATTTTTACGCTGATTCAGAAGTTTAATGATGATTCGGCGTCACCAATCACACCCGATCATGACATAATCATACTTTCCGACGAAGCTCACCGTTCACAGAACGGCATCTTTGCCGATAATATGTGCAGACTTTTGCCTACAGCATCCCGTATCGGCTTTACGGGTACGCCGCTGTTCAAGTATGACAACATCACCGAGCGTACTTTTGGTAGCTATGTTTCTATATATGACTTCAAACGTGCTGTTGATGACGGTGCAACTGTTCCGCTTTATTATGAAAACAGAAGCGATATGCTTGGAATCGAAAACCCCGAAATCAACGATGAGCTCCTTGAAGCAGTTGAAGCTGCCGACCTTGATGTAAGTCAGCAGGCAAAGCTTGAGCAGGAGCTTGCGAAAGATATACATATCATCACATCTGAACCCAGACTTGACACAATCGCAAGAGATTTTGTCGAGCATTATTCCGAACTCTGGACTACGGGCAAGGCAATGTTTGTTTGTGTTAACAAGGTTACTTGTGTCCGTATGTATAACCTTGCTCAGAAATATTGGGCAATGAAAATAGCAGAGCTTGAAAAAGAAATCAAGTATGCTTCACAGCAGGAAGCGCAGGAACTTCAGCGTAAAATTGACTGGATGAAAGAAACAGAAATGGCTGTTGTTATCAGTCAGGAGCAGAACGAAATTCAGTCATTTGGCAACTGGGGTCTTGATATTATTCCTCACCGTGAAAAAATGGAAAAGCGTGAGCTTGATAAGGAATTCAAAGAAGCGGATAATCCGTTCCGTGTAGTTTTTGTCTGTGCAATGTGGCTCACAGGCTTTGATGTAAAATCCCTTGCAACAATTTATATGGATAAGCCGTTAAAGGCTCATACTCTTATGCAGACAATTGCAAGAGCTAACCGTGTTTGCGACGGCAAGAGCAACGGTCTTATCGTTGACTATATCGGCGTTGTAAAAGCTTTGCGTCAGGCATTGGCTGATTATACATCAAGTGGTGGCGGTAAACCCGGCGATGATCCGGCACCAGACAAAAAAGAATTGCTCGAAAAAATTGAAAACACAATCAAATCAATAGATTCTTATATGTTCGATAATGGATTTTCATTAAAGGATCTTGTTGACTCTGATGATTTCGCTAAACTTGCTTTGGTGCGAGCAGGTGCAAATGCAATGTGCACCACAAGTGAAATAAAGAAGCGCTTTGAAATTCAGGCACGTGAACTTTTCCGTATGTTCAAATATGTTGAAAAGAATGAGGTTTCGCAGGAGATACACAGCTATAAAAATGCTATAAGCGAGATCTATGACCAACTTCAGCAAAAGCGTAAGCACGCAGATAACTCTGCTCTTATGGCACAGATCAATGAAATCGTCAGCGGTTATGTTACCGTCACAAAGAACGAAGTCACTGAGGAAAGCAAGAAGTTTGATATCAGCAGAATTGATTTCGATAGACTTCGAAAAGAATTCGAAAGAGTGAAAAACAAAAATCTTCTTTTCAAGGATTTGCAGCAACTTGTTGAAGAGCGCCTTGAAAGAATGCTTTGTCAGAATCCGATGCGAATTGACTATTATGAGCGTTATCAGGAGATTGTTGAAGAATACAACAAGGAAAACAAGAAAGATGAAATTGCCGTTGTGTTCGAAAACCTGATGAAGCTTGTTGATAGCCTTGATGACGAGCAGAAGCGATATGTAAGAGAAGGCTTTGACAGTGACGAAGAATTGACGATTTTTGATTTGCTCTGCAAAGGCAGAAATCTTTCTAAAGAGGAGATCAAATCTGTTAAAAAGCTTTCACAAGATATGCTCAAAAAGATAAAAGAACAGATACACGAGCTTGATCATTGGAGAGATAAAGAAGAAACCCAGTCGATTATCAGTGTTATGATACGCGATATTCTCTGGTCAAGTCTTCCTGAAAGCTATGATGATAATTCTATCGCAAATTACAGACAGAATATCTATGAGCATATTTACAATACTTACCCTGCAGCGTAATGTAAAAAAGATTTATGTTATTGGAGTTTTTATGAGAAAATTATTTTGCAAGTACAAAAACAAAATTGCAAAATTTTTGCAGTGGAGTGTTGTTGGCTTGTTTTTCACAATAGTGGTACCGTTGGCTATCAACTATGCTTTTACTATACCTGCATCTTTTGCATTGTTTGAAGTAGATTGGGAAGCTAAAGATGCTTTAGGGTTTTATGGGGCGTTACTTGGAGCGACTGCTACAATTTTGGCATTACATAAAACAATTAAATTTACATCAGAAAGTCAGCGAGAAGATCGAAAGCTTTCAATAAAACCAAGGTTGGAAACAAAGCTCAAAGACTGCAAAAATATTATTTTTAGTTTAACTGAGCAAAATTTTATATTTGTTGATTATAATAAGGGTTATGTTGAATCAAGTGAAAGCTTGCCATCAGAATTATCTGACATTTTGATATTAATTGAGCGTGTTAAACAAAGATCCTCCGGAAGTAGTGATTTAGGAAAAAACTTAGACAATTTCGTTGTGACAAGTTTTGAGAATATAATTGAAAATTATAAAAAGAAACATTTTCTATTACTGTATGAAATCTATAATTATGGAGCCGCTAATGCAATAGATGTTAGATTTAGTATTAATGATTTGACAGTTTGTGTTCCTTTTTGTATTTCCAAAGATCAGCCTAAACGATTTGTTTTGATTTTTAATGATGATTGTTTAGATACTGATAAACAATCGATAAATATTTCATTAGTTTATACAGATATATGCTCAATTGGTGTATACGAACAAAAAGAATCTTTTACGATATTTAAAGTTGATTCAGAATTTAATACGGTTCAGGCTTTCGAAGATCAATTAAGTAGTCCCAAGGAGATTGAATGTAACAATAAGAAAAAGTAATTAAGGAGATAAACAAATGACGGGTAAAGAAAATTTTATACTTGATGGAAGAGACTTGTCATTTGATTACCTTGATTTCTGGCAGTTTCAGTATTCGAATGTATATAATCTACAAGAATACATAGCTGAATTTCTTGTTGCAAAATCACTTGGGTTACAAGAATCCTGCAACACTGAATACTGGACTTTATACGATATACTTTACCGCAATATGCGTATTGAGGTAAAACAGACTTCGTATTATCATCCTTGGAATGAAGGCGGCAAGGTATCACAGCAAAGAACTTTTGGTATTACGAAGGCAAATAGCGGTTATGAATCGGATGATGGAGAAAACAAATTTGAAAGGCAGAACGATATCTATGTCTTTTGTCTGCTTAACGGCAATACAAAAGAAACGTCATATCCGTTAAAACTCAATAATTGGGAGTTTTATGTTGTTCCCACGGATTTTATTAACGAGCATTGTGGCGATAACAAAAGCATTTCTCTCGGTCGTATCCGTAATATGGGATTTAAAGCACTTCGATTTGATGAGATCAAAGAAGAAATTGATTCGTATATCGATATTTTAAAATAGTTGTTATTTGGAGATAGTTTATGGAAAAGAACGGTGTAATATATATGGCAAACGCTCAGAGGATGATTATACCTATTATAAAAATCTGTCCAAAGACCCGGCTATCAGGTATATGAGGATTAAGTTGGTTGAGAAGTATTCTCCCAATCAATATCCGTTAAAGGAATTAAAAGAGAACGGTCTGACAAGTGTTCAGGGCCGCAGTAAAGCAACCGTACAGTTAGTGAAATATTTAAAGGATAAATAATTAGTGAATTAAAGAGCTCTGATTTTGAATCAGGGCTCTTTTTCTGTCTGGTGAGTAAATTGTTATCGATTTGTGCGCAGATTGGACGTGGTTTGTACGTATTTATGATGTATGTTGTCTTTGTCGGAAGACAAAACAACACGAAAGGACAGATAAGATGGTAAATGAAATTATCAACAAGTTAAACGAAGAATACGGGATTGACAAAGAAAATATTCAAAGAGCTATGTTCAAATTTATCGCCCCTACTCCGGCGCCGTATGCTGTATTGGAAATGACACGCAAACAAATGAATCTCTCTTCG
This sequence comes from Acutalibacteraceae bacterium, assembly GCA_045637465.1. Lineage (GTDB taxonomy): Bacteria > Bacillota > Clostridia > Oscillospirales > Acutalibacteraceae > UBA8612. The sequence goes on along the minus strand of JAZTZM010000018.1, from coordinate 136,848 downwards.
ATTGCAGAATTGCTTCTTTGTCGGATGTTTGACAAATATTTGCTTGAAGATGAAGCAGATGAGATCGAAATTGGAGAAAATGAGTTAGTTATCCGTGACTGCAGCTTGAAAGATTTTGGCATCGCTCCGGGAGATATCGTTCTTTACAATCCTGAAAAGACAGACGAAACAGTATATTTCTCTGCCGTTGATATTGATGGCTGTGTATTCCCGGCAGATCTGAATGAGGACGAAGAGGAGCCTGATAAATACTGTGTGTGCACAAATGGTGCCTATTGGGACTTCACCGTATATAAAGAAAAAGTCAAGATACTCGGCGAAATCATTGGTTGGAGAAAAGCTGATGAAACAAAATACAGACCGTTTATAGAAGAGTAAGCATATGAGTTTTATTGAAGACTTTTATTACGGTAACCTTGAACCTCAAAAATCCAACCTGAAACAAAACGCAGATTTTCAACGTGATTTCAACAGGATGTGTGAGGTTGAGAGCATACTCAGAAACAGTCTTGCCGATGAGCATAAGGAACTGTTCAAGGAATACGCAGATCTCTGGGGCTTGATTCTCAGCGATACTGCCTATGACAGTTTTGAATCTGGCTTCAGGCACGGTGCAGGATTTGCAGCAGATGTGCTAAATCATCAATAAATCTACATCAAAATGGGGGACATTTTTAAAGTGTTTCCCATTATTTTTTTACTCTGGCAGCTCGTTCATAGTTTGTTAACTAATGCTCACAAACAGGCGTTTTGGTTCTTTTTCGGAATTAATAAAAAGTTTACAATTTGCAAAAACGTTGATATAGAGCCATTTCATGCTTCTTTTTCTGTTCAGAAAAGCGAACAAATGTTCTTTTCGGACATACTTTATGTACAGTGACAAAAATTTTAAGCATTGAAAGGAGAAATTATCATGAAAAAAGCAAATCGAGTTATCCACAAAAGAAATGTTTATGACAGCAACAGAGGAGGTGAAAAATAATGGAAGCTTTGAAAATTAACTTTTGGGAAAAGCATAATCTGACAATTCCGGAAGCTTGTGTTTACTTCAGTATCGGAGAAAACACTATGAGATCGCTTGTGAATTCAAAACCTCAACCTGAGTATGTTTTGAAGGTAGGAAGCAAAGCGCTTATCAAAAAGGAAGTTTTCGGCAAGTACATAGACAGTCTGTATTCAATTGTATGATAACATAATGAAAGGAAAAATATCGATGAAAATTAATTTTGAAACTAAAACTTATGAAGAAGCTGTGTTTGAGCTTAATCACAAAATGACATTTGCTATGACCCAAAGCATAGGGAAAGGTGAAAGGAAGTTGTTTGATGAAGTTCTTAATGAGGATGAAACCAAAAATATGCGATTTCTTAAAGCAACCATCATGGACTGCCAAATGCAAATCTCCGATTTCTTCAGTTTCTTTATAAACTATTTCCCAACGCTTACATTCATTGCTGAAGTACGCACTCAAAGTAAAAACAAAGTATTTTATATTTGTTATTAAAAGAGATACAAATAAATGAACAACTAAGGAGAAATAAAAATGGCAAGTAACAGAAGAAAAGACAATAAGGGCAGAGTTCTTATGGAAAACGAGTTTCAGAAAAAAGACGGCAAATACGAATTCCGTTATTACGGTCGCGACGGAAAGATCCACAGCGTATACAGCTGGCGTTTAAAGGGCTCTGATCCGATTCCGCCCGGTAAAAGAAAGCGCAAATCACTCAGAGAGTTTGAAGCCGAGATAGAAAGATCACTTCACGACCGTGTGGATGTATATCAGGCGGAACGCATCACTCTGAACGATCTCTTTGACAAGTATATCAAATCAAAACCGGAACTTCGTGACAGCACAAGAAACAATTATGTTTATATGTACAACCGATATGTCAAGGATACAATCGGGCTTCAGATGCTTTCAACATTCAGATACACTATGATTGTTGAGTTTTATAAGAGGCTGATTTTTGAAATGCATATCAGTGCGGACACGGTGGAGATTATACATACGATTCTGCATCCGATCTTTACAAATGCTGTGCGTGACGATCTTATACGAGCGAATCCTTCTGACGGAGCGATGAAGGATATCAAAAGACAGGCTGAAGACGGAAAATGCGGTTATACCATTCACGACACAAAAACAGAAAACGGTGAGAGAATAATACCTATGCTTGAGCCTGTCAGAACAGCTCTTTTGAAAGAGAAGGAAAGGCAGGAGAGAGTTGGAGTTGCAGATACGGTTATCGACGGCTACAGCAAATGGGCGTTTACCAACCGTTACAAAACGGTTTTTAATCCGTCATCGGTCAACAAGGCAATCAAAAGGATTGTAACATGCTACAATCAAGAAGAGCTTGAAAGGGCAAAGCAGGAGAAAAGGGGGCCTGTTCTTCTGCCGTATTTTTCAGCTCACATCTTCCGCCACACCTTCTGTACTTGTCTTTGTGAGGTTGAACATCGCGTTAAGATAATTCAGGAGATTATGGGACATGCTGATATATCGACCACTATGGATATATATAATTCCGTATCAAATAAACTTAAAAAAGAGAGCTTTGAGGTTATAGAAGAGAAGCTGTTCGTGTTTGAGTCATAAATGAAAAGTGCATTTATAACAAGGTCTGAGCACCTCTGCTTTTGTGGCAGAGGTGCTGTTTTTTATGGATTATTATAAGTATTAAAATTCTTGCCAAGCTTTATTTTACGTTGACAAAAAAGCCGGATTATACTATAATAACGGTGCTTGAAAACTTGGTTTTTCAGGTGGCTGAATTTACCACAGTTTTACCACAGAATATCGAATTTACCACAGTTTTACCACAGTTTGCAGGCGAGATATAAGAGGCTGCAAGAGCTTATAAGAAGTGCTCAAAAACCGCTTGAAATCAACGGTTATCGGCATCGGAATATAAGAACTTATAAGAGGTTGTAAGGGGCCGTTTTAAGCACTCCTTTATTTCCCCACAATGAAGTCACTCAACTGATAATAAAACAACAAAAATCCTGCTCGTTTGCTCGGGCAGGATTTTCACTTTTTAAGGTGTTGAGCTTGCCTGACGTGCATACTGTATTGATGCAAAATATACTCTTGCTTGCTGACGTTGACACGGGTTTGGTGAAGATATATAATAAAGAAGGGTGATTAATTTGAAAAAGTTTTTTAGATCAATCGGAAAAACAATCGGTATTGTTCTTGGCGCTGTGCTTTCTGTTTTAGTGATATGCTGTGTTGCAACTCTCGGCTGGGGTGCAGTTCAGGTTTCGAGGGGCAACGTTACGGAAATAATGCCCGAAACCCCTGAGGATTTTAAACCCGCAGTCCGATTTGTTGTTTTCACCGACACGCATAATGAAAACGAAAATCTTGCAGACGCAATTGATACCGCGTACGCACTTTTTGATAACGATTCGGTTTATCAGGGCGTTGATGCCTTTTTCGGTCTCGGCGATTTTTCAAGCGTCGGTTCGGATGATGATTACATAGCTTTTACCGATACCATTAAGGAGCACATACGTAAAGATACCGTTTGTATCAATATCAACGGCAACCACGAAATGAAAAACGATAACTACAACGAGCTTTTCAAAAAACATTTCGGATATGAACCCAATACGGTTACCGAGATAAACGGCTTTACTTTTATCGCTTTTTCCGGTGAGCGTTCGCTGGCAGAATGGACTTTCACACCCAAAAGCCTGAAGTGGCTCAGCGATGAAATCCATAAAGCGGAAACAACAGCAGGGGACAGACCGGTTTTTGTTTTTCAGCATCCTCACCCATTCGGAACGGTTTACGGAAGCACAATCTGGTGTACGCCTCAGCTTAATCCGGTTTTTGCGGGGCACAATAAGGTCATTAATTTCTCGGGACACTCGCATTTCCCGATGAATGACCCGAGGAGCATAAACCAGACAACGTATACGTCTGTCGGTGTCGGTGCAATGGCGAGATTTGAGCTTGATAAAGACTATATAGTCGGTCAGCATCCTGAAAGGTATGAAGATGCCGCACAGTTCTGCGTTGTTGAGGCAGATAACGACGGAAGCGTCAGAATCAGAGGCTATGATCTTTTATCTGATACGTTCTTTTGTGAGTATTACATCGATGATATAAATGATGAATCTTCCTACGCTTATACATATAAGAATATGAAAGCGCACGATAAGGCTCCCGTTTTTGGCAATGATGCGGCAGCTTCGGTAGCGACGGATGATAACGGTGACTACCGCATATCTTTCACTCACGCCAAAGCACCTGACGGATATATAGTGCATGAATATAAAATGGCAATCTCGGATGATAAAGGAAAAGAGATTTATAAGGATAATATCATTTCCGATTACTATATTATTGATAACATTGATACAATGGGCTTTACGGTTCCAAAAGATTTGCTCGAAAAAGGCAAAACCTATTCACTTACTGTAATCGCAGAAAGCGCATACCATCTTTATTCCGAACCTGTAACAATGACCTTTAGCGTATAACAGAAATATAATAAGAGCCGCATTCCGTTAGGGGGATGCGGCTCTTTGCTTTGTTCTATTAGTTTCAGAATTTATTATAGATATTATTTACCATACGGTTGAGCTTTTTGAGGATTTCTGTAAATGCGTTTTCGATTGCTGTGGGTGATTCGTCTGCGATTACGCCTGCGTTTACAAGTGCTTTTTCAAGCTCTGCATCAGCTGTGTTCCAGGCTGCCTGATCAACGATTGTTTCACCGAGGAGTGCATTAACCTTTGCTACTGCTGCTTCAACTGCGGCAATGTTTTCTGCGCTGATGCCGCTCTTATCTGCAGCGTTCCATGCTTTGATGTTATCGCGTGCGTTGAAAGTGAGTCTGCCCTCGTTGAACTGCGGGAATGCGGGGTTGGAGTAAACGTCCTTCATATTGTTGTCAGCCATAGCTCTGATTGCCAGAGTGAGGGCAACGTCGTTCTGCGGAAGCTGCTCGTGTGCCTGAGCCTTGAAGTACCATGTTGTGCAGGGAAGAAGGCCTGTTGTTGCGTCTACAACACCGTCGGGTGAGAGGTGATTGTGCTCGGGATTGCTGCAGTATGTGCCGACTGCCTTGTAATCATCGCCGAGTGTTTTGCCGAGGTCTGCAAAGGTTGCGCCCATTGCGGGGGATTCAGCGTGAATAACACGGTCAGCGTTCTTTGTCTTGTAGTTTTTGCAAAGCGGGAAGAGAGGAACGTCATAGCAAGCGAGATTGAATATTTCACAGCCTGAATCACGAAGTTCGAAAAGGTTTTCTTCAAAATTAGCTCTTGCATTCATAAAGTACTCGACGTCTGCAAGAATACCTGAAAGCTCGTCTTTGCCATCAAGCCACTTTGCTTTTGCCTCTTCGTAATATGCGTCGGGGCAGAGAGCCCAGAGCATTGTTGAACGAAGCGCGGCAATATCTACAAGGCCGTTTGCAAGACCTCCGAGAGCGGATTTAAGAACGTCGTCAGGAAGAATGCGCAGCACTATATTGAGCAGATATGCAAGGTAGGTGTCACCGAGAAGTGTTACAAGAAGCTCTTCGTAAAGAGTGTTGTCGTCAAAGAAAACGCTGAGGTTACCTGTGTAAAGGTCACCGATGATGTCGGAGCCGTCAATAGCCGGAATGACGAAAACCATCTTCTTGATGATATCGTAATCTTCGGGATACATCTCAAGGTAGTTTACTGCGATTGTGCCGCCAAGGCTGATGTGGCAGAGTTTAACCTGGCCGTTGGGTGATTTGGGAAGCACAACGTCGTGGATGTAGTGGTGAAGCTTTTTGGTTTCGTGCATTACGTCACCGAGTGAATCGTAGCCGAAGTAATAAACGTCATCTTCACCGACGATTTCGCTGAGCTCCTGAATGGGAAGGAAGTTATAATACTCTTCTTTTACAGCTTCGGGAAGCTCGCTCATGGGCATTTCATAGCAGGGTGTTACGATGTTGTTGATGTATTTGCCGTTGTTATCTTTTTCGATAAGCTTAAGTGCGTTGTATGTGCCCTCATACATAGCTTCCGTCAGGCCGATATCATGTCTTGTGATGATGGAAGCGAGCATATTTGGCAGAGCGCGCTTGATGAGCGGCATAACGTCAATTTCAAGAGGCCAGCCTGTGACGTAGCCTGTTTCGTCGGGCACCCAGTTGCCGTTTTCGTCAACGAGGTATGTGTTGTTCTGGCTCATACCGTGTACTATGATAACCGGTGTTTCGGTATCATAGTCGGCAACGTATTCGGGCTCAGCTGCAAACGTTGTGAATGAAAGCAGCATCGCGAGAATAAGGCAGATACTTATTACTCTTTTAATTTTCATAGTGTTTGTCCCCTTTGTGTTTGTTAAAAGAATTCTACCAAATAAATGCAGAAAACTCAATGCGATTATATAACAAGGTTTAAGTATTATTTTTGGTAAAATATACGAAAATAAGTAAAAAAATCCGCCCAGGTAAAAGGACGGATTTTTGTATTATCATAATGATGCTATTGTTTCCTGAACTTCTTTTGACTGAGCTCTTATCTCGCTGAGCTCTGCCATGATTTTTTCTTTGCGTTTGCCTGTAAAGTTATCAAAGAACATAACGAATGCGGGCAGAAGATTACCGATAATACCGGGGACTGCAACGAGAAGGAAGATGCCGTGAAGTGTTTCAGGTGTCTGAACCGCTTCTACCATTTCGCCGCCTATCATCTGTGCGCTCTGATATCCGATAAGTGCAAGACCACCGTTGACAAGAAGCTCTTTCCAGAGTGCGGAAATCCTCGAGACCATTGTGCTGAAGGCAAAAACCATACCCTCGTTACGTTGTGCCACGCCGTATTTTTTGTAGCTTTTCCACTCCATATAATCGGTTGAGTCGGCAAGAAGAATTCTTCTTGCGGCGCTCATTGCTGCGTTTGGCAGTCCGCCAAGAGCGATAAGGATTCCGACAATCCAAAGGCTTTTGTAGCCGAAAGTCAAAAGCAGAAGATAGCATATACCCGTGTGCAGATAACCCCATACAACGATATCTCTTGAAGAGAACTTTTTGCCGACAAACGGTACGGAGAGAAGACCTGCATAAGAGAGTGCGGAGCTGCCTGCTTCAACATATGTTTTCATACTGTATCTGTTGAGCGTCTGTTTGTAGAAGAAGGGGAGAGAATTGTAACAGACCTGTCTGATTGAGTCGATAACCTGGCTCAGACACAGAAGCAGCAGGGGTCTGTTGAGCAGGATGAGTTTGAAATCAATTTTAATCTTTTTCTTCTGTTCTCTGGGAGGGAGTACCATATTGCGCTCTTTAAGCGTGAAGCAGGGCACAAGCATAGTGAACATGCCGAGTATACCGAAGAAAAGCGCAACTGAGAAGAATGCCCACTTTTCTTTAGCGTAGACGTTGCCCTGAAGGTCGATGATGATGGGCACAAGTCCGCCGGGAAGCATTGAGCCGAGCGTTGAAGCGAGCTGTGCAACTGTGTAGAAATTCTTTCTTGATTTTGCGTTGGGTGTCATTCTGACGGAGAGTGTTGACAGCGCAACGTCAAAGAAGGTGTCTGCGATATTAAACAGCAGGAAAAGCAAAAAGCTCCATATTACGTTGAACGTGATTGAGGTGGACGGCACAACAAAAAGAAGGATTGAAGACAGCGTGAACGGAATGGCGGATGCCATCATAAAACGTCTTGCGTTGCCTTTTGTTGAGTGGTTGTTGTCAAGCAATGCGCCTACAATCGGTGCAATGAAAATATTTGCTGCCGTCGTGACGGATTTCATTGCTACAATGTGTGAGGATTTAAGACCCATATAGTCGTACATAAACTGGTCTGTGTACGTGCTGACAGAGTCCTGACCCATACAGTTGCCGAAAACGCCCGATACATATCCGACCTGTTCTTTTAAAGCAACGTCAGGGTTGTTTTTCAGTTCCTGATACTTTTCTTTGAGTTTTCCCATTATGGCTCTCCTTATATCGTTATTGACGATAAGTTTGTTCTGTTTGTCTATTCTATCATATATTCCAATTGAGCACAATATTTTTTGTTGCTTTCCCGCTAAAAATATAATATACTTTATAAAAATGAATGCTGCTAATTCGGAAACGGAGTCAGAATATGAGAATCGGTTTTACGTCAACGTCATTCAGACAAATCAAGAGCCTTGAAAAAATAGTGAAAATTGCCCGTGAATCAGGTGCTGATTGCATTGAGTGGGGCGGTGATATTCACGTTAAGAATATAGCTGCGGCAAAACGTGCCAAAAAGCTGTGCGATGATGCGGGGTTAGCGATTTCGTCTTACGGCAGCTACTATCGCGTCGGCAGCAGGAATGCTGACGAATGGAAAAAAGTCTGCGAAATTGCACACGCTTTGGGTGCGGAATCAATCCGCGTGTGGCTTGGCGAAAAAGATAGCGAAATAACAGACGAAAAAACGTATTCTCTTCTGGTTGCTGATGCCAAGGCAATATGCAGCATTGCAAAAGAGTATAATCTGATTGTCTGCCCCGAATGTCACGATAATACGTTTAACAACAATACCGATGCGTTTCTGAAAATCCGCAAAGATATCGGCTGCGATAATTTCAGAACGTATTTTCAGTCGCGATACAAAAAGATGGAATATGACCTTGACAGAATCGAGCGCACGCTTCCGTTTACCGAAAGCGTTCACATTTCGTATTCGGAGCAGTCGAGGGAACAGTTTCCGAAGTTTAATCCCGACTACATAAATTCATTGACAGACAAAATCGTTTCGCTTGGTTTTGACGGAAACATTCTTGTCGAATACACATATCTGTGTGGTTATTTCGGCTTTGCGTCTTCTATGAAAAAAGACATTGCCAAAATCAGATCGAGAGTGGAGGAAAGAAAATGAAAATAGCTCTTTTCGGCACAAAGCAGATTCTGTTTTCAAAGGCTTATACACCTGAGGTGCTTAAAAAGCTTGGTGAATACGGCGAGCTTTCAGAAAAAATTAATAGAGATAATCTTGAAAAAAATGCAGAGTTTCTTGCTGACTGTGAAATTGCGTTTTCAACCTGGGGAATGCCGCAGTTTACAAAGGAAGAAATTGCAAAATATATGCCTAAACTCAAGGCTGTTTTTTATTCGGCAGGTACAGTTCAGTATTTTGCCAGACCTTTTCTTGAAAGCGGTGTGAGGGTGTTCAGCGCATTTGCGGCAAACGCTGTGCCTGTTGCCGAGTATACCTTTGCGCAGATTACTCTTGCGGCAAAAGGATATTTTCAGGCGGAGAAGTATTATCACGTGCTTCCGCTTCGCTCACTTGCCTTTTCACAGTCTTCGGTCGGTAATTTCGGCTGCAAGGTTGGTCTTGTCGGCTTGGGTGCAATCGGAAAAATGGTGGCTGAAAGGCTCAAGGCGCTTGACGTTGAGGTTTATGCCTGTGACCCGTTTGTTCCTGAAGAAACGGCAAAAGAGCTGGGCGTAACGCTTGTCGATATGGAAACGCTTTTCCGTGAGTGTGACGTTATCAGCAATCACCTTGCAAATAAACCCGAGCTTGAAAATATTTTTAACCGCAAGCTTTTCAAGCTGATGAAAAAGCGTTCAACCTTTATCAATACGGGCAGGGGAGCACAGGTTGCGGAATATCAGCTTGCACTGTCACTCTTGCTTCATCCGTCAAGAACCTTTGTTGCTGACGTTCTCAAACGCGAGTTCTTTCCGTATATCAATCCGCTTTTCTGGTGCCCGAATGCGATTCTCACACCTCACATTGCAGGCAGTATGGGCAAAGAGCCGCAGAGAATGGCTTACTATATGATGGAAGAAATGGAAAAAATGCTTGCGGGCGAACCTGTAAAATACGAGGTTACGCTTGAATCCCTCGAGAGGATGGCATAACGATATGGCAGTGTTATATGCAGTAGGTATCGTTGTTGCAGTTATCGTGTTGCTCACGGTGGCTGAGCTTATCCGTCTTATACGGATGAAACCTTTGCCCGATTTGCCTGACAAGGCGGATGCGGATAAGTTTGCGCTAAACGTCAACGGCAAAAGCTTTGAGGATTTATATCTGTTCCTTGCAGGTAAGCAGTCGTCGGTATCTTTCAGCGAGGATGAAATTTTTGCGCTTCTTTCTAAGCAGGCGGCATATATGAACAGCCGCTTTGACTGTGCTGATTTCAGAGCACAGCTGCTTTTCAAGATTTATAAGGATTGCACCCTCAACGACAGATGTGCACAGTTGATAAAAGATACCTTTACAGGGTTTAAATATTTTATTGATGAACCGGGCGATGACAGTATGTGTTACTGGTCGGAAAATCATCAGATCCTTTTTGCCGTGAGCGAATATCTCGCAGGTCAGGAATGGCCCGATGAGGTTTTTACAAATAACGGTATGAGCGGCAGAGAGCATATGAAGCTTGCCGAGTCGCGCATTGAAGCGTGGATGGAGCAGCGCTTTAATTTCGGATTTTCAGAATATCTGAGCAACAATTATCTTGCTGAAGATATAGCGCCTATGGCGAATTTTATAGCATACGCAAATGATGAAAAAAGCGTTGAGCGTATGAAGATAATTATGGATATCCTCTGGCTTGACGTTGCACTCAACAGTGTGAACAACCGCTTCGTTGCGGCAAGTTCGAGAATGTACGGCAACAATAAAGCGGCTAACTGTATCGGTAACAGCATTCAGAGCGCCATGGATATACTCTGGGGCAATGTGTCTGCTCCGAAAAAGCCGAATCACATTGTTCTTTGTTTTGCCGATGCGGTCGAAAAAGGGCTTTACACCTTGCCTGAAGTGATTAAAGAGATTGCAGTTTCAAAGGATACGTTTGTTTCGAAAATGAGCAGCGGTCTTTCACCCGACGATATGGTGCGCGAAAATCTTGTCGGTCAGAGCGATGCGTGCATTATGGCGCAGACGGGTGCAGAAACCTTCACAAATCATCAGGTTATAAAAAACACGCTTGAGTATCTCAGAAAGAATAATCTTTTCAAAAATAAATTCTTAAGTTATTTCAGGTTTCTCAATCTTACCGTGCTCAGGTTGGTTAACTGGCAGAAGTTTGCCCGGAATCACAGCATTATGCCGCACGGAATTGCTCTTGGCAGAGGTAACGTTTATACGTTCCGCAACGCTTATTATTCAATGTCAACGGATGTATGTAAGGATATCGGAGTGTGCGGTGCGCAGGATCACGTATGGACGGCAAACATTGCTGAGGAGCTTACGCTTTTCACAACCCATCCTGCAGGGGACGGCAACGGCAAATACGGCGCTTCTCCCGGCTATTGGGTCGGCAACGGCAGGCGACCGATGAGTGTTCAGAACGAAAACGTAAATATAACCGTATATAAAATTCCTGACAGGAAGTGCCTTGGCGAAAGCGGCATTGCCGCAATGACTCACGCCTATATGCCAAAGGCTTTTTACGATGAATTTGAGCTTGACGGCAACACGGTTTTTGCAAGGAAGAACAACGTCTTTGTGGCGCTGATTTCAAACGGTGAATTGAAGTTCAAACCCTTTGATTCCGCTTCTGCGAACGGTGTTCTCAAGGGCAGAAAATTCCCCGACGGGATTGAATTTGATTCGGAGTTTGACCTGTGCAGATACGGTAACGGATATCATATTTATATCACGGAGCTTTCCGATTCTGATAAAGAGACGTATGATGAATTCAAAAGAAGAATTAAAAATAATGCCGTTTCTTTCGGTGATGACGGTAAGGCTGAATATTCAACCGCCTCAGGCGCTCTCAGCGTGACCTACGGTGTCGGCTACAGTGTTAACGGCATACTTGCCGAAACGGAATTTTTACGCTATGACAGCAGGTTCTGTAAGGCAAAAAGGAAAGATGAAACAATAACCGTTGTCGGTGACGAAAACCGCCTTGTTCTGAATTTCAGAAAAGCTGAAAGACACTGTGTGCCTGAGCAATAAGAGGAGATAATAATATGCCGCAGCATCCTTTTCCGCCACTGTATGACAATAATTCAAAGGTGCTTATCCTCGGTAGCTTTCCGTCGGTAAAATCACGGGAGCAGATGTTTTTTTACGGACATCCGCAGAACAGATTCTGGAAAGTGGTTTCTGCCGTTATGTGTGCCGAAACACCCGTGACCATTGAACAGAAGAAAGACTTTCTTCTTTCTAACCGTATTGCGTTGTGGGATGTTATTGCTTACTGTGATATAACAGGCAGCTCCGACAGCTCAATCAAAAACGCGGTGGCAAACGACCTGAGCGAGATACTTGAAAACGCAGATATAAAACAGATTTTCGTCAATGGCAAAACGGCTGAAAAATATTATAATAAATATATCCGCGATACAATCGGCAGAGAAGCAATCTGTCTGCCATCAACATCACCTGCAAATGCAGGCTGGAGTATGCAGAAGCTTATTGAAGCCTGGCAAATCATAAAACTTGAGCCGTGAAGGGTTATCCTCCACGGCTCTCTTTTTTATTTTATATGCCGCATTGCGTCAACGTCATACCATTTAACTTCAAAGCCTGCACCGTGCGAGCAGAAGACTGAAGAAGAGGTATTTTCCATATCTCTTTCTTTTTCGTATCCGATGCTTTCTATTACCGCCTGAGCATTGTGGCAGGGTCTGTATCCGCACTCGCGCATTGTGATTATGCCTTTACCTGATGTGTAGGACATAACCTCTTCAGGGTAATTCATAAATTCCGATACGGGTCCCGTTCCTTTGATTATTGCCTGCGTTTGAGTCATTTCGGGCGGCTCAAGCTCGCCGCAGAGTCTTTGTATATCGGAAATTGCTCTGCCCATACAGTTGATCGGAACACGCAGTGTGAACGAATAATATGGCTCGAGCAGGATATTGTCTGCCTTTTCGAGACCTTGTCTGATTGCTCTGTAGGTTGCCTCGCGGAAGTCGCCGCCCTCTGTGTGCTTGAGGTGTGAGCGACCTGCAGTAAGCGTGATTTTAACGTCTGTCAGCGGTGAGCCTGTCAGTATGCCGAGGTGCTCTTTTTCTGCAATGTGGCTGAGGATAAGGTGCTGGAAGTTAGAATCCAGCGTTTCAAGGCTGCATTCGTTTGCGATGGTGATGCCGCTGTTTCTTTCGGCAGGGTCAATGCGCAGCTGAGTTTCAGCATAATGCCTGAGCGGCTCATAATGTCCGTAACCCATAACCGATGCCGTTACGGTTTCTTTGTAGAGAATTCTGCACGGACCGAAATCGATATCCATACCAAAGCGTTCTTTAGTAAGCGCTTTAAGTATTTCGAGCTGAATCCTGCCCATTACGCGTATCTGTATCTGCTCTTCATCGGCACAATGCATTATGTGCACGGATAGCTCTGGTAATTCTTCACCGATAACGCTGATACGCTTATATGCCGTGTGTATATCTGTACCGTCGCAGATTATGACCTGCGCTGAAAGCAGGGGGTTAAGTTTAGGACGTGTGTTTGCAGTCACTCCGTCAGCGTCAATGCTTTCTCCTGCAGATACCGATGAAAGCCCTGTGACAGCGCAAACACTGCCTGCCGAAACCTCTCTTATCGCTTCGGATTTTTCACCCGAATATATTCTTACGGTGTCGATTTTTTCTTCGCCGACAGCCATTTTAACGCTCAGCTTCCCGCCCGTAACTTTCAGAAAAGATACTCTGTTGCCCTGAGAATCGTGCAGGATTTTATAAACATTTGCGCTGAAGCTTTCGCTGTATTCTTTGTAGAGTGTGTATTTTCCCAGTCCGTTTATAAGACTGTCCACACCTGTGTTTTGCAGTGCCGAGCCGAAATAGCAGGGGAAAAGTTCACGCTTTGCAACCGCTTTTGCGATTTCGCTTTCTGCAAATTCTTCCGTCACGCACCCTTCCAGAAATGCTTCAAGCAGTTTTTCACTGATTAAGGAAATCTCTTCGTCAAAGCTGTCCTTTTCCTGTGTGAAGTCGATGCATCCTGCACTGAAACGCTTTTTCATATCTTCAAGCAGCTGTGCTTTGTCGAATCCGTCACGGTCGGTTTTGTTGACAAAAATAAAAGTGGGTATGCCGTATTCTTCAAGCAGGCTCCATATCGTTTCCGTGTGGCTTTGTATGCCGCTTATGCCGTCAATTACAAGCACGGCATAGTCCAGCACACCGAGCGTTCGTTCCATCTCTGCGGAAAAATCCACGTGACCCGGTGTGTCGACAAGGGTGAAGTTTCTGCCGTTTACGGTGAACGGGTTCTGCTTTGAGAAAATCGTGATTCCGCGGCTTCTCTCCAACTCGTGCGAATCAAAGTGAGAGTCTTTTTTGTCAACGCGACCAAGCCGACGGATTGCGCCCGTTGTATAAAGGAGCGCTTCTGTCAGCGTTGTTTTGCCTGCATCAACGTGGGCAAGTATTCCGATTACGCTTTCATTTGCGAGCATCTGTTCACCTCACAGAGTGTAAATATAAAGGGTCTGCACGACAGACCCTCTGATTTATTCATTTGATTCAACTTCTGCGGTATCGGTCTGTGCAGGAGTATTTATATATGCCTTGAGCATTCTGTATGCCGCTGCGGCAAGGGGCACACCGATAAGCATACCGCCTATACCCATAATGCCGCCGCCTACAGTTACGGCTGCAAGCACCCATATTCCGGGCAGACCGAGCGATTTGCCGACTACCTTCGGGTAGATGAGGTTGCCCTCAATCTGCTGAAGAACTATGACGAAAATGACAAAAACAAGCGCTTTGACGGGGCTTTCCATAAGTATGAGGAATGCACCTATGCCTGCACCGATAAGTCCGCCGACAATCGGGATCAGCGCAGTAAAGCCCATAAGTGCACCTATCATCGGTGCGTAGGGGATTTGCAGAATAAGCATACCAAGCATACACAGCACACCGAGGATAACGGCTTCCGTGCACTGTCCGACTATAAAATCGTGGAAACAGTCACTGATTTCTGCCCATACGTAGTTGAGCTTTTTAAGCTTATTTTCAGGGATAATGCGATCCATAAAGCGCTTGAACTGTGCGATAAGCTTGTCCTTTTCGATAAGAAGGTAGAGGGCGAAAATGATGCCTATTACAAAGTTGGTAACACCTGAGAATACCGATGAAACTGCTGAAAAAGCGATGTTTACCGCGCCGCCGAGACCGCTGCTGACAGCAGAAACTATATCACCTATACGGGATTGCCAGTCTATATTGGTGAGTTTCTGTATTATGTCATCAGGCACAATGCCGATTTCTCTGAGCTTGGGTACAAGTTTTTCGATTGCGGCGGGCACCTCGTCTATGAGCATCATAATACACTTGGCAAGCTGCGGAGCAATAAGTCCGATTATCAGTACAACAATTCCGAGTAAGGTTATCAGCGCACCTGCCAGGCATACGGGACGGCGGGTTTTTGCCGCGAGCTTCTTCTTTGATTTGGTGAAGTAATGCCGCTCGTAAAAGCTCATCAGTATGTTGAGCGTATATGCAACGGTAAGACCGATTGCAATTGGCATTGCTGCAGAAATTATCTTTGAAAGCAGAGCGGAAATATTGCCCCAGTAGTGAATGCACAGATAAACTGCGAGCACTATGGCGGCAAGTTTTATTACCGATTTCCATTTGATTCTGAACATTGTTTTTACACATCCTTATGTGTTGCTGTATAGATTTTATTATATAAGCAAGTTTGCTTGTTGTAAAGTATAACAAGGTTAAAATAAATTATTTTACAAATCGCAAATAAAGTTGTATAATAAAAGGTAATATGGAAAAATATGTGTATCGGTGAAGGATAATTAAAGAAGCTGAAATTTCAGCTTCATATATCAGATACGGAAAAAGGAGCAGAGATGTTAGAACTTAGGAGTATAAAAAAATCTTACCTTTCGGGTGTGAACAAGGTGCACGCCCTGGACGGTGTCAGCGTAAATTTCCGCGATAATGAGTTTGTTGCGATTCTCGGTCCGTCAGGTTCGGGTAAGACAACACTGCTTAACATTATCGGCGGACTTGACCGCTACGATTCGGGCGACCTTGTCATAAATTCACGCTCGACCAAGGAGTATGGAGATAAGGATTGGGACGGTTACCGCAACCATTCTGTAGGCTTCGTTTTTCAGAACTACAACCTCATTCCTCATCAGAACGTGCTTGCCAACGTTGAGCTTGCTCTTACGCTTTCGGGTGTCAGCAAAAAAGAGAGACGCAGAAAAGCTAAAAGCGTGCTCAGAAAAGTCGGACTTGCCGATCAGTTGCACAAAAGGCCTAACCAGCTTTCGGGCGGTCAGATGCAGCGTGTTGCAATAGCACGTGCGCTTGTCAACGATCCCGACATACTTCTTGCCGACGAGCCGACAGGCGCGCTCGATTCAAAGACGAGCGTTCAGATAATGGAACTCATCCGTGAGATATCAAGGGACAGGCTTGTTATTATGGTAACCCATAATCCCAAGATTGCCAAGGAATATGCGAGCCGTATCATAAGAATAAAGGACGGCAGAATCCGCAAGGACTCAGACCCGTTTGAACCCGAGATGTATGAGGGGCATGAAAGACCGAAAAAAATACAGAAGACTGCAAAGAAAGATAATGCGCCGAGAGCTTCGATGAGCCTGAGCACTGCGCTTTCTCTTAGCTTTAATAATCTTCTGACAAAAAAAGGCAGAACTCTCATAACTTCATTTGCAGGCAGTATAGGTATTATAGGCATTGCGCTGATTCTTTCGCTTTCAAACGGTATGCAAGCTTATATTGACTCAATTGAGCGCGGTGCTCTTTCTTCATATCCGATTACAATCGAGAGAGAGAATTTTGACCTGACACAGATACTCGGCGCTGCAGGAAACTCTAATTATAATATTGCAGAGCACGGCACCGATAAGGTTTACAAACGACCGATGCTGCAGAATTCCGTTAACGATTTTGAGCTGAAGATGCAGCAGAATGACCTTGGAAAGTTCAAAGATTTTCTTGAACTTAATTCAGAAGTTTTTGATCCTCTTTGCAGTGATATCAAGTACGGTTACGATATTGATCTTCAGATTTTCAAGTCTGACACAACAAGTGGCGTTTCAAGACTGCGTCCGAACGATTCGCTTGAAGGGATTGGTCTTACGACGAAAACGGATATCTGGGAAGAGATTGTCGGAGATGCTCAGATGCTCAACAGTCAGTATGAGATTCTGGCAGGTCACTGGCCTGAAAAATACAACGAGCTTGTTCTTTTCCTTGATGATAATAACGAAATTGACGATGTGACACTCTATGCACTCGGACTTGCGGATGTAAGTGAACTTGAGCAGAAAACTCAGACTGCAACAGAAGAACAGAGCGATGAGCCGATAGAGCTTGAAAGCTATGACTACGAAGAGTTTCTTGATCTTTCGTTCAAAATTTTACCGACGACCGCATACTATCAGAAAGCCGACGGCAAATGGAAAGATATGAGCGAGAACGAAGCTTTTATGAAAAAGGCAGTTAATTCCGCTCAGGAAATCAAAATTGTTGCAATTGCGCGTCCTAAAATTACTGCTCAGTCAACCGCCTCGGCAGGATCTGTCGGCTATATGAGCGGACTTACAGAGTATGTGATGAGCGCTGCAAACAGCAGCGAAATTGTAAAAGATCAGAAGGCAAATCCGAACGTTGACGTTTTCACCGGTCTTAAATTTAAAAACCAATCTACCGGTGCTTCTGCTTCACCGACGTCAGCTCTTGTTTCAATGCCTGATGTTGAATTTGCCGCAAAAGTTAACCCGATGCCCGAAATAACCTACGTTGAAAATTCTTTCGGCGAATTTGAGGTTATGTCCGAGGATGAAGTTTATGCATATATCGACGAGAATTATAAGGGTGAAGAGAAAGACTTTATGAAAGAATTCGTCGGTCTTATTCTCAAGGATATACTCACCGCTTCCGATAAGAAAAAGCTCACATCATATCTTGATAAAGTGCTTGAAGGCAGCGATATGAACAGCGAAACTTTCATAAGATATCTTAGGGTTATGAGTAAGGATATGAAACTGCAGCTTGTCTCTGCCGTTATAATTTCTGCACACAATCAGGAGAGCATAAAAATCCCCGATAAAGGTGAACTGCAAAGCGGCAGTTCCTCGTCATCATCAAAGCCCGAAAAAGAAAAGGAAAAGTTTTCTTCGTCAACCTTTGAAGAAAATCTCAGCTTACTCGGTGCTGTAGATTCGGGAACTCCGTCGAGCATTTCTCTTTATCCGAAAGATCTGGAGTCAAAAGACAGTCTTACAAAGTTAATTGACAGATATAATGCCAAACATCTTAAGGACGGTAATGAGGAAAACACGATTTCATATACCGATTATGTTAATCTTGTTATGAGCTCGGTTACTCAGGTTATTGATATAGTAACTTATGCGCTGATTGCTTTCGTCGCGATTTCGCTTGTCGTTTCGTCAATAATGATCGGTATTATCACGTATATTTCTGTTCTTGAGCGCACAAAAGAAATCGGTATTCTTCGCTCAATCGGTGCATCAAAGAAAGATATATCGCGTGTGTTCAATTCGGAGACAATTATTGTCGGCTTGACGTCGGGCGTGATAGGCGTGCTGATGACGGTGCTGCTGAATATACCGATAAACCTGATTGTCAAATCAGTTGCAGGTATACCCAGGCTTGCTTCCTTGCCGTTGTTGGGTGCGGTTGCGCTTGTAGGTATAAGCGTCGTGCTGACGCTTGTTGCAGGCTTTATTCCTGCAAGAGTCGCGGCAAAACGCGATCCTGTTGTAGCACTCAGAAGTGAATAAAATGAAAGCCCACCTGAAGAGAAATCAACAGGTGGGCTTTTGAATTTATATTATTTGTGGTTCTTGACGTAGTGCTTATAGAATTTAACACAGTGTGCAACTTCGTCAACGCCTATGCTCTCGTTAGCTGCGTGCATTGCTGCAAGCTGTTCGTTGCTCATCTTGATGGGGCAGAAACGCAGGCAGTTGTCTGCAATAGCCTCGTAGTGGCGGCAGTCCGTACCGCCTGTCATGAGGTAGGGGATAACACCTGCATCGGGATAACACTCGTTGATGCATTTGGTAAGATACTTGAATTCTTCGCCTTTGTAGTCAACGCAGTTTGAAGCGCTTCTTGCGTGGATAACCTCAAGCTCGAGGTCGTACTTGTCAGCATATTTCTGAAGCACTGCAAGTGACTGCTCGGCATTCTGATGGGGTGAGGGGCGGAGGTTACAGACTACGTAAGCCTCTGTGGGGATAACGTTGGGTGTCTGTGAGCCTTCAGCCATTGTGCAGGCAAACGTTGTTTTGACAAATGCCTTGCACATCGGGCTGACAACGGGAAGCACCTTTGTAAGAAGACCCTTGAACAGCCACATATTGCCCAGTACCATTCTCAGCGGGAAGCCGAGATAGGGTGCAGCTTCTTTAAGCATTGCGTATACGGGACCTGAAATTTCAGCTTTGAAAGGCTGATCCTTTTCTATATCGGCAACAAACTTTGCAAGTCTTGTCATAGGTGTGTTTTTGGGAGGAGTAGAGGAGTGACCGCCCTTGCCGCTTGCCTTTATTTTGACGTCGATATAGCCTTTTTCAAGTATACCGATTGCGGCACACCAGCCATCCATTGTTGGAAGCTGACCTTTGAGGATTGCGCCGCCCTCGTCCATTGCTACGTCGAGCTTGACGCCCTTTGATTTGAGATAATCTACAAGCATCGGGGCACCGCCGCCTGAAATTTCTTCGTCAACTGCTGTTGCAAGGTAAACATCGCAAGGCGGCTCAAAGCCTTCTGCGAGAAGTTCCTCAATAGCCTGAAACTCTGAAAATACTGTTGATTTGCAGTCCATAGAGCCTCTGCCGTGGATGTTGCCGTCAGCAATCTCACCTGAGAAGGGGTCTCTTGTCCAGGTGGGTTCGTCTGCCGTAACAACATCCTGATGTCCCATAAGAAGTATACCCTTTCTGGCAGGGTCCTTACCGGGCCAGCGGAAAAGAAGGTTGCCCTCTATTTCGGTGCATTCAAGTTTTTCGAAAATGAGGGGGAAGTTCTTCTTCATTACCTCGTGAAGTTTATAAAACTGAGTCAGGTCTGTGTTGCCGCGCAGAGAAATTGTCGGTACCTTTATCATTTCGCTGAGCTTTTCGGCATAGTCCTGAGCTTCTTCTTTTGTGGGGTTGATTGCGGGAGAGCTTGTGTTGGGCTTAGCCTTTATCATAACTGCTTTGACAGCGGCTATGACAACGAGAAATACGATAAGACCAAGCACACAGAGAAGTGCTGTTACTATCGGATTCATAATTATATCCTCCTTAAGGGGTTTGAATTTTTCGCAAAATATTATAACATAAAACGCTTAATAAGTAAACAATAAAATAAGCGGTCTGCTCAACAGACCGCTTAGACGCTAATTAAAAAACGCAACCGTAAACGCAAGACAAACCTGCGCAGTAAAATATGTAACGCTGTTAATAATTTTTAACCCGAATTTTTTGTAGCGTGTATCTAATGAAATCAGCGCAAGCACTGAATCTGACACGAGGAAGCACACACCGCCGATAATCAGAAGCAGTGACGGTATGAGCATATTCTGCGGATTGACTGTAATCAGCCTGAATGCAAGCGAACAGGCTTTTATCATCATCAGTGTGACCGAAAAACCGTATATTCCGCTTGGCAGTGCCATTATGCCGAATCTGACATTCTTTATCTGGCATACCGCAAAATAGGCAAGAATGTATGCGACTACAAACGCAACCTCCCACCACGAAACGGCAGGCACATCGGGGAAGAATGTTTTCTGAACGTGAATGTATGCAAGGCAGTAAAAAATGTGCGCAAGCATAAAGAAAAACATTCCGATAATAAAGAACTTTTTTGTGTTTTTTGGAATGTGAAGGTTGAGATCTCCGACCCAGGAACTGCACAGACCGATAACCATCAGCAATGAATATGTGCCGAATCCGCCTTGCGCAACAGCAAGTGTGAGTGCAATAAGTATATAGGTCGAAGTACACACTATCTTATAACAGAGAGAATACCAGCTCTTTAACGGCCACATTTTTTTGAGATACAGCGGCACAAATATCAACTCAACTGCAACGAGCAGCGCGCAAACAAAATATGTGGTAGAAGTCATTGTCTGCTGTCTCCATTCTGTCGGAATCGTTACTGCAATTTTCCGCGGTATGTTGTGTCAATAAGCTTATATGCATTGAGCATCATCAGCCTTATAACTGATTGAGGTGCTCGACCTGACATGGAACTCTGTACAGTCGGTTCAAGTCTTTCGCAAAGAAAACTGAGTGACGGCGATGACGACGGCTCTACAGTGACGGAATTACCTTTGAACTTGAAACGTAATATTCTCTTGCATATTGTTTCAAGCAGCCTTATGTGCACTTCGAGAACGTTTTTACTTTTCCATACAGCAACTGAACTTGCAGTGTATTTCAGCTTTCCGAGTGTGACTGAGCTTATCCTCGGCGTGCCGTCAAGTCCGATATGTATAATGTTGCTGTCATCAGATTCTGTCCAGTACATAGTACATTCATCGTCATAAAATTTAAATCTGACGTTGTCTAAGGGACCTCCCTTGTGTGCCGACATATACACGGCAGGGATTGTGAGCATACTCAGCGGAAAGCCGAGAAGCGACGGCAGTGGATGTTGGGTGAGCTTTATTGTTTTTGAAGAAAGACGCTTTTCAAGCTCAGCGTGACGCTCGGATGAGCATACTTCTTCAATAGGTCTGAACGAAGGTATTTCTTCTTCGGCGGGCGGGTTGCTGTCGAAAAATGCATCAGGGAAAAACTGATTGATGCAGCCTATGGCTTTTTCTTCGTTTATTTCATTGTTTGTTGAAACAACAACGGCATCATAGTTACGGTATCCGATGGCAAACTGCGAGAACATACCGTCGAATCGGAATGAGTTGTCATCGCAGTCACAGCCCCAGATAAAATATCCGTAACCTTGCCCGGGAGCGTTTTTGATGCCCTTTGTTATGTCCTGTGAAGAGATTTTTGTCCATTCCTTGGGGATAACCTGTTTGCCGTCAAAAACGCCGTTGTTGAGATAACACAGTGCGATTTTTGCAAGGTCCTCGGTTTTGAGGAAAAGTCCCCAACCGCCGGTCTCAACTCCTGTCGGGTCACATTCCCATTGGTAGCTTGTTATTCCGAGTGGCTCATAAAGCCTCGGTCTGAGATATTCTGTTACCGATGTGCCGCAGACTTTTGATATCATTGCGGCAACACAGTATGAATTTTCGTTGACGTAGCTCCAGCCTTCACCAGGCTTGTAGCTTTGCTTTGTGTTGATAAAATCGCGTACCCAATACTTTGACGTCTTGTCCGCGATTAAACTTACGTTTTTGCCTGCTGTCATTGTCATCAGCGTGTGGAGCGTGATGTTTTCAAGATCTTCATCGGGACTAGGCGGACAAAATTCAGGGAATACGTCGATAAGTTTTGTCTGCGGTGTAAGCAAGCCTTCTTCAATTGCAAAGCCTGCGGCGATTGCAACAATGCTTTTGCTTACGGAATACATAGTGTGAGGAGTGTTTGCCGAATAAGGTGCGCGCCATGCTTCGTACGCAACTTTTCCGTGGCGGATGATCATAAGCGAATGGTTTTCAACGCCGCTTTCTTCGCACAGGCGCACGAATGATGCAATTGCTGCGGAAGAAACGCCTACGTCCTCAGGCTTGGCAGCCCGTGGTAAAGCGTAGCTTTGTTTGATCATAATATCCTCTCCTCCTATTAAATTTGATATATACTTTTCAGGCTTTTTTAGCCCAACGCTTTCTGAAGAAAATCTGCCAGCTCAGAATGAGAGCAACACCGAAAACAGCCCAGGCGATTCTGCCGGGGGTGAATCTGAGGTCGCCCTGCAGCTGTGAACCGTCCTGTATCGTGATATTCTTAACGGCTTCGTCAAGTACAGCACGTGCATCTGCCATAGCATAGCTTGCCGAGCTACCGTCGCTAAGTAAAGCCTGAGTGGCTTCAAGAGCTGATGCATAGTCTGCAACTCTGTTAGGTGAGCAACCCTCTGTTGATGTTGCAAGCGCGGCTTTTACGCTTGATTCAAGCTTCAGGCGCTCAGAATTGTTTAATGCGCGGTATGCTGCGAAATCAGCGGGATAAGCGGTTTCGATTATTGAGTATCCTCGTGAAACAAGGTCATCCCAGCTTCTTGCGCTGTCTGTTCTTTTTGCACTTCTTGTCGAATCTGCAAAAGAGAACATACCTTCAACACTCTTTTTGCCGAAAAATGACGTAACGGTGTTGTGAAGTATAACGCCATCCTGGTTGTTGGTCTGCATCTGCACAATGGCTCCGTCGCCCTGCTTTGAGAACTTTGAAATAACAGAAAGTGCAATGGGATATATGTTGCCTTTGTAGTAGCCGATGAGCTTGACGTTCTTTCCTTCAGCCCACTTTAAAACGCTTGATGCACCGTCATTGATGCGGTAATAAACGTTACTGTCCGAACCGATGGCGGCATACTTTTCGTCAGCCTGCTCAATGCTGTCAGCGTCGATAATAAGCGCTGTTTTGTTGCCAAGGAGCGGTGTAACTTCTGTCAGGTCAACGTTGTCGCTGACACAAACAAAATCAGCACCTGCCGCAACGGCTGCTCTGATATCTTCAACACTTTTACAAAGTACTGAAAATCTGATGCTCTGCTGAGCGGGCTGCTCAGCAGAAACAGTAAAGGAGAATAAGCAGATTGCCGCAACGGCAACGAGGATAATTGCCTTAAAATACTTATGCATAATTTCTCCGATTTATTTAAGATTGATTTTGTGTTTCATAAACCATGAGCTCATTATAAAGAAGAATACGGTTGTGAGAATTGTAAAGAGTATATCACCGATACCGAATGCCAGACCGGAAGTCTGCTCCATAGTTTCAAAGACGAGTGACATACCGGAGAGCTCAATTTTGACCGTGAGAGGAATAAATGCTTTGAGCAATGTGCTTATAACGGTAGTTACAGTGAACATTGAGAGGAAAATGATAATGGTTGAACCCATTCCCATTTTCTGAAAGGGGCGTACGTTTGAGAGTGAAACTGAGAAGTAAATCTCTGAAACGAGGAAAATAATCTGCAGGAAAAAGTACGAAACAAAGAAAGCGATAATTCCGATGATTGTACCTGCATCAGGGATTTCCATAATTGTAGAGAGGAAAATTCTGACCATTGCAATCTGCTCGTCGTCTACCTGGCTTGCGGCATATCCGTATACACCTGCAAAAATGCCGATAAGGACAATGTAGCTGAGCAATATCCAGAGGAATGAACAGAGAGCTTTTGCGAAAAGAAGCTGTCCGCTTGTGACAGGAAGAGTGAAAGTCAGATATCCCTGGTCGCGGAACATTGATTTGTTAAAATTGTTTATAACAGATATAAGTGTAACCGCAAAGATACCGATTCCAACAAGGACAACACCAATGATTGAGATAATAGCGAGCCAGAGGATTTCAAAAGCAAATGAAATTGCAAGAAGACCTAAAACAGCTGCTGTTACAATATAAATCGGGGCAATTGAATGAATGCCCGCCTTGAGTTCGTTTTTTATGAGCTTACCAACCAAAGCTGAACACCTCCTTGAAGATATCTTCTACGCTTTTACCGCTGTTTGCAATCTCGTCAATACTTGCATCGAGCTTGACCTGTCCGTTGCCTATCATAAGAACGGAGTTGAAGATGCGTTCGACGTCGTTGATAAGATGTGTGGAAATAAGAACGGTTGCTTTATCTGCGTAGTTGTTCATAATAACGTCAAGTATTGCGCTTCTTGTTGCAGGGTCAACACCGCCGAGCGGCTCGTCAAGGCAGTAAAGCTTGGATGCGCGGCTCATAACGATGAGCAGCTGCAACTTTTCCTGCATACCTTTTGACATTGTTTTGATCTTCTGGTTAGGGTCAAGACGAAAACGGTTGAGCATTTCCGTAGCCTTTACCTTGTCGAAGTCAGTAAAGAAATCGTTGAAATAGTCGATTGCATCTTTTGCCTTCATCCATTCGGCAAGGTATGTGCGCTCGGGCAGATATGCCGTTATGGATTTGGTGTAGACGCCGGGCGCTTTGCCGTCGATAAGCACTGTGCCCTCGTAATCGTGGATAAGACCTGTGAGAATTTTGATGAGTGAAGTCTTACCGCAACCGTTGGGACCGAGCAGTCCGATAACCTGACCCTGGTCGTAGCTCAGGTTGAGTCCGCTAAGAACTTCATTATGGCCATAGGACTTTTTAAGACCTTTGACCTCAATGATTTTGCTCATTTTTGTTCCTTCCTTTCATGTTCTTTTTGAGCTTTAATTTTGGTAGTTTAAGTTCGACGGATGAAGTGCCTTCATCTGTAATTTGGCGTGATGTTTTCCATAGATGAATAACACCGTCGTCGTTTAAAACCTTTATTATCGTAATCGTCAGCGGCAGGATGAACATACCGGGCACGCCGAAGATTTTGATGCCGAGATACATACATATAAGGGTTACGATTGGCGGCAGACCAAGCTGACCTGCAACAAGCTTAGGCTCGATATACTGCCTGAGCACGGTGATTATAGCATAAATCACGAGAAGACCGATTCCAAGACCGACACGGTTTGTAAACAGTGAGATGATTCCCCAGGGAATAAGAACGGTTCCCGAACCGAGAATCGGAAAAATATCAACAAGCGCAATTGCGAGCGCAATAAGAAACTTGTAGTTGCCGCTGTGCAGTCCCAACAGATCAAGCACAGTCATACCTATCAGCAGTTCTGTGAACGTGATGCATATAATGATAAGATATGCCTTTACCATTTTGCCGAGTGTGCCCAGCGTAAGTTTTTTAGTTTTGGTCAGTGCCTCTCGCTTGCTTGCAGGTAACTGCCGCTTGATAAATCCGACTATACGGTCGTAATCGGCTGTTATAAAACAGCAGGCGATAAAGAAAATGACAATAGAAATCAGAAAGCTCGGAACCTTGCTTGCCGTGCTGATAACACCTGAAAGCGGTGCAATTATGCTGGAAAAGTCAAAGTTGAGTATGCCCTGAGTATTGTCGGGTGTGTTTGCTGAACTTTCAGAGAATGACTCTGAAAGGGAGCTGAATAACTCGCTTGCAGAAGTTGAAAGCGTTGTCTGAACCGCTTCGGGCAGATGAGATAAAATACTCAAAACCCATTCTTCCGCCGCACTTAAGAAGTCCGGTATGCTTTTGAATGAAGATCTGAGTGTTTCTGCAAAACCTTTCAGCTCAGAAAAAATTGACGTTCCGGCAAGTGCAATCAGACCTAAGAAAAACATTGCGATGAACATCACGGAAATGAAAGATACAAAACCTTTCTTAAACGGAGTTCTTGCGGTGACGGCGTGAACCGGCTTCTGCAGCAGCATAGCAATGAAGAATGCAAACATAAACGGCGCTACCGTCCAGAAGGCGAAACGCATAAACAAATAAAATGCACCTATCAACAATATGAAGTAGGCAACGTTTATGAGCACGGCCCGCTTTTTTTCTACGTTTGTGTTCATTTTACAACTCCTTCCATCTTATGTAAAATTACACATCGTTTATTATAATACAAAACATATAAAATTACAACAATTTCTCAAAAACTTGAAAAAATATTATCATTGAGTTCAGACGGACGTGATTTTTGACACGTTTCAATTTTGTAAAGTGACAAGACTTTACAAAAACGGGCTTTCGTAATGTCGACGAAAAATATGATATGATTATTCAAATGAATCAAAAACCGTTGAAAAATAAGGGCTTATGAGGTGTAACCGATAGGCAGACAAAAGCAAATTAAGATAAAAAAGACAATAGTGTAAAGTTATTGCGCTTTACAAATTGAGGGTTGTGTGGCTTAATAGTGATATGTGTGCCGGCTGCTGTGTGAGACGCATATGAGAAAATATGCTTATATTCTGATGATTAATGATTTCACTGTTTTGTTTGTTCTTAATATTATTTGCTAAATGAGCTTATATATGGTATAATGTCTGAAAATAGGCTCTGAGGTTTGTAACGGCTTTTATAAAGTTTCAGAAAATACATTTCGTCTGAGCAATAGATTTATCCCAAAACTGAAAGGTTGATATTGAAGTGAATAAGCATCTGCTTGCACTGGAATTTGATAAGATACTTGAACGGCTTGCCGAATACACTTGTTGTGACGACAGCCGTGAGCTTGTGTTTGCTCTGCGCCCCGTGCACAGGCTTGATGAGGCACAGGCTTTAATGAATCAGACAAGGGATGCGCATATGCTTCTTGCGCGTTTCGGCGGTCCGTCATTCGGCGGAATGAAAAACGTCAATAATGCCCTTCACCGTGCGGATGCAGGCTCAACGCTTTCAATGCGCGAGCTGCTTGACATTGCGGAGACACTGCGTGTTATACGCTCACTTGTGCAGTGGAGAAGCACCAACGCTGGTGTTGAGAGCTGCCTTGACGTTTTTTTCGGTGCGCTGACTCCTAATAAATATCTTGAGGATGCAATAACAACGGCAATTATCAGCGATGAGGAAATGTCTGATAACGCTTCACCCGAGCTTGCTTCAATCCGCCGCAAAATCCGTGTTCAGGAATCAAAGGCGCGTGAACAGCTTGATAAAATGACACGCTCTGCAAAGTATAAGGATGTTTTGCAGGAAAGCATTGTCACAATGCGTAACGGCAGATATGTTCTTCCTGTCAAGAATGAGCACCGCAGTGCAATACCGGGTCTTGTTCACGATACTTCTGCCAGCGGTGCAACCGTGTTTATCGAGCCGATGGCTGTTGTTGAGGCCAATAACGAAATCAAGGTTCTGCTCTCAAAAGAACGTGATGAGATTGACCGTATCCTTTCCGCGCTCTCCGTTGAAGCAGGCAGCTTTGCCGCCACAATCAAGAGCAGTTTTGAGTGTGCGGTTGAGCTGAACGTCATTTTCTCAAAGGCTCAGCTTGCCTACAGTATGAATGCCGCTTCACCCGAAATCAATGATGAGGGCAGAATTGAACTCAAAAACGCACGCCATCCGTTGCTTGACAAAAACAAGGCTGTGCCGATAAATATAAGCCTCGGCAAATCGTTTGATACGCTTGTAATAACAGGTCCGAATACGGGTGGCAAGACCGTTTCAATCAAGACGGTGGGTCTGCTGAGTATAATGGCATCGTGCGGACTTATGATACCTGTCAGTGAACTGAGTGAGGTGTCTGTTTTTGATAAGATTCTTGCCGATATAGGTGATGAGCAGTCAATTGAGCAGTCGCTTTCAACATTCTCCGCTCATATGGTCAATATAATTGATATTCTCTCTGTAGCTGATGATAAAAGCCTTGTGCTTATAGATGAACTTGGTGCAGGTACTGACCCTGTTGAGGGTGCGGCGCTTGCTATGGCAATACTTGAATCGCTTGCTCTCAAGGGTGCAAAGATTGCTTCAACAACCCACTATGCCGAGCTTAAGGCTTACGCATTGCAGACACCCAGGGTTGAAAACGGTTGCTGTGAGTTTGACGTTGCAACTCTCCGACCGACATACAGACTTCTTATCGGTATGCCCGGCAGGTCGAATGCTTTTGCAATTTCAGAGCGACTTGGTATGGATAAGGATATCGTTGCCCGTGCGGCAGAGCTTGTTTCGGCTGAAAATTCTCAGTTTGAGGATGTTATCGAGAGCCTTGAAAAGAGCAGAAAAGCTCTTGAAACAGAGAAGCAGGAGGCTGACGAGCGTACAAGGCAGGCGGAGAAGATGCGCCTTGAAGCCGAAGCCAAAAAAGCCAAGGTTGAGCAGGAGCGTCAGAAGGCAATTGACGATGCAAAATCTCAGGCTGCAAGAATTGTTGACCAGGCAAGGCGCGAAGCTTATGCACTGCTTGCCGAGCTTGATAAGCTCAAGAAAGAAAAGGATAAAGCCAAGGATATGGCAGAGCTTGCACGCAGGGCAAGGGCAACCGTCAGGAAGGGCGTTGAGGCGATGGACGAAGCCGCTGACCCGATTGAAGGCTATGAGGATGACGGCGAATACGTGCTCCCGAGACCGCTTGTTGTCGGCGATAACGTGCTCATAACAGGTCTTAATAAGCAGGCAACCGTGCTTGCGATTGAAAAGGGCAACAACGTTCAGGTTATGGCAGGCACTGCAAAAATGCGTGTCAAAACCGAAAACCTGCGTCTTCTCAGCAAAAACGAAAAGCCGAAGTCATCTGCTCCTCGCAAGACGGGTGACAGTCTTGAGGGAAGGGGAACACTTGCCGCAGAAACAAGACTTGATCTCAGAGGTATGATGGTTGACGATGCCCTTATTGAGATTGACAGATTTATAGACAGCGGACTTCGCACGGGTCTGAGCGAGTTTACAATCATACATGGCAAGGGCACAGGTGCGCTGCGTGCGGCAACTCATAACTATCTGCGCAAGTGCAGCTTTGTCAAATCGTTCCGTCTTGGTGTTTACGGTGAAGGTGAAACAGGCGTAACAATCGTTATTCTCAAATAATTAAAAGCACAAAATAAAACTCATCCGATAAACTCAGGTGTTATCGGATGAGTTTTTTTTATGATGCAGTTACCTGACAGTATTTGCCGATGTCGAACATTGTTTTCGGGAAAGTCTGCTTTATGCCGCAGACAGTAATACCGTCAAGTTCAACCTGAACTGTGTTTGTGTCGCTGTCCGTGCCTGCAATTTTCGGCCTCATATATGATGTATATGATATGTTTCTGAAAACGACGTTCTTGATTTCAAAATTCTCCGCTTCTTCATCATATATTTTTACAAGAATCGGTCTTCCTTCATCGCGGAATATTTCAATGTTCTCGAAAAGCACGCCGTCGATACTGCCTTCGGTCTGCTCCGCAACGACGACAAGTGAGCCGATTCTGTCGTTGTCCCATATACCGTCGCGGTAAATTACGGCACAGTCACGGAAGGTGACATCGGAAATCTTCTTGTCGACTTCGCCCGTTATGCCGAAGCATCTTGCGTAGCCGCCCCAGGCGATACAGTTGGTGAAGGTGATGTTTTTGCTGTCCATTCTGCCGCCGAGACCCTTTACCTCAAAGGTGTCATCTGCCACTCTCGCAAAGCAGTTGTCGACGGTTACGTTGTGGCTGTTGCATATTGCGAAGCCGTCGCAGTTGCCGCGGTTGCCGATGATGTCAACGTTGTCAATTGCAACATCGGTGCAACAGTAAGATATAAATGACCATTCTGGCGAGTTTATTATTTTTACATCGCTGACGGTTACGTTATTACAGTCTGTGAAAACAACGCCTCTTCTTTCGCGTCTGTCAAGGCGAGTCATATCAATTACGCCTCTGCCGGCGAGGGTGATGTTGTTACAGTTGTAGAAATTGATGAACGGATATCTTGTAAGTCCTATTGAATTATCCCCGGGTGCTGTGGGCTCAATGTATTTGTTCTCATCTTCGGCGCAGTCAATATCATAAAGGTGGTTTGCGATTATGTAAGCGCCTTCACGAAGATAAATTACCAGATTGTTGTGTGCAACAAGGTTGACGTAATCGTATTGATAAACGCCTTTGTCTATAACCCACACGTTATCTTCTCCGTATTGTTCTTTATATGCCGCAATCTCTTTTTCTTCATCAATTTTTTCGCGCACCGTAAGTGTGTAGCCGTAATATTGGTTTGCATCATTGAAAAGGAAGGTGTACACACCGGTTTTGTTGATTGATGCGGTTACCGTGTTGTTTTGGCACAGTGCCTTCACACCGTGAGATTCTGGAAGCACAATGGCATTCCTGAGGGCAACATCCGCACCTGTTATTTCAATGTTGAATGAAAAATCTTCGCTTGAATCAACATAAATCTCCGAGAAGGAGTGCAGTGTGCCCGTGTCGTCGACACGTATAAAGACAACGGAAGCGTAAACGGGTATTTCCTCTCCGCTTACCTTTGCGGTGTAGTATGGTGATATTGTTATGCCGTTTATGTCGTCGTATCCGCCGGACTGTACGTATTCAGGCAGTTCAGCTGAAGCTCGGCTGACAAGCTCCTGCTCGGTCAGTCCTGCCTCTTCAAGCGTGATTATTGCTTCTTCAGGATATTCAAGAAACGAAAAATCAAAATTTTCACTTTCAGGATTAATTGTTGCGGGGCAAACCAGATTTGAAACAAAAACGGAAAGCGTGGTGAAAATTGTAAGTATAAACTTTATAAAAGCCTGCATAGTGTCAACTCCTGTGTGTTAATTGTTATTATCTTATCAAATTGTGGTATTACAGTCAACCGTGTGGATAAATAATTAAAAAACCCGAATTTAAGCGGTAAATTCGGGCGTATAGGGAGCTTTATACATTCAGTTTGCAAACACCGCGTATATCATAGATATCTCCGTAATTGAAATGGACATTTATTTCATTCAATCCGCGATGAAGGGTGTATTCCGATTGCTTCATAAGCTTTTTTCCGTGATAAAGCGCAACACGTATTTGTCTGTCATCATTCCAAGGGACACTGTCGACAAGACTGAATACGGTCTCTCTTTTGTCTTTTATTCCGAACAAATTATCTATGCTGATATCGAATATTTCTGCAAGTTCAGGTAACAGCGTAATGTCCGGAGAAGAAATTTTTTGGTCCCACTTTGAAACAGACTGAGGAGAAATGTTTAATTTTTTTGCAAGCTCTTCTTGCGTCATTGCGTTTAGCCTTCTGTAATAAGCTATGTGTTCACCTATATTGGTTTTGGCGTTCATATTTGTTCCTTTCTGCACTTTGGATTTTGGGCTTGTTTTGGTTTGCTGATTAAATTATACAAAACAAAATGCAGAAATCAAAGATATCATTTGGATTATTATTATCATTGTCGGTTGATATAGCCATAGTTAAAAGAATAAAGAAGAAAGAATATTGAATAAAGAATAATACAAACAGAGCTGTAAAAGCTCGTTTTTATTATTTCACATTTATTCTCTGTTCTTTCTTCTTTTAGCCTCGCAAGAGGCGCTGTTTGGTACGGCTGCGGATAACGTATTTATTGACTTGATAAGTCTATCGTTACAGATCATCCCTTTGAACTGTTTTTGGCTGTGTTTAGTGTTGATATAAGAATTCTTTTTATTTCCAGGCAATCATTAAGCAACGATTCGCCCTCTTGTTCCGTAATATATTCTGACAACATCAGAAGTCTTAACCAATACTCTGTTTCGGCTGTTTCTTTAAGTGATATCTGAAGTTTAGCTATAAAATCAGCTTTTGAAACACCATAAACAGCTTCGTTTGCATTTGCGCCAATGCTCGTTCCTGAGCGAACAATCTGTTTTGAAATAATGGTTTCTTTTTTCTCTTTGATGAGATATTTATGTAGTTTTACAATTCGCGCTGCGAATTTCAAGGATTTGTCTAACAATATGTTATCTTTCATTTTCTCACCTCAAAAGAATAAAGAAGAAAGAATATTGAATAAAGAATAATACAAACAGCGCCAAAACGCATATTTTTATTATTTCATATTTATTCTCTATTCTTTCTTCTTTTAGCCTCGCAAGAGGCGCTGTTTGGTACGATTGTTAATAACGGATTCAATAAAATGAATGTTTATCGGCAGTAACATACATATTCTACACCTGTACTTTTGGCTGAAAATAACAACTTAATTACAAGGAGATTGTTATGTCACATTTTATTGAAGAATTTTATTACGGAAATATTGAACCCCAAGAAAGTATAACAGAACTAAAAGCGGAAATCAAGAAGAAGTTAGATGCACTGTCGCAAACAGAAGAACAGCTAACAGCAAAATTAAGCGAGGAAGAAAAAAATTTGTTTTTAAAGTATGCAAGTCAATCCAACGGTTTTCTTTGTGCAAGTAATGCAGATAGCTTTATTGCCGGTTTCAGGCTCGGCGCTAAATTTACATACGACACTTTTGTTACTGATTGAAAGGAAGGTGCAATTATGAATAACAAATCATCATTTGAACAGAACGGCGGCACATACAGAATGGTTGGCGATTACAAAATTCCTAATATTTCATTACCTGCCGAAGCAAACAAACCACTCGGCGTATGGGGATTAAAACACAAAGATTATCTTATGAATCACAAACGAGTGCAGTTTAACATTATGCTCATGAACGGCACGTTGTGGAATCACCTTTCAGAGATTAATGAACAGGCATCAGATATGTTTTATCGGCTGGTAGAACAGATGAAGGTCAATGAGGGTATTACAGAACAGCTCAAAGCAGATAATCAAATGGAATGGATTTCCCGTATGAATAACATTGAAGCACGGATGAGAGAAATCATTTATAATGAATTGATTTATTGTTGAAATGAGCATACTCCAAATCATTTAAAATTACATTTTACCGTTTCAGTTTTTCTGAACATATATTAAATCATTCAAACAAAATCCATTCGACAAAAGCTGATTCCACACGGTTCAAACCGATAAGAATCAACGAAAAACACATACACTAAATATAGTTGAGGTTTCAACAAGTAAGCCGCACGAATTTTTATATCCGTGCGGCTTGAATTGATTTTTACAAAGGGTATTAGGGGTGTAAAAAACCTAATATTCGGATTTGTATGCACAAATCCATTGCTCGCTAAGACAAATGCCAAACAATTCTGAATTTAAAACCGACACTTTTGCACCGCAACCGAAAACTGTTGACAAATTATTCTTAGATTGTTACAATAAATAAAAATTACTGAAAGGCAGGTGGACAAAATGATGATGAATCTTAATCTTATCACTTGGAGAGCCGTTTTGTCCGTTTGCGATTGATGTAAAATATCTTTCTGAACCTACAGGCATCTCCGTATTCTCGGAGGTGCCTTAATTTTTTGAG
This sequence comes from Acutalibacteraceae bacterium, assembly GCA_045637465.1. GTDB lineage: Bacteria > Bacillota > Clostridia > Oscillospirales > Acutalibacteraceae > UBA8612. The sequence goes on along the minus strand of JAZTZM010000018.1, from coordinate 103,130 downwards.
GAGTTGGTTATATGAGCAATCAGAATATTTATGACAACGATACTTTTTTCGAGGGTTATAGGACTATGCGTGCAGGTGAAACAAACTATAACGATTTGCTTGAGTAGCCCGCCATGGCAAAGATGCTTCCTGTTTTAACAGGGAAAACTGTTCTTGACTTAGGCTGCGGATATGGTCACAACTGTATTGATTTTGTTAATCGTGGTGCAATACGTGTTGTAGGCGTTGATATTTCCGAGAAGATGCTTGAGGTTGCGAAAAGTGAGTCTGCTGATGAAAAAATTGAATGTGTAAACATGAGCATGACAGATATTACAATGCTCAATGAGACTTTTGATTTTATATACAGTTCTCTTGCGTTTCATTACATTAAAGATTTCGATGCTTTCGCAAAAGAAATATTTGCTGTTCTGAATGTCGGCGGACAACTGTTATTTTCACAGGAACATCCTATTATTACTGCTACTATTGACGGTAATGGACATTTCAACAAAAATCTTAAAGGTAAAAGAGTTTCTTATACATTCTCAAATTATAATGAGCCCGGAGAAAGAAAAGTTCATTGGTATGTTGATGGTGTTATAAAATATCATCGAACATTCAGTAATGTTATAAACGCCCTTGCAAAAGCAGGATTTGTGATTGAAGAAATTTGTGAACCTGTTCCCGAAGAATGGGCAATAAAAAAATTACCTACTGCAGTTAAAGAATATATCAAACCTAACTTTTTAATTGTAAAAGCAAGAAAGGTATAAAATGATTACACTTACTGAATATTTAAACAGCCCTTGTTGTACGCTTTCAATTCCGTATTGGAAAGCGAAAAATATAATAATACCGACTGATATGAAAATTCTGCACGATAAGGATTTTCGTACAGAAATACTATCAGATTATACTGATGAAAAATATTTTCGGTTGTATCACAATCTCAAGGAAATACCAAAAATCACGAATGATGATTTTGAGATTACAACAGCAACACGAAAAGATATTAAAGAAATCGTGGAAATAATAAACGATTCATATACGGATATATCTGTAAACAAAGAGCTTATCAAAAGCTATACCAAAACACCAGTTTACAATGAGGCATTGTGGATTATGGTCAAGGAAAAATCAACGGGTAAATATGTAGGTTGCGGTATAGCTGATTTTGATATAGAAGCAAGAGAGCTTATCCTGGAATGGATACAGGTATTACCGCAATACAGAGGCAAGAAGATCGGTCAGTTAATAGTAACTGAACTACTGTTTAGAATGAAAGCTGTTGCGGATTTTGCAACTGTTTCAGGCAAAATTGATAACATGACTAACCCTGAAGCTTTATATAGAAAATGTGGATTTGCCGGTGATGATGTATGGCATATTCTGCATAAGAAATGAGATGTAATAATGAAATTGATATTGTCATCCTGTGATTTCAGAAACGAAAAATCACAGAAAGTAATTATGGATAATTTACCTTATTCTATAGACAAGTGTAAACTTTTGTTTATACCCAATGAAAAGGCAACAGCAGAAGCTATTTCGGGCAGTGTATATTATGACCGTATGCAAGAGTTCGGATTTGTTAAAGAAAATGTTTACGTTTTTGACCATAACAATCCTGATGAATTCAGAAATCTTGATGTTGATGTTATTTACATTAGCGGTGGAAATACTTTTGGTACACTTGATAAAATCAGGAAATGTGGTTTTGATAAAGATATAATCAATTATATAAAATCAGGTATTGTTTACATAGGTGGCAGCGCAGGTGCTCATATTGCATCACAGAATATTCAGCACGTAGAAAAGTACGATGATAATACTGTATGTTTGGCAGATTATTCAGGTTTGGGCTTATTTGATGGTGTTTTAATTTGTCATTATACAGATGCACGGAAAGAAGATTATGAAAATCTATCAGCAAATAGCGAATATAAAGCATATGCTTTGACAGATGAAGATTCTATTGTTAGTACGGTTTCATAAAGGAGTGGTAACAAGTGATGGATTTAAAAATCAGAGTAATGACTGCTAATGATTACGATTCTGTAGCAAGGCTATGGACGAACTCAAACGGTGTGGGTGTTAATCCCGACGATTCAAAAGAAAACATTTCAAAATATCTTCAAAGAAATCCGAATACAAGTTTTGTCGCTGTTGAAAGTGGCGAAATTGTCGGTGCTATATTAGCGGGTCACGACGGATACAGAGGTTTTATTCATCATACTGCCGTTTCATCCTCACACAGAGGCATGAGAATAGGAACAAAATTAGTAAATGCTGCTGTTGATGCGATCAGAAACGAAGGTATAAATAAAGTTGTATTAGTTGCATTTAAAACAAACACACTCGGTAATAACTTTTGGGAGAAACAGGGTTTTAACGTAAGAGAAGATTTATATTACAGAGATTTGCGAATCAACGACTAAGTTCATTTAATATAGGTGAAACGATATGGATTATATAACAAAAGAACCTATAAACAAAGGGTGGTCATGTGACAAGAAATACTGTGTCACTACTGCTGACGGAACTAAATATCTTTTGCGCATTACACCTTTTGAAAAGAGTGCAAACCGTGAGAATATGTACATTATGCAAAAAGAGGTTGAAAAGCTCGGTGTTCCTATGTGTAAAACCGTTGATTTTGGCAAGTGTGACGAGGATGTTTACACTTTACAGACCTGGATTGATGGTAAAGATGCTGAAGATATTGTTCCGTATCTTGCCGACTCCGAGCAGTATGCACTTGGTCTTGAAGCAGGTAGAATTCTGAAGAAAATTCATTCTATCCCTGCACCTGCTGACCAACCTGATTGGGAAATCCGTTTTAACAAGAAAATGGACAGAAAAATACAGATGTATAATGACTGCCCTATAAAGTTTGATGGTGCCGACTATATCATTGATTACATAGAAGCTAATCGGCATTTACTTAAAAACAGACCACAAACTTATCAGCACGGTGATTATCATATCGGTAATATGATGATTGAAAACGGCAAAATCGTAATCATAGATTTTGACCGGTATGATTTTGGTGACCCGTGGGAAGAATTTAACCGTATTGTATGGTGTGCACAGTCAGCTCCGCTTTTTGCTTCAGGTATTGTTAACGGCTATTTTGATAATGAAGTGCCAATGGATTTTTGGAAACTCCTTGCACTTTATATCAGCAGTAATATGCTTTCATCAATCCCTTGGGCAATTCCTTTTGGCGACGGTGAAATTCAGACAATGCTTAATCAGGTAAAGGATGTTCTGGATTGGTATGACAATATGCAGAGTCCTGTGCCGAAGTGGTATTTCAAAGGTTATTATTTACAATACATAGATGGTCTGCCATACAAAATGAAATCACCTTTCGATTTCAGCTTTTTAAGCCTTTATGGAAAGGTGTTCAAAGTATTTGATGACCAGGATTCGGGCAACATCTGTTTTGGTACAGAAAAAGACGGCGAAAGGTATTTTGTGAAATTCGCAGGTGCACCGACTGAAGCATATAACGGCTTACCCGAAGATGCGATTGAGCGTTTGAAATCAACCTTACCCATATATGAGAATTTGAAACATAAAAATCTAATCGAGTTTGTCGAAGCTAAGGAAATTAGTTGCGGTTTTGCAATGGTGTTCAAATGGGTTGACGGTGACTGTATGGGAAGGATGTACCCTGCAGAGCACCGCAGATTTATGAACTTACCTATTGCGGATAGGCTTACTGTTTTTAATGATATTCTCGATTTCTTGGACTATACCAATTCAAGCGGTTATGTTGCAGTTGATTTCTATGACGGCAGTATTATGTACGATGCCGAAAATCATAAAGCAACAATATGCGATATTGACTTTTTCAGAAAACAACCTTGTGTCAACGATATGGGCAGAATGTGGGGCAGTTCAAAGTTCCAGTCATCCGAAGAATACAAACTCGGTGCAGATATTGACGAGATAACAAATGTTTATTGTGCCGGTGCATTTGCCTTTGCTCTTTTCGGCAACTATAACCGTACCCATGAAGTGTGGCAACTGTCAGATGAGGCGTTTTCAGTTGCAACAAAAGCAGTAAGCGATGATAGAAATGAGCGTTACCAGAGTATAAAAAAGCTTAAAGAAGCGTGGAGTAAAAGTTTATGAATATGGTTAGAAAACTAAAAATTAGTGAGCTTTCTATACTGACAACTCTTTTCAACTACAAAGATGTTGACGATATGATTGCCGAAAATGCAAGAGATATTGAAAACGGGGTTATTGATATTTTCGCTTTGTTTGATAGTGATAAGATTATCGGTGAACTGAGAGCTAAATACGTTAGTGATGATAATCGCTTTGCTGAAAAAGGAAAACGAGCATATCTTTATGCTTTTCGCATTCATCAGAAACATCAAGGCAAAGGTTTAGGCAATTTTTTGATTGAAAATGTGTTGGCTACCCTTAAAGAAAACGGTTATAATGAATTTACCGTCGGTGTTGAAGATAGCAATGCAAGAGCTCGTTATATGTACAAAAAACACGGCTTTACAGAACCTATTGCAAGAATAAAAGAAAGTTATCAGGGCGACAGCTATGAATATGACTTGTTGCTAAAAAGATAATTGAAAAAATGAAGTCAACCGCATCGTGGCCGACAGCTATGGTGCGGTTTTAATATGTCAAGTGTCAAAAATAAGCGTTTTTGTCGAAAAAACACGCATTTTTGTCAGTGCTATTGATATTTATATGATTTCAAGATAATATGCAATTGTAAATGTAATTTAAAAACAGAAAAGTTTGTATTTTATTTGAAACAAAATTTATAATTTATGTATAAATCTTGACTATAAAATACAAGCTTCGGGTTAAGTGCTCTATAATAAGTATTTAGTAATGGTTGTGAGGATTTTATGAAAAAGAAATTACGACAGGTCACAGACGGTATACATCAGACAATTTATTTAAGTGAATTTGAATCACAAATGATGTCTACGGCATATTTTTATCGTTTGCATGATATTTATCAAAGTTCTACAGTATATCTCGCTTTTCCTTGTAATCGAACAAAACGATATGAACATTCTTGCGGAACAATGGATATAGCGGGAAAGATGTTTTTTTATTCAATAGCTAATGCTAGTGCTGAGGTGTTAGATAAATTCTTCAAAGAAGCAGAAAACCAGTTTAAAAAAATTATAAATGGTATTTTAAAAAACGACACAACTCCTACTTATTGTAGAAATTTTATGGATAATTTGTCCCATTGCTTTCCGCCTTCGGGAAGACGAAAAATTGAAGAAATAATAGACTCTGTAACAATTGATGCCTTTAATAATTGTGAACTGATTTTAGACAATGCTTTAGCTCACTATATCCCTCCTTTTTCGTTTGATGTAAAAAAAAGACGATTTTTATATCAGTGCTTATTTGAGGCAATCAGACTTGTAGCGTTGTTCCATGATGTTGGTCACCCACCCTACAGCCACATTATGGAAAGTGTTTTAGGTAAACTATATGAAGAGTGTAAAGAAAGCATAGAACAAGGAGGACCTTTTGTTGAGAAAAAAGCAACTGATTTAGTGGATAGTTTAGCTCCGTTTTATGAAGGAAAAAAGGATAATATAGTTTGTTTATTGTCAAATGAAACAAGAGCAAAAGCGGATTTACACGAACAAGTTGGACTTAAACTTCTTAATCTTGCATTATCTGAAATAATTAAAGAAAAAATCAACGAAATTTTAAAAGAATCAAATTTAAAAGCCAAAAGCACGATGGCTGCATATTATATTACTGTGGCAGAATTCTGTATTGCTATTTTGAGAGAAACAAATCCATTTTTTGCTTCATTGCATAGAATTGTTGATGGTGTTATCGATGCCGATAGAATGGATTATGTCGAAAGAGATACTAGAAATTCTGGAGTAAATTGGGGCGAAATTTCATATAAGAGATTATTAGAATCTTGCAAGTTATCAATGAACCCATCGTTAAGCAAACATGACTATTTTATTTCTTTTCCTGCCAAAATGATAGAAGATATAAACGATATGTTGATAGCAAGATATAAGATTTTTTCTCGAATTAATTTTCATCATCGTGCATTTAAAACAAGTGCTATATTACAAAGGCTTGTTTATCTTTTGTCAATTGACTTTTTAAAAAAATCCGATGATACTAAATGTTTATGCGCAAATATAAGTGATTTGTGGTATTGTTTATTCAATACCTTAAGTTCATATAATTTGTATATTATTCAATGGAATGACTCTACTTTAGTTTCACATTTATATCACACACTTGCAGATTGTAAGCCTGATGATTATGAAGCATATGAAATGTCTTCGGAAGAGTATGAAGAGATATTACATATGCTTGAGGAATTCTTGTTAAATAAAAAACACTTTCATTCAGTTTTTAAAAGACAGTCTGATTTTGCCCCAATATTGGAATTTGTCAAAGAATCTCTCTCGGAGGAAATAAATGTAATTTTGCAGTGTGAGACAGAAAAGTTAAATACGGATAAAAACAATTATAATGCCATTGATTCAATGATTAGATTAAAGAATGGACTTTTAGATTCAATGATAAAATCGGGTGATATTGATGGGCTGTCACAGTTATTACCTTTAAAAACATCTATCATTGACTTGTTGGATAAAGTGCTATTTGATTTTAAAAGTGAAGGTAAAATTAAATCATATCTTCTTAAAGATAATGCTGCACGTAAAAAGACTGGTTTACCTAAAAAAGAACATTTGAAAAAAGGTCAATCAACAGAAGGAATATTTTTGTACAAACCCTCTTCTGAAACTCCATATCTTTATGACACAAGTATATTGGAAAAGAACTTAATTCAATTACAAAACTATTGCTTGCAATACATTGTGTATATTGAAACAGACCAACCTCCTGAAAACATTATTCAAGAAATATATGACGTGTTTGGAACTCGATTGGTTTATGAATTTAGAATAGTGTTGAAAGAATTATTTTCTTGTCTACAAGAAATGACTTGATATTTATAAAAATAAAGTATATAATATATAAGGAGGTGTTGGTATAATGTGTAGAGTAAAAACAGGAGCACAATTAACCAGCGATAGCGATTTGCAAAATTTAATTACGGCTACAATTTTAAGATCGACTGAACCATATAGTCTTGAATCACTAACATTGCAAATTCAAGACGATTGTGAAGGCAGTCCTTTGCATATTTCAACAAAGAAAATATATGAATTAGTTAATGATACAAGTGCAACCTTTCTTCGCTATGAATTTTTGGATTGCTTTGAAATGAAGTATTATCCCAAAAAAACATTTAGTTATTAGTCATTATTGGCTAAATATCAGAACAACTAAATAACTACACTCGGTGGTGTCGGTGAAAACCGACACCACCTTTTCTTTTTCGAAAAAGTTCTTGACAAATAAACAAATGTTCTGTATAATAATAAATTGGTAAATAATGTATTTGCCCTACAACTGAATACAATCTGAAACACATATTTTTTACTTATTGGCTTTATGCCACATATATTATCTGACCTTAAAAAGTATAGTTCGATATTCGGTCAGTAACATACGGACAATCAGAGCTTAAATTTTAAGCCGTTACATAGTTTCAGTGCAAACTGTGCGAGAGGATGAAATGTCTTTCTCGCTGTTTGTGCTGCCTATGTGACGGCTTTTTTGTTGTCTGAAGATATTTTATGACGGCAAATCAGCCGTCAACTCACATGGACTCAGAATAATTATTGAAAATATGACAGCACTTTTGCTGTCACGAAAAAATTTTTTAAAAGCTTTTCGAAAATGATGCCGAATTTAGCTTCTCCCAGTGCAAACATAATGAGAGGACTTTTGAATTCTTTGTAAACATTTCCGATTTAGGGTGTAATTTCACACTCTCCCCGTGCGAATAAGTGAAGGGTATTTTAAATTTTTCATAAAACACCCTACAATTTGCCCTCTCCCAGTTCATACATAATGAAGGGCTTTTTTAAAATCTTTTTGAACTTTTTCGAAAACAGCCAAATTTGGGTATCCATTTTGGGGGTGTTTGTTCAAATAAGTGAAGGGCGTTTTTAAATTTTCTCTGAAAAAATCACCCCAATTTAACCTTTCTCAGTGCAAACATAATGGAGGGTGTTTTAAATTTTCTGAAAACAGACTATACAAAACACCTTCTGAAATTCCAAATAAGTGAGAGAAGTTTTTACTCTTCAATAAAAAATAAGGAGTTGATGTCTATGATTTAATACCCGCCGAAAGGCAAAACAAAACCACGAACTTGTTCGTGGCATAAGTCTTAGCGAGCAATGGATTTGTGCATACAAATCCGAACGTTAGGGACACCCTAACACCCGCCTGAAAGGAGGCAAGAATGAAATATACCCAAACAATATTCTTTTATCTTGATGATGAAGAATTAAAAGACCTTAATGAAAAAGCAGTGTTGGCAGGCATAACACGCTCTGAGTATGTTCGCAGTCGTATTAACGAAACGGCTATGCTCCCCACCGTAAATATTAATTACGGTCAGTTTATCCGTTCCGTAAACGAGCTTATTGAACGTTTACGTGTTATTGCTGACCGTGCGTGGCACAGCAAGGTCTTGGATGTCCCGATGTTCAGAAAAGCTATCTTGGACACCGAAACACTTATGACAAAAATCAAAAACGAATTAACAAAGGAGATTAACCATGAGAACAAGAAATAACAGAATTGCAGTAAGAGTTACAAACGAGGATTTCAACCGCCTTAACGAAATGGTGAGCAAAAGCGTATTCTCGAAAGAAAAGTTGCTACGTCTTATCGTTGCAGGTTATCCGATTCAGGAAAAACCTTCGGCAGATTATGTTCAGCTTTGGTGTGCTTTATGGAAACTAAACACAACCATAAATAATTTTTTCATCAGAGGTGCTGTGAAATCCACATCCGAAAAAATTGAAGAAACCATTAAACAGTTACAAAATGTAAATTATGTATCTTACGACATAAAACGTAAGAAAAAGAAAGGAGTCAAACTATGAAAATTGACAAAGTAAATATCAATAATCTTATTCCGTTTAACGAAAATCCGTACAGAATCCGTGAGGGTGAAGAGTTGGAATCGCTGCTTGACAGCATAAGCCAGAACGGAATTATCTCACCCCTTGTTGTCAGACCTGCGGAAGAGAAAGGCAAATACAAGGTTATATCCGGGCACCGCAGATTACACGCAGCCCGTATGCTGAAGCTTGAAACCGTACCCGTTACGGTTTGCGATGTCAGCCGTGAAGAAGCTGTAATTATGCTTGTTGACAGCAACCTGCACAGAGAACATATTTTACCAAGCGAAAAGGCTATGGCGTACAAGCTGAAACTAGATGCTTTGAAAGCACAAGGTAAGAGGACAGATTTAACTTGTGGACAAGCTGTCCACAAGTCCAGAGAAGATGTTTCTGACACTGACAGCGGCAGGCAGGTACAGAGGTATATTCGCTTAACGGAACTTATCCCCGAACTGCTTACTATGGTCGATGAAAACAAGATTGCGTTTTCCGTCGCCGTTGAGCTTTCGTATTTAAAACCCGAGGAACAAAAAGCAATAGCACAAACTTATGAAAGTGATGAAATAACGTCGTCACTCTCACAAGCACAAAAAATGCGTAAGCTGTCACAACTGAATGAATTAACCGAAGATGACGTTTTCAGTATTCTTACCGAGCCGAAAGCAAACCAAAAGCCAACATTCAAAATGCCGATGGAACGGTTACAGAAATATTCACCTAAATCTGACGAAAAGCAAATGCAGGAGTTCATAATCAAGGCTTGTGAATATTATGCGAAGTATTTACAGAAAAAGAGAAATCGGGAGGCAAGATGATGAGATTTTGGCAAATTATAAAATCAAAGTTTATTGAAATAATCGGCAACACCCGTGCTGAACTCAAGATATCTAAGAACACCGACTCTTATGATAACGAATACGTCATCAACTGTGTCCGTTATCTTGTTTCGTCCCGTTTCAGCAAAACGGAGAACAAAACTATGAAAGAAAAATTATCAGATTTTATCGGTAGTGATTTCGCACATTTGACAACTGACGAAGATGAAAATACAATACAAGCGGAATATGTATGTTCGACTGCCGGAAAGGAGGACTAATGCAGTCAAACAATGTAGGAATTACCGCACTGTACTGCCGTCTTTCAAGAGATGACCGTACAGACAAGGAGAGTAACTCAATAGCCAATCAAAAGAAATTGCTCGCTCAGAAGGCAAAAGAATTGGGGCTGTCTAATGTTAAATACTATGTTGATGACGGTTACACGGGCACAAATTTCAACCGTCCTGGATTTCAGGATTTGCTTGATGACATTGAAATGGGATATATCAGCACCATTATGGTGAAAGATTTATCCCGACTCGGCAGAGATTATGTTTCTGTCGGTCATTACACGGACAGTTTCTTTCCTGACCACAACATTAGATTTATTGCAATCAATGATTTGGTTGACAGTGCGGAGGGCGAAAACGAAATTGCACCGTTCAAAAACATAATGAACGAAATGTATGCCCGCGATATTTCAAAGAAAGTCCGTTCAGCTTGCCGTATCAGAGGTAACTGCGGAGAACCGTTGGCACAGCCGCCTTACGGATACAACAAAGACCCGCTGAACCCAAAGAAATGGGTAATTGATGTTGAGGCTGCTGAAGTTGTAAGAAGCGTTTTTGAAATGTGTCTTGAGGGCAAGGGTAACGAAACAATCGCTCACATTCTGCATGAAAACAAGGTGCTGAAACCGAGAGCCTATTGGCAAAGCAAAGGCATCGGCAGAGGCGGCAAAAAGGCTTATGAAGACCCATATAAATGGCTTCCGTCAACCGTATCGGGGATATTGCATCAGCAAGAATACTGCGGTGATGTGATTAATTTCAAGACCTATTCAAAGTCGTTCAAAAACAAAAGACGGTATTTGAATGACCGTGAAAACTGGCTGATATTCAAAGATGTTAATGAGCCTATTATTGACAGAGCGGTTTTTGAAATGGTGCAGGAAAAGAATGCCAAAACTAAACGCAGAGCACCTAAACCCGAAAACGGTGAGAAAAGCATATTTTGTGATTTTCTTTACTGTGCCGATTGCGGTAAGAAGCTGTGGTCACACGTCAATCCACGCAACAAGGATATTCATTTTTTCAGTTGTTCAAATTACAAGAAGGATTACCGAGGCACCTGTGAAAGCAGGCATTATGTAAGAACAGATGCTATCGAGCAAATTGTTTTGATGGAGTTGAGAAAGTTAATTTCATTTATGGAGTATGACGAAGAGGCGTTTGCGGAAATTCTTTCAAATAAAACCAATGCTGATATACTTGCACAGAAGAATCATTTACAAACCGAGTTGAAGAAAACCATTGAGAGAATTGAAACGATTGAAAGGCTTTATCTCAAGCTCTATGAGGACAACTCAAGCGGTAAGGTTACAGACGAATGGTTTATGTGTATGTCACACAAGTATGAGGTTGAAAGGGTTGAGTTGAAAGCAAAGGTTCCCGAACTTCGCACAGAAATTGGCTCTTTGGAAAAGACGCAAAAGGGCAAAGAAATCTTTATAGCCACAATACGGAAATTTATGCAAATGGAAACTTTGACAGCACCGCTGTTACACGAGCTGATTGACCGAATTGAAGTTCACGAGATTGAGGGTACAGGCAAACACAGAACACAAAGAATCGTTATCCACTATCGTTTTGTAGGGTATCTTGAACTGCCGACCGTCACCGAAAACTACAAAGCCGACATACGGCAAGGTGTTGCTATTGAATACCTGACAGCATAAAACAAGAAAGGTCGCAGACCGTAAAAAGTCTGCGACCAATAAAAACCTTAATTTTCAGCAAAAAGAGAGTGTTAATAACTTGAATCCGTTATCAACACTCATAATGGCCCGCCCGAAGGGATTCGAACCCCCGTCCTTCAGAATCGGAATCTGCTGCGATATCCAGCTTCGCTACGGGCGGAAAACAAAAACTATTATAAATGCATTCACCTTAAAAATCAAGTAAAAAAATTATATGCTTTACAATAATTATATATGTGTGTTAATATATAAATAATTATACCGCAAAGCAGAGAAAGGGACATAACGTATGCAGAACAAGTCTTCTTTGGTTTTTACCGGTGATATCGGTTTTGACAGATATATGTACGGCAAGTGGGATGATGAGCAGCTTATTTCACAGCAGGTGCTCGATTTTCTCCACAGTGCCGATCACGTTATTGCAAACGTTGAGGGTCCCGTTGCGCCTGTTGAGCAGAATACAACCACGGGCGGTGTGCAGCAGCTGCTTCACACAATCGATCCCAAGGCTGTCGGCGTGCTCAAAAAAATGAAAGCCGATATCTGGAATATCTGCAACAATCATATTATGGATGCAGGCGAATTCGGCATTAAAAGCACGCTTGATATTGCGCGCGATAACGGTGTGCAGACAATCGGTGCAGGTATGAATATTGATCAGGCACGCAGTGCCGTTATTCTCGATGAAGCAGGCGGCATAGGTATGTTCGGCGTCGGTTACCAGCGTGCGTGCAGAAAGGCTGACGAAAACAAGGCAGGCTGTTACAGCTGGAGTGATCTTGACGAAATACAGAACACGATTAATCAGATAAAGAGCAAATGCCGCTGGTGCATCGTTGTTGCACACGCAGGTGAGGAGTTTACTCCTCTGCCGTCGCCCTATACAAGAGAACGGTATCATAAATATCTCGAGATGGGTGCGGACATTGTTGTTGCCCATCATCCTCACGTGCCGATGAATTATGAAACGGTAGGGGACAAGATCATTTTTTATTCGTTGGGCAATTTTATTTTTGATACCGATTATCAGCGTTCACAGTACAATACCGAGTTCGGTTTGCTTGTGAAGCTCAACTTTACTGAAAACGATTTTACATGGGATCCGATGGGACTTGAGATTCAGCGCGGCAGTGAGCATATAGTCGAAGCGCCTCTGCCTAGAATCTTTACCGACGTTCAGCAGGAAGAATTTGAGCTGCTTTCACCGCTCTCGGCTAAAATGCATATTGCCGCAACAAGACGGCAGATGACCTACCTCAACCCCGACAGGTTCAAGAATGCCACGGAAGAGGAATGGGCAGAGCATTTTGCCGAGCCGCTTCGCACGGGTCGTGTGCCGGGCGAAACGCTGGATTTCTTTATCCTTTGCCCTCTTGCTGAAAAAGCAGAGCAGGGCGAATGGAAAAAGAGCAAGCTTGAGGACGTTAAACAGTATATCCTTGAGCAAATGTAATTTGAATTGAGGACAAAAATGGAAAAGAAGAAAAAAATAAAAGAAGTAATATCCGGAAATTCGTTTGTGACAAATATAAAAAATTGCTTTGATATTGATAAGCTCATTCAGCGTTTTCTTACCGTATGGTGCGCCGTGAATTTGTATGCGCTTTGCATAAGTCCGATTATGTTTACGGAAATGAGCTATGCTTTCAATATCGACGTTTTGAAATATGCGCTGATAATGCTTGTTGGTTTTGTTGCGCTGTCTGTGTTGAGCTTTGCTTTTCGTAAGCATCCGTTTGATTCGTGGGGAATGACGGTTACCTTTATCGGGTTCACTGTCTGTCTGCTGATGCTTCACAGTGATTTCTGGTTCTGTCTGAGTATGATTATCCTTGCGGCAATAATGCTCAATTTTCTGCTGAAAAAAGATAAACTCGGACTTTCAAAAGTCAGAATCGGCAATAAGGTAACGGTTGCGGTCGTGTGCGTGCTGGCTTTCTTCCTGTTTGCGGTTATTTCCGTTATAACCTGTATGCGCTATGCAACCTACAGCTCACCTAATTTTGACTTTGGTCTGTTTGTCAATATGTTCCACCATATGCGCGAAACGGGTCTGCCCATAACGTCGAGTGAGCGCGATATGCTTCTCTCACATTTTGCCGTTCACATTTCTCCGATTTATTATCTGCTTTTGCCGCTTTATTTTGTTTTTCCTTCTCCCTATACTCTGCAGATAAGTCAGGCGCTTGTTCTTGCAGGCGGTGTGCTTCCGCTTTTCCTGCTTGCAAAGCATAAGGGACTGAGCAACAAGATGACGCTTCTGATGGTCATCGCTTATTCATTCAGCCCGATTATTATCTGCGGCACAAGCTATGATCTTCACGAAAACTGCTTCCTCGTGCCGCTTCTGCTGTGGGTTTTCTATTTCTTTGAGCGTGAAAAGTATCTTTGGATGTACCTTTCGGCATTGCTTGTCTTTTGCATCAAGGAGGATGCCTGCCTTTTTGTTTTCTTCTTCGGTCTCTTTGTTTTCTTCTCGCGCAGAAAACGTATGCACGGCGCAATTCTCTGTGCGGTTTCGCTGATATATTTTGTTTCAGCTGTTCTGATTCTGACCTATTTCGGAAACGGAATCCTTTCCACTCACTTCAAAAATTATATGTATGAGGATAACGGACTTATAGGCATGGTAAGGATAATCCTCACTAATCCTGCCTATGTTTTTGCTCAGACACTTAAGGCGGAAAAACTGCCGTATCTTATGTATGTGCTTATGCCGCTCGGTTTTCTTCCTCTTGCCACAAGGAAGGTTTCTCATTTTATCCTCATATTGCCGTTTATACTCTTTAACCTGATGACTTCTTATGTCTATCAGTTTTCAATTGATTTTCAGTATACCTACGGCGCGATTTCTTGCCTTATTTACTTGGCGGTTATCAATTCGTCAGAGCTTGGCGGCAGGGCAAGGCGCTATATGATGAGCCTTGCGGCAATCGCATCCGTTATGTGTTTCCTTGTTACGGCATTCCCGAAGCTCGATATCTATGTGAGCAGATACGTGAAATCAAAAGAAACTTTTGATATTCTCGATGAAGCGCTTGAAAAACTGCCCGAGGATGCTTCGGTCAAGTCAAGCACGTTCTTTGTGCCTCATATTGCAAATCGTGATGAAATATATGAGATCAACTCGGAAAACGAAACGGATTTTGTCGTTTTCGATATGCGACCTGCACTTATAAACGAAACAACTCAGCTTCGCGAAGAATATCTGGACGAAGGCTATACCACATATGAGTACGTGCCGGGGTACGTGCTGATTCTCCAAAACCCAAATAATCAATGAAAGGGATAAACCCAATGGCATACAGTTTTTTTGCAATGTTTTCAAGAATGAAATATATCGACCGCTGGGCTTTGATGCGCAACACCCGCAAGGAAAATCTCAGCGAACACAGCCTTGAGGTTGCGGCAATTGCGCACGCACTCGCCGTGATTTCAAATGAAAAATACGGCACGCAGTATAACTGCGAGCGTGCGGCTCTTCTGGGCATTTATCACGATATGCCCGAGATAATAACGGGCGATATGCCCACACCCATAAAATACGGTAACCCGCAGCTCAAGCAAGCCTACAAGGCTGTTGAGCGTGAGACTGCGTCTATGCTTGTGTCGATGCTGCCTGATTATATGCAGGAAAGTTACAGCGGGTTCTTCGTCAAGCAGGATGCTGATGCACCGCTGTGGAAGCTCGTTAAAGCGGCTGATAAAATATCCGCTCTTATTAAGTGTATTGAGGAAAGCAAAGCCGGTAACAGTGAGTTTGCAAGCGCAAAAAAAGCCACGGAAAAGCTTATTTCAGAGCTTGATATTCCTGCGGCAAACGATTTCTTGGGCGAGTTTATATCTGCGTTTGATCTTGATTTGGATGAATTACAGCAGAAAAACTAAATTTATTTGACATTTTTCGCCTGAGTTGTGAGAAATGTATAATTTTTTTGAACTTTTATCACGATAATCTATTGACAAAATAGAAAATATAGAATATCATTATTATACTTGTTCCAGATTGGGGGATTTCCGGGTTGAATTCAGCTCTCCTAAAAGAATTGTCCGATGAAGAGCTGGTTCTCATTGCCAAAGAGCAGAACGACAGTGAGGCTGTTGTTGAGCTGATGAACCGGGTATCAGGCTTTGTCGGTTATAAAGCTGACCAGTTTGCCAATTCCTGCAGTCTTGACAAGCAGGACTTTTATCAGCAGGGGCTTATGGGCGTTATTCACGCCATACGTTCCTACGATGCGGACAAGGGTGCAAAGTTTTCTACCTTTGCGTGCCGTTGTGCCATCAACAGTATGATTTCGCTCTACACTCAGCAAAACAAAAAGAGCGTTTCTACCGTTGCACTTGACGATGTTGATTCGTCAATTTATTCTGACGTTACATATAATGAGCTTCAGTCATACGAACTGGTTGAAGATGTTGCAGAGAAAATCAAAACCCGACTTTCAGAATATGAGCGGACAGTGCTGGCGATGTATGTGTGCGGTGCAAGCTATGCCGATATCGCCGAAAGAACAGGTAAGTCCGTCAAATCGGTTGACAATGCGGTGCAACGTATCCGCCGCAAACTCAAAGCCGACTGACGAACAAATAAATGCCCATGTAGCTCAAGCAGAGCGTGCTGTTTACAGCAAGATGGCGGTGCAAATCCGTCCGGGGTGTCAACAAATATTTTTTTAGCGAGGTAATCCAAAATGTACGAAGACAAGACTCTCATCTGTAAGGAATGCGGCAACGAATTCGTTTTCACAGCCGGCGAGCAGGAGTTCTATGCTGCAAAGGGCTTTGAAAATGAGCCTCAGCGCTGCAAGTCCTGCCGTGACGCACGCAAGAATGCAAACAAGCCCGAGCGTGAAATGTTCGACGCTACTTGCGCACAGTGCGGCGCAGAGTGCAAGGTCCCCTTCAGACCCCGTGAGGACCGCCCTGTATACTGCAGCGAGTGCTTTGCAAAGATGAGAGAAGAAGCATAATTATATAAATTCTTTTTTTCTATTCTTATGCACAAAAAATTCAGCCGTTCTCTTCGGAGAGCGGCTGCTTTTTTTGTTTTTCGGGTAATAATATTACCGAAAGGCGGCGGTTGAATGTGCACTGCAGTAACTTATAAAACAGATTGTTTTTATTTTGGCAGAACCCTTGATAACGATTTTTCATACTTTGAGCAGGTGACGGTTACTTCACGTAATTTCGTGTTCGATTTCAGAAACGGTAAAACAATTAAAAACCACCTTGCAATAATAGGTATGGCTTATGTTGTTGACGGTTATCCGCTTTATTACGATGCGGTGAATGAAAAAGGTCTGTGTATGGCGGGTCTTAATTTTGTCGGCAACGCGCACTATTTTAAGCCCGATGATTATAAAGATAACGTTGCACAGTTTGAGCTTATACCATGGGTTTTATCACAGTGTGAAAACGTTAAGCAGGCTGTAGAGCTGCTCAACGTAACAAATATAACAGGTGAAGCCTTCAATGATAAATTGCCTGCTTCACAGCTGCATTGGATTATTGCAGACAAAACGCAGTCAGTAACTGTTGAGAGTGTGAAATGCGGATTGATGATTTATGATAATCCTGTCGGTGTGCTGACCAACAATCCGCCGTTTGATATGCAGATGTTTAATCTCAATAATTTTATGAGTCTTTCACCTTTGCCGTCGCGCAACACTTTTGCACCAAATATCGAGCTTGATGTTTACAGCAGGGGAATGGGTGCAATCGGTCTGCCTGGTGATCTTTCATCGCAGTCAAGGTTTGTGCGTGCGGCTTTTACGAAGCTCAACAGTGTGAGCCAAAACGACGAAAAATCGAGCGTAGGACAGTTTTTCCATATCCTTGGCAGTGTTGAGCAGACAAGAGGCTGCTGTGTGCTGGATAACGGAAAACACGAAATAACGGTTTATTCCTCCTGCTGTAATGCTGATAAGGGTATATATTACTACACAACCTACGGCAACCGTCAGATTACAGCGGTTGATATGAACAGAGAAAATCTTGATTCCGATACGCTTATAACCTATCCGCTTGAAAACGATGAACAGATAAACTATGTTCAGTATAAAAATGCCGACCTCTCGTAAGAGAAGTCGGCATTTGTGCTGTTTTTTAAAGATAATCTCTGTTATATCTCGGGCTGATTTTAAACGTGCCGTCGGGAGCGATATCAGTTATTGTAACACCCTGTATCCACTTTTCTTCGCCCCAACCTGTTTTTTCTTCAAGTGTGTAGGTTTCATAACCTCCGCACTGGCTGTATACAAGGTAAACCCCATCATATATTGCGCAGAAATCGTTTACGTGGTCGTGCCCGCTGAACAAAGCCTGAGTGCTGCCGAGTTTTTTTATCAGAGCAAAGAGACCGCTGTTGAAGTGTGATGAGCCGACGCTCTCATAAACACCGCCGTAGAGAATTTCGCAGGTGTCCGTGAATATAAACTTGCCGTTTTCATCCTGCGTTACAGCAAGGTCATACTCTTTAACGGGAATATGCATATACATAAATGATTTTACTTCACCGTATTTTTTTCGCAGTGATTCAACCTTGTTTTCATACCAGTTCATCTGGTTATTCTTGATGAAGTCGTAGCTGCCGTATTCCCAAGGGCAGCCGTGCTCATCGCGGTATTCGTCAATTATATCTCTGCCCGAGTCGAGCATAAACAGCGTTTTGAGTATTTCGGTTTCGCTTTTCATAATATTGATGCAGTAGTTGCAAAGACCGAAAAGCTCTTTTTTGCCCTGCCTTGCAAGGCAGTGGGGGAATGTCGTCTGGCATTTCATAAGCAGCTCTTTGAAGCGTCCCTTTTCTTCTCTTGCCTCGTGGTTGCCGAATGTGAATGCCCAGTATACGCCGATTTTTTCCATAAACTGAGCAAACTGCACCGCATCAAAATGCTGATATTTGCCGAGAATTATATCGCCTGTGAGCACAACAAGGTCAGGCTTTGTGTCAATAATGTGGCGCATCAGCATACCCATACACTTGTTGCGTAGTGTCGGGTCGTCTCCGAAATGCAGGTCGGTTGTTGAAAGTATGCGGAAGCCTTTGTCGAGGATTTTGCCGTTTCTGTCAAACTTCGCAATCGTTACGCTGTCCTCATCCTCGCTGATTATTTTAACGTCTGTGCCTACGTGCTTTACGTCAAGAGCCGAGGTGAACATAATTTTTGCAAGCTTGCCGCCGCTGATACCGTAAACGCCTCTGCCCATAGAAAGCAGAGCCTTGTCAATTCCGATTCTGAGTTTTTCGTAAATAATATTCATATCACAAATCCATTTCCATTTTGCTGAATTTCTGTCCCCAGGCATTTGCCCAAGCTTCACAGTAGAGCTTGTAGTAAGATATATTGTTCTTCTTTCTGTAGCCTGCAAAGCAGTTGCACCATACTGCCGAGGGGATTGCAATAACTATGTAATAAAGCGGACCGAGAAGCAGACACTGCCACGTGTGACCGTATTCGTGAATACGGGTGTTATACGTCCACTTTTTGCTTTTGTGCTGGTCTTTCATAAATATGAAAAGCCCCATTGACAGTCCGCCCGATTTCCACGGCAGATAAACTATGTAAGAGTATCCGAAGCGCTGATAACGGCGCTTTTTGATTTTTGTGCAGATGAGAAAGGCAATTCCTCCGACGATGTTGACCGGCAGACCCCAGGTCCACTGCACAAGATAAAACAGAAAATCAACAAGTGAATTTTTAAAGTTCTTTTCCTTTTTGTCGGGAGCTTTTTTTGTTATATCAATCATTTAATTTTGCCTCCTTCTCTCTTTTTAACTCGAGCAGTATCAGATAGTTACCGTTTTCATCCGTATCAAGGCAGTGCTCAGCTGTGTCTTCGGTTGACGGCTGACCGAGCCAAGTGTTTTCAAGCTTCTGCCCCGAAATAATCTCACAGCGGCGCTTCTGCTCCTCGGTCAGTGTTACGCTGCCGTATCTGTGCTTTGTTGCAATTGCCGCGCGTATCATCGTGTGGTCGTCTTTGGTCATACGGAAGCGCTTGAGAAGAATCAGCGAAATAACCGCTGCGATAATCGGTATTACAGCCACGCAGATTCTGACACCTGTTACAGCGTTGGCGCTTTGCTCAAAGAGCAAGCCGCTAGTTTTTTCGTAGTCTGATACGGTGTCACCCGTAACAAGACCGAAACCCTGAAGCGTGAAACCGACAAGAGCCGCCATAACACCGCTGATACTCTTTTTGATAAGTGTGCTGAATGTTGAAATAACACCCTCTCTTCGTCTGCCCGTGATAAGCTCATCAACGTCTGTAAGGTCGGGGAAGATATTGGTTGAAACAAATCCGAGACCCGACATACCGAAGGGATAGAGAATCATACTCAGCATCATCAGAGCGCTCCAGAATAATGAGCCGCCCGACTGCATTATAAGACCGATTGCAAGACCTGCAACCATAAGCGGAGTGACAATGTTGCCGCATTTTTTCTTGCCGTGCTTCATTGTGAGAGCATAGTTGAGCGGAAAAGCACCTGCCTCAGCAACGCCTGCAACGGCATTGAAGAGCGCATAGCTCTTGTACTGGTTGGCAAGGTATTTGATATAGTAAACCTTTGAGTTTGCGTAGAATCCTGTTGCAAACTGATATGCAAGGCTCATAAAGAAATACTGTCTGAATGAGCGGTTTTTGAATACGAGCACGTATTCGCGTATGATGTATCTTACGTCGAGCTTGTCATTTTTGTTGTTGAGCGAGCTCGGCTCTCTTGTTTTTTTATAGGTCATAAATACCGCAAGACCGAAGAATACGGAAAGCGCGATACCTATAATCAGAAAAGGCTTTCTTGAAGCGGATGTCAGGTTGTCGCCTGAACCGAAAATACCGAGGATAAGCACGGCGATGCCGAATGCAGGCACCATACCTGCAGAGTTGAACAGATAGCCGACGGAGTTGTACTGTGTGCGCAGATTGTATTCGGGTGCAAGCTCGGGCAGCATTGCTGTATGTGGCACACCGATTACGGTGTAGGCTGTTTTGTAAAGCATATATACGAGTATGAAGTAAACCATTGCCGTTGTCGGTGAATTCTTGCCGTCAAGTCCGTAGGAATTCCACAGCAGTGTATATGACAGCGCCATAACGGGAATACCCCACAGCAGGTATCGCCTGTGCTTGCCTGTTTTTGATCTTGTTCTGTCTGTTATGATGCCCATAACAGGGTCGGTCACCGCATCCCATACGGTTGCAATCATAACAATAATGCCTGCCTGATTGAGCGAGAGGTTTACGACGTCGGTAAGGAAAATCGTAAAATACATACTGATTATGTAGCCTGCACCGCCCATATAAATGTTGGCATAGCTGTAGTTTATCATCGGCAGTATGGCTGTTTTAAAATCGCCTTGCACACCGATGGCTTTTTTTATTCTTTCACCCACAATAATCACCCTGCAATAATTTTTGTGTGTTTATTTTATCACAATAAGTGTCGGTAATCAATGTTTGAGCGGATTGTTTTGTTTTGGTATGGTAATATTTTTATCTGTGTGGTATAATAATCAAAATCGTTTTAACAAAAGGGATGTGTTGAGCTTGGTTTTTCCCGAAAACGCAAGGCTTGTTTCAAAAATAGATACCTACCTCAACTGTGCCGAGGTTTTTGCTTACAGAAGCACCTGCCTCAAGCGTAAATACGGTGCTGTTATCGTCAAGGATGATGCCGTTGTTTCAACAGGATATAACGGTTCACCGCGCGGCTTTGAAAACTGCTGCGAAATAGGCACGTGTCAGCGTATAGAGAAAGATATGCATCAGGGCGAAGGCTACGCAATCTGCCGTGCTGTTCACGCTGAGATGAATGCACTGCTCAACTGTTCGCGCAGTCAGACTATGGGTGCGGATCTGTATCTTACGGGCATCAACCCTCAGGACAATTCCGTTCACGAAGCAAAACCCTGTCCACTGTGTGCACGCAATATAATTCAGGCAGGCATCAGAAACGTTTACCTCAGGGTAGGTGAGGGTGCCGATAACTATATTGTCGTTCCTGCTCAGGAGCTGGAATGGCTGCAGAAAACGGGTGAAGAGAAATGAGATTTTCAATAATTGTTCCCGTTTATAACGGCGAAGAATATCTTGCACAGACACTTGACTGTCTGCTCTCGCAAAGCGAAAAAGATATTGAGATAATAACTGTCAACGACGGCTCAACCGACTTCACGCAGAATATTATTGACAGCTACGCAAAAAAAGACAGCCGCATAAAGGCTGTTTATCAGGAGAATGCAGGCGTTTCTGCCGCACGCAATAACGGCATCGAGCGTGCCTGCGGAGAATATATCATCTTTATCGACAGCGATGACCTGCTCGGTGACGGTGCGCTTGCAACACTTTATGCTGCAATGCAGTCAACCTCAGCGGACCTTGCAATTTTCAGAACGCAGAGCTTCGGCGCAGGTGTCGGTCAGTATAACCCGATTGTTGACGAGCTGATAAAGCTTGAAGAAATAAACTGCTACGATAAGCGCCTGCTGCGCAACTTTATCGTCAGCAATAAGTGCTACAGAGCAGAGCTTCTCAAAAAAAGCTCAGTACGCTTCCCTCCGATGAGATACAGCGAAGACGGTGCTTTCTTTATGCAGTTTGTCCACACCGTCAAGCCGAAAATAACAGGCGTTGCGGATGCGCTGTTTATGTACCGTCAGCACGCTGGCTCAGTTACTCACCGTGTCAATGCTCCGCTTATCCGTGAGTTTTCAAAGTCAATGGATTTTGTCTATGAAACAGCTTCAGCTTCTTTTGCAGATTCTCCCGAGCTGAAAGAACCTTATCTGCAGGAGATTCTTTTTAAGGAT
Source organism: Acutalibacteraceae bacterium (assembly GCA_045637465.1). GTDB lineage: Bacteria > Bacillota > Clostridia > Oscillospirales > Acutalibacteraceae > UBA8612. Next base: position 80,503 of record JAZTZM010000018.1, on the reverse strand, counting down.
TATCTTGCGCTGATGAATGAGTTTTACCGCAGGCTGTGGTTTGCATCAGATGAGGAATCACTCAGCCTCATAGGTGAACGATGCGAAATGCTCACGGCACGTATGACGGATGAAACAAAGGCAAAGTGCGCAAGGGAGATAAAGGATATCGGTAAGCCGATTTTTTCAAAATCCGAGATTGCCGCAAAGCCGTTTATAAGCGTGCGCGTAAAAAATATGAATGATACGTTTTTAAATCAGCTTTATGCTCAGTCAATGCCGCTGTTTGAAATTGTGAATGACGGTAAACCCAAGGGCAGAATAACTCTGAATTTCAGTGGTAACGAAAAGCTCGACCCGAGACTTTTCAAGGTGGTTTCGCTTCTCAAGCGTTCACCGAAATTCGGCTTCCTGCCCGATTCGCTGATTCAGCTCGGCGCAAAGCTTTTTTTAAAACTTAAAAGATAAAAAGAATCAGACTGCTTGCGTCAATCAACCGAAGCAGTCTGATTTTTTATTTCAGATATTCTTTTACAAGCTTTGCGATTCGCTCTGCGCTTTTGCCGTCGCAGGCCGAAAGCTGATCAGCCTTGAATTTTGCGGTTTTTTCTTTATCGGGTGAAGCGGTCGTGTTTCTGATCGCTTCAAGCAGGTTTTCAGAATCTGTTACCATTTTGCCCGGCAAATCCTCGGGAAAACGAAGATAAAATCCGCGCTCATAGTTTTTATAATCGGGGCAGTAGAATACGCACGGCACGTCAAGCAGGCAAGCGTCATATATGACGGATGAATAGTCGGTGATGATTGCGCTGCTTGCCGCTGTCAGCTCAAGCGTTGATTCGTCGCTCAGGTCAACAATACGGCTGTATTCTTTGTCGGTGAGGCTGTATTTCATAATCGGGTGACGGCGTATGACAAATATCTCATCGTCGTTTAAAGCTTCTGAAAGCTTTTGCCAGTCAATCTGCGGATTATAGGCAATCTGATTACCTTCATCTTCACGGAAAGTGGGGCAGTAGAGGTAGAGTTTCTTGCCGATAAATTCAGGGTGACGGCTGTATACGTTTTCGCGCAGCGCGGTTGCCTGATTTATAACACTGTCAGTTCTCGGTAAACCGAGCGGCAGGCAGATTTTTTCGTCAATGCCGAATGCTCCTGCATAGTATTTTCTGCAGCTTTCAGATGTTACGGCAACGGTGGTGTACTGTGCGTGGGTTGCCTTTTCTTCAGCAGGGGAGAGTCTTGACGGCGCATCAAGACCGAATTTTTTGAATGCTCCGCAGGCGTGCCATATCTGAATAAGCTGTTGGCTTTTTCTCAGCTTCATCCAACGCATATATCGCACGTAGTCGTCCGTTACGATAACCTTGCTTGTCAGCAGCTGATAGCGTGCGGCAAACTCGGTGCGCAATGAGTGCGGCAGCATATGTGCAAATATCGCTTTATCGCAGTCGAGTGCATCGTACACCGCTTTGCTGTTGTCGGCAAGCTTGCCGTCAGCACGGATTGTGTAAAAAAGCACTCTGTTTTTTATCGGCATACATTTGCATACCGCGCACCACAGTCCGAAAATTATGCTTATTATTTTCTGCCTTGTGCGAAGGCTTATTATTTTTTTCAGAAGCTGTTTCATATACAGACCTCGCAATCTTAATTGATACAATTTTAATATATAACTTCAAAATTTACAATACCGAAAACAATTATTGTTTTTGTATGTGATATAATCAGTTTGTAAAAGAAGTAAAAAGAGGTGCAGATTAATGAGAATTTCAACAGAGATCTCATCGGCAGCGTCGATTGTAGGCGAAGAAAAGGCGGTTGAGCTTATCGCCAAAGCAGGCTTTGACGCGTGGGATTTTTCAATGTTTGATATGTGCAGATACGATTGGGGCAACCGTTGCCTTCTCGAAAACAGCCATCCGCTTGCAAGTAACGATTATCTTGCTTTTGCACGCAGACTAAAGCAGATAGGTCTTGATAACGGCATTATATGTAATCAGTCACACGCACCGTTTCCGACTTGCTGTGCCGAAATCCGCTCATACTATAAGCGTGCGATTGAGTGCACTGCAGAGGCGGGCGGCAATATCTGCATCATCCATCCCGATAACAATAAAAGCGCTTTGGAAAACGCACAGATGTATTTTGAACTGCTTGATTTTGCCAAGGGGTGCGGTGTAAAAATCGCAACGGAGAATATGTGGAATTGGGATGACGAAAAAGATCAGGCGGCTCCGGCTGCTTGCTCGGATCCCGAAAGCTTCAATGCGCACCTTGATGCGGTTAACGATGACTTTTTTGTTGCCTGTCTTGATATCGGTCACGCTGAAATGCGCGGCCTCAACACAACCGCGGTTGATATGATAAAGGCACTTGGTTCACGCCTTCAGGCGCTTCATATTCACGATAACGACATGTGGCACGATTCTCATCAGATTCCGCTGTCGATGAAAATTGATTTTGTGCCCATTGTCAAAGCACTCAAAGAAATCGGCTACAGCGGATATTTTACGCTTGAGTGCGACAGATATCTGAGCGGCCGCACACCCGAAAACGTGTTCGAGGGTATCAGAGAGCTTGCAAGAACAGATAAATATCTTGCTGATATGTTTGATAAAGCATAAATTCACTTATTCTGCACATACTTGTTCTGTCTGACGAAAGGAGAATAAGTTATGATAGAACAGGATACGGTGAAACTTCTCAGAGAATGTGATGCAGGTGTCAGAATGGGCGTCAGCTCGATTAATGACGTAGTCGGTCACGTAAAAAATGAATCGCTGAAAAAATATCTCAATGACTGTAAAGTTGAGCACGAACAGCTCGGCAGTGAAATTCGCACACTTCTTGACAAATATCACGATGATGGCAAAGCACCGAATCCCATTGCAAAGGGTATGTCGTGGATGAAAACGGGCGTGAAGCTCGCTGTTGATGAATCTGACGGCACAATAGCTGACCTTATGACCGACGGATGCAATATGGGTGTTAAGTCGCTCAACCGCTATCTCAACGAATATGAGGCGGCAGACGAGGTGTCAAAGGATATTGCAAAAAGGCTTATCAACCTCGAAGAGCGTCTTGCGATTGATATAAGAGATTATCTGTGAAAGACCATCTGCGGATGGTCTTTTTTTCTTGCATCGGGGTGCTCTTTGTGATATAATTCATAAGATTATGTTTGAAGAGGTAGAAATATGGAATTTATTGAAAAATTTGTCGGCGAAATAAGCAATGCGATGTATACATACGTGTTGGTTATTCTGCTTGTGATTGGCGGACTTTTTTTTACGGTGCGCACACGCTTTGCGCAGTTCAGGCTGTTAGGCGAGCAGTTCAGGGCTGTTACCGAAAAACCGAATGACAGCAAGGGTGTTTCCTCGTTTCAGGCGCTGATGGTTTCAACCGCATCGCGTGTCGGTACGGGTAATATTATAGGCGTTTCCACTGCAATCTGCTGCGGCGGTTTCGGCTCTGTTTTCTGGATGTGGGTCATTGCGATTATCGGTTCTGCATCGGCACTTGTTGAGAGCACGCTTGCCCAGATTTATAAAAAGAGAGGTGCTGATGGCAGCAGCTACGGAGGACCTGCTTATTATATAGAAACTGCCCTTAAATGCCGCCCTCTTGCGGTTGTGTTTACGGTTTTTCTTATTCTTACTTATGGTGTCGGCTTCAATATGCTCGGCTCTTATAATCTTCAGTCAACTTTCTCGGCTTACAGTTTCTATGATGAAAAGACAACTCCGTGGATTATCGGTCTCATTCTTGCTGTGCTTGTCGGCTACTGTCTGATTGGCGGCGGCAAGCGCGTTGTCAAGGTTACAAGCGTAATGGTGCCGATTATGGGAATAGCATATATTCTTGTTTCTGTTTTGGTTGTTGTGCTCAATATAAAAAGTATGCCTGGCATCTTCGGCAGAATTTTTACTGAGGCGTTCGATCTTAAAGCAATTTTCGGCGGTTTTACCGGCTCCTGCGTTATGTACGGCATAAAGCGCGGCCTTTTCAGTAATGAGGCGGGTGTCGGTTCAGCTCCCAATGCATCGGCTTCTGCCGACGTCAAACACCCCATAAAGCAGGGTTTAGTTCAGGTGCTGTCGGTGTTTATTGATACTGTTCTCGTCTGCTCTGCAACTGCATTTATGTGCCTCTCATCAGGCATTGAACCTACTGAGGAAATCAAGGGTGCTCCCTATGTGCAGCAGTCTCTCTCGGCTGCGCTCGGCTCGTTCGGTCCGATATTTATAACTGTTGCGATGATTCTGTTTGCGTTCACGACTTTGCTCGGTAATCTTTACTATGTTGATCGCAGCTGGTTTTTCCTTTTTAAAAAGATGCCCGGCAAAACGTTTATGAGGATTTATTATATCGTAGCTTCCGTTGTTATTTTTGTCGGCTCGGGTCTCAGCGCAAATCTGCTCTGGGATATTGCGGATATAACGATGGGTGCGATGGCGCTTATCAATATGCCCGTTATAATAATACTCAGCAAGTACGCAATCCGCGCGCTCAAAGATTATGAGCGGCAGCGTAAAGAGGGTAAAGACCCCGAATTTAAAAGCAAAAGCATAGGTCTGACGGATAAAGTAGATTACTGGAAGTAAAAAAGAAAGCTGTTGCAACGCAACAGCTTTCTTTTTTATTATTTTATTCTTGGCAGTGCGTTTATCATTTCAACAAGGTCGGTGTAAAACTGATGCGTCTGTGTGGCGTTTCCGTTCAGACCTATGACCGTGCCGTGGTCACCGTCTTTTGTCGGGAATACGTACCATTTTCCGTGGCTGAATTGTGTACCTTCGGTATAGACCTCAAAATCTTCGTCGTCGGGTTTTTGTGCCGAAACAACGTTAACAAGTCCGTCGTTGGGCAACCAGCTTTCATCAATCTTAACGGGGGCATCATCGCTTGTGTTAGTGTATCCGCCGATGAGTCGCGCCATTGGCATAAGCACCAGCATTGTCGAAAGCTTCGGTGTCTGTTTGCCTGTGAGGGCGGATTTTTCCGTTGTGCAGTAAACGTATGAAAAATAGTATACGTCTTCAACTGTCTGAATGGTTTCGTTCAGCTCCTTTGCGCCGTGAGGCGAAAGGTCATAGAAGGCATTATCCTTGCCGTTCATAAAGCTGTCGTTGAAAAGTGATGAGGTGTTGTCTGTGCCTGAGAATATGCCGAAGTGCTCGAGCTGAAAATCAATAACGTCGCTTGCAACTGCGTTGGTGAGACCGCCTGCAACGCGCAGAAAACCAAGGGAGGCTGAAATCAGATTCTGCTTGTCAACAACGTAGTATAGTGTTGAGCCGTTGTGCGGTGTGCAGAGCGTTGTGACACTGTTTATATATTCACCCTTGCCGCCTTTGAAAAGCTCTGATACGTCGTCGGGGCTTGCGTTGATTTCTTCTTCGCTGCCGTATTCAAGCAAACTTGTCAGTAAGGTGATTGTGTTGCCGCCGAAGCTGTGACCTACGAGGTTTATTTTCTGCAGCTGACCGCCTTCGGTCTTTTTGCCCCACTGATCATAAAGCGGTGTGCTGTATGTTTTTCCGTAGCGGTTGTGTCCGTGCTGTGTGCTGTGCGCGGCACCGTAATCGACCGTTGTGCCGGTAAGCTGTGCATAAAGCTCGCACGCTCTGTCCCACGCACTCGAAAACGGACCGACAGTTGCTTCATATACCTTAGTGCCGTTATTTCTCAGGTTGTCGGATATGCTTCCTGTGACAGCGCCCCAATACGGTGCGATGGAGTTGATTCCTGCGGATTCGCCCCAGCCGCCCATTCCGTGCACAAGCACGTAGGGGTATTGAACGGGGTCTTCGTTGAACATTGCCCAGAGTTTTCTGTATCCACCCAACGGTATGGGAATTATTGCCGCGAATATGATGCAGGCAACAAGAATACACGCAACTACCTTTATCTTTGTTTTGCGCGAAGGTTCGTCAGGCTCGTCTGATTCAGGTTCGGACTCGGACAGAGGAGTCGGTATTGTCTGTGTGTTTTCGCCTATATAAACTTCATCATATTCTTTTTGTTGCGGATTTTCTTCGCCGTCACCCTTGAGCAGATAATCCGTGCTTACGTCGAAAATATCGCACATTGCTATAACTTTATCGAGGTCGGGCATAACGTTGCCGGATTCCCATTTTGAAACCGATTGACGTGAAACTCCAAGGTGCTCGGCAAGCGCTTCCTGAGAAAGCCCTGCTTCTTTTCTGAGCTTGATGATTCTTTCGGCAATATTCATTGCGTTATCCTCCTTGTCGGAATTACGGTTCAAGTATATCAGCAAATCTGTCGGTTTTCAAGCAATTTGAGTTTACAAACGCCAAAAAAAGCTATGTAAACCCGGGTTTACATAGCTTGAAATCAGTTGTTTTTGAGCTTTTCTTTTATCATTGTGGTGGAGATGCTCTTGGTATAGGGCACATAACAAACATCAACGCCGAGCGGAGCAAATTGCTGCTCGGTAAGATTGTATCTTTCGCTACCCTTCCAGTCATCACCTGAAATCAGCACATCAAACTTGTATTCTTCCCATGCTCTGAGTTTGTCGGTATAAGTCATAGGAACAACCTTATCAACGCATTTGAGAGATGCGATTATTCTGGCTCTGTCCTCATAGCTGATTATCGGTGTGATATGTTTGGTTTCCTGAACGTACTCATCTGTGCATACCGCAACAATGAGTGTGTCACAAAGCTCTTTTGATTTTTCAAGGATGTTGAGATGGCCGACGTGGAAAAGGTCAAATACTCCTGTTGTGTAACCTACTTTATATTTTTTCATCTTGATGCCTCCTTGAATATTTCAACGTGCTCAACATTTGCGTGTATTACTGTTTTTCTTGGTGTCATATAATCCTTGCCGTAATTTTCTGTCAGATACCAATTATATTCTTTGGGGATTGCGAAATCTCTTTCCACAAACTTGCAGGGGATAGTATCATCAAAAATTTTACATTCTATTGTGTGGAATTTATGGATGTAATCACACATACAGAAGTATTTGCCGGAGCGCTTCGTGCCGAGCAGCGAGATAATGTTTTGCAGTGCTTTTATTGTCAGGATACGGAGCTTTTCCGGCATTTTTTCGGCGATTATATATATCGGCAGATTGAGTGTTGATGTGTCGTTATTCTGTGCTTTGTATCGGTTGCGGTATTTTTCGTGCAACATCATTGTGATACCGAGAAGATACGATTGGATTTTTTGAGTTCTTTCACTTCTGGCACAGTAACAGTAGCTGAAAATGTCAAGCCAGATACCGCTGTTTATGTTCAGCCCCTCTGTACCTGATTCAGGAACATACGAGTTGTTAAACCTTATACGGGTAAGACAATGCGGAGTTTCGTGGTCAAGCTCAAAATCAGACATAGAGTAACCGTCAATGAGGTTGTTGCTCTTTTTGAATACCTTTTTCAGCTTTTTAAGATCCTTATACGGCATCATAACATCAATGTCATCATCCCACGGGATGAAACCTTTGTGCCGTACCGCACCGAGAGCTGTGCCGGATTGAAGCACCATATGAAGGTTGTTTTCTTTGCACATATCATCGAGCTTACATAGGATTTTGTAACAAGCTTGCTGTAATTCAATAAGTGTAACTGACAAGTATGAAACACCTCACTTTATGAGTTACATAATATCATACACCCTGATTAATTGTCAAGAAAACATAAAAAAGCACACCCCGTGAGGAGTGTGCTTTGAGGCTGTGTGCTTATCTCTCGTTGATGTACTTTGTAAGCTCAACGGGGTCAACAATAACGCCGTCCTTGTAAACGCGCATGTTGCCGGAAGCGATTTCGTCGATGAGGATAACCTCGTCGTTGTTGTAGCCGAACTCAAACTTGATATCCCAGAGGTCGAGACCGATTGACTTGAGGTCGTCAGCAACGATCTTTGTGATTTTGAGTGTCTGCTCCTTCATGCTTTCGAACATAGCGGGAGTCATAACGCCGAGAGCTGCAAGACCTTCGCCTGTAACAAGCGGATCGCCCTTTTCGTCGTTCTTGAATGTGCACTCAACATAACCGCCTTCGAGAACTGTGCCGTCTGCAATGTACTCACCGTATCTGCGGATGAAGCTGCCTGTAGCAACAAGGCGGCAGATAACCTCGAGACCGTGACCGAAAACAGTTGCGGGAAGAACTTCCATTGTAGCGTCGTCAATGTTTGCGCTGACATAGTGTGTCTTGATGCCGGCAGCCTTGAGAAGCTCAAAATAGTGGATGGATGACTTGAGGTTTGCCTTGCCGATACCCTCGATTGTAAGACCAACAGTGTTCTCACCGGGATCGAAAACGCCGTCTTTGCCTGTGCAGTCGTCCTTGAACTTGAGCATTACATTGCCGTTGTCAAGAGCGTAAACGTCTTTTGTTTTGCCTTCGTAAAGTTTTTTCATTATGAACACTCCCTGTAACAAAATTAACATAAATACTTTATCACAAAACTTGCTTTATGTATACAGTTTTTTGAAAAAAATATCTTCCCAAACTGCAAAAAAATTCGGTTTTCTTTTTGCTTCGTTTTGTGAAAAAAGCTGTGTGAGGCATAATAAATATTGTAATCACAATAAATCTGTGCTATATTTTAGACATAAGATAATGGGAAAGGTGCAGTTTTAAAATGGCTTTTATAAGCGTGTTTGACGTTATCGGCCCGAATATGGTAGGCCCTTCAAGCTCACACACAGCAGGTGCGGCATCAATCGCACTGCTTACAAAAAAGATGATTGGCGAGGAGGTAAGGCGTATTAAGTTTACGCTTTACGGCTCGTTTGCAAAAACATATAAAGGTCACGGCACAGACAGAGCGCTTGTCGGCGGCATTTTAGGCTTTGAAACGGATGATGAGCGTATACGCGATTCGTTTGAGCTTGCGCGTGAGGCGGGGCTTGATTTTGTTTTTGAATCCGCAACTGAAGAGGATGACGATATTCATCCCAACACCGTTGATATGGAGGTTGAAGGTGTTTCGGGCAGGGTGCTTCACGTGCGCGGCGAATCGCTCGGCGGCGGCAAGGTAAGGCTGACGTGTATCAACGGTGTCAAGGTTCATTTCACGGGCGAGTTTCACGCGCTTATCGTTGTTCAGCATGATTATCCCGGTGTTGTTGCAGGTGTTACTTCCGTGCTCAGTCGCTACGGTGTCAATATTGCTTACCTGCGTGTTTTCCGCGAGGAAAAGGGCGGACTTGCATACACGATAGTTGAATCAGACGAAGAAATATCAGAAAATGCGGTTGAGGAAATGAAAAAGAATCCCGCAATTGAAGACATAATGCTTGTCAGAAGATAAGGAGGTGCGGAATATGGATTTTATAACAACGGAAGATTTGTTGAATCTTTGTAAAGAAGGGCTTTCAATTGCCGATGTAATGCGTGAGCGTGAAATTGTTCAGGGCGAAACAGATTCCGAGACGGTTGAAGAAAAAATGAAAAAAGCGCTCAGGATTATGCGAGATTCCGCACACAAGCCGCTTGATAAGTTTTTTCCCACAACGGGTGGACTTATAGGTGGTGAGGCGGCAAAACTCAATGCACACGCAAAGAGCGGCAAGTCAATCTGCGGCTCTGTTATAACAAAGGCGCTTATCTATTCTCAGGCTGTGCCCGAGGTCAATGCTTCGATGGGCGTTATCGTTGCCGCACCTACTGCAGGCTCGGCCGGCGTTGTGCCTGCCGTGCTGTTTGCGTTGGAGGAAGAATTTTCACTTTCTGAAAAGACTTTGCTTGACGGACTTTTTACAGCGGGTGCAGTAGGCTATCTGCTTATGAGGCACGCGAGCGTTTCGGGTGCACAGGCAGGCTGTCAGGCTGAGGTTGGTGCAGCTTCGGCAATGGCTTCGGCAATGGCTGTAACAATGATGGGCGGCACTGCGGCACAGGCTTTCGATGCTGCTTCAATAGCTCTGAGTAATCTGCTCGGTCTTGTTTGTGACCCTATTGCAGGTCTTGTTGAAGCACCGTGCCAGAGCAGAAACGCTATCGGAGCCGCAAACGCAATCACCTGCGCAGAAATGGCGCTGAGCGGAATAAAGGCTGTTGTGCCGTTTACAGAGATGATGCAGGCGATGTACCGCGTCGGTTGCAGGCTGCCCTCCGAGCTGCGTGAAACAGCCCTCGGCGGCTGCGCAACAACCCCCACCGGCTGTGCACACAACTGCCGCATCTTCGGCGGATGTAATAATTGATAAATCGAGAGGAATATATGATTAATAAAAATTTCAAGCTTACAAAGCTTGCTTGTTACACTGCGTATTTTACAATGTCCTCCATATTCAGCCTGCCGCCGCTTCTTTTTGCGACGCTGCAGGATATGTACGGCATATCTTATACGCTTCTCGGCACACTCGTGCTTACAAATTTCTGTACACAGCTTACGGTTGATATTATCTTTACGGTGTTTTCAAAACATTTCAATGTCAAAAAAATTGTCAGAATAATGCCCCTGATAACGTCGGCAGGTTTGCTTGTTTATGCCGTTGTGCCCACCTTGTTTTCTCAGCACGCATATATAGGTCTGCTCATAGGAACGGTGCTTTTCTCCGTTTCCGCAGGCTTATCCGAGGTTTTGCTCAGCCCCGTAATTGCCGCAATCCCTTCGGATAATCCGCAAAAGGATATGAGCAAGCTTCATTCTCTTTATGCTTTTGGTGTGTTCACTGTCGTTGTTGTCAGCACGGTGTTCCTGAGAATATTCGGCTCAGCAAACTGGAAATATCTTACGATATTCTGGGCACTGCTTCCCATTATTGCCACTGTTATGTTTGTTCTGTCTCCCATGCCTGATATGGACGTTTCAAGCGTCAGTGAGGGGACTAAGGGCACAAAACGCAGAGCGCTTGGTATGGCTCTTTGTGTCGGATGTATCTTCTTCGGAAGCTGTGCGGAAAACGCAATGTCAAACTGGGTATCGAGCTATATGGAAAACGCTCTGAAGATTGATAAGACAGTCGGCGATATTCTCGGAATGGCAGGCTTTGCCATCCTTCTTGGTATAACGAGAATTACTTACGCAAAATACGGCAAGAATATCTTCAGAATGTTGCTTGTAGGTATGGCAGGTGCTGTCGTATGTTATTTTGTTGCAGGCTTTTCTACCAATGTTGTTTTTGCGGTTATTGCTTGCATCCTGACGGGAATCTTCACCTCAATGCTCTGGCCCGGAACGCTGATAATGATGGAGGAAAATCTGCCCGGTGTCGGTGTGGCGGCTTATGCACTGATGGCGGCAGGCGGTGACCTCGGTGCTTCGGTTGCGCCACAGCTTCTCGGTATTGTTGTGGATAATGTCTCTGTAAGTGATTTTGCAAAAGACCTCAGTGTCAGCCTTAATATGACAGCTGAGCAGATAGGTCTCAAGGCAGGTATGCTTGTCACAGCCGTGTTCCCGATATTGGGTACGTTTGTGTTGATTATGAGTATAAGACATTTCAAAAAACAAAAGCATACATAAAATAAACCCACAGATATGCATCAGCAAAATCTGTGGGCTTTTTGTTTTTTATTTTAAGATGGCTGCTGCTCTTGTGAGCGCGGCGTCAATATTCGGGCAGATGTTTTCTTCGCCTATATCCTCATACATTCCCGATTTTTTGAGCACCTTCATAGGCTGCTTGTTGACGTGCGACATAATCAGCACGGTGTTGTTTTTCTTGCAGGTGTTTATGATTGATTCAAAGCTGTGTATGCCTGTTGCATCAATCGCAGGCACGCTTCTCATTCTCAGCACAAGTACCTTTTTCTTTGAGCTTTTGATAACGTCGGCAATTTTGTTCGATGCGCCGAAGAATATCGGACCTGTAATTTCGTATACCATTGCGCCCTCGGGTATAACCTTGAGGTTTACGTTTTCGCTGTCGGTGTTTTCGTCAATTTCTTTCCAGCCGTATGCGTCGGTGACGTCTGACATACGCTTCATAAACATAACGGTTGAAAGCACAATACCTACGCAGATTGCGACAACAAGGTCGAACACAACAGTCAGCACGAATGTGACAACAAGAATGAGTGTGTCACTCTTGGGGCTGTGCTTGATGATTGAAACAAACTCACGCCACTCGCTCATATTGTACGCAACAATGAAGAGTATTGCAGCAATTGTCGGCATGGGGATAAGAGATGCGTAGGGCATCAGCACAAGCAGCACCGCAAGCAGCACAACAGCGTGAACCATACCGGCTATCGGTGTTCTGCCGCCGTTTTTGATGTTTGCCGCTGTTCGTGCAATTGCACCCGTTGCGGGAATTCCGCCGAAAAGTGCGGAGCAGATGTTACCTGCGCCCTGTGCAATAAGTTCCATATTGGAGTTGTGTCGGCTGCCTATCATGCCGTCTGCAACAACGCAGGAGAGGAGTGACTCAACAGCCGCAAGCACTGCGATTGTAAGCGCATCGGGGATTATTGCTTTGACTGTGTCAAGTGAAAATTCTGGCACGTTGAGCTTGGGTGCGGCAGATGAAATTGTGTAAAGATCGCCGATTGTGTTGACGTTCATATCAAAAATCTTAACAAGTGCGGCGCACACGACAATTGCGATTATTGAAGCAGGAATCTTTTTGAGGAATTTCGGCACAACAATCAGTATTGCGAGCGAAACTGCACCGATTACAAGTGCTTGCCAGTTGAAAGAACCGAAACAGCTGACAACTTCTTTTACTTTGTCGATTGTTTCAATAGGTGAGTTTTTGAATGTAAGACCGAAAAAGTCCTTGAGCTGACCGATAACGATTGTGATGGCGATACCTGTTGTGAAGCCTGTCGTTATCGTGTACGGGATAAATTTGATAAGGCTGCCGAGCTTGAATAAGCCCATAAGTATGAGCAGAATACCTGCAATGACGGTTGCGAGAACCAGTCCTGAAAATCCGTTTTTGGCAACTATACCTGCTACGATTGATGCAAATGCCGCCGTCGGTCCTGCAATCTGCACACGGCTGCCGCCTAAAAACGAAATCACAAATCCGGCAATGATTGCGGTATAAAGACCTTGTTCAGGACCTACGCCCGAGGCGAGGGCAAGCGCAATTGACAGCGGAAGTGCGATAATCGCAACGATAACGCCTGCTGTTATGTCCTTTACAAGCTGCTGCTTGGAGTATTTTTTTAAGCTTGAAAATAACTTTGGCTTCAGCTCTTTCATTTTTATTTATCCTCTCAGTTTTCTTTATTGCGGTTTTAAATTATATTCTCTTTTTTTACCTCTTTCAAGCTGTTTTGAACGATAAAATTAAATTCTATGTTTAATCTATCTAACTCGTTTTTTAAGCGCGATTTTTGTCTATTTTGCGACAACAAAAAGCAGACACTGTCATATCGTCAGTGTCTGCTGAAAGGTTATCTTCTGTAAAGGTAGTTGAGCTTTTGCCAACGCTTTTTATCAATTGAGTTTATCTGGTCTGCTGTCACGCGGTATTGCCAGTTGCCGTCAGCCTTACCGGGGATATTAAGGCGTGTATCCGAACCGTAACCGAGCAGATCCTGAATCGGCAGAATTACCGTATCTGCGTGGGAAGCAAAGATTGTGCGGATAATGCTCTGATAGCCGTTATTCCAATCGGGTGATTCATAGCCGCAGTATTCGAGCATACCCTTGCGTGTTTCTTCGGAAAGCTCCCAGACGTAACCGAGCAAAGTGTTGTTATCGTGTGTACCGGTGTATGCAATGCAGTTGTCTGTATAGTTATGCGGCTGATGCGGATTGTCGCTGTCGGAAAGGAAGCCGAACTGGAACACTCTCATACCGGGGAAGCCGCTGTATTCAACAAGGTCGATAACTTCCTTTGTGATGTCGCCGAGGTCTTCTGCAATAATCAGCTTTTCGCCTGCAACTTCTTTCGCCATATCGACAAATTTTTCACCCGGACCTTTTACCCACTTGCCGTTCTTTGCCGTTGTTGCGTTGCCGTCAACGCTCCAGTAGCTTTCAATTCCCCTGAAGTGGTCTATGCGTACAGCGTCAAACATTGTCAGGTTGTGGTTGAGTCTTGCGCGCCACCACTTAAAGCTGTCTGCTTCCATCTTCTGCCAGTCATAAATCGGGTTGCCCCAAAGCTGACCTTCCTCGGCAAAATAATCGGGCGGCACACCTGCCACACAAGAGGGCTTGTTCTCTTCATCGAGCAAAAACTGCTCTTTGTTTGCCCAGACGTCACAGCTGTCGAAAGAAACGTAAATCGGAATATCGCCGATTATCTGTATGCCCTTGTTGTTGGCATATTTTTTTATTTCTGCCCACTGTGTGAAGAATTCATACTGAATAAACTTCCACATAAACAGCACGTCTTCGCTGATTTCGTCAGTTTCCCAATCAGTCCACGGCTTTTCGTTGTTTGCTTTTTTGAGAGCCATAAAGCGGCAGAACTGCTCAAGATAAACGTTCTCACTGATAAATGTTTCGATTTTATCTTTAAGAGCTTTGTCGGCACGCTGTGTAGCCTTCATAAGAGTGTCTGTGCGTGTATGGTATAGCCTTACGTACTCGCTGCTGTAGGGTGTCTGCTGACGGCAGGAATCAAGTTCTTCTTTTGTCAACAAGCCCTGCTCATAAAGTGTGGGCAGGTCGACAAAATAAGGGTTGCCGCCGAAGGCGGAGTATGATTTATATGGAGAGTTACACTCGTCAATAAGGCAGAAGGGAAGCACCTGCCACATTGAAAAACCGCATTCGGAAAGAAAATCAACAAATTGCTTTGCCTCTTTACCGAAGCTGCCGATTGAGTAGTCACCGGGGAGCGAGGATACGTGCAGCAGCACGCCGCTCTTTCTCTTTTTTATATTAATGATAATCACCGCTTTGCTTGACAGTATTTTTCTTGTATGGTACTATTATAAATTAGTAACCATTAACGATTATATATTGTGTTGATAAAAAAATCAACAGGAATTTGACGGTGTATTATGGCGGAAAAATCACGCAGCGATTATACTATGCTTAATATTGTTTCGGGGCTGGGCGGTTATGTTGTAACCTTTGTGCTCGGTCTTGTTTGCCGTATGGCTTTCACCCGTGTATTCTCGGCGGAATACCTCGGCATCAACGGTCTTTTCAGCAACGTGCTCGGTATGCTTTCGCTTGCAGAGCTCGGCATAGGCTCGGCGATTGTATATGCGCTGTATGCGCCTCTTGCAAAAAAAGATAACGAAAAAATCGCAACGTTGGTCAGGTTTTACGGCAAATGTTACCGTGTGATTGCGCTTGTAGTGCTGACGGTCGGTCTTGCGCTCATTCCTTTTCTTAACCTGATAATCAAAGAAAAGCCCGACATACAGGAGAGCTATTACCTGATTTATCTGATAATGCTGTTCAATTCCGTTTCGGGTTATTTCTTTGCTTACCGTTCATCGCTTCTTGTTGCAGCGCAGCGCAATTATATCGTAACCCTTGTCAGTAACATTGTAATTATTGTGCAGAATGCGGTTCAGATTGCGGCAATTTTCCTTTTCAAAAATTATATTGTATATATGCTGATCGCTTCTGTATGCGGTATGCTGACAAATATAATAGCATCCGAAATTGCAAAACGTGAGTTTCCGTGCATAAAAACAAAAAAGCCTTCGCCGCTTGAAAAGGAAGAAAAACGCAGTCTTGTGCGTAACGTGCGCGCGCTTACAATCAACAAAGTCGGTGGTTTGCTTGTAAACTCAACCGATAATATCATCACAACTTTTTTTGACGGTCTTGCAACAACGGGCCTTGCATCAAACTACACGCTGCTTTCCACAAGCATAAATTCGCTGCTTAATATTGTTTTTAATTCTCTTAATGCAAGCGTTGGCAATCACAACGCACTTGAAACCAAAGAGAATAAGCTCGCTCTTTTCAATTCGATAAACCTTGCAAATTTCTGGATTTACGGTTGGGCATCAATCGGAATCTTTGTCGTTTCGGGCGATGTCGTTTCGGTTATGTTCGGCGAAACTTATGTGCTGCCGTTTGAAATTCCGCTTATTATTGCGGTTAATTTCTATATGGTAGGTATGCAGAACGCTGTCTGGACCTATTACAACACGCAGGGGCTTTTCAGACGCGGCAGATACGTGTCGGTTGTGACTGCGGCAATAAACATAGTGTTGTCAATTGTATTAGGCAAGTTTTTCGGCCTTTTCGGAATCCTTCTTGCTACAGCTGTTGCAAGACTCCTCACAAATACATGGTACAGCCCGTATGCGGTTTTCAAATACGGCTTTGAGATGTCTGCAAGGATTTACTTTGTACGCTATATCCGCTACGCTGTTTTGCTTGTTGCCACAGGCGGACTGTGTTGCTTTATCTGTTCGTTTGTTTCGGTTATGCCGATTGTCGATATGATAATAAAGTTTGCAATCTGCTGTATTGTTCCGAATCTGATTTTCTTCCTCTGCTTCTTTAAAAGTAAGGAGTTTGCAACACTCAAAAATTTTGTGATGTCGTTTCTCGGCAAGTTCAGGAGATTAATAAAACGCTGAAAATAAAGCAAGCTGTGCTTCAAACGAAGCACAGCTTAATTTTTTATTCTTCAATTGCCTCTTTAAGCCTTTCAAGACCGAGATCAATTTCCTCTCTTGTGATGTTGAGAGGGGGAAGGAGGCGCACAAGTGTCTTTGCTGTCAGGCAGATAACACCGTTGGCAATACCTTTTTTTACAACGTCGGCACCTGATTTGCCCTCAACCTCAATGCCGATCATCATACCCATACCGCGTATGGATTTGACGTTTTTGAATGAGGAAACCTTTTCACGGATGTATTCGCCGTTAGCTCTTACGTTTTCAAGGAAAGATTCATCATTCACCTTGTCGAGCACGTAGCTTGCACCTGCACAGACAATCGGGTTGCCGCCAAAGGTTGAGCCGTGCGTGCCGGCGCTCATAACACCGCCGAGTGCTTCTGTGCATAGGCAGGCACCAATCGGAAGACCGCCGCCAAGACCCTTTGCAAGTGTTACAACATCGGGCTTTATGCCGTAGTTTTCGTGAGCGAGGAGCTTGCCTGTTCTGCCGATACCTGTCTGTACTTCATCAATGATTACAAGCAGGTCTTTTTCTTTTGCAAGGGCGCAGACTTCTTCAACAAAGCTCTTTTCAAGCGGAATAACACCGCCCTCACCCTGAATCATTTCCATCATAACAGCGCAGGTCTTGTTGCTGATTGCAGCCTTGATCTGCTCAATATCCTTTTCGCAGTAAACGAAGCCACCGTTATAGGGGGCAAAGCAATCGGGATGAAGTGCATCCTGACCTGTAGCCGTGAGAGTTGACATTGTCCTGCCGTGGAATGAGCTTAGAAGTGTGATGATTTCGTATCTGCCTTCACCGTATTTGTCAAAGCTGTATTTGCGTGCAACCTTGATTGCGCACTCGTTTGCTTCAGCACCTGAGTTGCCGAGGAATGCCTTTGAGAAGCCTGTAGCCTTTGTGAGTTTATCGGTGAAGGAGGCTGTTGCATCTGTGTAGTAGAGGTTGCTGATATGGCTGAGCTTATGTGCCTGAGCGGCAACTGCGTCTGCCCAACCTTCATCGGCATAGCCAAGGCAGTTTACACCGATACCTGATGTGAAATCAATATATTCTCTGCCGTCAAAATCCTTTGCGACCGAACCTTTACCGCTTGCAATACCAAGGTCGTAGCGACCGTAGGTGGGCATTGCAGAGGAGTTATTCATTTCTTTAATCTGTTCGAAGTTCATATTTGTTTTCCTTTTAGTAATCGCTGATAAAATTGGTGTGTGATTATCAGCGAGATGTTTTTTCGTTAGAATATTCAAAAAGCGCAGGCAATACTTTGTGTATTAACGAGCATTTTTGAATAATTATAGCGGGAAAATAGCCGCTGAGAATTATGCATTCAATTTTACTCAGCGGTTACATATTTTATCTGAACATTGTGCCGATACCTGCATCGGTCAGAAGCTCAATGAGAATGGAGTGTTCAATTCTGCCGTCCATAATAATTGCGTGCTTTACACCGCGGCGTACAGCCTCTACACAGCAGTCAACCTTCGGAATCATACCGCCCTTGATGACATTCTGCATCTTGAGTGCAGGCACTTCGCTGACGTTGAGCTCTTTGATAAGTGTGCTCTCATCGTCCTTGTCACGGAGCAGACCTGTTATGTCAGTCATAAGGATGAGGTTTTCTGCGCCGAGCACTGCTGCAATGCGTGATGCTGCAAGGTCAGCGTTTACGTTGAATGCGTGGTCGCCGCCTGCAACGGAAGAAATAACGGGGATGTAACCGCTGTTAATTACGTCGAGCACAGGTTGGATGTTAATATCCGTGATGTCGCCGACGTAACCGATATCCTTTTCACGGTGTTTTACCGCGTTTATCATACCACCGTCAATGCCGCAAAGACCGATTGCCTTGCCGCCCTTTTTCTCGAGCAGAGCAACAAGGTCTTTGTTGACCTTGCCTGCGAGCACCATCTGTACAATTTCCATTGTCTCTTCGTCCGTGTAGCGCAGACCGTCGACAAACTTGCTCTCTTTGTTGATTTTTTTCAGCATATCGTTGATTTCGGGACCGCCGCCGTGAACAAGAACAACCTTGATGCCGACAAGTGAGAGAAGAACGATATCTTCCATAACAGCCTGCTTGAGGTCTTCGTTAATCATAGCGTTGCCGCCGTATTTGATAACAACGATTTTGTTGTAGTATTTCTGGATGTAGGGGAGAGCCTGCACCAGAATCTGTGAACGGTCAAAGTTTGAAATTTCCATTGGTCAAAACCTCTTATGAACGGTAGTCACCGTTGATTTTTACGTAGTCGTATGTAAGGTCACAGCCCCAGGCTGTTGCCTGTGAATCACCGTCAGTGAGGGTGATGTCGATTATAATTTCGTTTTCAAGGAGAATTGTCTTTGCAATATCTTCGTCAAACTCAATGCCTGCACCGTCTCTGCAAACGGCAATTGTGCCCTTGCAACTCTTGAAATCAACGTCAACGCCGTTGATGTTGAGGTCAGCGCCTGAGTAACCGATTGCGCAGAGCACTCTGCCCCAGTTAGCGTCGGCGCCGAACATTGCTGCTTTGAGAAGTGAAGAGTTGATAACGGATTTTGCAACAGTCTTTGCAGTGACGATGTCCTTAGCACCCTTTACACAGCACTCAATAAGCTTTGTTGCACCCTCGCCGTCACGTGCGATTTCACGTGAGAGGTAACGAAGTGCCTCAAAGAGAGCGGATTTGAATGTGTCAAAGTCTGCGCCTTCTGCAGTAATTTCGCTGTTGCCTGCAAGACCGGAAGCGAGGATTGAGCACATATCGTTTGTTGATGTGTCACCGTCAACCGATACCATATTGAACGTGTCGCAGACTACTGCGTTGAGAGCGGCTTTGAGCATATCTGCGCTGATTGCGGCATCTGTTGTGAGGAAGCAGAGCATTGTAGCCATATTGGGCATAATCATACCGCTGCCCTTTGCCATACCGCCGATGTGGCAGACCTTGCCGTCAAGCTCGAACTTAACACACACTTCTTTTTCGTGTGTGTCTGTTGTCATAATTGCGATTGCTGCGCTGTGTCCGCCGTCACGGCTGAGACCCTCGGCAAGTACGTCAATGTGGCTTGCAATCGGTTCGATATTGATAGACGGTCCGATAACGCCTGTTGAAGCGACAACAACGTCCTTTGCGCTGATATTCAGAACATCAGCAGCAAGTTTGCACATAGCCTCTGCCTTTTCAATACCGTCTGCGGCACAGGTGTTTGCAATACCCGAATTACAGATGATTGCCTGAGCTGTGCCGTTTTCAAGGTTGGCGGCAGTAACTCTGTTGGGTGCGCCCTTTACGAGGTTGCTTGTGTGCATTGCTGCAGCTGTGCAAGGCTTCTCGCAGTAAACAAGAGCGAGGTCGTGCTTTGATTTATTCTTTCTGATACCGCAGTGGATTGAGTTTGCAACGAATCCGAGCGGTGTTGTAACAGTTCCTTTAATGAATTCCATTCTTTAACTCCTTTGTGGGATTAGAAAGCGGGGGGGACGAGATTAAGTCCTGCGTTTTCATCAAGACCCATAATCAGGTTCATATTCTGAATTGCCTGACCTGCGGCACCCTTAACCATATTGTCGATTGTAGAAACAACGATAAGTGTGCCTGTGCGGCTGTCGATGTGGAGTGAAATATCGCACATATTTGTGAATTTGACGTTTCTCAGGTTTGCTGTTGCACCGTCGGGGAGCACACGAACAAACTGCTCGTTGGCATATTTCTTTTCATATGCTTCGCGTATCTGCTCTTTGGTGACACCGTCTTTGAGCTTGAGGTACATTGTGGAAACTATACCTCTGTTGACGGGTAGAAGATGAGGAACAAAAGTAACCTTTATCTTCTTGCCGCCGAGCTTTGAAAGTGTCTGCTCAATTTCGGGTGTGTGGCGGTGCATACCAACTTTGTAAGGTGAAAAAGCCTCGTTACAGTCGGGATAGTGGGTTGTCTGGCTGAGACCTCTGCCTGCACCTGTTACGCCTGACTTTGAGTCGATGATGACACTGTCTGTCTCAACGAGGTTGTTGATAATTGCAGGAGCAAGACCGAGTGCTGCCGAAGTCGGATAACAGCCGGGGTTTGCAATTACGCTTACACCCTCTGCCTTTTCTCTGAAAAGCTCGGGTACGCAGTAAACTGCTTCCTTATGTATTTCGGGCTTGTCAAACGGCTTCTGATACCATTCGGTGTATTCCTCTTCGCTCTCAAGGCGGAAGTCTGCACCGAGGTCGATGAATTTTCTTCCCTTTTCAAGGCATTCTGCTGCAAGCGGCTCTGAGAGTCCGTGTGGCAGGCAGGCGAAAACAACGTCGCTCAGGTCAACAGCTTCGCTCTGGTTGATGCAGACCTTGTCGCAAAGACCGAGAAATGAGGGGTAAATATCGGAAAGCTTCTGTCCCTCAAAGCTCTTTGAGCAAAGGGCAGTCAGCTCAACGTCGGGATGGTTGAGAAGAAGGCGTACAAGCTCAGCGCCTGCATAGCCTGTTGCGCCGATAACGGCAGCTTTGATTTTCATAGTATATCAATTCCTTAATGCTTAGGATTATTTCTTGATTCTGTTGTTTACGCAGGTCTCAAGCTTGATTGCTTCGTAAACATCTTCGCCGAATAGCTCGCAGATATTCTGGTACTTTTCAAGCGGAAGTGTTTCGAGCGTCAGCTTTTCTTTGATGCACAGCGCAACAAGCTCACCTGTTGCCTTGTATGCATCACGGAAGGGGAGACCCTTGCCGACGAGATAGTCAGCGCAGTCGGTTGCGTTGATGAAGCCTTCTGCTGCTGCGCGGCGCATATTTTCGGGGATAACACGCATTGTCTCAATCATCGGGTCAAGTGCAGTCATACACATTTTTACTGTGTCGATTGCGTCGAAGATTGCCTCTTTGTCTTCCTGCATATCTTTGTTGTATGCAAGCGGAAGTCCCTTCATCGCTGTGAGGAGAGCCATCAGGTCACCGAATACTCTGCCTGATTTGCCTCTGATAAGCTCTGCAATATCAGGGTTCTTTTTCTGCGGCATAATGCTTGAGCCTGTTGAGAAAGCGTCGTCAAGTTCAACAAATTTGAACTCCCAGGAGCACCAGAGGATAATTTCTTCACAAAGACGTGAAAGGTGCACCATAAGGATTGAGAGTGCGGAGGCGATTTCAAGGCAGAAGTCTCTGTCTGATACGCCGTCAAGTGTGTTTTCAACAACGCCGTCAAAGCCGAGAAGCTGAGCGGTCATTGCGCGGTTTATCGGGTATGTTGTGCCGGCGAGAGCACCGCTGCCAAGAGGAGAATAGTTCATTCTTGCCTTTGCATCAGCAAGTCTGCCCATATCGCGTTCAAGCATACTGACATATGCTGAAAGCTGCATACAGAATGTGATGGGCTGTGCACGCTGAAGGTGGGTGTAGCCGGGCATAATCGTGTTTTCGTTTTCGTGTGCCTTGTTGAATATTGTGTCCGTCAGGTGGCGGAGCATATCCATAACCTCTTCGCACTCTTTGCGGAGTGTGAGGCGGATATCGGTTGCAACCTGGTCGTTGCGGCTGCGACCTGTGTGCAGACGCTTGCCTGCATCGCCGATACGTGCGGTGAGTGTCTGCTCGATAAATGTGTGGATATCCTCTGCATCGGGGTCGATAAGAAGCTCACCTGATGCGATATCCTCTTTAATCTGCTTGAGACCGTTTATGATTTTTTCGCAGTCTTCAACGGGGATGATGCCCTGTGTGCCTAGCATAACGGCGTGGGCGATTGAGCCGTCGATATCCTCACGGTACATACGGCTGTCAAATTTTATAGAAGAATTGAAGTCGTTTGTTCTCTTGTCAGCTTCCTTTGCGAAGCGTCCTGCCCAGAGTTTCATTGCATTTTCCTGCCTTTAATATATGTTCGAAAAAAACAACATTCGGGCGGAGTAGCACTCCGCCCTTATATTTGTTGATTGAATTACTTGTTGCGCTCTGCTTCGAGGATTGCACGAACCTTGATCGGAAGACCGAAGAGGTTGATGAAGCCTGCGGAATCCTTCTGATCGTAAACTTCGTCAGCATCGAATGTTGCGAAGTCCTCGCTGTAGAGTGTGTAGGGAGATGTAACGCCTGCGTTGATCATATTGCCCTTGTAGAGCTTGAGCTTAACGTCACCTGTAACTGTCTCCTGAGTCTTGTCAACGAATGCGCTGAGAGCCTCACGAAGAGGAGTGTACCACTGACCGAAGTAAACAAGCTCTGCAAAGCGGAGAGCAACCATCTCTTTGTAGTGCTGAGTGTCACGGTCGAGAGTGATTGTCTCGAGAACCTGATGTGCCTTGTAGAGGATGGAGCCTGCGGGATTTTCATAAACACCGCGGGACTTCATGCCGACAAGTCTGTCCTCAACAAGGTCGCAAACACCGATGCCCTTTGCACCGCCGATTTCGTTGAGCTTTGTGATCATCTCAACGCCGCCCATCTTGACACCGTCAAGAGCTACGGGAACACCCTTCTCGAAGGAGATTGTAACGTATGTGGGCTTGTCGGGAGCTGCTTCGGGAGCTACGCCCATCTCAAGGAAGCCTTCCTTGAGGTACTGCGGCTCGTTTGCAGGATCCTCAAGGTCGAGACCCTCGTGTGAAAGGTGCCAGAGGTTCTTGTCCTTTGAGTAGTTTGTCTCACGGTTAATCTTGAGGGGCATGTTGTGTGCTTCTGCATACTCGATCTCTTCCTCACGGAACTTGATGTCCCAGATTCTCCAGGCAGCGATAATTGTCATCTCGGGAGCGAATGCCTTGATTGCAAGCTCGAAACGAACCTGGTCGTTGCCCTTACCTGTGCAACCGTGGCAGATAGCGTCTGCGCCTTCAGCCTTTGCAATCTCAACAATTCTCTTTGCGATAACGGGACGTGCGAAGGATGTGCCGAGGAGATAATCCTTCTCGTAAACAGCGCCTGCCTTGAGTGTGGGGAAGATGTACTCGTTTACAAACTCTTCCTGAAGGTTCTCGATGTAGAGCTTGGAAGCGCCTGTAGCAATTGCCTTCTCCTCAAGACCGTCAAGCTCAGTGCCCTGACCGACGTCACCGGATACTGCGATAACTTCACAGTTGTTGTAGTTTTCTTTGAGCCAGGGGATGATGATGGATGTATCAAGACCGCCTGAGTAGGCAAGAACGACTTTCTTAATTTCTTTCATTGTAGTTTCCTCTTTTCAGTAAATTAATTTTTATTCATTGTTATGTGCATTATTATACAACTTTTATACAGAAAATCAACTGTATTATTGCATAAACATACACTAATTTATTGATTTTTTTGTGTAATTATGCATAAACGCTCATCTTCCGGTTGAACCGAAGCCGCCTGCACCGCGCTCGGTTTCGTCAAAATCGGTGACCTCAACAGCAGGGGCTGTGCATACAGGCATTACAACAAGCTGTGCAATTCTCTCACCGGGCTGAATTGTGTAGCTCTCTTCATACTGGTTGATAAGACCTACACAGATTTCGCCGCGGTAATCACTGTCAACAACACCGACGCAGTTTGCAGGAGCGAGACCGTGCTTGATTGCAAGACCGCTGCGCGCAAATATCATAGCGGCATAACCTGCATCTTCAAGAGCTATTGCAAGACCTGTCGGGATGAGAGCGTGACCGCCTTTATCAAGTGTAATCGGCTCGTCTATGCAGGCACAAAGGTCAAGACCTGCGCTGCCGACTGTTGCACGCTGCGGGATTTTTGCATTTTCACGCAGCTTTTTGAATTTGATTTCGGTTATCATCAGAAAATCACCTTTTCTTCATTCTGCTTGAGTACGAGTGCGAGGAATTCGTCAACCTTCATTGCGCCGATGTCGCCTTCGCCACGCTTACGTACACCGACCGTGCCTTCTTCAATTTCCTTATCGCCCATAACAAGCATATAGGGAATCTTCTCAAGCTGAGCCTCACGCAGTTTGTAACCGAGTTTTTCGCTGCGATAGTCACCGCTGACTCTAAGACCTGCTGCCTGGAACTTCTTAACGATTTCAGCTGCAGCTTCGTGATGTCTGTCAGCAATCGGAATAACTCTTACCTGCTCGGGTGAAAGCCATACGGGGAATGCGCCTGCATACTTCTCAATAAGAAGGGCAAGTGTACGCTCATAACAGCCGATTGAAGTACGGTGGATGATGTAGGGGTTCTTCTTTGTGCCGTCAGCTGCAACGTATTCCATACCGAACTTTTCTGCAAGCATCTGGTCGATCTGAATTGTGATAAGTGTGTCTTCCTTACCGTGAACGTTCTTGATCTGAATGTCGAGCTTCGGACCGTAGAAAGCAGCCTCACCGATACCGATTTTGTAATCAAGACCGATATCGTCAAGGATATTCTTCATAATGCCCTGTGCCTCATCCCACTGTTCGGGTGTGCCGATATACTTTTCTTTGTCTTCGGGATCCCACTGTGAGAAGCGGTAGGAAACATCCTCGTAAAGACCGAGTGTTTTGAGCATAAATACGCAAAGCTCAAGACAGCCTCTGAATTCGCCCTCAAGCTGCTCGGGTGTACACATAAGGTGACCCTCGGAGATTGTGAACTGACGTACACGGATAAGACCGTGCATCTCACCAGAAGACTCGTTTCTGAAAAGTGTGGATGTTTCGGCAAGTCTCATGGGCAGGTCACGGTAGGAGCGTGCTCTGTTGAGATATGCCTGATACTGGAAGGGGCATGTCATCGGACGCAGAGCAAATACCTCATCGTCCTTCTCCTCGTCACCGAGCACGAACATACCGTCTTTATAATGATCCCAGTGACCTGAAATTTTGTAAAGGTCGCTCTTTGCCATAAGGGGTGTCTTTGTGCGAAGCCAGCCTCTTTTTGATTCTTCGTCTTCAACAAATCTCTGAAGTGTCTGAACAATCTGTGTGCCCTTGGGAAGAAGTACGGGCAGACCCTGACCGATGCAGTCAACGGTTGTGAAGATTTCAAGGTCACGGCCGAGCTTATTGTGGTCGCGCTTCTTTGCTTCTTCGATTGCCTCAAGGTGAGCGTCAAGGTCAGCCTGCTTTGTGAAAGCTGTGCCGTAGATTCTCTGGAGCATCTTGTTGTTTGAGTCGCCTCTCCAGTAAGCGCCTGTGGAGGAGGTGAGCTTGAATGCCTTGACTCTTGATGTGTCAGGGATGTGAGGACCTGCGCAAAGCTCGTCAAATTCGCCCTGCTTGAAGAAGGAGATATTCTCGCCCTTGTCAGCGTGCTCTTTGATGAGTTCAACCTTATAGATTTCGCCTCTCTCCTCCATCATTGCGATTGCATCTGCAGGAGAAAGCTCATATCTTTCGAGTGCAAGACCTTCCTTGACAATTTTCTTCATCTCTGCCTCGATTTTTTCGAGAACTTCGGGTGTGAAGGAAACATCACAGTCAAAATCATAATAGAAGCCGTTATCGATTGCCGGGCCGATTGCAAGCTTTGCCTGGGGGAAAAGCCTTTTAACAGCCTGAGCAAGAATGTGAGAAGCTGTGTGACGGAAAGCCTTCTTGCCTTCTTCATCATCAAATGTGAGGATTTCTACCTGAGCGTCTGCATCAAGAGCTGTGCGAAGGTCGCAGACCTCGCCGTTGACTCTGGCAACACAGGCAGCCTTGTAAAGACCCATACCGAGGCTCTTGGCAATATCAGCGACGGTAGTGCCGTTTTCATACTCCTTAACGACATTGTCTCTGAGTGTTACATTGATCATTGTTTTCTCATCCTTTCTGAAAAATAAAAAACTCCACCCTGAAAAAGTACAGGGTGAAGTATGCTTTTGCTATACTCCACGGTTCCACCCGTGTTGCGTAATTAATTACGCCGCTTTAAGTGACCTTAACGCAGTCATACGGCACAGCTTATCCGAAACACATCGGCTTCGCAGGCACTCGGCAGTGGTCGTCATTGCGGTTGAATATCTGCTTCACAGCACAGGGCAGACTCTCTGGAAACAACGCTTGCAATGCACATTCTGCTTCAACGTTTTGTATATTTAATATAACAAAGAAAAATATATCACTTTTATTATATAATGTCAAGAGTTTATCAGCTTTTGAAAACCCTTATTACCTGCTTGCGGCAGTCGATTTCGGTGATTTTGTATGCACCGCCGTATTCGCCGTCAAGTGTCCACGGAATTTCATCAGCCAGACTCTCGATAACGAAGTGTGAGCCCTTTGTAAGTGTGAACATATCTTCGTTGTAAGTGTGGTCGATAAGGAGCTCTTTTGCGCGGTTTGTCCACATCTTTAAACCGTGGGGCATCTTGGCAAGGTTAAGCTCAAACATACCGTCGTCAAAAGATATATCTTCGGGCTTGTATTTGATAATGCCGCCGATGTTGAGCGAGCTTGAGATTGCACCGAAAGCATACTCTCCCTCATATACCGTGCCATCGCATTCGATTCTCATAGGAATGGGTTCAAAGTCTTTAAGCTCCTTGAGACCTTCTATAACATATGCGGAGTAGCCGAAAAGATTTTTGAATTTCTGAGAAGTGCTGTAAGAACACTTCGTGAAAACACCGAATGAAGCTGTGTAGCAGAAGTATCTGCCGTTGTTTATCTGACCCATATCGAGGCTTTTCGGATCGTTGCTGCAGATAAGGTCAATAGCTTTTTTTGTGGTTGTGGGTATGCCGAGGCTGTGGGCAAAATCGTTTGTTGTGCCGCTGGGGATATAGCCGAGCGGTACGTCGATGCCTGAGGCGAGGATACCGTTGACGGTTTCGTTGAAAGTGCCGTCGCCGCCGCGGCAGACGATAAGGTCATATTTGTCGGCAAACTGTTTTGCGTATTCCGTAGCGTCGCCGCGCTTTTGTGTTGTATATACTGTTGTTTCAAAACCTGCTTTTGTGAAATCGTCTGCAATATGAAGCAGCTGATTGCGTACAGTGTATCTGCCGGAGCAGGGGTTGACTATAACAAGAACTTTTTTCTTACTCATCTTAGCACATCCTTGGAGTGATTCAGTTATTTATTACCATAAGCTCTTTAGGTGTAGAGGTGAGGTTTTCGCATCCGTCCGCGGTTATAAGGAGCATATCTTCAATGCGGACACCGAACTTATCGGGAATGTAAATTCCGGGCTCAACCGTGATAATGTTGCCCGCGCGAAGAACGTATTCGCTTCTTGGTGTGATGTGCGGGTCTTCGTGCACTTCAACACCTACGCCGTGACCTGTTGAATGGCCGAAAAACTGACCGTAGCCGGCGTCGCTGATGACTTTTCTTGCTGCTGCATCAAGGTCTTTGGACATAACGCCCTGAGCAGCTTTTTCGATTGCAGCTGTTTGAGCATCAAGCACGATAGAATATATTTCGACCATTTCGTCGCTTGCTTCGCCGATTGCAACGGTACGAGTCATATCGCTGTGGTATCCGTTTACAACTGCGCCGAAATCCATTGTCACAAAGTCACCGAATTCGATTCTCTTGTCAGAGGGCACACCGTGAGGCAGAGAAGAGTTTTTGCCGCTGACAACAATTGTGTCAAACGATACCTTTTCTGCTCCGTTTCTGAGCATATGAAAATCAAGGGCGAGGGCAACTTCTTTTTCGGTCATGCCGGGTTTTATGTATCTGACAGCGTTATCGTATGCTGCCTGTGCAATTGCCTGTGCAGCTTTGATACACTTGATTTCTTCTGCCTTTTTTGTGCAGCGCAGATAGCGGATGTATTTATCAAATCTGCTGTCAAAAACAGCCTTGATCTCATCAGGCTTGAACATTTTGCTGTATTCACGAAGACCGCTTACCGTTACGTGATTTGCTTCAATTGCAACGCTACCGCAGTTGAACTTTTTGAGATACTTTGGTATCTGCGTCTTGGCATCTGTCATCAGCACAACGTCACAGCAGTCAATCTGATTCTGAGCAGCTTCAATGTAGCGGCTGTCTGTCAGGAAAACGTTACCGTTTTTTGATACGATGAGATATCCTGAGTCCGAGGCAAATCCTGTAAAATACTGACGTGCGGCAGCACTTTCGATAATACCGCCGTCGATATCCTTGGGGAGCAACTTTGTAAGTTCATATAAATCCATAAGATCATTCTCCGTTTTTTCTGCGTTCAAATTCATCGAGCAGCTCTTTTTCGCCTGCTCTTGCTTTTCTGAAGTAGAATTTAAATATTTTTTCGTCCTGAGCTCTGTCTGTGAAAACTGCAACCGCGCCTGCCGTATTGGCGGCAAACATATCGGTTTTAAGCTGGTCTCCGACCATTGCAAGTGAACTTATCGGCATATCGAGCAGCTTTGCCGCACGCAGCAATCCGTCAGGCTTAGGTTTTTTGGCGCTATATATATAGTGTCTGATGCCGAGCTTTTTTGCCGTGATATAAACGCGCGGAAGTATTGCGTTTGAAACTATTGCAAGGGGGATGCCTGCGTTGTTCATCTTTTTTACCCATTCCTTTACACCGGGAAGGGGAGTGAGCGTTTCGTCGTATATCAGTGTGTTGTCGATATCGAGCAGTAGCCCTGAAACACCCATTTTTTCGAGATCTGAAGTTGTTATGTCGCAGACACCTGCAAAGCGGTATTTGGGCATATAGCGGTCATCAAGCATAATCGTATCCTTAATATTAAAGAGTTTTTGAAAGAAAAAAGACGGGCGTTGTTGCCCGTCTTTCGGTTCTTACTTATACTTGCGCTTACGAGCAGCCTCTGACTTCTTCTTTCTCTTTACAGAAGGCTTTTCATAGTGTTCTCTTTTACGAACTTCCTGAATAACACCGTCTCTGGAGGTCTGTCTCTTAAACCTTCTGAGTGCGCTGTCCAAGGATTCGTTTTCTTTAACTTCTACTTTACTCATTTACTATTCCCTCCCTCCGCAATTTGCAGGGGCAAATTTCTCATTGTATAGACAGCATTATACAACAGACACTTAGGGCTTGTCAACAAGTTTTTTAGAGAATGAAATAAAAATTTCAAATTATATCTGCTTGAAGCCGATTTTTTTCATACACTTGCTGAGTGTACGCTGTGCAAGGTGAGATGCACGCTCTGCACCCTTTGCCATACACTCATTAAGATATGCAGTGTCTGCGATAAGCTTTTTGTAATTTTCCTGCAGGGGACGAAGCTCTTCGATAACTGCTTCGCCGACAGCTGCCTTGAAATCGCCGTAACCTTTGCCGGCAAATTCGTTTTCGATTTCTTCATAGCTCTTGCCTGTGCAGCAGGAGTAGATTGTCATAAGGTTGTTTATGCCGTCTTTGCCGTCAGCGTAGCGTACGCATGCCTCTGAATCCGTAACAGCGCTCTTGAACTTCTTCATAATAACGTTCGGCTCATCAAGCACGGAGACCGAAGCTTTGGGGTTGGGGTCTGACTTTGACATCTTGGAGGTCGGATCCTGAAGCGAAGTAATCTTCGCACCCTTCTTACCGATAAACGGTTCGGGCATTGTGAATGTGTTGCCGTGTATGCCGTTGAAGCGGTCGGCAATATTTCTTGTCAGCTCAAGGTGCTGCTTCTGGTCTGCGCCGATGGGCACGAAGTTTGCCTGGTAAAGCAGAATGTCAGCCGCCATAAGTGTCGGGTATGAGAACAGACCGACGTTAATGTTGTCAGCGTGCTTCTGACTCTTGTCCTTGAACTGAGTCATTCTTGATGCCTCGCCGAACTGTGTGTAGCAGTTGAGCAGCCATGCGAGCTGTGAATGCTGAGGCACGTGGCTCTGCATAAATACTATGCTCTTTTCGGGATCAAGACCGTTTGCAAGAAGCAGAGCGAACATTTCGGTTGACTGCTTTCTGAGCATTGCAGGCTCCTGACGGACGGTGATTGCGTGAAGGTCAGCAACACCGAAAAGGCAGTCATAATCTTCGCTCATTGCCTTCCAGTTTTTGAGAGCACCGAAATAGTTGCCTATTGTGGGTACAGCTGTGGGCTGTATAAGACTTAATACGCGGGGCTTACGCTCCGGAGCTTTGTTTTCCATTTTTGTTTATCTCCGTAATAATTAATATTCTTTTGCAATATCTGCAAGTATGTTTACGCCCTTGATGATTGCTTCGTCGCTCGGTGTTGAGAAGTTCATTCTGAAACACTGAGTTGTTGCGGTCATATCGCCGAGGAAGGCTGAACCGGGAACAATTGTTACCTTGTTATCAAGTGCCTTCTTGCAGTACTCTGCCATCGGTATGTTGTCATTCAGCTTGCACCATACGAAAAGACCGCCTTCGGGACGTGTGTAGGTTACGTAATCGAGAAGCTTTTCTTCGACGAGGTCGCACATAAGGTTGAGCTTTGAGCGATACATTGCTCTGATCTTTTCGATGTGCTCATCAATGTTATATCTCTTTATCCACTCGTCAACAAGCACCTGTGAGAATACGGGTGTGTGAACGTCGGATACCTGTTTGCCGACAACCATCTTTGCGATAACGGGCTTGGGTGCAACACAGAAGCCTACGCGCACACCGGGGGCGAGAATCTTTGAGAATGAACCTGCATAAATAACGATGCCGTCTTTGTCAAGGCTCTTGATCTGGGGCACGTCTTCGCCTGTTACACGAAGCTCACCGTAGGGGTTATCCTCAAGAATCATAACGCCGTACTTCTTGGCAAGCTCGTAAACAGCCTTGCGCTTTTCAAAGCTCATTGTGATACCCGAGGGGTTCTGGAAGTTGGGAATTGTATAGATAAATCTTACGTTTTTCTCTGTCTTAAGTGCTTCTTCAAGCTTGGCGATGTTTATACCGTCGCTCTCAACCTCAACGCCGCAAAGGTTAGCACCGAATGAGCGGAATGCGTTGAGTGAGCCGACAAACGAAGGCTCTTCGCAGATGATTGTGTCACCGGGATTGACGAGCACTTTTGTTGTCAGGTACATTGTCTGCTGTGAACCTGATGTGACGATAAGATCATCATCTTCGGTGCCGATGCTGTATCTTTTCTTGCTGAATTCACGGAGTGTTTCGCGAAGGGGAGCATAACCCTCCGTAATGCCGTATTGAAGAACAGCAACAGGATTTTTTGTGAAAATATCACTTGCAATCTCGGCAATCTCTTCGACCGGGAAAGACTCCGGAGAGGGGTTGCCTGCAGAGAAAGGGATTATACCGGGCAGACCGTTGTATTTGAAAAATTCTCTGATAAGTGAAGGCTGCAACGAAGATATGCAGTCCGCAAAATTGTATTCCATTGATTTTACACTTCTTTCGTTAAAGTTTCCCATAATAGTGTAATTATAGACTATATATCTTTCCTTTTCAAGTCTTTTTTATTTTATGATTGCAATTGTTCGGTATAGATGCTAAAATAAAACCAACACAATTGTAAGGAGGATATTGTAATGAAAAAGATAACAGCTGTTTTGCTTGCAGCAATGCTCTGTATGTGTATGTTTGCAGGTTGCTCCGGTTCACCGGCAGGCGATGAAGACCCGAGCGGTGCGGTTGCCGTTGAAGACGTTGAAGATGTCGGACTCGGTCTGGGCAAGGTTACGCTTGCGAATATGATGGGTAAGGATGCCACTGAAATTCTGGCAAAGCCCACGGGCACAACCGAGTGGTCAAAATCAATCCTTTCTTCGGATTCGCTCAGGGCAAATGTTGCCGTTGAATTTTCCTATACCATGACAGATACAAACAAATTTGACGTGCGTCTTGTTTTTGAAGACGGCACAACGCAGGATTTTACAAATCTTGACTTTGCAGGTGCAAAATCCACGATTTATCTCGGCACAGAATAAATTCAATATGAAACGTAAAACACCCGATATCCAACGATATCGGGTGTTGATTTTTATTCTTCACTTGAAGAGTCTTTATCTTCCGATGTTTCTTCGTTGGATGTTTCTTCATCAAGTGTCTCTTCTTCGGAATTCTCTTCTTCAGATACTTCCTCGTACGGTGTTTCGGGGGTTGGCACAACTGCCGCTGTCGGAAGTGTTACGCCGGGCTGTGCATCTTCGGGTGAATCCGTTGTCTGCATTGCGCTTATGTAATATCCGTTATCGTTTTCACGGAGTGTGACTTTGACGTATTTGCTGGGCTCGGGCTGAATGAAGTTGCCTGCCGAATCCTGTGCCCATGCTTCAGCTGCAAGATAACCGACGGTCAGCACAACCGTGTTTGACGTTTTGTCAATTTCAACAACCTTGGGTGTGTATATCGGTACCGTACCGGCTGAGCTTACAAGGTAGCATCTGCTCTGCTCGTTGAATGCAAATTCATCAAAGTTTCCCTTGACGCCTATGTGTGTCGGAGTTACGTCTGTGCCGAAAAGCTTCGCAAATTCTTTTTCAACATCCTCTGCAGGAATCATAATGTTACCCTGGTCATCCGTTACGTATTTGCCGGGGTAATTCTTTTCGTCTTTGATAATTCCCCACACGGCACAGATTGTAAGCTGGTCGAGCTTTGCTGAGGAAACGTCGTCAAACATATCCGGGTCGTACATAACGACGGGGATGAGCATGGTTTCATATTCAATCTTTTTTGCCGAGTTGTCAGTCAGTTTTTTTACTCCGTCTATTCCTGCACCTACTGCGAAGACAACGCCTACAATTGCAAAAATAATAACTGCAAGTCCGAGGGGAAAAGCAAGCTTGCTCTGACCCTTTCTTTTTTTGTCTTTTGACATTTTTCGTTTCTTCCTTTCGAGTGGGATGGTGTTACGTCGCGGCAAGCGCAATCATAACAGGCATTGTGATGATTGAAAAAAAGCTGACGAGCGCAACTGTTTTTGAAGCAACTCCCGTATCAAGTCCGTATTTTCCTGCAAGTATAACGGTGTTGTTGGCACATGGTGCGGATGCCGAAACGGAGATTGCCATTGCGAGTTCTTTCGGCACGTTGAGAAGTTTGAAGCCTGCAATCATTATCAGCGGAATTGCAACGAGCTTGACACAGGCGACCATATAAATTCTCTTGTCTGTGAACATTGTTTTCAGGTCGGTGTGTGCTATATAAGTGCCGAAAATAAGCATTGCAAGCGGAGTGTTGAGTGAAGCGAGGCTGCTTATCGGTGTTGCAATAACCGTCGGTAATTCAACACCGAGCAGATACAGCGGCAAGCCTAATGTAACACCGATTGTGCCGGGGTTGATGAGCAGCTTTTTGAAATTGAAGCCGCCCTTTTGCGCTCCCATAATATATATGCCGTGGGTGAATGAAAAAATGTTGAACACCATAATTATTGCCGAGCAATAAAACGCACCCTGTGGACCGAGCACTGCGTTTGCAAGCGGCAAAGCCATATATCCGCAGTTGCCGTACATACAGGCATAGCGGTAAAGACCTGCTTTTGATTTTTCTGTTTTTCTGAAAAGCGGCAGTATCAGCACCATACCGATGAGGTGGATCAGAACACCGCCGAGTGCAGCGATTGCAAAGTTTCTGAGATTCTCGCGCGAATTGTCAATGCTCATAAAGCTGTTGACAATAACCAATGGCGTTACAATGTAAAAAAGCAGGTTTGTGTTGAGCTTTGATGCTTTTTCAGTGTAAAGACCGGCTTTGTCCGCGGCAAATCCGACTGCAATCAGAATATAAAGTATGAGTACTTGCTGAGCCGTTGTCAGCAGATTAGTGATAAACAAAACATTAACAGACCTTTCGGTGTTTTAGTTTTCGGCTGTTTTCTTAGCTGTTGATGTGTTATAGAGGAAAACAGGGATAAAAATAGCCAGGGCAAGGTCGCAAAAATCGATTTCGTAACCTTCGACCATAAGCTCGAAGTTGCCTGTAATTGCAAGGAAAATTCTCGGCACGCAGATGATGAATGCCATAACTGCAGCCGGAAGACCGCAGCCGAAAAGACGCCATGCACTGATTTCGGGTGAAGTGCCCGTAACAACCTGAGCGAAGGTGAGCATAAACATAATCATAAACGCAAGCATTACAAGCTCGAGCAGAAGATCGGATATGTTCACAAAGCTTATTTTTTCAAGAAATCTTAAAACTATTCTTGAAATTGCCCAGAGTGTCGGTGTGACGGAAATGAGCGAGAAGGAAGAAAGCTTTGATTCTTTTCTGAAGCATGATACAGCATATATGCAGAAGAAGAATGCGGCTAAAATGCCTGTGATACCTTCAGCTATATTTGCTGCTGCACCTGACTGTGTGAGATATGCCGAATATTTGACTCCGTGTGTTGCGGCAGAGTATTCGCTGTTGAGCTGCATAAAATCAAGCACACTTACTATAGAGTCATATGTCAGACCGAGTGCCGTAAGCATTGAGATTATTCCGAGTGAAGCGCTTTTTGCAATGCAGTTGCGTGCGCGGTTTGCCTTGCTGTTGAGAAAGCTGAGCACCATAAGAGCGATAATTACGATGACGCCGATTGCATACATCAGCGGAATCGTGAAGTGGTTTGCGGTGAAGAAACCGGTCTCGGGGTCAATCAGCGTTGTTACCTGATATACGCGCAGCGGAAGCAGAGCGCAAAGACTCAATGCGGCAATTGCGATTAATACTGTAGGTTCAGGCTTTGAAAGGGAGCCTTTGATTTTTTTCATTAACGACACCTCTTTGTTATTTGAGAACTGCGCGAGCTTCGCTGGGGATATATTTGTCGGGATGCATAACGTTTTCTTCGGTACGCTTATCAAGCGCAATATAGTGGTAGGGAAGAGCAACGTTCTTGTATGCGGGGCGGATGATACGCTTGCCTGTTGTGAGCTCTTCGATTCTGTGTGCTGCCCAGCCTGCCATACGCGAAACCGTGAACAGGGGAGTGAAGAGATCTTCCGGGATTCCGAGCATATCGTAAATGAGACCGGAATAAAGGTCTACGTTTGCACAGATAGGTTTCATATCGCCCTTGATTGAGCGGAAAATATCGGGTGTGAGTTCTTCAAGAAGTTCAAGCTGACGGAATCTTCTCTCGAATTCTTCGCTGAAAATGAAGTTGCGTGCCGCCTCTTTGAGGAGAACAGCTCTCGGGTCGGACATTGTGTAGATTGCGTGACCGAGACCGTAAACAAGACCTGAACGGTCGCCTGCTTCTTTTCTGATAAGCTTTGCGATGTAGTCTGCAACCTGACCTTCGTTGGTGATATCGGAAATTTCCTCAGCCATAAGTGAAGTCATTTCTTTAACCTTGATGTTGGCACCGCCGTGTTTGGGGCCTTTGAGCGAGCCGATACCTGCGGCAATTGCAGAGTATGTGTCTGTGCCCGATGATGTGAGCACACGTGTTGCGAAGGTTGAGTTGTTACCGCCGCCGTGCTCCGAATGGAGAATAAGGCACAGGTCAAGCAGCTTTGCCTCTTCGTCTGTGAAAAGTCTGTCTGAGCGGATTGTGCGCAGAATTGACTGTGCTGTGCAAAGCTCACGCTTGGGCTGGTGGATGTACATGCTCTTCTTGTAGTAGTGGCGGCGCTTAACCTGGTATGCGTAGCTCATAATTGAGGGGAGCTGTGCGATGAGCTGGATGCACTGACGAAGCACGTTGACCGTTGAAATATCGTCGGGGTTATCGTCGTAAGAGTAGAGCGCCATTACGGAACGCGCCATTTTATTCATAATGTTGGGTGAGGGAGCCTTCATAATCATATCTTCAATGAAGTCCTCGGGAAGCTCACGGCATTCAGCGAGTACGTTGCTGAATTTTGAAAGCTGTTCGGGTGTGGGGAGCGCACCGAAAATGAGAAGCCATGCGACCTCTTCAAAACCGAAACGGTCTTCCTTACGGCAACCCTCAACAATCTCGTTTACGTCGAGACCTCTGAAGTTGAGTTTACCGGGGCGGGGCACACGCTCACCGTCTTCTATGTAGTAACCGTCGACACTGCAGATTTTTGTGAGACCTGCCATAACACCTGTGCCGTCGTTGTTTCTCAGACCTCTTTTGACGCCGTAACGGTTGTAGTCGTTGGGGTCAATTCTGTCATTAATCTGAATTTCGTTACATAAACTTATAAGGGAATCGTTGCTGATGGGGGACATATATCTAGCCATATGTCTGTTCTCCTTCCTTAAAGAACTAACTTATAAATATACTTTTACTTATACTTATACAATATTATTTGAGAATACATTATACTATAACTTCTGCAAAAATGTCAATCATTATTGAAAAGTGAGGAATAAAAAATGGGATTTTACAAATTTGCGGCTCTGATAATAACTCTTGCGTTGGTTGTTATGCCTCTGACGGCGCTTAAGCAAGGCGATAATTCCGTGCGCGAAGAGGATATCCGTGTTACGGAGCAAGAGGACAAAAAAGAAAAAAACTCCGACGAAACGGTAAAAGTTTTTATGTCTGAGGACGATTTTGTGCTGAACATTACGCTTGAAGAATATCTGGTAGGTGTGCTTGCGGCTGAAATGCTGCCGACTTATCACGAGCAGGCTCTTAAAGCGCAGGCTGTTGCAGCATATACCTATCTGCTTCATAAAAAATCGGAGCAGGAATCTTCGCCGGATTCTCAGCTCAAGGGCGCGTATCTTTCAAATGATGCGACAACCCATCAAGGATATCTGACAAAGGAGGAACGTGCCGAAAAATGGGCCGATAAAGCCGACAGTTATGAAAAAAAACTGACAAAAGCTGTTGAGGATGTGGCAGGTAAGTACATCACCTATGAAGGCAAACCCATCATAGCGGCGTTTCACGCCAACAACAGCGGTGTTACTCACAGCGCAGAAACTGTGTGGGGGAGCGAAGTGCCGTATCTCAAAAGCGTAACAAGCGTGGGTGATAAGCTTTCGCCCGATTGCATAAAAACGGTTGTGATGAATGCGCAGGAGTTTTCCTCAGCGGTTAGTGCGCTTGACGGATGTCAGCTCGACGGAGAAGCAGAAAACTGGGTAGGCGAGATTAAAAAGGATGCTGACGGCTATGTGAAAAGCCTGACAATAGGCGGTGCGGAGTTTACAGGTATGCAGGTGCGCGATGCACTTAGCCTGAGAAGCGCAGTGTTTGCGTTCCAGTTCAGCGACGGCACTTTCAGATTTACGACTGAGGGTTACGGCCACGGAGTGGGAATGAGTCAGTACGGTGCAGATTATATGGCGCGTCAGGGCAGCACGTGGGAAGAGATATTGAAGCATTACTATACAGGGGTAACAATTGAATAAAACATAAAAAACGAGCTGACCTGTTTTTTACAAGTCAGCTCATTGTTATATCTTTATCTTATTTAAGGTTTGCGCGGAGAGTTGCAAGCTCATCAGCAAGAGTCTTGGGAAGTGTGTCGCCAAACTTGCCGTAGAACTCTTCAATGCCTGCTGTCTCTGCGTTCCAGAGGTCCTTATCAACGTCAAGCATTGCCTTGAGTGTGTCAACAGAAACCTCATCCTCGATACCCTCAAGGTTGATGTCCTCAGCCTTGGGAACGTAACCGATAGCAACCTCGTCAGCGTCTACCTTGCCGTCGCAACGGTCAAGGATCCACTCAAGAACACGAAGGTTGTCGCCGAAACCGGGCCACATGAAGTTGCCTTCATCGTCCTTACGGAACCAGTTAACGTTGAAGATCTTGGGAGCCTTGTCAGCATCGAGTGTTTCACCGATGTTGATCCAGTGCTGCCAGTACTCACCCATGTTGTAACCGCAGAAGGGAAGCATAGCCATGGGATCACGGCGGACAACACCGACAGCACCTGCTGCTGCAGCTGTTGTTTCGGATGCCATGATTGAGCCTACGAATACACCGTGGTTCCAGTCACGTGACTGGTATACGAGGGGAGCGAGCTTTGCACGTCTGCCGCCGAATACGATAGCGGAGATCGGAACACCTGCGGGATTCTCAAACTCGGAGCTGATGCAGGGGCAGTTGACAGCGGGAGCTGTGAAGCGGCTGTTGGGATGTGCGCCCTTCTCTTCGCTCTCCTGACCGTTCCAGGGGTTGCCCTTCCACTCGATAGCGTTTGTGGGAGGATTCTTGTCGAGACCTTCCCACCAAACTGTGTTGTTGTCAAGGTTGTGTGCAACGTTGGTGAAGATTGTGCCCTTCATTGTAGCTGCAAGAGCGTTGGGGTTGGACTTGTTGTTTGTGCCGGGTGCAACGCCGAAGAAACCGTTTTCGGGGTTGATAGCATAGAGTCTGCCATCTTCGCCCTTGCGGATCCAGGAGATGTCGTCGCCTACGCACCATACTTTGTAGCCCTTCTCAAGATAAGCCTTGGGAGGAATGAGCATAGCAAGGTTGGTCTTGCCGCAAGCTGAGGGGAATGCAGCACAGATATACTTAACTTCGCCGTCGGGCTTCTCAACGCCGAGGATGAGCATGTGCTCAGCCTGCCAGCCTTCTTTCCAGCCCTGGTAGGAAGCGATACGAAGTGCAAAGCACTTCTTGCCGAGGAGAACGTTTCCGCCGTAACCTGAGTTAACAGAGATGATTGTGTTGTCCTGCGGGAACTGGCAGATATATCTCTTCTCTTCGTCGATGTCGCACTTGCAGTGGAGACCGCGAACCCAATCGTTGCTGTCGCCGAGAGCCTCGAGAACCTTTGTGCCTACTCTTGTCATGATAACCATGTTGAGAACGACGTAGATGGAGTCTGTAAGCTCAATACCGATCTTGGAGAAACGGCTGCCTACGGGACCCATTGAGTAGGGGATAACGTACATTGTTCTGCCCTTGTATGAATCCTTTGCGATGCTGTAGAGCATTTCGTAAGCTTCAGCAGGATCCATCCAGTTGTTTGTGGGGCCTGCAAGCTCCTTTGTGGGAGCGCAGATGAATGTTCTGCCTTCAACACGTGCAACGTCATTTACTGCTGTTCTGTGAAGGTAGCAATCGGGGAGAAGATCCTGGTTGAGCTTGATCATTTCGCCTGTTGAGCAAGCCTCTGCTCTGAGTGCGTCGATCTGCTCCTGTGAGCCGTCAATCCAGACAATTTTGTCGGGCTTTACGAGCTCTACCTTTTCTTCGATCCAGGAGAGAACGCTTTTATTTGTTGTGAGATTTGTCATTTTGTTGACTCCTTTCAATTAAAAACTGAATAATGAACGAAATTCATTCCGTTTATAAATATATATTATTTTGGTCAAAACTGCAATCTTAAATACGACAAACATTTAAAAAAGTTTGTGGCATTTTTGGTTTATTTTGCTTAAAAATTATATTTGCTTGAGAAGGGGACCGATGCCTGCGATTGCTCTGGGGATATCTTTGACGATAAGACGGATTCCGCCCTTTTCTCCGCTGAGCCATTTTACAAGGCCCTCAGCCATCTGCTCGCTGAATACGCCGCCGCTCATGCTGATGAAATCACGGAACGGAGTCTGCATTGCAATAGCCTGTGCGAAGCCTGCAGGGATAAGAGTTGTGAGCAGCTTGTAGAAACGCTTACCGTTCTTTGTGTGTGCACAGCTCTCAAACGTATCCTGAATGCCGAGCTTTCTGTCTGTGGGATAATCCGTTGCGGGAAGCTCTCTGCCGAGAACAGCAACAAACTGCTCTGCAGGTACGTTCTGAACGTCGCCGCTGTAGTAGAGGGGAGCGACTGCCGAATAGTCGGGGATGTTATCTGTTGTGCCGCTGACGTTGACTGTTGCTGTGAGTCTGATGTCTGCGCTTGAAGCACCGACAAGAATGTCAAACTCGCCGCTCTCAACGCACCAGTCGCTGATGTTTACGTTGTAGAAAGCGAATGCACGCTTGCAAAGCTCAATTTCGACCTCTTTGCTCTCGCCGGGCTCAAGCCATACTTTCTTGAATCCCTTGAGTTCCTTTGTGGGTCTGTAGATTGTGCTCTCTTTGTCAGCAACGTAGAGCTGAGCTGTTTCGTAGCCTGCGACAGAGCCTGTGTTCTTTACTGTGAATGTGACCTTGAGCTTCTCATCTTCGTTCATTGAAGCTTTGTCGAGCTTAATATCGGAATATTCAAATGTTGTGTAAGAAAGACCGAAGCCGAAGGGATAACGGACAGCTTTGCTTGCCTTTTCATAATATCTGTAACCGATATAAACACTCTCGCGGTATTCAACACTTGCGGGGTTGCCGGGGAAGTTGTTCTTGGCGGGTGTGTCGGCATAGGCAATCGGATATGTTTCGGGGAGCTTGCCGCTCGGGTTGACTTTGCCGCTGATAATGTCGGCAACTGCACCTGCGCCTGCCTGACCGCCGAGGTATGAGTTGAGCACAGCTGCAACGGAATCGTTCCAAGGCATCTCAACGGGTGAACCGCCTGCAAGCACAACGATTACGTTTTTGTTAACCTTTGCAATCTCTTCAGCAAGCTTGTCGTGAGCTGCAGGGAGGTTCATATGGCTTCTGTCAAAGCCCTCTGCCTCGTATTCGTCTGTAAGACCGATGAAGAGTATAACTGTCTCGCTTTCAGCTGCAAGCTTTACAGCTTCTGCAAGGTGAGCATCGTTCTTCTTTGCCTTCTTGTTTGAAAGCTCATAACCCTGAGCAAATTTAACGTTGTAGCCGACCTTCTGAAGCTCTTCAAGAGCGTTGTCAAGCTTTGTGGGGTTGATGTGTGAGCTGCCTGCGCCCTGATATCTGGGTGTTCTTGCAAGCTCACCGATAACTGCAACCTTGCTGTCCTTCTTGAGCGGAAGGACACCGTTGTTCTTGAGAAGAACCATTGAGTTTGCAGCAATCTGTCTTGCAAAATCCTGGTCGTCAAAGTCGTTGTAGGGATAATCCTTCTTTGCGCCTGAAACAGCCTTGTCGATAAGCTTGAGTATGTTGAGCGCACGCTCTGTTACAACAGCCTCGTCGAGTGTGCCGTTCTTTACAGCTTCAACAATCTTCTTTGTGCCTGAGCCTGCAGATGAGGGCATTTCAAGGTCGTTACCATTTTTGAGACCGAGCACTCTGTCGTTAACTGCGCCCCAGTCGCTGACAACTACACCTTCAAATCCCCACTCGTTACGGAGAATATCAAGCTGAGTGTGTTTGTTCTCTGAGCCGTGGAAGCCGTTGATTTTGTTGTATGAGTTCATAACAGTCCAGGGCTGAGCCTTCTTGACTGCGATTTCGAAAGCTGTGAGGTAGATTTCGCGCAGTGCACGCTCGTCAACAACCGAGTCGCAGGTCATTCTGCGTGTTTCCTGGCTGTTTGCGCAGAAGTGCTTGAGTGAAGTGCCAACACCCATTGACTGAACGCCGTTGATGAAGCCTGCTGCAAGCTCACCTGCAAGGATGGGATCTTCTGCAAAATATTCGAAGTTTCTGCCGCAAAGGGGAGAACGCTTCATGTTGATACCGGGTCCGAGAAGAACGCCGACCTCTTCTTTGAGGCACTTCTTGCCGAGCGCAACGCCCATTTTATAAAGCAGCTCAGGGTCCCATGATGCTGCGGTTGTTGCAGCTGTGGGGTAGCTGATTGCGGGCACACTGTTGCTCAGGCTGTCGCCGGTCTTGCTGTAGTCTTTTTTACGAAGTCCGTGAGGGCCGTCGCAGACCATAATTGACGGAATGCCGTATTTTTCCATTCCTTTGAGGTGCCAGAAATCACCGCCGTCACAGAGTGCGGCTTTTTCTTCTAAAGTCATCTTTGAAATAAGTTCGCTGAATTTTGACATTTTTTATTCCCCTTCAAAAAATTTTTCTTCTAATGCGGCGGCGTTTTCTGCTGAATCAACAGCTTCGACGCCTTTGAGTTTCTTCTGGATAATGCGGTTTCTGTTTTGTGCTTCGCCGAGTGCCTTGCCTGCGTCATCAATTCGTCTTCTTGCTTTTTCAAGCAGGACGCCGAATTTATCATACTGCGTTTTGGCAACGGCGAGCATCTGTCTTACTTCGTTTGCTTTTTCGTTTATTGCAACCGCCTTGAAGCCCATTGAAAGTGAAGAGAGCAGGGCTGTAATCGTGGTCGGTCCGGCAATCATGATGTTATATTCGCTTCTCAGCTTTTCGGGTAAGCCGTCGGGTGAAGCGGCAATCTCGGCATAAAGACCTTCTGTTGCAAGGTACATTATGGCGTAAGGCGTGGTCTGCGGCACAACTATGTATTTTGTGATGAGCTTTGCCTCATCCTTAACTCTTGCTTCGAGTGCTTTCCTTGCCGCAGCAACCGCAACGGGGTCAGCGTTTTCGGCTGCGGTGCAGAGTCTTACGTAATCCTCCATCGGGAATTTTGAGTCGATGGGGAGGTATGTTACGTTACCGCTGCCGTCACCTGCAGGAATCTTGACGGCAAACTCAACCTTTGCCTGACTGCCTTCAATCGGTGCGTAGTTCTTGACGTACATTCCGGGGATTGTCTGGTCGAGAATATTCTCGAGATAAACCTCTGCCCAAGTGCCTCTTGCCTTGACGTTTGTGAGCACCTTGTTGAGCGACGATACGTTAGCTGTGACACCTGTTGAAAGCTCTTTCATTTCGCCGAGCGATTTGTTTACGTTTTCGAGCTGATCGGATACGGTTTTGAATGAGCTGTTGAGCCTTTCGTTGAGTGTAGCGCTGAGCTTTTCGTCAACGGTTGTCCTCATTTCGTCAAGCTTCTTTTCGTTGCTCTCCTGCATTTTGCCTATGGCTTCCGAAACGTTTCTAACGAGCCTTTCGTTTTGCGAAGTGTTGTTTTGCTGAATGTTTACGAGTGCTTCGCTGAGCATACGTGTCATAGCCTGCTGGTTTTCAAAATTTGATTTTGTCATTTCATCAAGCTTTTTTACCATTTCGCCGATGCTATGAGCAGTCTGTGCACGCATATCATTCTGCGCAACGGACATTTCTCTTCTGTTGCGTTCAAACTCATCAGCCAGCTGACGCTGCAGCTTTTCGTTGTCTTTGTGTTCAGTGCTGCGGTTGCTCTTTTTTATCAGCACAAATACGCACACGAGAACATCTGTTATGAGCGCACATGCAACTAACAGAAATATAAGATAAATGATATCCATAAGCAAAACACCTACGTAAAGCTAAATTTATCCATTATTAATCACATTATAACAAAAATATTATTATTTAACAAGTAGATATTACATCAAAAAACAAAAATATCCGCCGAATATAGAATTCAGCGGATATACGGTACTATTTGTTTTTCATTTTATAGAGTCTGAGCGCATTGGTTACAACAAAAACGGAGCTGAGGCTCATTGCTGCCGCGCCGATCATGGGCGAAAGGGTAATGCCGAAGGGGATAAACAGCAGACCTGCGGCAATCGGAATGCCGATAACGTTATAGAAAAATGCCCAGAAAAGATTCTGTTTGATATTGCGCATGGTTTTGCGTGAGAAGGTGTTTGCTTTTACTACGTCTGTCAGTTCACTTTTCATCAGAACAATGTCTGCGGATTCGATTGCTATGTCAGTTCCGCCGCCTATTGCGATGCCTACGTCAGCCTGTGCAAGGGCAGGTGAATCGTTGATTCCGTCGCCGACCATTACAAGTGTTTTGCCCTGCTGCTGAAGCTGTTTTATCTGCTCTGATTTCTGTGCCGGAAGCACCTCGGATACCGTACGGTCAACACCCAGTGTTTTGCCGATTGCCTGCGCTGTAATATCGTTGTCACCTGTGAGCAAAACAACCTGAGACCCGCGTGCTTTCAATGCTTTTACGGCTTCAATGCTTGTCGGCTTGATTTCGTCTGCAATGCAGATAAGTCCTGCAAGCTTTTTTTCGAATGCAAAGTATACGGGGGTTTTGCCCTGCTTTGCCGCGGTGTCTGAATCATTGGAGGCTAGTGAAATATCAATACCGTTTTCGTTCATAAGTGCGGCATTTCCGCCTATTGCTTTTCTGCCGTTTATTATCGCGGAAACACCTTTGCCGGGGATATATTTAAAGCCGATTGTATTTAAGATTTCGCCGCTGTAACTGTTACATATAGCCTTGGCAAGAAGGTGCTCGCTCTTTGATTCAAGTGATGCGGCAAGCTGTAACAACTCTTCTTTTTCCATTCCGTAGGTTGTTACGTCGGTGACAGTCGGCTTTCCTGTTGTGACGGTGCCTGTTTTGTCAAACACATATGTGTCGGCTTTGCCGAGCGTTTCAAGTGCCTGAGCGGATTTGACGAGAATTCCGTTTGATGCACATTTGCCTGCCGAAACAGTGATTGCTACGGGAGTTGCAAGGCCGAGTGCACACGGGCACGAGATTACAAGCACGCATATTGCGCACGAAAGAGCAAATTCAAGGCTCTGTCCTGCAATCATCCATCCGATAAAGGCTATCAGCGACAGGCTCATAACTATCGGCACAAACACGCCTGCAATCTTGTCTGCAAGTCTAGCGGCAGGTGCTTTTGTTGCGCCTGCATTTTCGACAAGCTCTATTATCTGTGCGAGAGTTGTGTTTTTGCCTACCTTGGTTGCTTTCATATTGAAAGAGCCTTCAAGGTTGATGCTCGCTGACATAACCGTGTCGCCAACGCTTTTCTCAATGGGCATACTTTCGCCCGTGAGAGCGGATTGGTCAACGCTTGAATGACCTTCTGTAATAATTCCGTCAACGGGGATTTTTTCGCCCGGTCGGATAACAACAGTGTCACCGACGATAATTTCTTCCGCTTTTACTGTTACTTCTTTGCCTGCGCGGATTACCGTTGCTGTTTTGGGTGAAAGGTCAATCAGTTTTTCAAC
The DNA here is from genome assembly GCA_045637465.1 of Acutalibacteraceae bacterium. Lineage (GTDB taxonomy): Bacteria > Bacillota > Clostridia > Oscillospirales > Acutalibacteraceae > UBA8612. The sequence goes on along the minus strand of JAZTZM010000018.1, from coordinate 35,624 downwards.
TGCGGAGTTTGTTTTATTTTTTGATCGTTCTTCAAGAAATTTGCCGACTGTAACAAGGGTGAGAATCATCGCGGCAGATTCAAAATAGAGGTTTGATGCGTATTTCTGCGCAATATCCGCTCTGCCGTTGCCGATGCCGTAGCCGATCATAAATATCGATACGATACCGTATATCATCGATGCGCTCGCGCCAACGGCAACGAGAGTGTCCATATTCGGCGCGCGCCTGATAAGCGAAGAGAAACCGCCGAAGAAAAACTTGCGGTTAACGTACATAATCGGCAGCGTGAGAAGAAACTGTGCAAATGCCGATTGAACTGCGTTTTGTGTGCCGTGCAGAAACGACGGCACAGGCAGACCGACCATATGTCCCATCGTTATATACATCAGGATTATAAGCAGAGGAACAGATACGGCGAGCCTTGTCTTTACCGGTGTGTATTTTTTGGTAACGGCAGGCTGAACCGCTTTTTTCTCTTCTTCACTTATCGTTTTTTCTTCTTTCTTTTCTTCGATGAGACTTGCTTTGAATCCTGCTCTTGTGACTGCGTGGATTATTGCTTCGCTGTCGGTTCTGGTTTCGTCAAATTCAGCCGTGAGGAGCTTGGCGAGAAGGTTGACCTGAGCGCTTTCAACTCCGTCAATCTTTGATACGGCTCTTTCAACAGCCGCCGAGCAGGCGGCACAGCTCATCCCTTCAACGTTAAATTTCAATTTCATTGCTACCACCCGTAAAACAAGTTAAATACTATTTTATACAATAGTATTTATGAAGTCAATAAAGTATTTGGGTCTGTTTTATGATTTTGTTACGCGGTTACCTGAATTTGTGTGCTGAAAGTCAGTTGACAATATGGTGCTTTATAGTGTAAAATAACCTATGGCAAATATACATAAGGAGATTTTTTATGAAAAGAATGTTATCTTTTTTTGCAGCGTTGCTTATTCTGTCAACGTGCTTCGGAATCAGCTCACAGGCTTATGACGGTGAATACTTTCCCGAAGGAACAATATCCGATGACTACATAATGCCCGACAGCATAGCCTTGGAAAGCATTGCACTTGACAGTATCGCAACTGACAGCATAGCGCTTAACAGCACCGCTTATTCAACGCAGCTCGGCAGTCTCTCTGCGAAGTATGAGTCAAACGGCAACCCCGGTACAATATCCGAAGGTAAGGATACCGGCGGTGTGTCTTACGGCGCTTATCAGTTCTCAAGCACCTACGGTGTTCCGCTTGATTTTGCCGAATGGTGCATTTCTTCCGGTGAAGGTGTGTTTGTCGGCAGCAGACTGAAAACTGCATATGCAAATGACGGCAACAGATACGGTAGCTATTTCAACGCGGAGTGGAGAGCTATTGCTCAGGAATCATCAAGCAACTTCCTCCGTCTTCAGCATGCCTATACCAAGGCACGTTTTTATGACGTTATGGTTGCTAAACTTGAGAAAAATGTCCCCGGCTTTGATATTGATAACTATACCATTGCACTCAAAAATGTTATCTGGTCACGCGCCGTACAGAGTGGTGTCAATTGCGACGTTGTCGAAAAAGCTTTTGAAAGCCTCGGCGGATTCAACAATCAGCCCGAAGACGTGCTCATCAAAGCGATATATGCAAGAGCAAGCCTTCTTGTCGATTATCCGCCTGAACTGACTGCAAAAAAGATTACGGCAAGCTCTGCTGAAAAATACGGTATTGACCCCGCTGTTGTCGAAGGCAAATACCTTTATTACTTCTGCCGCAATACATCGGATGTTCAGGTTGCCGTATACAAGCGTCTTGCAATCAGTGAACGTCAGGAAGCTCTCGATATGTATGTTGCAGCAGGCGGTGTTCTCACTCCCGGTGATCCTACATACGTTCCTCCTCAGAGCGGAATTTTAGACTCGATCACACCTGATACAAATATGTTCTCGCTTATCATACAGCTGTGTGTTTATTTCGTAGAGCTTATGGTTAATTTCATTACTAACTTTATTGTAAGCTTGGCAGCTTAATCTTTTTCGCTCTCTTTTTGTTAAATGCGACAAAAAGAGGGCGTTTTTTTCTATCTTACCGCGGTGTGAATTGTGTTGAAAAACTGTTTTTATTGTGTTAAGATTTAATTTGTACATATTTGTTTTATCAGGAGGTAACAAATGGCTAAACAAGAAGAAATGAAAAAATACATCCCTAAGGGTGAAGTGAAGGCTTACGCAATCGCTGCTCTCGGACAGGGTCTCGTTTATAGCTGTATGTCCAGCTATATCACAGACTACTATATGAACGTACTTATGCTCGATGCGGTGTTTGTAATACTGCTTATGCTGCTTGCCCGTGTATGGGATGCTATCAACGACCCGATGATGGGTATGATTATGGACAGACATTCAACCAAAAAGGGCAGGATGAAGCCGTATCCCATCTGGACGGCACTTCCCATCGCCGCTCTTACCATACTTATGTTCGTAAACCCCGGTTTTGATACGAAGAATCAGTCAATCTGGCTTTACGTTTTTGTTTCGGTTGTCTACGTTGCATGGGGTATGATTTACACCGCCAGTGACGTTCCTTTCTGGAGTATGCCCAACGTTATGACTCCTAACCCCAAGGAGCGAGGCAACATCATCTCCTACGGTAAGACTGTCGGCGGTATCGGTTCTGCTGTTACTGTTGCTCTTCCGATTATTGTCGGTTACTTTGTTGCCGATATGGATATTGAGCGTGCAAATATCTTCAAGTACGCTATAATGGCAATTTCAATGGCTGTTATCGGTATGCCTCTTTTCTCAATCTCTTCTTTCAAGATCAAAGAAAGAATTCAGCTTCCCGATGCCAAGAAAAAGGCTCCCGGTGAAGTTTCAACGATCAAGAGAATTTTCACATGTAAGCCGCTTATGCTTGTTGTTCTTTCGGGTGTGCTTTCATTCGGCAGATATATGCTTCAGGCTGCAGCTCCCCACGTTGCACGTTATTCAGGCTTCTATCTCGGCTCTAAAGCTCCCGAAACTGTTGAAGAGATCAACAAGAATATCTCGAACGTTGCTCTTGTTATTCAGATTTGTGCCGCTATCGGTATGTTCGGCGCAATGCTCTTCCTTCCCAAGCTCTACAAGAAGTTTGAGTACAAGCACATTATGATTGTTTCCTGTCTTGGCGGATTTGTTTCAAGCTGTCTGACACTTGCTATCGGCTGGACAACGAAGAACCTTCTTATCTGCATTCCGTTTATGCTTATCTCTGCAATTCCTCTCGGTGTTATCAATAACGTTTCTTTCGCAATGGTTTGTGACTGTCTTGACTTTATGGAGTGGAAAACAGGCTTCAGAAACACGGGTCTCGGCTCTGCATGTCAGTCATTTGTCAATAAGATCGGTAATGCTTTTGCAACAGTTATGATTATTGTTATGTACATTATCGTTCATATCGACGTCGCTCAGCTCAATGTCGGCAGCGGCGAGGCTGTTGCACAGGCAATAAACAGCATGTCATCCACACAGAATTTTGCTATGTTCTCACTTGTAACCATCGTTCCCGGTATCAGCCTTCTTCTCTGCGCAATTCCGCTGTTCTTCTACGACCTCACAGGTACAAAGAAGAGCAAGGTTTTCAGCGAGCTTTCTAAGCTCAGAAAAGAGAGAGGCATCAGCATCGATGAATAATATCAGATAAAAAAATATCAGCCGTTCCTTGGTAAAAAGGAACGGCTGGTTCTTTTTATTATAGCTGATAGAGACCTGATTCGAGTTTTACGAATTCTTTTTCGCCTGCGATGAAATATTTGAGCACAGGCTCATCAAACTCAAGATAATCACTTACCGTGAAGTTGCCAAGCGTAATTGTGCGGACTTTGTTTGAACCTTTGTTGCAAATAAAGAGCCTGTCACCGTAGCGTACGATTGAAACCGGGTCAACAAATGCTGTTGATTTGCCACCGCCTATTCTCATCTGAACGCGCTTTTCATCAGTTGCGTAGCAGATAACCGCATTGAGCTCCGGCACAACACTCCAGAAACTTTTACCATCGGGTGCAATACCTCTTGCGGCTACGTCGTTGTATTTGAGGTTGCCGGTCCAGACTGCAACACCGCGTGCGTTGAATATGCCGACGTCACCGTCAGGGTAAACGAGCACGGTGTGGTTGTTTGAAAGTGTGCCTGTTTCGCAGTTGACGTAGTCTTTTATCTGCGAGCATATCTCCTGATATGCAGGACCGAATTTGCCTTCGAAATAAGTCCATTTTGTAATCGGCATTGTGCGCTCTGTAGCTACCTCGTAGCCGAAGAAATCTGCTCTTGTTCTGCCGTCGGGCATAACCTCGGGCTTTATGTAAAGGAAGCCGCCATCAACGGGCAGCAGACCGTATATGTTAAAATCAATTATTTTTTTCAATTCTCTCACCTGATAAAATATTATGCACCCCCGCCAAGCCGTTATGCGGCGAATAATAACCTGCGTCTAAAGCAGGTGGGTAGCCTCCCGCAGGTTCACGCTCCCTTCGTCCGTCCTGAGGGACGGGAGGTCTGCAATCCGCTGATCGGAGACGGCTTCCCTAAGATATGAGTGTTGGGTTAGTATTGCCGCACTTTTGTCGCACAAGGCAGGGTGCATATTATAATTTTAGTTTGTCGGAGCGTTTATTATTCCTCTTCCTCTTCTTCAAACTCAAAAAGATCGATAAGTCTTTCTTCAAAAAGGACACCGACCTCGTTGAATTCGTCCTCGTCCTCAATTGCAGAGAGATAGGTCTCTCCGTTTTCTTCTGTAGCTTTGAGGATTATGAACTCGCCGCTGTCTTCAAGCTGGTCGTCAGCGTCATCAAAAATCGGGAGCAGAGCAACGTATTTACCTTTATCTGTTTCGATTCTGTCAAGCTCTTCGAAGGTGTGCTCCTTGCCTTCTTCGTCGATTACGCTGACTATATCGGGGTTATATTCTTTGTTCATTGTAGTGGTCTCCGTTTCTTTATCCGTTTCTTTATTATTTTATATTGTTTTGGGCGATTAGTCAAGAGCAGTGCATGGGGAAATAGTTACAAATCTGTACACCCGTGCATATAATGTTTTTGTGGGGTGAGTGCAGTTGCGGTATTACAGAAGCAGAGTTTACAGAAAATGCATTTTTGCTTTTGTTTGTTTTTTTCTGCTGTCTGTAACCGTGTTTTTGCTTGTTGATGCAAGGGTAAGACCGTTTGTGCGCAACACTGCCGTTGTGCAGGCACAGAATTATGCCGCAACGGTTGCAGGTGCCGCAGTGCCGCAGATACTGAAAAACGAAGGTGCTGATTATTCATCGCTTGTTGAAATTACGCGTGACAGCAGCGGAAATATAATTTCTCTGCAGACGGATGCTATGCGTATAAACCGCATAAAATCAGCAATCAATTCATCGGTTGCATCTTCACTCAGCGGACTTGACGGCAAAACTCTCGGTGTGCCCATCGGATCTCTGACGGGCCTTGCTCTGCTTAACGGAAGAGGACCGAAACTTAATGCGATTATCAGCCTTACAGGCAGTGCGCAGACGCATTTTGTCAACGAGTTTTCCGATGCGGGAATCAACCAGACCAGACATCAGATTTTTCTGAAAACAACGGTTACATTGCTTATAGTATTTCCGAGAGAAACGGTTTCAACCGCCTATACGATGAATATGCTTGTTGCCGAAACGGTAATTGTCGGCAAAGTGCCGCTTGCTTTTGGCGGAATAACGCAAAAGTGAAACTTTTATTTATACATTTCACTGTATTTGAACGGAACTCTTTCACCGTTTTTGAGTATGTGGAAACAGTTTTCGCCAAGGCTGAAAATCGGTCTGTCGCTCTTGAGACTGTCTGAGCTGACGTTGATAACTTTGCAGTCTGTTATTTCTTCGTGATAGCGTCTTACCTTCTCTTCATCCTTGCAGTTTAGGCTGATGATTGCACCTGTTTTTTTGTCGTGACGTGAGCAGATAAGTGTTTCAACACCAATTCTTGCACAGATATCTTTAAGCAGAAAATCGGGGCTTGCGCTGATAACAACCGCAGGGCGCTCACGCTTTTCTTTTATGAACCAATCGAAAACGTCTTTTTCGTGTTTGTCCCAGAATTTTTTTACGTTCTTCTCAAGGTTAATCATACGCACATAGCAGAAAAGATGCTTTTTTGCATAGGTAAGCCCTTTGATTCTGAGAAAAAACGGAATCATCATAACAAAAATATACGGCACGCAGATTACAATCCACGGGTTGTGAATCAGGCAGTATATCCAGAAAACTGAGCCGCTGTCAAACGGCACAAGTGTTTTATCAAAGTCAAAAATATCAATTTCTTTCATTATTTTCACCTTACATTTCGAATATGCCCTCGTATCTTACAGGCAGGTTTGCATCGTCGATATCGCCGCCGTTTGCAACGAATATATCAAAAAGCTCTTTTTTTCTTTCGTCAGTGTAGGTGTATCCCCAGAGTCGCTCTATCTTGCCGAAATCCTCAAAGGTTTCGTCTGGCAGCTTTTCGACTGTTTCAGGCGAATAGGGCAGGGGGATTTTTACCGTGCCGTCGGATGTGATGAAGTATCTGTCGGCAAGCTCGATTGCTTTGCGGTTAGCCTCAATGCGGGGATATTCCTCGTCAAATTTAATTCTGGTTATCGGGAATACGGCAACGTCGGCATCAAGCAGCTCATATGCCTCTTTGTAAAGTCCGTTGTGACCGTGGTGAGCAATCTGCACAACGTCGCATTTAAGTGTTGCGCCGTAGCGTTTTGTCAGCTCAAGACTTGCAAGATTGCTTGCGTCACCCGGGATGAAAATACGGCTGTCCTCTGCTGTGATCATAACCATACATGATGAATCGTTGTAGTCCTTCATCGTCTGCGGATAGATATCCTCGTGTGTGCCGAGTACGTCAAAACACAGGTTGCGGATATAAAAACGCTGACCTGTATGTATTTTATATGTCGGTATGTCTGTGCTTTCGAGCATTCTGAAAAGCTTGCGTGAGAGCAAAACCTCTTCTGTTGACCAGAAACGGCTGTTTTCGTTAGTGTCAGGTATGAGGTTTGAATAAATTCCCTCTATTATAACGTCGCTGCGGTTGTATCTGAGGAAATCCATAAATTTTGAAATATGGTCGGAGTGTGCGTGGGTGAGGAGCCAGCCGTTGACAACAACCTTCTGACCTTCGGGTGTGCGGTCACGCATAAACTTATAAATTCTGTCGTTGTCGTTAAACTGCATATAGTGACCGCTGTCAACTATGAAGAAGCTGTAATCGGGACACTGAATAAGCAGGCACATACCGCAGTCGATAAGAGCCTGATCGTTTTCAAATGCGTAGAACACAGTGTCGGTTTTTCGGTCACAGCTCTGCTTTTCAAAGCAGGGGAGCGGATTGTTCTCGTTTGCCGCAACACGCAGTGTGCCGTCGCACGGTGTATAGAAAGCGTTTACCGTAACATCACCATGAAGACAGGCGTAAAGGTTGCCGTTGAGATTTGTTGATTGCATTTTTTTGAATCCGTCTGCAATAAGCGCGTCAATCCATTCTGTATACTGCTTTTCGTCAACGTTTCTGTAAAGGCGCATAAAGCAGCCCTCGCGGCAATCGTAATCCTGTTCGTCCGCATTAACTCTGAACTGTCTGAAATTTTCAAAAATCATAACTTTTCCTCACTTTGAAAAAAGGCAAGGTAAATCTTCACCTTGCCTTGATGCGTTATTATTCTTCGTCGGGGTTTTCCCAGTTGTGCCAGACTTCTTGAACGTCGTCGTTATCTTCGAACATTTCAAGCATTTTGTTCATGTTCTTGATATCGTCTGCATCAGTGAGTGCTGTGTATGTTGAGGGTACATACTGAACCTCTGCAACAGCAAAGCTGTAGCCTGCTGCCTCAAGTGCATCGCGTACTGCGCCGAGGTCGTTAGGCTCTGTGCGTACTTCGAATACGGTTTCATCTTCTGTGATGAAGTCAACTGCACCTGCTTCAAGAGCAGCTTCCATAAGTGTCTCCTCGTCAACGTCTTCTGCTTCGATGAGGATTACGCCGTAACGGCTGAACATAAAGGAAACGCAACCGCTCTGACCCATGTTTCCGCCGTATTTGTCGAAATAGTGGCGAACGTCGCCTGCGGTTCTGTTGCGGTTATCTGTAAGAGCTTCTACGATAACGGCAATACCTGACGGGCCATAGCCTTCGTACATGATGGACTCATAATCTGCGCCGCCTGCTTCGCCGCTTGCTTTCTTTATGATGCGGTCGATGTTGTCGTTGGGAACGTTTGCAGCCTTAGCTTTTGCGATTATATCCTTGAGCTTTGAGTTTGATGCAGGGTCGGGACCGCCGTCACGTACTGCAACAGCAATCTCTCTGCCGATTTTTGTAAATACCTTTGCACGTGCGCCGTCGGTCTTTTCCTTTTTGCGCTTAATCGTGCTCCATTTGTTATGTCCTGACATTGATTTTCACCGTTCCTTGTTTGAAAAACTAAATTATCCTATGTATTGTATCACAAGTGTTTGCATTTTTCAACACCGAACAGAATTTTATTTTTAAGTAAAATGAACATTAATTCTGCTTGCACCGAGTTGATAATTGCGACGGATATTACGGTGCCCGAAACCATCGCACCTGCAGAAAATACAACTGTACCGCAAAATAAAAGGACTTGCTTTACAAGTCCTTTTATTTTGCGGTTATTCTGTTTAGTGCGTCTGCAACGCTGTAAAGTTCTTCGGCTCTTTTGGGGTCGGCACAGCGCATATTACCTGCATCACGCATATATCGGTCTGAAAGTCTGATGAGATATTCCTTTGCGAGCGGTGACTCGCAGGCTGGGATTTCGCCGTAGTATTCATAGTGCGCAGGGTAAGTACATTCTTCACCGTCATAATAAACGCTCATCACGCAGTAGAGCCTGCCTGCATCTTCGCAGACGTTTTCTCTTTCTATGCGGTAGCCGTTTGTTATCAGATATGAACGCAGAATTTCTGCGTGACTCTGCGGCTGTAGCACAAGGTGCTTTTCTTTGTCTTTGAGCCACGGAGCTTTTTCAATAAGCTCTGATATAAGTATTCCGCCCATACCTGCGATTATTATATCGTCCGCTTCGTCGGGGTTTACCTTATCAAGACCGCTTGCAAGGCGTAGCTGAATTCTGTCGCTCAGACCTGCGTTTGCAACGTTGATTCTTGCGTTGGCAATAGGTCCTTCACGCAGATCCGAGCCCACAGCCGAGGTGCAGATTTCGTTTTCGACAAGATAAATCGGCAGATGTGCGTGGTCTGTGCCTATATCAGCAATTTTTTTGCCGCAACGGACTTCATCCGCTGCGGCTTTAAGTCTTGGTGAAAGTTTCATTTTTTACTTTGCGAGTGCTGCGTTGAGCTTTGCAACAAGCTCATCAACGTCTACGCCGTGTACTCTGCAAGCCTGCTCGACACTTTCGCCTCTTGCGGAGGGGCAACCAAGGCAGTGCATACCCATCTCGAGGAAATAGGGTGCAAGCTCGCGGTGTGCATCAAGTACGTCGCCGATTGTCATTGTTTTATCGATAGTTGTCATTTTGATTATCTCCTTTTCATTATTATATATTTACCATTTTAACAGCGATTATGTGTTTTGTCAACTTGACAACTGATAACAATGTAATATAATAATTACCGGACAGAATATATATAATGAGGATGATCGATATGTCACTTGAATTCAAAAACGGCAAATTTAAAATAATGCAGGTCAGCGACCCGCAGGATATGCACTATCCGCGACGCTCAATGCTTAAAATGCTTGACAAAGCATATGATACCCTCAAACCTGACCTTGTTGTCTTTACGGGTGATAACGTGCTGAGTAACCATCTGCTTGATGCGCGTTTCGGCAACAAAAAGGTTGCGGAAGGCTTTGAGGCAACAAAGGAGCGTATGAAAGAATCGCTCAGAATTATTCTTGAGCCGCTTGAGAAGAGGGGAATCCCTTTTGCTATGATATTCGGCAATCACGACGATATGTGCTGTATGACAAAAGAGGAGATAATAGATCTGTACCGTGAATACAGCTGTTTTGTCGGTCTTACCGATACTTACGGCTTCGGCGATATCGGCACGCACAATGTTCTTATCAATTCAGGTGAATCACCGGTATTTAACCTCTGGATGATGGATACATCCCGCGTTGATAAGCAGCTTGATAAAGGTTTTGAGGGCGTTACAACCGATGCTGTTGAATGGTATGTAAATACAAGCAATGAGCTGAAAGAGAAAAACGGCGGCAAACCGATGCCCTCTCTTATGTTCCAACATATCCCGATGTCTGAGATTGACGAATGTATTGAGGAGTGTGCTCCCGATGCTGACGGTGCAATAAGAATGTATGATGAGGATAAATATATCCGCCTCAAGTCCGAGAAGGTTAACAGCGGCAGACTTTATGAGCCTACACCCGGATGCAAAGAAAATTACGGTCAGTTTGATGCTGTTAAACAGCAGGGCGACGTGCTTGCCGTTGTATACGGCCACCATCATATGAATATGTTTGACATAACGCACGAGGGTGTGCGTATGATTCAGACTCCCGCAGCTTCGTTCCGCTGCTACGGTAACAGTCTTCGCGGTGTCAGAATATTTGAGCTTGACGAAAAAACGCCCGATACTTTCTCAACAACGCATTATACTTATTTCGATTTGATGGGCAAAACGCCTGCGTCGATGGCGAGCTACTTTATTGATGCGGATGACCTTGAAAAACCCAGGCGTGCCGCTATCGGTGCCACTGCAGCTCTTGCGGCTGTCGGAGCAACCGCGCTTATCATAAAGAAGCTCAGAAAATAAATGTTAATGAAGTGTAAAAAGATAGCTTTTTTTAACATTTTTTGTCAAAAGGCTTGAATTTTAAAAAAAATCCGTTAGAATAGATTTTAGCACTTGAATGTGTCGAGTGCTAAAATGATATTTGCAATACTTTTCAGGAGGAGAAATAAATGAATATCAGACCCCTTGCAGACAGAGTTGTCGTTAAGGCATCAGCTGTTGAAGAAACAACAAAGAGCGGCATCATCCTTGCAGCATCAGCTCAGGAAAAGCCTCAGTACGCAGAAATCGTTGCTGTCGGTCCCGGTGGCGAAGTTGACGGCAAGACAGTTGATATGTATGTTAAGGTTGGCGAGAAGGTTATTGTCGGCAAGTATGCAGGCACCGAGGTTAAGCTCGGCAACGAAGAGTACACAATCGTACGTCAGAGCGACATTCTCGCAGTTATCGAATAATTATCAGGAGGAAATGAAAAATGGCAAAGCAGATCATTTACGGTGAAGACGCCCGCAAGGCTCTTCAGGCGGGTATTGACAAGCTCGCAGACACAGTTAAAATCACACTCGGCCCCAAGGGCAGAAACGTAGTTCTCGATAAGAAGTACGGCGCACCCCTCATCACAAACGACGGTGTTACAATTGCTAAGGAAGTTGAGCTTGAGGATCCTTTTGAGAATATGGGCGCTCAGCTTGTTAAGGAAGTTGCTACAAAGACAAACGACGTAGCAGGCGACGGCACAACAACAGCTACACTTCTTGCTCAGGCACTTGTACGCGAGGGTCTCAAGAACGTTACCGCAGGTGCAAACCCGATGGTAGTCAAGAAGGGTATCAAGCTTGCAGTTGAGGCTGCAACAGCTGCGGTTAAAGAAAATTCAAAGCCCGTTACAAGCTCAGCTGATATTGAGATGATTGCAACAATCTCTTCTGCTGATTCCGATATCGGTAAGATTATTGCAGACGCTATGGAAAAGGTTTCTGCAGACGGTGTTATCACTGTTGAAGAGAGCAAGACTGCAGTTACCGATTCCGATATCGTTGAGGGTATGCAGTTTGACCGCGGTTACATCTCTCCCTATATGGTAACAGATACAGATAAGATGGAAGCTGTTATTGATGACGCTTACATCCTTATCACAGATAAGAAAATCTCCAACATTCAGGAGATTCTTCCTCTTCTCGAGCAGATTCTCAACGCAGGCAAGAAGCTTGTTATCGTTGCAGAAGATCTTGAGGGTGAGGCACTTTCCACAATCCTTGTCAATAAGCTTCGCGGCACGTTCACTTGCGTAGGCGTCAAGGCTCCCGGCTTTGGCGACAGACGTAAGGAAATGCTTCGTGATATCGCAACTCTCACAGGCGGTGAGGTTATCACTGAGGAGCTTGGTCTTGAGCTTAAGGACACACAGATCACACAGCTCGGCCGTGCTCGTCAGGTCAAGATCTCCAAGGAGAACACAATCATTGTTGACGGTGCAGGCGATAAGGACGAGATTGCAGCAAGAGTTGCACAGATCAGAACCCAGATCGGCACAACAACATCCGATTTTGACCGTGAGAAGCTTCAGGAGCGTCTTGCAAAGCTTGCAGGCGGTGTTGCAGTTATCCGCGTAGGCGCAGCTACAGAAACAGAGATGAAGGAGAAGAAGCTCCGCATTGAGGATGCTCTTGCAGCTACAAAGGCAGCTGTTGAAGAGGGCTGCGTTGCAGGCGGCGGCGTTGCTCTTATCAACGCTATTCCTGCTGTTGAGGCTCTCCTTGACACAACAGATGATGCTGACGTTAAGACAGGTATCAAGATTGTTCTCAAGGCTCTTGAGGCTCCCGTTCGTCAGATTGCTGCAAACGCAGGTCTTGAAGGCAGCGTTATCGTAAACGAAATCCGTTCAAGCGGTAAGCTCGGCTACGGTTACAACTTCGCTTGTGACGGCTATGTTGATATGGCTCAGGCAGGTATCCTCGATCCTACAAAGGTTACCCGTTCTGCTCTTGAGAATGCTTCATCTGTCGCAGCGATGGTTCTCACAACAGAGTCACTTGTTACAGATAAGCCCGATCCTCAGGCTGATGCAGCAGCTGCAGCAGCAATGGCAGCACAGGGCGGCGGAATGTATTAATTAAATAAAATTTTTAAAAAAGCTCCGGCAGATTGATTTCTGTCGGAGCATTTTTATTCATAAATTACCATTGTTAATTTGAAACCATCAACACAAATTATATTTGCGGCTTTAAACTTTACTTTCCTCTCTGGAGGTGAGTGATGAAAAGGGCGATTAAATTTGTCAGCGTTACGGTTTCTTTGTTTTGCGTTCTTGTTTTTTGTTTTATCGGTTACGGTACAGTTTATATTCCCGATTCTTATATTGCTGTTGATACAGATTCTGCCGATACAGGCAATGTGCTGTTCACTTGCAGATGTGAATCGGAAGCTGCTGTGTCCGAAAGTAACGGATATGCAAGGAGTTATCCTGCGCAAATCAGACTTTTTGATGCAATCCCCGTTAAAAATTCGACTGTCACGGTGGTTCACCGACGTTATGTTACCCTTGGCGGGAACGTATTCGGTCTGCGTATTTTTGCGGACGGTGTGATTGTAACCGGTGTTGGTGACCTCGGTTCAGGGGTCGCACCGGCTAAAAAGGCAGGCATTAAACAGGGCGATATAATCAAAAGAATCAACGGCGCTGAAGTGACCTCCAATCACGATATTTCACGGTTAATCGAGAGCAGCTCAGGCGCTCAGCTGACCGTGGAGCTTTTTCGGGACGGAAAGACAAAGACAGTTACGGTCGAGCCTGCAAAGGATGCCGCAGACGGTAAGTACAAGCTTGGTATGTGGGTGCGTGATTCATCCGCAGGTGTCGGCACGGTAACCTTTGTCGATAACGAAACCGGAACTATTGCAGGTCTCGGCCACGCGATCTGTGATGCAGACACGGGCGATATAATGCCGCTGCGAAGCGGTGATATCCTCAACGTCAATATCAGAGGCTGCGTAAAGGGAACATCCGGAACACCGGGTGAACTTTGCGGTGTGTTCGGCAGCGAAACTCTGGGTGAACTTCATATCAACGGTTCAACGGGAGTTTACGGTGTTGTAACTGAAAAGGATACACACGCAAAAAAAATACCCGTTGCCTTGTGCAGCGAGGTTAAAACGGGTAAAGCGCAGATTGTGTCTACCGTCAGCGATGGCGGAGCAGAGCTTTTTGATATTGAAATTACCGCGATTCACCGCGGTGAAGGTGAAGAAAAGAATATGGTAATCAAGGTGACGGACGGCGATTTGCTCAATAAAACGGGCGGTATTGTTCAGGGTATGAGCGGTAGCCCCATTGTGCAAAACGGTATGCTTGTCGGTGCGGTGACGCACGTTTTTGTAAATGACCCTCATCAGGGTTATGCGATTTTTGCGGAAACGATGCTCTCTACTGCGCGTGAGCTTGAAGAAAAGACAGTCCGTGATGCAGCCTGAGCCTAATGCGCATCGGTAAAAAGAAGCCGCATCGGTGCGTTAAAAAGCAGCCGTATCCCAGACGGGATACGGCTGCTGTGTTAATTTAAGTATAGGTTATTTTGCAAGACCGCCAAAGATCATAATAAGGAAATTGATAATAATTCTTAAGGGAGCTACAACAACCATAAGCCAGTTGGGGATAGCAGCCTTGACGGTAACTTTACATGTGTCTTTGAAATTGCCATCTTCTGTAAGGACTGTGATTGTTACCTCGCCCTGAGAAATACCAACGACGTTACCGGTCTTGTCAACTGTTGCGATTTCGGGGTTGCTGGAGATGTACGAAACCTTCGGATTTGAGGGCTGAACGGCAGGATTTACTACTGTAAGAGTATGGTTAAGGTCTATGCTCTCGTTTACTCGGACAGATGCATTTTCCTCGTTAATTTTAACACCGATAACGGAATTGTGACCCTCTAAAATGTTTACCTGAATACGTCTTGTGATAGATGTGCCTGCGATTGTTGCTTTAACAATTGTCTGACCAACTGCTACGCCTGTGATTTTGCCGTAGGGTGTTACGGTAGCAATTGTTGAATCTTCTGAAGTCCAGATGATGCCCTGATCCTTGAGGTTTGTTGAAGCTGTGATATCAACGAATCCGCCTACGCCCATATAGAGCTTTCTTGTGTTGGTATCGTAATAAGGATCGAGGTTGATGTTTGCGGCAATAGCTTTAACTGTGCAGGTCTTTGTTGTTTCACCTTCACCTTCACCGTAGTACCAGACAGCCTGAACTTTGATTACGGTATCAGTAACGAATGAGTTGTTGTTCATCTTGATTGTAACAAGACCTGTATCGGAAACGGTAGCAACGTCGGTTTCCTTCATTAATGTTGTGGGATCGTCATAAACTCTCCAGTATATGTTGAGGTCGGGAACAGTAACTTGGCTCAGCTCAAGGAGAATTTTTTCTCCTACACCGAGAACAGCTTCCTTAAAGTTGATGTTAGCGGCTGCTGTAGCAGGCATTCCGACATAAGAAGTGGAGAAGCTGTATTCTGCGGAGTCTACTGCGTCAGCGCTCATTGTTCCGTAGTCGCGGTCAACAACAGCAGAAGCGAGCTCGATCTGAACAAAATAGATTGAGCCTTTGGTGACGTTGAAATTTTTTCTTTCTGAGTCGTTTACCGAGAATGTGAATTTGTCGTTTGAACCGTTCTTAAAAATAGTAACATCAATCATATCTGATGTTTTAACAGTGAACGAGATGTTATCTGTGGTGGGTGCGAAGCGGTAGCAAGCCGTTTCGTTTTCTTCGACAATGCCGTAGACTCTTTCGCCGATTGCAAAGGCCGGAGCTTGGCCGATGTCTCTGCCGGGCTCAAGAAGAATTTTGCCGTCTGTGATGTAGCTGCCGAATGTATAGGCAGATGCCATAACAGAGAATGTGCTGATGGCGATGACGAGCGCCATGATGATGGATAAAGCTTTTTTCATTTCATTTCCTCCTAAAATTTGAAAATCCGGCGGTGAAAGCCGCTTCTGCCGCCTGTGTAATAAATAATACCAATATTTTTCAATAAAGTCAACTTATTTTTATTCAATGTTATTGCAGCTATTGTATGGTTATCGGCTGACGGTGAGTAAACTGCGATTTATAAGGTGTTCTTGTGCAAAATGACAATGCTTCAAAGCGCTAAAATCTTACTTTGTTTTTGGCAAAAAACACAAATAAATAGCTGAAATTTGAACAACATAACAAAATTAAGTGAAAAAAATCGAGAAAACTATTGCAAAATGAGAAAAAATTGTGTAAAATGTACATTGTCATTATGGGCACTTTAGCCAAAACATCGTTATGGAGGTTTTCCGGATGTCAAACAGACTTTTTCAGGGTATGATTCACCAGATGCGTGACGCTATCGGCAGAACAGTAGGCGTCATGGACGAAACAGGCACGATTATTTCTTGCAGCGAACTGGGCAGAATCGGTGAGGTTTGCTCTTTCCCGCTTGAGGAGTATCTTCTTCGCGGTGAAGCGTTCGTGGTTGATGGTCAGACTTATAAGCCGTTCGGCTCCGCCTTACACCCGGAGTATGTTGTTTTTGTTGATGGCGATGACGAGCTTTCAAGAAAGTATTCAGATGTAATTTCTCTCTCTCTTGGCAGTGTCAAGTCGCTTTATGACGAAAAGTACGACCGAGGCAACTTCATAAAAAACGTCGTTTTGGACAATATTCTTCCCGGCGATATCTATCTCAAGGCAAGAGAACTCCGCTTCACAACAGATACTTCACGCGTTGTTCTTCTTATCCGAATTCCTGAGCACAACGATATCTCTATTTTCGATATTATCCAGAATCTTTTCCCCGACAAGACGAAGGATTTCGTTATCAACATCAACGAAACTGACATCGCACTTGTCAAGGAGGTAAGACCCAATATCGAAACACGTGATCTTGAAAAGCTTGCAAGATCAATTGCCGATTCGCTCAACAGTGAGGCTTTCATCCATTGCCTCATCGGTATCGGCACAGTTGTTGACGGAATCAAAGAGCTTGCAGGCTCCTTTAAGGATGCGCAGGTTGCTCTTGAAGTCGGAAAGGTATTCGATACAGAAAAAGAGATCGTCAGCTATGACAATCTCGGTATAGCACGTCTTATTTATCAGCTTCCCACAACTCTGTGCGAAATGTTCCTGCGTGAGGTGTTCAAGCGCGGCTCAATCGATACTCTCGATCATGAGACGCTTTTCACAATTCAGAAATTCTTTGAGAATAACCTCAACGTTTCCGAAACCTCACGTAAACTCTTTGTTCACAGAAACACGCTGGTATACCGTCTTGAGAAGATTAACAAGCTCACAGGTCTTGATCTTCGTGAGTTTGACGATGCTATTGTATTTAAAGTAGCTCTGATGGTTAAGAAGTATCTTGACGCTAATCCCGTCAAGTATTGATTCTGAGCCGAATTTGCGCAGCGGCACGCATGAATGTCGGCACGTAAAAAAGGATAGGATAATACTTTGATCGAATTTAAAAACGTATCTAAAAGTTACAGCAACGGAACAAGAGCGCTCGATGGTGTCAATCTTCGCATCGAGCAGGGCGAGTTTGTCTTTATAGTAGGCGATTCGGGTGCGGGCAAAAGCACCCTTCTTAAGATAATGATGCGCGAAGAGGTTGCCACAGAAGGCACGGTAATTATAAAAAACCGCTCGCTCAATACAATGAAAAAACGAGATATCCCTTATTTCAGGCGTCACCTCGGAATCGTTTTTCAGGATTTCAGGCTGATACCGAATATGACAGTCTATGACAACGTTGCGTTTGCAATGCGAGTCATCGGCGCAAAAGAGAAAAAAATCAGCAACCGAGTCCCTCATGTTCTCAACCGTGTCGGTCTTGCCGACAAAGCGAAATGCTTACCTAACGAGCTTTCCGGCGGTGAACAGCAGAGGGTCGCGTTAGCGCGTGCAATTGTAAACAATGCCGATATTATTATCGCCGATGAACCTACGGGTAACGTTGATTCAAGGCGATCATTCGAGATTGTTGAGATGCTCAACCAGATCAATGCATCCGGCACAACTGTAATTATGGTTACTCACTCCGAAGATCTTGTCAGACATTTCGGACGCAGAATTATTACAATCCGTGACGGAAAGATTGTTTCAGACGACGTTTCAAGAGTAAATGTCGTAACTGAAGAAAAGGCAGCATTCGATGATCTTGATCTTACGGATAAGCGCGCAATACGCGAAGCGGATGAGTTCATTCGCAACTACAACGTAAAAATCGAGCAAGCCGGAGGTGAGAGCAATGAGCAATAAAGCTGAAAAAGGTGGCTCAGCAAGCCTCTCTTACCTTACCAAGGAAGGCTTTCGCAATATCCGCTCAAATAACCTGATGTCGCTGGCATCTGTTGCCGTGCTGATGTCTTGCCTTGTTATAATCGGTGTTGCGTTTTTACTTTTTGTAAATATCGACAGAATGCTTGGTGACATCTCGCAGGAAAATGTTATTATGGTGTTTATCGAGGACGATGCGACTGACGATGAAATCGTAAGTATGGGCCAGATCATAGAGTCGTTACCGAATGTCAGATCAAACAGGTTTATACCCAAAGAGGATGCTTTCCCCGAGGTTATGGATTCAATAGGCACTGCATCAACTCTCTTCGAGGGTATGGAGTCTGAGCTTCTTCCTGATGCGTATGAAGTTACGCTCAAGGATATGGATAAATACGATGAGAGTGTTATGGAGCTTGAAATGCTTGACAATGTCATTCAGCTCAGACACAACAGAGATTTTGCTCATCAGCTCACAAGCATCAGATCAACAGCAAGCTATATCAGCATTGCTGTAATCCTTATGTTGCTTATAGTTTCACTTTTCATTATATCCAATACCGTCAGAGTCACTATGTATAACCGTCGACTTGAAATCAGAATTATGAAATCAGTCGGTGCGACAAAGTGGTTTATCCGTTGGCCGTTTATGGTCGAGGGTATCGTATTGGGTGTAATTTCCGGTCTGGTGTCATTTGTTTTGGTGTTTGCCCTGTATCAGATTACAGCCAGTGCTATGGGTAACATTCTCGGTGTGCTTTCAGTTTCACCGGCACCGTTCGGAAACTATGCGCTCGGCATTCTCGGTTCATTTATCGGTACAGGTGTTGTTACCGGTGCATTCGGAAGTATTGTTTCAATGAATAAATATTTGAAGGAGCAGGATTATGACAGTGATAACGTCAGCGAATAAATTATGTCGTCGTTTGATTAAGGCGATTGCTCTTGTTCTTGTCGTTTCCTCTCTTTTCGGTTTGGTGGCTTATGCCGAGGAACACGTAGCAGACGTGAACGGCATCGAGTTTGCAGGAGAAAAAACAACCGCACCGGAAGAAACGACAGTGCCTGCAGAAGTGTCAACATCAGCAGATTCATCAACTGAACCTATTACTGATGATGCTTACAAAGAGCTTCAGAGTCAGTATGATGCTATTGAAAACGAAATGTCTCAGAATCAGCAGAAGCTCGATGAAGTTAAGAAAGATATGAACGTACAGGAGCAGGTTGTTGACGGTCTGGGTAATAAGATAGACAAAACGCAGAATGAAGTTAATCTTCTTCTGTCACGTCAGCAGATTCTGTCATCTGAAATTGATAATACAGAAAAGCAGATCGGTGTAATCAATGCTCAGCTCGGTTCTCTTTCTGAGCAGATTGCAGCAACAGAAGAGGCGATTGAACAGAAAAACGTTGAGCTTGACAGCACCTATGAGCTACTCAAGCGCCGCATCAGAGCAATGTATATGGCAGGTAACGGTTCTAACCTTGAATTCCTGCTCACATCTGCAGATTTTTCTACACTTCTTATCAGAACTGAACTCCTTGTCCGTGCTGCACAGCACGATAACGACCTTATGGATTTGCTCGAATCTGATATAGAAATTCTCAAATCGCTCAACGAAGACCTCAAGGGCGACGTTGTTGCGGAGGAAAATAAAAAAAGCGAACTCAGCGACAAGACAAAGACACTCGAAAGCAGCAAGGCAGAAGTTCAGAAAACAAGCAACAAACTCAAAGAGAAGCAGAAACAGCTTGAAAACGAGATGAATGTTGCAGAAGCTGAACTCAACAGCCTTGACAAAGAAAGTGACGAATACAAGGCACTGATAAGTAAGCAGGAAGATGAGCTTATTGCTTTGTCAAAACAGATGGAGGAATTCATCAGGCTCAACGGTTCATCAACCAGCGATAAGCCGCCCACGTATGAGAAAGGCGATTCATCTGACGATTCTGATGATGACAAAAAAGGCGGAAACAGCGGATCAAAAGATGAATACAGTCCATACCTCGATGGCACAGAGACTGTTTTCTCAAGCGGAATGATATTCCCGCTCAAGTGTAGCGGAATTTATATTTCATCTCCTTACGGTATGCGTACACATCCTACAACAGGTGAGTATAAGCTTCATACCGGCACGGATTTCTGTGCGCCTAACATCAACGGTAAGACTGTATATGCAGCCAAGGGCGGCGAAGTAATCTATGCAGCAAAGCACAAAGCATACGGTAACTTTGTAATTATTGACCACGGTGCAGGTGTATCTACCTGTTATGCTCATATGCAGGACGGTTCGCTGCTTGTATCCGTAGGTCAGAAAGTCAGCCAGGGTCAGCCGATAGGTAAGGTTGGTTCAACAGGTTACTCAACCGGACCGCATCTCCACTTTGAGGTCCGTATCGACGGTGCTACCACGAACCCAATGAATGGCTATGTAAAACTTCCGGGTTAATAAATCCAAGTCGGAAAGGCCGGTGTAACGGCGAATGAACAAAAAAATTTCATTAGGGCTTGCAATAGCTCTGATATTCATCAGCATCACAGCCACTTTTGCGATTACGATGACAGTTTCGCAGAATATTTACAACGGTCTTATTTCAAGACTGTCAAATCGCTTTGAGCTGTATGAAGGCATATCGGCAATCGACAATTTTGTCCGTACAAATTTCTATGGAGATTTTGATGACGGTGAGCTTCTTGAGGACAGCGCAAGCGGCTATATGAAGGGTCTTAAAGACAGCGGCAGCTTTTTTATGGATCCTCAGCAATATATCGAATATACCCGCCGTATGAACGGTGAGGGCGGTATAGGTATTTCGGCAAAATATGATGTTGAAAAAGGTAAACTGATAATTACCGAGGTCCATCAGGGCTCTTCAGCAGAAAATGCCGAGCTTCAGGTTGATGATGCAATTATCAAAGTTGATGATGAGCAGGTCAATGCATCAAATGTTTCTGATATTATCGAGTCGCTTCAGTTTGGCAGACGTTTTGATTCGGCAACCATTACCTATGAGCGTGACGGCAGCAGAAAAACGGTTACCGTCCTCAGGGGTGAAACGAAAACAGCTTTTTCATCGTATAGCGGTGATGTCGGTTATATACGTATAAGCGGTTTCTATGCTAACACTGCGGCGCAGTTTTCTGCCGAGCTTGATGAGCTCAATTCACAGGGTATAACCTCGCTTATCCTTGACCTTAGAGGCTGCGATGAAGGCTCTGCTGATTATGCGGCAGCTGTTGCGGATCTGCTTCTTCCCAGCGGTGTCGAAAGCGCTGAGGCTATTGCTAAAGTTGTCAAGAAGGACGGAAGCGTTTATAAAAACTATACTTCCGACACAAAGGCAATCACTTTCCCCAATGGTATTATCGTTATGGTTGATGGCGGCACTTCGGGCGGTGCGGAGCTTCTTGCGGCTCAGCTTAAGTCCTTCTCAAAAGGAAAACTTCTCGGTGTTTCCACGGCAGGTAATATGACGTTCCAGGAGATATATGCTCTTGAGGATGGCAGTGCAATTTCACTTACTGTTGCAAAGGTTGTCGCAAACAACAACGAGACCTATTGTGACGGCGAAGGCATAGAGCCTGATATCGTTGCTGAGATTGATCCGTCATCCGTTCCTGCAACTTCCATTGAAGGCTACAATGGTGATTCACAGCTTCAGGCAGCATACAGCATTCTGACACAGTAAAATAAAAAATAAATCCGATGAGCGGTTCAGTTCCGTTCATCGGATTTTTTTATTTGCTGAGCTTGTTTACAAGGTCTCTGTCAGGCGTGACGTAAAGCGTGTTATATACGTGATAAATGACCTTGCCGGGCTTTGCTCCCTGAGGTTTTTTGAGGTTTCTGACCTGTGTGTAGTCCACGGGTACACCCGAGCTTTGTCTTGCTCTGCTGTGATATGCGGCTATAATTGCCGCTTCAATAACCGTGTTTTCAGGCACTTCCTGACCCTCTGTTACAACTATTGTATGTGAGCCGGGAAACTTCTGAGTATGAAGCCATATGTCGTTTTTTGATGCAGTTTTCAGCGAAAGTCGGTCGTTTTGTTCGTTGTTTCTGCCTACGAGAATTGTAAATCCGTCGGAGGATTCATACTCCATAGGTGCCAGAGGTTTGGGTGCTTTTGTTCCCGGCTTCTGTTTGGATCTGAGGTATCCTGTGTGGTTGAGTTCAGCCTTGATTTCAGCTATTTGTGCTGTTGTTTCTGCGCGGGAAAGCGCATCGGCAACGGTGTCGAGGTATGAAAGCTCATCTTCGCCCTGAGCGATAAGTGATGTGAGCATCTGCTCAGCTGTTTTTGCCTTGCGGTATTCTTTATAATATCGCTGTGAGTTTTCGTTCGGTGTCAGGGCAGGGTTTGCGTTAATTCTTATCATCTCGTTGGTGTAGTAGTTATACACCTCATAAAACGGCGCACCTTTTTGCAGCTGATAAATATTTGCCGCGATAAGCTCTGCGTTTATTTTCAGCTGTTCACGGTCAGCACATTGCTCAAGCTCGGCTCTCTGTAGGTCAAGCTTGCGTGCGGTGCGCTGAATGAGGTTTGACACCAGCTTCTGAAGCTCGGAAGAGTTTTGCTTTGTTCTTTCAATACGGTCTTTTTCATAATAAAAATCGTCGAGCAGGGCAGAGAAAGAATCGAATTCTTTGAGCCTGACGTTATCGCCGTATTGAGATATCTGCATAAACGAAAAATCAAGCGGTTTTCCGCTCGGGTCAATTACGGCACAGGGCAACGGATTGCATTTTGTCAGATTGTCAAGCTCACGTGCAATGAGTTGTATATCA
Organism: Acutalibacteraceae bacterium; assembly: GCA_045637465.1. Lineage (GTDB taxonomy): Bacteria > Bacillota > Clostridia > Oscillospirales > Acutalibacteraceae > UBA8612. The sequence goes on along the minus strand of JAZTZM010000018.1, from coordinate 12,748 downwards.
CCGTCGGTTAACAGCTCTGCACGCTTGTCTTCGCCAATAGCTCTGCTTACAACCTCACGGCAGACGATGGGCGATAAACCCTGTACGCTTGCGAGTATTGCGGCGCTTGCAGTTTTGCCGTCTTTTTCTGCGGCGCTTTGTGCGATTTCAAGTGAAACTGCGGCGGTCAGGTCGGGCTTGTTCTGCTTTGGCGGCAGTTTGTACAGCATACCGGGCAGTATCTGCCTGCGTGATGATGTCTCGCTGTCAACGCGTTTTACGGCATCAAGTATAATTCCTTCTTCGTTTATGAGAATTATATTGCTGTACTGTGCCATAATTTCAATACACAGTGTCAGCTTGACGGGATTGCCGATTTCATTTGTTGCGTCAAAATCAAGGAAAAGCGCGCGCTCAAGTCCCTCTTGCCTTACGTTTGTCAGCAGGGCAGAGGTGAGATGCTTTCTGAGAAGCATACAAAGCATAGGCGGCTTTGCAGGGTTTTCGGGCGGAAACTGCGTGAAGTGAATCTTAGGTGAATTTGCTCCTGCGCTGAGAAGGAGCTTGTGTGCACCGTTTCTTCCGCGTAAAACGAGCACCAACTCCTCACGGGAGGGTTGGTGCACCTTTTCAATGCGGCAGCCGACTGCTGCATCAGCTATCTCTTTTCTTATAAATTGAAGTGTAAGTCCGTCAAGTGCCATAATCAGTCCTCAAAGAGTTTTGCAAGTTTTTCAAGGTCTTCTTTGCTGAAGAACTCAATTGTGATTGAGCCGCCTTTTTCACTTCCCTTGATGCTTACCTTTCTGCCAAGCGATTCGCAAAGTGAAAGCTCAACCTCAGTAATATATTTATCTTTTTCTGCAGCTTTTTTAGTGCTCTTTTGCGGCTTGAGAAAATCTTTTACAAGCTTCTCAGTCTGACGAACGGAAAAACCTTTTTCGATAATTTCCTTTGCAAACTGTGTGATGAGTGCGCTGTCCTCAAGCGGAAGAAGTGCTCTTGCGTGACCTGCGGAGAGTGTCTTTGCTCTGACAAGCTCAAGCACGTCTTTCGGAAGTGAAAGCAAACGCATAAGGTTTGCGACGGCAGAGCGTGATTTTCCAACCTTCTGTGCCGCTTCTTCCTGAGTGATGGAGAATGTATCCATAAGATAGCGGTAGCCCTCTGCCTCTTCAATGGGGTCAAGGTCTTCACGCTGTAAGTTTTCAATAAGTGCAAGTGCGGAAGCATCCTCATCACTGAGCTCTCTTATAACAACGGGAGCTTCAGTGAGTCCTGCCATTCTTGCCGCTCTCCAGCGTCTTTCACCTGCAACAAGCTGGTAAGTACCGCCCGGCAGAGGTCTTACGAGAAGCGGCTGAATAATGCCGTGCTTTTCTATACTTGCTGACAGCTCTGAAAGTGCTTCATCATCGAATACCTTTCGGGGCTGATTTTTATTCGGCTCAATTTCGTTGAGTTTGAGTTTAACTGCGGAGGAAGATGAAATGTTTTCAATTGAATTGTCGACAAGGAGTGCGTCAAGTCCTCGTCCGAGTCCGCCTTTTTTTGCTGCCATTTTAGTGTCCTCCTTTTATGTAGTGGCGTTTTTTATAAGCTCTGTAGCAAGGCTGTCGTAGGCGAGTGTGCCCTTTGAATTTTTATCGTAGTACATAACCGGCTGACCGAAGCTCGGTGCTTCAGAGAGCCTTACCGTGCGTGGGATAACGGTGTTGAAAACCTTGCGTGGGAAAAACTTCTTGACTTCGTCAACAACCTGCTGCGTGAGATTTAGTCTGCCGTCATACATTGTCAGCAGAACGCCCTCAATGTCAATCAGCGGATTGTAAAGGCGCTTGATGTTGCGCACTGTTGAAATCAGCTGTGAAAGACCCTCGAGTGCGTAGTATTCGCACTGAATCGGCACAAGCAGAGTGTCAGCGGCACAAAGACCGTTGAGCGTGATAAGTCCGAGTGAGGGCGGACAGTCGAGAAAAATGAAGTCGTACTGTGATTTTACGAGAGCTAGGCTGGTACGAAGCTTTGCCTCACGCCTGTCAACGTCAACAAGCTCAAGCTCTGCACCTGCAAGGTCCATTGTTGAGGGAATTACGTCAACGTTTTTAAATGGTGAATGGATTATTGTCTGTGCAGCGGGCACAGAGTTGATTATATTGTCGTAGGACGAAAATCTGACGTCGCGCTTGTTTATTCCCAGACCGCTTGTAGCGTTACCCTGAGGGTCGATATCTACAAGCAGCACCTTTTTGCCCTGTGCGCCTACTGCGGCTGTCAGGTTTACGGCTGTTGTTGTCTTGCCGACTCCGCCTTTCTGATTTACTATTGCAATTATTTTACCCATTGGTTAATCCTCCTCTGTAAGGAATGAGCTGTAAGCTTTTAAAGTTAAATTTTATTGCGTTATGCCGCTGTCGGCAGATTAATTCTTCAGTGCCTTTTCAACAAAACCTTTGAAAAAGAACACAATCGTAACAGCGTAAATGAGAACAGATGCAGCTGCAAATGCTGCTATAAATAAAACATATATGGGTGTTGCTATAAATTTCGGTATACTGTAACTGCGTTTTTTCATAATCAGAAGCAGACCGCAGAGAAGCAGACCTGCAAAGCTGAGAATCATACCCATACCGAATCCGGGTGCTTTGTGAGTGAGCTTTATTGAGCCGCTGCCTTCAGGCAACTCAATCGCAATATATGAGCCGATTGCCGTGGCGACTTCGGCGTCTTCACCGTTAAGCGTGCATTTCCAGCCGCCGTCGTTTGTTACCGGGAGGAAAAGATATCTGCCTTCTCCGTGCGTATTGTTATAGCTGAGACTAAGGCTTTCTTTGTCCGTTTTTAAGTCGGTGACGGTGCCGGAATAAAGCGTGTTGAGTGCTGAGATTTTATCGAGCGAAGCATATGCGAGCTGTATATTATCTTTCGTAAAAACTTCGCCGTTGATGCATCGCACAGAGATTATAACAGTTTCGTTTTTATTGAAATTGCCGAGCGTCAGTATTCCGTTGACAGCCTGCGAGGGGAAATACCCATAGGTTGTCTGTTTGTAATAAGGTGCAGGTTTCCAGTTTGAATCAACGAATATTTTCAGTGATTTATTTTGGTTGTCGCTTACGTGGATATAAAGCTCTTCGTTTTCGCCTGCAGTGTAAGCAAACATCATTTCGCTTTCATCGGCTCTTATAAAATTGATTCTGTCTGCAGTCTCACCTTTGTTGGAAGCAACGTGGAAAAGCTGATCATCCGTCTGCGAGAATGCTCGGTAAAGTTTGTTCTGTAAAGCAAATTTATCGGTCTGCTTAAATCCTTCAATATCATCTGTTATCGACTTGTCGCCAAGCAGTCCGATATCAAGTGCACAGGTGTTTTCATAAAGTTTGAAATTTTCTGTGCTTTCAATAGCCCTGAATCTGTCTGTTGCTTCATAATGCTTTCGTGCAACAGCTTTCCTGATTGAGAGCAAACCGTCCGAAAAGGCTGTGCCGCACGAATCGAGGATTCTTGTGTATTGCGAGCTGTATCCGAGTAATATGGCGCTGTCCTGAACGGATTTCGGGATGTTGTGTGTCCAGTTTGAGAGCGCAGGTGTCTGAAGAATAAAGGGATAGTTTGTGTTGAGCGACGTGTCGGGGTTATTGATTCTGCCAAGCTCGCCGCAATCCAGATCCATCTGCGAAACCTCTTTGCAATATTCAAGGTAAGACGGGCTGTTGTAGAGCATATCTTCCTTTGTTTGCTCGTATATGTCTGCAATACCTGCGTAGCAGATTGCCATAGCCTGTACGGCGCTTAATACGAAACAGAATGCGCGGTTTAAATGCTTTTTCTGACATAACAGAATGAAAAACAGCGGCAGACCCGATGCATAGAGAATTATAAACGGCAATGTTTTTGCTTCGTTAATTGCAAAATTTTTAAGTGCATAGATGAAAGCAACCGTCAAAAGCGCAATTGTTATAAACAGCAGTGCTTTGGTAAATGCGGATTTCGGCTGTCGGATTGTTTCGCTGTAAGTGTTGATGTATGCGAGCGCAAGCGTTGCCAGCACAAAAACACATATAAAGAAAAACCTCATTGGGAACTGGATATAGCTTCCTCCGTGCCAGAAGAGGTTTATATTTTCAAGTAAAACGGGTGAAAAGAATACAAAAATACAGCATGTTACAAACAGCGCTTCTTTGGCTCTGCGATCTTTCATCAGCCTGACTACAAAAAGCGCAGTCAGAATAAAAGCAAGCTGAAGACCGACAAGCATAAGCAACTTTATCGGAAACGATTTTGTGCTGTCAGTTTCAAGTATTTCAAGAAGGGGAGAGGCTTTTGTGGAGTCTTCAAAACTTGTTTCAAGCCTTTGGGATGAGAGCGTCTGGATTGCCATGGGTACGCTGTGCCATGCGGAAATCAGCGCACCTACCACGGTGCCGATGCCGAGCATACACGTGCGCTGAGCACGGTTGCCTTTATCGCAGATAAGAAAGATATAAAGACCGCTGAGGAAAAACACCGCAAGCGTTACCATAAAGCCGATATAAACCGAAAGGTAAAGTGTATATCCGAAAAAAAGAATATATGTGAGCGGCTTATTGTCAACAAGAAGCCGTTTTAATCCGTAGATAACAAGCGGGAAAATAACAACAAAATCCAACCAGAATGAGTTGGTGTAGTAAAACATGGAGTATGAGCACATTGCATAGACTATGCTGAATGTGGTGCGCCATATCTCGTTTGTGTCGGGAAATAATTTGTCAAAAACATATTTTGACGTTGCGGCACTTGCCGCTACTTTTACAATGATTAGTATGCCTAACGCATATAACAGATTATCTCTGCGGAATAGGCAGAGGATAAGGTCCAGCGGCATAAACGTGCCCGAATTCACTATGTTTGTGCCAAGTCCCGTATACCAGTCAAACGTCATTGCTTTGTCACCGTGTAGCCAGTCGTACAGGTGATAGTATATCGGAAGAGTGCCCTGAGCCATATCATCATATGTGACGTCGCCTGCGCCGAACGGCCATATGCCTTTGAGTGCATAGACAGCCAGCATCAGCACGGTGCAAATCAAAGCACCGCTCAACAGCGACGGCATTTTTTGAAGTTTGTTTTTAATCATCTAAAAATCCTTCCGCATCAGATTCAATCAAGCTCTGAGAGCTTTTGTGCAATCAGCTTTGCCGCGGTTGCTACATATTCACCGCATGGACGTCTGCTGTAATATTCTGCTGTTCTTTCTTCGGGTACGGGATCCTGTGCGCCGGGAAGCTCAAGTAGCTCTCTGCAGATTATGCTGCCGTTTTCTTTTTTGTATTCTGCGGCAAGGCTCTGGATAAATGCATAATGATCTGCTTTTTCTTCGCTTGCCTTGGGGTCGCTGTAACCTCTTGCGATTCCTGTAACCATAAACATACCGCTTACCGCACCGCAGACCTCGCGCAGTCTGCCCATACCTCCGCCGAACGATGATGACAGCTTTGCGGCAAGTTCCGTGTCAAGACCGGTGATGTCTTCAAATGTGAGAAAAACTGCCTGAGCACAGTTGTATCCCTGCTCAAAAAGAGCTTTTGCCTTTGCTGAATATTCTTCGGGTGTGTGGTTAAGTTTCATTTTGCTCAATCCTTTTATAACATATTCCAATCGGGCACGAAGCTGCTGTCGGCTGATTCGTGCTCCTGCATATATCCGTTTTCAAGACCGAGCAGCATCATATAGCTGCTGACACGTTCATATTCTTCCTCCGTGATTTTACGGCTCAGCTCGCTGTGCTTCTCGTTACCTGTCGGGAAGTACTGTGCCATAAGGCTGACGTAAATATCCGGGGCGAAATTATCCGCGATCATATCGAGCACGCCGAGCGAGTTTTCGATATTGTCGGGCAGGATAAGGTGGCGTATCATAACGCCTTTTTTCATCATACCGTCTTCTCCGTGTATGGGGGTGCCTACCTGTCGCACCATCTCTTTTATAGCTGCAAGCGCAACTTTGGGGTAGTCGGGTGCGGCAGAATACTTTGCTGCGGCTTCGGATGACGAATATTTGAAATCGGGCAGATAGATATCTATAAGACCTTCAAGACTTTTCAGCGTTTCAACACGCTCGTAGCCGGAGGTGTTACATACAACAGGCACCGAAGGCTTATAAATTCCGAGGGCTTCTTTGATTACGGGATAGTAGGGGGTAGGGCTGACAAGGTTGATGTTGTGCACGCCTTCGCTCTCGAGTCTTCTGAAAATATCTGCAAGACCTGCTGCGTCAACCGTTTTGCCGCAGAAACAGCGTGAAATATCGCTGTTCTGGCAGAATTCGCACCTTAGCACACAGCCGCTGAAAAACACGGTTCCGGAGCCGTTAGTGCCGCTTATGTCAGGCTCTTCCCACATATGCTTGTCTGCTCTGCAGATGCCGGGCAGTGCAGGCAGACCGCAAAAACCGCTGCCCTTGCCCGTAAGAGGTCTTGAAGCATGGCACATACGAGGGCAAAGCGTACAGTTATCCATTAAAACGTACCTTGAGAAGAGCAACGAGTGTGTCGGTAAGACCCATTTCCTCGCTCTTGTTCATCTCTCTGTAATCTTCGCAGGCTGTATCTTCGCTGTCATCCGAAATCTTACGGATGCTAAGCGATTTAACACCGTATCTGTAGCACGTGCCTGCAATTGCACCCGATTCCATATCGAATGCGCAAATGCCGAAACGTTTATAGAAATTGGCTTTCTTTTCGTTGCTTGTGAGGAACATATCGCCTGTGCCGAGAGCACCTGTGTAAAGTCCGATTGATTTGCAAGCTTCAATAAGCTCGGGGTCGGTTTCGTATACGTATTTCTGGTCAGGCTTGACACCGAGTTCGTAGCCGAGGGGGGTGAGGTCAAAGTCGCACTCCGTGCAGCTTGTGCCTGCAACGAGGTCGCCTCTGCGTACACCTCTGACTGCACCTGAAAAACCGATATTGTATATCTCTTCAACGCCGTATCTGATGATGAGGTCTGTTGCCGCAATTGCTGCGTTGACCTTGCCTATGCCTACCATCATTGCGATAAGTTTGTTACCGCAAAACTCCATTCTGAGCATTTCCATTCCGTTTTCGGTGAACGTGGTTGCTCCGTTTTCGCAAGCCCATTTGCAGAAGGGATTGTATTCGTGTACGTCTGCGATAAGTACGCCTATGTTTTTCATAGTCTATTTTGTCCTTTCAGTATTGATTAATGAATTTTGTCAGGGGCAAAACCGTGCCTTGCGGCATAGTATGGTGCTGAGAGCGGATCTCTCAGAAATATCTGCGGTCGGTAAAAGCTGACGGTGGCGGTGTGCTGCAACAGCCGTGCACTGTCCACGGGGAGCCGTCTGCTTCGTGCCGCTTTATATATCGGCGTGCTCAGTGTCAGAACAACTGCTTGCCTTTGACAAACACGTGTCTGAGCTGAGCATCGCTGTCGATTACGGTGAGGTCTGCTCTCTTGCCAACCTCAACCGAGCCGGTAAGCGAATATACACCGATAGCTTTTGCAGGGGTTGCCGTGCAGGCTTTCAGCGCTGAGCGGAAATCAATTCCGAACTTGAGAAGGTTTCGGAATTCGTCAAATACGTTTGTTGTGCTTGCCGCAATTGTGCCGTCAGCGAGTGTTGCTTTGCCATCTTTTACATATACCGTCTGACCGCCAAGCTCATATTCTCCGTCGCCGTTGTCGGCTGCCGACATAGAATCGCTTATTACGCAGATTCTGTCTTCTCCGAGCTGTCGGAATGCCATACGGATTATTGCAGGATGGTTGTGGAAACCGTCGCAGATAAGTTCTGCCGTTACTCCGTCTGTATCAAAAACAGCACCCGGTACACCGGGCTCACGGTTTTGTATGGGTGTCATTGCGTTGAAAAGGTGTGTTGCGTGTGTAAATCCGTTTTCAAATCCGTGCCTTGCCTGTGCAAATGTTGCTGACGTGTGAGCGGCAGAAACAGTGCATATTTTACTTGCTTTTTCTGCGAATTCAATTGCACCTTCCTCTTCGGGGGCGATATCAGCGAGCTTTATCGGGCAGATGCCGTTAAGCTGAGAAAATTCTTCAAAATCGGGTTTGCGCACGTGCTCTGCGGCCTGCGCACCTTTTTTTGCAAGTGAGATATACGGACCTTCCATATTGATGCCGTGGATGTAAGCGCCTTCTTCTTTGCCCATATATTCTGCAACGGCTGTAAAAGCGCTGACAAGCGTGTCGTGCGGCAAGGTCATTGTGGTCGGGCAAAATGATGTTATGCCGTGCTGTACAAGAGCTTTGCTTATGGTTGCAATCTGCTCAACGTCTCCGGACGAGCTGTCGGCAAGTCTTGTGCCGTGAATGTGTATGTCAATAAAACCGGGCAACACTGTGAGACCCGAAAAATCCTCGCCGTCTTTGTCGGTTTTCCCGATTGCTTTGATAATGCCGTTTTCGATTTCAATATCGGTTACTTCGGGTGTGAAGTCTGCTCCGTATACGAGAGCGTTTTTTATTATCACGGATAACACCTCTTTGGAAAATAAACCATTTAACCCCATATTAAGGGTATCATTCATTATACTTGTTTTTAATATATTTTTCAATACTTATTATAATTTATTGCAGGTTACAAAAAATTTATAAATTAACTCTTTAACTGACGGAAATAGTATGATATAATGCAACAGTTAATAATGTGCTTTTGTGTTTACAAAGGCAGGACGGAGAACGTAACTGATGGACAGGATAGGTTTTGATAACGAAAAATATCTGAAGATGCAGTCTGAATGTATCAGACAGCGTATTGAGCAGTTCGGCGGCAAGCTCTACCTTGAGTTTGGCGGCAAGCTGTTTGATGATTACCATGCTTCAAGGGTTTTGCCGGGTTTTGAGCCGGACAGTAAGTTGAAAATGCTTCTTGAGCTCAAGGATCAGGCGGAGGTCGTGATCGTAATCAATGCGGCAGATATCGAAAACAATAAAATAAGAGGCGACTACGGCATTACTTACGATGCTGACGTTCTCAGGCTCATTGACGAATTCCGTGAGATCGGACTTTTCGTCGGAAGCATCGTTGTTTCTCAGTTTTCGGGTCAGCCCTCGGCTGAGGTTTTTACCGAGCGTATGAAGAGCCTTGGCGTAAAGGTTTACCGCCATTATAAAATTCCGGGTTATCCCTCGAATATTCCCTTTATCGTAAGTGATGAGGGTTACGGTAAGAACGAGTATATCGAAACACAGCGTGAGCTTGTTATCATCACTGCTCCGGGTCCCGGAAGCGGTAAGATGGCAACCTGCCTGTCTCAGCTTTACCACGAGAATAAGCGCGGCATCAAATCAGGCTATGCTAAGTTTGAAACGTTCCCGATCTGGAATCTTGCTCTCACTCATCCCGTAAATCTCGCATACGAGGCGGCAACGGCAGACCTCAACGATGTCAATATGATTGACCCGTTCCACCTTCAGGCTTACGGCGAAACAACGGTCAATTACAACCGTGACGTTGAAATCTTCCCTGTTCTCAACGCTATATTTGAGAGTATCTACGGCTCATCACCCTACAAATCTCCCACAGATATGGGTGTTAATATGGCAGGTCACTGCATATTTGATAATGAGGCTGTCTGCGATGCGGCAAACAAGGAGATAATCCGCCGCTACTATACAGGTCTTTGTGAGCGACGTGACGGCAAAATCGACCAGAACGTTATATATAAGCTCGAGCTTCTTATGCGTCAGGCAAAGCTGAGCAAAGAGGACAGAGCTGTTGTTCCTGCAGCTCTCGAGCGTGCAAATGCTACAGGTGCTCCTGCGGCTGCAATTGAGCTTGACGACGGCAGAATAATCACAGGCAGAACGTCAGATCTTCTCGGCTGCAGTGCGGCAATGGTGCTCAATGCGCTCAAAGCCTATGCAGGCATCGAAGATGAGCGTCACCTTATTTCGCCCGAGGTTATAACACCCATTCAGCGTCTTAAGGTTGAGCATATGGGCAGCAAGAATCCCAGACTTCACACCGATGAAATTCTTCTTGCTCTCTCTATCTGTGCCGCAATCGATAAAAACGCGGCAAAGGCAATGGATCAGCTCAAGCGACTGAGAGGTTGTGAGATGCACGTTAGTGTAATGCTCTCACACGTTGATGAGAGATTGCTCAAAAAGCTCGGTGTCAACATCACCTGCGAACCCGAACATCAGGATCAGAAACTTTATAGAAAACATTAAAAATATATTTAGGAGCGTGAAGTAAAATGTTAAATTTCATTCTCACAGGCTTTGCTGATGAGGCTTCTGTCAGCCTTGACGGTCAGATAGCTGCTCTCAAACGCAACGGTATGTCTTATTTCGAGCCCAGAGGAATTGACGGCAAGAATATTTCTGATTTCACCGTTGATGAGGCAAAGGCTCTCAAAGAGAAACTCGATGCAAACGGCATAAAGGTTTCCTCTATCGGTTCACCGTTCGGTAAGATAGAAATCGATGAGGATTTTGAACCTCACTTTGAAAAATTCAAAAACACGGTTGAGGTTGCCAAAATTCTCGAAACCAAATATATCCGTATGTTCAGCTTCTTTTTCACAAAGGGTCAGAGCTACGAGGATAACCGTGAGGAAGTTCTCCGCAGGGTAAAGGCTTTTGCTGACTATTCTGCTGCTCAGGGCGTTTACTGCTGCCTTGAAAACGAGAAGGGTATCTACGGCGATACTGACGACAGAAACCTTGAAGTTCTCCGTTACTGTCAGCCTAATCTTTATGCAATCGTTGACCCTGCAAACTACATTCAGTGCGGTGTAGATCCTCTTGCCGCTTACGAAAAGGTTGCAGGCTTTGTCAAGTATCTTCACGTCAAGGATGCTTATTTTGAAAACGGCGAGGTTGTTCCCGCAGGCAAGGGCGACGGCAACGTTGCGCAGATCATAAAGCGCTTTGCACGCAACAACGGCGACAAATTCCTTTCGCTTGAGCCGCATCTCACAGTGTTCAAGGGTCTTGAGGATCTTGAGGCTGATAACGGCACAATGAAATCAATAGAGAAGAAAAAGAGCTACAAATACGCAAGCACTGACGAATCATTTGATGCTGCGGTAAGTGCTCTCAAAGAGATTCTCGATTCGCTCTCAAAGGGCGCTATCCGCCTTGGTATCATCGGTTGCGGTAATATGGGTACAAGCCATATCCGCAATATTCTTGCAGGCTGTATGCCTGAGTTTGAGCTTACCGCCGTGGCTGACCTCAAAGAGGAAAGACGCAAGGCAGCACTTGAGCTTTGCCCCGGCATCAAGGTTTATAACGATGGCAGTGAGCTTATCGCTTCAGGCGAGGTTGATGCAATTCTTGTTGCAACACCTCACTATCTCCATCCCTCTTATGCAATCGAGGGTCTTAACGCAGGTCTTCACGTTATGATTGAAAAGCCCGCAGGCGTTTACACAAAGCAGGTCGAAGAGATGAACGAGGTTGCGGCAAAGAGCGATAAAGCCCTTGCAATTATGTTCAATCAGCGCACAAATCCCTGCTACATAAAGCTGCGTGAGATTCTCAAGGGTGGCGAGTTCGGCGATATCAAGCGTGTTAACTGGATCATAACAGATTGGTACAGAACACAGTCATACTACGATTCGGGCGATTGGCGTGCAACCTGGTCAGGTGAAGGCGGCGGCGTTCTTCTCAACCAGTGTCCGCATCAGCTTGATTTGTGGCAGTGGCTTTGCGGTATGCCCTGCAAGGTTCGCGGTTTCCTCCACGAGGGTAAGTGGCACAACATTGAGGTTGAGGATGACGTAACAATTTACGTTGATTATCCCAACGGCGCAACGGGTGTGTTTATCACCACAACAGGTGACTATCCCGGCACAAACCGCCTTGAGATCACACTCGACAGAGCAAAGATCGTATGCACAAACAATGAGCTTGAGGTTATCGAGCTTTCTGAATCTTGTCAGAAGTTCTGCGAAACAGCAGGCGAGGGCTTCGGCAGAATCGAAACCACAAAATACATAATCAAGCCCGATCCGGCACCGTGGCCGCAGCACGTTCAGGTTATGACACAGTTCGGCGACAACATTCTTCGCGGCGGTGAGCTTGTCGGCAGAGGTGAAGAGGGTATCAACGGCCTTACAATTTCCAACTGTGCGCACCTCTCCAGCTGGCTTGATAAAACAATTGAGCTGCCCATTGACAAGGAACTTTACTTCAATATGCTGCAGGAGAAAATTGCTTCCTCAAAGTTCGTCAAAGTGACCAAAGAGGTTGTTCAGCAGGATATGAGTTCAACATTCGGCAACTGATTTGAAACAAATTTCAAGAAAACACTTGACAAACCTTCAGTTACCCTATAAGATAAGTACGCAAACAGAATGTTAATATCTTATTCATAGTTCATTAAAGTAAGGAGGAAAAATTATGCCTTTCGAGCAGGTACGTGAAATCATCTGCAAGCAGCTTGAGCTTGAGGAGAGCGACATCACCATGGAGACAAACATCAGAGATGACCTTGGTGCAGACAGCCTTGACCTTGTTGACCTTGCAATCAGCCTTGAGGACGAGTTCGAAGTTGAAGTTCCGGACAACGTTCTTGAAAAGTTCGAGACAATCGGCGATATTGTCAAATTTATCGAAGAGATGTAATTTAATTATTAAGAGCGTTGCAGTTTGGCTGAACTGCCCCAAATTGTGCGGACAGTACAAAAAAGCCCCTATGGCAGAAATATTTAATTAAGCGACATACTGACTTCGTTTTTCAAGCGGAGTCAGTTTTGTTTTTAATTGGATACGTTCGTTGTTATAAAAGTGAATGT
>JAZTZM010000017.1:0-4631 GCA_045637465.1 Acutalibacteraceae bacterium | reverse complement strand
GATGCCAAAACTCTGTTTGTTGAGTTTTATGAAACAGAGGAAGGCTATAATGTCAGATATACCAATGACGGAAATCAACCGACAACCGAAATACGCGAGGGCGGCGGTCTCGGTTCGCTCCGCAGTAAAATTGAACGCCTGGGCGGAAATATGGAAATTCAGTCTGTACCGCAGTTTGTTATGACTGTGCAAATGCCGAAAGAGGTGAAATTATTTTGATTAACGTTCTTATTGTTGAAGACGACCCTATGGCTCGCAAGCTGCTTGAAATATACATAAACGACAGCGAAGAATATAAGCTTTCACAATCTATTGAAAGTGCGGCAATGGCAGAGCTTTACTGCCGCAGAAACCCCATTGACCTTATTCTTATGGATGTATGCACTGCAATGGATGCAAACGGACTTGATGCGGCGGCAAAAATCAAAAAGAGCTGTCCGCATATCAAAATAATCATTGTCACAAGTCAGCCCGAATTCAGCTTTATTGACAGGGCAAGAGCGGCAGGTGTTGAAAGCTTCTGGTATAAAAGTGCATCGTCGGAAGAAATACTTGAGGTTATGGATAAAACGATGGCGGGAGAGTATGTTTATCCCGACACAACGCCTTCACTCAGACTCGGAGAAGCACTCAATGTTGATTTCACCGAAAAAGAACTTCTCGTTCTTCGTGAGGTTGTTGACGGCGAAGCCGATGCGGATATAGCCGAAAAGCTCGGAATGTCCCTGCGCACCGTGAAAGCACACATTCAGAATATGCGTGATAAGACAGGCTTCCGTAATCGCACCGAACTTGCGGTAAGAGTGCGTGAAAGCGGTCTTGTTATCAACGACCATAAAACGGAATAAAAATAATATCATTCTTGACGGCGGAGCAATCTGCCGTCTTTTTTTGAAAAAATTATTAAAAAACCTTCCATTTCTGCACTAAAGTACAATGTGCAAACCGAAAAAAGGTGATATGATTACTATGTTACTATATATCCTTGCGGATATAAAAATTATAAAGGAGATGTTTTTATGAAGAAAACAAGCAAAGCGTTGACAGTTATTCTTTCGGTTATTATGGTGCTCACCTTGATTCCGATGACAGTTTTTGCAGCTGACTACACAATCGCACTCGGTGAAACAATAACCGTAACCGTACCTGCAGAAGGTTATGCAGAATACAAGTTCACACCCGAAGAAGACGGCACATACGTTGTTTATTCCGATATGGGTGAAGCTGATATTGACCCGTATGTGTATGTTTATGACGCAGATGGCAATGAAATTGCAGACGACGACGATAATGATTATGCCGATACTTATGATTTCTACTGCATTTTTGAGGCAGAAGCAGGTTCTGACTATCTGTTTAAAATTGCTGCATGGGAAGATTATGCTATTGAATTCGATATTACCGTAACAGTCTTTGGCGAAATCACTCATCAGCCCACAGCAGACGAACCCTACGTTGAGGTTACAGAAGGTGCAGATGCTGAATATCAGTGGTATAAGATCGGTGATTCTTTCGCTGAGTTGACCGACGAATATGCAGTGCCCCGTGAAGATGGGTATGTCGGCAATTTTGCAACTTATGATTCAGAAAACGGTTGGACCGGCGTTTATGACGGTTATGAAGACGGCATCTATAAGGAATACAATTTCTTCAAGGTTATGCTTCCGGAAGATCAGACTATCGAAATGACAACTGACACTGATGCTGTTGAACTCGGCATCTGGTGTGTTTGCGGAGAGTCCGATGTTTGGGAAGATGTCAATGCAAACGATACCGTTGAATTCACTGCTGACCACGCCTGTGTTTACAACACGTGGGGCCTGTATGCACAGGTTCCTCATCTTAAAGCTGAAATGCCTGAAATGACAAAGGTTAATACTGATGCAGAGCTTAAGGCAAAAGAAGCAGGCACATATGTCTGCCTTGTTACCTTTGACGATTGCAGATATGAAATTTCCGATGAGGTTGAAATCACAGAATGCAAGCATTCCTACGCAGACGGCAACGATGCAACCTGCGACCTTTGCGACGCTGACCGCACACAGGGTTGTGATTGTAAATGCCACAAGGGCGGTTTTGAAGGTTTCTTTTTCAAACTCTTGCTTTTCTTCCAGAAAATTTTCGGCATAAATAAGGTTTGCGGTTGCGGAGTTAACCACAACGTTTTCGGTAATCTCTGGTAAGCTTAATGATTTTACAAAACGGCAGAGTAATCTGCCGTTTTTTTTATAGAAAATTCTTTAAAAAAGTTTCATTTCTGCACTAAAGTACAATGTGCGATTTATTTTTATTTGATAAAATCAAGGTGAGGATTAATATATTTTACTATAAGAGGTGATGCAGTGAAAAACAGACCGAAGGGAAAAGGATTTATTTCAGCGTTGCTGATAAACCTCATATTCGACCTTAATTGGTCAATTCCTGCATGGCTTTTGCTTGTGGCACATTTTTTCTTTAAGATTTCGATATGGTGGTTTGTTGCTGCA
The DNA here is from genome assembly GCA_045637465.1 of Acutalibacteraceae bacterium. Classification (GTDB taxonomy): domain Bacteria; phylum Bacillota; class Clostridia; order Oscillospirales; family Acutalibacteraceae; genus UBA8612. Next base: position 2,145 of record JAZTZM010000017.1, on the reverse strand, counting down.
CTCGTCGTATGGGTTATAGCCGTTGCAATAAAAACAGCGGTTTTCTCGTGGCTTGTCCGCGTCGGTAACATTCCCGATCCGCCAAAACCAAATAAAAACCCTTATTCATCAAAACCATATACACCTGATAACCAAGGAGGTAATACCGATGAAAACGTTTAAATCCGTTCTTGCTGTTATGCTTGCGCTTGCAATGCTGCTCAGCTTTGCAGCCTGCGGCGGCAAGGATGACGGCGGAAAAACAACCGAAGCTCCTTCACAGACCGAAGAAGCAGACAAAAAGGGGAACGTCCCTGCAAACAACAAAGGTGCCGATAAAGAGGATGACGGCGGCGATTTGCTGATGACTCTTTTTATGGACAGTGCGTCTGACGATTATCAGAGCCTGAAAGGCAGCATCGAAAGCATACAAACGGGTATTGACCCTCAGACGTCTGCAGGCTGTTTCAGATTTACTTCACCCAAAAGTGGCGTTAAGGTCAGACTGGAAGCGATTATGTGGTCATCGATTGTTGATGAATTTGAGCCAACGGAAAAAGTTTTTGAAATCAGAACCGAAAAAAATAAGATATATGAGTTTGATTGTTACGTAACCGAAACAATTCCCGATTACAGAATTGTTGCCGAATACGGCGAAATGAATGCGGAATATTATCTGGCTATGGACGGTTATGGGGTTGTTACAAAGCTGTTTATGGTTGATGAGAATGATGAGCCTGAAGAAATAACCGAAGATTCGGCTTTCTATAATCTTTGCGTTGCCCGTGCGGCATCAGGTGTTTTTTATAATGACCGACTCAGAAGATACAGTTCTGAAGTTGTGTGGGACACACTTGCTTATGCCGCAACACTCAATGAGTTCAGAATGCTCGGCGCGGAAGACTACGTGAATATGATCGGTCTTAACGATTGGGAGGCGGAAGCTTATCTGACCGCTTTGTATCCCTCGCTTGAGGGCAGAGTGCCTGAACTCCCCGAAAAAAGTTACGTTGTAGCTGCTCATTTCAGCACTGGTGAAAAATATCTTGTTGAGCCGCATCTGTTTGAAAAATTCTGCACCAACGAATTCTACGGTGTTGATGATAACGGCGACGGAACATATTCAGTTAAAATCCGTATTGACGATTACAGATTTGAAGGCTATGAAGAAAACGGTTGCGCAGTAATCGTCAGACCCGATGCAGACAGTCCGTTCGGTTACGTAATCGAGGATGTTGTTGATTGCGATTTACCCAAAGGATAAAAATTAAACTTATTTCTTGAAAGGAGAAATTCAATATGGGACTTATCAGAGCAGGAATAGGCGCACTCGGCGGAGTGCTTGCAGACCAGTGGAAGGAATTTTTCTACTGCGATTCACTTGAAAATGACGTGCTTATGGTCAAAGGCTCGAAGAGAGTCGGCGGCAGAAGCTCCAACACCAAGGGCAGTGATAACGTTATCTCAAACGGCTCGGGTATTGCCGTTGCAGACGGTCAGTGTATGATTATCGTCGAGCAGGGCAAGATTGTTGAAGTTTGTGCAGAGCCGGGCGAATTCACATATGACTCTTCAACAGAGCCTTCAATCTTCTCAGGTAAGCTCGGTGACACAATAAAGGAGACCTTCAAGACTGTAGGTAAGAGATTTACATACGGCGGCGATACGGGCAAGGACCAGCGTGTTTACTATTTCAATACAAAAGAAATTCTTGATAATAAATTCGGCACACCCAATCCCTTTATGTTTGAGGTTGCCAACAAAAGACTTGGTCTGTACCGTTCCGTTCAGGTAAGATGCAACGGTATTTATTCCTACAGAATCACAGATCCTCTTCTTTTCTACACAAAGATTGCAGGCAACGTAAGCGATGAATACAGAAGAGAAGAAATCGACAATCAGCTCAAAACGGAGTTTATTTCAGCTCTTCAGAAGTCGGATCGTAGCCATGTCGTTCTGTGTGCCAAGGAGTTGCAGACCAACTTTGTCTTCCTAAGACCGCTTGGCCTCCGACTTTAACGTTATCTCAAACGGCTCGGGTATTGCCGTTGCAGACGGTCAGTGTATGATTATCGTCGAGCAGGGCAAGATTGTTGAAGTTTGTGCAGAGCCGAAGTCGGATCGTAGCCATGTCGTTCTGTGTGCCAAGGAGTTGCACACCAACTT
>JAZTZM010000016.1:0-22705 GCA_045637465.1 Acutalibacteraceae bacterium | reverse complement strand
TTTAATTCTAATATTTCTTTTTCGTACTTTTGAATGTGTCTGTATTCTCTTGGCATACAAAATCCCCCTATGGTAGTTTCTTTAATTCTACCATAGGGGGCTCTTTTTTTCATTGTCCGTTTTTAACGGACCTGTTCAAATACCACTTGCTCTATTATCTGTTTTATATCTTTGCAGGGGGCGTACGGTGTTTTCTTTCCTTGTGCTTGGGTTTGGGCTCGATGTTGCCGGCTTTGGTGAGGGCGATTTTTGTGAGCATAGGTCCGAACAGCTCATAAATCAGAACAGAGAAAAGGACGATGTTTCTGATCATTGTGCCGACCTCGCCGAGCTCCATCGCTGTGACCGACATACCCAGCGCAACACCTGCCTGCGGAAGCAGAGTGATACCGAGATACTTGGTTGTGTTTTTGTCGCATTTAACAATTTTTGCACTTGCGTATGAGCCGAAATATTTGCCGATTGAGCGGCTGACAATATAAGCCACACCGATGCCGACGATTGTAATATCCGTAAACACGCCAAGCTCAAGCTCTGCACCGCTGAGCACGAAGAACAGGCAGAAGAGGGGAGTGGTCCACGAATCTGTCTTGTCCATAATCTCTGCCGAGAAGTCGCAGAGGTTGCAGAACATTGTGCCGAGCATCATACAGACAAGAAGTGCTGAAAAGCCGATGTGCACGCCACCGATTTCAAATTTGAGCATTGAGAGGGCAACCGTGAAAAGAACACAGGTTACGGAAAGGCAAAGACGCTTGCTGTTTGAGTTGAAGAAACGCTCGAACAGTGAGAAAAGCATACCCATTATTGCACCTAAAAGAAGTGAACATACAATCTCTATAATGGGTTCAAGTACAATTGCCTTTACGTTGACTTCGCCGTGCTCAATTGCCTTTGAAATGCCGAATGAAACAGCAAATATGATAAGACCGACAGCGTCGTCGATAGCAACGATAGGCAGCAGCAAATCTGTCAGCTTACCTTTAGCCTTGTATTGCCTAACAACCATAAGTGTGGCTGCAGGTGCGGTAGCTGCGGCAACGGCTCCGAGTGTGATTGCCATTGAAAGCGGAAGCTTATCTTCACCCAGAACAAAGTGAAGTCCGATAAGTGCTGCATCAACAAGCAGTGTTGCGACAAATGCCTGAACAATACCGATGAACGTTGCCTTGCCGCCGATTTTCTTCAGCTGTGAAAGTCTGAACTCGTTACCGATTGCAAACGCAATAAATCCGAGCGCCGCCTGAGAAATAATCTCAAAAGACTTTACGTTTTCCATCGAGGTGAAACCTATGCCGTCAATACCGAGCCTGCCGATGCAGTAAGGTCCGATAAGTATACCGGCAACAAGGTATGAGGTTACGGACGGAAGTCCGAGCGGTTTTGTGATTCGGGAGAGGAGCAGACCTGCACCGAGCGCGAAGGATAAGCACAATAGAATTTCCATAATATATTCGCCTTCATTTCTAAAAAATCCTAAAAAAGTATAGCATAAGCATATGTAAAGTCAAGTGAAAAAATGAATGAGAATAGCCGCTTTTTGCGTTGGCGTTTTGTTGATTTTTATTGGTTTGCCGTGCCGTTTTCAATTAACTGCTTCAAACTCTATCGCAAAATAAAAACCGCTGAACCTAATGGAGATTCAACGGCTATACGGTGCATTATATTTAGGATGGCACATACGGCTTCCCCTTCACATATTTCACCGATTCTCCCGATACTGTTTACTTATTTGAATTTGCACAATAAGTAACATAAAAAATTCCCGACAGCAGTTGTCGGGAATTTTTTTATCTGTTTAATCGAATATAACTGCAATTTCGTGCTTGATTGTTTCAAAAATGTTTCTGATTATGCGGATGATTCTTTCAAAAAATCCTTCAGGTTTATATTCTGTGTCTGTGCCCGTGCCTGCGTAGCAGCCGATGTTGTTGCTCTCAATAGCGTTACCAAAAAAGTCAGTGTCAACGCCGGGGATTGCGACACCTGCACCGATGAGCGGTGAATCTGCAGAGAGCATAAAGCTTGCAGGGTCGGAGTAATCTGTGCCTGCAAAGCCGGGCACAATGTTGGCAGCGCCGATATCAACGAGAGGATTCATAACGTTATAGTAGCAGTTGTTTTTGAAAACGTTATTTCTTGATGGGTCAACATCGTAGGCGAAGGTAGCGCCCTGTGTGGGCACAATAATGTTGTTGGCGATGTATGAGTCATAGAGATTTTTGAACTGGAATTCGCCGCAGTTGATTATGGTGTTGTTGTAGAAGCTGAAGTTGTGCTCACCGCAAGCGCCTACAGCTGTTGTTGAACGGGCACCGTTGTCGTTGACGGAGAGACAGTATCTTACGGTGTTGCCGTGGTGACCGCTGTAATTGGGGCAGTTGCACATAAAGCGCATATTGTCATGCGAGTAGATGTACTGGTATGTGCAGTTGTTTGTGTGTGAATCAAAGTCGACAGCCATTCCGTCACCGACGTTTTTCTGACCTGCAATTTCACAGTATTGTATTGTGCTGTTTTCGCTGCCCCAGAACCACATTGCCGCTGTGAAATATTCAATTTCACCGTTTTCGTCAACACCTTCACCCTGGCAGCAATTGATAGCGCGGCAGTTGGTTACAAGCGCACCGTCACACATACCGACAATAACTGCCTCGGCATCCATATCATGGAAATAGCAGCCTTTGATAAGCATGCCTTTGTTGTAGACGGGGTCAATCTCATCCTCTTCGCACCAAGGTGCCTGAGCATCGTTCCATGAGCCCCAGATCATAAATCCGTTACCGCAGTTGTAAACCTCACAGTTTGTTATGGTCAGGTCATTTACTGCGTAGCGTGATTTTGCGGGCAGTCCCTTAACCAGAACGGCAGCTCTTGCGCCGGCGGCACCGTTTGAAAAATCATCGCGGCTGTGCACTTTATAGTTCTGCATATCTTCAAAATATACATTGTCTATTGTAATGCCTACGGATGTCTGATTGTAAGTGTCAATCCAGACACCTCCGCCGTTAGGAGCTTTGATATGCACATTTGAAAGTGTGAGGTATGAACAATCAAAAAATCTGAAAACTTCTGTTCTTTCGTTTGTGTAAAGCAGCGGTTTTTCACCTTCACCGTAAGATGATATTACAACGGGGTTTTCCTTTGTGCCGCTGCAGGTGAGTGTAGCCATGCATTCGTATTCGCCGCCGCTCCTGAAAAGAAAGTGTGTGCCTGGACCGACGCTGAGGTCTTTAAGGCCGCCGATTGTTTTTACGGGGTGGTCAATATCCGTGCCGCTGTTTGCATCGTCACCCGAAATGGAATCGATATAGTAGTAATTTTTATCATCTTCAGCAAATGCAAAAATGCACAGCGAGGAGAGCAGAACGGCTACCGAAAGAATGAGCGCAGTGAGTCTGAGTGATTGTTTCATTTCGTCATCTCCGTTTTGTTTTTTACGTTGATTAGGATTATATAACAAATAAAACAGTTATTCAATAGCGTTCTTATATATGAGGAAGAAAAAATCAGCACCCACGTTAAGTGGATGCTGACCGTTGGCTTATTTAACTTTGCCGTAAAGGCATCGGGTCGGTTCTTTTTCAATTACCAGTCCGCAGTAGTTGCACATTATGCACTTTGCTTCAGGCTGACCGTTGATAAGCTTTTTTGCCAGGTCGGGTTCGCAGATAAACGGTCTGCACATCGAAATGAAATCTGCTTTGCTTTGTGAAATTATGTTCTGCATGTCGCTTGCTTTGTGAATTCCGCCGACGGCAATTATCGGTATTGAAACAGCTTTTTTGATAGCCGCCGCATTGTTTATGTTGAAGTTTTCGAGCGGCGACGGTTGCTTAATAAGCGGATTGATAATGTTAGCGGCAGGTAAAGCAATTTTGTTAAGAAGCTTGGGGAAAGATGCGCAAGGCTCTCTGTATTTGAAAACGGCATCCATCGGCATCAGCTTGCTGCGCATTGTGTTCATACCGTCCTGCACCGTGCCGCACGAAACCTCAATCGCATCACAGCCTGCATCTTCAAGCCTTTTGCAAATCTGAACGGATGAATCAATTCGCATACCGTTTTTCCTGTTGTCCTCTGCGCTGATTTTAATCCATACGGGTAGCTTCGTTTTTTCTTTTATTCCTTTTATAATCAGCTCAACAATTCTGCATCTGTTTTCAAGTGAGCCGCCCCAACGGTCGGTTCGTCTGTTGCCGAAAGGTGAGAGAAAATCGTGAAGCAAGTATCCGTGGCCGCCGTGAAGCTGTACCGCATCAAAGCCTGCTTTTTCAGCCCTTACTGCAGCTGAAACAAAGTCGGCAATAATTTCGTTTATTTCGCTGTTGGTCAGTTCTTTTGCCTTGTCGGGATAAAATGTGTGCAGCACGTTTGACGGTGCAACTTTCTGCACGCCTATTGCTTTTGACGATGTCTGTCTGCCGCAGTGTGCAAGCTGTAAAACAAGCGGTGTGTTGTGCCTGTGCACAGCGTCTGTCAGCTCTTTATATTTGCCGATTACGCTGTCGTCAAAAATCTTCATCATTCGCGGATAGGGAGAAACACCGTTTGGGCTGACTGCGGCATAGCCGGTTATTATGCAGCCGATTTCGTTCTTTGCCAGATGCTCATATTTTGCAATCAGCTTGTCGCTCGGCGCACCGTTTTTGTCGGCAAGTCCATCGTGTGTTGCACTGCGTATTATTCTGTTTTTTACCGTCAGACCTGATATTGTAGTTTTATCAAAAAGCATATTGGTTTTTCCTTTTTGTTAATTTGAAATAATAATATCACAGGTGAACGGATAAGGCAATAAAATATAAAATAAAAAATCAGCACCCACATCAAGTGGATGCTGACTTTTGGTGCGGGTAACAGGACCCGACGGCGTCGCTTCGCTTTGCCATCGCAATGGCAACAATTACAATCGCCTTCGGCGAAAGGCAGGTTCAAGTCCTGCCTGAGTGTAATAAAACATAAAAAAATCAGCACCCACGTCAAGTGGATACTGACCGATGGTGCGGGTAACAGGACTTGAACCTGCACAGCCTTGCAACTATTAGAACCTGAATCTAACGCGTCTGCCAATTCCGCCATACCCGCATATTAACTTGCACTGCTAAATTAACAGCATTAGCTATTTTAATTCAAAAAAGCGTATTTGTCAATAGATAGACTGAAAAATTAGTTGAACAATCTTTATGTGTGTGATATAATTTCAGTATAATTCTATAAGAAAGGTAGTTTTTTATGAGTGCTTTTTTTGCAAAGATTGCAGCTTTTTTTGCTGCAATTGCAACTATGTTTACTGCAATTTTTTCTCAGCCGTCAATTGTGCCTGAATACCCCGAGGTTAACACTCAGGTGAAAACCGTTTTTGATGAAGGTGAGTTTGTTATGGGTGAGTATGATATAGTCGTTTCACCAAGCGGTGATGACAGCGCGGAAGGTACGCTCGAAAATCCGCTCAGGACGGTGTATGCCGCCAAAGAAAAGCTCAAGTCGCTAAAAGGTGCCGGCTGCGGTGCTGTTACCGTATGGTTCCGTGAGGGTACATACATTATTGATGAAACACTTACCTTTGATTCGTCGGATTGCGGCGATGTTCTCTATCGCTCATATCCCGAAGAAAAAGTTTCGTTCACAGGTGCAAAGGAGATTTCGGGCTGGAGCGAAACCAAAATCAACGGTGTTGATGCGTTTGTAACTGACGTAACTGTTGACAGCGACGCTGATTATTTCCGTTCACTCTTCAAGGGCAACAAAAGACTTTCACGCTCCTGCTATCCCAAGGAGGGCGTTTTAAAGGTTGCTGCAGAGCCGAAAGACAGCGAGAAGACAATCGGTTCATGGGCACCTGATTTCTTTGTTCATTCTCCCGTAGTTTATGCGCATCCTTCAGATATGATGGAGTTTTCAAACGTCAAGGATATCGATCTGAAACTTATGCATTTTTGGTGTGAGGATCTTTTGCCTGTTTACTCAATTGATAAAGCAACCGGCAGAATCGTAACAACAAAATCCACCGCAATGAAAACAAGAGTTGATGATAATTATATTCTTGAAAACGTTAAAGAAGCTCTTTCTCTTCCCGGAGAGTGGTATCTTGACCGTAGCGAAGATAAGCTTTACTACATACCCGAAGCTGGTGATACTGTTGAAAACACCGTGCTTTATGCAGCTGTAACCGAGCAGCTTGTATCGTTCAAAGGTGCATCAGACATTTCCTTCCAAGGCATAGATTTCGGAAAAACCGATTGGGATCATGTTGACGGCACACATACCGGCAACCTTCTCGATCCTTCCGGTGAACTTTACGATATCATTGAATACGGCACTGAGCATCCTCAGGCTGCATTCGAGGTGCCTGCTGCAATTAATGTTGAGGGATCATCAGGCATCAACTTTACAGACTGCCGCTTTGAAAACATTTCTTATTCAGCTGTAAAGTTTGATAAAGGCGCCAAAGACTGTAACCTGAAAAGCTCTTATTTCAATGAAATAGGCGGCAATGCAGTTTTCATCCACGGCGATTTTGTTGTTCCCGCAACAACTCAGAGAATAAACGTAACCGATTGCCACATCGGCTATTACGGCAGAATTTTCAACAACGCAATCGGTATTCTGCTCACTCACGCATACGACTGTGAACTTTCAAACAACGAAATTCACGACGGTTGGTATACGGGTGTTTCTGTTGGCTGGAACTGGGGTTATACAGAGCATCCCACAAATAAAATAAAAATCTGCAATAACCTTATTTACAACATCGGTAATGCCTGGCTTTCGGATATGGGCGGCATCTACACTCTCGGTGTTCAGCCCGATACCGTTATCAGCGGCAACGTAATCTACAACGTCGGCTGTGACGAAGGTGCTTACGGCTACGGCGGCTGGGGTATCTACCTCGACGAGGGTTCAAGCGGTATGCTTGTAGAGAAGAATCTCGTTTATGATTGCTCTTCCGAAACCTTCCATCAGCACTACGGCAAAGATAATATTGTGAAGAACAATATATTTGCTTTCGGCGGCGAGGGTGCGTTTATTATTACAAAAAATGAAGAGCACAATTCACTGACAGCTACCAACAACATTTTTGTTGTCGATAATGCAACAATGTATGCGTTCGACGTTGAAAGAGACTGGTTTGTTGATGACAGCAACCTTTATTGGGATTATGACAGGGGCGGCAACGTCTATTCAGGTCACACCACTTCTCTCTTCGACAGAATGAATATTGTAAGCATTATGACAAAGGGATATTATAACAACGGCATCTTTAACGATCCGCTTTTCAAAGACCCTGCAAACCGTGATTTTACGCTTGCAACAAACAGCCCCGCTCTTGATATCGGCTTCGAGCCTTGGGAATATTGCGCAGGCACAAAGACAATTTTCAACTGAACGGAGTGTTGATATGACTCAACGCGAAAGACGTGACAAAGCGCTTGCTTATAAAATTGATGCTGAGTTGATGGAAGAGGTGCTCGAGGCGAGAGCTAAGGCACACGCTTACAATCAGGTTGACCCGAGAGATACCGCAAAGCTCAGCGAGCTTATAACCGATCTGCTTGGCGGCGCAGGCAAAAACTGCACGGTGTGCCAACCGTTTCACGTGGATTACGGCAGCAATATTTTTGTCGGCGATAATTTCTTTGCAAATTATAACTGTATGATTCTGGATGTCGGCAAAGTTACAGTCGGCGATAACGTAATGCTCGCGCCCAATGTTGCGATATATACCGCAGGTCATCCCGTGCACCCCGAAGCACGCAACTCTCATTACGAATACGGTATTCCCGTAACAATCGGCAGTAACGTATGGGTCGGCGGTAACAGCGTTATTCTGCCCGGTGTGACAGTAGGGGATAATACCGTTATCGGTGCAGGCAGCGTTGTCACAAAGGATATTCCGTCGGGTGTTATCGCCGCAGGTAACCCGTGCAGAGTTATACGTGAGATAACGGATGAGGATAAAAAATACTACTTCAAAAACCGTGAATTTGATGAAGAAGCATTGAAAGAAATTTACGGATAATATGTTTTTTAAAAAGCGTTTGTCGAACTTCGGCAGACGCTTTTCCATTATTTGTGCGTTGACGGTGAGAGTTGTCGGATGTTAGTATTTGTTTGTCGAACGAAAGAGTTTCGCACAAATCAATAAGGAAAGGATTATGTAAATGAACATCAGAAAGTTTCTTGCGGTTTTAGTTGCGGCGGCAATGTGCTTTTCGCTGTGTATGGCAGCCTATGCTGTCAACGGTGAGGAAGAGTCAACACAGGAAAACGTAACCAATGAAAGCACAACTGTCGAAAACTCAACCGTCGAAGAATCAACTTCAGAAGAAGTCAGCGAAGAGCCCTCATCTGAGGAGGCTCCTTCTGAAGAAAACTCAACTGAAGAGGATGTATCCGAAGAGTCTTCATCCTCTGAGGAATCGTCAAAGGCACCCGATGAGGATGACGTAATAGCGCTTATTATCAGCCTCCTCAGCAAGGTCAACCTTGAAGAGATCAAGGATGCGCTGAATGATATCAACGAAGCGCTCGGACTTCCGAGAATCGAAACCTTCACAGACATTCCTGCGTACGCAGATGCTCTTTATGAAAAGCTTGAGGAAATGGGTCTGGGTTATGCGGACATCATCAACGGTATTACTTCAAGCGACCTTCTCGACTGGCTCAACGATCTTCTTTTCGGTGGCGGCTCCTCCTCCAAGCCTGTAACAACCGCTCCGTCAGGTAGTGGCAACGACAGCGAAAAGGATGAAGAAAGCTTCATTCCCGATACGGGTGCAACCCTCGGCGCAGCAGCTGCCGCAGTTGCAGTGCTCGGCGGCTCAGGCGGACTCGCACTCTTCCTTCGCAAACGCAATAACGACGAGGAATAATAAAAAAAGCCAATGTTTTAGAGTTAAATGATAACACCGCAGTTTCGTTTTTACGGGATTGCGGTGTTTGACTTTTGTGCAAAGGTCAAACAAGGTCAAACTTTTAGCAAAATGAAGAAAAACGGAGAAAACGCGAGCTAATTTCAAAAATCAGCGGAAATCAAAATGATTTGACTTTTATTGACCTTTGACGCTAAGGTCAAATTTGGCTATAATACAATCAAGGTCAAAGAAAGTCAAAGTCAAACCCGAAAGGAAGTGAGCGAAGTGAATATCAGTAACACTATCGCAAAGCTTATTATGGATATGTTAGAGGCTGACGGCAGCGCAGAGATGCAGCGCAACGAGCTTGCGCAGACAATCGGTTGTGTGCCCAGTCAGATAAACTACGTCATTGCTTCACGTTTCACACCCGAACAGGGATATATTGTCGAAAGCAGGCGAGGCGGCGGCGGTTATATCCGTATAACCCGTGCAACCCATAGCACGCCCGGTGCACTTGTGATGCACGTTGTAAATCACATCGGTGTATCGATTGATGAAAAGACAGCACGTGCGCATATAATCAATCTTGTAAATGCGGAAATAATTTCAAAGCAGACAGCCAAAATTATGTTGGCGGCGGTGCTTGACAGCTGCTACCGTGAGCTGTCGGCACAGCAGAGAGATAAAGTCAGGGCGGCGGTATTCAAACAGATGCTGCTGCAAACAATATAATCAGTTGAGTAATAAGGAGGAGTATAACTATGGTATGTCAGAATTGCGGAAAAGCACAGGCGACAACTCACATCAAGCGTGTTGTCAACGGAGACACAACGGAGCATCATCTTTGCTCACAGTGCGCAGGTGAGCTCGGCTACACGGATATGTTTTCGGGTTTTGCACCATTGAGCCTGAGCGATTTCTTCGGTGATCTGCTCGGTGACGTCAACAGAAAGGCTATCGGCACAAAGGTCGTGCGCTGCCCGAAATGCGGCAACTCATTCAACGATATCGTGCGTGACAGCCAGGTCGGCTGTGCCGAATGCTACAGGGTTTTCTTTGATAAGCTTGCTCCCTCATTGGAGCGTATTCACGGCAGGGCAGTGCACTCGGGCAAAAAGATTGAAACCGTGCACGAGGAAAAAGCAGAGCCGACAAAGGAGGAGCGTATTGCACAGCTCAAGGTAAAGCTCAGCGAGGCAGTCGAAAAGCAGGAGTTTGAGCTTGCGGCAAAGCTCCGCGATGAAATCAGAGATATCGAAGGAGGCGAAAACGCATGAGCAAATGGTATATAGGCAACGGTGAAAAAAGCGAGGTTGTAGTCAGCACACGAATCAGACTTGCGCGAAACCTTGAAGAATATCCGTTCCCCTCAAAGCTCAATGCCGCAGGCAAAAAGCAGGTTAACGAGCTTGTGCGTGATGCACTTCTTGGCGGATGCGATGAGGATTTAAGTTATATCGAAATGGAGAGCCTCACAAGATCACAGGCAATTTCACTTGCCGAAAGGCATCTGATAAGCCCTGAGTTTGCAAGCTCCGTAAACGGCAGAGCGCTTATGCTTTCGGATGATGAATCCGTCAGTATTATGCTTTGCGAAGAAGACCATATAAGGCTTCAGGTTATGGAGTCGGGTCTTGCACTTGACAGCGCATACAAGCGTGCTGATAAGCTCGACAATGCGGTTGCATCAAAGCTTCAGTTAGCTTTTGATGAGCGTATAGGCTTCCTCACACAGTGCCCGACAAACCTCGGCACAGCGATGAGAGCGTCTGTTATGCTTCATCTGCCGGGTCTTGGTAAGAGCGGTCAGATAACAAAAATTGCCGCAACCGTTTCAAAGCTCGGTCTTATAATCCGCGGCGCATACGGTGAAGGCTCATCTCCCAGCGGAGATATGTATCAGCTGAGCAATCAGGTAACACTTGGTATCAGCGAAGAAACAGCACTTAACAATCTCAAGTCAATCGCACAGCAGCTCGTAGCTCAGGAGCTTGCAATCAGAGAGCAGATGCTCAGAAATCCTGTCTGGGAGGATAAGATTTTCAGAGCGCTGGGCATACTGAAAAGTGCAAGACTTCTCAGCGGAGAAGAGTTTATGCAGTTGGCTTCCCTTGTCCGTCTCGGTGCGGCTCAGGGAATAATTGAGGTCAGTATGGAAAAGCTCAACGAGCTTATGGTTGATATGCAGCCTGCAACGATAAATGCAAGGGAGGGCAAAAATCTTGACGCGTCTCAGCGTGATGAGCTGAGAGCAAAGGCTGTAAGAGAGGCTTTATAATATCATAACTTTGTGGAAGGAGTAATGATTTTATATGTATAAGTTTACAGGTTTTACAGAAAAAGCAAACACAGCGCTCAACAGCGCAATCAAAACCGCAGAGGGAATGGGACACACATATGTCGGCAGTGAGCATCTGCTCGCAGGTCTGCTCAACAGCGATGGCGGCGTCGCGTGCCTTGCTCTCAATGCAAGGGGCATAACCTCAAATGATGTTGAGAATGTGCTCAGGTCAACTGTCGGCATCGGCACACCTACGGTGCTTGTGCCGGATGATTTTACGCCAAGACTCAAATATATCATTGATCTTGCAATTGCCGCTGCACGGTCGATGGGTCACAGCTATACGGGCACAGAACATCTGCTTATGTCGCTATTAAAGGAAGGTTCAAACTGCGCGGTGAGTATTCTCGGCAAACTCGGCGTTTCGGCATCAGATGTGCTCAGCGATGTTGTCAAGGCTGTCAGCGGCAATGCCGAGGGCAGACAGCCCAAGGAAAAGCAAGGTGAGAAAACCGGCAAATCCGCAACACCGACGCTTGACCAATTCGGCAGAGAGCTTACTTCACTTGCAGTGCAGAATAAAATTGACCCCGTAATCGGCAGAGAAAAAGAAATTGAGCGTGTTATTCAGATTCTTTCACGCAGGACAAAAAACAATCCCTGCCTTATCGGTGAGCCGGGTGTCGGCAAAACCGCAATCGCCGAGGGGCTGGCGCTTAAAATTGCCGCAGGCGAAGTGCCTGAAACACTCAGCGGCAAACGCATAGTTTCACTTGACCTCACGGGTATGGTTGCCGGCACAAAATACAGAGGCGACTTTGAGGAGCGCATAAAAACAGCGCTTGAAGAAGTTACAAAATGCGGCGACGTAATACTTTTTATTGATGAGCTGCATACACTTATCGGTGCAGGCTCTGCAGAGGGTGCGGTTGATGCTGCAAATATTCTCAAACCCTCGCTTGCAAGAGGCGAACTTCAGGTAATCGGTGCAACAACGCTTGAGGAATACCGTAAGCACATCGAAAAGGATGCCGCACTTGAAAGAAGATTCCAGCCTGTTACCGTAGGCGAGCCGAGCGAGGAAGAGGCGGTTGAAATTCTCAAAGGTCTTCGTGATAAATACGAAGCACATCATAAGGTCAGGATAACCGATGAGGCAATTCTGGCAGCTGTAAAGATGTCAACACGCTATATCGGCGACAGATTTCTGCCTGATAAGGCGATTGACCTTGTTGATGAGGCTGCATCTCGTGTAAGGCTTCGTGCCTTTACAGCGCCGCCTGATCTCAAGGCTCTTGAAGAAAAGATAAAATCTCTTTCGGATGAGCTTTCGTTTGCTGTGAATTCGCAGGATTTTGAGCGTGCCGCAACTCTGCGTGACGAAAAACGGTCGCTTGAAATTAATCTGCGTGAAGAAAAGGAAAACTGGCAGCAGCGAAGCTCAAGCATGGCAGGGGAGGTAACCTCAAGCGAGATTGCGCAGATTGTCGCAGGCTGGACGGGTATCCCTGTTACAGAGCTGACTCAGGAGGAAAGCCACAGACTTCTCAATATGGAGTCAGAACTTCACGAGCGTATTGTTGGTCAGGATGAAGCTGTCAAAGCTGTATCCCGTGCGATACGCAGAAGCCGTGTCGGTCTGAAAGATCCGAAGCGACCGACAGGCTCGTTTATCTTCCTCGGTCCGACAGGTGTAGGCAAAACAGAGCTTTGCAAGTCACTTGCCGCGGCAATGTTCGGCGATGAAAACGCAATGATAAGGTTCGATATGTCAGAGTATATGGAAAAGCACACGGTCTCCCGTCTTGTCGGCTCACCTCCCGGTTATGTCGGCTATGATGAGGGCGGTCAGCTTACCGAGCGTGTGCGCCGCAAGCCCTATTCCGTTCTGCTATTTGATGAGATTGAAAAGGCGCATCCCGACGTGTTCAATATGCTTCTGCAGATTCTTGATGACGGTATTCTGACCGATTCGCAGGGCAGAAAGGTCGATTTTAAAAACTGCATTATCATAATGACTTCGAACATCGGCGCAAAGCAGATTGCATCAAGCGGCTCAGCCTCACTTGGTTTCGGCGGTGAAAACGGCGGCTCAATGAGCGATGAAAAAATCAGAGAAGCTGTTATGGGTGAACTCAAAAAAGCATTCCGCCCCGAGTTCCTTAACCGAGTTGATGACATAATTGTTTTCCGCAAGCTTCAGAAGGACGACATTGTTGAAATTGCAAAGCGTATGCTTTCAAACCTTAAAAAGCGTGTTGCAACGCTTGAAATCAACATTGAATTTGACGATGAGGCTGTCAGCAAAATAGCCGATGCAGGCTTCGACCCTGTATACGGCGCAAGACCTCTTCGCAGAGCGATTCAGTCGCAGATTGAAGATAAACTCTCCGAAGAAATGCTCGAGGGCAAAATTGTTACGGGCGACAGCTGTGTCTGCAAAGTGATTGATAACGAGTTTGTTTTTGAGAAAAATGCATCATAAATAAGCAAAACCCCCGACAGTAATCTGAATCTGTCGGGGGTTGATTTGTCTTTTGTTTTATTCGCTTGCTCTTTTTGAAAGGTTGAGCATATCTTTGCTTGTAAAGCTGTACACCTTGTCACAGAAATGACAGGTTACGCTTGTCACGTCGTCCTTTGCCATATCCTCAAGCTCTGCTTTGCCTGTTGTTATGAGCGCTGCTTCTACTCTTTCTTTTGAGCAGTTGCAACGGTATTCGGGTGCGCTCTCGTCGAGCACGTCAAGCTCAAATTCGGGCAGTGCGCGTTGGCATATCTCTTCAAGTGTCATACCTGCTGAAAGCATCTGCGTGACGGAGGGAAGGTCTTTGAGTCCACGCTCAACGGCGTCTATTGTTTCCTCACTTGTGAAGGGGAGCAGCTGAATCAAAAATCCGCCGGCTGCCTTGATTGAAAGATCGGGGTTGACGAGCACACCGAGTGCGCATACCGTAGGTGTCTGCTCGCTGACTGCATAGTAGCTTGTGATATCCTCTGCTATTTCGCCTGATACAAGCGGAATCTGTGCAATGTAAGGCTCTTTAAGTCCGAGGTCTTTCATAACTGTGAGTGAGCCGTTGCCGATTGCTCCGGAAACGTCAAGCTTGCCCTTGTTGTTGAGCGGAATCTCAACAACGGGGTTTGCAACGTAGCCTCTGCAGTTACCGTTGCTATCGGAAACGGCAATAATTGAGCCTGCAGGACCGTCACCGTTGATTCTGAGTGTGAGCGTGTCATCTTTGCCCTTGAGCATATCACCCATCATAGATGCGGCTGCAAGAAGTCTGCCGAGTGCCGCAGATGTTACGGCAGATGTTTTGTGAATCTGCTGTGCTTTTTCTGCAATGTCCGTTGCGTCAACGGCAATTGCAACAACCTCGCCTGTGGTTGATATTGTTCTTATTATTCTTCCCATTTATTTTTTCCTCGCAACTATAAATAATCTTTCGGAATTTTTCTTCGGCTCTTCACGGCTGAGCTCGTCATAAACGGCTACCGTTTCAAAGCCTGCTTTGCCGAGCATTTCTTTAAGCAGTGGCAACGCATATGCACGCTCGCAAAAGCTCTCCTGCATACGTTCGTATACGCCATCGTCAATCTGCTCGAATATATCAAGGTCTATCTGCACCGTGTCGGTTTCTTTATCGAGTGAATTCTGCCAGACGCAGTACACGTCGTCCATATCGTAAACAAAGGTGTTGTCTGCAAGTATCTCACGGTGTTTATAAACAGTGTTAACGTCAAAGATAAACACGCCGCCTGGCTCTGTAAAGAGAGAAACCTTGTCGAAGGTTGCCTGCACATCAGCCTCATCGGTCAGATGGTTTATGCTGTCGAGTGTGCATATCGCGGCGTTTATTGTGCCGTAGAGGTCGAGCTGCTGCATCGGCTGACACAAAAACAAAATGTTTCTCTCGCTTTCGTAAGCGTTGTTCATCGCAACGCTCAGCATATCGGCGCTTGCATCAACACCGATAACCTCAAAGCCCTTCTTTGACATCTCAATGCTCAGCGTGCCTGTGCCGCAGGCAAGGTCAAGCAAAATGCCGCCCTTGATACCGTTTTCGGCAAGCAGGTCGGCAATATAGTCCGCTCGGGCGGCATAATTAACATTTTCGGTCAGCGTGTCGTAAACAGAGGAGAAAAAACTGTATCCGCCCATAATTACTCTTCGCTTTTCTTTGCAAGGCGGTTGAATATTTCTTCATAACCGTTGCAGCCGTAAATGAGTGAGCGGTTGACACGGCTGATTGTAGCTGTGCTTGCGCCTGTGTCTTTGACAATTTCGCTGTATACTCTCTTGTCACGGAGCATCTTTGCCACAACAAGACGCTGTGACATTGACTTAAGCTCTGTCATTGTGCAAAGGTCTTCGAAGAAATCATAGCCTTCGTCAAGTGAGCGAAGCTCAAGTATAGCCTCAATGAGGAATTTGATGTTTTCGTCTTCCCTTATGTTATGGGGCATAGTGAATACCTCCGAGAATAATTGTTCTTAATAATATTAACACAAAAGACCGATAAAATCAACAGGATATTTTAAAAATTCACAGTGCTAAAGTGAAAAGGAGGAAACATCTTTTGCTTGACATAAATCGGTTCATATTATATAATATTATGAATCTTTAAATGAAAATTTATAATTTTGAAAGGATTGACCTATAAATGGCACAGGAATTTACCAGAGAAGGTTATGAAAAACTCGCGCAGGAACTTGAATATCTCAAAACCGAAGGCAGAAACAAAGCTGCTGAAGACATTAAAGAGGCTCGTTCACACGGTGACCTTTCAGAAAACGCAGAATACGATGAGGCTATGAACGACCAGGGTCGTCTTGAAGCACGTATCACAGAGCTTGAGGGTATCCTTAAAGATGCCATCATTATCAGTGAGTCTGCTGCTGGCACGGTTCATGTCGGTTCCGTAATCACACTTAAGGACCTTGACGACGGTGAGGAGGACGATTACGTTATCCTCGGCGAAAACGAGTCCACAACAGATGAAAACTATATCTCCGCAGAATCTCCTGCAGGCAAATCAATTATGGGTAAGGTTCCCGGTGATGTTGTTCAGGTTGAAGCACCCGGCGGTGTTATCAGCTACGAGATTGTTAAGATTGTAAAGTAATCACTGTTTGAGAGGATAATCAAAATGGCAGAAGAAAATGTAAACGTAACTCCTGTTGAAGAGGTAGAAGAAATAAGCACCAACGAACAGCGTGCAATCCGCCTTGAAAAGCTTGAAGCACTTCAGCAGGCAGGTAAGGATCCGTTCGAAATAACACTCGCAGAGCAGACAATTACTGCTGCTGAAATCAATGAAAGATTTGAGGAGCTTGAAAACTCCGAAGTAACTATCTGCGGCCGTATTATGACATGGCGCGATATGGGTAAGGCAAACTTTATCGATATCCGCGACCGTTCCGACCGTATGCAGATTTATGTCCGTATCAACGACATCGGCGAAGAAAACTTTGCAGAATTCAAGAAGTGGGATATCGGCGATATCGTCGAGGTCAAGGGCTTTGTCTTCCGCACACGCAGAGGCGAAATCTCCGTCCACGCTCAGCAGATCCGCCTTCTCTCCAAGTCTCTTCTTCCCCTTGCAGAGAAGTATCACGGTCTCACCGATACCGATACACGCTACCGTCAGCGTTACCTTGACCTTATTATGAATCCCGAGGTTAAGGATACATTCTATAAGCGCTCAGCTATTATCCGCGCAATCCGTAAGTATCTCGACGGCGAGAACTTCATCGAGGTTGAAACTCCCATCCTTGTCAGCAACGCAGGCGGCGCAGCTGCAAGACCCTTTATGACTCACCACAACGCACTTGATGAGGATTTCAAGCTCAGAATTTCTCTTGAGCTTTACCTCAAGCGCCTTATCGTTGGAGGTATGGAGCGCGTTTACGAAATCGGCAGAGTTTTCCGCAACGAGGGTTGCGACACAAGACACAACCCCGAGTTCACACTTATGGAGCTCTACCAGGCATATACCGACTATAACGGTATGATGGATCTCACAGAGAACCTTTACCGCTATGTTGCTCAGGAAGTTCTCGGAACAACAAAGGTTACCTACAACGGTGTTGAGATGGATCTCGGCAAACCCTTCGAGCGTATCACAATGGTTGATGCTGTCAAAAAGTATGCAGGTGTTGACTGGAACGAGGTCAAGACTCTTGAGGATGCTCGTGCACTTGCAGACAAGCACCACGTTGAGTATGAAAAGCGCCACGGCAAGGGCGATATCCTCGCTCTCTTCTTTGAAGAGTATGCAGAGCATCATCTTATCCAGCCCACATTTGTTACTGATCATCCGATCGAGATTTCTCCGCTTACCAAGAAAAAGCCCGGTAACCCCGATTATGTTGAGCGATTTGAGTTCTTTATGAACGGTTGGGAGATGGCAAATGCTTACTCCGAGCTTAACGACCCGATTGACCAGAGAGAACGCTTCAAGGCTCAGGAAGCTCTCCTTGCACAGGGCGACGACGAGGCTAACACAACTGATGAGGATTTCCTCACAGCCCTCGAATACGGTATGCCTCCCACGGGCGGTATCGGCTTCGGTATCGATAGAATGTGTATGCTCCTTACCGATTCCTCTGCTATCCGCGATGTCCTCCTCTTCCCCACAATGAAGTCCCTCGATAAATAAAACCGCTCTGTATCAACGGTTACAGGACTTTAAAATGCGGCGAAAATTGAGTTTTACCATCGATTTTACCATTTTTGCCGAAAAAACATACCCAAACATTATTAACTCCTGCTCATCAAAATGGGCAGGAGCTTTTTTATGCCATTCTTTCGGAATTTTGAGTTGTATTTGATAAATTTTAATGATATAATATTCCCAATAAATATTGGGGTGAGATATATGAAAAAAATTATTGCAGCAGCGCTTTCAATTTTAGTCGGTGCATTTGGATATACCATTGCAGAAGAGACTATTGATTCAAGGGTTGCTACTCTTGAATCGGAGTGTTCATCATTATATAATGCTGTTTCTAGCCTTGCAGAATTGCACAACACAGTTCGGGTAACTGGTCCTGCCCTTACAACCACTCCTCCGCAAACTAATAAACCCTTTGAAACAACCACTCCTCCACAAACTACTATACCCTCTGAAACAACCACAACAGCGTTGAATGTCGATGGCGGTTATTGTGGCGATTATGCCACTTGGAAATTTGAAAATGGAACTCTTATCATTTCGGGAATAGGAGAAATGTATGATTATCCTGACTGGTGGAACGATTATGAATATGAAATAAAAAATATAATAATTGAAAACGGAATAACAAGCATAGGTAGAGCTGCTTTCTACCATTTTACAAACCTTACAAGCGTTTCACTTCCTGATAGCCTTACTAATATAGGTATTACCGCATTCTCTGACTGCACAAAACTCTCATACATAACAATTCCAAGCAATGTAACAAACATAGGATGGGGTGCATTTTATAAATGTTCAAGTCTTAAAAACATAATAATTCCTAATGGAATAACAATCATAAATACTGAAACATTCTATGGTTGTACAAGCCTTACAAATATAACAATTCCTGACAGTGTTTTAGAAATACACAGTTCTGCATTTTCAGGTTGCGCAAACCTTACAAATGTTTCAATTGGTAACAATGTAAAATCAATAGGAGAAAATTGTTTCTACAACTCTACAAATCTTAAAACGGTTTATATTGGTTCGGATGTTATGACAGTAGGTGAAATGGCATTTGCGGGTTGTGTGAATATTACAGATGTTTATTATGCTGGAACTCAGGAACAATGGAACACAATAACTTTCGAAGCAAGTAATGCGCGACTGACTGATGCAACAATACATTTTGAAAATTAACAACAAACACAAATTGTTTGGAAGCTCCGATTCGTTCGGAGCTTTTCTTTGCAATCAATCATAATTTTGATGATTGCGTAGTAAATAAAAAAAGTCCACCTGCCAGGATCGGCGTTCCGAGCAGGAGCTTTTTCAGTTATCTCATCTGCAAATATTTCATAATATTCTTGAACTCAAATCTGACGCTAATTGAGTTTATTGGCTGTGTTTATAATTCGTTTGCTTCCCCAAATGAATTCTCTGAAAATTTGTTCTTTTGTTTGTTAAGGTAAGTGAAAAATTAAAGCAGGAAAGCTTCGATGATCTTGTATCAAAACTTTTCTGAGATAAGCAATCAGGGAGGCAACCGCAAACGGTTGACTCCCTGATTTTTTTATTTGAATATCGTGCACAAAAGGCTTAAATGTTATTTCATTAAAGATTCAATGCGCTGTGCTATCAGCTCTTCAAGTGCACCTTTCATATCGTCGGGGAGATATGAAGTTCTGCACAGCTGAACATATCTGTTTTTGAGTTTTATGATTTTATCAATCATCTTCTCTGCAGACTTGGGAGGAATACCGATAGTTTCAGCGAGTACGAGGAAATCTTTTCTGCGCAGATTCTGCTTTTTGCCATTTGCAGTAAGTGCAAGCTGCTCCTTATCTTCCGGAATAATCACATTGGTCGAAAGCATATCGTATGCCGCAGACAGAACATATTCCTTGCTGCCCTGTGATGTTTCGATAAGCGAGAAGTTTTTCAGGTGCATATCCGAGTTACCGACTGCGAAAGAGAAAACTATCCTTATATAAAGCTCTGCAAGGTCAAGTCCGTAGTTGACTGAATATTTTGAAACAATCTTGCCGCAGCGCTCGTAAGAGCCTCTGTACTTATCTTCGGTCAGTCTGCTGTCAAGCTGACAAAAATCTTCCATTGCAAGTATTTGTCCGTTTTCTCGGTCAATACGCTTTGTGATATATGCAAACGCATTATTCTGCGAAGGCAGACGCATCAGCGCAAACGGTACGGTTTTTATTCCGCTCAAATTTGCCATTTGCATTACAAGGTATTCCATTTCAGGTAAAGCCGGATATTCCTGAGTCTGTGGCTTGAGAATATAGCCCGTAGGATAATTCACAAGTGTCAGTCTCGGTTCGTTGTCCTTGGTCAGGTGCAGTGATAGCTTTTTCTGCACACCGGGTACTGTATAACCTTTAGTTGTGCTGTCAATGGCAAGCTGGTTGAGAATTTCTTCCGACACGTCAATATCAGGGAATTTGCTTGTTCCAAAAAAGCTTTTAATGCAACTCTGATGCCACTGATAAGGGGAGCTTTCGGTTTTGAGCGGCTTACCGCAGCATAAACAGTTCATTCCTTAACCCCCTTGATGCTGACGTTTCCTATAGGATCTTTACACGCAACGAGAAGCAGACCGAATCTGTCCTTGCGGTCAATCTTCCAATTATGGCTGACAATATCAAGCAGCCAGCCTTCGGGAATGAGTCCGTCAAAAAATGCGAACAGAGTTTTTGAGGTGTATTCCTCACTTGTCAGAGGCATAGTAAGACTCGCGGCAGAAGCGCTTTCGCTTTCAAGATATTCATTATCATATATAAATGAATATCCGTAATCCGTTTCTTTCAGTGTTCCTGCAAAGGTTTCCCGTATATATACATACGCTGTTCTGTATGCTTCCATCAGTCATCCTTCCTTCCGGGAACTGCCTTCATGCCAAACATTGAAAGAGCCTGATTAACCTTGTCCATACGCACCGTTTCTTTGCCTTGTTCAAGCTCGCGGATGAACCTTAAGCCCAGACCTGACCGGATTGCGAACTCTTCCTGAGTCAGTCCTGCTTCTTTTCTTTTTTGTTTGATAAATTCAGCAATTGTATTCATAAGCATATATTACACCCTATAGGGTATAATGTCAATAACTTTATGCGATTATTATACCCGTTGTGGTATAAAACTATGCAACAAGGTGTAAATATACCCGAAAGGGTATAGCGATACCTGAAAACGGACTGCACAAGCACTGTTGACAGTCCTGTTAATATCGTGGTGATGAGTTTCGAATGGAATGACTCTTGAAGCTGCTCTTGAGCTTCGGTAGTTTTCTCATACTATGAGTGTTTATCCTTGGCATCACAATGCAAAAAATGTGATGCGTTTATTTATATTATTATGTCTTATAACATAGTTAACTCTTTAATAGAATCTATTCTCTCTTATGGTATAGAGACTTATTATGTGAATATAAAACATAATAACACATTCTCAACGCTCTATTCACATTGCTCTGCCCTATTTGTATTAGTAATAAAGCAAGGAAAAGATATAGCACAAGTCGGTTCAACAGGGTCACACTTTTTTAGGTTGTTCAGAATGGAGTAAGAGTTGATGCTTTAAGATTTTTGAACAATAAATATTTGTATAAAAAATGCAATAAAATGTCGGTAGTTTGTTTTAGTAATCGACCTTCTTATTATTTCAAATTTGATTTTTGCTTTTTTGTATGCTATGCTTTAATTTAACAATAACGAGAGGAAGCGGAATATGATCAAGACACAGAAAAAGACTTTGATTTATCTCGTCTGTGCAATGGTTCTTGCAATGGCAGGCATACTCTATAACGGCATCAATTTTCCGCTTACCAACTCGTTTTTAGGGAATACGTTTACAATTCTGCCTCACATAATTTTTGTTGCGCTGTCGTTCGGCTGGGTTATTTCCGTGCGGCGCAGAATTCTTGACAAACGAATACGAGGCTATCTGGTTGCCGTTGGTCTGCTTATGGCATTCTGGCTTGCTGAGCGTACTGTAAAGTGGTTTTATGTTTCCGAATTTTCCGACCTGTGCAGATATATGTGGTATGCTTTTTACATTCCGATGATTCTCATTCCGCTTCTCGGTGTGTTTATCACAACCTATATCGGTAAACCCGAAACATACAAAATGCCGCGTTGGTTGAATATTCTCTATATTCCTGCATTCGCTCTTATAGTTTTTGTTTTTACAAACGATTTTCATAAACTTGTATTTGAATTCCCCAATGGAATTTACTATTTCAATGAACAGTATGAATACGGTTTTGGCTTTTACATCGTATGCGCATGGTTCATCATTCTGGGCTTTTATTTTGTAGTTGCTCTTGCAATCAAGAGCCGCGTGCCGGGCAGTAAAACATTCCAGAAATTGCCTCTTATCATTATGGCTTGCTCTGTTGTTTTCTGGGTGCTTTATGCTCTCGGTTTTATCAACGCTGACCTTACTGCGGTTGACTGCCTTATGATTACCCTTCTTCTTGAAAGTGCAATTGAAAGCGGTCTTATCCGTTCAAATGCGGGTTACACCGAATTTTTTGAAATTTCAACAGTTGCGGCGCAGATTGTTGATAAGAATTATCAGACGATGTATATCTCTTCCTATGCCGATGATTTCCCCGAAGATGTGATGCGAAGCGCATTGGACAAACCCGTTGAACTCGGAAAAACAATGCTTCACGGCAAGCCCGTTTCGGGTGGATACGTATTTTGGCAGAATGATATAAAAGAAATCAAAAAGCTGATGAAGAGCCTTGAAGAAACCCGTGAAAGGCTCAGCGAAAACAACTTTCTGCTGAAAGCCGAAATTGATATGAACGAGCAGAAAGCCCGTTTTGAAGAAAAGAACAGACTCTATGACCGTATCGCACGTGATGTTTCATCACAGCTTATA
>JAZTZM010000015.1:0-44993 GCA_045637465.1 Acutalibacteraceae bacterium | reverse complement strand
CGTCGGAATGATCACCGAAGATGTTAAGAGCGTGTGAAGCTACGCAACGAGCTGATACGTGGAAAACTGAGGGAAGAAGCTCGCCTGCGATTTTGTACATATTGGGGATCATAAGAAGAAGACCCTGAGAAGCAGTGTAGGTAGTTGTGAGAGCACCTGCTGCAAGTGAACCGTGAACGGTACCTGCTGCACCTGCCTCAGACTGCATTTCTGCAACCTTGACTGTTGTTCCGAAGATGTTCTTCAAACCCTGTGCTGACCACTGGTCAACATAGTCTGCCATGGGGCTGGAAGGTGTGATCGGGTAGATACCGGCAACTTCCGTAAACGCATAGGACACATATGCCGCAGCGTTGTTACCGTCCATGGTTTTCATTTTTCTAGCCATGTTTTATATTCCTCCTATATTTAAATAGCAATGCTGAAAATGCACCGTCAATATATTATCACTTTTAGTCGAAGATGTAAAGAGGATATTTAATGTAAATAATCAGTAAAATTATAAGTTTTTGTATAAAACTACAAATTATATGTCGATTTTATTCCAAACGAAACGAATTTCAGCAAAAAAAAGACAGCACAGCTTAAAGCTGCACTGTCTGAACCAACAATTATTGATCATCTGTTTTTTTGTTATTTTCATCAGGCTTTTCGCCTTTGTCTGCTTTTTCGTTATTTTTCTCAGGCTTTTCGCCTTTATCCGCTTTTTCGTTATTTTTCTCAGGCTTTTCGCCTTTATCCGCTTCTTCGCTTTCGTCAGCCTTCTCTTTCACAATGTTTTTGAGAGGCTCGTCCCTGCTTTCAGGTGCAAACTTTGCTTCAAGCTTCATTTGTTTTGCGAAAGCATCTCTGGCAATCTCAACAACAACAGCAGGAACAAGACAGTGAACCAGGTACAGCGGAGCAAAGCTGTCAAAAATTGCACCGACACCGCTGAGGATGCCTTCGTCAAATGCGCCAACCTGATTTGTTGCAATTACAAGAAAGCCAATACAGAAAGAAACAACAGATGCCACAATGCCAATCACGCTTGCAAGTCGCATAAGCATATAGTCAAAATTAAGATACTGATAAAGAATAAGCGGCAGAGTTGTAAGACAACCGATGGCAACGATAAGGCACATATAAACACCGCGCATCGTACCGATTTCAAGAAAAGCGGAGACATAGTAGCCTTCAACAATAGAGTTAACTATAAGAGACAGCATCATACCTGCACCGGCACGTCTGGCAATGGCATAGTCGCCTCCGATTTCCATATAGATAGAGTTGCGGTGCGCAAAAAGGCAGAGCTCCAATGTATAAAAAGCTGTCAGCAACATACGCACGGCAAGTCTCGGATAATTCTGACAATTGGGAATATTGATGAGACTTATCAGCATATAAGCACCTGCAAATATAGCCGCTACACGCATAACCGTAACACAACGTTTACGGAAATCTTTATTTTTAAACACAAATTCTTTTTCCAATTTTTTCATCCTTGAATGCGTTATTAATTAGAATATATATATTCACAATTAACAGTTTAAACCTTTTTATAGGCTTTGTCAACCTATTTTAATTTTTGCCAGTTCATCCGCACTGATCAATCTGCACTCACCCTCAGCAAGTGAACTGTCAAGTTCGAGCGAGCCCATTGAAACACGTCGTAATTTATTAACGTGAGAGCCGCAGGCTGCAGCCATACGTTTTATCTGATGATATTTACCCTCTCTGAGTTTTATTTCAACAGTCAAGCCATCATCCGTCAGAGGAGTAATCTGTGCCGGCAGACATTCGTAACCGTCGGCAAGGGTAACACCGTTGCGGAATTTTTCAAACTCCGGCTCACCTATCGGTCTGTCAAGCACAGCGATATATGTTTTTTCAATATGTTTTTTTGGCGAAAGAATATCGTGCGCAAAAGCGCCATCATCAGTGATAAGCACAAATCCCGTTGTGTCTTTATCGAGTCTGCCTGCGGGAAAAAGCCCCGGACGCTTAAGTTCGCCCGGAACAAGATCAACAACCGTTTTCTCACCGGGCGATCTGCTTGCGCTGACAACACCCTCCGGTTTATTTAACATTATATATACATATTCGCTGTATCCGAAATTCTCACCGCAAACGTTTATAACGTCGCATTCGGGATCGACTTTTACGCCGCTGTCACTTACAGCTTTTCCGTTTACCGTAACACTGCCGCCGCGTACAAGGCGACGCACGTCGTTGCGGCTGTATTTACCTTGCGAAGCTATTATTTTATCAAGTCGTTGCAGTGACATCTTTTAAATTACGCTCCTTCTGAGGATACAAAAAACTTTGCATAAATCCATTCTTTTCAAGCGAACATATATCTCCGCCAATGACTCTTCCGTCGAGCACAAATATATTCACCTGAACCATATCTGAATTTTCATATCCCGGATAATTCTTTATTTCATAAGTCCAGCGTTTTGCTCTTTTTCCGCAATATTTCGAAAGATCCAACCCATGCTCGTGTTGCATGGCATTATATTTTTCATAAGCAGCGTCAAATTCTGCAGGTATAATAACCTCACGCACCTCAACAGGATCAGGCTGTACATCCCAACCGAACTGAGATAAAAAAGCAAGCCTTTGTGAAGCATCAGCGGCACTGTAATCAATGCCGTTTTTTGCTGTTTCAACCGAAGTTTCAATACTGCGACCTGCAACGTAAACTCCCGCAACGGCACAGACAACAATCAGCGTGCCAAGAAGCGCAGCTTTCACGGAAGAAGATTTAACTGAAAGAACAAACATATACCCACCTCATTGCATTTATTGTATTCAATCAAATATATGCAGCGTTGGTGGGTATTTATTCTTTATTTACTTTTATATTCATCTATAAGATACTCATCGCCTACAACAGAGTGAATATGATCATAGATATAATCAAGGCTCATATTGCTTTTGGCATGAGCAGAGGCAAGAGCGGACGTATAATCTGCAAGACGGTAAATTTTCACGCCGGAATATCCTGCACCGTAATGAGTCACAGCAATATCGAGCTGAGGCTTGCTCACGGTAACTTCACCTGTGAGATGATTCTTTGTGAAAGTAACGTTCGCCATACCGCCTATGAGAAGATGCCTTTCAGACTGAGCAGAAACAAAATTTCCAAGCGAATACATTACAGGCACTTCTTTGCCTTCAGTATTCGTGACGTATTCAACAGGCTGAAGAGTGTGGGGATGTGTGCCTATAACAATATCGGCACCCCAGTCGGCAACTTTCTGAGCAAATCTACGCTGAACATCGTTCACCTTGTTCGAACCTTCGGTTCCTGCATGCATTGACACAACTACAACGTCGGCAATTGTCTCAGCATACTCGACCTGAGTTTTAACGTCATCAAGTTCGTTGAGATAAACGACAAAGCTCTCTTTTTCTTCCGGTATGGTGATACCGTTTGTGTGCTCGGTAAAAGAAAGAAAAGCAAAGCTGATATCGTTGACAGTTACAGCCTTTATCTGTGTATACTCATCCTTGCTGTGGAAAGCACCGGCAGATGTGAGCCCCTCAGTTGAATTGATAAGGTCAAGTGTTTCGATAAGACCGAAGCTTTCCTTATCGAGCATATGGTTATTGGCTATAGTAAGAACGTCAAAGCCCAGCTGAGAAAGCTGTGAAGCCATAGCGGTAGGCGTGTTAAAAGTCGGATAAGTAGAAACAGGATAGCTTTCAGCCATCATCGTTTCCTGATTGATAACTGCGATATCCGCAGCGGCTATCAGACTTGAAACATTTTCGTATACCGGTAAGAAATCATAACTGCCGTCAGATGTTCTTGCCTGAGCCTGTTCATAAATGTTCTTATGTATAAGGTTGTCGCCTACAGCAAGCAAAGAAGCACTTGTAACAAGAGGTTTTTCCGATGCGTCGAATGATTCTGTCTGAAATTCTATCGCGTCATCTGACAGATTCGGCCTCGACCTGACGACCGCAATCAATGAGCCGACAGCAATTGCTATCGCCACCAGCAACGCAACAAACTGTGATCTTTTCAAAGTTTATCACCTACACCCAAAGCCCTTACTGCTGGCTGCGATTGCCTATTGCGCCGTGAATATTCTCTTTTGTCTGACGTACGTTGGAAAGGCTGTTTGCAAGTGTACGCTCAGTCTGGCTGACAATGTTTTCAACGAAATTTGCAGCAGATGTGCAGATATCGTTAGACCACTTTGCAGCCTGCTCTTTGATAGCGGCAGCCTGCTGATTAGCTGCTTCAATTGTCTCTGCAGCGGTTGCATTTGCGTTTGCAATAGTTGTTTCAGACTGAGCCTGAGCCTTTTTGAGCATCTCTTCGCAATATGCCTTTGCGCGTGCAACAACCTCGCTCTCCTCTACCATCTGCTGAGCTTGTGCATCAGCCTCTGCGATGGTAAGGCTTGCTCTCTCTTCTGACTGAGCAACGTTTGTTCTGGCAATCTCTTCAGAGGAAAGAATATGTTCCTTTGCCTTGGCATTTGCCTTGTTGATTGTCTCCTGAGCTCTCTCTGTTGCCTTGGCAAGAGTTGCCTCAGCCTGTGCAGCTGCATCGTCTATGAGCTTATTGCGGTCACGGACAATGTTGCGTGCCTGACGTACCTCTTCGGGCATATTGTCGCGGATTTCATCGACACAGTTACGGATAGCATCAATATCTACAGTAACTCTTGAAGAAAAAGCAACCTTCTGACCATTATCGAGGACTTCCTCAATCTTTTCAAGTAAATCTTCTACTCTCATATATTTACATCCTTTCTGAGTCTTTTTTCTATATCATCCAGAATTTCGGCAGGAACAAATTCCGAAATGTTTCCGCCGAATTCACAGATTTGTTTGACAACGCTGGAAGACAGATACATATTATCCGCACTCGCCGTTAAAAAAACTGTTTCAACCTCGCTGTTGAGTTTTTTGTTTGCAAGCGCCTGCTGAAACTCCGCCTCGAAATCGGATACGGCACGCAAGCCCTTGACAATTGCAACAGCACCTTTATTTCTTGCATAGTCGGCAAGTAAACCGTAATAATGCTCAACCTCAACGCCCGGAATGTCGGCAGTAACGCGCTTTATAAGCTCTACCCTTTCGTCGGGTGTGAATGCGCTTGTTTTCTTGTGATAGTTGTACATTACGACAACGATTACCTTGTCGAACATTTTAGCAGCGCGCCTGATAACGTCGAGATGACCGATCGTAACAGGATCAAAGCTGCCGGGGCAGATAGCAATTTTCATAGCTTCCATCCCCTTTATCTGTACACGGCAAGCTCTGTTTTGCCGTATTTGTAGCGTTTGAACAAAGTCAGACCGCCTGCCTGTTCGGGCAGTTCCTCTTTTGCAGGAAGCTCACACACAATGAGCGAACCCTCCGCCATTTTGCCGTCAAGAGAAGCAAGTGCCCTTTGAAGAAGACCCGTACCGTAAGGCGGATCGAGCAGGACAACATCAAAAACCTCAGGCGACATACGAAGGAATGAAAAAGCATCCATCTGGGCAACCGCCGCATACTCAGCAAGCTTGGTGTGCTCAAGATTCTTCTTTATAACGGCAACCGATTTAGAATCGGAATCAACAAAAGTGCATTTTTCCGCACCTCTGCTGAGCGCTTCGATGCCAAGCTGACCGCAACCCGCAAAAAGATCCAACACTCTCCTGCCCTCAATATCGAACTGGATAATGCTGAACATTGCTTCTTTAACTTTATCGGTTGTCGGGCGGACAATATCGCCACCCTCAAGTGTGGTAAGAACTCTGCCCCTTGCGGAGCCTGTGATAACTCTCATATATTTTCTCCGTAATGTGCAAAACTGCACAATATGACACTATTCTCTTTATATTATCTTGTATTATTTCAGATTTGTCAAGTTATTTATAAGAAAAAGACCCGAATGTTACTCTTCTGTACCGTGGAAGTGGGCGTAAACTGCCTGAGCCGAGCGTGAATCGACACCGTTAACTGCGCAAAGTTCCTCAATCGACGCCTCTTTTATTGCTGTCAGCGACTTAAAATGTTTCATCAGCGCAGCGGCTCTTTTCTTGCCAACGCCGCTTATTCCGGTAAGTGAGGTTGATATGCCTGCGCTTCGTCTTTTTCGATGATATTCGATTGCAAAACGGTGAACCTCCTCCTGAATTGTGGAAACAAGAGTAAATGCACTGCGTTTTGAATTAATCGAAATCTCGCCGCCCTCACCTGTTACGGCACGAGTTCTGTGGCTTGAATCCTTGACCATACCGTAAAGCGGCACGTCAATACCGAGTCTTAAAAGCACAGCCCTGACCGCATTGACCTGCATCTGCGCACCGTCAAGGAGTATAAGATCGGGCAGCCTCGCAAAGCCTTCATCACGTTTTTCGCCCTCAGGTTTTGCGTTTTCTTCAAGATAATGCCTGAATCTGCGCTCAAGCACCTCAGCCATTGAAGCACAGTCATCCTGACCGTCAAACCCTTTGATTTTAAAGCGTTTGTAAGCAGATTTATATGGCTGACCGTTTTTGAAAACTATCATACCTGCAACGTTTTCAGTGCCTGCGGTGTGCGAAATATCGTACGATTCAATATATTCAGGAGGTGAATCAAGACCGAGCAGACGCGCAAGCTCATCAAGTGCAGCCGTATCCTTACCCTTTCTGCCAAGGCTCAAAGCCAGCTTTTCACTCGCATTCGAGCGGCACATTTCAAGCAGCTTCAGCTGACCGCCTCTTTGCGGCACGGCAAAGCTAACTTTTTTTCCGAGCTTCTCACTCAGCCACTGCGATATCAGCTCCGAATCCTGCGGCAACGAATCAATTAGAATACGCGGCGGCACCCTTTCACGCATCGAATAATAGCTCATCAGAAGCTCGTAGCGTGCATAGTCCGCATCTTCCGGCGCATCAAAAATAAAATGCTCCGTATCGCAGAGTCTGCCGCCGAAAAAGCGCAGCACAGCAAGACAAGCCTTATCCTGCGAATGGGCAAGAGCAAAAACATCCTGCTCTGCAACGTCCGCACTGACTACCTTTTGCTTTTCACCGAATTTGGTAATTGCCGCAATTCTGTCACGCAGCACGGCGGCTTTTTCAAAATCAAGATTTTCGGCAGCCTGCTCCATCTCATTCTGCATCTGTTTTATCATAACAGCCGAGCCACCCTTGAGAAAATCGACAGCATGCTCGACACTTCGTCTGTAATCTGCCTGAGAAATCTTGCCCGCACAGGGTGCAGAGCACTGAGAAATATGATAATTCAGGCAAGGGCGCTGTTTATGTGTAACGGGAAAGGTCTTGTTGCACTGTGGCAAACGGAATATTTTCTGCGCCTGCTCAACAGTCTGGCGCACGGCAAAAGAGCTGGTGTACGGCCCGATATACTCGGACCCGTCATCCACCAGCTGCATTGCGGCATCTATTCTCGGCCAGGCACCCTTTGTGATTTTGACATAATGATAGCCTTTGTCATCCTTGAGAAGGATATTGTACTTGGGGCTGTGCTGCTTGATAAGACTGCACTCGAGCACAAGCGCTTCAAACTCGCTATCCGTAACGATATAGTCAAAATCCTGAACATTTTCGACCATACGGATAACCTTCGCCGTATGGTTATAGTGAGAGCCGAAATAGCTGCTCACTCTGTTCTTGAGAGCTTTTGCCTTACCGACATAGATGATACCGCCGCTCTTATCCTTCATAAGATATACTCCGGGCCTGAGCGGCAGACTCATCGATTTTTTGCGCAGACGTTTTACTCTTTCCTGATCAGTTTCCATAAAATCCTCACTTTGTGAAGAAGGTTAAAAATCCTTTATAAGCCATATAGAGGTCAATTTTGGAGATAACTTCATACGGTGCGTGCATAGAAAGCACAGGAACACCGACATCAACAACATCAATATTGTGAGATGCAACGTATTTTGCAACGGTTCCTCCGCCGCCTTCATCAACCTTGCCGAGCTCACCGACCTGCCAGACGACACCGTTCTCATTGAAAAGCTTACGGACTCTGCCCATAAACTCAGCGCTTGCATCAGACGTGCCGCCCTTACCTCTTGAGCCTGTGTATTTTGTAACGACAATGCCCTTGTTTGCAAAAGCCGCATTTCTTCTTTCGAGAACGCTTGCAAATGTGGGATCAAAAGCTGCATTTACGTCAGCAGAAAGACATTCGCTGTTGCTCATTGCTATGCTGCCAATACCACCCTGCATGCGTGCGAGATCGCTGATGAAATATGCCATATATGCTGAATTAAGACCTGTGTTACCGTCAGAGCCTGTTTCTTCTTTATCCGCAAGAACAGTGAGAGCTGTGTACTCGGGAGTGCCTGCATCAAAAATTGCCATAACGGAAGGATATGCGCAGACTCTGTCATCGTGACCGTATGCACCGATAAGGCTTCTGTCAAAACCGATATCATCCGCACCGAATGCAGGCACAGCCTCAAGCTCTGCGCTGAGGAAATCAGCTTCAACAATACCGTATTTTTCGTTAAGAATGCTCATAATATTGAGCTTTACACTTTCGGAGCCTTCGTCATCCTTGAAAGGACGGCTGCCGACAAGAATATTGAGCTCTTCGCCCTTGATACCCTCTGCAAGTGAACGCTTCATCTGCTCTGCGGCAAGGTGAGGAAGAAGGTCAGTAACAACAAATTTCGGGTCACCTGCATCTTCACCGATGTTGACCTTAACGCTTGTGCCGTCAGCCTTGATGATAACGCCGTGAAGCGCAAGCGGAATTGCAGTCCACTGATATTTTTTGATACCACCATAATAATGAGTTTTAAGAAGAGCAAACTCAGCATCTTCATAAAGCGGATTGGGCTTGAGGTCAAGTCTGGGCGAGTCGATATGAGCTGCGGCAATACGCACACCCTCTTCAACAGGTTTCTGACCGATAACGGCAAGAATAACCGCCTTGCCTCTGTTGTTGTAAATTACTTTATCACCGGGTTTATACTGTGCTTTACTGTCGAAATCAACAAAACCTTTGGATGATGCAAGGTCGCAAACGTATTCGACAACCTCACGCTCAACCTTGCACTTTGTCATAAAAGCCTTGTAGCCTTCTGCAAAGCTGTCAACAGCTGCAAGCTCAGCATCATCAATTATTTTGCAACCGTGCTTGGGATCGTAAAAAAGTTTCTCTCTGAGTTCTTCATTTTTGCTCATTGTCTTTTCTCCTCATATTTATCAATTAGTTTTTGAATTTCCTCATCAATATTGTGTGGCGGATAGTTAGCAATTATAACATCTGCATTCCGCTCATATTCACTCTCGGAAAGCTGCGCCCCGATTCTTTCTTCCGCCTTTTCAACACTCAACGAATCGCGTTCCATAATCCTGGATTTTCTTACCTCTTCAGGCGCTGTTACAACCACTGTAAAGTTGCAGAGCTTGTCAATTTTACTCTCGAAAATAGCCGCTCCGTCAAGCAAAACAGCCATTTTGCCTTTGCGTGTAAAGTCTTTTGCCTTTGCAAGAGCTTTTGAAGTTATAATCGGGTGTGTGATACTGTTCAAAAGTCTGGTTGACTTCTCTGAAGCAAAGGCACGCGAAGCAAGAAGCGCCCTGTCAAGGCTCATATCGTCACGTATTATGTCATCGCCGAAAGCCTGCGCAAGCTGACTTAAAACAGGTGAACCCACGGCTGTTATTTCTCTTGCAATTTCATCACAGTCGATATGCGCTAAATCGAACTTTTCACAAAGCATTTTTGCAATACTGGATTTACCCGAGCCTGTCGCACCGGTAATGCCGACAACCATTACACCGTCAACATCGAGCACGGTAAACGCCGCCGCACGGAGCAGACGGTTGATTACCGCAAGACCTACACCGTCTGTGTCGGGACATCTTGCATAGGCTGTCTGCACACCCATTTCATCAAGTTTGCGAAGCGCATCAAAAATGAGGTGAGCCTGCGCACTGCTATCGTGCTCACTGCCGATTTCGATAAACGGAACATCGAGCTTATCACCCTCACCGTTAAAGCAAAGCGCCGCACAGTCTTTTTTGCCTTTTATAAAGCGTCGGTAATTATCGAAACTGCCCTTTAATATTATTACCCTTGCCTTTGGTGAATAATGCTTATATTTCATTCCCGGAGAAGCCGCCTTCTGACCCGGTTCAAGCTCGGCAAGTACAGCACGGTCAACCTCAACCTCACCGAGCACGCTTTCAAGCTGCTCGAGCGAAATACCGCCCGGACGAAGAAGCCTCGGCTTATCTGAGACAAGTGACACAACGGTTGACTCCACGCCGACATCGCACATACCGCCGTCAACGATTGCATCTGCCCTGCCCCACATATCGTCAATTACGTGCTGAGCCGTTGTAGGACTCGGACTGCCCGAAAGGTTTGCCGACGGAGCGGCAAGCGGTACGCCTGCGGCAGATATAATATCGCGCGCAGCAGGGTGTGAGGGCATACGCACGGCAACGGTATCGAGACCGCAACTCACTTCATCGGGTATGCGCTCGCCCTTGGGCATTATTATAGAAAGCGGACCCGGCCAGAATTTTTCGGCAAGAGCAAAAGCCGAAGCCGGAATCATTGACACAACAGAGCCGAGCTGAGAGATATCGCTGATGTGGACAATCAGCGGATTATCCTGAGGTCTGCCCTTGGCTTTGAATATCTTTGCAACCGCATTACCGTCAAAGGCGTTTGCGGCAAGACCGTAAACCGTTTCGGTCGGTATGCCGACAATTCCTCCGTCACGCAGTATTTTGCCAACTACTCCGAGCGAATCCGAATCGGACGGCTCATATTTGAATAATTTTGTTTCTGCCATCGTTTTACCTGATTTCAATTTATTACTCCTGTGCACGCAGCTTTTCTGCGGTATCGGCTGTAATGAGAGCGTCAATCAGCTCATCAAGGCTGCCGTTGAGAATAGCTTCGAGTTTATATAACGTCAGACCTATTCTGTGGTCTGTCATTCTGCCCTGAGGGTAGTTGTAGGTGCGGATTCTCTCGCTTCTGTCGCCCGTACCTACCTGCGAGCGTCTTTCACCTGCGATTTCGCCTGCCTGCCTCTCACGTTCTGCCTCAAGGATTCTCGAGCGGAGAATGCGCATTGCCTTATCACGGTTTTTGTGCTGGCTTCTTTCATCCTGACACTCAACAACAGTGCCCGTCGGCAAGTGAGTTATACGGATTGCAGACTCCGTTTTGTTGATATGCTGACCGCCTGCACCGCTTGAACGGAAGGTATCAATCTGCAAATCTGCAGGGTTTATCTGAATATCAACCTCTTCCGCTTCGGGAAGCACTGCTACTGTAACGGTCGAAGTATGGATTCTGCCCTGGCTTTCGGTTTCGGGCACACGCTGTACACGGTGAACACCGCTTTCAAACTTAAAGCGTGAATAAGCACCCTCGCCGCTTATCATAAAGCTGATTTCTTTAAATCCGCCTACTTCCGTTTCGTTTGCGTTAAGTATTTCGCTACCCCAGCCCATTGTCTGAGCATACATTGAATACATACGATAGAGCGAATTGGCAAAGAGCGAAGCTTCGTCGCCGCCTGCGCCGCCTCTGATTTCGACGATAACGTTTTTATCGTCATTCGGGTCACGCGGAAGAAGCAGGATTTTGAGCTCCTGCTGTGTCTGCTCAATAAGAGCCTTGGCAGACTCAAGCTCTTCAAAAGCCATTTCTTTAAATTCCGCATCAAGCGAAGAATCCTCAAGCATAAGCTTTGCCTCTGCCGCATCGGCAAGAGCCTTTTTATGCTCACGGAATTTTTCGACAACGGGAGTGAGATGTTTTATCTCCTGCATATATTTTTTGTAAAGCTCCATATCAGACACAACGTCAGGCTGACAGAGCTTTTCGTTAATTTCTTCAAATCTTTGTTCGACCTGTTCAAGCTTGTCGAGCATAAATATACCACCTCTATTTCAGGGTATTATAACATATATATGCAAAAATATCAATCACCGCAGTAATGAGAACAAAGAAAATGCATATATATAAATCAACGGTCAAAAAACACAGCAAGGGAGGAAGCGGCGGAAGCCTTTTCGCCGTGCAACAATGAAAAAATATAAACCCGAAGGAAAGCTACTCTCAACACCTGAAAACCGTGCCGCGCTTGAGGATATGGGATCGATAATGCAGGCATATTCAAAGAAAACTCCGCTTGAAGCAAGGGTCATACTATGCGATAACAGTCACAACCTTCACCTTGATTTAGGGCCGCTCAGAGGTATTATTCCCCGAAACGAGGGCGCAATCGGAATTGAAGACGGAAGCGTACGCGATATTGCGCTCATATCAAGAGTAAACAAACCCGTTGTTTTCCGTATAACAGGTTTTGAGGACAACGGCTACGGTGAACGGATTGCAATTCTCAGTAGAAGAGCCGTACAGCAGGACTGTTACAACGAATACATTTCAAAGCTGTCACCCGGTGACGTTATCGATGCACGTATTACACATATCGAAGGTTTCGGCGCATTTGCCGATATCGGGGCAGGACTTGTTGCGCTGATACCGATTGATGCAATCTCCGTTTCACGCATACCCCACCCTAACGTAAGATTTTCGACAGGTGATGACATAAGAGCGATTGTGAAAGATATTGCCGACGACGGAAAAATCACGCTGTCACACAAAGAGTTGCTCGGCACATGGGAGCAGAATGCGCAGAATTTCTGTGCCGGTCAGACTGTGCCGGGGATAATCCGCTCAGTCGAAAAATACGGAGTTTTTGTTGAGCTTGCACCGAATCTTGCGGGTCTTGCAGAGCCTGTGCCCGACGTCTATCCGGGACAGCACGCAACGGTTTACATCAAAAGCCTTATCCCCGAAAGGATGAAAGTGAAGCTGATAATTGTAGATGCCTTCAGCGCAGATTATCCACCCGAGCAACCGCAGTATTATACGGATGCACAACACATCAGCCGATGGATTTATTCACCCGAATGCTGCTCAAGACAAATTGAAAGCGTATTTTAAAATTAAGAAAACCTGCACGGATACAGTATGCCGTGCAGGTCTTTTTATATTTCCACATCAAGAACGGTGTTGACTATATTTGAAGCCACCATCATAGCCGCAAGCGCAGTCAGCACAACGAGCTGTTCGTCGGTAAAAAACTCCTTCATCTCCTCAATCTGGTCTTCAAAAACCTCGTGAGGATTGTCCGCGATATTTCTGCCGAACGAAATAAGAGCCTGCTCAACAGGTGTCATAATCAGGTTATTAAAATCGACACCCTGCTCATCAAGAAAGCTTTTAAACACAGCCGAGCACACCATACAGTCGTTTTCAAACGATATTGCATAGCAGAAAAGATTCACGTCAAGCTCGGACAAAAACGTCTTCGCTTCGTCGCAGAGCTTATGAAAACCGTTAAGTGCATCGAACGCAACCGCATTATGCAAAAGCGTGCGTTTCATATTGTTAAGTTTCACTTTGCGTGAATACTCATCATTCATTTTGTTGATTTTTTCTGCCGCATCGTGAATGCCGACAGGTTCAACTCTTGCCATATTATCACCGCCTGTAATATCTATTTTATTAGCTGTTTTGCTTTCGTGCAATAGTTTTTATTGATTTTATTGTAAATATTTGATATAATTTCCAAAATAAGCGTATATCAACTTAACTTTCAACGAAAGGTGCTTTATCAATGAATAAGCTTCTTATCACAGGCGGCGCCGGCTTTATCGGCGGAAATTTCGTCTACTATATGCTTGAAAACTACCCGGACACTCAGCTCGTCTGTCTTGACGCTCTGACCTACGCAGGTGACCTTGAAACACTGAAAGACGCTTTCAAGTCGGACAGATTCACCTTTGTGAAGGGCGATATCACTGACCGCGCTTTTATTTATGAGCTGTTTGAAAAAGAGAGCTTCGACTGTGTTGTAAATTTCGCTGCCGAATCTCACGTTGACCGCTCAATTGAAGAGCCGGAGGTTTTCCTCAAAACAAATATCCTCGGCACACAGGTGCTGCTTGATGCCTGCAACAAATATAAAGTTCCCCGTTTCCATCAGGTTTCAACAGATGAGGTCTACGGTGACCTTCCGCTTGACAGACCTGACCTTATGTTCACCGAGCAGACACCGATTCATACATCTTCTCCCTATTCGGCAAGCAAGGCTTCGGCTGACCTTCTTGTGCTCGCATATCACAGAACCTTCGGCACACCCGTCACAATATCACGTTGCTCAAACAACTACGGACCGTATCAGTTCCCTGAGAAGCTGATTCCGCTGATGATTGCAAACGCAACGCACGACAAGCCTCTGCCGGTATACGGTGAGGGTCTCAACGTGCGCGACTGGCTCTACGTTGAGGATCACTGCCGCGCGATTGCAATGATACTCGATAACGGCACAGTCGGCGAAGTATATAACATCGGCGGTCATAACGAGAGAGCAAACATAGAGGTTGTCAGAACAATCATATCTGCACTCGGCAAAACAGACGACCTGATAACCTACGTCAAGGACAGACCCGGCCACGACAGACGCTATGCAATCGACCCGACAAAAATCAGCAATGAGCTTGGTTGGTTGCCACAGACAAAATTCGATGACGGAATCAAAATGACGATTCAGTGGTACGTTGACAACAAAAAGTGGTGGGAAAACATACTCAACGGATGTTACCGCAATTTTACTGTTGAAGAATTTATATGATAGATTTATATAAAATTTTATATAACTGTTCTATTTTTTAGTGAGTTTTTTTGGTAGATATTACATAGGGACAAATTTATCCTTATATGATATAATTACATTTGCAAAAAAATCCTACAATCTAATTTAGGAGGAAGAAAAAAATGCAGAAATCAAAATCAGTTAAGCGTCTTCTTGCTATTGTTCTTACGGTAGCTATGATGCTTACGGCAATCCCCTTCTCTTTTGCAGCAGATGAAGCAGCAGCAAAAGACACACTCGTTTTCGGCGGCATCTCTTGGGACGTCGTCAAAACAGAAGATGACGGCGACCTCGTCATCATCACAACAGACGTTCTTGCAAAGGCAGCTTTCAATGCAAAGGCTCCCATGAACTTTGCTACAAGCTCACTTTACACAACACTCAACACCGACTTCTATGGAGCATTCACTGCTGCAGAGAAGGCAGCTATCACTCCCACAACAATCACTTATGATTACTGGGATGCAACAGCTAAGGCAAAGGTTACAGGTGGTACTCTTTCAGCTAACGTTGTAGTTCCCGATGCTGAAATGGCTAAATCACTCGGCATAGCTTACCTCAATGGCACAGCTACCCCCTACTTCCTTGCAAGTGCAAGAGCTAACACTGCAACCGATGCCGTTGTTAACATCATCACAAAAGCAGGTACAGCTTCCAGCACAGCCGGCACAAACAAAACAGCAAACGGCTACCGTGCAGTTATCACTCTCAAGGCAGGCAATTTCGCTAAGTTCCCCACAGTTGACGGCGTAAGCTTCACAGTAAACGACAATGCTGTTACATACTACGCAACAAC
Organism: Acutalibacteraceae bacterium; assembly: GCA_045637465.1. Taxonomy (GTDB): domain Bacteria; phylum Bacillota; class Clostridia; order Oscillospirales; family Acutalibacteraceae; genus UBA8612. The sequence continues at coordinate 29,547 of JAZTZM010000015.1, read as the reverse complement.
TTCTGACGTTAAATTTGCAGCTGTAGTTGACACAGAAAACTACGCAGCAGACAATATGGCAGTAACACTCGGCGGCGAAGCTCTCGCAGCAGCTGACGGTGTTTACACAATCCCCGCAGGCTCAACAGCTCCTGTTGCTGTTACAGGTCTTACAGCTCAGCCTGCTGACTTCACAGCATATAACGAGGCTCTTGCTCAGGCAGGAGAGGTTGACAGAGCACTCTATGAAACAGCAGACCTTGATGCAGCACTTGCAGTTGACGTAAGCGCTTGCACAAAGCTTGAGCAGGCTAAGGTTGACGAGGCTACAGCAGCTATCCTCGATGCAATCGCAAACCTCAAGTACAAGCCCGCTGACACAGCAGCTTATCTCAATGCAGTTGAAGAAACAAGAAGAATTCTTAAAAACGAGCCTGTAGAGATCACACCCACACTCACAGCTTCTATTTACAACCTCGATGCTCAGGCTAACGAGATCGGTGACAACTTCAGCAACTCTATGCGCAAAGCGCTCAACACTTATGAAGACCGTACAAACACACCCATAAGCGGTTACACAATCGACAAGCAGGCTGACGTTGACGCTGCAACAGCAGTTCTTGAAGACCTCAACGCACGTGTTCCCCTTATGAGAGCAGACACATCTGCTTGGTCAAAGACTCTCAGCAACATCAAGAACCTCTCTCCCCTCAGATACTCCAACGCTGCAAAGCTTATTGCTGAAGCAGAAGCAGTTGCAGCAGAGGCTGACTATGCTGCTCTTAACCTCGACATTATGCATCAGGCAGAGATTGACGCAGCAGCAGCTAAGTTACAGGCAATCTTTGCAAAGGCAGAGATTATCCCCTCAGATTTCACATCACTTGATGCAGTTCTCGAAATTGCTAACACTTACGTTAAAGACAACTACTACACAGAAGAAGAGATGCCCGGCGCACAAGCTGCATGGGATAATTTTGTTGCACAGCGCGATGCAGCAATCGCTTTCAACAAAGAAGACAACAATACATTCGCTGACCATCAGAGCAACGTCAACGATGCTGCAATTGCTCTCATAAGAACTATGGAAGCTCTTGCTCCGTTCGAGCGTCTTACACAGACAGAAGAAGAGTTCATCAACCCCACAAAGGATTTCTTCACAGAAATCATGAACTTCTTCGGTATGATCAACGGTCTTCTCGTAGCACTTGCAGGTCTTCTTCCCCTTCTCTTCATTCCTGCAGAAAAGGGTGGTATCGTTCTTTACGATGTATTCGTTCTTATCGGTGATGAGAATCTCCTCGCATTCGTTGAGAAGCTCGGTATCAAGCCTGCTCCCGAAGAGCCCGCTCCCGAAGAGCCTGCAGAATAATTAACCACAGGCACATTATTAACCTGCTGTCGGCTATTCTATCACAAGCCGACAGAGGCTATTGAAAAATTCCCCATATTTGAAATATGATTAAACGGAGGAAATAACATTGAACGCAACAAAAAGGATTATATCCATCGTGCTTGTGATTGCTACAATGATGTGCATTGCAATCCCCGCAATTGCAGCCGAAGGCGAAGAAGAAAAAGTAACGAACGTATTACTCCCCAACGGTGCAGAATACGCACTCAACCAGCACGCTGAAGACACTGCTGCTGAAGCAAAGAATTGGGATGGCGACGAAAACACATACACAGACGAAAACGGCACAAACTGGAAATACGTCTACAGCCGTAACTATATCGTAGCTGATGATGACAGCAATTACCTCTACAAAGAGCTTGAAGACGGAACAATCGCAATCATCTTTGATCCCGCTGCTGAAGACGTTAACGGCGAAGTTAAAATCCCTTCAAAGCTTGACGGCAAGGATGTTTCCAAGATTGATGCATACGCATTTTACTGCCGCATTGACATAACAGGTATCCGCATCCCCGACACAGTAAAAGAGGTTGGATATCGCGCATTCGCTTACTGCACAGCAATCGAGCGAATTGTTATCGGAAACGGTGTTGAGAAGTTCAATCTGCAGGCAACAGACGGCTTTAAGCCTGTTATTTGCTTCACCGGTACAGAAGAAGATGCAGACAAAATCGTTGTATGGGATAAAGAAAAGCTCAACGCAAAAACATCTTTCACATGGAAAGATCTCGCTAAACTTGGCCAGCAGGATGAACTCACAGTAATGTATGAAGTCGATGCTGACAAGCTCGCCGATACAACAACTGAGTACAACCTCTTCGTATGGTTCTTCAAGGTTTACTTAAAGAGCTTCTGGGATGGCTTCATAGCTCTTATGAAAGCTAACATTAACGGACTCGTTGTCCTTTTCAGTGGCGACGCTAACACTAAACCAATAGTTTAATAAAAAAATCCCTCCGGTAACGGAGGGATTTTTTTATGTCTGATATGCTTTTTTATTTAAACTGTTCGCTGTTATTGAGCACAAGCGTACTGTAAAGGAACAGCACGTCAGCGTTCTCAAAATCAATAAAATTGCCAAGCACGTAACTGCTTATATAACGTATATCAACAACTGTTACCTTGCTGTAGCCTGATGCTAAAAGCGGAGCGATACTGCTGCCGAATGAATCGCGGAAAACGACAAGCTCTTTATCAGTTGTCGCCTGAGGATTATCAATGCTAAGCAGAGAGATTGAGCCTGACAGATACATTTCATAAGGGTCTTTGCCGTTTGCCTTTTCCATATCGTATACAGATATATTTTTTGAATTCTCGAAGTCATACACTTTAAGCGAATCTATATACCCGCCTGAAAAATACTGTATTTTTTCAGCTTCAAGCGGCAACGCAGACTGACCGCAGTACACACCGTAAAACGGCTTATCAAGCGTTTTAAGCGACAGCTGTGCAAAGTCGGAGCTTGTGCCCATTGAGTCGAGCAGCTTATCCGCAACAGGCAGCAGATTTTCCTGTTTCCAGTGGGTATCGGTTTTATAGTAATCCTCAAGTTTCAGGTCAGAAAAGATATCGATATATCCGTCTGCCTTAACACGCGTTTTCAGCTGTGAAACCATCATTTCATAATCGAGCGAAAGCCTGCCGCTCACCTTGGAAAGAAAGTAGTTTTTATCGGGAATTATGCTAAGATAAACGCTGTTACTTTTATTAGTATATTTATCTATTATATTATTCATACGGTTTACCGCATTATCTACCGAATCGGACTTAAGCGGATATTCAACAGCCGCAGCATAGCCGTCCTTGACGTAGATATCGTTATTATCCTGCTTCATAAACAGCTTTGTCGAAACAATCGCCTTAACCGTACGGAAGCTGTCGCGAAGCGGAAACTGATCAAGCATGTACGATTCAAAATCGCTCATAAATTTGCCCGATAAGACGTTTTCCACACTTACCTCGGGGAATTTGAGCAGCAGCCGTCGCTCACTGTCAGAGAAGTCATCAGCAGGCTTTAAAACAAACCACGCACATAACCCGAATATCAGCGCAACAAAAACCGCCGCAACCGCAACATTCTTAAATTTAATCACTTAACTCCCCTCCCCTTAAAACCTGAAATAAAGGAACGGATTGAAGGAGCCGTCCACAAGATAAGCAGTCATAACAACAAGCAAAGCGGCAACCGCTACAGGCTCAAGCACTTTTATCACTTTGCCGAACTTTGTGCTTTTTTCAAGTTTGATCGCAATGTTTTTTACTATAGGAGTTGAGCCGACAAGCGCAAGTATAAGCACAACAGCATAACTCTTGAGATAATAAAGCATTTCGCTGTTTATAATCGGAATACTACCTGCACCGAACATACCGCCGATATAACTGAAAGCCTCACCCATATCGGACGCATTGAATATAACGAAACTGATAAGCACAGCAAGCGCAATATAAATGCGTTTGAGAACCTTTGTCTTTTTAAGAAGGTCAAGAAGGAAGAGTTTCTCAATCACGAGCAACACCGCAAAGAAAAGGCCCCACACAATAAAGTTCCACGCCGCACCGTGCCAGAAGCCCGTAAGAAGCCAGACTACGAGAATATTAAAAAACCAACGAGGCTTTGACACTCTGTTGCCGCCCATCGGAATATAAACATAATCTCTGAACCACGAGCCGAGCGACATATGCCATCTGCGCCAGAACTCGGTAGCGCTTGATGATATAAAAGGATAGTTGAAATTCTCAAGAAAATCGAAACCGAATATCTTGCCAAGACCTATCGCCATATCGCTATAACCCGAAAAATCGAAATAGACGTGAAGTGCGAAAGCAACCGCATACAGCCAGTAATAAAGCACAGCTTTTTCATCGCTTGCGCGGAATATATCGCAAAGCTCACCAAGCGTGTTGGCAATAAGAATCTTTTTAGCAAGACCAACAACAAACCTGCGCACACCGTGAGCAAACTTTTCGACACTGTGAGTTCTGCCGACAAGCTGTTTTTCTATATCGGAATAACGGACAATTGGTCCTGCGATAAGCTGAGGAAACATCGTAACGTATGCCGCAAGGTTTACAGGATTCTTCTGCGCCGGCACATCGCCACGGTAAACATCAACCGTATAACTGAGAATCTGGAACGTATAAAAGCTGATACCTATCGGCAAAGCGATACGCAGAAGCGGCAAGGACAAACCTGTTACGGCATTGAAGTTTTCGATAAAGAAATCGGCATACTTGAAATAGCCCAGCGAAGCCAGACACACACAGACCGATAAAACAACAAAAACCTTTGAGAGCACCTTGCCTCTGAATTTTTCAATCAGCAAACCTGCACCGTAGTTGGCAAGAATGGTTGCCGCCATAAGAAGAACATATTTCGGCTCTCCCCAGGCGTAGAAAAACAGGCTGACAAGCATCAGCACCGTGTTTTTCAGACGCTTCGGGACAACAAAATATAAAAAAAGCACACACGGCAGGAAGAAATACAAAAACGGAATGCTTGAAAATAACATCTGTAAAACTTCCTTTCGTGTGTGCGTTATTAACAGTATTTGAAAATATGCGACAGATTATGCAATGGGTTTCTCAACAAGAACCTTTGCGGAATCAAACTCTTCAGCAAGCTTTGTCTTGAAGTTTGAAACGATATCGTTTGCGCCGAATGCAGTTACAACGTAACCGTCAACAGAAACAATAAGAAGTGTTTCGGGGATACCGCACATCCACTGTCTTGTTGCAAGATGTGACTCGATTGCAGAAGCAAAAGCAGCTGCGTCTGTGCCCTCTGTAAGATGGTAAGCTGCACCTGTAAATGTGTTTGCGTTCATTGCGTGTACAAGTGATGCTGCATCGTCAATCTGTGATGCATTTGCCTGAGGAAGACCGAGTGAGCCGTCAAGATCTTCTACCATTGTGATGTCATACTTGCCTGCTGCACCGTCAACGGGATTTGAGAAATGACCGCCCATTGCGAAGAATTTCTCATCCTCACCGAACTTTGCCCACACCTTGTTGAGAAGTGCTGCTGCATCATCAGAGCTGTCAGATGCTGAGGGTGCCTGTGTTGCGTCGTCTGCAGGAGCAACTGTTGTTTCCTCTGCGGGAGCAGTTGTCTCTTCGGGAGTTGTGTTACCGCCGCAAGCTGCAAAGCTGAGGAGCATAACGCCTGCAAGAATAAGTGCAAAAAGTTTTTTCATAAATTTTCTCCTTTTATATAATGATTTCGTCCTTGTTTTTTATGTTTCGCATTTCGGACAAGAAACGGAAACACTGATATATTTTGCAGAAAAAGCTTTGACTTATACTTTAAGCCAAAGCTTTTTCATCACAAATCAAAACTGATCAGAACTCAATAAGGCTTGCGATATAAGCCTCAAGCTCGTCGATGCTGATTCTCTTCTGCTCCATTGTGTCACGGTCACGGACTGTTACGCAGCCATCCTCAAGTGACTCAAAGTCGAATGTGATACATACGGGTGTGCCGATTTCGTCCTGTCTGCGGTAACGCTTACCGATTGAACCTGCATCATCGTAATCAACCATAAATTTCTTGCTAAGCTGTGCATAAACCTCCTGAGCCTGCTCGCCAAGCTTTTTGGAGAGAGGAAGGACAGCAGCTTTGAAGGGAGCAAGTGTGGGATGAAGACGAAGAACAACTCTTGTATCGTTCTTTTCTGCATCAACAATTTCTTCGTCATAAGCCTCTGTGAGGATTGTAAGGAAGAGACGCTCAACACCAAGTGAAGGCTCGATAACGTACGGGATATATCTCTCGTTTGTTTCGGGATCGAAGTAATCCAGACCCTTGCCTGATGTGTTAATATGCTGAGTGAGGTCGTAATCTGTTCTGTCAGCAACGCCCCAAAGCTCACCCCAACCAAACGGGAAGAGATACTCAAAGTCTGTTGTTGCCTTTGAGTAGAAGCAAAGCTCCTCAGGATCGTGATCACGAAGGCGAAGGTTCTCGGGCTTGATACCGAGTGAATACAGCCAATCACGGCAGAAACCACGCCAGTACTCGAACCACTCAAGGTCTGTGCCGGGCTTGCAGAAGAACTCAAGCTCCATCTGCTCAAACTCACGGACACGGAAGATAAAGTTACCGGGTGTGATTTCGTTACGGAAGGATTTACCAATCTGAGCAACACCGAAGGGAACTTTCTTTCTTGTTGTTCTCTGTATATTGGCAAAGTTTACGAAAATACCCTGTGCAGTTTCGGGTCGGAGATAAAGCTCGTTCTTGCTGTCCTCCGTAACTCCCTGGAATGTTTTGAACATAAGGTTGAACTGACGGATATCTGTAAAATTATGTTTACCGCAGGAGGGGCAAGCAATTGCCTTCTCTTTGATGTATTCCATCATCTGCTCATTTGACCAGCCTGCAACGTTAGTGCCGTCAAAATCTTCAATAAGGTTGTCTGCTCTGTGGCGTGTTTTACACTCGCGACAATCCATAAGAGGATCCGAAAAACCGCCAAGATGACCTGATGCAACCCATGTCTGAGGATTCATAAGGATTGCGCTGTCGAGACCTACATTGTAGGGATTTTCCTGGATGAACTTTTTGCGCCAAGCGTTCTTAATGTTAGTTTTGAGTTCAACACCGAGAGGGCCGTAGTCCCAAGTGTTTGCAAGGCCGCCGTATATTTCGCTGCCTGCGTAAACAAAGCCTCTGCCCTTACAAAGAGCAACGAGCTTTTCCATTGTTTTTTCTGTGTTAAGCATTTTGCAAAATTCCTTTCACAAATCAAAATTCAATATATGATACCACAAAAAGCGATAACTTGCAATAGTTTATATATTTATATTAATTTAAACTCTGCGATTATCGGCAAGTGATCTGAAACAACTTCTTTTATTGTTTCAACCGAGGTGCACTCAAGACCGCGATAGAAGATATAGTCAATCTTTTTGAATGGTTTGTCAGACGGGAAAGTGCACTCCCCTGTCCTGTCGGTGTCTGTCATACGCTCAAAAATCGGCTTCAGCTCATCACCGTCAGGCGTCACGTTAAAATCGCCCATAAGCACGGCAGGCATATCGGTTTCATCAAGCAGACGGCAAACGGTTTTAACAGCGTTAATGCGCTCAGCAAGTATAAGACCCATATGGGTGATAAGGAACATTACGTCTTTACCGTCAAACTCAATAATCGCTTTGATTACGCACCTTGTTTCGTAATAGCCCTCTTCAACCTTGGGCGGATCAGGCACAATAAACGTTTCAACAGATTTAAACGGAAGCTGACTGAGCACAGCATTACCAAACGGGTTGCCGTAATCGAGTGTAACGGCCTTGCCGAAATAGCCGTTCCAGCCGAGACCGTCGGCGAGTATCTTTGTCTGATTCTTATAGCACGGAATCCATCCCTTGCCTCTGACTTCGTTAAGACCGCAGACATCGGGAGAAAACTTACCGATTGCTTCAATAAAAAAATCATAGTCTATAACCTGACGCTTATAGTCAAGTGCGTGCTGAATATTAAAAGTCATTATTTTCATAGCTTTAAATCCCCTTTCGGTTTTAAATCGTCTGACACAATATTTCGATATTGATATAATTCTATCAAAGGTTTGCTGATAATTCAACATATAAATCAATCATAAATCAAAACACAGCGCAAAAAGTTGATATGATTTATAATTTTTCAAAAAAACATTGACAAGTGAAATATTATTTGATATAATTCAAAAGCTGTTGAATTTGCAGCCATATGGGCCATTAGCTCAGTTGGTTAGAGCAACCGGCTCATAACCGGTCGGTCCGGGGTTCGAGTCCCTGATGGCCCACCATTTGAATATAGGGGTATAGCTCAGTTGGTAGAGCAGCGGTCTCCAAAACCGCGTGCCGAGGGTTCAAGTCCTTCTGCCCCTGCCAAAAAATGAAACGGATACCGCAAGGTGTCCGTTTTGTTTTTTATTGTAACTTGCTAAAGAAGGACTTGAAGGACGAGCGGTACAGAGCAACAGTCCGGTGGACTGTTGTGACCGCGAGCGACCAAGCCGCCGTAGCGGCGGCGCGAATCAAGTCCTTCTCGCCCTGCCCAAACGAAAGCCTTGAAACTACTCGGTTTCAAGGCTTTTTCCTTTTATTTCAAGAAATAAATTGATTCGTTTCTATTCGTGTTTAGTTGTATTAAGTGAGTTTTATTTGGGCGTCATTCTGCCGTCACGTCGTCTTTCGGCGACGAGGTCGTCGGCGCAAAAGTAATCAATTGAAAACTATGTCGAAGTATGCTATAATTAAATGCGTAAAGTTGTTTTACACTTGACTAAACTCATTTTTATACAAAGGTAATAATAAAAAATTAATTATATATAAAAGTAATGATCCTTGCATAGGATAATATAGGTGGTGAGAATATGCCGGTAAAACGAGATTTTATAAAAGACGTAAAAAATTTGGTTGGAGATGAGTATACAGTATTGGGAAACTATATCAACAACAAAACGAAAATTACGTTGATCCATAATAAGTGTGGTTACCATTGGAGCGTCCAACCTGCCCATTTTTTAAGCGGTAGTCGTTGCCCGAAATGTTCTCATAAAATTCCATACGATACTGAACTCTTTAAAGAAAGAGTATTTGAACTTGTTGGCGACGAGTATGAAGTGTTAGGCGAATATATTAACTCACGGAAGAAGATTACATTTTACCATAAAACATGTGGTTACTCTTTTCAAATGGCACCAAACAATTTTATCCAAGGAAACAGGTGCCCCAAATGTGCTAAGCTGATAAGATATACAACAAACACTTTTTGTGATAAAGTCAAGGAGTTGGTCGGTGATGAATATACCGTATTAGGTGAATTTATCAATACTCAAACTAAAATACTCATGTTGCACAACATTTGTGGAACGGAGTTCTATATAACTCCATCAAGCTTTATACAAGGTCATCGTTGCGCTAAGTGTGCCGGGGTAATGAAATATACAACGGATTCCTTCAAAGAAAAGGTGGAGGAATTAGTAGGAGGAGAATTCGTTGTATTGGGCGATTTTGTAAATACAAAAACAAAAATAAAAATGTTGCATGCATCTTGCGGCTACGAATTTGAAATAAAACCAAATCACTTTTTAAGCGGCGTAAGATGTCCACAATGCAGTGGAAGACAACAATTAACAACAGAGATATTTAAAGAGCGTGTAAAACAGCAGGTTGGAGATGAGTACTCAGTACTTGGTGAATATGTAAATTTAAGAACAAAAATTAGAATGAGACACAATGTGTGCGGCTGTGTATATGACGCAGATCCTTCGAACTTTTTGAGTGGACATGGATGCCCAGACTGTTATAAAACAGTTCCGTATACAACAGAAACATTTAAAGATAAGGTTTTTGAACTTGTTGGGGACAAGTACACGGTGTTAGAAGAATATGTTAATTCTAACATCAAAATTCGGATGCGACATAATATTTGTGGCCATGAATATGATGTGCTACCCTCGTTATTTATTCGCGGAAATAGATGTCCGAAATGTAGCATAAATTTAAGAAGGTCGCTGCCAGAAGAAATTGTAGCATATTATGTATCACAGCATTTTGAAATTGTTCAAGGCTACAGACCGAATTGGCTAAAACTACCTTCCGGACATAATGGAGAAATTGACATTTGGATTCCTTCCATAAAGGTGGGAATAGAATACGACGGAGGAATACACGGACAAAAAGATAATCAAGAGAAAGACACGCTTAAGAATTCTTTAATAGCGGATTCGAAAGAATGTGGGAAATTATATAGAATCCGTGAATTGGAAGCCGCAGATATGAGTGGCGACAATGAAAAGATTTGTCTCATAAGAATGAAAGAAACTCTTTCGTTGACTTCTATCAAGGGTCGAAATGAATTAAGCAGAGTAATAAATATATTGCTAAAAGAATTGGGAGCAAGTGACTCTGAAATATCTGTCAGTCGAGAAATTGTAACATTGTGTCAAAATCGTTTAGATGATTACCGCCGGCAAATTGGATTACCATGTTAAAATGCTGTTTGTGAGAGTTCGAATTCATACGCAAAAACGGCAAAAATATCTTTTTTGTAGCCCATAGACATTAAAAATGAAACGGATGCCGTAAGGTGTCCGTTTCATTTTTTTATCATAACAGCAAAGAAGGACTTGAAGGACGAGCGGTACAGAGCAACAGTCCAGTGGACTGTTGTGACCGCGAGCGACCAAGCGCCCGCAGGCGCGCGAGTCAAATCCTTCTGCCCCTGCCAAACTAAAGCCTTGAAACTACACGGTTTCAAGGCTTTTTCTTTTTTATCAACAAACAATTTGATTTGTTCCTATTCGTGTTTAGTTGTATTAAGTACGTTTTATTGGATTATCTGCAGAAAGACGGTAATCAAAATAGCGAATATGACAATAAAGAATTACGTATACAGCGACAAGCAAGAAATTCAAGCCGATTTGATCATCAATATTACCATTGATGGCGGAGATAATTTATTCAATTAACCGTCCATTCAATACTTGGGGTGGTTTTATCCTGTGCAATCTGATTCCCAAATATGATTCTGAATGCAATTCTCACATTGGCTCAACAAGTGAATTTGCTTTTAAGCTTATCTGAGATGACAAAACACCCGACTTGAGTCGCAAACTCAGGTCGGGTGTTTTAGCGTTAAAAAGATATTCAGATTATAAACGAGAAAACAAAAGCAAGCATCTTTTTGATGAAATCTACTATTGTTGTGAATAACATATCGACATCAAAGTTTTGTTCGGTTTCGTTTGCCTCCGGAAGCACATCGGGAGTTATTTCGGGCGCAGGGACAAGGTTAGTCTCCTCCCCTGCCGTCTGGTCAATCAGTGAGCAATAGCTGATATACATTGCGTTTGTTGCAAGTTGATCTTTCGTTGCAGACTGGTCGATATCATCAAGCATAAGGCTTGCCTGATTGAGCAGATAGAAGTCTGCGCTGTCAACTACACCGTCGTGGTTGCAGTCTGCAGCTCTGAACTGTGCTTCGCCGAGTCTGTCGGCAGAAATAAGACCGCTCGCAATCATATTGACTATGAACGCATCGTTCGCATCATACCAACCGTTGCCGTCAATATCGCCGAAGATGATAACTGTGTAGCTGTCAACAACAACACCGTCTCTTACAACATTTGTTATTGTACCTGTGCCGATTTCGTCGGTGAGCGTATCATACTCAAGTGTACAGCTTTCATCCACAAGCTCTACATAATCGGCCATTGACTGAAGACCGACATCAAGACCGTAAATACAGCTTGATTCAGGGTCAATAACCGTGCCGGTGTTATAACTTCCCGTAATACCGACAACACGGACAAGGCAGAAATCCTTATATCCGTCTGCTGTGGCTGCGGTTATTACAACGCTGCCTGCTTTTTTGCCTGTAACCAGACCGTTTGAATCAACAGAGGCAACCGTTGAATCAGATGTCGACCAGATTATGGAGTTGCTGCCTGACGTAACAACAGCGGAAAGTTGAGTCTTTCCGTTCACGGTAATATATTCGTTACGGCTCGTGAGTGAAACTCCGTTTTCGCGGCTCGTGAGTTCAAGCGCGATATCGTGCTCAACAGCATAAACGTGAGCGTAAGAATTTTCAACGCAGGCAAAAATCACATCCGTGCCGCTGAATGCAGTTGAAGCGATTGTGTTTACCGATTCGGGGATGATAATTCGCTCAAGATTTTCACAGTTTGCAAATGCACCCGTATAGATATCCGTCACGGAAAGCGGCAAAACAACGCTTGTTATTGTATCGTTATTCATAAACGCATAACTGCCGATTGCCGTTATACCTGCAGGAATTACGATATCTGTTTCTGTGCCGCTGTATGCGGTAATCATACCGTTCATTACGGTAAATCCTGCTGCGTTGCCGTCAAACAGAGTGTAGGCAAGGTTGTAACGTTTTGCGTATGCATGAGCAGATGAGCCTGAGTAGCAGTTGATGTTAACATCATAGCAGTCATCAAAAACGCTGTTTGCAACAGAAACGTCATAGCCGTAAATATAAACGTTGGTTATATTTTCGCACTCTGCAAATGCATTTTTACCGATACTTGTTATTCCGTCAGAGACAACAACGGTTTTGATTTTGTCTCTGCGGTCGTACCACGGTGCATTTGAGGTGGCGGTGTAGTTTGCCATATCTCCTTCGCCGATAAAACAAAGCTCATTATCTTCGTACAGATACCACATTATATTTTCGCCGATTTCGCCTGCAGCAAAATAAAGTCGCTCTGACTCCGTACCGAGCAGAAGCGCATCGGTAAGATATGCGTTATCATCAAGTACAAGTACCTTTGCCCACCGGTTATAATTCATTTTACAACGTGCAACCGCAAGATTCGTACAGTTGCCGAACGCAGACTTGTCGATATTTGACAGGTTTTTGCTGAGCGTTATTGCAGTAAGACCCGTACAGCCGTAAAATGCATATGTGCCGATTCTTGTAATACTGTCGGGCAGGTCGATTGTTGTAATACCGGGGTATTGGTAGAATGCATAACCGCCGATTGAGGTTACACCGTCACTTATCTTAACGGATGTGATTTTGTCTTTGTACTTATGCCACGGTACATTTGATGCGGTAGCCCACGTATTCATATCACCTGTGCCTGTGATTTCAAGCTCACCGTCGGTGTAAAGAATCCATCTAATGTCAGCTCCGCAGTTACCGGGTGCATAATAAGGTCTGTCGGAATTTGCGCCAAACAGAATCATATTAAGCAGAGCATCGTTGCCTGTGCCGACATTGATAGCCAGCCACTGCTCGGGTGTGCCGTTGAAATATGCGGCGTTAAGGTATGAGCATTTGTTGAATGCATAGCTTCCGATTTTTGTTATAGTTTCGGGTATGATAATTTCTTTTACAAGTTCACCGTCGAAGTAAAGGTTGTCACCGCTATGCATCGGATTGGCGTAGATATCATCAAATGTGATTTTACACCAGTCGGCAAGGTCGCCCGTAAAATAAACATCTGTTATATTGTTACAGCCATAGAACGTGTAGTAACCCAGTGAAGTAACATCTTTATCAATAACAATAGTGGCATACTGACTTTTGTACCACGGTGTGTACTGATAATAGGTTGAGCTTGAGTTATATGACGATGTGCTATAATCCTGTGCTGTACCGTTACCTTTTGTGAAGGTTATCTTTTTTATGTTGACGCAATTCTGGAATGTTTCAGTGCTGTTATATATCTTTGCAGAAACAGGCAAGGTCATTTCCAAAAGACCGATGCAGTAGTAAAATGCACCGTTGCCTATTTCCGTAACACTGTCAGCAATTATAATATCGGTAAGTTCTGTACATCGGTAGAACATATAGTCGCCGATTGAGGTTACACCGTCTGCAATAACAACTGTGCTGCAGCCGCTTATGTACCACGGAGTATAGGCGTAATATTTGTACGGCTCGGTTGAGTTTACACTGTAATCAAAAGATGTGCCGTCACCTTTGGTAATTGTAATTTTCTCAATGTTTTTACAGTTGTAGTAGGGGCTTTGAGAATCCGATACTTTTGCCGATATCGGCACAGAAAGCTCCTTAAGACCTACACATCCGCCAAAAGCATAGTTGCCAAGGTTAGTTACACTGTCGGGAATTATCGTTTTTTCAAGTGTGGTACAGTTGTAAAATGCAAATTTACCGATTGATGTAAGACCTTCGGGGAAGGTGACGATTTTGATTTTTTCTCTGTGTTCATACCACGGAGCATAGTCTGCCGTAGAGTAATCGTACATAGCGCCCGTGCCGAGAATTACAAGCTCGCCGCTTGCGTAAAGCACCCAGTTGAGATTGTCACCGCACTGACCTGCGGCATGGAACGGATTGTCTGAATCTCCGCCTATCAGTGTATTGCGCAGAATATCGTTGCCCTTACCTATGGTAACATTGTTCCACTGTTCAGGTGTGCCTTCGTAGTATACGGCGGTGATGCTTTCACATCCATGGAAAGCATAATCGCTGATTGAGGTTACGTATCCGGGTATTATAAGCTCGGTTACAATCTCACCGCCAAAATATAGGTTAGTCGCATAGTTCATCGGTGTTGCATATGCATTTACAAAGCTTATTTTGCACCAGTCTGCAACCTCGCCTGTATAGTATGTGTTTTCGAGTGAGGTGCAGCCGTAGAATGCGTGTTCACCTATTGAGCTTACGCTCTCAGGTATTATTACGTCTTTAAGAGCAGTGTTGCCGTGGAAGGCATATTCACCGATCGAGGTTACGCCGTTGGGAATTGTTATGCTTGTAATACCTGTGCAGCTGTAAAAAGCGTATGGCGTAATTGCGGTAACGCCTTCTTCAATTGTCAGGTCAATGTGGCTTTTACTTATGTACCACGGTGTGTTTTTGTAAGCGGCTGTGGATACATCGTAACTGACCATTGTGCCGTTACCTTTTGTGAGTGTGATTTTACTTATACCGGTACAGCCGTAGAATACATTCGGGCTACCGTAAATTTTTGCCGATACGGGCATAGTCAGCTCGTCAAGAGCTGTACAGCCGTAGAAAGCGCGGTCGCCTATTTCGGTTACGCTGTCGGGAATAACAATGCTTTCAAGTGAAGTGCAGCCTTCAAAAGCAGAATTACCGATTCGGGTTACCCTACTGTTGAAGTTGACGGTCTTCAGGTTAACACAGCCTTCAAGTGAGTGATTGCCTATATTTGACATCTCCATATACATATCGTCCGGATATGATTCAATTGTGAAGGATGTTATTTTATCTCTGTACTCGTGCCACGGATAGTGCTCTGCACTTGAAAGGTTAGACATTCCGTCTTCACCGACCATATAAAGCTCACCGTCTGTATGCAATTCCCATTCTTCAAACTCGCCGAGCCAGCCCGAGGCAACGAGGCGTACTCTGCCAAAGCTGAATACAGCATGTGTCAGTGCGTTGTTGGTACCGCCTACAGTTATTTTATCCCAGTCGGATTTATCGGAGGCATAGTGCACATCGGTAATGTTGCGTGAGTTGCCGAAAGCGCTTGCTTCGATTGAGGTTACACTCTCAGGAATTGATACGCTCTTTTGTGCGGTACAGCTTGTAAAAGCAAATTTACCAACGGAGGTTACACCCTCGCCGATAATAATTTCGTTTATTTCCGTGCGGTAATCGTACCACGGTATTTTATTCGGTGCCGTCCAGCTTGTCATTGCACCGTTGCCGATGATTTCAAGGCGACCTGTATCATAAAGCACCCAATCGAGATTATCGCCGCAGGTGCCGGAAACTGTAGCTGTATGAAGCGTAGCGGAGGTAAGCTGTTCGTTGTTGCTGCCGATTGAAACTTTATTCCAGTTTTCTTGGGTTGAACTGTAGTAAACATCGGTAAGCTCGTTGTGAGTGCTGTTGAATGCTCTGTCACCGATAGTTGTAATGCTCGCAGGAAGACTTACATTTTCTGCGCCGTAAACACCGTAAAACGCGTAATCTCCGATACTCGTAACGCCGTCTTCAATAATAATTTCATTAAGCGCGGCTCTGCTCTCATACCACGGAGTATACCAATATTGTGTTTTTGAATAGTTTGAAGTTTCTGAGGAGAAATCCTGCATTACTCCCGTGCCGGCTGTTAATGTTAATTTCTCTATACTTTGGCAACCACCGAAAGCATAGTTGCGAGGTAATTGGGCAGAAACGGGCATTGTAAGCTCTTTTATTCCGTAGCAATCGTCGAATGCGTAAACGCCGATGCTCGTTACAGTTTCAGCAATAGTTACCTTTGTTGCGTTTTTGCAATAATAAAATGCACTGCTGCCTATGCTTGATACACCGTTTTCAACGGTAATGCTTTTTACTCTTTCATTCAGGGAATACCACGGCGCATCCGTCAAAGAGGACCAGTTTTTCATAGCACCGCTGCCGCTGATAACAAGCTCGCCGTCAGCATATAAAATCCAGTTGAGATTTGTTCCGCAGGTTCCGGGGATATGATACGGTCTGTCAGTACCGCCGCAGATGATTATTTGTAAGGAAAGACTCGTGTCGTTCGGATGTTTTTCAACTGTTTCCCACTGTTCAAGCGTGCCACTGTAATACGGCGTGGTATACCAACTGACAGCGAAATCGCCGATAGTTTCTATACCGGCAGGAAATGTTATACCTGACAAATTGTAGCACTCGGCAAATGCGTTTTCGCCGATAGTTTTAAGGCTGTCCGGCAGTGTTATTTTTGTTATGTCGTAGCAAAAAAGAAAAGCTCCACTGTCAATAGCTGTTACTCCTTCGGGTACGGTATAGCTTGGTCTTGTGTCGTTTATCGGGTACTGCACGAGTCTGGTCATATCCTTGCTGTACAGAGCACCGTAGCTGTCAACCGTAAAATACTGATTATCGGCATCTACGGTTATTTTATTAAGCATATCTATAAAAGAAAATGCCCCGTCTCCGATTTGTGCCAGACCGCTACCTATTGATATGTTTTTAAGGTTGTAGCAGCCGTTGAAAACAGATTTACCTATAGAAATTACATTGTCCGGTATTATCACATCCGTTAAACCTGAACAATTTGAAAATGCATAGTCACCAATAGATATCGGATATTCACCTACGGGCAGACTTGTAAGTTCCGAGCAACTGTCAAACGCATAATTATCTATATGTGTAACGCTTTGGGGAAGTAACACGTCTGTAAGGGAGTCGCAATCGTAAAACGCATATTCGCCTATGTTTGTGACACCTTCATCAATTATAACCGATGTGATGTTGTAAGAATACCAAGGAGCTTTCTTTTTGCTCTGGGTGTTACTGAAATACCAATCAGTCATCGCACCTGTGCCGCTGATTGTCAGCACACCCGAATCGTATGTCCATGTGAGGTTTTCACCGCAGGTGCCTGAGCTTGCCGCCTCGGCTCTGAAGTCAAACAGGCTCGGCAAATCAAGCCCGACAAAGCCGCCGAGCGGTGCGGCAGTAAGCGCCATAACAACGCACATAGCTACAGCCAACAATCTGACAAACGTTTTTTTCATAAGTTTTACCCCCCGAAAGTTCAAACGCTGACGAATACATCTATACATATAAATAATATCATATTTTTGTTTTTAAATAAAGAATTTGCTCTTGTATAATCGCACAAAAATCCGTTCTTCATTTTGTTAAATATCCCCTAACCCAATCACAAAAAACAACAGACCGCTCCACTATGAAGCAGTCTGTTGTTTGTCATTTCTTAACTTGTTTCAGCAGCCGCAGTTTTTTTGTCAAAACTCAAATTGCAGGCATAGTAAGTCGTGAGTCAAGTTTGTCGGTTACAGCAAAGCAGAACACACCCGACCTGAGTTTTGTAGCTCACATCGGGTGTTGCCGGTTATATTGCTATTAGATTTTCAGATTGACTGAAGAATGATTCTTGAAATGCCGAAGAGGTTTTTGAAGAAGGAAACTATCTTCAGCCAGAAGTTTACCTTTGAAGTAATTGTCTGTTGCGTAACTATTTCGTTCCCGTTCTCGTCAAGCACAGGATTGCCTTCTGCATCTGTAATTATGGCGGTAATTGTAACTTCAGCTTTTTCAACGGAAACAACTTCACAGGTGAGTGTATCTTCACTCGGTATGAGTGTTACAGCTGCACTGTCAGCCTGCCACTTGATTTTCATACCTTCGGGTAATTTTTCAACACCTGAATGCAAAACAAGTGTATCACCGTATTTGACTGTGGTTGTTGAAGGTGTGCTGATAATTCGGTTATCTTCGGGAATACAATCACTTATTTCAAGGTAACCGTAATGCATTGTCGCATTGATGAGGCTCTCGTTTTCTTCGCCTATCGGAATTTCTTCCCACTGTGCCTGTGTGCCCTTGAAATATACATCCGTAAGTTTTTTGCAGTCATAAAAAGCATATTCGTCGATTGAGCTGATGCTGTCGGGAAGAACAATTGATTCGAGTGATTGGCAACTCGCAAAAGCGGCGTATTCAATAGCTGTAACGCTGTCGGGAATTTTTATATATTTGAGAGCGGGACAATCCAGAAAAGCGCCCATTCCGATTGTTTCAACTCCGTCAAGAAGGGTTACGCTTTCAAGATTTTTGCAGTATTGGAAAGGAGCCTCATTGATTGCCATTTCATTTTCAGATTCGCATCCACCGATTGTTTTAACACTTCCGGGGATGGTAACCGACTTCAATCCAGTATTTAAAAAAGCGAAATCTCCGATTTGAGTAACACTGTCAGGTATTGTAACTGACTCAAGATATTCACATGCGTTAAAAACGTGCTTTCCTATCACTGTAATTGTATCGGGAATGTCAAAGCTTTCAAATCCGCAAGCACTGAACACGCCTCTGGGAAGTTCAGTTATTGCTGAAGGCAGCACAATTTCTTTGAGTGAATAACAGCAGTAAAACATTCCGTCACTAAGCTCCGTGAGGGTTGACGGGAGCTCAACATCTGTTAATGCCTCGCAGCCGTAGAATGCATATGACGAAACAAAGGTTATTCCTTCGCCGATAATTACTTTTGTTATATCTTCCTTGTATTCTTGCCAAGGGATATCCCCCAACAGACCATAGTCTTCTGTTTTGCCCTGCCCGTATATTTCAAGCACACCGTCATTATAACTCCAGTTTGCGTTTTCTCCGCACTCTCCGCTTGCTGTAACTGCAAAAGATGGAATTGACAAAGTGCTGAGTAAAAGCACCATGCTGATAAGTAACACAAATGATTTTTTGAGTTTATTCTTCACTGTTGACACCTCTGTTTATTATTTGTTGTATGTTGTTTTTTATAACTAATGCAAGATTATTACTCGGTTACGCTCACGCTTAAGGGTGTGTTGTCTGTTGCTTCTGAGTTAAGGTATTGTGTTGCAGCCTTACGGATACAGCGTGACTGATACCATGCGATCGGGATGGCGTAAAGCGGTATGCACCAGCATATTAATGAAATATAAAAAGCCGGTACGCCGCCAAAAAGTAACTTGCCGGGCAGAAAAATAAAATGTGACGAAATAATTTTGTAAACTCTGCCTGCGAACTTCCACGTGGAAGGAAGCAGATATGTGCCAAATGCAAACATAAACATAAAAGGTACTAAAGCTAACATCGATATATCTATCGAACTGTTGATGAGCTTCATCACTCCATCGAGAATAAACATTACCGCCCATGATGCAGCAAAAATAATCGACATAATTTTAAGTGTTTTCATTTTTTTGTTTTGCTTTTCCAGAGTTGCTTGCGCATCTTCCGGACTTTCAAAAATAAACTCTTTGTCGAACAACCTTGTTTTCTCACCAATAATTGCTTTCATAAAATTTTTCCTCCTGAATTTTGTTAAATTTATCAGCAGCCGTAAGCAAAATTATATGCTTCGGACGAGCTTTTGAAATACCTTCTTTGTGTGCCGTAATCAATACACCAGCGGTTGAACTTTGCATCAAAATAAATACTTAACATAACTAAACTCTCCTTTGTTTTTTCTCGGCTTGTTTGCCGTTGCACCTATTAGACAGATGACAATTGCCGCCGGTTCAATGATTTTTGAAAAAAATTTAAAAAATTTCAAAACAATCATAACCACCAGTTGAACTGGTGGTTTGCACAGGCCCTATAAGGGCCGCCTACTGGCTTGCCGACTAAAAGTCGGCACTGAAGTTTGACACCGCATTACTATCTCAAGCAGCCGCTCTCGTGCGGCTGTTTGTTTTTTGCTTAGTTATTCTTGTTACCCGTAAACGGGTCTATGTATTCTTTGAGTGATATTTGGTCATTCGCAAAATCTTCTTCCAGTTGATTATGTATATACTTTTCTATCACTTTCTTATTTCGACCGACTGTATCAACATAGCATCCTCTACACCAGAAGTATCGGTTTCCGTACTTGTATTTTAAATTTGCGTGTCGGTCGAAAATCATTAATGTACTTTTTCCCTTGAGATATACCATAAACTGTGCTACACTTAAATTGATATTAAAAGGTGCATATGATCTTTGCACGCTTCTGCTTCGATTATTTCTACTCCTTTTTGTTCGCACAATTTCCTTATTATATCCCCGATATCTTTTTTCAGTTTTCCGTATATCTCTTTTCTTCTGTACTTAGGCGCAAATACTATACGTCGAGTGTGATAGGGTTTTTATTTCGTTATTGCCATCTTTTTTTAACATGCTTTTAACCTCCTTGTATTTTAGTAATGCGGTCGCCAAACCATTTCTATTATACTCGGAGGTTAATATTTTCTCTTCGTTTTTGTGGCTTGCCATTGCTCGCCACTTTTATTTTTACTAAAGCTTTTTACTCCCCCGGTAGAACCGGGGGTTGTGCCTTTGCTGAAGAGACAATATAAAAAGTCTCGCAGTACAACCACTGCGAGACTTTTTGTTTTAAGATATTTTTTACTGCGGAAGCTTATGTTCTTTGAGGACAGTTTCTTCGTCGTAAAATTTCCAATTCTGACGGTTATGCAGATCTTTGGAGACAGCACCCCATTTTGAAGGCAGGAAAGTATTTTCGGGGTGATCGTTAATCTGCCATACTGTTGACATAGTAACAATCTGATCATGCGCAAACTTTTCGTCGCTGTTAATCGGGTTTCCGGTAAAAGGATTGACAGGGTTATCAATCAGACCCTGCATTGCGAGCACCGGCACGTCTGCGTTGGTCATAAACTCATCCGACGTTGTAAAACCTTCAGCATCGAAATCTTTCACCAAAAGCAATGGATAAAAAGACTCTGCAGTCAGACCATCATGGCTGAAGTTTGAGAATTTATATTCTTCAGATGAACCAAGCGCCCTGCCATGGTCAGCCGCAATTATGATTCTCGTGTTATCGTAAACATCGTTTTCTCTCAGATAATCCAGCCAATTACCAAGCTGAACAAGTGCGGCCATATTGATATGATAATGCGACATCTGATTTACGGTTGATACTTTTATCGTTTTACCGTCAAGTGTAAATCTGTCCGCGTGTTCAGCATCGTATTTTCTGTTATCAACTTTAAACTGCGGAGTATATTCAGGAGTCTGCATAATAGCCTGCTCATGAGTCATATTGCTGGAGAAGAAAAGATACGTATCTTTACCGTTCTGAGTTATTTCGGTCATATTAGACATATTGTTGACAACCAAATACTCTCTCATAAAGTTTCTTCTGTAACCGCGCGCAACCGACGTGCCCTCGGTTACCTGTCCAGAATAATAATACTCGCCCTCAACCTCTGTCTTTCTGTATCTTCCGTAGTCGTATATAAATCTCTGTATTGAAACCGGTGAGGATTTCATTATACTGTAGCAGAATAAGTTTCTTCTGACAGCCGCAATGCTCTGCTCTTTTTGCTCATCGGATTCAAACTTGCCCTTTGTGATATACGTATCAAATTCCGGATACTCTTCAAAAATTGACAAATCTGGAATCCAACTGTAATTGGCATAGGTAGGATCACAAAGCGTTACGTCAAAATCATTTTTTGAAAACAGAACAGGCATAACAAGCAGAGATTCATTGTGCTTTTTAACCAACGGCTCCGAATCTCTTTTATTCATTTCAACTGGAGTATATTCATATCCGCCAAGCAACGGCGGCACACCGAAATTAGTTGCAATACCAAACGAAAGCGTGTTTGAATAATGGGTAAAACCATCAAACTTTTCTTTAAGCTCCGGCTTTTCGTTGAAGATATACGGAGCATATGTGCCGACTGCACGGTCAAGCATTATAACAACAACATTCTTACCGTTTTTATCCAGATTGAAGGTAGGCATTGCCGCACTTGCATCTATTGCAACAGAATCAACCGACTTCTTTATGGAGTACATATTTACACCGGACATCACTGCAACAGCTACCGTTGCAACCGTAAGAATGCTAATCGCTGCTTTTTTCCATTTAGTTACAATAAATATTAACATCGCAACGAGCACAAGCATAACCGCAATATTGATAAGATGCTCACCGGTAGCAAACGATATATCTTTGTCGTATTTTAATTCAGCAGAAATATTGCCGAGATTTCTGCCGAAGAACATATAGTTGACAAGCATTACGCCCGACAGAATCCACACAAGTTTGCCGAAAAGCACCTTAAAGGTCGGGTTGGACAGCCAATAGAAAACCCTGAACCAGACAAGGAATGTGCCTGCAGCAAAGCAGAACGTGCTCAAAACATGCCACAGCGGATGATAAAAATAAGTTACGTCAACAAACTCTTTCGGAGAATCAGCTATAAAAGCAGAAGAAATCAGCGCGCCGCAAAGCACACTCAAAAAGCATGAACCCACCGTAAACAGTTTGTTATCCGGCTGCTGCGTCATGGGTTTCATATGCTTTGAAGCAATTTTCTTAATCGGAGAGATAAACAAACCGAGTTGCATTAACAGACCTATTGCAACAACAAACAGCTTTTTTTTCAATGAACCGTCAAATTTAATCAGTCCCAACAAAACAAACGCAATACCTGCCAGCGAAGCTGCTATTTTAATTAACCTCTGCGGGTTTTTAACCTTGTAAAGAACAGTTTTGCATAGTGAGAAGAAATTGTTGCACGTCCAATAAAAAACAAGGCCCGAGGGTGACGGATAGAGGAAGATAAGGAAGAAAATCGCCATTCCGTATATCTGGATCTTATTTTTTATCGGAAAGCCTTTAAGATAAATTGTGCTTGAAACAAAGTTTATGGCAGTCATTATAATCGGCAATACGTTGATTGCAAAACCGCCTATAACAAGAAGACCGTCAGGCTCTGCTAAATCCGCAATCGGGCCGAACGAAACGCCCTTTAAATCCTGCAGATTGGACAAGAAACCGTATGCAGCCATAAAAAACGGTATCTGAAGAAGCAGTGAGGTTGAACCTTTTATAGCCTGCGTAGGCTTGTAATTGTTCTGACGGTAGTAAGTCTGGAGCATCATCATTCTTTCGTCGCCTGAGAATGATTTTTTGATATGCTGAACACCGTCACGAAGCTTTTCTTCGATATCGCGTGCTTCTTTCTGCATTATATCCGCACGTCTGTACAGAGGAAAAGACACCAGATTAACAACCAGACTCATAACAATTATTGCTAATGGCGGGTTGTGTATCATGCTGTTTGCAAACTGAAAGACACACTCAAAAAGCAGCTTCAGCGGCCCGAGAATAAGCGTCTCGAGAATTATGCCAAACGTCACTTGTCTCCCTCCGTTTCACTTGAAAGTTCTTCATACTTGCTTATAAGGTAATCGGCAACAATTTCTGCGCCCTTGCCTTGATTTGCCCACGTTTCATTCTTGGCAGCATGTCTGCCCTCAGAATAACGCTCATCCGTCAAGCATTCATCTATCAGATCCTTGATGTTACTCATATTCTCCTGTGTCAGCTTGCGTCCGATTCTCGGCAAAGCGGAATAAACCCACAGCGGACTATCCTTGAGCCACCATGCATCATATACACTTAAGTCAAAATTTGTATCGGTATAAATAATGGGCTTATTGTGGATAAATGCAAACTCATAGAAAACACCCGAAAAGTCGGAAACAAGAATATCTGCTCTGTGCAGCACGTTGAAATTATCGGTATCACTGTTCCACTCAAGCTGATCGGATTCGGGATATTCAGCCATCAACTTGTCCAGCATTTCTTTTTCAGACGTAAAAGACTGCGGATGAGGACGGACAATAATATGATACCCGGTCTTTAACAGGTGCTCGATAATCTTACCGCCGCTTACCGAAAACAGTGCGCTCGGTCCCCAGGTAGGTGCAAGCAATACTGTTCGCTCATGCTCCCCTATCGGTTCTGCATCAGCCAGAGCTTTTGCCATTTCATCCATATACGGAATTCCTGCTTCAACAAGCTCTTTTGCAGGAAGGTTGCGGAGCTTTTCAAGTGCCCTTATATCATCCGCCTGAAAATCACCCGAATAAAGAACTGCATCATAATAATCAAGACCGAACATTCTGTACATCGTTATACCGCCTGCGGAATGCGGAATATGCACATAATGCATTACGTCCTTTGACCTTTTCCACTGATAAACGTCAAGACCGGGTGTTGTTGACAGCAAAATGCCCGCATTCAGATAATTAAGTCTTGTAAAAAGCTTATTCTTTTCTTCGATACACTCAGCTTTAAAGCCTTTATATTCGCACTTCAATGCCGGATCATCGGGCGAAGCGGTTATGTACAGTACCTCTTTGCCGCGTTTCTCCATTTCGCGGCAGATAGGTTCGAACACCTTCCAATATCTTTTATCATCGGAAAAGATTACATACGGTTCTTTTTTCAATGATGTGTCAACCTTGCCGCCGCTCAATTTATATCTGAGCTTTATAACCAACATCCTAACTGCATAAAAAGCTGCACCCAACACACCAATAAGCACCGTAAAGAGCATACTTCCGGTTCCGGGATCGATATAAAGCAACATAAATATACGCCTCACTGTCTTTAAACAATTTTTTACGATTCTTCAACAATTACTGATATTCTGAACGTTTTTGACAATCCGCTTCAAAAAGCTTATCATTCACTTATTTCGGCTGTTCTTATTGAGCATCCGATGAAAATCGCATAAAATAACATTATATATTTTACTTTGAAATACATATAAAGTCAATTGTTATGTATTATCTAATTTTAATAAAAACACGTCTGCACTTTATATACATCAATCAAAAAACGTCTCGCGGTTTGTATGACACACTTGAATTAACGGTGATTTTGATATATAATTTTGCCGTCAGACATCAACATTAAAGGAGAAAATATGAAGGTTATAATCGCTTGTCTTAATTCAAAATACGTCCATGCTTCGATTTCTCCATGGTGTTTGCTTGCAGGCATACGCGAATTTGCAAAAGGTGAATATGACGTCTGCGTTCAGGAAAGCACAATCAACGGTGACACACAGACTTTTGCAGACAAAATCACAGCCGAAAATCCCGATATTGTTGCTTTTTCATGCTACATCTGGAACATAACAAAAACACTTGAGATATGCAAATCCATCAAAGAAAAGTGCGGCTGCATAGTTGTACTGGGAGGTCCTGAGGTTGCTTACCGCCCCGAAGAAATGCTTGAGAAATACAGCTTTGCCGACTACATTCTTTCAGGCGAGGGCGAATGGACTTTCCCTGATTTTCTCGATAATATAAACGGTGATTTATCATCCGTTTCAGGTCTCACTTACAGAGAAAGCGGTGAAATAAAAACCGTACCCGAAAAGGAATACATTGCCACTCCCCCATCACCTTACAATGAAGAGTTTTTTGACAATCTTAATGGCAGAATAACCTATATCGAAACAGCTCGAGGCTGCCCCTACCGCTGTGCTTTCTGTCTTTCGGGAAGATGTTCGCCGCTTCGGTTTTTCGATATTGAGCGTGTAAAAAAAGATATAATCAGGCTCGCTCAGAGCGGCACACAGACTGTGAAATTCGTTGACCGCACGTTCAACGCAAACGCTGAAAGAGCCAATGAAATTCTGCTTTTCATCAAAGATAATTACGGCAAAGAAATACCGCAGGGTGTGTGCTTCCATTTTGAAATCGCAGGCGACATATTAAGAGAAAGCACTCTTGAAATTCTCAAATCAATGCCTTACGGTGCGGTACAGCTTGAAATCGGTATGCAATCCTTCAATGAAGAAACGCTGAAAAGAATCAACCGAAAAACCGACACAAAAAAGCTGATTCAAAACGTAAAAAAGCTGACAGGTTTTGGTAATATGCACATCCATATCGACCTTATCGCAGGACTTACGGGCGAAGACTTTGAAAGCTTCACAAACAGCTTCGACACAGCGTATTCATTGGGTGCACATATGCTGCAGCTCGGATTCTTAAAACTACTTCACGGCGCGGATATGCGTGAGAAAAGCGAGGAATACCCCTGCACTTTCAGCGATGAGCCTCCGTATGAGGTCACCTCTACCCCATGGCTTTCTTCAGAAGAAATTGCTAAACTCAAAGGGTGCGAAGATGCACTTGACAGGCTTTATAACAGCGGTCGCTTTCTGATGACGCTTGAATATCTGACAAAGACAGTCGGAATAGCACCGTTTGATTTATTCTGCAGCTTCGGTAACACGGTAAACGGCAGCGGAATGAGACTTTCGGAATATGCCGAAAAGCTGTACGACTTTTTCCGGGACAAGTGTGACGGAAAAATACTCAAAGAAAAAATACTCTGCGACTTGCTGTGCTGTTCATCCTCGGTACAAATCCCCGAAGTGTTTAAAACCCAAGACCCATTATATAAAAAAGCAAAAAAATATTTTATTGAGAATGTTAACCAAAACATAAAAATTGCAATTATTTACTCAGAAAATAAAATTTTTGCGGTATGTCAGAATAACGAAAAAGACCTTCACAACAGATACAAAGGTCAGTTTTACGATATTGATACAGTATATTGAACATTAAAAAAATCCCTGAGCCGTTTAAACTCAGGGATTTTTGATTTTTTGTCATCAGAAAGAAGAACCTGATCCACCGTGACTTCTGCCGGAAGAGCTTCTGTGAGTTGAACCTCCGGAACCGTTGCTTTGAACCCTGGGAGAGGCAGTAACGCGCGAATAAGCGAACATATCCCGCGAGCCTGTAACAGCCATACTGCCCTGACGCGTGTATTCCCTTGCGTTTCTTCGCGATATAACGGATTTGTTTTTTGATATCACTGCGCTCATCACGATGAAGCCCACAACTGCACCTGCAAGCATAAGCCCGAACAGCCAGGTTAATTTAACACCTGGTTTAAGCTCATCTTCAACCATGTCAAGATAGCAGATAAATGCACCGTCATAATCATCGTCAACGAGGTAGTTTATCATTTCATCCCTTATATTATCAAGAGCCAAATCGGAGAATTCGGAAACACCTTTTCCGTGAGTTGTTATATGTATTTTCCTATCACCCTCAACACCGGGCTTGTATACAACAAGGATACCGTCATCATTTGCGCCAAAACCATATCCGTTGTAATCATAGAAATCGTCTGCATACTGTTCAGCCGTGAAACCACCCAGATCAGGCGTTGTGACGATTGCAACTTCCAGCTCATATTCAGTAGCCATTATATTGCATTTTTCAAGAAGAGCATCCTCGACATCATCCGAAATAAGATCAGCGTTATCAACCACGAGGGGAAGAGTTCTTTCGACAGGAACAAAAAATTCTTCCAAGGATGCGGACACAGAAACAGACATTGAAAGACAGATAATAACTGCAACAATAACAGAAAAAATCTTTTTATTCACAGATTCCGCACCTCCTTAAAGAAACGATATCAGCGTAGCAATGCCGTAGATAATCGCACCTGCGAGAGCACCGCCTATTATGCCGATAAGGCTCGCCTTCTTGGTTTCGGTAGGGATATCGCCGACAAACTTGCCGGTCTGACCGTTCATTGCGTATGTATAGATTTTATCATTCCACTTAACGTTGAGAATCCAAACGGGATAAAGTGCATACTTGCAGCAGCCGTTTTCGACATTCATATTCGCACCGATCGGAGAAACGTTAGTGTAACCCTGAACGGTTTGCTGAAAGCTCTCAATTGCGCTCTGCTTAATACGCTCATTTGCTCTTTTGATGCTGTTATCGGCATCAACATCGTATTTATCTGCAAGATAGCCGGCAAGATAAGCTGTATTGAAAGGCACAGCATCGCCGATATTGAACGGTTCTATAGACTCCATCAGGTCATCCGGCATCTTTGTTGAGCCGTCAACAGGCACGTTATCAAAACCGATTACGCCGCTTCTGTAAATATCATAACCCGATACCTGAATATAGTTGTTCTTACTGTCAGACCAGCGCCTGATTTTTTCACCCTTATAGGCTGTATCAACAACCGCATCACAGCTGAAAAGCCAATGTGGCACGTAAACACCTTTGATTTCATCAAGCTTGTTTTCAGTCAGGAAACCTTTGGGAACAAATTTTTTGTTGCTGAAATGCTTTTTGAGTGCTTCTTTGGCAGCTTTTTTGTCAAGCTTGAAAGGAATAACAAGATCCGGCTTGAGCGCACCCGAAAACTGACCCTTCATAACAACCTGATTGCCGCAATAAGGACAGCTTGTTGCACCCGTTGTTTCGTCCGCAACAATCTCACCGCCGCAGGAATTGCACAAATAGACGTTTATGCCATCCGTCTCGCCTGATTCCCATTGCGAACTCTGAGAATTCCAATTCATCTGCTCAACCTGATTGGAAGCAAATTCATCTGCCTGCTGCACAGTGGCAATATCAAACTCTGTATCACAATACGGACATTTGAGGCGTTGCGAATCCACATTGAATTCAACCGCACCGCCACAGCACGGACATTTCTGTTCGGTAATTACTGACAAATCCAATTACCTCCTTGCGTATTGTATTCAATTATTTTGAGTCGCTCTCGTTGAAGATGTCGCCGCATTCGGGGCAGAACTTGGGCGGATTGTGGGGATCTTCAGGCTTCCATCCGCATTTGTCACACTGATAGAGAGGTGCGCCTTCAGGTTTCTTCTGTCCGCAGTTGGGGCAGAATTTGCCTTTGTTCACTGAACCACAGGAACAGGTCCAGCCTTCTGCTTCGGGCTTTTTAGCACCGCATTCCGTGCAGAAGTTGCCGCTTACAGTTGCGCCGCAAGCACATTTCCAGCCATTTGCGGGAGCTGCCTGCTGTGCCATCTGCTGCTGTTGCTGCGCAACGCCTGCCTGATACATTGCCGCAGGATTGAAGCCGCCGTTTGCGCCCATAGCCATATTCATACCCATAAAGCCCATCATTGCGCCGTTTTCGTTTGCTGCCGCAGTTTCCATTGCGTTTGCCTGTGCATCTGTCATTCTGCCTGCCATCATAAACGGATTTGAGCCCATTGTTGCAGCATCTTCCATCTGGTTGATTTTCTGCATATCTTCGGGAGTGAGAGTAATCGGATTAAGTGCAATTGACTCAACGGAGATACCTCTGCGCTGTGTCCATTCAACTGCAAGAGCCTTATTGAGAGCGTCCTTAAGCTCTGTTGTGTGTGCAGGAATCTGTGCAGGGCGAAGTTCAAGCTCCGTGAGCATTGCAAATGCAGGCTGAAGAGCTGAAATAAACTCCGTTTTGAGCTGATTGTCGATTTCTTCTCTTCTGTATTCATCGCCTACGTTACCTGCAATCTTTGTGTAGAAAAGAAGCGGGTCTGTGATTCTGTATGAATAGATACCGTTGCATCTTACCTGAACCGAGCGGTAAAGACCA
>JAZTZM010000014.1:0-48490 GCA_045637465.1 Acutalibacteraceae bacterium | reverse complement strand
GAACTTGGCGCACCTGATATTATTATCAGAAACGAAAAGCGTATGCTCCAGGAAGCTGTTGACGCACTTATCAACAACGGCAGACGCGGAAGAGTTATTACAGGACCGGGTAACAGACCACTTAAATCCCTTTCTGACCTTCTCAAAGGTAAGCAGGGACGTTTCCGTCAAAACCTTCTTGGTAAGCGTGTTGACTATTCAGGCCGTTCAGTTATCGTTGTTGGTCCTGAGCTTAAGATTTATCAATGCGGACTTCCAAAGGAAATGGCAATAGAACTCTTTAAGCCTTTTGTTATGAAAGAGCTTGTAGCAAGAAAGCTTGCGTTTAATATAAAGAGCTCAAAGCGTATGGTAGA
This sequence comes from Acutalibacteraceae bacterium, assembly GCA_045637465.1. Taxonomy (GTDB): domain Bacteria; phylum Bacillota; class Clostridia; order Oscillospirales; family Acutalibacteraceae; genus UBA8612. The sequence continues at coordinate 48,134 of JAZTZM010000014.1, read as the reverse complement.
ACGCGGCAGCGCAGAGGTTTGGGATGTGCTTGAAGAAGTAATCAAAGAGCATCCTGTACTTCTTAACCGTGCTCCTACACTTCACAGACTCGGTATTCAGGCATTTGAGCCTGTACTTGTTGAGGGACGTGCTCTTAAGCTTCATCCTCTTGTATGTACAGCTTATAATGCGGACTTTGACGGTGACCAGATGGCTGTTCACGTACCGCTTTCACCGGAAGCGCAGGCAGAAGCAAGATTCCTTATGCTCTCTGCTAACAACCTTTTGAAGCCACAGGACGGAAATCCTGTAACAGTTCCTACACAGGACATGATCTTGGGTAGTTATTACCTCACAATCGTTAAGGAAGACGAGCCGGGAATTGGTAAGATATTTGCAGATGAGGACGAAGCAATTATGGCATACCATAATAAGTCTGTAGGTCTTCACTCACTTATAAAGGTTAGAAAAACAGGCGTGTTTGAGGGAGTTTCACACTCAAAGCTTATTGAAACAACAGTAGGTAGAATTCTCTTTAATAACAACATTCCACAGAACATCGGCTTTGTTGACAGAAGCAATCCTGATACTTTCCTTGACTACGAAGTAGACTTCCGTGTAGGCAAGAAAGAGCTTGGCAAGATAATTGACAAGTGTATAAGAGTGTGTGGTATTACAGAGACTGCAAACGTTCTTGCCCTTATAAAAGCAACAGGCTATAAATATTCAACACACGGCGCAATTACTGTCGCTGTTTCAGACATTGAAGTTCCTGAAGAAAAGAAAGCAATTCTTGCAGATGCAGAGGAACGTGTTGAAAAGGTAATGAAGCAATACAGACGAGGCTTCCTTACAGATAATGAAAGATATAAGGCAGTTATTGATATCTGGGCAGAGGCTTCCGGCAAGGTAACAAACGCCATGATGGCAAACCTTGGCAAGTTCAACCCAATATTCATGATGGCAGACTCAGGTGCCCGTGGTAGCGTTAACCAGATAAGACAGCTTGCAGCGATGCGTGGTCTTATGGCGGATACACAGGGTAGAACAGTCGAAATTCCTATTCGTGCAAACTTCCGTGAAGGACTTAACGTACTTGAGTACTTTATCTCATCTCACGGTGCAAGAAAGGGTCTTACAGATACAGCTCTTCGTACAGCCGACTCAGGTTACCTTACACGTCGTCTTGTTGACGTTTCTCAGGACGTTATCATTCACGATGAGGATTGCCACTGCCACGACGGTGTTTACGTCTACGATATCGATGACGGACACAGAGTTATTGAAGACCTTTCCGAGCGTCTTACAGGCAGATATCTGCTTGAGAACCTTGTCGATACTGAAACAGGCGAGCTTGTAATGAGCTGCGACGTTATGATGACAGAGGAAGACGGCAAGAAGGTTGCAGATTATGTCCGTTCACATACACCTGCAGGCGAGCGTGCACAGATCAAGATCCGTTCACTCCTCACTTGTGAGGCAGAGCACGGCGTATGTATCAAGTGCTACGGTTCCAACCTTGCAACAGGCGATCCCGTTACAGTCGGTGAGGCTGTCGGTATCATTGCTGCTCAGTCAATCGGTGAGCCCGGTACACAGCTTACAATGAGAACGTTCCACACCGGTGGTGTCGCTTCTCAGGCCGATATCACACAGGGTCTTCCCAGAGTTGAAGAACTCTTCGAAGCACGTAAACCCAAGACACTCGCTATCATCAGTGAGATCGACGGTATTGTTTCTCTTGAGAAGGTCAAGAACAGCCAGTATGTTGTTGTCCGCAATCAGGAGGAAGGCGAGGAGCGCAGCTACCTCATCACATACGGTCTTCGTATCTGCGTTCAGGACGGTCAGCGCATCAAGAAGGGCGACGATATCACAGAGGGTTCACGCAACCCGCACGATATCCTTGCTGTTCTCGGTGTTGAGGCTGTTCACGATTACCTCATCAAGGAAGTTCAGCGCACATACCGTGGACAGGGTGTTGATATCAACGATAAGCATATCGAAGTTATCGTACGCCAGATGATGAGAAAGACTAAGGTTGTCGAAGAAGGCGATACACATCTTCTTCCCGGCACAACAGTCGATGCTCGTGAAATCATTGAGGCTAACAACAAGATTCACGATCTTGAGCGCGAAACAGGCGAGAAGCTTCGTGAGGCAACAGGCACAACAATGCTTCTCGGTATTACAAAGGCTTCACTTGCAACAGATTCATTTATGTCCGCTGCATCATTCCAGGAGACAACAAGAGTTCTCACGGATGCTGCAATCAAGGGCAAGACAGATAACCTCATGGGTCTTAAGGAGAACGTTATCATCGGTAAGCTTCTTCCCTCAGGTACGGGTATGAAGTGCTACAGCGATGTTGAAATCTACTCCACAGGCGCAGAGGAAGAACCTGTTGTCGTAGGCGACGCTGAGTAATAAAATTTAAATCAAGATAATCAGGAGGGTGTTTGCGAGATCCGGAAATTCAAGCAGTTTTCGAGCAGCATAACACCCTTCTTGTTTTTTATCTTCGGCATGAATTTATGTCCGCTGAATAAAACGGTGTTTTTCTGCCGATATTGCTATAAGGATGAGCGGCATCTGCACTCTCCGGGAGCAGAGCACCGCAGATTTAACCTGATTTTTCTTTTGGTCAATTTTACGAAATTTTATACAAAACTTTGTGAAAAGTGTTGACAAAAAGCGATATATAATGCTAAAATAGTAAACTGTGCCATGTTAGAGAAGTCTGCTGGTCGCTCCTCACAAAAAGGAACGGTCGGCGTAAGGCTTTTTTATAAAAAATATACAAGAAAGGAGATGCTAACTGTTGCCAACCTTTAATCAGCTTGTTCGCAACGGCAGAGAAACTATCGTCAAGAAGCCGAAGGCTCCCGCTCTTCTTAAGGGTCTTAACTCCCATAAGAACATCATGACAGATAAGGATTCTCCGCAGAAGAGAGGCGTTTGCACAGCAGTTAAGACAGCTACACCCAAGAAGCCGAACTCAGCTCTTCGTAAGATCGCCAGAGTACGTCTTACAAACGGTATCGAAGTTTCAGCTTACATTCCCGGTGTAGGTCACAACCTGCAGGAGCACAGCGTTGTTCTTATTCGTGGCGGCCGTGTTAAGGACCTTCCCGGTGTTCGTTACCACATCATCCGCGGTTCACTTGATACCCAGGGTGTTAACGGCAGAATGCAGTCCCGTTCAAAGTACGGTGCTAAGCGTCCGAAGGCAGCCAAAAAGTAATTCCGTTTTTGTCAGACGGAGCAATTAATCAGACAAAATTCTTCTTTGCAGGCTGTGTTCAGTGCATAAGCCTGAACGCAACCAATGCGAGAGTTAAATATATAATATACATTATATCTGCTCTCCATTGGCGCCACGAGAATTTAGTCACTCGAGTACCTATGATATCATTATATTTGTGAAGGAGGGAAGCGAAGTGCCAAGAAGAGGCCAGATTGCAAAACGTGATGTTTTGCCCGATCCGCTTTACAACTCAAAACTTGTAACACGCTTAATCAACAGCGTAATGTACGACGGTAAGAAGGGCGTCGCTCAGAAGATTGTTTACGACGCATTCGATATCGTTAAGGAAAAGACAGGCAAGGAGCCCCTTGAGGTTTTTGAGGCAGCTATGGAAAACGTAATGCCCGTTCTCGAGGTTAAGGCTCGCCGTGTCGGCGGTGCAACCTACCAGGTTCCCATGGAGGTTCGTCCCGAGAGAAGACAGACACTCGGTCTGCGTTGGATCACACTTTACAGCCGTCAGCGTTCTGAAAGAACAATGAAGGAAAGACTTGCAAACGAGATCATGGACGCAGTAAACGAGACAGGTTCTGCATTCAAGAAGAAGGAAGATACCCACAAGATGGCAGAAGCCAACAAGGCTTTCTCACATTTCCGTTGGTAATCTTACTGAAAACCTACTTTCAGCGTAAACAATTTTACGCGGCAAACGGAGGATAATATGCCAAGACAGGTATCTTTGGAAATGACCAGAAATATCGGTATCATGGCTCACATCGATGCCGGTAAAACTACAACCACCGAGCGTATCCTTTTCTACACAGGAAAGACACACAAGATCGGTGAAACACACGACGGTACAGCTACAATGGACTGGATGGAGCAGGAGCAGGAGCGTGGTATCACTATCACATCTGCTGCTACAACTTGCTTCTGGAGAGATCACAGAGTCAATATCATTGACACTCCCGGTCACGTTGACTTTACTGTTGAAGTTGAGCGTTCGCTCAGAGTTCTCGACGGTTCAGTTACTGTTATGTGCGCTAAAGGCGGCGTTGAGCCCCAGTCTGAGACTGTTTGGCGTCAGGCAGATAAGTACCGTGTTCCGAGAATGATTTACGTCAATAAGATGGACATCACAGGCGCAGACTTCTACAACGTTCTTGATATGATCAAGGACAGACTGAAGTGTAACGCTGTTCCGATTCAGCTCCCCATCGGTTCTGAATCAAACTTCAAGGGCATGATTGACCTTGTTGAAATGCGTGCTTTTGTCTACTATGACGATAAGGGCCTCGACGAGAGAATCGAAGAGATCCCCGATGACCTCAAAGAGATTGCTCAGAAGTATCACGATGAGCTCATCGAAAAGGTTGCAGAGCAGGATGAAGACCTTATGATGAAATTCTTCGAAGGTGAAGAGCTCACAGTCGAAGAAATCAAGACCTGCATCCGTAAGGCAACAATCAACAACGAAATGGTTCCCGTCGTCTGCGGTACATCCTACCGTAACAAGGGCGTTCAGCAGGTTCTCGATGCTATCATCGACTACATGCCCGCTCCCACAGACGTTGAGGACATCAAGGGTATCAACCCCGACACAGACGAAGAGGAAGTCAGAGTTTCATCTGATGACGGTCCCTTTGCAGCTCTTGCATTCAAGATTGCAACAGACCCCTTCGTCGGTAAGCTCTGCTTCTTCAGAGTTTACTCAGGTAAGATCAATGCCGGTGAAACTGTTTATAACTCTGTTAAGGGTAACAACGAGCGTATGGGCAGAATTCTGCAGATGCACTCAAACAAGAGAGAAGAGATCGACACTTGCTACGCAGGCGATATCGCTGCAGCAGTAGGTCTCAAGAACACAACTACCGGTGATACACTTTGCGACAAGAGCCACCCGGTTATCCTCGAATCAATGGAGTTCCCGGAGCCTGTTATCCGTGTCGCAATCGAGCCCAAGACCAGAGCAGGTCAGGAGAAGATGGGCATTGCCCTTCAGAAGCTGGCTGAGGAAGACCCGACCTTCAAGTGCTACACTGACGAAGAGACAGGTCAGACCATCATCGCAGGTATGGGTGAGCTTCACCTCGAAATCATCGTTGACAGACTTCTCCGTGAGTTTAAGGTTGAAGCAAATATCGGTAAGCCTCAGGTTGCTTACCGTGAGACAATTACTGCTGCAGCTGACCAGGATACTAAGTATAAGCGTCAGTCAGGTGGTAGCGGTCAGTACGGCCACGTTAAGATCAAGATCGAGCCCAACCCCGGAAAGGGTTACGAGTTCGTCAACGCTGTTGTCGGCGGTTCTATTCCGAAGGAATACATCGGCCCGGCAGAAGCAGGTATCAAGGGTGCTATGCAGTCCGGTGTACTTGCAGGTTACAACGTTGTTGACGTTAAGGTAACACTTTACGATGGTTCATACCACGAGGTTGACTCCTCTGAAATGGCCTTCAAGATTGCAGGTTCAATGGCATTCAAGGATGCTATGCGTAAAGCTAGCCCCATCCTTATGGAGCCCATGATGAAGCTTGCTATCATCGTTCCGGACGAATACCTTGGTGACGTTATCGGTGACGTTAACTCTCGCCGCGGTATCATGCAGGGTATGGAAACACGTCTTGGTACAACACAGGTTAACGCTTTCGTACCGCTCTCATCAATGTTCGGCTATGCTACAGACCTTCGTTCCAAGACACAGGGCCGTGGTCAGTACGCAATGGAGCCCAGCCATTATGAGGCTGTTCCGAAGTCAATTTCCGAAGCAATTGTTAAGGAAAGAAGCTCAAACTGATTATTTAGCTTATAAATTTCAGTAAAACACTTGCAATTCCGTATAGGAATTGTTAAAATGAATCTGCTATATGCAGATGAACTAATTTTAAAATTTATTTCCAAAAAGGAGGAAATTTCCAATGGCAAAGGCAAAATTCGAAAGAACCAAACCCCACGTAAACATTGGTACCATCGGTCACGTTGACCATGGTAAGACCACTCTTACAGCTGCTATCACAAAGACACTCGCTTCTAAGGGTCAGGCTGACTTCGTTGATTATGCAAACATCGATAAGGCTCCCGAAGAGAGAGAGCGTGGTATCACAATCAACACAGCTCACGTTGAGTACGAGACAGCAACACGTCACTACGCTCACGTTGACTGCCCCGGTCACGCTGACTATATCAAGAACATGATCACTGGTGCTGCTCAGATGGACGGCGCTATCCTTGTTATCGCTTCTACAGACGGCCCCATGGCTCAGACTAAGGAGCATCTCCTTCTCGCACGTCAGGTTGGCGTTCCCTACATCATTGTTTTCATGAACAAGGTTGACCAGGTTGACGACGAAGAGCTTCTTGAGCTCGTTGAGATGGAAATCCGTGAGACTCTTTCTGAGTACGAGTTCCCCGGCGATGATACACCCATCATCAAGGGCTCCGCTCTTAAGGCTCTCGAGGCATCTTCTTCTGATGATCCTGCATGTGCACCCATCTGGGAGCTCATGGATGCTGTTGACAGCTACATTCCCACACCCGACCGTAAGGCAGACCTTCCCTTCATCATGCCTGTTGAAGACGTTTTCACAATCACAGGCCGTGGTACTGTTGCTACAGGTAGAGTTGAGCGTGGTCAGCTCAAGACAGGTGAAGAAGTTGAGATCGTTGGTCTTACAGACGAGAGAAGAAAGACTGTTGTTACAGGTATCGAAATGTTCCGTAAGCTCCTCGATTATGCAGAGGCAGGCGACAACATCGGTGCTCTTCTTCGTGGTGTTCAGAGAACTGAGATCGAGCGTGGTCAGGTTCTTGCAAAGCCCGGCTCAATCAACCCCCACACAAAGTTCTCCGGTCAGGTTTACGTCCTTTCAAAGGATGAAGGCGGCCGTCACACACCTTTCTTCAACAACTACCGTCCTCAGTTCTACTTCAGAACAACAGACGTTACAGGTGTTATCAACCTTCCCGAAGGCACTGAGATGTGCATGCCCGGCGATAACGTTGTTATGAACGTTGAGCTCATCACTCCCATCGCTATCGAAGAGGGTCTTCGTTTCGCTATCCGTGAGGGTGGCCGTACAGTTGGTTCAGGCGTTGTTATCTCTATCAACGAATAATTAACTGTTAACTAACCTACAAAAGCCGAAAGCAGTGAAAACTGTTTTCGGCTTTTTCTTTTTTACTTTTTTGGCTGAAATACTTGCAAAAGGGCAGGATATATATTATAATATCCTTTGTTCAGTAATTATATCTGTCCACTACAGCTTTGTTTTGGTCATGTGGTGTGTGGGTTCTGTGCGACGGTGCACTGCGAACCATGTCAGGCGGGGAACCGAGCAGCATTAAGCAGACCGCACGGTGCGCCACAGTCCGCCTGCACACTGCATGACCAAGGCAAAGCTGTTTTATTAAGCTTAAACGAAAGGGTGGCGAGAAAAAATGATGTACCGTGCGCTTTACCGCAAATGGCGTCCGCAGACATTCAGCGACGTTGTTGGTCAGAATCACATAACAGTTACACTTCAGAATGAGCTGAAGGCAGGAAAACTCGCCCACGCCTATCTTTTTACAGGCTCAAGAGGAACGGGTAAGACAAGCTGCGCAAAAATACTTGCAAAGGCAGTAAACTGCGAGAATCTGATTGACGGCAATCCCTGTAACGAATGTGAGGTCTGTCGCGGTATTGATTCGGGCGCAATACTTGACGTTGTCGAAATTGACGCTGCAAGTAACAACGGTGTTGACAATATCCGTGATCTGCGCGAAGAAGCCAACTATACACCTGTTCGTGCAAAGTACAGGGTTTATATTATCGACGAGGTGCATATGCTCTCAGTCGGTGCTTTTAATGCTTTGCTTAAAACGCTCGAAGAGCCGCCTGAACACGTCAAGTTTATCCTCGCAACAACCGAGGTGCACAAGCTTCCTGCTACGATTCTTTCCCGATGTCAGCGTTTCGATTTCAGACGCATCGAGCCTGACGATATTGCCGGCAGAATAAATGAGGTTGCAGCAGGCGAAGGCTTTACTGTTGATAATGAGGCGGCGATGCTTATTGCCCGCGTTGCAGATGGCGGTATGCGCGATGCGCTTTCTCTGCTTGATCAGTGTGTCGGTCAGAGTGAAAATATCACGGCTCAGCTCGTCAGCAATGTGGCAGGCTTTACCGGAAGAGATCATCTTTTTGCGCTTGCCGATTGTATCAAAAACGGTGACTGTGCGCGTGCGCTTGCAATAATAAACGAACTTCACAATTCCTCCTGTGATATGGAGCGTCTTTGCAACCAGCTTATTGAACATTACAGAAATCTTATGATTATCCGCTCGGTCAATGAGCCTGCAGGTCTGATTGTCTGCACCGCTTCTGAGCTTAAGCAGATGGAAAGTCAGGCGCTCAGCTATACGCTTGAGCATATTATGTATATCCTCGGCGTGCTTGAATCAACTTCGGGCAACCTTCGCAGAGGTCTTAACCGCAGGGTAGAAACTGAGATGGCTTTTGTCCGCCTTTGTTCACCGAACCTTGACAGCAGCATTGATGCGCTTTTGAAGCGTGTTGCTGCTATCGAAAATTCTGTGCGCTCCGGCGTTGTGGCTAAGCCTGCCGTACAGTCAGGTGAAGCGCAGACGGAAGAAGCTGCAGCACCTGCGGCACCTCAGATGCTTCCCGACGGCGAAATGGGATGTTGGCCTGATGTGCTTGAGGAGCTTAAAAATCTCAACCGTCCGCTTGCGGGCATACTTGGCAACTCGACTGCGTGCGTTCAGGGTAACCACATCGTAATTCATTCCGATAATGATTCGCTCATGTCGATTCTCAAAACAAATAATAATTCTGTTGACCTTCGCCATGCGATATTCAACATAACGGGCATAAAGTATAAAATAGGCGTCAATAAGATCAGCGGTCAGCCTGCTCAGGCTCCGCCTCCTCCCGAGGATTGTGCGCCGCCTGCAGACCCGTTAGCGTCTTTTATCGCTCAGGCAGAGGGATACGGAATCAAGATAACAAAATAAAACAATTTTGAAAGGATAGATAAAAATGAAAGCAAGAATTCCCGGTGCACCTCAGGGTGGTCAGGCAGCAATGCTTCAGAGACTTCAGGATATGCAGGATCAGATGCAGAGAACACAGGAAGAGGTAGAGGCAACTGATTTTGTCGCTTCCGCAGGCGGCGGTGTTGTTGAGGCAACCGTTACAGGCGCAAAGGTCGTTAAAGATATCAAAATCAGCCCCGAAGCTGTTGACCCCGAAGAGGTTGAGATGCTTCAGGATCTTGTCATTGCCGCTGTTAACGAGGCTCTCCGCAAGGCAGAGGATGCAATGGTTCAGGGTATGGAAAAGGCTAAGGGTGGCCTTAATATTCCCGGTCTGTTCTGATTATGGGTTACGAAGTTGCAAGCCTTGCGCGGCTTATTGAACAGTTTGAGCGTATGCCGAGCATAGGTCACAAAACGGCACAGCGCCTGGCTTTTTATGTGCTCAATATGAGTGATGAGCAGGCACAGAGCTTTGCAAAAGCTATTCTTGATGCTCACGAAAAGATTCACCGCTGTAAGGTGTGCTGCAATCTTTCGGAGGACGAGCTTTGTCCTATATGCTCACGCGCTGACAGAGATGTTTCTGTTATTTGCGTTGTTGAAGACCCGAGGGACGTTATTGCGATTGAGCGCACACATGAGTTTAACGGCACGTATCACGTGCTCGGTGGCGTTATTTCTCCGCTTAACGGCATCGGTCCGGAGCAGTTGAGTATCAAAGAGCTTATTGCCAGAATGGGCAGCGGCGAGGTTAAAGAGGTTATTATGGCGACTAACCCGACGGTTGAAGGTGAAGCTACGGCGATGTATATATCACGTCTTCTCAAGCCTATGGGCATCGAAACAAGCCGCCTTGCTTACGGTGTACCCGTCGGTGCTGACCTTGAATATGCTGATGAAGTGACTCTGCTCAGAGCGCTTGAAGGCAGACAGAAAATATAAAAGCAAAACGTCATTTCAACACTTGATGCTGAAATGACGTTTTTAGTTTATTCTTTTGCGGCAGGCTTTTTCTTTTTCCTGCTTTTGGTGAGTTTATAGAGTTCTTCTGCCGCCATTCTTGTTTTGGCTACAGGTGTGTTATTCTGCGGAAAGCAGTAATAAAGTGCGTTTTTATCGCCGATACAGATCATATCGCCCAGCTCATACCAGAAGTAGTCGGAGTAAAGTCCGTAGTTTGCGAGCGGCGTCTGTTCATAATTCAGCTTGCCGTCACATCCTATAAGTTGGAAACCGTCGTTGCTGTGGCTCAGATGACCTTCACCGACCATATAAATTGCTTTGTAGTCAACCATCATACCGATTTTGACATCTGTTTCAAGTCTGTATGTGCCGTCTTCAAGCTCTTCACGCACGCAATCCCGCTCCCAGGCGTACCAATCCGGGATATGGGTGAATTTTGTTTTGAAACCGAGCGGCTTTAATTCGCCCAGTGTTGTGAGCTCCCACTCTTTGCCGCAATGCTTACAGGTTAATTTTGTTCCTTTACCCTCTGTTTTACCCTCTGTGCCGCATTCGGAGCACTTGTAAAGAATCCTGTGAAGTCCGTCAGCACGGAATGGCTCGCTTATTTCAACTTTGTTGTCTTTTTGCCATCTGAAGTTGTCAAAGCTGAATTCTTTGTCGAGCATTTCATCAATCTCTGAGGTGGATTTTTCTTTGATTTCCTCTGTTGTCAGCAGACATTTGACGTGCGCGCTGACGTTGGTTTTGCGCGGCTGAAGCATATTGTAGAGTGGGTCACGGGTAAAAGCACCTTTGGTGATGATTGTAACAACCGGCACGTTGAGTCTTTTGATAAGCACACCCATCTTGCGCGGGAGAGCAGTTGCTGTGCCGTCAAACGAATAGCTCGCTTCCGGATACATCAGCACACTCGTGTTGTTTTCGTGGAGCATATACTTTATATCATTAATCAGTGTAACGTCGTTCACAAACTTTTGGGTCGGAATGCAGCCTGCCATTCGCATAAGTTGTCTTTTTCCGATGAATCCGTCAGAGGTGCATACAATTCCGTACTGCCTCGGATAAAAGATTTTTGAGGCAATTTTAAGGTCAATAAAGCTGGAATGATTCATCAGGATAAGGCACGGCTTATCTTTGACTTTATCCATTCTTTCCTCTGTGTATCTGAATTTTGTTGCAATCATATCGGCTGTTGAGTATAGCCTTATAACTCCCGTCAGCAGCGGATTCGGCTTTATTGGGTTTTTGTGCTCGGGTCTGGGGAGTGCCATAACCTCATCGTAGCTGAGATTTTTTGTCTTTATTTTCATTGGTTTTCACCTTTAGTCAACAGTTTTAACGGCTTCATTTTACTATATAAAAAAGTGTTCGTCAACGAATAAATATTTACAGTTTTGTAAGTAGTTTTTTGCCATATAAGGTTCTGAAAAACGGATTGATTTGACTTTTTTGTGTTATGAATGTAAAATAGCTGCGGAGATGATTGAATGAAAACTTACAAAAGAAATATCGGACTTACTCTTGCCTCTGCCGCGTTGTCGCTTGCGTTAATGTTTTTGCTGCTCGGCATTATTTATTATTTTGTGCCCAACGCAGGAGAAAGCAAGGTCTTTTTGTATGCGATTGTGGTTTTGCTTGTGCTGTTTCTGCTTATTTTTGTGCCGTCGCTCAAAGAAAAGGTGTCGGTTACAGACACTGCTTTTATACTTAAAGGCTTCCGCGTTAAGGATAAGAGTTCGGTGGATTCGGGCAAAAAAACACCCTTCGGTTCGCAGGGCAGTGACCCCGGAAAAGAGATTATCGTGCCGTATTCAACAGTCACACGCCTTGAACTTTCGAGGGATATTCTTTTCTGGCGTTGTAACCTTCGTTTGCTTGCGGATGATTTCTATCAGCCTGCACTTATCGGCTGTGTTATGAATGACCATAAGCAGCTTTTCGGCGAAATAGTCGAGGGTGTAAGGCGTGAAAACCCGAATGCTTTTATCGACCCGAAAATTGAAAAATATCTTGGCTGATTTATGTTAAGCTCCCTGCATCTGCAATGGGAGCTTTTTTGATACGAAAGAGGGAATTTTTAATGAAAATTCTCGTTGAATTAATCGTAATTTATACATAAAATTTCGATTTTTTTTCGGTTTCCTCTTTATTATATTATTATAATGTGTTATAATAGCAAAGTATTATTGGGTCAGTATATATTTTTTCAAAAAACAAACTAATCCCTTCGGAGGAATTTCAGATGAATATAGCAGTTATGGGCTACGGTGTCGTCGGTTCAGGCGTTGCCGAAGTGCTCAAAAAGAATCACTCAAGCATCGTTAAAAAAAGCATGCAGGAGTCACTTGAGCTTACTCGTATTCTCGATCTGCGTGATTTTCCCGGTGATGAGAATGAGGCTCTTCTCACAAAAGATTTCAATGATATCCTGAATGACGAAACAATCGGCATCGTTGTTGAGACAATGGGCGGTGTTAATCCTGCTTATGATTTTGTTCTCAAGTGTCTTAAGGCCGGCAAAAGCGTTGTTACCTCAAACAAGGAGCTTGTTGCCGCAAAGGGTAACGAACTTCTCAAGGTTGCAGAAGAAAAGAACGTCAACTTTATGTTCGAGGCAAGCGTCGGCGGCGGCATCCCGATCATCCGTCCGATTATCAGCTGCCTTGCAGCAAACGAAATAGATGAGATTGCAGGTATTCTCAACGGCACAACCAACTTCATCCTCACAAAGATGATAAACGACGGTATGACCTTTGAGGCTGCTCTCAAAATTGCTCAGGACCTCGGCTATGCCGAGCGTGATCCTTCCGCAGACGTTGAGGGTAAGGATGCTTGCAGAAAGATCTGTATTCTCGCTTCTCTCTGCTTTGGCAAACACGTTTATCCCGATTCGGTTTACACAGAGGGCATCACAAAGATTGCTCTTGCCGATGTTGAATATGCAAAGGCATGGGGCGGCGTAATCAAGCTCATCGGCCGTGCAACACGCTATGGCGACGGCAAGATAAGCGCAATGGTTTCTCCCGCATTTATCCAGAACCACAGCCAGCTTGCAGGTGTTGACGACGTGTTTAACGCAATCCTCGTCAGAGGCGATGCAATAGGCGACGTTGTCTTCTACGGCAGAGGCGCAGGCAAGCTTCCCACAGCAAGTGCTGTTGTTGCTGACGTTATCGACTGTGCAAGACATACTCAGCGCAGAAAGTTCTTCGGCTGGGAAGACAGCGTAGAGGATTATGTTGTTGATTATCTCGATATCAAGCATCCGTTCTTCGTGCGTGCAAAGGCTGACAAGCAGGCAGTTGCCGAGCATTTCGGTGAGGTTCAGTACCTGACATACGATGGTGCTGCAGCAGACGAAATCGGCTTTATCACAGCTGCTCTCACTCAGCGCGAGTTCGATGCAAAGATTGCTGCATCAGGCATAAATGTCGGCAGCGTTATCCGTGTAACGGATTATTGATTACGGCAATAATATAAAATAAAACGGTTCAAATTTACTTTTGAAGGCTGTCGCAAAAGCGGCAGTTACCACAGGAGGTTATCATAAATGGGATTGATAGTACAGAAATTCGGCGGCAGCTCTGTTGCTGATGCAGCCCGTGTACGCAACGTAGCTTCAATCATCATCGACACCTACAAGCAGGGCAATGATGTTGTTGCTGTTGTTTCCGCACAGGGTGACACAACAGACGACCTTATCGAAAAGGCAGCTGAGCTTAACCCGAAGGCATCAAAGCGCGAGATGGATTCACTCCTCAGCGCAGGCGAGCAGATGTCAAGTGCACTGCTTGCAATGGCAATCGAAGCAGAAGGCTATCCGGTTGTTTCACTTCTCGGCTGGCAGGCAGGCTTCAGAACAGACAACGTCTACGGTTCAGCAAGAATCAAGACGGTTCAGCCCGAAAGACTCAAGAACGAAATCGGCAAGAGAAATATCGTTATCGTAGCAGGCTTCCAGGGTCTCAACGGTTTTGACGATATCACAACACTCGGCAGAGGCGGCTCCGACACAAGTGCGGTTGCAATTGCAGCAGCTCTTCACGCAGACCGTTGCCAGATCTTCACCGACGTTGAGGGTGTCTACACAGCTGACCCCCGCAAGGTAGAAGGCACAAAGAAACTTGCAGAAATCACATATGATGAAATGCTCGAGCTTGCAACGCTCGGCGCACAGGTTCTCAACAACCGTTCGGTCGAAATGGCCAAGAAATACAACGTCGAGGTAGAGGTTCTTTCAAGCCTCAAGAGAGTACCCGGCACAATCGTTAAGGAGGTAGCTAAAATGGAAAAAATGTTGATCAGAGGTGTCACAAAGGACACTGATGTTGCCCGTGTATCAGTTATCGGTGTTCCCAATACACCCGGTATCGCTTTCAAACTCTTCTCAAAGCTTGCTGCTAAAAATATCAATGTCGATATCATTCTTCAGTCTGTCGGCAGAAACGACACAAAGGATATCACATTCACAGTTGCAAAGTCCAACGGTGATCTTGCAGTTCAGACTATTACAGATTCTTTCGACCTCGATGAGGGTAGCGTAGTTTGCGACACAAACGTTGCAAAGGTTTCTGTTGTCGGCGCAGGTATGGAAACTCACCCCGGCACAGCTTCCAAGATGTTTGAGGCTCTTTACGAGAAGGATATCAACATCCAGATGATTTCCACAAGCGAAATCAAGATCTCTGTTCTTATCGACGCAGCAGATGCAGACAAGGCAGTTTCCGCTGTCCACAAGGCATTCTTCCCCGTAGACTGAGTAATGGTCGATGATATGAAAGCTTGAACAAGCTTATCGACGGTTGTTTTCCCGCCAGGCTTTGCGAAAATGCTCGGCAATACACAAAGTATTACCTGCGCTTTTCACTTTGCCTGACGAAAAAAGCACCTCGCCGATAAACTTATTCCGCTTTTAATCATCTCCCTAGGTCGATGATATGAAAGCTTGAACAAAGATATCAGCAGTTGCTTCGACTGCGCTTTGCAAAATGCTCGCAATACACAAAGTATTACCTGCGCTTTTCACTTTGTCTGACGAAAAAAGCACCTCGCCGCTAAACTCGTTCTGCTTTTAATCATTCTCCCGGAGTCACTCAAAAGCTTAAATGATTTTAATTCTGATGAAAATTTCGGAACAAATATTTAGATAAGGAATGCGGTTGCGTCAGGAAACCCGACGCAGCTGCACGGTGAATAAATATGGGTTTTGATGCAGAATCGGTTGCTAACCAAAAAATAATTAACGTTGAAATAAACAACGAAATGCGCTCATCGTTCCTGAGCTACTCAATGTCGGTTATCACCTCGCGTGCTCTGCCTGACGTCAGGGACGGTATGAAGCCTGTTCACAGAAGAATCCTCTACACAATGTACGAGAACAACCTCTATCCCGATAAGGCATACCGTAAGTGTGCCGATACGGTCGGTTCTGTTCTCGGTCGTTACCATCCTCACGGTGACGCTTCTGTTTACGATGCGATGGTTCGTCTTGCTCAGAGCTTCTCAATGCGTTACACACTCGTTGACGGCCACGGTAACTTCGGTTCAATAGACGGTGACCCGCCTGCTGCTTACCGTTATACCGAGTCAAGAATGAGCAAAATTTCGCTTGAGATGCTTGCAGATATTGATAAGGACACGGTTGATTTCGTGCCCAACTACGATGACCGTCTCAAGGAGCCTACGGTTCTTCCTTCAAGAATCCCGAATCTTCTTGTAAACGGCTCAACCGGTATCGCTGTCGGTATGGCTACAAACATTCCGCCTCACAATCTCGGTGAGGTTGTTGACGGTATGTGCTATCTTATCGACAACCCCGAAGCAGAACTTCCCGAGCTGATGGAGTATATAAAGGGTCCCGACTTCCCGACGGCAGGTCTTATAATGGGCAAATCGGGCATCCGTGCCGCTTATGCAACCGGCAGAGGTAAGGTAACTGTCAGAGCAAAGGCGGAAATCGAAGAGGACAAGAACGGACGCTTCCGCATCAGCGTTACTGAGATCCCCTATATGGTCAACAAGGCAAGACTTATTGAGAGCATTGCCGACCTTGTAAGAGACAAGCGTATAGAGGGCATCTCCGATATCAATGACTACTCTGCTATCGAGGGTATGCACATTGTTATCGACCTCAAGCGTGACGCGAATCCGCAGGTTGTTCTCAACCAGCTTTATAACTTTACACAGATGCAGTCCACCTTCGGCGTTATTATGCTTGCACTTGTTGACGGTGTTCCGAGAATCCTTACACTTAAGGAAATGCTCGAGAACTATATCAAGTTCCAGTGCGAGGTTATCGTGCGCCGCACTCAGTTCAATCTGAAAAAGGCTCAGGACCGTGCACATATCCTTGAAGGCTATCTGATTGCCCTCGACTTTATCGATGAGGTTATCAGCATCCTGCGCTCATCTCCTGACCAGCAGACAGGTAAATCCCGTCTTATGGATCGCTTCGGTCTTGATGATATTCAGGCTCAGAAGATTGTTGAGATGCGTCTCGGTCAGTTGACAGGTATGGAACGTCAGAAGATCGAGGAAGAGATGGCAGCTCTCAAGGCTAAGATTGCTGAGTATACAGAGATTCTCGGCAGTGAAGAGAAGATCCGCGGCGTTGTCAAGGCAGAGGCTCTTGAAGCTAAGGAGCGTTTTGCAGACGAAAGACGCACGGAAATCTGTAACGTCAGCGGTGAGGTTGATATTGAAGACCTCATTCCCGAGGAGGAGAGCGTTTATACTCTCACCAATAAGGGCTATCTCAAGCGTATGCCTGCCGATACTTATCGCAGCCAGCGCAGAGGCGGCAGAGGTGTTATGGGTATGACACGCCGTGAGGAGGACTTTGTTCAGACTATGTTCTCCTGCTCCACACACGATTACATTATGTTCTTTACCAACTTTGGTAAAGCATACAAACTCAAGGGTTACGAAATTCCCGAAAGCTCACGTACAGGTAAGGGTATGAATGCCGTTAATATTCTTCCGCTTGATGCAGATGAGAAGATTTCGGCAATGATCCGTGTGCCTGCAGAGGCTGACGGCGAGTACCTTTGCATGGTTACACGCAACGGTATTATCAAGCGTACACTTCTTGATGCTTACAAGAATATTCGTAAGAACGGTGTTATCGCAATCAATCTTGATGACGATGACGAGCTTGCATGGGTTAAGCTTACAATGGGTGATGATGACCTTCTTGTTGCGACACGTGACGGTTACTCCATCCGCTTCAATGAAAACGACGCCCGTCCCATCGGCAGAACTGCCCGCGGTGTTAAGGCTATAGAGCTT
The DNA here is from genome assembly GCA_045637465.1 of Acutalibacteraceae bacterium. Taxonomy (GTDB): domain Bacteria; phylum Bacillota; class Clostridia; order Oscillospirales; family Acutalibacteraceae; genus UBA8612. The sequence goes on along the minus strand of JAZTZM010000014.1, from coordinate 30,615 downwards.
CGCGGTGACGATAAGGTTGTCGGTATGGACGTTGTATCGGATGACAGCTTTGTTCTTACGGTTACCGAAACAGGCTACGGCAGAAGAAGCCCCGGTGACGAGTATCGCCAGCAGACAAGAGGCGGTAAGGGTGTCACGAACTACAAGACCGAGAAGTATGGCAAGGTTGCCGCACTTATGACGGTCAAGGATGAAGAAGATATTATCCTTATTTCTTCTGAGGGTATTGTTATACGTATGCCTGCTGATTCAATCAGCCTGTTCTCAAGAACATCAAAGGGCGTCAGAGTAATGCGTGTAGGCGACAGCGACAAGCTTGTCACGGTCACCACAGCAGAGCGTGAGGCAGAGGACGAAGAGGCAGGAGAAGCGGATGAATCTGCTGCCGAAACTTCGGGTGATTCGATTCAGACAGAGCCATAAAAGGAATGGCTCTTTAATTTGAAGGAAAGAGATATATGGAAGATAACAAAAAGATGGAATTCGAAGACGTTTATTCCGACAGCAAAAAGAAACCGACTTATAAAAAGGGACATAAACCTCTTGAAGAAAGAGAAATTTATTACCCCAATAAGTTTATTAAATTTTTGTTTAAGAATAACAGAAGGAACACAAAGATCCTTCTTGTTATTATGATAATCCTTTTGTTGCTTGCTGCAGGTGCCGGTGTTTATATGCTTTATTCCGGTATGTTTGATCAGACAATATCGGAAGAAGAAGGCTGGCAGGGTTCTGAAGAAATCGTAGAAGATTACGACGAAAACCAGTTTGCGGCAATGCACGAGGTATCCGATGCCGCATCACTTGATGATCTTCTCAAAAAGTGGTACTCAAATAACGGCAGCATTATGGATCAGGAGTATGTCACAAATATTCTCCTGCTCGGTATTGACGGCGAAAACGGTGTCAAAAAAGGCGGTAACTCCGACTCGATGATTCTGGTTTCAGTAAACGACAAAACTGAGCAGATCACAATGGTTTCGTTTATGCGTGACAGCCGAACCTACTTTGAAGTTAACGGCAGGGATTATTGGCAGAAGGCAAACGCTGCGTTTGCACGAGGTGGTGCAAGGGCTGCCGTAAATATGATTGAGAACAATTATAAGGTTGATATCGATTATTTTGTTGCGGTAGACTTTACAACATTCTCTGATCTTGTGGATGCTTTGGGCGGTGTAACGCTCGAAATTGAAGAATACGAGCAGAAGTACATCAACCGCACAACAAAAAAGATTAATAAAATCCCCAACTACGGCACGGTAACACTTGACGGCGATCAGGCACTGGTTTATTGCCGTATCCGTAAGAGTGATGCCGACAGCGACGTTTCAAGAACCCGCCGTCAGCGCAACTTTGTTTCAGCGCTTATCAGAAGCGCTAAGGGTGCTACGCTCAATCAGCTCACCGGTGCAGTTAATTCTGTTCTGCCGCATCTTTCGACAGATTGCTCCAAAAACAAGGTGCTCAGCTATGCGGGTCAGGCTCTTACAAAGGGCTGGATGAATTATGAAATCGTTCAGTTGACAATGCCGGATGAAGAGACACGTAAGGATGCGACGTTCAACGGTGTATCGTACTGGGTTGCAGACTATCCGCTTGCAGCGCAGAAGGTTCAGACTGCTATATACGGCACGTCAAACATTCAGCTTGGTGTTGACCGTGAATCTGCGCTTGACTATGTAAGGTACAACAGCGACAACGGCAGCAGTAGCAACAGCGGTAGCAGCAGTAACGGTAACAGTAGCAGCAGTAGCAGTAGCAACGAAGGCTATAGCGATGTCACCAACGACAACAGCGGTTATAATGACAACGAATATACCACTGATGAGTATAGGACAAGCTATGACGAAGTCTCCGGCGACGAGAAAGAAGAAACCACGACAAGAAGAGGTGTCCATTTCCCGTGGGAGGGCTTGTTGACAACCGCTCCGGACGACGATGATGCCACAACTGCCGGTGATAAAGAGCCGCAGGAGAAAACAACTGCAGCAAAGCCTGATGAAGATACGGAAGAAGAGGTTACTACCGCAAAGCAATCCGGTGAAAATTCAGTTTCAGAGGCTGCATAAAACTACAATTATTTTCGGCTGTATCAGAACTTGAACTTAAAATTAAGTTTTGATGCGGCCTTTTTTTAAAACTAACTAAAGAAAGGGCGGGGGAGTTTCCCTTGCACGGGTGTGAAAAATATGCCTTATTCCGAAAGATATATGCTTCGTAAAATTTCAGATGCAATAAACACCGTCAAGCCTGCCGTATACACAAAAATTGCTCCGCTTTCCGTGAAGGCTTACGTAACAGACGAACCCGTAAAGTTTGCTGACCGTTTTTCAGGTATAGAGAAGGTTATCAATGTCGGCGATTCGTGGGGTAAACTCTGGGACTGTGCGTGGTTCTGCTTCGAGGGCAGAATTCCCGAATCAGAGCGTGACAAAAACCTTGTTCTGATGCTCGATGTGAGCGGCGAAATGTGTGTGTTTGACAATGCAGGTGTTCCGATTGCCTGCCTGACAAATGTAAATTCCGACTTTGATACAAGCCTCGGAGGCCCTGGTAAGCGTATCTTTATCCTCGATAATCAGACAAAGCAGAGCGGCGAAGTTTCGCTTTGGGCAGATGCAGGTTGTAACGATCTTTTCGGCAAATATCAGGACAGCGGCAGCCTTATTGAGGCGGATATTGCCATCTGCGACAGCGGGCTCAGAGATATCTATTATGACTTGTGTGTCGCTAATGATATGCTCGAGTGTCTGGATAAGGATACAGCTCGCTATAAGCGTCTGCTCGGCAGAGTTTACGATGCTGCATGTTATATCACATCACCTGATTTTGACAGAGAGATTGTTAAAAAAATACTTTCATCAGAGCTTGAACGTAAGGGCGGCGACAGCTCACTGAAGGTTACAGCTATAGGTCACGCTCATATCGACCTTGCCTGGCTGTGGCCGATCCGTGAAACAAAGCGAAAGGGTGCGCGTACATTTTCAAACGTTATCTCACTTATGGATCGTTATCCTGATTTTGTTTTCGGTGCAAGTCAGCCTCAGCTTTATAAGTGGGTAAAAGAGGATTACCCTGAGCTTTATAAAAAAATCAAGCAGAAAGTCAAAGAAAACCGCTGGGAATGTCAGGGCGGCATGTGGGTTGAGGCTGATACAAACGTCAGTGGTGCAGAGCCTCTTGTTCGTCAGTTCCTTTACGGTAAGAAGTTCTTTATGGATGAGTTCGGCGTTGATGCACGTTCTCTCTGGCTGCCTGACGTTTTTGGTTACAGTGCCGCACTTCCGCAGATTCTCAAACTCAGCGGTGTTGATTACTTCGTAACGCAGAAACTTTCGTGGAGTGAGCACAACTCATATCCGCATCACACGTTCAACTGGGTTGGAATTGACGGCACAAGCGTGCTTGCTCATCTCCTACCCGAGGATACATATAACGGCCCGGCTATGCCCCGTTCACTCAAGAAGATTGAGCGCAAATATAAAGACAATGCTGTATGTGAAGAGGCTCTTATGCTCTTCGGCATCGGTGACGGTGGCGGCGGACCGAGCACATTCCACCTTGAAAGCCTTAAGAGAATCAAGAATTCCGACGGACTTGTTCCCTGTGAGCAGGGCTATTCAATCGATATGCTCGACAGAGTCAATGCTGATAAGGATAAGTACAGCAAGTGGGTAGGTGAGCTCTACCTCGAAAGACACCAGGGTACTTACACAACACAGTCAAGAATCAAGCGCTACAACCGCCGTGTTGAGTTTGCTCTTCGTGAAACGGAGTTTGCCTGTGTATGGGCAAAGCTTGCTGCAAACGTTACGTACCCCAAGGCAGAGCTTGACAAAATCTGGGAGGAATATCTGCTTTATCAGTTCCACGATATTCTGCCCGGCTCATCAATCAACCGTGTTTATAAAGAGGCTGAAGAGGGCTACAAGGCTATGCTCAAGCGCCTGACAGAAATCAAAAAGTCTGCATTTGGTGCGGTTGCTGCGTCAATCGGCAGAATGAATGAGAGTATTGTATTTAATTCACTTCCCTTTGAGGTAACTGAACAGTTCAAGACAACGGGCGGTTACAGAGCAATTACCGTTCCCGCAATGGGTATGAGAAGCCTTGATGAAAGCACAGATAATTTTGAGCGTTGTACATCGGATGAAAGCGGACTTGAAAACGCAAAGCTTTCTGTAACCTTCGGCAGTAACGGTGAAATCAAAGAAATTTTCGATAAGGTTAACGGCAGACAGGTGCTTCTTGCAGGCACAGCAGCTAACGTTATGAGCATATACACCGACCGCGGCGATGCGTGGGATATGCGATTTGACTATATGAATGACGTCAGCGAAACAATGAAGCTTGAGAGTGTTGAGAGCAGCGTAGAAGGCGGCAATGCTGTCAGAGTGCAGATTTTCAGCTACGGTTCATCAGTTCTCAGGCAGAAGATTTCACTCACACCTGCAGGTATTATCCGCTTTGATACAGAGGCTGACTGGCGCGAAAAACGCAGAATGTTGCGTACGGCATTCCCGATAAACGTTGTAACAGACAAGGTTGAATGTGATATTCAGTTCGGTTCGCTCGAGCGCTCCACAACAGAAAACACAAGCTGGCAGTATGCTCAGTTTGAAATCTGTGCACAGAAGTGGGTTGATGTTTCTCAGCACAATTACGGTGCGGCCGTGCTCAACAACGGCAAATACGGCTACCGTGTAAAGGATACGACGATTGATATCAACCTTCTCCGCAGCTCAACATATCCTGACACCAATGCCGATTACGGTAAGCACGCTTTTACTTATGCGCTTTATCCGCATAAGGGCGGCAGAGTTGAGGCAAAGGTAAACGAGCACGCTTATGCGCTCAATATGCCGCTTACGGTTGTTAAGGTTGGCAGCGAAGGTCAGATTGAATCAAGACCTGCATCAGAGATGATTAAATTTGATAACGGCGGCAGTGCTGTAATCGAGAGCATCAAGGCAGCTGAAGACGGCAGAGGAATCATCGTGCGTATTTATGAAAGTGCAGGTGCTGACTGTAGCTTCACTCTCAAGCCTAACTTCCGTTTCCAGCGCGCAAGTGTTGTTGACCTGATGGAAAACGCGATCACAGAGTGTCCGGTTATGAGCGGCGTTATTTCAGGTGAGCTCAAACCTTTCCAGATTCTTTCAATCAGAATCAACTGAGAATAATAAGAAAAGGCTTGTACGGTTATCCGTACAAGCCTTTATTTTATCTGTTTATTTTGTCCCAGAGCACTATCTCATCCGCCGCAAGGGTTTTTTGGATGTCGATTATACGCTGGTTTTCCGAACCTCTGAATTTGAGCATAAGGTTTTTCTTATCCTTCTCAAATCTGCCGTCTACCAATATGTCGATAAGGCTCAGCAGCTCATCTGTCGCTTCGCATCTCGGGTGAGGCTCTTTTGTCTGAAGCTGTTCGAGTGTGAAACCTGTAAAAGCCCAGACTGTTTTGTTGGGGTAGGTTTCTTTTACTCTCCTGACAAACGGGAGAAGTGCACGCTGATTTTCGGGTTCAAACGGTTCGCCGCCGAGGAGTGTCAGACCATTGATATAGTCGGGTTTGAGCATATCAATTATCTGCTTTTCCGTTTCACGCGTGAATTCCTGACCGTAGCAGAAATCCCACGTCTGCGGCTGGAAACAACCCTCGCACCTGTTTGTGCAGCCCGATACGAAGAGGGTGACACGCACCCCTTCGCCGTCAGCTATATCGCAGTTTTTGATTTGTCCGTAATACATATTACAGGTGAAGAACCCTTTCTTTGATTTCCTGGGTACGTCCCTGGTTCCAGTACTGAGTGCCGATGTAACCGCAGGTGCGGCGGGCAACGTTCATCTTGTCCTGGTCGGTGTTGCCGCAGTTGGGGCATTTCCAGATGAGCTTTCCGTCCTCTTCGACAATCTCAATCTCGCCGTCAAATCCGCACTCCTGACAGTAGTCAGACTTTGTGTTGAGCTCAGCGTAGATGATGTTCTCGTAGATGAACTTCATAACCTGGAGAACAGCTTCAATGTTGTTCTGCATATCGGGAACTTCAATGTAGCTGATTGCACCACCGGGTGAAAGATGCTGGAACTGTGCCTCGAAGCGAAGCTTTTCGAATGCATCGATTTCTTCTGATACGTGAACGTGATAGCTGTTTGTGATGTAGCCCTTGTCTGTAACGCCGGGGATGATGCCGAAACGGCGCTGGAGACACTTGGCAAACTTATAGGTTGTTGATTCGAGTGGAGTGCCGTAGAGCGAGAAGTCGATGTTGTGCTCTGCCTTCCATACACGGCAGGCGGCATTCATAAGGTCCATAACCTCAAGTGCAAACGGTGTTGCTTCGGGGTCTGTGTGGCTCTTACCTGTCATATACTTGACACACTCGTAAAGACCTGCATAGCCAAGAGAAATTGTTGAATAACCGCCGAAGAGAAGCTTATCAATGGGTTCGCCCTTGTTAAGTCTTGCAAGTGCGCCGTGCTGCCAGAGGATGGGAGCAGCATCGGAAAGTGTGCCCTTGAGTCTTTCGTGACGGCAGAGAAGCGCCTGGTGGCAAAGCTCAAGTCTTTCTTCAAAAATCTTCCAGAACTTTTCTTTGTCTCCGCCTGAGGAGAGGGCGATATCAACAAGGTTGATTGTAACAACACCCTGATTGAAGCGGCCGTAGTACTTTGCCTTGCCGTTTGCGTCAACGTAAGGTGTGAGGAAGCTGCGGCAACCCATACAGGTGTAGCAGTGACCTTCGCCGTTTTTATCAACCTTAAGTTCGAGCATCTTCTTTTCAGAGATGTAGTCGGGCACCATACGCTTCGCTGTGCACTTTGCTGCAAGCTGTGTAAGGTACCAGTATTTGGAGTCCTCGTGGATGTTGTCTTCTTCGAGGACATAGATAAGCTTGGGGAATGCGGGAGTTACCCAGATACCCTTTTCGTTCTTGACACCCTGACAACGCTGAAGAAGAACTTCCTCGATAATAAGCGCGAGGTCTTCTCTTTCCTGCTCGTTCTTGGCTTCACCAAGGTACATAAATACTGTTATGAAGGGAGCCTGACCGTTAGTTGTGAGAAGTGTGACAACCTGATACTGAATTATCTGAACGCCGCGGCTGATTTCTTCGCGAAGTCTTTTCTCAGTCATTTCCTTGAGCTTTTCTTCGCTGATTTCAGCGCCGATATCCTTCATCTCTTCGATGATAGCTTTGCGGATTTTCTCGCGGGAAACCTGAACGAAAGGAGCAAGGTGTGTGAGTGAAATTGACTGACCGCCGTACTGGTTGGATGCGACCTGTGCGATGATCTGTGTTGCGATATTACAGGCTGTTGAGAAGCTGTGAGGTCTCTCGATAAGTGTGCCTGTGATTACTGTGCCGTTCTGGAGCATATCCTCAAGGTTGACAAGGTCGCAGTTGTGCATATGCTGTGCGAAATAGTCAGAATCGTGGAAATGGATAATACCCTCATTGTGAGCGTCAACAATTTCCTTGGGGAGGAGGATACGGTTTGTGATGTCCTTTGAGACTTCACCTGCCATATAGTCACGCTGTGTGGAGTTGACAACGGGGTTTTTGTTGGAATTTTCCTGCTTGACTTCCTCGTTGTTGCACTCGATAAGCGAGAGGATCTTGTCGTCTGTTGTGTTGCTCTTTCTGACAAGTGAACGTGTGTATCTGTAGGTGATGTAGTTCTTTGCTACCTCAAATGCACCGTGTGCCATAATTTTCTTTTCGACAAGGTCCTGAATCTCCTCAACCGTGGGTGCACGGCCGAGAGCTTCGCACGAAATAACGACCGACTCTGTAATTCTCTTGATCTGCAGGTCGGTCATGCGGATGTCTTCATCAACGGATTCATTAGCTTTTGTGATGGCGAGAAGAATTTTTTCCTCGTTAAAATTCTCTTCGGCACCGTTTCTTTTGATGATCCTCATACCGATGTTCTCTCTTTCTATGTTATTTAAGCTGAAATTATATAAAACTTTGCACACAAGATATTGTGCCCGAAAAGTCGTGTACTCACATTATAAGCTACTAATTATAGTGTGTCAATATGGAATAGTGTACAAAAAAACCACAATATTTTGTTGAATAAATCTCTTTTTGCCGATAGACAACACAATTTGTGCTATTTTTACACAAAACAAAGGCAAAAAAGGAGCTGAAACCGTCAGGAATCAGCTCCTTTTTTTACGCCTGTAAAGACGTATCACTTTACAGATTTAATTGTTTTGTCGTCTCCGAAGCAAACTGTGTATGAAAATTCATACAAATCGTCACGTACAGGATAATCGGTTGAAATTATTTGAGAACCGCTATATATTGCGTTTTCTCTGTTTTCATCGCTGATTGATCCGTAGGTATCTGTTCGCGTTCTGACGATTAAGTTGAGTGTGTCAAGTATTTCTGCTTTACGCTCGAGTATCCGTCCGGGGTCATTTATTATAAGGAAGGAGGCGCAATCACGCGGAGCGTCCTTTTCTCTGAGCATCGGGAACATCGCCTGTGTACTGAATGTGGTATCCATAGCTATATAATCCTCGGTTACACCTGTTTCGTGGAGCAGGATAAGCACCTTGCCGAGCATCTCATCAACGCGGCACCAATCGTCAGCGGCTCTCATTTCGCCGAAGGAGTCATAATCACGCAGCATATCGGCAGGGGTGAAAAGCTTATCGCCGAGATTGTCGCGGATAACTTTGTCGAGCTCTTTTACATAATCCATATTAAAAAATTTCATATCCTCAATCGGCAGGAAGAACGATTTAGGCTCAATAATCACTGTGATAGGCAGGTGGTCGGGATTGTTTTCTGACCAGAGTGATATCTCTTTAAGTGCCAATGCAAAGTCATAGCAGGTTGTTGTCATATCGATGGAAGGGGAGTGCATACAGGTAAATGTAATGGTGTCGCCCTTTACAATGGTTTCAATATCCATTTCAATGCTGCGTATTCCGCAGTTGAACTGTTGCGTGAGGGTCTGGCTTTCAAACTCTCCTTTTTCTCTGTTGACAAGTCCGAACGTGAGGTCCGACAGGTTACGGTATATTTTCTGTATACGCGAAACAGATTTTTTCTGGTAGCTGTTGTGCGTTGCAATGAATGCGATTTCGTTGAATTTAAGCCCTGAATCAAGCTCTGCTTTCAGATCGCCGTCAAAGAAATCCGCTTCGTTAACCGGCGCAATTTCACCGCTGCGGTAAGCTTCTTCAAGTGAGGCAATACGCTCAATCTGTTCGGTGATGTCGGCTTTCAGCTGTTCTGCACTTTCGCCGAAGACAGCGAAAAACGAAATGATAACCGAAAGCAACAGGGGAATAAAACGTATAATATATCTCAGCATAACCGTATACCGCCTTTAAATAATGTGTATAGAATGAATTATAACATCATTTGACAATAATGCAATATTAGTTGTTTACTTTATTTTATTTTTGTGGTAATATCCTGATAATGAAATATAAAAATATTATTGGGAGATGAGTTTATGCCTGCACTTGTGCTTGAGGGCGGAACTTTCCGTCCGCTTTTTTCGTGCGGTGTTATGGATGCACTGCTTGACAGCGGTGTTGAATTCCCGTACGTTGTCGGCGTTTCAGCAGGAATATCCGATGCCACGTCTTATATAGCTAAGCAAAAGGGACGCGACCTCGAAATAATAAAAAAATACAGACACGATAAAAGATACGTCGGTTTCAGAAATCTTTTTTCGGACAGGTCGATATTCGGCAGAAAGTTCATTTACGAAACTATTCCGCGCGAGCTTGTGCTGTTTGATAACGATACGTTTTTCAGCAATCCCGCACAGCTTGTTGTCGGCATAACAAACGCGCATACGGGTGAGATGGAGTATATCGACAAGAAAGACCCAGTAAACGGTCACATCCTTCTGCAGGCAACCTGTGCTCTGCCGGTTATATTTCCGCCCATTATCTACAACGGCAAGCAGTATTATGACGGCGGTCTCGTCGATTCGATACCTGCTCAGAAGGCAATGAAAGACGGCCACGAAAAAATGCTCATAGTCCTTACCAGAACAAAGGATTACGTCAAGACAGAATCGAGAGCATACAAGATTGCTGCTGCCGTGCTTAAAAGAAAGTATCCCAAGGTGGCAGAGCGTCTGCTCACAAGACATATCCGCTACAATAAAGAGGTCGAATTCTGTAATCAGCTCGAGCGTGAGGGCAAGGCAGTAATTCTTCGCCCGAGTGCCGAAACTCAGATTGAGTCGCTTGAAAAGGACGTTGCAAAAATAGAGCGTGTTTATCAATACGGCTATGACCTTGCAATGGAAAATATGGATAAAATAAAAGCTTTGTTTGACTGATTCTTAAGGAGGACAAAACTTGGTTTTTGTATATGTGGCGCTGCTTGTGCTTGCGCTGATAGGTGCAAAGTTCAGTTTTAAGTCGTTTAACACAAAAGAATATCTGTCGATGGATTCAACAAATGCTGTGCGCGGCGTGTTTATGATTCTCATATTCCTCAGCCATATGATGCAGTATTACGTTTATACCGAAGAAATTGACGTGCTCGGCGGCACAGTGTCGAGAGCACTCGGTCAGATGATAGTTGTAATGTTTATGTTTTATTCCGGCTACGGAATAGGCGAATCCGTAAAGCGTAAGGGTTCGGCTTACATAAAGTCATTTCCGGTTAACAGAGTGCTTAAAACGTGGTTTCACTTTGCAATAGGTGTTTTGGTTTATTATGTTCTCAGCCTGATTCTGGGTCTGAAATATCCTGCGGGTCAGGTCTGGCTTGCATTTGTCGGTTGGACAAGCATCGGCAACAGCAACTGGTATATTTTTGCCGTTGTTATTCTTTATATAATCACGTGGATTGCGTTTTCGGTTGCGAAAAAGAATAATTATATTGCGGCAGGCATAGCTACAGCACTCACCGTAGTGTACATAGTTGTTATGTACTTCTTCAAAGAAAACTGGTGGTTTGATACGGTGCTTTGCTATGCGGCAGGTCTCTGGTATTCGCTCGGCAAAGAAAAAATAGAAAAACTGCTGACAAAGAACAATTTTATCTGGATTATTGTGTTTGTTGCTTGTGCTGTCGGCTGGTGGTATTCGCATTTTTGCCGTACTCTTCCCGCAATGCGTATTCTCGAAGCGGTGTTGTTTACGCTGTCTGTCGTTATGCTCTCGCTGAAGATTTCAATCCGTTGCAAACCTCTCGTATGGATTGGTAAATATACTTTTGAAATCTATATCCTTATGCGTATTCCTATGAAGCTGTTCGGCATATGGGGACTCAGCGCATATAATCTCTATGTTTATTTTGCGGCTACACTTGCGGCAACGCTTGTGTTAAGCTTCATTTTTTCAAAGCTGCTTAACGGTGTCGACAAACTGTTGTTCAAAACAAAAAAATCATAAAATCAGACTGCAGGGGAAACCCTGCAGTTTTTTTAACATCCTGAGCTGTGGTTGCATAGTATGTACAAGAGCGGCAGACAGGGCTGTTGCCGCTTGAGTATACTGTAAAGGGGAAATGCTTTATGCGTATGAACGAGCGTCCGGGCGCTGTCTGCGAAATGTGCAAGCGGCAGGAAGTTCAATTCCGCCGTAACGATCAGCCGTTTCCGGAATATTACAGCGTTGCAATGGCTTATGTGCCAGTACAGACTGACACAACGGTTTATGATGAGATGCAGGCGCTTTGCGAAGGCACTCTTTTCGTAGCGCTTAATAAGCCTTTTTTGAGAGGGTGTAAGTCATGAACAAAAAAGAAATTCTCAAAAAGCTCTCAGCGGCAGAGTTTGCGCTGTGGGATCTGCACCTTTATCTTGATACACATCCCGGTGACCTGACGGCTGTAGGGCTTTATAATAAGTACTACAAAAAATATATGCTTCTCCGCGAGGAGTATGAGGCAAACTGCGGCAAGCTTTCGCCAAGAAGTGCGCAGGGTGTGGAATGGCTTAATGACCCTTGGCCGTGGGAGAAAGGCTGGTGTGACTGCTGATGTTTATTTATGAGAAAAAGTTGCAGTATCCCGTAAAGATTGCAACACCAAACGCTAAACTCGCGCAGGTAATCATCACACAGTTTGGCGGACCTGACGGCGAACTCGGTGCTTCAATGCGCTATCTCAGTCAGCGCTTTGCAATGCCCTGGGGCGAACTCAAAGGTCTGCTGACGGATATCGGTACAGAAGAGCTTTCGCATATAGAAATGATCTGCGCACTGGTATATCAGCTCACGCGCAATCTTTCTGTTGAAGAAATCAAGCGGCAGGGATTTGACAAATATTTTGTTGATCACACAACGGGTATCTATCCTGTTGCTGCGAGTGGCGAACCGTGGACGGCTGCGACGATTCAGTCAACAGGCGATGTTATTGCGGACCTGAGCGAAGACCTTGCGGCAGAGCAGAAGGCACGAAAGACTTATGATAACATCCTTCGCCTTTCCGATGACCCCGATGTCAATGATGTCATCAAATTCCTGCGTGCGCGTGAAATCGTTCATTTCCAGCGCTTCGGTGAAGGATTACGGTTTGCTACCGACAAACTCGACAGCAAGAATTTCTACGCCTGCAATCCGTCTTTTGACAAAAACTGCGGCTGCTGAAAAAAATCAAATGGGAGAATAAAACAGTAACCCACCGGCTTAGCCGATGGGTTACTGCTCTTTAATGCATCTTACAACAATTCTGTTATTTCCTGAATAGATACAGGTATAAAGAATTAGGTCGTCACCTGTGTCTTTAACCTTTTCAGTGTCAGTCGGCTGCAGTATTTCAACTGCTGTAACAGAGTAGGTATGTTTATTTCCTTCCATATCCGAAAATATTACAAGATCAGTCGGTTTGAGCTGACTTAAATATCTGAAGTGGCTTTTGTAATTATGTGCCGCAATAACAAGGTTATCAGTTTTTGTTGAACCGTAGTAACGGCAAGGAGAAATTTTAAGCCGTGTATAATCCCACTGGTCCATAACGGGCAGTTCTAGATTAAGCACAGGAATATAAAGATAGCCGATATATCCGTAACCGTCAATTTCTACCACCTTCATTTCCGTATCAAACGGGTCAGTTTCAATTTCGGTTAATCGGTTCTGTTCAATTTCGCACATCAGTGAATCCATAAGAACGTCAGCCTGGTCTTCGGCGCGTTTGCTTTCAAAGCTGTTATATATCAGAAGAGCCGCAGCAGTTGAAATCAACACAAGCCCCGTTACCATAAGAAAAATACCAATCTTTTTTTTCAAATGTGCTTCTCTCCTTTAAGATTTATTCAGTTTCTTTTTTGCCTAAATTCATAATAGCCCAACCGGTGCTGAAAATAAGCAGTCCCGTAATTGCAAGAACAGGTACAGGCCAATTAAGCTGACCTGTTTGCGCAAGCTTATCTTTTTCAGTTGTTGTTTCGTGTATGTTTGTTGTTGGCGTTTGATCTGTCGGTTTGTTATCGCCTTGTGATACTGTTGTAGAATCCGGTGTAGTTACATATCCGGGCGTAGTTGTTACATCTGGCGAAGTAACAGGCGATGATACGGGATCGGTAGCAGGCACAGTTGTTGTAACTTCATTTTTTGCAGCCTTATTTATGATAGTAACTGTGTTTGACGATGAATCGTACTGAACTGTATATCCGTCAGGCACATCCTTCTCAACAACATTCCACACATGATCTTTGGGAAGATTATCCCAACGGTAGTACCAATTATTAGCGGCACTGAGTTGAATTTTTGCGTATTCTTCCATATCACGCAATAAAACAACTGTTATATTTTCAGGGTGCTTTCCTTCTGTATCCCATTTTTTCTGTACAGTTATATAGGTAGTTTTATTTTCGGCATCTCCGTCAACAATAATCATTTTGGGTGTTGCGTTTATGTCAAATTCCCATATCTGATTGCCTGAATCATACTTAGGAATATTAATGATAAACGGTGAGGGCATAAAATACCCTTCGAAGTTTCCGTAGGGAACGATAAGGTATATACCCGGTGTCAGGTTCTCGAAAACAATCGTACCGCTTGTGTCAGCGATTTCCTCTGTGCAAGGCAGGTTGCGGAACACCGCAAACGAAGCAAGGTGTATCGGCAGGTACGAATCTTGAAGGTCGTCAATAGAAATGTTTGCTTTGTTATACGGCTCAACAAATTCATACCTTATTCCGTTGCCGCTTTCGTGAGCAGTTGCGAAGAAATACAGGCGGAAGGTAACTCCGTCAATCGGTTCACCTGTTGATGAATTGGTAACGTGAAGTGTGATACTGCCTTTTCGATCAAGTAATGCATAAGAAGTTGGTGAAACCGTTATAATAAACATAACAATTATCATAAGTGTTGCCAGAATAACAGATGTAATTCTTTTAGTTTTCATTACCGACACCACCTTTTATTTTTTGTTTTTCATTTTTTTCTTGTCCTTTGATGATTTTACCATAAGGAATATAAGCAGTGCTCCTAACATAGGTGCTGCAACAGCAGGTGTAACTATGAAAGGATCAATCTGATACGCTTCAGTGATTACGTTTACTTTCTTTTCTTCTTCAATGTTTTCTGTTCTTGTGCCTCTTACAAGCATACGGTGTGTATTGATACCGTATGGCGTACAGGTCAGAAGTGTGCAATAGTCTTCACCGTTTTTCACTTGCATTTCTTCAATTTTGTCGGGAAGCACAATTAAAATCTGGTCAACCTGATATGTGATTGTTCTGTTCAGAATCGTGATAGTGAAAACGTCGCCGATTTCCATTTTATCAAGGTTAGTGAACAGCTTGGCTGAAGGCAGACCGCGGTGAGCGGAAAGCACAGAATGCGTGCTTTTGCCGCCAATGGGAAGGCTTGAGCCTTCGACGTGACCTACAGCGGAATTGAGCACCTTATCGCTCGTGCCGTGGTAAATAGGCAGCTGTACCTTGATTTTTTCGATTGTGATGTAGCCGAGCATACCGTCACCGTTAACATCAAGCGTTGAATAGTATTCTTTATCAAGCGTTGAATACCCGATAAACGGCGAAGAGATAAGCCTGAGTTTACGGTTGTAATCCTCAGCCTTTTTGAAGTGCTCGGTATAATCTTCCGGTTTAAGGTCAGCCAGCAAACTGTCATAATCCATAATAGCCTGTGACTGACGCTTTTCGTTCCAGAAATCGCTTATGGTAGGGTAGAGGAGAATGCATAAGCCGATAAAAAAGATTGCAACAAGCACTATTGTCGACGCAGAACTGCGTTTCTTTTTACTGCTGCTTTTTTTCTTTTCATTACTTTTCATAATTAAAATAACCAATCTCTTGATTTGTTTTAAAATTCTCAACGTCACAACCGAATCCCTTCGGTAATAACGGTCAGAATTTCAAACCTGACAACTGAGAGGAACTATCCTCAACCGGGATAAGCCCGGTTGAGGATAGTTTTTTTTAAGTCAGTGCAACATCAGTTGCGTGAATCATCCGACTCTTCTGAATCGTCCGATTCTTTATCCCTTCATGCAAATGCAGACATTCTCTTCTTTGTTACAAGGAAGATAACTGCACCAACCATAAGGAGACCACCGACAACGTAGAAGATTGTTGTACCGATGCCGCCTGTTTCGGGAAGGAGAGAACCGGTTCTGTTGATAACCTGTACGCCGCCGTTTTCGTACTTACCGTCTGCTGTAACTGTAGCATCGTTGTTTGCTGCAGTGATTGTAACAGCCTGACGCTCTGTAAGCATGTTGTAGCCATCGGGAGCCTTTGTTTCTTCAAGGTAGTATGTAGCGCTGTCAAGACCCTGGATTGTTACATAACCTGCTTCGATTACAACGCCTGTTTCGTCAGCCTTTGCTACGCGGTAAACGCCGTCTGATACCTTAACAACAGCGATTTCGTTGCCGCCTTCCTTAGCGTCGTAAAGCTTGAACTCAGCACCGTTGAGGAGTACGTCTGTAGCATCTGTCTTTACAAGCTGGAACTGATATGTGTATGTAACAGTTGTGTCCTTTGTAGCTTCCTGGTTGTTACCGTATGTAAGGTAAACTTCGTTGGGGTTGCCTTCGCCTGCGATAACAGCTTTCTCATTGAGAACTGCTGAGTATTCTACATAGATAGCCTTGCCTGCATCGTCATCAGTGAGACCTGCTTCAAATGTATCTGTGAAATCGATTTCGAATGTATAACCGTTCTGACCGATTACAAGTACATAGTCAGCGCCTGTTGTAAGCTCTTCACCGTCAAATGTTACCTTTACGGAATCTGCATTAAAGGTAAGACCTTCTGACATGGTATCGTGCATTACATAGTTTGATGTGCCCTTACCGGTTGTGATTGTAGCTCTGAATTCTACAGTTTCGCCGATGTTAGCATCGTTTGTTTCGCCCCATGCATTTGTGGTGTTTTCCTTGACTTCCTTGATGATTGAACCGCCGGAGTTCTTTTCGTGTGCTTCAAATGTATTATCAACATTTGTAAGAGCACAGACAGTACCGAGTGAGGTGTCAATTGCATAGTAGCCGTAGGGAACGTTTGTGAATGTTACTGTAGCGGACTCTGCTGTGATTGTTGTGCCTGTGATGCCATTCTGCTTAGCGTAAGCAACTGCTGCCTTAGCAAGCTCTGCAGCTCTTGCATCAGTTTGTTCACCAACCCATGCGATAGTGCCGTTGGCAGTATCATTCTCGAGGTAAGCTGCACCTTCGTTTGCAAGGAAGTCTGCCCAAGCATCAGTTACAGTGTAAAAACCGTTGTTTTCATCAATCGGTTCAAAACTGAACATCTGATAGATTGTGTAGTCTTCACCTACAACTGCGTTGTCAATGGTGATTGTACCTGTGCCTGCTGCGAATGCTGTTGTTCCCATTGCGAGAACAAGTGCGAGGGTCAATAAAACTGCAAATAATTTTTTCATGTGTTTACATCCTTTCTGTTTTTTATTTTGCAATTTTTAAAGCCTTTATTTTTCTCCGCCGTAATCGGTGCTTTGCTTAACGGAGATTTATGTAACAAACCTCCTTTCCCGTTTACGACGAATAAAAACATACAAAACCGGAACGGTTACAAGAACCGTGCCGAGTATTGCCGTAGGTAATACTCCGAAACCGCCTGTTTCGGGTATCAGAGCGCCACCGCTGAAGTTTTCAACAACTATAAGTGTGGTGACAGTCTGGATTATGCCGTTGGGATCAAGTTCATAAAAGTAAAAATAAACCGGATTCTCCAGACGTGTGTATCCTTGCGGGGCTGTCTGTTCGATAAGAGCGTACGGACCGCCAAGTGTAAGATACTGTGTTTCAATATGTGCTGTGCCGTTTTCACCGGTTGTATATGAGCCGATGAATCTCAGCACTCTTCCTGTGTCGGTGGTGATGGTTTGGGATACACCATCAGGGATAACTGCATCAGGGTCACCTACAGGTCCGTAAAGAAGGAAGGTTGCATTCGGCAACGGGACATTGGTTTTGCCGTCCTGTTTGAGAAGCGTTATATCGTGGTTAGAACCTGAAGCACCGCCGCTGTGTTCTTCTACACGGAACAGAGCGTCAACAATATCCGAAACTTCGGCTTTGCCGTTGATGCTGACAGAGTTGTTGATTGAAACCATACCGCTTTCGGTAATAAGCGTGGTGTAATCAATTCTTATATGAAGGCTGTCAGGTATAACAAATGTAAGTTTATTTGTAGGCGGATCGTAAGTTACGGTATAGGTGTAATTACTTTGCGGAGAGTTAAAGTCTATCCAGTTGCCGTCAGTGTCCTGATACAACAGTTTGATAGTTTCCCAATAAACCGAAAGGTTGGCTGTCATTGTATCTTCAATGATCAGCGTATCTGAGCCGGGAAGAATATCCAGAGCGTTTCGGTTTATGTGAATGTCGAAATCAAGTTTTGTGTTTTCCTGCACAGCGGTTTTTTCAACAAGACCCGTTACAAATCGTGATGTTTCGGTGGCAGGCCCTGATGAACCGCCGTTACTCCATGTGATTTCCGCTGTGTTGTCAAGCTCGATTTTAGCGTGTTCGTTTGTGTACAGATATTCGTCCTTAACCTTAAGTGTATAGGTGAACACAAACTTTCCGCCCTGACCGAGCCATTGATAATACTGAGTTAAATTGTAAGTGGAATTGAGGAAACTCCAACCGTAGGTATGCGCATCCGGATTGAAATTATATGACAGAAATTCGTCGGAGGAAACACGAATTGTGTTGCCTGTAACCGTACCGTCATATTTGAATTGCTTAATCCACAGATCTTCCTGCCACGGAGAATAACCTGTTACAATAAGTGACCCGGGGACATATTCCATTCTTTCGTCGAACGTATCGTTGAACCAGGCTTCTACAATGCTGCCGTTGAGATAGCCGTTCGCTCCGCCTGAGCCGGGTACGTTGTTATTGAATGTAACCGTATAATCAATTTTGCCGTCTTCGTGTACGATTGATTTTTTAATCAGCATTGGTGAGTATTCGTAGTTTGCTGAATCAATTTCGGTAATGGTCTGCGTGTAGTTGAAATAAACTTCGTTAGACAGTGTATTGTTTGAAAGAAGCGCATCTTCGACTGTTATGTAGTCGCTGAATTCACCGTACCAGTTAGTGCCCGTTGCTGCATCGAACGGAATACGATAGGTTATTGTAAGAACTGAATCTTCGTTCAGATTCCACTTTGAGCTGCTGTTATCATCGTATGCAGTGTTGAACAGAATTTTGAAGCTGTGATGTTGTTCCCCGCCTGCATCAACAACAGGTGAGACAAGCTTATATGTGTTTTCTGTCGTGCCGCCTTCTCTGTACGGTGTATATACTACAATCTGTCCGCTTTCTGTTTTGGCAGATACAACTAAATTTTCCGGAACGTTCTCGATGTAAAGAGCGTCAGCTGTGCCGTTGTATCCCCAGAATGCCGCAAGGTCAGTCAGATAAAAATGTCCCCAATCCTTTATAGCTGCGGGAACGTCAGCCTCAATGGTGAAGTAAACATATTCACCGTCGTCACCGTAAGCGGTTTTTTCAACGCGGGGAATAAAGCCTACAACGTTTGCAGAGCCTTGAGTTTGCTCTACTTTGCCGTTGATTGTTACTTTTGCATGGTTTGTGTAGTTCTTTTCTTCGCCTGCGTCAAGCTCTTCGAACGTGGTGTAGTAAATTATGTCACAAGCAAAGCTGTCGGGCAGTGGGAATTCCATTGAATTGCCGTTGATTGTTACGTTGTTCCAGCTTATGGTTGAATCGGGCAGGCTGTTGCCCCATTCATCGTAGCGTTTAACGGTTATGGGAACACCGGTGTAATATGCAAGTCCGTCACCAAGTGTATCTACAATAACTGTGCCCTGCAGATTGGCATCGGTTTTTCGGATTCCTATCTGCCACTCGATAACAGAAATCTTGTTGCCGTTTGCATCTTCAAGAACAGCCTGCTTGCCGTCCTTTACCATTTTTTCAAGTTCGATTTCTGTCCAGTCATCTGTGTATTCGGCGCTTACGTTTTCGTTTTTGGAGTCTTTACCCGTTGCGGTAAGTCCGTTCCACAAGCCGACTTTGTCATTGCCAAGCAGATTATTATTAATAGCGGATTTGTATGTAATGATAAATCCGTCACCTGCGGAAACATCAGGGAAACCGGACAGACTGAAACCTGCGGAGGTACTTACTGCAGGATCGCTGATTGTTGGCTGAGGGTCAAGCAGGTTGCCGTCAAGGTCGGTTACAACTATAGTGTCTCTGAGCGCATGGTGACTCTCCCATATTTCATCTGTGACTACCAGGTCGTGTACAATGCCGTGCGTTGCTTCAACTCTGACGGTGTATTCTAACGTGTTGGTTGCGGAATCATACGTTCCGTGGCTTTTTTGAGAGCTTAATGTTGCGCTTTTGTCAATGTTAAGATCAACTTTGATTTCGTTACCGAAGTCAATGATTGTGTTGTCGTCTGTTTGTGTGGATGCAACCGTCGCGTTAAACTCAATAGTAAAGTCAACGTTTGCATATTTGTCAACGAAGTTTACGCCGTTGGTATCGTTATAAAAGCGTACACGCAGCAAACCATCCTCATCGACAAAGTATTCACCAACATCTTCAACCGTACCGTTTTCGGTAGTTGCCGAAATAGTGTGCCAGCTGTCAAAAGGCTCACAGTGCAGATTTTCGGGTATGTGATAGGTGAGGAATCCGTCTGCATTGTGTTCAAACTGAATCCAGTTGGTGCCTGTGTTTATTTCGCTGAATTCGAGAGCGACAATATAGGTTTCTCCGATGTAAACAGTGTTGCCGTTTCCGATGATAGTGCCTGACTGCTCTTTGAAGACAACGTCAATAACTTCATCTTCGAGGTGGTATGTGCGGGTAATGGTATGATCGTCAGCAGACATCAAAACAAGCGGGTCGCTGTTAAATACGTTCTGGTGAGTTAATGTGGATGAATCTTCATTCGGAACATAATGATTAATCTGACCCGAGATGTCAGTGGCTTTTTCAGGCTCATCGTTTGCTTCGGCATCGCTTTGGTCAATATGGTTTGCCGCATAAAGCTCACCTGTTCTGCCGTAGCCCATTACAAGTTCTTTGCTCTGGTAAACGACCTTTTCTACTGCACCTTCGACATCGCCTTCAACTGTAATGAGCGTGTCATTGCCTGCAAACATTACTATGCCTGTGCGGTCAGCTTTGCCATCGGAATCTGTGTCAAAGAATATTACATCACCGGCTGAGCATATATATTCTGCGCTTGAAGAGTAAAGCTGTCTTTCCTCCCAGGCAAGGCGCATCGATTCGGCAGAAGCACTTTTTAACGTATCTGCGTTGTTGGCGTTTGCGTAATTAAGGCAGAAAGAAACAAAAATGGAGTTCCATTTTCCGTATGGATTTCCGTACCATTCGCCGTATCGGGTGTAGCCGTTTTTTTCTGCGATGGAGTTGTATTCGTAGTTAAGGTTGCTTTCTGTATAACCAATCTGAGAAGATGCGATTGCAAGCAGGTTTTCGGGAATGTTGTTTCCTAGCTGAACATTTTCAAATGTTTTAATCCAGTCATTAACCGTTTCAATATCAGCACTTTTGTCGGGAAAACATTCGGACGAATGGGTGTGTTCGGGTTGGGTGCAAATAAGAGTTTTTTCTGAAATGTATTCCGATGTGTCTGTGTCGATTATTGATGATTCGCTGTAGCATTCTTCGCTGTGGATATGTTCATCTACACCGCAAAGCGCATCACTTGTGATTGTGATACCGATAAGCTTGAGACACCAGAAAACAATTATCGCAACGAGTACGGCAATCAAGGGGAACAGAGCTATTATTTTTTTGTGACGTGTTCTGAATAGTTTATGGTCGTTAAGAAATTCGCCGCTGATACCCGCCAATCTTGCCGCCTCCTTTCGCTTTTATTTTTAGCTTTAGTTTGTCAGTTCTCTATAGCGCCCCAACTGCTGAATGGCCATATTTTGAAGAAAATTCTGCCGACAATCTGCTCGTCGGTTACAAGGCCTACAATAGAACTTCTGCTGTCAATCGATGTTGAGCGATGGTCACCCAGAATGAAATAATGGTTGTCGTTGATGTTTACTGGGAAGGTGACATCACATTCTCCGAGTGCTCTGTCCAGAATATACGGTTCGTCAATAAGGTCGCCGTTTATATAGACATATCCGTCCTGATCAATGGAAACAGTATCTCCCGGCACACCGATTATACGTTTGATAAGAAGTTTATTCTGATAAGAAAAGCAGCAAAGCTGTCCTCTTTTCAGGTTTGTGGTTTTAAAGAGAACGACAATTTCTTCGTCGTTGAGTGTGGGTTCCATACTGTTCCCTTGAATTTGCAGAACAGGCAGAGCGAGTGTAGCAATAAGCACTGCGATTGCCGCAACAACAATCAGTGATGATATTGTGCTTTTGAGAACTTTTTTGTAGCTACGTGAGTATTTCTCTTTTAAAATAGCGATTTCAATCTGTTCTGAACTAGGAAATACAGTAAGATCCGGTTTCCTTTTAAATCTCATTTAGTGTGTGCTCCTGACGGAAGTGAGTGGAATTTCAGTTGTTTGTTTCGGACTTTATCTGGTCCGTGATTTCGATTATGCGCTTTTTTACTGTTTTGCGTAATTTTTCAGGCAGTGAATTAACCGCATCGGGGTTTGAAATGTAATAGTACATAAGACGTTTGTATATGCGGAAATCAATATATGCATCGTCTGTCTTTGTGTTTTCTTTTTCTTCGGTTTGTTCTGTGTCGGTGAAATCGTCAGCCTGATTTTGGTCGTCTGCAGTTTCATCATTATCGTCTAGGATGCCTGCCAACAAATTAACCTTTTTCAATGCGGCCTCAAGTTGCGAGGACACGTCACTTAGGTGTTGTGCGCTTTTTTCTATGGCGTTTTCCTGTTTGGCTTTTGCAATTTCCTCTTTTAAGCGTTCGTTTTCACGGGTTTCATTAAGCAAAAGCTCCAACAATTCAAGTCGGCTGAGTTTTTTAAGTTCTTTATCTGTCACGGAATCATCTTCTTTAATGTTGTAAATTGAGACTATTATCTATATTACTATATAACATAAAATTATCTATTTTTCAATATTTTATTATATATGACAAAAATTTTTACGTTTGAGTTATCTTTTGGGATGAATGGATAAAGAGTTGCAATGCCGTGTTTACCTCCCAATAAAACACAAAAGTAAAAGCCCGATTGCACATCGGGCGTGAATTTTGGTGATAAGTTTTAAGTTGTTTTTTGCTATATTTATGATATAATTCAAGCAGAGATTTGCTTTGCTTTCAATGAAAAAGATACTGTTTCATCAGATAAGAATTTATAGGAGGGAATATAAAAATGTACGAATTTATTATGCAGGCGGTTATAGGAGTGGTCATAATCATTGTTGGTATACTCAATATGAAGGGTAATATATCACTGCTTCATTCATATCATAGAAAAAGAGTTAAAGATGAAGATATTCGTCCCTTCGGAAAGAAAATCGGTGTCGGTGCAATCATCATCGGATGCACTGTTATGGCGGCAGGCATAGTCGGCTTGTTTTTCGAAAACATTGTCAATATAGTGTTGGTTGCAGGCTTTATGCCCGGTTTTATTTTTATTGTTTATGCGCTGTTGAAATATAATAAAGGGATATTCTGATTGATGAAATACTTTTGTTGCATAGGAGCAGATTATGACAGCGAAGTTTGAAATACATACGGATGTTTTGGTCCTCGGAAGCGGACCTTCAGGGTTTGCGGCAGCATACACGGCAGCTAAAAATGGCTCGAAAGTTATTCTTGTTTAACAAAACGGCGATGTCGGCGGCATTTCCACATCGGGTCTGATGAGCCATTGGACAGGCTCTTGCGGCAGTCCGTTATTTAACGAGATATTAAGGAGAAGTGCTCAGAAAAACGAGGGCGAATTTAAAGATAATATAACCAGCATAATTGATCCCGAAAAGCTTAAAACGCTTTATCTTGAAATGCTTGATGAAGTCGGATGCCGTGTTATGCTCTATACCTTTGCGCAGGATGCAATCTGCGATAGTGACAAAATACCCGCTGCATCCGTCATAAACAAATCGGGTAAAACCGATATTTTTGCCAAAGTCACTATGGATGCCACGGGCGACGGAGATATTGCCGCACGTGCAGGTGCGGAATTTGTTCTCGGCAGGGAAAGCGACAATAAAATGCAGCCTGCAACCCTGATGTTCAAAGTTGGCGGTGTTGACTACAGCTGTACCGTATTTTTAGGCTCTTTTGAATCAACTTATGACACTCCAAACGGTGAACTTCAGGCGCTGGCAAAAGAGCATATACCTTACCCTGCAGGGCATATCCTGACCTATGAAACCTTTTTGCCAGGAATTGTTACCTGCAATATGACAAACGCAATTGAAATTGACGGCACCTGTGCATATGCGATAGGGTTATAGTGACCGTGCTCACACGAATGAAGAA
Source organism: Acutalibacteraceae bacterium (assembly GCA_045637465.1). Lineage (GTDB taxonomy): Bacteria > Bacillota > Clostridia > Oscillospirales > Acutalibacteraceae > UBA8612. The sequence goes on along the minus strand of JAZTZM010000014.1, from coordinate 6,739 downwards.
TATGTGATAAAAAAAGCAACGCAGAATCAAGGATTTCTGCGTTGTTCTACTTTGATTGTAACGGTGAAGGCTTGCGTTTTGTTACCGATAAGCTTGACTGCAAGAATTACTACGCCTGCAACCCGTCGTTTGATAAGCACTGCAACAAGTAAAACAAACCGCTTCACTGGTGCATACGCATCAATGAAGCGGTTATTTAAATGTTCAATTTCACATGTGAAGCAGATCGTTAATTGTTCCGTTAATTTTTGGAATATCTGTTGACCATTTGTTATGCCTGAATCCGTGTCTGTCAGCAAAGGCGAAATGAATTCTTCCGTTACAGCAAAGCTTTGCGGCGGCATAGTATGCCGTAAAGAACTCTTCATCGCTGATATCTGCGGTAAATTCATAAACCTTTTTCTCATTTGGTGCAAGGTTCACGCTGTATACATATGGTAATATCGTTCCCAATGTACTAGCATTACCCTGAATTTCTCCCCATGTTTCATAAGGTGTTGCAAGAAGAAGTGAAGCTTCGAGATGCTGGTCTGTGGGATTGAACACGGTGCAGATGATCTTGTTTTCTTTTATTTCAAGCCTTGCTTCGGGGTTGAAATATCCGAATTCATAAACATCCGTGAATTGCTGTCCGTCATATTCGTAATAAATTTTCACCTGACCCTTCGTGTCGGGTGAATTTTTTGCGACAACAAACGGAATAACTGCACTTTCTTCAGGGGCAAGAGAAACGAGAACGGAATCTTTTTCAGTTGTAATACCTTCGGAGCAGACGATTGAAATGCTGACGTCCGCTTTTTTATCAGCAGAATTATTAACCGCATTGAGGTTAATTCTTGTGTTAAGCTCATCAAGAATTTCGGATTTTTTATCAAGAGTTGCGGCAAAGCGGAGATAACCTGTTGCAACCGCGCCCATATCGTGCTCCCAGCTTCTGACATAGGTGGGCTCTGTAATGTCCTTTTCCGTGCCGAGAATTTCAAATCCCATGGATTCGGGAATTTCGGGTGAAATCACAAAAGTTTCAATCGAATGAGCATTCACGGGAATTGAAATGCCGTTTTTCGCAAATTCAATGGAACGTCTGTTTTCTTCAAGCAAATCGGAGCTTTCGGCGTTTTTGATTTCAAAACCTGTTTGAATGTTGATTTTATTACTTACTCCGTAGGTTTCAAAGCCCCGGATAACAAGACCCCTCTCTGCAGGTGATTTTGTTTCGTCTTTCATTGCCGCCATCGGATATCCGCCTGCTTTGAATGCGGTTATCTCAAAGCCTTGGGAAGATTTAAGGAAAGACATCTTTTCGGGAAGATATGCTTTTTCTTTCTGCTCAGGTGCAGAAACGGTAAAAATTCTTTCATTGAACATTGCCGCTTTTCCGTAAGTATCGGCTTCTCTGTAAGAATTCTTGTGAGGATAAAGAGCATAGGTGAAAATATGAGTTTTCTTTTCAGGAACAAGCTCTTTGCCGCCTGTTACTCTGCCTTGATTACCGTAGAAAGCGGCAGTGTGGAACAACATAAGGTTGAGTGTGTTTTTGCCCTCAACGGAGCAGGCGACGGTACCGTTGTTGATAATTTCAGCACCGTAATTATCAATCGCTGCAGGAATATCCGCACAGATGCAAGCTGAAATGTTTATTGCATATCCGCTTTCGAGCTGATTTTCGATTGAGGCAACAAAACTTTGAAGCATATCTTCATTCCTTGCAACAACGAGAACAACATCAACGGCTTTGTTATATGCATTATCGCTGTCCTTAAGATAAATAATGCTTATACCGTTGCGGTTGAGGTTTTCGGATATCTTTACTTTGTTTTCCTCGTTCAATTCTGCCTTGAGTTTTTCGTAATACAGATTTCCGTCACCCTCAATGCAAAGTACAAATCGGGTGTCGGTTTCGTAAATGTCCTCGTTATAATGAATTATTTTTGCACCGCCGTGCTGTTCTGTGTCGGGGTAAAGAGTAACGGGGATACATTTCTTTGTAAGAGAAGCAAGCAAACGCTCGGCAGTGTTTTTTGCTTCATTTTTGCTTATAATTGCAGTCATTCCGATATTGAAGCTGCCTTTGTCAAGCTCAGCGGTAACACTTGGACCTATGCCGAACCAACGGTTTGACGGCAACATTCTGCAGCCCGAAAAAGCATATATCTGATGAGTCTGGAATGACATATATTTCTTTGAACGGGTTGAAACGTGAGGAGCAAACCTGTCATCAAATATTACTGCGCCGCCGTTTACGTTCATAGGGAATGTTGCGCAGAACATATCGTCAACCGAGTTGTAGTCTTCAACCACCGTTCTGAAATCAACGGTGTCGGCCCCGCTGTAAAGCGTAATTTCCCGTATAACCTTTGCGACCGTTCCGAGTGTTGAGGTGACTTTCAGCTTTTCAAACGAAGCGCACTTTTCGCTTTCAATTTTTGCATCATATTCGTCTGAAACCAGCTTATGACCCGTGGTGTAAACCTCGTGTTGTTCTTCAAGCCTGTCGTGAACTTCCTTGAGAACGTAAATTGCGTTGCCCGAAGCCTGGGCTGACGAATCAATCCACTCACGGTTTTCGGCCTTGTCAAAAATTGAGACTATGCCGCCGTGGATTCTGTCAACCTTAAGGCGGAATTTTTCGTTTTCAATAACACGGTCATTGCCGAAAATGTGGACATCAGGGTCGTTTTCAAGAGCCTTGAGCTTATATACGGAATATCCGGTTGCAGGTATATCTTTTGCAAGGAAATATCCCTTGTTTTTCTTTATGCTGACGGGAATCTCATCTCCGTCGGGGGTGATAAGGCAAGCAAATCTGCCGTTGAAGCTTTCGGGAATATCAAACTCACAATAACTACTTGCATTGTTGGGTACGGGATTGAAAACAAGAACTGCGTTTTCTCTGTTTTCTGTTCTTACCTGTGCAGCGATATAGTTTGCGGCATTGATAAGAATATCTGATGCAATCTGTGCGGCTTCGCGGTATTCAAGCATAAGGTCAATGAAAGATATTTCATTGTTTGTACCTGTTATTGAGTCGTGGTGCTGCGCCGTAAGAAGCTGCCGCCATGCTTTGTCAAAGGCTTTTTCGGGATATTTTGCACCGTAAAGGAATGCAACGGCGGCAAACTTTTCAGCGGATATAAGAAGGTTTTCGCAAAGCCTGTTAGCTTGCTTGAACTCTGTTCTTGTGAGCAGAGTTCCCGAATGGTGTTGTGTGATATCTCTTGATGTGAGGTCAACTGTGTTTTTGCCTTCTGCAAGGTTTTTCTTGTCACACTCTATTATTTTGTCCGCAAGGTCAGAGGAAACGGAAAACTTTGCGTTGCTGACGGTTTTTTTCATCCACGAGGTGTCGCCTTCTCTGGGGTAGGCTTCAAAGTGCGGCGTTGCCTGCGATGAATGCACGCAACCACTTACGCCGAAACGGTTTGCGGTTTCTCTCGAAAGCACTTTTTCGTGAAGCATCAATGTACCGTCAGGCGACATATGTCTGAAAAGCTCGTCAACGCCGAGCATGCCTTTTGTCCAACGCATCATATCACAGCCGCCTTTTTTGCAAACCTGTGAAATCTGAGAGAAATGGCCGTAAACGTCACACGGTGCATACACACGGCTTATTCTGCCGAGTACATCTCTGTGATAAAGCTGACCGTAAATAAGGTTTCGTACAAATGCTTCGCCGGAGGATGTCAGGTCATTGGGCTGGTTGTAGAAGCAGTCCGATTCTGCCCTGCCGGAAAGGAAAGCATCCCTGACGGGTTTTCTGTGTTCGGGGTAAAGCGTGTAGTAGGGGTGAATGTAGTCGATTTCTGAAAGAACAGCTTTGAAACACGGGTTTTCTTCAAGCTTTTCAACCATACATTTTGTAATGTGAAAAGCACCGAGCGCATAGGTGCGCTGTTCCTGATGGTAGGTTGTGTCAAAGTGGAACTCGGAAAAAATATGCTCTGTTCCTTCAAATCCGTCGTAAGGAAGGGTTGCAAAATAAACGTCGCCTTGCGCATCGGTTGTTGCCGTGCGGAGAGAGACGGCTTGCTTTACGGTTTTCTCTGCCTTGCCTGAAGAAACACCGGGATGAATAACAGAGCAAGCGCCTGCCTGCATTTCGGGAATACTATACGTTTCACCGTCACAGATAAAATCGGTTTTCTGTGTGTCCTTTTCGGCGGCGGCAAACATATGGAATACCATTTTCGGGCTTTCAGCCGTACCGTAATATGACCTTGTCTGTATTGGCAAGGAAAGGCAGAGTCCGTTTTCCTCAAGAACAATCGGAAAGATGTTACATGAAGCAATTGAAATATCAATACTGTCGGCAATGTAGCCGGGGCGGAGCTTGAACATAACAAGATTTCTGCCCTGCTGAAGATGAAGAAGGCACTGATAACCCAGTCCGTTCAGTCCCTTTAATTTGCCGTATGGTCTGAAATCAACAAGCTCGCCGTTAAGGTAAAGCGAACTGCCTGAATTTATGTAGCTTATTATAGCCTTTTCTTCCTTTTGGCAGTCTATGTAGAAGGCCGCATAATAAACAGCGTTTCTCTGCTCGGTAGCATACAGCGCAGGGTCGCAGGCGAGCTCCTCAGGCTCAAAGCGAAGGTTATCCCATTTGAAAGTGCCTCGCTCCCATTCTTTTGTATCTTCACCGTAATAGATGTTTTTCACCTTTGCGCCAAGCTCGGGCATAGCGTTCTTTTCGCCGCCGTCAGGCAGAAAATAATCCTCATAAAGAAGTTTTTCTCTTTCGTAAAAATGTTCTTTTTCAAACGAGCCGTCGGTTTCAAGAACAAATGGCCCTACGGTCAGAAAGTTGAGAATACGGTTAAGAGGATTGGGATTTTCGGCAGAAGGCAAAAATTCCTCGAATCTGTAAGTGAATTCAGAAACATTGAGTTTATCATAAATCATAATGATTCTCCCTCGGGCAAGCATAATATATTTGATGATATATTTAATTTTACATCAATAAAAATACAATTTCAAGAGCTAAAATCGGTCGGAACGCCTTGATTCTGCGTTGTTCTACTTTGATTGTAACGGTGAAGGATTGCGATTTGTAACCGACAAACTCGACTGCAAGAATTACTATGCCTGCAACCCTGCGTTTGACAAAAACTGCGGTTGCTAAGAAAGAAAATATAAAAATCACCCCCGATATGCATATGTCTTCTGTATATCGGGGGTGTTGGTTTCTATAACAATGCTAATCGTGTGCTACGATGAAGTGTAGATATTGTTTTTTGGTGATACAATGTATTTAACGTGCTGTAGAGGTCGGCGATATAAAAGAAGCATATTCAAATACACATATCTGATGCAAGCTGAGTGAATCGGATATTTGTGTCATTATAAGATTAAATGCGTTTTGACAAAAGGTGAAAATATTGTCTGATGATTAGAAAGCAGATAGTTAAAAAACTTGAAAAATTTTCTCTATTGGTTTATACTGAAAATAATATTGTTAGTATTTAGTATAAGTGTTCATTACAAAATGCTACGCAATTATGTTGCTTGAGTTCAAAAGATTAAGTTAAATGTTTTTAGGAGATGTTGCTTGTGAAAAAATCACTCAAATGTTTAATTTCCATTATTATTGTTGTTCTGATGGTGATACCTGATATGCCTTTGAGCGATGATTTTAGATTATCATCTTTCTTGAAAGATTTTATTGGTGACATGTCATTAACGGCATATGCTAGTAATAGGTATGATCATAATGTTTCGTACAATCCTGTAACAAACAATTATGATGCTGGTGATTTTCCTTATGGTTTAAGTTATTGTTATGAGAATGAAACAATATACTTTAACTTTAGTGTAGGAACTGACGTTTATGTTCGAAAGGCAACATATCATCTTTCGAGAAATGGCCAGGCAGATTATTTAACGGGTACCTACACACCGGAGAATGATTATATCCGATATTGTAATTTTGCTCTGGGACTGCTTGATGGCTCTTATTCAATTTATTGGGATATACAATATTCGTCTCCGAATTATAGTAGTAATGTTGCATCATTTACAACGGATTCATATTCTTTTACAGTTTATGATCCGGAAATAACGTCTAGTAAAAGTACAGTAAATTTGAATATTGATGGTACTAAAACAGCGACAATATATATGACATGTTATGGTGGTGGTGACGGGAGTTATATTAATTATACATCAGAAACATCAAATTGTACTGTTAGTCCCGGTGATTGGGACGATAACCGTATCCCGTTTACAATTACAGCAACAGATGTTGGCAGTTCAACTCTGACTTTTAATCTGAGAAATTCGGATAATATAACGGTTGCGACAACAAGCGTTACAGTAAAAGTTACGGAGAATACGTATACGCTTTCTTACAATGCAAACGGGGGAAGTGGAGCGCCAAATAGCCAAAGTGGGGCAAAGAGTTATGTTGTGAGCAACACAGTTCCGTCATATTTTGGAAAAACTTTTCTTGGTTGGTCAAAAAGTAGTAGTGCGACATCTGCGAGCTATGAACCGGCAGATACAATAAGCTTATCTGTTGATACAACGCTTTATGCTGTTTGGAAATCAGCTGACTCTCTTTCTTTAAATACCAATAAACCTGTATCGATTTCTTTCGCGAATCAGGAGTATTATTATACATTCCGACCTACATCAAGTGGAACATATTCTTTTGAATCGTCCGGTAGCTTGGATACACAAGCATATTTGTATTCTTCTTCAGGTACAGAACTAAAAAGTGATGATGATGGTAGTGATGAAG
>JAZTZM010000013.1:0-4634 GCA_045637465.1 Acutalibacteraceae bacterium | reverse complement strand
GCGAATGATGTTTGCCGTTATCACTCTTGTTCATACGGCAGATACAAAGGCTCAGCTCGACCAAGACACCGAAGCTCTTATGACAACGTCCAGAAAGCACCTCTGTCAATTCGGTGTGCTGAAGTTTCAGCAGATGGACGGACTCAACACGGTTATGCCGTATGGCACAAGAAAGATTGACACTTTCCGAACCCTCACTACTGAGTCTTTGGCGGTGTTCATTCCTTTCCGTGTTCAGGATATTTTCCACGAACACGGCATTTACTACGGCACAAACGTAATCAGTAAGAATATGATTATCGCTGACCGTAGGCAGCTTTTGAACGGTAACTCTTTTATCCTCGGTGTTTCCGGTTCGGGTAAGTCCTTTACCGCAAAGGGTGAGATTACCGATATTATGCTTGCCGATCCTACGGCAGACGTAATCATCATTGATCCTGAGCGTGAGTATTCGCCCCTTGTTAATGCAATGGGCGGTGAGATTATCAATATCTCTGCAACATCGCCTAACCATATCAACGCTATGGATATGAACAAGGACTACGGTGACGGAGCGAACCCCGTTATCCTCAAGTCTGAGTTCATTATGTCCCTTTGCGAACAGCTCATCGGCGGTAACAATCTCGGAGCAAAGCAGAAGTCCATTATCGACCGTTGTACCGCAAGCGTATACCGAGCTTATCAGCAGAACGATTACACGGGTACTGTACCGACCTTGCAGGACTTCCGTGCTGAACTCTTGAAGCAGGACGAACCTGAAGCAAGAGAAATCGCCCTTGCCATTGAGTTGTTCACTCACGGTTCGCTTAATACCTTTGCAAAGCAGACCAACGTTGACACCAACAACCGTTTGATTTGCTATGACATTCTCGATCTTGGTAAGCAGCTTATGCCTATCGGTATGCTCGTTGTTCTTGACTCCATTCTTAACCGAATCACTCAGAACAGAGCGAAAGGCAAGAACACCTTTATCTTCATTGATGAGATTTACTTGCTTTTCCAACACGAATATTCCGCAAACTTCCTCTTTACCCTTTGGAAACGAGTAAGAAAGTACGGTGCGTTTGCTACCGGCATTACGCAGAACGTGGATGACCTCTTGCAGAGCCATACCGCAAGAACGATGCTTGCCAACTCCGAGTTTATTATTATGCTCAATCAGGCTTCGACTGACAGAATTAAACTTGCAGAACTGCTCAATATCTCCGATTTGCAGATGTCCTATATCACCAATGTTGAAGCGGGACACGGACTTATCAAGGTCGGCAGTTCTCTTGTTCCTTTTGCCAATAAGTTCCCGAAGAACACGAAGCTCTACAAACTTATGACAACGAAACCTGGAGAGAGTGCATAACTCTCTCAGGGTTCGTAGAAAGGAAAGGCTATGCACAAGAATATCTATGTATCCATTATTTCATTCTTCTTGCTGATCGCTATATTCAGCGGAGTGATGATACACAGTCATTTCAAAGAAGCAAATGAGCAGGAAGAACTCTATGAAAGCCTTGCCCAAATCGTTGAAAAAACAGAAACGAGTCCTGAAACAGAAGCTCCCATGCCAACTACACCACCCGAAAGTGGCAAGTTGGTTATGCTCCCTGAATATGCAGAACTATATGAGCAGAACAACGATTTGGTCGGTTGGATCTGCATTGAGGATACGAAAATCAACTATCCCGTAATGCAGTCCGTTGACAACCCGAATTTTTACCTGAAGCACGGCTTTGACAAAGCCTATACCGATTATGGTTGTCCTTATGTTGGAGAAAACTGTGATGTTTCTAAGCCATCGGACAACGTGATAATTTACGGTCATCATATGAAAAACGGCTCTATGTTTTCTGACCTTGAAAAGTTCAAGAAAAAAGACTTTTGGGAAGAACATAAGACCTTCAGCTTTAACACTCTATATGAAAAGCAGACCTATGAAGTGATCGCCGTTTTTAAGACCGTAGTTTACACCGGCTCTGCAAATGAGTTTAAGTATTTTCAGTTCTCGGATGCCCAAACACCGGAAGAGTTTGACGAGTATATCGCTAAGTGCAAAGATAAGGCACTCTATGATACGGGCGTATCTGCTGCGTATGGCGACAAGCTCATCACTCTTTCCACGTGCGAATATTCCAATACAAACGGTAGGCTTGTTTTGGTTGCGAAAAGAATTATTGACTAAGCCTTTTCACTTCTCAGGAAAGGAGGTTTACAATGGCAGATATAAAAACAAGAGATGTAGTCAAGGGTTCTATCAAGACCATTGATAAAGCCGCCGTTGCCGGAGAGCGTATGAAGCAGGCATATATCTCAACTAAAAACCGAGCAGAACACAGTACCTATGCTGCTGAGAACTCTGCTGATGAATATGCTTCTGATAAGTTTGAACGTGGTGTTGATGCCACAGTTCACGAAGGTATCCACCAATTCGACAAAGCAGGTCGTAAGGGATTAGAAACCACTAAGGACAATATTCACAAAGCCAAAGACGGCATAGACCGTTTCAAAGAGAAACGAGCTGAAAAGGCTCTTGAGAAGCAGGCTGAAAAAGTTGGCGACAAAGCGGCTAAGACTGCCGAGAGAACCACAGAGCAAACGGTAAGGCAAACGGGTTCGAAAACTGTAAAAACCGCCGAGAAAGCCACCACAAAGACTGTGAAGCAGTCTGCAACTTCGGCGGGAAAGAAAACAGTCAAGACAGTCGGCAAAGGTACTGTTAAGACTACCGGAAAGACCGTCAAAACCGCAGAGCATACCGCAAAGACGGCTATTAAGACTTCACAAGAAGCGGCAAAGGCGGCACAGAAAACTGCCCAAGCAAGTGCAAAAGCGGCAAGAGCAGCGGCACAGGCAGCTCGTGCGGCCGCCAAAGCCGCAGTTGTGGCGGCAAAGTGGATTGCGAAAGCAACTGTCGCAGTTGTCAAAGCGATTATTGCCGCAGTAAAAGGACTTGTAGCCGCTATTGCTGCAGGTGGTTGGGTTGCCGTTGTGATTATCATTGTCATTTGCCTTGTGGCTCTAATTCTTTGCTCGGTGTTTGGTATCTTCTTCTCAGGAGAGGACTCAGGAACGGGACAGACTATGCAGACTGCCGTTCAGGAAATCAATACCGAGTACGACAATAAACTCTTGGAGATCAGAAACGGCACAACTTACGATGTGCTTGAAATGAGTGGTAGTCGTGCAGTTTGGAAAGATGTTCTTGCCGTGTATGCGGTTAAGACAAATACCGATCCTGATAACCCTCAAGAGGTTGCCACAATGGACGACAACAAAAAACAACTGCTTAAAGATTTGTTTTGGGAAATGAATGAAATCAGCTCCCGAACAGAGAGTGTGTCGCAAACCGTAATAACCGAAACGGATGACGGAAACGGAAATATCGTACAGACAGAAACGACTGTAACGAGAACCTATCTGTATATCACGGTTACTCATAAAACCGTTGATGAAATGGCATCACAATACGGCTTCAATCAGGAGCAGAAAGACTACCTGACAGAACTGCTAAAACCCCAAAACAATTCGCTATGGGCGGCGGCTCTGTACGGTATCAACTATTCTGATGACCAAATCGTAACGGTTGCTCTCACACAGATAGGTAACGTTGGCGGAGATCCTTATTGGAGTTGGTACGGCTTCGGCTCAAGAGTTGAATGGTGTGCCTGCTTCGTATCTTGGTGTGCCAACGAGTGCGGATATATCGACATGGGCGTTATCCCGAAATATGCAGGCTGTGTAAACGGTGTGCAATGGTTCAAAGATAGAGGTCAATGGGTAGATGGCTCTGCCGAACCCGTTGCAGGTATGATTATCTTCTTTGATTGGGATTCACCCGATGGAGAGTCAGGACCGCAAGACGGTCTATCCGACCATACGGGTATCGTTCAGAAAGTCGAGAACGGAATTGTTTATACCGTTGAAGGCAACTCCGGTGATAGTGTAAGACAGAAACAATACTCTGTCGGCTATTATGAAATTCTTGGTTACGGTGTACCGCAATATTAAAATGCTGCCCTCAACTTCGGTTGGGGGCAGTATTTTTTTGGGAATTTTTTAAAAAAGGGGCTTGAACAATCCCCTGATATATGCTAATATGTATTCAGGGAGTTGAACAATTCCCTGAATAATCGAAAGGAGTATACTTATGAGAGTTCAATTTAGTGTTACTAATGCTCAATGGAATGAACTGCAAATAAAGGCTGCCAAAGAAGGTTATCCTGATGTGCCAAGTTATTGTAAAGATCTTGCTTTAGGAGATAGGACTTACGGAAAGCTATGGAACACAGTAGTTGATAAGATCTCTAAAATAAAAACAGGCGAAACCTTTGTATTGAGAGATTTGATCGACACTCCACCTTCAAACTTGGGTGTGAAACTCTATAATCATCAGCAATCTTTAGGTATCAAAGTTCTTCCTAAAAAGGACAGCCTTAATACAAATGTATTTGAAAAACTATAAGTGCATCGGAGATAAGGAAATTGGAAAGAAAAATATGTTGTTTTATCGGACATAGAAAAATAGAAAATTCCGCAGAAACTCAAGAAAAACTTGAGAAAATATTGAAAGACCTTATCGAGCAAGGAGTTGTTAGGTTTATATTTGGCGACCATTCACAGTTTAACGACTTATGCTATGATAA
>JAZTZM010000012.1:0-1912 GCA_045637465.1 Acutalibacteraceae bacterium | reverse complement strand
CAATACCTATGGATTGCAACGGGTGGAAAGAATGGAGCATTCAATCGTGAGGCAATGAGCGTGCTAAAAAATCGTCAAGTTTTACTCTTCCCCGACCTCGGAGCAACCGACTATTGGAGGGGTAAAATGGAGATGATGCAACGGCTCGGAATTGAGGTTTCACTCTTCGATTTTATGGAGAATAACGCCACCGATGAGGAGCGAAAAGCGGGTTATGACATTGCCGATTATCTCTTAAAAGCCGAGACAAAAGAGTCCGTTTTAAGCAGAATGATTGCCCGAAATCCGCACCTTGAAACGCTCATTTCTACGCTCGATTTAGAGGTTGTAAGCATAGAGAAACACCCTTGCATTTCAACAGAAAAGAGGAAGTTTCAGACTTTGACTTAAAAGGCTGAAATCTGTCTATTTTCAGTTGAGCAAGTTTATGTCGGTGTATTACATTTTCCGACAACTTGCTCACCTGAAAGGCAGGTGAGACGGCTCCCGATGGTCACAGAATTAACATAAAAAACACAACCGAAAATGGAAAAGAAAAATACGATTACAATCCGACTTTCGGATGAACAATATGGTTGGCTGCGTGCACTGAGCAGACGAAGTAAACGAAGTCAAAGTGAGGTAGTACGCTCACTTATTGAACAAGGTACAGTGCGTGAACGAATCACTCGCGAGAACCTCGACATCATACGAAAACTCATAGGCGAAAGCACCAACCTGAACCAGTTGGCAAAGCAGGCAAATCGACAAGGATTTTTCCGAGTGCGTGACGAGTGCCAAGCCACAGTATTGAAGATTTCACAACTGATAAAACTGATAAAAGATGATAGGTAAAATCGTAAAAGGCACATCGTTCGGCGGGTGCGTGAACTATGTGCTGAAAGAAGAAAAATCGCGCCTGTTGGAGGCAGTCGGAGTCGATGGCTCACCCTCGGAAATGGCAGAGCAATTCGAGCTACAAACACTGCTTAACGACAAGGTCAAAAACACGGTCGGACACATATCGCTGAACTTCTCGGCGGAGGATGCGGCAAGGCTTGCAACCGATGATAAACTGATGCTCAAAATCGCCCACGACTATATGAAGTTGATAGGTATCGAGAACACCCAATTTATCATCGCCCGGCACATCGACCGCGACCATCCTCACTGCCACATCGTCTATAACCGAGTGGATAATGACGGGCGAACGATAAGCGACAAAAACGACCGTTTCCGAAACGAGAAGGTGTGCAAGATGCTGACGGCTCGCTACCGTCTGCACTTTTCGGAGGGTAAGAAAAATGTGAAGTTTGACAGACTGCGTAAGCACGACCAGGTGAAACATTACATTTACCACGTACTCAGACACGAAGTTCCGAAAGCAGTTAGCTGGAGCGAACTTAGACGGGCATTGAGACGCTACAAGATTGACACCGAGTTTAAGTTGAATCGTAGAACAGGTGAAGCTGAGGGTGTAAAGTTCATCTGCAACGGGTATAAATTCAGCGGCTCCAAGATTGACCGCCAATTCAGTTTTGTCAATATCGCTTGCCGACTTGAAGAGAACGCCTTCGATGCAGGCATCTACCCAAGACGCAACAGTACTTCTACCCAACAGCGCGTGGAGCCTCGCCAAGAGGTAGTTCGCCAAGAGCCAAGCGAAGAGAGTAGCCTCAGTGCCGGCTTGCTCGACCTCACAACAGCTCCCGCCACCGATCCTGAAGAGGAGATGCTGGCAAAGCAATATGTAAAGAAGAAAAAGAAACCACAGCGCAAGCGTGGATTCAGATTGTGATAAATTATTGTTAAACTATTAAAACTTTTAGACTATGTACGAGTACAAAGCTAATTACAATGACCTGATTAGTGACTTCAATCTCTACCTATGCGAGAGATATGGTTACAGAAATGCGTGCAGTGTTATGTGGAA
>JAZTZM010000011.1:0-17758 GCA_045637465.1 Acutalibacteraceae bacterium | reverse complement strand
ACATTCACTTTTATAACAACGAACGTATCCAATTAAAAACAAAACTGACTCCGCTTGAAAAACGAAGTCAGTATGTCGCTTAATTAAATATTTCTGCCATAGGGGCTTTTTTGTACTGTCCGCACAATTTGGGGCAGTTCACTTGAACCTGCTCTGTGATTTTTTTTGCTTATTTAAGCGGTGTTTCTACTGCGGCTTTGAAATCCGCACCGTTTATAACACCGTCGCCGTTGATGTCTGCAGCTTTTGAATATGCACTGCCGATATCGTCTTCGGTTATATGTCCGCTTTTTATCATACCGACAAGGAATGCGTCGTTTGCATCCTTTGTGCAGTTGCCGTCAACGTCACCTGAAACGCTCATTACAAGCGTGTCGCTTGCGCCGCTGCGGTCAATAATCTTGATTTTGCAGCCTGTTGAGAGACGTGCTGAAGCGGGCAGCCTGTTTGAATCTGCACCGTAGAACTCGGTCGTTCCTGCGCTGAAATTTGAGGCAAGAGCTGATTGAGTAAGATTAAGATACGTTGACGCACCAAGCACGTAGCCGCTTGTTTCAAGTGAAAGCTTAAGCTCTTCTTTGGCGCTGTTATCGTTTGCATCGGGCACAAAAATGCGCTTTGATGCGTGGATTTCGCCGTTCTGAACTGTTGATTTGACTTTGTTGAAGCCATAGCTTACAGAAACGTTGCCAACGAGCGTCGGCACGCTCAGTGTAAGGTCACCGCTGTAAAGCACAACGTTGTCGTTCACCTTGAAAGTGACGTTTGCAAGTGTGCCGCCATCGGTCATAAGCGTCTCGTCAATTACTGCAAAATAAACCTTGCCGTCAGCATATTCTTCGTTGCCTACAAAGTATTCACTTGCCGCTTCGCCACTCTCGACACCGAGGGGTGTGAGAGCATCGGAATCGTAACCGAGCACAAATTCACCTGCGCAGAAGCCTCTGTTATCGTTGACGGATACCGTTACGGTCACTTCGTCACCCGGATGCAGCTGAGAAGCACCGTTGACAGTGAATACGGGTGCAGGCGGCGCCGCATAAGCTACAGCAACCGCTGATACTGCCGTAAGAACAACAAGGCAGACCGCAACCGTGATTTTTTTTATAGACTTTGCTTTCATTTAATCAGATCCTTAAAGTTGGATGAGCACTGAACTCAGAATAAGCCGAAGAAAGCGAGGAGGATTTTGTTGATAAGAAAACCGAAGATCTTGCTGAAGATGTTGAGGCCGATTAAGTCGCCGGCCATTGCTGATTCTGCAAGAAGGAGAACCTGTGAATCGTACTCATCAGTGCCCTCGTGGAGGGTGATAAGACGTGCGCCGCGGTTGTAATCCTGACCGTAGGAGTTGAATGTGCAGCCGGGTGTGTTAACGATATCAACACCGTTGAGTTCAACTGTGAATGTGTTTACGTGGTCGTGACCGGAGAAGACAGCAACTGTGCCCTGCTCAACAAGAGCATCGAACTGACCGAAGTTTGTAACACCGGGGCAGGGGGGCTCTGTAAGCATACCGTCTTTGATAGCGGACAAATCAGCAAATGTGAGGTCGTATTCTTTGCCGTTGCAGAACTTGCTTGAAACGCTCAGAGCAACCTCTGACTTTTCCTTATAGAAAACGTCCATAATCTCGCCGACGATGATGTGCTGGAATGCCATTGAGGGAATTACATTGCCGCCGTTGTTTGCTGTGTATGCGCTGTTGGTTGTTTTGAACCACTCGATCTGGTCGGGATATACACACTCGTAACCCTCGTTGCCGTTTTCATCCTTGTAGCCGCTTGTGCCTGAATCAAACATATAGAGGTTGTAAGCAACCTTGAGAGGATCTGAAGAGGACATAATGGGAAGGTTGTGTGTAGCTACACCTGAGAGTTCGGGAAGCTGATCGTATGCAAGGCAGTACTCCTTACCGTATTTCTGATAGTAGCTGAGGAGGAGAGCGTTGTGGTTGATCTGCTCCTCTTGGGGGCCGTACTCTCTGTCATGGTTACCGAAAACGAGAGTAAAATATGTTTCGTACTTTACGAAAATCTCTACGATTTCAGCAACAGCCTTTTCCTGTTCGCCGTCGCCGTCAACGGTGTTGTCACCGCCGAGAACAACGAGGTCAGGCTCGTGCTTAATAAGGCTATGCTCGATAAACTGAAGCATTTCAGTGTTAGCCGGATATCCATCCTGGCAGTCTGTGAGGTGGAGGATTTTGAACTCACCGTTTTTGTCAAATTTGAGGATAGGGGAGTTGTCTTCTGTTGCAAATGATGTTGCAAAGCAAGTGAAAACAATTGCGAGTGCGAGAAGAACTGATATTACTTTCTTCATTTTTTATTTTTCCTTTCTGATATTTATGATTTTGAAAGTTTTTACACTTTCACATATATCTTATATATATTAACATAATAAAAAAGAAATTTCAAACGTAATAAACTTGCTTTTTACGTTGCGGATGACAAATTTTAAGTCCGTTTTTTGTGCAATTTGTCCGTTTGAGAAAGCGGAACGGATTTTGCATAGATTTCGTTGACCGCAGGAATAAAATGGGTTAAAATACAAAATATAAGCAAAAAGGAGACGGTGAATATGAAAACCTATCAGAAAATCCTTACCGGGCTGGGTTCAACTGCGCTTGCGGTGGCTGTTGCTTCTCCGTTTATTGTGGGTGAGGTTATGTGGCACGGTGTGCTCACCAAAAAGGGCAGCGACAAGCTGAGCAAAATTTTCGGCGAAGAGCCTGTTGAGCCGAGTGTTAAGCCGGCATTTGATATCAGTGATGGCGTGGGTGATTGGTTTGATTCAACTCCTCACGAAGATGTAACAACCGTAAATTCAGTTGGTGATAAACCTGCGGCTGTGCTTTTCCGCAATGGTGACAGTCACAAGTGGGCAATAATCTGTCACGGCTATACGGCAGGTCCGGGTGCGATGGCACGCTATGCAAGAGAGTACTATAAAAAAGGCTACAACCTCATAATGCCCTATATGCGCGGCAATGAAAAGGGCATAAAATCGCCCAAGGGTGTTGTCGCTTACACAATGGGTTATCTCGATAAGCTCGACCTTGTTGCGTGGATCAACTATGCGGTTGAGCTTGACCCTGAGGCACAGATTGTGCTCCACGGTGAGTCGATGGGCGCAGCAACCGTTATGATGACCGTCGGCGAAAACCTGCCCGACAACGTAAAATGTGCCGTTGAGGATTGCGGCTACACAAGCGTGTGGGATGAATTTTCACACCAGATTGTAAGGATGTTCCATCTGCCCGTTTTCCCTTATCTCTATGCTTCTCAGTTTTGCATCAAGCGTCATATAGACCTCGACTTCAAGGGCGCGTCAAGTGTTGAGGCACTTAAAAAATCCAAAACACCTATGCTTTTCATACACGGTGAGGCGGATGAATTTGTTCCGTTTGAAATGGTTCACAAAAATTATGCGGCATTTACCGGTGAAAAGGATATACTCACAATTCCCGAAGCCGATCACGCACTGTCTGTCGATACCGACCCTGTAAAATATTTCGACAAGGTGTGGGAGTTTGTCGGCAAATATATCAGCGAATAAAACAAAAGAGCAGTTCGTCTGAACTGCTCTTTTTAGTTAGCTGTTATTAGTTTCTGGGCTTTCTGTCACCGCGGCGGAAATCCTTACGGGGTGCCGGACGGCGGGGAGCATCGGAGATTGTGTTTTCGGGAACCATGCCCTCAATCTCGATGAGTGCATCTCTTCTGGAGAGGTTGAGTCTGCCCTGATCGTCGATTTCGAGAACCTTAACGATAACCTCGTCGCCTACGCCGACAACGTCTTCAACCTTCTCTGTGCGCTTTACGTCGAGACGGCTGATGTGTACAAGACCTTCCTTGCCGGGAGCGATTTCGACGAATGCGCCGAAGTCCATAATGCGTGTAACAACACCGTTGTAGAATGAGCCGGGCTCGGGATCGTTAGCGATTGTGTTGACCATAAGAAGTGCGCGCTCTGCGTCATCCATATCGAGTGCGCAGATGAAGATTGAACCATCTTCTTCAACGTCAACCTTACAGTTGCACTCAGCGCAGATCTTCTGGATAACCTTGCCCTGCTTACCGATAACCTCGCTGATCTTCTCAACGGGAATCTTTGTTGTGAGCATCTTGGGAGCATACTTGGAAAGCTCCTTACGGGGCTCGGGGATGCACTTGAGCATAACGTCGTCAAGAATTTCACATCTTGCTGTGTATGTCTTGTCGAGTGCTTCACGGATGATAGCGGGTGTAAGACCGTGTACCTTGAGGTCCATCTGGATGGCTGTGATACCCTTCTTGGAGCCTGCAACCTTGAAGTCCATATCGCCGAAGAAGTCTTCAAGACCCTGGATATCAACCATTGTCATGAAGCGGTCGCCTTCTGTGATAAGACCGCAGGAGATACCTGCTACGGGAGCCTTTATCGGAACGCCTGCTGCCATAAGTGAAAGTGTTGAGCCGCAGACAGATGCCTGTGATGTTGAACCGTTGGAGGAGAGAACCTCGGAAACGAGGCGGATGCAGTAGGGGAACTCCTCAACGCTGGGAATTACGGGAACAAGAGCCTTCTCTGCAAGTGCACCGTGACCGATTTCACGTCTGCCGGGGCCTCTGGAGGGCTTTGTTTCGCCGACTGAGTATGCAGGGAAGTTGTAGTGGTGCATGTAGCGCTTCTCTGTTTCGTTGTCGATACCGTCAAGAAGCTGAGCGTCGCTCATAGGTCCGAGTGTTGTTACTGTGAGAACCTGAGTCTGTCCTCTTGTGAACATACCTGTACCGTGTGCTCTGTCGAGAAGGTCAACCTCTGCTGCGAGGGGACGGATCTCGTTGATGCCTCTGCCGTCAACACGCTTGCCGTCGTCAAGAAGCCAGCGGCGTACAACGTACTTCTGTGTCTTGTAAAGGCAGTCGTCAATCTTTGCGATATCGTCGGGATATACTTCGTCGAATTTCTCGTGAACCGCATCATAGATGGGCTTGAGTCTTTCGTCGCGGATACGCTTGTCGTCTGTGTCAAGAGCAACGCGGATATCTTCGATTGCGAAATCCTTGATTGCCTCGAACATTTCGGGAGCGGGATCGTTTGAGGGGAACTCAATCTTTTCTTTGCCGCACTCAGCCTTGATGGAGTTGATGAACTCAACAATTCTCTGGTTCTCAGCATGTGCAAACATAATGCCGTCGTACATATCGTCGTTGGAAACTTCGTTTGCGCAAGCCTCAATCATAGCAACAAGGTCAGATGTGGAAGCGACTGTAACGTACATCTCGCTCTTTTCCTTCTGCTCTGCAGTGGGGTTGATGATATACTGACCGTCGATCATACCGACAACAACGCCTGATACGGGGCCGTCCCACGGAATCTCTGAAATGGAGATTGCGATTGAAACGCCGAGCATAGCTGTGATTTCGGGTGAGCAGTCGGGATCAACTGACATAACTGTTGCAACAACACCGACATCGTTTCTCATATCCTTGGGGAAGAGAGGACGGATGGGTCTGTCGATAACACGGGAAGCGAGAGTAGCCTTTTCGCTTGCTCTGCCTTCACGGCGCTGGAATGAGCCGGGGATTCTGCCTACTGAGTAGAGCTTCTCTTCGAAGTCAACGGAGAGGGGGAAGAAATCAACGCCTTCACGGGGCTTTGCAGCCATTGTAGCTGTGCAAAGTACGTTTGTCTCGCCGTAGCGGACAAGGCAGGCGCCGCCTGCAAGCTCAGCCATTTTGCCGATTTCTACGACAAAGGGACGGCCTGCAATTTCTGTCTTGAAAGTCTTGAATGTGTCAAAAGTTCTCAAAGTCATTTTGCTTTACCTCTTTCTTTATTTATTCTTTCCGGAAAGCGCTCTGACTTTTAGCAATAAATAAAATGTTCGAATTTTCACTCAAACCCTTTATTTACCGCTAAAGCCTGTCGGCGGCTTTCCGGTGCTTTTCAAAATTGCAGGGCGGCAACCGCATGGGAAGCCGCCCTATTAGCGCGTGGATTATTTACGAAGACCAAGTCTTGCAACGATTGAACGGTAACGCTCAATGTCAACCTTCTGAAGGTATGCAAGAAGGTTACGTCTGTGACCAACCATCTTGAGGAGGCCACGGCGAGAGTGATGATCCTTATGGTGCTCTTTAAGATGAGCTGTAAGGTCATTGATTCTCTTTGTGAGAACAGCAATCTGTACCTCGGGTGAACCTGTGTCACCTTCGTGGATAGCGTACTCAGCGATGATTGCACTCTTTTCTGCGTTTGTCATTTGTTTTCACCTCATTTAAATTATTTATTCGCCACCCCAGAACAGGGCAGGTGAGAACCTCGTTGAGGTTTACTCCCTGAACCGAGAGAGGGAACATACAAAATGAATTATAACACAGCACAGCGGGTTTGTAAAGCTTTTTTTACTGTATTATGTGCACAAAATATGGCGGAAATACATCCGCCATACTGTCTTTTATGCGTTATAGCTGTCTTTAAGACCCTGCTCATCATAAAGGAATACGCTTTCGAGCATAATGTTGATACCGGTTTCGATTGACTTGAGGTCGAGGTTGTCGCCTGTGTCGAGTCTTGTGTGATAGTATCTTGCCGGTGCGGGGTCCATAGCGGCAAGTGTTGCGCCCTTGAAGCCTGCCTTGCATACTGCTGCGGCATCGGATGCGCCGAGGAAGATTGCCTTGTAGGGGAGATCGAGACCTGCGTTGAGAGATGCCTGCTTGAGCAGTGCGCATACCTGCGGGTCTGACTTGACTGTGAATGTCATATCGCGGCTGTAGATTGCATAGAAATCGTAATCGCGGAGAGTGTCAACGCCGACGAAAACTGTTTCCATGTCTTCAAGTTCTTTTTTGTGCTCTTTTGCAAAAGCCTTTGCGCCTCTAAGACCTGCTTCTTCAGCGCCTGTAAGAACTGTCCAGACCTCAACGTCTTCAAAGCGGATGTCGTTGTCCTTGAGATACTTCATAACTGCGATTGATGCAACGGAGCCTGTAAGGTTATCGTTTGCACCTTCGACGGGAAGCTTGTAGTTGAGGAAGAAGATTGCGGCAACAAAAAGGATACACCATGCGAGCATTACCCAGCGGAGAATGTCGACAAGCATACCGTCAAAACCGCCTGTTGCCACGCTGTAAATTTCTGCGACGAGTGCGATTACGATACCTGCTATTGCGCCGCCGATAACTGTTGTGATGAGGGGCGGGCCGCCAAGATATGTGTAGCGCCATTCGTATGATGAATCAACGTGACCTGATACGATGATGCGCTTCTTTGCAGTGCCCTTTGCGTTGTATTTTGCAACAACGTTGTGTGACGTGCGCTTGGGAAAGAACGGATCAAGAGTTTCACCGTAGAAAAGGAACTCCGTTACGATGAAGAAAAGGCAGATAAGGCTGAGCGCAAGCGGAATAACGGGCAGCCATTTCGGTGCTTCGGGAATAAACGTAGCTGCGAAAAAGCCTACGTTTGCGAAAATCATAATGATTGCGCAGAGTCTTATCCAGCCGAGGAATGCCTTGGGATGGAGTGAAAACGGCTCGATTTTTACGTCGTCTGCGTACTTCTTAAGCTCGGTTGCAAATCTCTCCTGAGCCTTCTTTTCAGCTTCTTCACCCGGGGCACGGGGGCCGATGGTTTTGCAGACGTCCTTGATCTGTCTTGCGGTGTAGTTTGCGTATTCACGCAGTTTGGGAGCATAATTCGGGATGCTCTCGGATGCTTTCATTTTTTAAAATTCCCCTTTCGTGTAAAATAAACGTAAAGCCAATAAAAGTATATCAAATTTACGGAAGATTGCAAGACGCTATTATTAAAAAGTGCAACTTTTTTCTCTGATAACACAATCGGCTTGAAAAAAGCAGATATGTATGTTATATTGTTTATAACTATAAGTTTTATAAAGTGGGGTTAAATATGAAAAAAACAGTTGCACTTATTCTCTGCGTGCTTATGCTCGCACTCACACTCTGTGCCTGCGGTCAGGGTGAAGATAAGAATCTTGAAGAAGTACGCCTCGGCGTAAAAACCGGCGATGCAACTTATCAGGAGGTTTTCTACAGCCTTGAAATCAGGCTTCCGGAGCTTGGCTATAAGCTCGTATACAAAGAGTTTGATACCTCAGCACAGGCTGATGAAGCTCTTGCAAAGGGCGAAATAGATTTCAGCTGTATAACAAAAAAGGCAGAGCTTGACGAAAGGAACAATGATGCTCTTGTTGAGCTTGGTCCTATCTATTACTATCCTTACGCACTCTTTCTTCTCAGCTATAATGAAGAGGCAAGCATCAATGACGGTGCGATAATCTCAATTCCCTCCGACGCAGAGGGTATGGCACGCGCACTTGCACTTCTTGACAACCGCGATTACATAAAGCTTAAAGAGGATGCGGGCGTTACGGCAACGCTTGACGATATTGCCGAAAACAAACGCAATTTCGATATTCATCCCGTTGCATCCGACAAGATTGCGGATTATGACGCTGATATAATGGTAACCGATGCGGTTACAGCAACAGAAATGGGCTACGAGCTGCCTCTCGATTCTGTTTGTATGGAGCAGAATGATATGGCTACCGTCAATCACTATTCAACGGTTATCCTCACAAGCGCTGCAAATCAGTCAAGCGCAAAAATGGAAACTGTAAAAAAATATCTCTTCACACGCCGTATGTTCAACGCGGTAGACAACAGCACTAACTGTCAGGTTAAGCCTGTGTTTGATCCGAATTTATGAAGGTAGGCATTGCGATGAGCGGCGGAGTTGACAGCTCCGTTGCAGCTCTGCTTCTGAAACAGAGCGGATATGATTTGCTGGGTGTTACCATGCGAGCTTTCGATGGTGCGCCCGAAAGAGACGAAACCGATGCCGCCGCTGTTGCGGCAAAACTCGGCTTCGGGCACATAACGGTCGATTTGTGCGATGAATTCCGTCGCACTGTTATGGAATATTTTGCCAGTAGCTATATCAGTGGCGAAACTCCCAACCCTTGCGTATATTGCAATAAGGTGATTAAGTTCGGTGCGCTTGCTGACAAAATTAAAGACTTTGGTTGTGATATGATAGCAACGGGTCATTATGCCCGTATAAACAAAAAAGATCCTTCCGGCAGAGTTTTGCTTGAACGTGCTGTTTATGGCGAGAAAGATCAGAGCTATGTGCTGTGGCAGCTTTCTCAGGCTCAATTGGCGTCGGCACTGTTTCCGCTTGGTGATTATACCAAGCCGCAGGTGCGCGAGCTTGCTGCAGAAAACGGATTTATCTCATCCGACAGACCCGACAGTCAGGATATCTGCTTTGTGCCCGACGGTTGCTACCGTGAATTTATCGAGAATTTTACGGGCAAGAGCTTTGCTCCGGGTGATTTTGTCGGCACTGACGGTAAGTTATGGGGCAGACACAAAGGGCTTATCGGCTATACAATCGGTCAGCGTAAGGGTCTTGGTATAAGTGCGCCCGCACCGCTTTTTGTAGTACGTAAGGATGTTGAACAAAACAGAGTTTACCTTGGCTCAAATGATGAGCTTTTTTCAGCAAGAGTTGAGGCAAGAGAAATAAATCTTATCGCAGTGGAGAAAATAGATTCATCTCTGCGAGTTACCGCAAAAACAAGATACAGCCAGAAAGAGGCTGCCGCAACAGTTTACCAGACGAGCGACAGCACAATGACAGTTGAATTTGACGAGCCGCAGAGAGCTGTTACCCCCGGTCAGTCGGTTGTGCTTTATGACGGCGAAACCGTGGTAGGCGGCGGCATAATCTGTTGATGAAAGGCTGTGTATACATGAATAAAAACTGTGCAGTTATCCTTGCAGCAGGCGAGGGCACACGTATGAAATCTTCAAAGCCGAAGGTGCTGGCTCAGGTTCTGTTTATCCCGATGATAGACTGGGTTATATCCGCTGTCAGGGCGTCGGATGTTGAAGATATCTGCGCCGTTACGGGTCACCTGAGTGAGATGGTTTGTGAACATCTCGGCGGTGCGTGTGAAACCGTACTTCAGGCTCAGCGTCTGGGCACGGGTCACGCTGTTGCTCAGGCAAAGGGTTTTATATCGTCTCATACAGGCGGAAACGTGCTTGTGTTAAACGGTGACGCACCTCTTATTGATGCAAAGACAATCACTGATGCACTGACGTTTCATATTTCAAGCGGCAACTCGGCAACCGTTATTTCCGCAACAGTCAATGACCCTGCAGGATACGGCAGAATGGTCAGAGGTGACGACGGTCTGCTTGAGCGTATTGTTGAACAGCGCGATGCGAGCGAAGATGAAAAGAAAATCAGGGAAGTCAATTCAGGCGCATACTGGTTCAGGTGTGATGATCTTCTTTGTGCACTTGACGATATTGCGGCAATGGGCAGAGATAAAAAAGAAATATATCTTACTGATGCGATAGAGATTCTTCTTAACAACGGCAAACGTGCCGATGCATTTACGGCAGAAAACGCTGACGTTATACTCGGTGCAAACGATCGGTATCAGCTGATGAAGCTCAATGAGATTGCGCGTGAGCATATTCTTAAAACAAATATGCTCAACGGTGTTGACATACCCTGTACCGATGGTGTTATAATATCCCCGCAGGCGGTTATCGGTGAGGATACGCAGATTCTGCCGGGCACAATCCTGACCGGCGCAACGGTCATAGGAAAAGGCTGCGTTATCGGTCCGGATACGAAGCTTGATTCGTGCACGGTGGGTGACGGCAGTATCATCAACGCAAGCCAATGTGAGGGTTGCACGGTGGGCAGCAATGTTACCGTTGGTCCGTTTGCTCATCTGCGTCCGGGTTGCGTCATTTCTGACGGTGTCCACGCAGGCAACTTTGTGGAGGTAAAAAATTCCACGGTAGGTGAAAAAACAAAAATAAGCCACCTTACCTATATCGGCGACAGTGATATAGGCGAGGGTGTGAATGTCGGCTGCGGCTGCGCTACCGCCAATTATGACGGCACGCGTAAATTCCGCACAACCGTAGGTAACAAGGCGTTTATCGGTTGCCATACCTGCCTTGTTGCTCCTGTCACGGTAGGTGAACATGCCTACACTGCAGCAGGTTCGGTTGTGACTCAGGATGTGCCCGACGGCACAATGGCTATTGCAAGGTCAAGACAATCAATCAAAAGAAAGGTAAGGAAGTACAATGAAGACTAAGAGAATTATCGCACTCCTTCTTGCTGCCGTTATGCTGTTTGCGTTCACGGCTTGCAAGAAAAAAGAAATCGACATTCCGAAGGATGGCGAGCTTTATGCAGGCCTGAGTGATATTTTTGAGGATGGCAACATCAAAGCTTACTATCTCAAAAATCCCGAATCATTTATCAAAGCAGCTCAGGGCGAGTACGGACTCAGTGAGGCTGATGCACAGGCATTTATTGACAACGGCGAAAACTGGATGTTCTACAATCTCAATATCAACATTTCAAACAAGACAAAAGACACTTTCACTTTTATCGGCTTCTCTGGCAGTGAAACACCCGACGGTGTATGGATGAGCACTGCTCCGGTAAACGGCGAGTTTTCAATGCCGTCAGGCTCATCACAGGCTTATCCTGCAAGCGTACTTGTTAACTGCGACAAGGTAAGCGTAAATCAGATGTATTCAGCTATTGCAAACCTTGATATCGAAATCTTCTACTGCGAAACACCCGAGGATGATGATATCGAAATCACCGAAGCCGATTGCGATAAGCTGAAGGTAAATAACAGAATTATCGCTCCCGAAGATGATAAGGTTAAGGCTGAGAGCCAGATAAGCGCAAAGCGCACCGGCATCGAGGAAACAGCAGGCTTCCTTGAGTCATTCAAATCCAACAGCGCTGCATTCGCGAACGAATCAAAGCTCTACGGAATGGACAGCGAAACAGCGGCAGAGGCAATTGCTGATAACAGCGGCTGGGCTTGCTACACACTCAACATAGAAGTAGTCAACAAAACAAGCGATGACCTTACGATATACACCGTCACAGCAGAAAACAACGGCACTTCAGGTGTCTGGATCTGCAGCGTTTCACAGTACGGTGAGTTTGGTATGCCCGGAAACGATACTCAGATTCTGCCTGTAACGGTGCTTGTAGATACAGCAGAGCTTGGCGGCAAAACCGTTCAGGAGGTTATTGCTGCGATGAATGTTTCTCTCGAATATGTTGCAGGTGAAGTTATTGATGACTTCGGCAACGAAAGCATTCTTCCCACCAAGACTGTTGCCGTCGAATAAACATACCTTTTACCCTAAAACAGCCGCATCCGACGATGCGGCTGTTTTTTTGTGTTTTATTCTGTTTGAGATAAATATGCCGGACTAGGGTCTTCTTTTACTTTTTTCGGCGGTAAATACAGAATTTGCACGCAAAAACGACTATTTTTTTAGTTTATAAATATAGACTTTTAAAAAGGCTTATGCTATAATCCAAGAGTATGCATTTATTGAATGAGACCTATGCATATCGCATCCTGAAAGGTGCGGTGCTGCCGCAGCAAACGGGCTGCACGGTCTTATCACTCTACGACAAAGGAGGAAAAGTCGAATGCTTAAAAAAATCAGCAAAATCCCCTTCAAGGGCACACCTGAGCAGGAAGCTCAGCTCAAGGCCATCATCGAAGAGAATAAGCACGATTCCAGTATGCTCATGCACGTCATGCAGCAGGCACAGGCAATCTACGGTTATCTTCCCTTCGAGGTTCAGGTAATGATCGCAGAGGGTATGGACATCCCGCTTGAAAAGGTTTACGGTGTTTCCACCTTCTATGCTCAGTTCTCCCTTTCACCCAAGGGCAAGTACAACATTTCTGTTTGCCTCGGTACAGCTTGCTACGTTAAGGGTGCACAGGCAGTGCTTGACGAGATTTCAAAGCAGCTTGGTATTGCAGCAGGTGAGTGCACGGAAGACGGCGTCTTCTCACTCGAAGCAAGCCGTTGCATCGGTGCTTGCGGTCTTGCTCCCGTTATGAACATCAACGATGATGTTTACGGCAAGCTCACAACTGACCAGATTGCAGGTATTCTTGCAAAGTACAAGGGCTGATAAATTATGCGTGAGCTTTCACTCAACATTCTCGACATTGCGCAGAATTCGATAGCTGCGGGCGCAAGCCTTATAACTATTGAGGTTGCAGAGAATACCGCCGAAAAAGAGCTGCTTATCAGAATTTCCGATGACGGCTGCGGCATGACTCAGGAGCAGGTCAGCAACGTGCTCGATCCGTTCTTTACAACGCGCACAACACGCAAGGTCGGTATGGGTATACCGCTGTTCAAGCTCGCAGCAGAGCAGACGGGCGGATGCTTGACGATAGAAAGCGAAAAAGGTAAGGGCACAACAACTGCGGCGCTGTTTAAAACAGACAGCATTGATTTCACTCCCCTGGGCGACGTGACGTCAAGCGTTGTAATCCTTATCTCAATGAACACAGACAGAGATTTCATCTACAGACGCAGCCAAGACAGCGAGAGCTTTGAGCTTTCAACGGCTGAGATGAGAGAGATACTCGGCGGAGTTCCTCTCAACGAGCCGGAGGTTGTTGAATGGATGAAAGATTATATCAACGAACAAACCAATATCCTACTCGGAGGTGTAACCCAATGAAATCACTTGCAGAACTTCAGGCAATCAAAGAGCGTACACTCAAGAATATGTCAGCAAGAAACGACAGTGAAGACGCAACAAGGATTGTTGTCGGTATGGCTACCTGCGGTATCGCAGCCGGCGCACGTCCCGTAATGAACGCTTTCACAGAGGAAATTGCACGCCGTTCACTCAAGGGTGTCACAGTTTCACAGACAGGCTGCATCGGTATGTGCCAGTATGAGCCCATCGTTGAGGTATTCGTACCCGGCCAGGAAAAAGTCACATACGTTCAGATGTCAGAAGAGAAGGTAGCAAAGGTTGTCAGCGACCACATCGTCAACGGCAACATTGTTACAGAATACACAGTCGGCGCTGTTGCCAAATAACAAGGAGGAGACAAAATGTATCGTTCCCACGTTCTTGTCTGCGGCGGTACGGGCTGTACTTCATCTCACAGCAATGAGATAATCGAAAAGCTCGAAAGCGAACTCGCAGCAAAGGGACTTCAGGATGAAATAAAGGTCATCAAGACAGGTTGCTTCGGCCTTTGTGCTCTCGGTCCCATCATGATAGTTTACCCCGAAGGTTGCTTCTACAGTGAAGTTACAGTAGAAGATATCCCCGAAATCGTTGAGGAGCATCTCCTCAAGGGCCGTATGGTTACCCGCCTTCTCTATGAAGAGACAATTCAGGAGGATAGCATAAAGTCACTTGAGCAGACAAAGTTCTATGCAAAGCAGCAGAGAATTGCTCTTCGTAACTGCGGTGTTATCGACCCTGAAAATATCGATGAATATATCGCACAAGACGGTTATCAGGCTCTTGAAAAGTGCCTTAACCAGCTCACACCCGATGAGGTTATCAGCATCGTTAAGGATTCCGGTCTTCGCGGCAGAGGCGGCGGCGGTTTCTCTACAGGCCTCAAGTGGAGCTTTGCAGCAAAGAATGCTGCAGACCAGAAGTATGTAGTATGTAACGCTGACGAAGGTGACCCCGGTGCATTTATGGACCGTTCAATCCTCGAAGGCGATCCGCACTGCATCATCGAAGCAATGGCAATCTGCGGTTACGCAATCGGCGCAACCGAAGGCTACGTTTATGTCCGTGCAGAGTATCCCATTGCTGTTAAGAGACTTCAGATTGCTATCGACCAGGCTAAGGAATACGGCCTTCTCGGTAAGAACATCTTTGATTCAGGCTTTGACTTTGATCTTCACATCCGTCTTGGTGCGGGCGCATTCGTCTGCGGTGAAGAGACAGCTCTTATGACCTCAATCGAAGGCAACCGCGGTGAGCCCCGTCCCCGTCCGCCCTTCCCGGCTGTCAAGGGTCTGTTCGGCAAGCCCACAAACAACAACAACGTTGAAACTTATGCAAACATTCCTCAGATCATCCTCAACGGTGCTGAGTGGTTTGCTTCAATCGGTACAGAGAAGTCTACCGGTACAAAGGTATTCGCTCTCGGCGGCAAGATCAAAAACACAGGTCTTGTTGAAGTTCCCATGGGAACAACTCTCCGCGAGGTTATCGAGGATATCGGCGGCGGCATCCCCAACGGCAAGAAGTTCAAGGCTGCTCAGACAGGCGGACCTTCCGGCGGATGTATTCCCGCAAATCTTATGGACACAGCTATCGACTTTGACAACCTCACAGCTATCGGCTGTATGATGGGTTCAGGCGGTCTCATCGTTATGGATGAGGACAACTGTATGGTTGATATCGCTAAGTTCTTCCTCGACTTCACAGTTGATGAGTCCTGCGGTAAGTGTTCACCCTGCCGTATCGGTACAAAGCGTATGATGGAAATGCTCGAGAAGATAGCAGACGGTAAGGCTACTCTTGAGGATCTCGACAAGCTTGAAGAGCTCGCTCTTTATATCAAGCAGAATTCACTCTGCGGTCTCGGTCAGACTGCTCCCAACCCTGTTCTTGCAACACTCAAGTTCTTCAGACATGAGTATGAAGCACACGTTATTGACAAGGTTTGTCCCGCAGGTGTTTGTAAGGGTCTTGTCCGCTACTATATCGACGCTGAGAAGTGTATCGGCTGCGGTATGTGTGCAAGAGCTTGTCCTGCAGACGCAATCGTAAGAACAGATTACATTGCACCCGGTCACAAGCTTGCATCCTTCACAATTGATCCTGAGAAGTGTGTCAAGTGCGGTGCTTGTATGGATTCCTGCAAGAAGATTCAGGCAATTTATAAGAAATAACGAAAGGAGTGTGCCATATAATGGAAATGGTAAATATCAAAATCAACGGCATGCCCTTAAGTGTGCCTAACGGTATATCAATCCTCGAAGCTGCACGTTATGCAGGTATCGAGATTCCCACCCTCTGCTACCTCAAGGATATCAACGAGATCGGTGCTTGCCGTATCTGTATGGTAGAGGTAAAGGGCGCAAGAAGCCTTGTTACTGCTTGCGTTTACCCCGTAAACGAGGGTATGGAAGTATTCACAAACACAGAGAAGGTAAGACAGTCACGTAAGATGACACTTGAGCTTATCCTCTCAACTCACAGAAAAGAGTGTCTCTCATGTATCCGCTCCGGTAACTGCGAGCTTCAGAAGCTCTGTAAGGAATTCGGTGTTGACAATGAGCACGCTTTTGATGGCGAGATGCCTGCATTCGAGTTTGACGATTCAGCTGCTCACATGGTCAGAGATAACAGCAAGTGTATCCTCTGCCGCCGCTGTGTTGCTGCTTGTAACCAGCAGAAGGTCAGCGTAATCGGCGCAAACGCACGTGGCTTCGACACACACATCAGCTCCGCATTCGATAAGGATCTTGCTGATGTTTCCTGTATCTCCTGCGGTCAGTGTATTGTTAACTGCCCGACAGGTGCTATCTACGAGAAGGATGACACTGCAGCAGTATTTGCAGCTATCAACGATCCTGAGAAGTTTGTTGTTGTTAACACAGCTCCCTCAATCAGAGTTACTCTTGGTGAGTGCTTCGGTATGAGCATCGGCTCAAACGTTCAGGGCAAGATGGTTGCTGCTCTTCGCAGACTCGGCTTCGATAAGGTATTCGATACCGATTTCGCTGCTGACCTTACAATCATGGAAGAGGGCTATGAGCTTATTGACAGAGTTAAGAACGGCGGCACACTTCCGATGATCACATCCTGCTCACCCGGATGGATCAAGTACTGCGAGCACTACTATCCCGATCAGCTCAAGCATCTTTCAAGCTGCAAATCACCGCAGCAGATGTTCGGTGCTATCACAAAGACCTGGTATGCACAGAAGATGGGCATTGATCCCAAGGATATCGTTGTTGTCGGCATTATGCCCTGTACAGCAAAGAAGTTCGAGACAAAGCGTGACCATCAGGCAGCTTCAGGTTATCCGGATGTTGACTATGCTCTCACAACACGTGAGCTTGCACGTATGATCGAAACAGCAGGTATCTACTTCAACCACCTTCCCGACGAAGAGTTTGACAATCCGCTCGGCGAAGGCACAGGTGCAGCAGTTATCTTCGGCGCAACAGGCGGCGTTATGGAAGCAGCTCTGCGTACAGCTGTTGAAGTTCTCACAGGCGAAGAGCTTGAGAGCGTTGACTTCACAGAGGTCAGAGGTCAGGGCATCAAGGAGGCAACTTACAAGGTTGCCGGTATGGATGTCAAGGTTGCTGTTGCCAGCGGTGCTGCAGCAGCTCACGAGATCATGGAGAAGGTTAAGGCAGGCACTGCTGACTACCAGTTCATCGAGATCATGGGTTGCCCCGGCGGCTGTGTAAACGGCGGCGGTCAGCCGATCCAGAACGCAACAGTTCACAACTTCGTTGACCTCAAGGGCAGACGTGCAGCAGCTCTCTATGAGGCTGATAAGAACCTTCCCAAGAGAAAGTCACACGAGAGTGAGGCTGTTAAGAGAATCTATGCTGAGTTCCTTGGTGAGCCCAACAGCCACAAGGCACACGAGGTTCTTCATACAACCTACGTAGCAAGACCCAAGTATAAATAAGCTAAAATAATTAAAACTGCAAGCTGACCGTAAAGGAAAGCTTGCAGTTTTTTACTTGCAACAAATATATAAAAAGCTGGCAGTTTTGAACAGGTCCGTTAAAAACGGACAATGAAAAAAAGAGCCCCCTATGGTAGAATTAAAGAAACTACCATAGGGGGATTTTGTATGCCAAGAGAATACAGACACATTCAAAAGTACGAAAAAGAAATATTAGAATTAAAG
>JAZTZM010000010.1:0-270575 GCA_045637465.1 Acutalibacteraceae bacterium | reverse complement strand
CTTTGTTTCGCCAGATGAGTCGACTGTTAACTGCTTCGCAGGCTCACGCCGCCGGTGGCGGATGAAGTGATCCGAGAAGAGAAAGAAATACATAGCGATACGAGTGCTCCAAGCGAAGTAGCGCGACAATGTTTCTGACCGATGGTGTCACAGCGCGTTTTGTATGATTATTTCTTTATTGTGTTTCCGATTGCGGCTAAAAGTGAAGCTGGATTTGTTGATGGTAGGTCGTAGGTGTAATTCCATATCATAACTCCGCCAAAGCCGTTGTTAATTGCAAATTCCGTTTTTTGTGCAATTATATCGGGAGTGTTGAACCAGAAACTTTTGTCTATGCCTTCGTCATAATAAAAATTATTTTTGTCAAGCTTATCGTAATATATTTTGTATTCGTACCAATAAGTATCGCGGTCGGTGGGGCGAGCATAGAAGGGGAGCCCGAAATGGATTTTTTCACGCGGAATGCCGCGGAGAAGTGCTTCGTTGATCAATTTTGTTGCCGTTTCGTAGGTTGAATGCCTGCCCTCATCATCGTAAATGTCGTACATCATAAGCTGGATATAATCAACACAGGCAAGTGCTTTCGTGTTGATATCAAGGTCCCATTCTCCGCCCGCAAGTCCTGCGGCAAATCCGATTATTTTATCGGGCATAACCTTGTCAAGACTTATAATGAATTTGCTGAAATCATTCCATGCAGTGAGGGTAAGGGGGTGTTCGTAGTCAAAGTGAACGCCGTCCAAGCTGTATTTCTGTACGGTATCAGAAATATTATTTTCGAGCACACCGCTATCGAAAGCCTTTTTGTGTTCAATTGCTTGAAGTTTCATGTCGTGTTCCCAGCCCTTGCCCTGCGAAGTATAAGACGGACCGAGAATGTTGAGCGTTATTGTGACTTTTCTTTCCCCGATAATTTCACGGAGATTTTTAAGTGATGTTTCAAGAATTTCTGTTTTGAGTATCACTTTGCCTTCGTTATCAAAATTTGCGCAGCCGAAAAGTATGACATCGGTGATGATCTCAAAATCCTCCGCACACAGAGCACTTTTGTCAAGAATTCTGTCTCCAACTACGTAGGATGTTACATGGAAATTTTCCTGTGGCTTCACAAGTCCCGGGTCAAAGCCCAGAAAAGAAGCTATGATTGTAATGAGTGAAATGAAAAAAGCAGTGATTCTCTGAATGAACATAAAATCCCCTCCTGTTATCGATTATACATAACTTTTTGTTTTTTGCAAGTTGATAATAACAATTGTTTCTTAACAAAATTGGCAAGTGGAATATTGCCTGATTAATATCTTGATCTTCCCTGGTCCTGTCTTATTATTGTTTTTATAATAGATAATTACATTATAATTTGACAATGTTTCTGACCGATGGTGTCACAGGTTCGAGTCTTGTTTGGGGCGCCAGTAAAAACGACATGTTTTGACATGTCGTTTTTTGTTGCTTGTTTTTTATTCAAAATACCTATATAATACAATTATAGATAAGATAATGTACGATATTAAGTCTGCCGATTTGATTTTATGTGGTATAATCAATTCGAAAAATAAGAACTTGTTGAACTGTTTTTTATTAACTCTTATATATTAATCTCAATCTGAATTTTATTGTAAAGGGAGGATACATTATGAGCCTCAGTATGCTGCATTGCGACGGTGAAAAAATCATAAATACCGAAGGGGAACAGGTGTTTTTACGCGGAACAAATCTCGGCGGATGGTTGCTCGATGAATTGTGGCAGGGATTTTTCAAAGGCGGAGAAGCTCAGTGGGATATCGTAACCACGCTTGAAAGGCGTTTTGGCAAGCAGGAAGCTGATCGACTTATAAAAATTCGCGAAGATAACTATATTACAGAATATGACCTTGACTATCTTCAGTCGCTCGGTTTCACATGTGTGCGTGTGCCTTTCTGGTACCGTAATTTTCAGACTGATGATTCAGGCACCTGGAAACGCAAAGATAACGGTGAAATCGATTTCTCTCGCCTTGACTGGGTTGTTGACGAATGCGGAAAGAGAGGAATGTATGTAATTCTTGATATGCACGGTGTGCCGGGGCATCAGAGCATTGCCCACCATAGCTGCCGTGTTAACCATTGCAAGCTTTATGACGAAACCGAAGAAGGTGCTCGTTTCCGTTCACTTGCCTGTGATTTGTGGAGCGAAATTGCCCGTCATTTTGCCGGTAACGGAACTGTTGCCGCTTATGATCTGATGAATGAGCCGATGTGCGATTATGAGGGCGAAGACAAAGTCAACAGCAAGTATCACGATGTTTATTCGTTGCTTTACGATGCTGTCAGATCGATTGACCCCGACCATATCATAACACTTGAGGCAATCTGGACACCGGATGACTTACCGTACCCGAAAGAACGGGGCTGGGAAAACGTGATGTATCAGTATCACCTTTATGATGATTCAAACGAAAGTTTTAAAGAGGTTGCCCTGCACCACTCAAGCCGAAACTTCAACGTGCCTGTGCTTGCAGGTGAATTTTCTCCTTGCCGCGGAACTGCAACGTGGGAATATATATTGAAGCTTTTCAATGAGTGTTCATATAACTGGCAGACATGGACCTATAAAGGACATTGTCCCAAAGGCGAAACGAGCCAATGGTTTATGATGGGCTCGGATGACCCGGATAATGTCGTTGATATTAACAATGATTCAGCTACAGAAATTGAACGCAAATGGTCATCTGTCAGAACGGAAATTTGCTGTAAGCCTATGAATGATCATAATTTGCTTGCACAATATGCCAAATCTTAAGTCAAAGGATTGTTTATCTGTTCAATGAAGAAAAAATAAACCCGAATGTTCTTTTGAACACTCGGGTTGTTTTTTGTTATGCAGTCTCAACACTGTTTGCTTTCTGGAGACCGTATTTTTCGATTGCGTTTTCACGCATTTTGTATTTGAGGATTTTACCTGCGGCATTCATCGGGAATGCATCAACGAAGTCAATGTATTTGGGCACTTTATGGCGAGCCATATTATCCATAATATATTGCTTCATCTCTTCAATGGTCATTTCTTCGCCTTCTTTGATGATGATGCAGGCGCAGATTTCTTCGCCGTACTGCTCATCAGGCACACCGATAACCTGAACGTCATTTACCTTCGGATGAGTGTAAATAAACTCTTCAATTTCCTTCGGGTAAATATTTTCACCGCCACGGATGATCATGTCCTTAAGTCTGCCTGTGATGCGGTAGTTTCCGTCCGCAGTTCTGCAGGCAAGGTCACCTGTGTGAAGCCAACCGTCTTTGTCGATTGTAGATGCCGTTGCCTTGGGCATTTTGTAATAACCCTTCATAATGTTGTAACCGCGTGCAACAAATTCACCCGTAACCTCGTCGGGACAATCTTCGCCTGTTTCGGGGTTAACAATCTTACACTCAATTTCGGGAAGTGCACGGCCGACTGTTGCAACACGAACCTCAAGCGGATCATCGGTTGAGCTCATTGTACAACCGGGAG
Source organism: Acutalibacteraceae bacterium (assembly GCA_045637465.1). Lineage (GTDB taxonomy): Bacteria > Bacillota > Clostridia > Oscillospirales > Acutalibacteraceae > UBA8612. Next base: position 267,085 of record JAZTZM010000010.1, on the reverse strand, counting down.
AAGCCTCGGTCTGGCCGTAAACTATGGTGATTTCCTTCATGTTCATTTTGTTAACGACATCCTGCATAACAGAGATGGGGCAGGGGCTGCCAGCCATAATGCCCGTTCTCATATATGAGAAGTCTGTTTTCGGGAAATCGGGATGCTCAAGAAGAGCGATAAACATTGTCGGAACACCGTGGAATGCGGTAATTCTCTCATTGTTGATGCAGGCAAGTGACGGCTTGGGTGAGAAGTAGGGGAGCGGGAATATTGTTCCGCCGTGAGTCATTGTTGCTGTCATTGCAAGCACCATGCCGAAGCAGTGGAACATGGGCACCTGAATCATCATTCTGTCAGCAGTTGAAAGATCCATTCTGTCGCCGATGTTTTTACCGTTGTTTACTATGTTGTAGTGGGTGAGCATAACGCCCTTGGGGAAGCCGGTTGTACCCGATGTGTACTGCATATTGCATACGTCGTTTACGTCAACATTAGCAGCAATTCTGTAAACCTCTTCAACGGGAACCTCTGATGCTCTTGCGATAGCTTCTTCCCATGTAAGACATCCTTTTTTCTTGAAACCTACCGTGATAACGTTTCTGAGGAAGGGAAGTCTCTTTGAGTGAAGAGGCTCGCCCGGTACGGTGTTTTCAAGCTCGGGACAGAGCTGACCGATTATTTCGTTGTAGTTAGAATCTCTCCAGCCGTCAATGAGAATCAGTGTATGTGTATCAGACTGCTTGAGAAGATATTCGGCTTCTGCGATTTTGTATGCTGTGTTCATTGTGACAAGAACAGCGCCGATTTTAGTTGCTGCCCAGAAAGCGATATACCACTGGGGAACATTAGTTGCCCATACAGCAATATGGCTGCCGGGTTTTACGCCGAGTGCCAGAAATGCGCGGCAGCATTCGTCAACATCGTCACGGAACTGTGAATATGTTCTTGTGTAGTCAAGTGTTGTGTATTTGAAAGCGTACTGGTCGGGGAATTCCTCAACCATTCTGTCAAGCACCTGAGAGAAAGTCTTTTCAATAAGAGTTTCCTTTTTCCAGACGTAGTTACCTGTGTGTGCCTTGTTCCAGAAAAGGTTCTTTTTGCCGCGTGAGGTGTTGCCGAAACGAGCCATAAAACTTACGTAGTGGGAGAAGATTATCTCCATATCGTCAAGCTCGGGCATCCATTTGGGATCCCACTCGATTGAAGCGTAACCGTTGTAGTTAACGGAAGTAAGCGAGAGCACAACTTCATCAATCGGAAGCTCACCTTCACCTATAAGGCAAAACGTAAGCGCGCCGTCTTCACGCACCGCGTCTTTAACGTGTACGTGTTTTACGTATGCGCCAAGGTTTTTGATTGTGGTTTCGGGTTCTTCACCGGCGATGAAATAAGTTGAATAAACGTCCCACAATGCAGCAAGGCTGTCACAGGCAAATGTGTTGAGCACGTCGAGCAGCTTTGTCGTATCGGCAAAAATGCCTGCTGTTTCAACGATTATTGTAACGCCTAATTTTTCAGCTTTGGGAATGATTGCTGAAAGCACGCTTATAACTTCATTTTTCTGTGTTTCATAATCCGCACCCGTATCAGTTGCCTTAATGCGTACGTAGGGGATATGGAGAGCATAGGCAATCTCGAGGCATTTGTCAAGCTCTTTTGTAAATGCCTCCCTTTCTTCAACACAGGCAGGGTTTGCAAGTGTGTCGATACAAGGAATCCTGAGATTCTTTTCGTACATGTTGCGTACTGTTGCCTGAGCGGAGGTTGAATAGAATGCACCGTTTTTTTCGTTGAACGAAGCGTTGTTGATATTATGGAGCTCAATACCGTTGAAGCCTTGCTTTTCTGCTATGTTGCAGAATTCATCCCATGAATATCCGTGCCAACCCTTGGTTGAAAAAGAAAGCTTCATAGTTATCAGTTCTCCTCAAAAATAATCTTGTTTATAGCGTTGATATATGCCTGTATGCTTGCGCCGATAATGTCTGTTGAAATACCTTTGCCTGCATAAAGCTTACCATTTGAACGAAGTCTTACAATAGCCGAGCCGACTGCTTCTCTGCCTTCGGTAACAGACTGAATCTGGAAATCGTCAAGTTCATAGTGATGGCCGAGAATCTGCTCAATTGCATTGAATGCAGCGTCAATGGGACCGTCACCTATGGCGATTGCGTTTTTCTCCTGCTCATCTTTTTCCAATGTGATCTGAGCGGATGAAATGATGATGTTGCCGGAATTTATAACGTAGTTGTTGAGCTTGTATGCAGGTGTGACCTGGAGTGCATTTGTGGCAACGATGGCATCAAGCTCTTTGTTTGAAACAGGTTTCTTTTTGGCAAGATCCTTGAATGCTTCATAAACCTTTGCGTTGTCATCTTCTGAAAGGTCATAACCCAGCTTCTTGACAGCGTCAGCGACAGTCTGTGCATCATCGTTTTCGGTAAGGTTGAATTCTGAATAAGGAACTGCGGCTGCTGTGTCGTCTGCTGTGGGCTTGCCGTCGATAATGTTTGAAACCTGAGAAATTATTCTTGAAAACTCAGTGTAGTTAAGGTCGGCGTTGATTTTAAGTCTGTCGCCGCTGTTTCTGATAATGTTGGAAACAGTGAGAAGTGAAGCAATTCCCAAATTGTTGCTGCTTGCTGTTTTGATTTCGTCAACGCCTGCTGCGAGAGCCATTACAGAAGCTGCTGTTGAACAGCCGTTTTTATTGTCGCACATAACGCCGAGTTTAACTTTATTTATTGCAGGAACGTTTTCTTTTATCTCGTTGACAAAGCTTACAAATGTATCGGGGAGCATAGAAGCCTCATCGTCACAGATTGTAACAGTGGTTGCGCCTGCGTTTATGGCTGCGTTTATCGCTTCGTAAAGGAAGTCTTTTTCAGCTCTTGTTGCATCAAGCGCAACAAACTCAACATCCTTGCAAAGAGAAGCAGCTTTGGTAATAAGTGTGGTGATGAGCTCAATCATTTTAGGTGCTTTTCTGTGGCAGACGTATTCCATCTGAACAGGGGAAAGGGGAATTGCAACAGAAAGACGCGGCTTGGAAGCGGCAGAAATTGCGTTCCATGCGTTGACAACACCGTCTTCAGTCATACCTGTACATACACTCATTGTGCTGTTTTTCAGAAAAGCGCAGACTGTTTTTAGAAGGAGAGTATCAATTTTAAGGTTCTCAACAGCAGGAAACTCCACAACCTGAACTTTTGCGCTTTCAAGAAGTCGTGCAATTTCAACCTTCTCTTTAAAGCTTAGAGATGTGTCCTTTGCCTGTGATTTAAGAACAACGGTACGGTCTGCGATAACAATATTTCTCATAATACTCATCCTTTCGGGAATATAATAGTTGTTTAATATAAAAACAAAAAACCTGAGGTCACGTCGTTATGACCTCAGGGACGAATTTCAAATCCGCGGTACCACCCCGGTTACTGCAAAAAAGCAGTCACTCATTAAGACTAAAACAAGTCTATTGCTATATTTTACTTTGCGTTGCTCCTTATCTGCTTTGGAGTTTACGCTGTGGAATGAGACCGAATTTTTGTAACAGATTGACTTGCACCTACCGTCAACTCTCTGAACTGCCGTACCAAAAAACGTAGTTCCTATATAGCTCTTATTATAACAAATTTATTTGAAATAATATCATCAAAACAGATTCTTGTCAACAGTTTTTAATGATTTATTTAATAATTATTATTTTTAAACAAATAAGAGATGAATTTTTTGTCTGAAACTATTGACACAAAGTTATCGTTGTGCTAACATATATACCAAATTATATATCGCAAATAAAAACTGTGACGAAGACGGTTGAAACTACGGTCTTTCAGAGAGTTGGCGGTTGCTGCGAGCCAACAGCACCTTGTTTTAAGAACCTATCCCTTCTGAGTTGAAGAACCGAACAATTTATATTCAGTAGGCTTCTTTCGAGTATGCTGCGTCAGTGCAACGGGTTGATAGACCTTGAGAGGCAAGTTATCTTGCAATTTGAGTGGTACCGCGGATTTTTTAAATTCGTCTCAAAGAGAAACAAAACGTTTCTTTTTGAGACTTTTTTTATTTGCTTTTTTTAATTGATTATTTTTCCTGAAAGGGTGAGATTATGCTTGACAATTCTTATGAAAACAAATTAGTAGAGGTGTCTGAGCGAATTAAGGAGCTTCGCGACATTTACAACTTGTCCGATGTTGAAATGGCTGAAAAAACAGGTGTAAGCCTTGAAGAATATCTTGCATACGAAAAAGGTATGGAGGACATGCCTTTCTCATTTGTTCATAAGTGTGCATTGGCTTTCGGCGTTGAGCTTACAGACCTTCTTGAAGGTCAGAGTGCAAAGCTCACAACTTACAACGTTACAAGACGCGGACAGGGTCAGGTGACTGCAAATGAAGAAGGTATTCTCATTCAGAACCTTGCGCCCAAGTTTAAGAATAAGCTTGCCAATCCTTATTGGGTAAAATACGAATATTCAAGTGAGCTTCAGTCAAAACCGATTGAGGTTACAACTCACTCCGGTCAGGAGTTTGACCTTGTTATTAAGGGTGCACTTAAAATCCAGGTCGGTGAGCACGTTGAAATCCTTCACGAGGGAGACAGTATATTCTACAACAGCTCAATTCCCCACGGTATGATAGCTGTTGACGGTGAAGACTGTCTTTTCCTTGCTATGGTTATGGCTGAGGATGAGGCTCTTGCAGATAACCATATGAGCACCGTCAATACAGGCAAATCCACCGCTGAAGAGAAGCTTATCTGCGATAAGTTTATCACAACAACGGTTGATGAAAACGGTGTTTGTAACGGCATAAAATTCGAAAACGAAGATGAATTCAACTTCGCATTTGACGTTGTTGATAAAATCGGCAGAACATATCCCGAAAAGGTAGCTATGATTCATATCGCGGAAGATATGACAGAGCGTAAATTCACTTTTAAAGATATAAAAGAATACTCTTCACAGGCGGCAAACTATTTCAAATCCTTAGGCATCAAAAAGGGTGACAGAGTTCTTCTTGTCCTCAAGCGTAACTATCAGTTCTGGTTTGCTATCCTCGGTCTTCATAAGCTCGGTGCGGTTGCAATTCCCGCAACAAATCAGCTTGTTGTTCACGATTATGAATACCGCTTTAATTCCGCAGGTGTAAGTGCAGTTGTTGTTACAGCCGACGGTAAGGCAACAGATTATATTGACGAGGCTCAGAAAAACTGTCCCAGTCTTAAGATAAAAATTGTCGCTAACGGCTCAAAAGAGGGTTGGCATAATTTTGATAATGAATTTGGTCTTTTCAGCAGAAGATTCGTCCGTGAAGCCGATGCAGCCTGCGGTGATGACCCGATGATTATGTTCTTCACATCAGGTACAACGGGTTATCCGAAAATCGCAGCTCACAGCCATAAATATCCCTTGGGTCATTTTATTACAGCAAAATACTGGCACTGCGTAGAGCGTGACGGTGTTCACTTCACAATTTCCGAAACAGGCTGGGGTAAAGCGCTGTGGGGCAAGCTTTACGGTCAGTGGCTTTGTGAAGGCTGTGTATTTGTATATGACTTTGAGCGTTTTGACGCTTCAAAGATTCTTCCGATGTTTGCAAAGTATAACATCACAACTTTCTGTGCACCGCCCACAATGTACAGAATGCTTATCAAGCAGGATATTTCTCAGTATGATCTCTCATCGATAAAGCACGCAACTACTGCAGGTGAGGCTCTTAACCCCGAGGTCTTCAAGCAGTTTGAAAAAGCAACGGGCTTAAGAATTCACGAGGGCTTCGGTCAGACTGAAACAACGCTTTCCATTGCAAATCTCAACGGCACAAAAATCAAAATCGGTGCTATGGGCAAGCCTACACCGCTTTATAATATTGATATTGTTGATCCCGACGGAAAGTCTGTTGCCGACGGTGAAACAGGCGAAATTGTTGTAAGACTCGGTGATAAGAATCCTTGCGGACTCTTCCTCGGTTACTATATGGATGAGGCAAAAACAAACGAAGCTATGCATGACGGTCTTTATCATACGGGTGATACCGCATGGCGCGATGAAGACGGATATCTCTGGTATGTCGGCCGTGTTGATGACGTTATCAAATCATCCGGTTACCGTATCGGACCGTTTGAGATAGAAAACGTTATTATGGAGCTTCCTTATGTTCTTGAATGTGGTGTTTCCGCTGCTCCCGATGAGGTCCGCGGTCAGGTTGTTAAGGCAAGCATTGTCCTTACAAAGGGCACAGAGCCGACAGAGGAGCTCAAAAAAGAGATTCAGGAATACGTCAAGAAAAACACAGCTCCTTATAAATATCCGCGAATTGTTGTTTTCAGAGATGAGCTTCCCAAGACAATCAGCGGAAAGATTATGAGAAACAAGCTTTAATATTATTATAATATAAAATAAGTATTGACTTTTCGATACAGTTGTGATATCTTTGAATGAGTTAAATATCAAAGGCGATGAAGAAAAGGACACGGTATACCGCGCTTTTAGAGAAATGACGGTTGGTGCAAGTCACAGCAGGGTTTCCGATGTTTGTAGTTTCCGAGCCGGGAGGAAGAAAGGCGTCTTGCTCAGTAGAACCTCTCCGTGATTGCTGCGTTAATGCATAGAGGTTATTAGACCTTGAGAGTGGCAGTTTATTTACTGCAATTTGAGTGGTACCGCGGGTTATCATTAACTCGTCTCAAAGATTATCTTTGGGACGGGTTTTTATGTTTTGTCCCATAATGCAGGAGGATTAATCAATGGAGAAAATGACGGGTCTTGATTTTAAAATCAAGGAAATGGCCGCCAGAATCAGAGAGCTTCGTGAAATTGAAGGTTATACTGCACTTGAGATGGCAGAAAAAACCGGCGTTTCCGAAAGCGAATATCTCGCTTGTGAAAACGGTGAAAGCGACCTTAACTTTGCTTTCATTTACCGATGTGCACTGGCTTTCAATGTTGATGTAACAAGCATCATTGAGGGTAGCACACCCAAGCTTACAAACTATGTTTTCACAAAATCAGGCAAAGGTCAGAAAATTGAAAAAGCTCACGGTATGACTTATTTCAACCTTGCCGCTAAATTTAAGAATAAAATTGCCGAACCTCTTTTTGTTGAGGCTACATACAGCGAAGAAAATCAGAATAAGGATATTGAGCTCACTTCTCACGACGGTCAGGAGCTTGATATTGTTATCGACGGTAAGCTCAAGGTTCAGGTCGGTGAACACTCCGAAATCCTCGGCCCCGGTGACAGTATTTATTACGACTCACTTACACCTCACGGTATGATTGCCGTTGACGGTAAGGACTGTACCTTCTACGCTATCGTTCTCAATCCTTCGGGCGAGCCTATCCCTGAGCTTCAGCCTGCAAAAACCGTTAAGGATACAAAATCTTCAGCGGTTAAGGATACCAAAGAGCGTATTTACCAGAAATATGTCGACGTTGTTGAGAATGAAAACGGAACTCCGACCTCGATTAAATTCAAGAATACGGAAAACTTCAATTTTGCCTTTGACCTTGTTGATGAGCTTGCAGACAAAGAGCCCGAAAAGCTTGCAATGCTTCATATCTCACGTGATAAAACCGAAAGGCGCATCACGTTCAAGGATATGAAAAAAGGCTCTGCTCAGGTCGCCAACTATTTCAAGTCCCTCGGTATCAAAAAAGGCGACAGAGTTATGCTTGTCCTCAAGCGCCATTATCAGTATTGGTATGCTATGATTGGTCTCAACAAGCTCGGTGCAATTGCAATCCCTGCTCCGAATCAGCTTCAGGAGCACGATTTTGAGTACCGTTTCCAGGCGGCAGGCGTTAAAGCTATTGTTTGTACGGCAGACGGTGACACTGCTCATCAGGTTGATTTAGCTGCTAAAACCTGCCCTTCGCTTGAACATAAAATTATTGTCAACGGCGAAAGAGAAGGCTGGAGAAATTTCGACGAGGAAAGATCGCTTTACAGCACTCATTATGAGAGAGGCGAGAATGCCCCCGGCGGAGATGACCTTATGCTTATGTTCTTCACATCAGGCACAACAGGTTATCCGAAAATTGCGGCTCACAACTACAAATATGCTTTAGGTCATTTCCATACTGCTAAGTATTGGCACAACGTTGACCCTGACGGTCTTCATTTCACAATTTCCGATACAGGTTGGGCAAAGTCGATGTGGGGCAAGCTTTACGGTCAGTGGCTTTGTGAAGCAGCTACCTTTGTTTACGACTTTGACAGATTTGATGCGGCAGATATTTTACCGATGTTTGCAAAGCATCACATCACAACATTCTGTGCACCGCCCACGATGCTCAGGATGATGATAAAGCAGGATATTTCAAATTACGATTTCTCATCTGTCAAGCATATGACAACAGCAGGTGAGGCTCTCAACCCCGAGGTTTACCGCCAATTTGAAAAGGCAACCGGTCTTCAGATTCTTGAGGGCTTCGGTCAGACTGAAAGCACAATGATTATCGGTAATATGACCGGTGCTGACCATAAAATCGGCTCAATGGGTAAGCCTGCTCCGATTTATGACGTTAAGCTTGTTGATAACGACGGCAACGAGGTTCCCGTCGGTGAAAACGGCGAAATCGTTGTTAACGTCAAAGACGGTGCTCCTTGCGGTCTGTTTACAGGTTACTACAACGACGAAGCCAAAACAAAAGAAGTCTGGCACGATGGTTTCTATCACACAGGCGACGTTGCCTGGCAGGATGAAGACGGCTTCTATTGGTACGTTGGTCGAGTTGATGACGTTATCAAGTCATCGGGCTACCGTATAGGACCGTTTGAAATTGAAAGCGTTATTATGGAGCTTCCTTACGTTCTGGAGTGTGGCGTTTCAGCTGCTCCCGATGAGGTCAGAGGTCAGGTTGTCAAGGCAAGCATTGTTCTTGTCAAGGGCACAGAACCTACCGAAGAACTCAAAAAGGATATCCAGCAGTATGTTAAGGAAAAAACAGCTCCTTACAAATATCCGCGAATTGTTGTGTTCAGAGATGAACTTCCCAAGACAACGAGCGGCAAGATTATGAGAAATAAATTATAATTTTTAAGAGGTGATTAAGGTGCAGAGCAAACGTATAACGTTATTGGCGGGTCATTACGGCTCGGGTAAAACAAACATAGCGGTCAATTATGCTATGTATCTTAAAAACCTCGGCAAAGATGTTGTTATTGCGGACCTTGATATTGTTAATCCCTATTTTCGCACAAGAGACAGTATTGATGAGTTGACTCAGGCAGGTATACGTCTTATCTCTTCGGAGTTTGCTTCAACCAACGTTGATTTACCTGCATTGCCTCAGGATGTTTATTCAGTATTTGATAATCGCGGAGAAAGTGCTGTGTTGGATATAGGCGGAGATGATCGCGGTGCATACGCCTTGGGTCGCTATGCTGATTTCATTAAAGACGAAAACGATTATGAAATGCTTTTCGTTTTTAACTGCTACAGACCGCTTACTCCGACGGCAGAGGATGCTCTCGAAATTATGCGCGAGATAGAAGCAGCCTGCAAAATCAGTTTTACCGCTATTGTCAACAATTCCAATCTCGGCGGAATAACAACACCTGAAGACGTTTTAAATTCTGTTGCCGCGGCAGAGAGATTGAGCGAAATCTCTCTGCTTCCCATAAAGATGACAACGGTAACAGCTGATCTGGTTACTGATCTCAACGGAAAGATTTCAGATTTGTTTCCGTTGACTTTACAAAGTAAAATAGTATAAGAATTTTTTCTTGAATGGAGGCAGAAAAATGGCAAAAGTAACATTCGCAGAAAATGTGTGCAAGGGCTGTGGCTTATGCGTAACAGTTTGTCCCAAGAAAATAGTAGAGCTTGACTCTGCAAAGCTTAATGCAAAAGGACATCATCCTGCTCATTGTATTGATGAGAGTCAGTGTATAGGTTGTGCGTTCTGCGCAACAATGTGCCCTGATTGTGCAATTACGGTTGAAAGGTAAGGTGAAAAAAATGGGTGAGAAAGTTTTAATGAAAGGTAATGAAGCTATTGCTGAGGCTGCTATCAGAGCCGGCTGTATGCACTACTTCGGTTATCCTATTACACCTCAGACAGAAATCGCTGCTTATATGGCAAAGCGTATGCCGAAAATCGGCGGTGTATTTCTTCAGGCAGAAAGTGAAATTGCTGCCATAAATATGGTTCTTGGTGTTGCCGCAACAGGCAAGCGTGTTATGACGTCTTCATCAAGCCCCGGAGTTTCCCTTAAGAGTGAAGGTATCTCATACCTTGCAGGTTCAGATCTTCCTGCTCTTATCGTTAACGTTCAGCGTGGTGGTCCCGGTCTCGGCGGCATTCAGCCTTCACAGTCTGACTATTTCCAGGCAGTCAAGGGCGGCAGCCACGGTGACTTCAAGAAGATTGTTCTTGCACCGTCATCAGTTCAGGAAATGGCTTCTCTTACTTCTACTGCATTTGATCTTGCAGATAAGTACAGAATGCCTGCAATGATTCTTGCAGACGGTACAATGGGTCAGATGATGGAGCCTGTTGAGCTTCCTGAGCCCAACGCAAAGACTTTTGATAAGCCCTGGGCACTTACAGGCACAAAGGGTGAGAGAAAGCACAACATCGTCAACTCTCTTTACCTCAAGCCCGAAGAGCTTGAAAAGACAAACTTTGAGCGTTATGAGCGCTATAAAGAAATCGAAGAGAACGAGGTTCTCTACGAAGAGTATATGATGGAAGATGCAGAGATCTGTGTTGTTTCCTTCGGCATTACAGCTCGTGTAGCAAAGAATGCAATCGTAGAAGCAAGAGCAAAGGGCGTCAAGGTCGGTATGATCCGTCCCATCACACTCTGGCCGTTCCCCAACAAGCCTCTCAAGGCAGCTGCCGAGAAGTGCAAGGCATTCATTTCAGTTGAAATGAATATGGGTCAGATGATGGAAGACGTTCAGCTTGCTATCGAATGCTCAAAGCCCGTATATCTTTGCAACCGTGTAGGCGGTATGATTCCTTCTCCCGAAGAAGTACTTGCAAAGATTGAGAAAGTCAATGAAGGAGGCGACAAATAATGGCTATTGTATTTGAAAAACCCAAGTCATTAACTGATGCAACTCTTCACTATTGCCCCGGTTGCACACACGGTATCATTCACAGACTTGTTGCTGAGGCAATTGATGAGCTCGGTATTCAGGGCAGAACAATCGGTGTTGCTCCTGTTGGTTGTTCGGTTATGGCTTATGATTATTTTGACGTAGATTTTGTTCAGGCTCCTCACGGCAGAGCACCGGCTGTTGCAACAGGTGTCAAGCGTGCAGACCCTGAGAACAACATCGTATTTACATATCAGGGCGACGGTGACCTTGCCGCTATCGGTACTGCAGAAACAGTTCACGCAGCAGCAAGAAGAGAAAACATTACCGTTATTTTCGTCAACAACGCTATTTACGGTATGACAGGCGGTCAGATGGCTCCGACAACTCTTCCCGGTCAGGTAACACAGACCTCTCCCTACGGCAGAGATGTTGAAACAGTAGGCTATCCTGTTAAGGTTTGCGAGCTTCTTTCAACAGTTGACGGTGCAGCATATCTTGAAAGAGTTGCTGTCAACAGCCCTGCAAACATCAAAAAGGCTAAGAAAGCTATTAAGAAGGCTTTCCAGAACCAGATTGAGGGCAAAGGCTTCTCTCTTATCGAGGTTGTTTCAACCTGTCCTACAAACTGGGGTATGACACCTGTAAAGGCACTCGATTGGCTTGAGGAAAATATGCTTCCTTACTATCCTCTCGGTGTTTATAAAGATATCTATGCAGAAGAGGAGGCAAAATAATATGAACTGTAATATTCTTTTTGCCGGCTTCGGCGGTCAGGGTATACTTTTTGCAGGTAAATTTGTTGCATACAAGGGTCTTCTTGAAAACAAGCAGGTTTCCTGGCTTCCGTCCTACGGCCCCGAAATGCGCGGCGGTACTGCTAACTGCAGCGTTATTGTAAGCGATGAACCCATCGGTTCACCCATCGTCAGCAATCCCGACGTTCTTGTTGCAATGAATCTTCCCTCACTTGACAGATATGAAAACGAAGTTGTTTCAGGCGGTAAGATTTTTGTTGATTCAACACTTATCTCCCGTAAAGTTGAAAGAACGGATGTTGATGTTTTCTACATTCCCGCAACAGAAATTGCAAACGAAAAAGGCATCAGCACTCTTGCAAATATGATTATAACAGGCAAGCTCCTTAAGGAAGTTCCCATGCTTGGCTTCGACGGTATTGAAGCTCCCTTGGCAAAGGTTGTTTCAGCACGTCATCAGAACCTTCTTGAGGTCAACAAAACAGCTCTCAAGCTCGGTTATGATTATTAAGATTAGTTGAAAAGAGGTATTTTTCAATGAGCTACAATTTTAAGATAGAAAAAACAACTGCTCCCAAGGCTAAGCCTGCAGATGAAAGCAAGCTCGGCTTCGGAAAAATCTTTACAGACCATATGTTTGTAATGAATTACGATGAGGGTCAGGGCTGGCACGACGGCAGAATCGTTCCTTACGGTCCTCTTGCTCTTGATCCTTCATCAATGGTTTTCCACTATGCACAGGAGCTTTTCGAAGGCCTTAAGGCATACAGAGTTGCAGACGGCAGCATTCAGCTTTTCCGTCCTCAGAAGAACATCGAAAGAATGAACAATACCTGCGACCGTCTTTGCGTTCCGCGTATTGATCCCGACCTTGCTCTTGAAGCTATCAAGGCGGTTGTTGACGTTGATAAGGATTGGGTTCCCCACAGCGACGGTACTTCTCTTTACATCCGTCCCTTCATCATCGCAACAGATGCTTTCCTTGGCGTTCACGCTTCTCACAGCTATATCTTCTGCATCATCCTTTCACCCGTTGGCTCATATTACGCTAACGGTATGGATCCCGTTAAGATCTATATCGAAAGAGAATATGTCCGCTGCGTAAAGGGCGGCACAGGTATGGCTAAGGCAGGCGGCAACTACGCTGCATCCCTTATCGGTCAGGAAAAGGCTGATAAGATGGGCTATGCTCAGGTTCTCTGGCTTGACGGTGTTGAGAGAAAATACATCGATGAAGTCGGTGCAATGAACGTTTTCTTTGTAATTGATGATGTTGTTATCACTCCTACTCTTGAGGATGGCAACATCCTTCCCGGCGTTACAAGAGCATCTTGTATTGAGGTTCTCAAGGCTAACGGCTACAAGGTAGAAGAAAGAAAGCTTTCCGTTGACGAGGTTAAGGAAGCTTATAAGGCAGGCAAGCTTACAGAATCCTTCGGTACAGGTACAGCTGCTGTTATTTCACCTGTCGGTGAGTATATCGACGGCGATGAGCACCTTGTTATCAACGATTCAAAAATCGGCCCTGTTGCTCAGTTCCTTTATGATGAGCTTACAGGTATTCAGTGGGGCAAGAAAGAAGATAAGCTCAACTGGATTGTTAAAGTAAACTGATTATAATTTAATTTAAAAGACTGCACAGGTTTTATTTCCTGCGCAGTCTTTTTCTCTTTTGTGTTGCTTTTATCTGTGATAAAATATATAATTGAAAAAGAAAGAGGGTGAGCATTAAATGAAAAAGGGAACTGTGTTCAATATTCAGAAATTCTGTTTACACGATGGTGACGGTATACGCACCTGCGTTTTCCTAAAGGGCTGTCCTCTGCGGTGTATATGGTGCCATAATCCCGAGAGTTTTGATAAAGCCGGCACCGTTTCGTTCAGTAAACAAAAATGCTCACTTTGCGGTAAATGTCTTGATGTGTGTTCTTCACGAAGGATTGAAAACGGTGTTATGAAAATTGAGCGTGAAAAATGCGTCAGCTGCGGCAAATGCGCTGAAATCTGCCTTAATGATGCCAATGAAATAATCGGCAAAGAAATGACCGCAACCGAAGTTCTTGAAGAGGTTATGAAAGATAAAATGTTCTATGATTCTTCAGGCGGTGGGCTTACTGTTACGGGTGGTGAGCCGTCATATCAGGCTGATTTTACGTTGGAGCTTCTGTGCCTTGCAAAGAATTCAGGTATTTCTGTTGCTGTTGAAACAAGCGGCATCGGTCTGCGTGATTTTTATGAAAAAGCTGCCGCGCTCGGTACAACGTTTCTCTATGATATTAAGTGTATTGATTCCGTGCGTCACAGAAGCCTTACGGGCGCAGATAACAGCCGTATTATGTCAAACCTTCTCTACCTTATGGATATAGAAGCGGATATAATTATCAGAATGCCGTTAATCCCCGAATGTAACGACAGTGATGAAGATATCGCTTTATTAGCCGCCTTCCTTAATGAAAACAGTGGAAGATACAGATACGCTGAGATTATGCCTTATCACACTATCGGCACAGGAAAAGCTGAAAAGATAGGCTTAACCCCACAGTATATTAACGATAATGCCGGCGAATCGGATATTTCGCGTTGGCTGTCTCTCTTTGCTTCTCACGGTGCAGATGTGAGAGTATCAAAATAACTATATAACTGAGGTTGTTTTATGACAGATTTTAAGCAGATCGATCCTTTCCTCTATGGATATTTTCTTGATGAATCGCTCGAGCATGGTGAAAGAGTAGGTATGGCGTTGGTTTGCGCCGCAAAGAATATCGAAATCAGGTTTTCGCGTCAGCTGCTTCCCGAAACTGCGTTTGAAACAAAGTATGGCACTTCGGGCTATTCTCCCTCTGACGGACTGCGTTTCAATGAAGAGAATATAACGAAGCTTGCCGAGCGGTTTCCTGAGCATAAGGCAATGCTTGACAGATATTTAAAGGAAATAGGTCGGTTTAATTCAAAATCAAAAAGGCTATTCTGTGAATCTACCGAAGAACTCGACCGTTCAGGCGCCCATTGGGGCGGTGGTTGGGGCGGACATTCTAACCCCGATTACGGCAGAATAGTAAATTTCGGCACTGACTGTATCCGCAAAATAATTGCAGATAACAGAGAAAAATACCCCGATGAAGTTAGGTTTTACAATTATTGCTCCTGTGCACTTGATGCTATGGATATTATCGGTGAAAGATACCGTCAGGCTGCACTTGAAAAGGCGGAAACCTGCGCGGATGCTGCTGACAAAGCGTTTCTTCTGCGTGTGGCAAGAGCTTTTGAAACCGTGCCGAAAAATCCTGCTTATGATTTCACTTCGGCTATGTGTTCTTTTATGCTTGTCTTTGCTCTTGACGGCAGTGATTCGCCGGGTCGATTCGATCAGTATATGTACCCTGCATATCAGAAAACGGATAATAAAGAGGAGATAGCAGATCTGCTCGACAAACTGTGGGATTATTTTTATGACCACCGCTCGTGGAATCTTTGTATCAGCGGAAGTGATGAAAATCACGTTGATAAAACCAATGACCTTTCATACGATATTCTGGCAATGGTGAGAAAAAAAGGCTATAACACGCCTAATCTCACTTGCCGTGTTCATTCAGGCACACCCGATAAGCTCTGGGGCGAAATTGCCGATACTCTCGCGATGGGAACGGGACTTCCTGCACTGTATAATGACGATGTGGTTTGCACCGCATTGGAAAAAATAGGTATTCCGCCCGAAGATAGCCACGATTACTGTATGAACGGCTGTAACCAGATAGATATCCTCGGCAAGAGCCATATGGGTCTTGAAGACGGTGAAGTAGTGTTCGCAAAGTGCCTTGAGTTTGCTCTGTACAACGGTGTTGATGCAATGAGCGGCAAAAAGGTATCCGTAGAAACGGGCGATGCGAGATTGTTTACAACTTATGATGATTTTGAACGTGCCTTTATCGATCAGCTTGAGTTTGTAACGTATAATGCCTGCAGCAGTGCAAACAGCTATCAGCATCTTCGTGCTGTGTCAGAGCCGCATCCTCTGCGTTCGTGTCTTATTGAAGGCTGCCTTGAAAAGGGTCGAGATTACCGAAGCGGTGGCCCGCTTTATAATCACGGACAGATTCTTGCGGAGGGCATTGCCGATACGGGTGACAGTCTGTATGCTGTCAAAAAGCTTGTTTTTGATGAGAAGAAATACACGATGTCAGAGCTGATTGATGCACTCAATGTTGATTTTTCAGGCTATGAGCGGCTTTGGCACGATTTTAAAAATTGTGAGAAATTCGGCAATGATATAGAACACGTTGATGAAATAACCGCAAGAGTGCTCAACAGATTCCTGACCGTTCTCAAACGCCACAATACATACCGTGGCGGTGTGTTCACGGGCGGATGCAGTACGTTTAACCGTGCCGCCAACTACGGTCGGCAGATTGCGGCATTGCCTAACGGAAAGCGTAAGGGTGAGCCGCTCCTTGCAGACAGTATTGCCGCAACACCGGGTCGTGATGTGAACGGACCTACTGCACACATAAAATCCGTTCTCAGATATAATCACACCGATGCCTGCAGCGGTTTTGTGTTCCAGAATAAGTTTGAAAAGAAGATGTTCTGCAGCGAAAAGGGAAAGGCGTCATTTATTGCGCTTGCAAAGGCGTATTTTGCAGCCGGAGGACAGCAGTATACCGTTACGGTCGTTTCTCCCGAAGATCTTCTCGATGCAAAAGAGCATCCCGAAAATCACCGCAACCTTATCGTGCGTGTCGGCGGTTACAGCGATTATTTTGTTAATCTGTCCGATGAACTTAAGGATAATGTTATTGAGAGAACGCTGATAAAATCAGAATAATACTTTGGTCAACTCAAAAAAAGGAAACTCCTGAGAAAAAACAGGGGTTTCTTTTTGATTTAATGCTGTAATTCTTAAGCAAAATTAAGATTTTTTAATGTTGAATATTAATAATTTTATTGTATCATACACTCGGAGGTGAAAATAATGAACGTTTTGGTTGTTGATGATGATAGGGAGATAGTTGAGAGCATATGCATTTTTCTTTCAGGCGAGGGATATAAGCCTCTTAAAGCTTACGATGGGATAGAAGCACTTGACATTTTATCGGAAAACGAAGTGCATTTAATAATACTTGATATCATGATGCCAAAGCTTGACGGAATAAGAACGCTGATGAAATTGCGTGAGTCGAGAAACGTGCCTGTTATACTCCTTTCAGCAAAGTCGGAAGATGCAGATAAGATTCTGGGTCTTACCGCAGGAGCAGATGATTACGTTACCAAGCCGTTTAATCCGTCTGAACTTATGGCGAGGGTAAAATCACAGTTGAGAAGGTTCACCATGCTTGGCTCAATCGGTAAACAAAACGGCGAAATTGTAATTGACGGGCTTTGTGTAAACACCGAAAACAAAACGGTAAAGGTTGACGGTGAAAATGTGAGGCTGACTCCAGTAGAGTATAAGATACTCGAGCTGTTGGTCAGAAACAGGGGACGTGTTTTCTCCGCAGAGGATATTTATTCAAACGTCTGGAACGAGCAGATGCTTGTCAGCTATAACACTATTGCAGTTCACGTGCGGCATATAAGAGAGAAAATTGAAATCAACCCTAAAGAGCCCAAATATCTCAAGGTTGTGTGGGGTATAGGTTATAAGGTTGAGTGAGGAGGTTTTTGTAAATGAAAAGGATAATATATTCACCTGTGATTAAATTTATTGCGGTGCTTATTTTTATTGCAAGCATCACGCTCGGCACGCTGACAGCGGCAAGAGGAATAGAAGAGTGTAACGAAGATGATTTTTTATATTCGTTTGAAAACGATTTTTCTGAATCGTGGCTTGCTTCGGGTCTGCTTAATGAGCCGGTGCAGTTAATGCTCAACGCTTATCATATCGCTGTTCCTGAAATCGAATACGATGACTACGGAAATCTTGTAGAAAGTGATCCTGTTGACAGAGAAAAAGTAAAAGAAGTCATAAGACAGTGCTTTAGTAATTTTCCTAATTCTGATAAAATTAATTATTTTGTTCAGTGGAACGATATGGTGATTACAAACTGTGGTGCAAAAACAGCAGAAGAGCTTACTCAAAGTAACTGTAACCTGTATTTTAATCGTAATGAAAACGGCAATGTAAAATACAACGCGTCATTACCCAATGAAAGGATACATAATATTTACGGTTTTGATCGTTATAACGATAAAAACACGATTGTTATCGGCTGTAATATAAAGGAAGAAGTTGCAAATAAATATAAATCAATCTGGGAAAAACAGGAACGCATAGTTATTGATACGCTTGTGCGTGTTGCCGTTTGCGCAGCGGTCGCTTTACTTATGCTGATTTATCTGCTTTGCGTGTGCGGCAAAGATAAAAACGGCGAATATAAAAATATGTGGCTTGATAACGTGTGGGCTGAGTTGCATCTTGCAGCAATGGGCGGTGCAGGTTTTGGTGCGGTTGTGGTGTGCTGGTATTTGCTTGAGGAGTATCTGTATGGATCGTTTCCTGTAAATCTGATTTATATGGTGACGGGTTTAACTGTGGCAGCTGCCGCTACGGTTATCATATCGTCTCTGCTGTCTGTTGTCAGAAATATCAAAACACGCAGACTTATGCAAACGAGTATTATTCTACGTGTACTGAAATGGCTTTTCGGCTGGAGCTTAAAGCTGATTAAGTGGTTGTTCAGATTAACTGTAAGGTTTATAAAATGGGCTTGGAAAATAGCAAAATCGCTTTGGACAACGTTTTTTATGCTTTTTTCAAAGAAGTCGGGATTTATACTTATCGGTGCACTTTTGGTATACACGGTTTTTATCACTCTTATAGGTGCCGGTTTAGCTTTTGATCCGGAGTGGGTGATTTTATCGGTTTTACTTTTCGGTGCCGCCTGCTTTGTCGTTGCTTATCGCTCAAAGGATTTTGACAGCATAAAAAAAGGCGTTACTGAAGTGCGCAGGGGTAATGTTGCCTACAAGATTACAGATATAAAAGGCAGTGATATGAAACCTTTGGCGGCTGATATCAACGATATTGCAATGGGTTTTGAAGAGGCGGTGTCTGCAAGAGTAAATGCCGAAAGATTAAAGAGTGAGCTTATTACCAACGTTTCGCACGATCTTAAAACACCGATTACTTCAATAATCAGCTACACTGAATTGCTTTCACAGGTGGATGGCTTGCCTGAAGAAGCAAAAGATTATGTGGCGATAGTTGCAAAAAAGGGTGACAGGCTTAAAAAGCTTACCCAGGATCTTTTTGATATTTCAAAGGTGCAGAGCGGCAATGAAAATGCTGTTATGGAGAAACTCGATGTTGCACTTCTGATAAATCAGGCTCTGGGCGAGCATGATAACGAAATTCAGCTTTCCGCTCTTCCTTTCTGTGTTGATACACCCAAGGACCTGTACATTTATGCTGACGGTCGTAAAATGTCACGCGTGCTCAGTAATCTGATTAATAACATACTCAAGTACACTTTGAAGAATACGCGTGTGTTTATTTCGGCATACGAAAAAGGCGGTAACGTTGAAATTGAGTTCAAGAATATTTCTGCCTATCCGCTGGATTTCAATGCGGAAGAAATAACACAGCGATTTGTCCGCGGTGATGAATCCAGAACAGCTGAGGGAAACGGGCTCGGGCTTGCTATCGCTAAAAGCTATACCGAATTATGCGGCGGCAGCTTTGATGTTATAGTTGACGGTGATATGTTCAAAGCGGTAATAAAATTCAATAAGATTTAGTTTTAAAAAATCAAGCTCACGAAAGGTTGCCTTCCGTGAGCTTGATTTTATATGAGGATATATGTTTGGTTTTCATCGGTTTCAAAAGTAACCGTGTTGCTGTCAGCTTTGAAATCGATTTTTTTGTTATCCGATTCTCTGATAACAGACTTTATGCCGTCACATTCTACCGTGCACTTTCTGCCCTTAAGGCTCTTTACTTTAAGTGAAATTACCTTCTCGTTTTTAAGCTCGGCACTTACAAGGAAAGCGCCGTCTGCGCGAAGGTTTTCAAATGAAGCGTTGCTTTTTTTGTCCCAGCAGGGGAAAAGTCTGATGATGCCTTCGTAGCTCTGCATAAGCATCTCGTTTATCGTTGCAGGCACGGTTGTCAGGTGCTCGATTCCGCCGCCGTGGTGACGGAACAGACCGTTAGGCAGTGCAAATTCTTTAATGTTTTGCTTAATACCCTCAATAATAAAATCGGGGTCAACACCGATTCTTGCACCTGCAGGCAGGTATGAGTTTGAGCCGTTGTCATCAAGGCGTCTGTCGTTTATGAAATATGTGTTTTTCGCAATCTTCAACAGCTTTTCGCCTGAAGAAAAACCGATCTGTGAGGCAGGGTAGATGTGCTGAAGACCGACTGTGTTGTCATCTCTCCAGCGTATGCCGCGCTTTGAGTATCTGAAGCACTTCTTGCCTTTTTTGATAAACGTCGGGAATTCGCTCAGATTATCGGAAATTTCCTGCCATACGGCGAGTTTATCTGTGTTGAGACCTAATTCCTTTGATATATCATAAATGCCTTGGAAGAGCAGTTTTACGAGTCCGAGCGAATTGATTGCGTTTACAGCTTCAATCTGACCCTTGTGTGTGATATATCTGAATTTTTCGCCGCGGTAGTAGGGGATTTCGTGAGCGGCATCGTTTTTGATTATGTATCTGCCGTGCTTCTTGACAAGATAATCCTCCCAGAAAGCGGCAACGTTAACGATGAAATCATAATAATTTTCGCGCGCATACTCTTTGTCGTATGTCGAGTACCAGTGCATTATCGGAATGAGTGCGGCGTATGCTGCGTGGCTCTTCTGTCCGAGGAAAAGTATGCCGTGCTCCTTGCAGTCAGGCTGAGTGTATAAGTCAAGCGCTTTGGGACCGAAGCTTACAGGGAAAGCATAGCCTCTGCAGCCGAAAAGCTTTGCGAATTTTGCGGCATTTTCAGCCATATCGTTTACGGGCGCCATATATCCGTCAAAAAGCTCAGGATGGTTTGCCGAGAAGATGCAGTAGTAGGGCGCTTCGTAGTTGTAATTCATATGATAATCTCCCGCCCAGGGGAAGAAATCATCGGTTATGAAGTTACCGAATAGTCCTGGTGGAAACGCTCTGTTGCCCATACAGCCTGCAAGATGATAGAGGCTGGAATTATAAAACTTTTCAATCTCTTTGTCTTCAAGCGTTACCTTTGAGGCGGAGAAAAATTTCTGCCATTTTTCTTCGGTGGCTGTTTTCTCTTTTTCATAGTCACAGCTGTTGACGTAATCAGCTGCCTTTTCGCTGTATTTCTCATCGTCAAAGTTTGTTACAACAGCTACGCAGTAGCGTGACTTTCTTCTGCCATCGGTACAGCTTGTTGCAATCTCTTTACAGCATACCGTAACAGCCGAATCTTTGCAGATCTTTTCACCTTCAAATTTTCTGGTGTGATAGCTTACCGAATCTGCGGTATATTCCGAGTTTACCGAGCCGCAAGTGTCGGGTATATCAATGCTGACGTATGGGAAATTATCCGTATCAGCTGAGGTTACTTCAAAGCAAATACGGTTTTGTGGTGCAACAAAAAATTCAAGCTCCGTTTCGCCGAATCGGCATTCAAGCAGACCCTTGTCAAAATACTGTTTTATATTGTATTTTGATAAGTCAACGTTTTTTATAACTATATTGCCGACGGTTTTTATGCCGCCGCCTTTGTGCGCACCTGACTCGAATTTCCAGAAATCGCACTTGGAAATATGTATAATCAGGTCTTTATCGTCGTTGTCAAAAACAATGCCGAGGTCACCGTTGCCGCACATTGCACCGGCAGGTATTTTGTAGAGTATTTTGCTTTCGGATACGTTAACAGGCTTTGCTGTTATTTCGTTAAAATATGTGTTCATTTATATCACCAACCTGATATTATTATAAATACTTTTTATTTATAGTCAAGATTTGTCAGTGAAAAAAGTAACTCTGTTATCATATTGCGTTGCTTATATCTTATGTGATATAATAATTATCAATATAACTTTATGGAGACAGTGATATGAAAAAGTTAGCAAAAGCTTTAATCACAATTATATGTGTTTTACTTATAGGACTGATTGTGCTGTATGTATTTTTCGGCGGTCAGGTGCGCACGGTTGCAAGCGTGAAAAAAGTGGATGACGGCATTTATCAGGCAAAATATTGCTCTGATTACAAGCTTGATAACCTGCTTGAAGCAGATGTCGGCAGCATAGATGAATTTATGAGCTGGATTTCGGATAATATGTTCTTCGGTTTACCGCTTGATGCTGTTTACAGCCGCTTTGCCTGCACAGCCTTTATTGCTCAGAATCCTGAGGGCGATTATATAATGGGCAGAAACTACGATTACGTTAAAACCGATACTATGATCGTTTACAGTGCGCCTGAAGAAGGCTATGAATCAATCGCTGTGTCTGACCTTCACCTTATGGGTGTGGGCAGTCTGCCTATCACTTCGGCAGACGGCCCTTACGGTAAATTGGTATCTCTTGTAAGCCCCTACACAATAACCGAGGGTGTTAATGAAAAGGGGCTCGGTGTCGCGATACTTGAGCTTAAAGATAAAGAGATTCATCAGGATAACGGCAAGCCCGACGTGTTGCTTTTTGTAGCTGTCAGAATGCTTCTTGATAAAGCGGCAAACGTTGATGAAGCTGTTAAAATGCTTGGTGATTATGATATTCATACTTTCTTCAACAGCTCGTTCCATCTCTTTATCAGTGATTCATCGGGTGAATCCGCCGTTGTTGAGTGGATTGACGGAAAGATGAACGTGCTTGATGCTGATTACGTAACCAACTTCCAGTTGAGTGAAGGCGAAGGTCACGGCAAGGGTGCAGGTCAGAACAGATATGAAACGGTTGAGAAGAAATTAGTCGAAACGGGTGGTACTCTTACCGAGGAAGAGGCTATGTCTCTGCTTCGCGATGCCAGAATTGACTGGAACGGAAAATGGGGTACACAATGGTCTGTTGTTACAAATCTGAAGAATTTCTCTCTGGATATTTGTCTGGACAATAATTTTGAAAAAGTTTATAAGTTTTCAAAAGAAAGTTTCTGATTGAAAGGTGTAACTGATGAAGGCTGAAATTATTGTACTTGCAGGTCAATCGAATGCCGTGGGTGTTGCTCACGTCGGATATCTGCACAGACATTTTGATGCACAGCGTCTTGAGCGGTTTGAAAAAGGATATGAAAATGTTCTTATAAACTACTATTCTCACGATATTAAGAGCAACGGTTTTGTGAAAACCGCTTATGGTTGCACTGAAAAATCCAAGGATACGTTCGGACCCGAGGTCGGTATTGCAGATGCCCTGACTCTTCGCTATCCTCAAAAAACACTGTTTATTGTTAAATGTGCTTTCGGTGGTACGGATATCGTCAATAACTGGGCATCTCCTTCACGCGGTGATAAATACGATGTACTCGCTTTTGCTGAGGGTGATACGCAGGATGAGCATTATCGCAACCCCGGTTGGTGCTATAATGAGCTTATAAAAACAGTGAAAGAGAGTATCTCGATTCTTGAATCGCAGGGGTATGAGCCTCAAATCCGCGCATTCTGCTGGATGCAGGGCGAGAGTGATGCTCTTGATGAGAAAAACGCTTTACCGTATATAGAGCGATATCAAATGCTCCTGAGTGATTTTGGGAAAAACTTCGGCGAATATATGAGCGGCTGCGTTTATGTTGATGCAGGCATTTCGGAATGCTGGCAACACTATGAGGAGATAAACCGACAAAAGCTTCAACACGCTGAAAAAGCGGAAAACAGCTATTATATTGATACAATTGCCTGCGGTCTCACTACGACAAATGAGCCTGATGGCGAAGTTGATTGGGCGCATTACGATTCGGACAGCACAATAAGGCTCGGTGAGCTGTTTGCTGAAAAAATAATACTTTGATTTTTACGGAGAATGATTATGAGTAACGAACTGAAACGCACTTATGTCCCGTTTAAAGACTGGAAAGAAAAGTCAAAGCAGATTGAATACACCTCAAAAACTCCGCTTCTTTCACCTGACGGAAAGCTTCTTGTAAGAGGCTGGGCAAGAAAGAATTACTTTGAATACAACCGTGATTACGTAAAAAGAATCATTACCACCCGCAAGGAGTGGGATTTCTATACCATCTTTGATGATGAGATGCAGATTCTTTTAAGCTTTGCGAATATCGGTATCGGTGGCTATGCTTCCGCAAGGTTGGTTAACCTCAAAACAGGTGAAACTATCTGTGATGCCGTGCAGTATTTTGCGGGCGCCAATAAACATGTTTCTCACTCTATTCCGGATGCACCGAGCAGATTCAAAGACAAAATCGGCAAAGCCGAGTTCGATTTCCATACAAAAGAGACGGAGCGTACACTCAGCTATAAAGGCATCTATAAAAACAAGCCGGTTGAAGTCAACGCAGTTATGGATATCCCGGAGGGGCTTGAGAGTCTGACAACTGTTTTTCCGTTTCACGGTTATGATACTATGTACTTTATGACCACAAAACAGGTCTGTATGCCTTGCGAGGGTTCTTTCAGATTCGGTGATTTCGAATATAAATTTACCAAAGATAAAGCTTTCTGTTCGCTTGACTGGGGCAGAGTAAACACTCCGCACGAGATGGTATGGTATTGGGGCACAGGCAGCCAGTATATCTATGATGCCCAGGGCAACAAACACCTTTTCGGCTTTGAAATCACATGGGCAATTGGCGATGAAAGCTACGCAACGGAAACATGTATTTTCTACGACGGCAAGATTCATAAAATAGGTGCAGTTGACGTAGAAAAATTCCCGAAGGGACGTTATCTTGAACCGTGGAAATTTATTTCCGAGGACGGCAGATTCAATATGACAATGATTCCGAGCCTGGATAACTACAGCGGTATTGATTTGAAGATAGGCAGTATGCTGTGCCACCAGGTCTACGGCATTTGGAACGGCGACGTAACGCTTGATGACGGAACAAAAATCGAAATCAAGGATCTTTTTACATTCTGTGAATACGTAGAAAACAAGTGGTAAAAGA
Organism: Acutalibacteraceae bacterium; assembly: GCA_045637465.1. Taxonomy (GTDB): domain Bacteria; phylum Bacillota; class Clostridia; order Oscillospirales; family Acutalibacteraceae; genus UBA8612. Next base: position 242,261 of record JAZTZM010000010.1, on the reverse strand, counting down.
AAAACGTGTCCTGCAGGACACGTTTTTTGCTTTATTAAAATGCCATAAGCACTGATGCGACAAATGATATTGCAGCAGATATATAATCAGTTTTTGTCAGCTTTTCTTTTCTTACCGCGCTGATAATCGTTGAGAAAACCATAACGCCACCTGTTACGAGCGGATACTGAACTGATGCGGGTAAGTTTACAAGTGAAATCAGCAAAAACCAATTTCCCAGACCGTTGAATATTCCGTAGCCCGAAGCGTAAAGCAGGCTTTTGCCCTTGATTATCGGGATCTTTCTGTACTGAATAAGAAGCCATATTGCACTTATGATTATACCTGCAAGCGAAGATAAAAACATAAATCCCGTGCTGTCTGTGTGTGCATAAGCTGATGACTGATGGATTTTTGAAATTACACCGACTCCGCCGTTGAGCACAAAAACAGCCATATAATAGAGAAATGCTTTTTTGCTCTGCTTGCCGCCCTTGATGTTAAGCAGCACCGAAACCACAATCAGCACACAGCAGATAATTTTAAACACAGTCAGCTTTTCATCGTAGAAGCCTACACCGAGCAGAAACGGAAGCAGCATACCGCCCAACATTGAGAATACTGAGTAAACAGAGAGGTTAGCAACCGCAAAAGCTTTCATACTGAAATAGGTCATCAGTATACAAGCTGCAGCATATACAACCGAAAGAGCGATGCTGAATGGCGTGAAGATGATTTTAAAGCCGCTGATAAACAGCATCATTACAACGATAATTATATTTTTGTAGAGGGTAAATTCCAGGGCGGACTTTACGTCGCTGCCTCTGACTTTTTCAAATTTCTGGTTGAACAAAAACTGCAGTGCGAACAGTATTGTTGCAGAAAAAACGAGCAAATAATTCAGCAAAACATTTCACCTTGATTTATATTTTTTTAAAAGCAGCTTACAGTTTAGCAAATTTGCGCGAGTAAAACAAGAACCTTGTAAATATTTTTTTGATTGTGCCGTAAATTCGCGGTTAATCTTTAGATTTTTCCTTGAATCTGATGCTTTTTTACTGTACAATATTAAAAGTTAAAAATCCAAGGAGGAATCTTTTGTGAAAAGAAGTTCAAAAATACTTTCAGTTCTCTTGAGCGTTGTTATTGCTTTCAGCTTTATGCTCAACTGCTTTGCTGCTGTCGATATCACAACTGCAGAACCTATAAGATTTGATGAAAACGGAAATCTTCGTATAATGCACGTTACAGATAATCATCTCGACACAGATAACGTTGAGGATACCGTATGGCTTATCGGTGAAGCTTGCGATAGGGAACAACCTGATATCGCTGTTATTACAGGTGATAACGTCGAAAACACAGGCGATAAGGAAACTACAAAATATCTCATAGGTGAGCTTATGGGCGTGTTTGATGCAAGGGATATTCCTGTTGCAGTTACATTCGGCAATCACGATTCCGAGAATGAAAACGGCTTCACAAGAGAAGAGCTTATGGCTTACTATAATACGTTCGATTGTTCAGTTTCCGTCGATGACGGTGAACTGCTTTCAGGTTGCGGAACTTATAACGTTCCTGTACTTGCTTCCGATAGTGATAATATCGCGTTCAACATCTGGGTGTTTGATTCGGGCGATTATGATGAGGACGGTCGCTATGCCTGTGTGCGTGAAGATCAGATCAATTGGTATAAGGCAAAGTCAGATTTGCTCGCTATTCTCAATGGCGGCAAGCGTGTCAATTCGCTTGCGTTCCAGCATATAATCGTCGGCGAAATTTACGATGCGCTTAAGAAGGCGGACGGTAAGCCTCTGTTTTCTTTTGAGCATCTTTACAATGACGGCGAATATTATATGTTCGATGAAAGTGCCGTCAATTACGGCACTCTCAACGAAACACCCTGTCCCGGTTACCGTAACTACGGTCAGTTTGATGCAATGGTTGAAAAGGGCGATGTTCTCGGCATCTTCACAGGTCACGACCATACAAACGCATTTGGTGTAAAGTATAAGGGTATCGACATCGTCAATTCTCTCAGCACTCGCTACAACGGCGATGCTTTCTCAACAGAGTATGGCTATAGAATCATAGACGTCAAGGAGAGTGACACATCAACCTATACAACACGTGTTGTTCATTGGTATGATATGTTTGAGCCGGGCGATGTTTTCAGCCTCAGCTCAAGTGGTGACAGCTTTGGTGCAAGCCTTGTTGCAAAGATTGTTTTCCTCGGCTTTCTTGAGGAGACCTTCGCTGTCCGCTTCTATCGCGGCTTTGCTCAGCTTTTCACGGGCAGACAGATAAGTTACGCTGATTGATAAGAAAAACAAGTGCTTTGCAGTTTGTTATGAGCTGCAAAGCACTTTTAAATTTATCTGATAATATGCAATAAATCTGATTTGAGTAAAAGCATAAATCCCGTGAGGATAGCAAGAAAAGCGAAGTTGAACGCAGAGAAAGCGCCTATATAACGCAGTGTTTTTCCGGAGTTATGCTTTGTGTATTCGCGGAATGTGATAAGACTTGCAAGTGATGATATGAGTGTGCCAACGCCGCCGATATTGACACCAACAAGCAGATCTTGATAATTGTCTGTAAACTGCGAGAGGAGTATCGCAGAGGGAACGTTGCTGATAAACTGGCAGGAAGCAATGCTTACAAGCAGAGTGCTTTTGTTAAGCAGATATGAGAATAACTCCCTTACAGCGTCAATCCTTGCCATATTTCCGGCGAATATGAAGAAGAAAACAAAAGTGAACAGCAGGCCGTAGTCAACCATTTTAAGAGCTTTTCTGTCAACGGCAAACAGTACTGTCGGGATTATGATAAGACCGATCCAATAGGGGATTCCTCTGAAAACAATCAGAACAGACAGTGCGAAAAGTGCAAGATAAAGAACCGTGCGCTTAGGCTCAAGGTTGATTTTTTCATCGCTCAGACTTAACGGCTCGGATTTTACGAAAATCAGACAGCATACGGTGATAACCGTAATTGCAAGAATGAATGGGGGAGCCATAATCGCCATAAACTCGAGGTTAGGAATCTCATACTTTGTGTAGAGGTATAGATTCTGCGGGTTTCCGAAAGGTGTAAGCATACCTCCGAGATTTGCAGCGATGTTCTGCATAATGAAGGTAAACGCCATATATTTCTGCTTACCTGTTGAGTTGAGCACAAAGTATCCGAGCGGCAGAAATGTCAGCAATGCCATATCGTTTGCAATAAGCATTGAACCGATAAATGTTATGTAAACAAGAGCGAGCACACTTATTTTTGCGGTTTTGAAAACCTGAACTACCTTGCGGGCAAGCATATAGAAAAAGTTTATGTTTTTTAGTGCACAGACTACTGCAAGCACACAGAATAAACACGTCAGCGTTTTGAAATCAAAATAGCCCAGATACTGAGCATCTACCGGCACGACAACGCTTGTTACGAGTGCGGCAACAAATGCAATGCACATAACGGCATTTTTCCTGACAAAGGAAACCGCAGTGTTTTCGATTTTCTGTACGGAATAAGTAATGCGATGTAATACAGCTTTTCTGTTTTTAAGTACTATGCCGACAGCTTGCTGTACGCTCATTCTTTAACCTCGCTTTTCTTTTTGCGGTCGTGTATTATCATACCTACAAGCGTGAATGTAAGCAGACAAACGTGTGTTGCAAAGTTTGAAGGAGATTTTGAAAGAATATCGTAGATACACCAGAGCACGGAGTTGCATATTACCCAGAAACGGTATTTTGCGCCGTTGTCCTGATCAATCATCATAACAAAGGTGAGTGAAGCAACAATTGCGAGAAGGCAAAGGGGATTGAAGCCGGTTGAGAAGCTGACAACAAGGTTGACAACAACAAAAGCTGCCATATATATACCGATAAGCCATTTGGGGAGCGGCTTGCCCTTTGAATCAAAGAAGTAGTTTATTACCGACTGCGCCGCACCTATGAAGCATGATGCCGCACCGTTTATGCCTTCACCGGCAAGCAGATAGCTGACAGCAATTGAAAAGTTACCGCAGAAAACAAGCATAAGGATAATTTTCATGCTTTTACCTTTTACAAGTGATGCCGTAATCATACTTATAAGGCACACAAGGCTCATAATACCTGCAGGGGTAAAATCAAAAAAGCTGTGAATCATTTCGTTTAAAAACTCTTTAACTGCAGTCATAATAACACTCCTTTTATATGTAAAAAAATACCGTCAATATTTTTATCATAAATTGAGGTTCTTTTCAAGTGGATTTTTTACCATTTTTATTGACACATATAACGTAAATTAGATATAATTTATACAAGTACATCGACAAATTTCAGCTTTGCTGAAACTTGCCGATAAAATAAAGGAGAATTAAAATGATGTTTTTCAAAGCTATCTGCGTGATTGTAACCTTCTTTTTAAGTCTTGGAGGTATGATTACAGGCACCTACTTTGACGACACAGCAGAGTCTTACATTGCTAACGTTGAGTCTGTCGAAGCGTATACCAACACTATTGAAACCGCAACACCTCAGACGGAAGTTTACAATATGATCAAAGATCATTATGATGCACCTCTTGCAGAGGGTAAAACAACTAAAAAAGCTATTGTAATCGGTTATGACGGCTGCCGTGCAGATGCACTTAAGCTTATGAGTGATAAGGCTGACGGCGGTATCAGCTACCTGCTCTCAACGGGCGGCACTGTTGAGCTGGCTTACTGCGGCGGTGCCAATTATCCTATGCTCAACACCCAGAAAACCAAAACAGCACCCGGTTGGTGCTCTATGCTCACGGGTGTATGGGCTGATGAGCACGGTGTCACAGCCAACGGTATCAGAAAATCAAACGATAAGCTTACGCTTCTCACAACCCTTGTAGAAGACGGTACAATTGACGATTCTGCATTCTATGTATCGTGGGACGGACATTTTGTTGATCTGACCTCTACCTATTACAACGAAAAGAAATATACTGAAGAAAAGGGACTTGACGTAACATTCCTTGATGCTTCTGATGATGCAGGTACGATTGCAAATATTCTTGCAGATGTCAACTCAGAAGACTGTTCCGATTTCATCTTCCTCACTCTTGAACATACCGATCACGCAGGTCACGACACAGGATTCAGCATAAATAACCCTGTTTATGCCGAGAGCTTTGCACTTGCGGAGAATGACAGTAAAGAGATTATAGATGCAATCGAAGCAAGAGAGACATACGCTCAGGAAGACTGGCTCATTATCATCACAACCGATCACGGCGGATTCTGCAATGAGCACGGTAACCTTACTCTTCAGGAGAGAATAACCTTTATCGCTGCAAGATAAAAATATGTACTCGAAGCCTGTGCTTAAAGTGAAGAGCGCAGGCTTTTCTTTTTGTCTTTGCTGAAAAAGTATTTTTCGGCAAGCTGTGAGTCTTCGGGAAAGGTGACGAGATGCCGTGTTCTTTGCCCCGAAGCTGTACAAAGGTACCGCGAGAGGGCAAAAACACGGCAAACGCACAAAATCTGATATAATAAAATATGAAAACCAGGAAGATTTGCTTGAAATCCCCCTGGTTTTTATTGCTTTGTTTTGAGGAACAGTCAAAGATTGTTTCCTGGATTTTTGTGCGTGTTCTCGGCGACTTTATCGAAAACTGAATGCAGCACATTCCTTTCGGAGTGTGCTGCATTTTGTAATTTGTTTTATTCTGCCTTAGGTGCACTTTCTACGTCAACGTAGTATGTGGCAAGAAGGCTGTCATAAATGCTTACGTTGAGCTTTGCAACAACTGCGTTATCTTTAGCAATTGTATAAGTGTCAGCGGTTATGCTTTCCTCAAGCATTTTGCTTACTTCGTCGTTAGCAAGTTCATCAGCGATTGTATATTTCCACATGGGATACTCGTGTGTCTGTACAAAGTACATAATGTGGTAACCGTAATCTGTTTCTACAATGCCCATGTCGCCTTCTTTACGTGCAGGATCGAATGACCAGTCTTCGAAGGGCTTAACCATCTGACCCTTGCTGACATACTCGTAAAGACCGCCTGTTTCAGCAGAACCGGTATCATCGTTTTCTGTCTTGCAGAGCTCAAGGAATTTTGCGAGCTTGTCATCAGCTTCAGTGATGGAAGTATAAAGTGCTTCTGCTTCCTTCTTCTTAGCTTCTTTGTCTGCTGCTGCATCCTTAGCTTCGGAATCGAACTGAACAAGAATGTGACGAACATCAACCGGCTGTGTAACGTCATCTCTGTATACGGGTTTTACAACGTATACGATATACTGAACACCGCTTATATCAAAGAGTTTCTTGTCGCCGGCTTTTCTGTCTGCGCTGTAAAGCCAATCAATTGCCTCTTTGTTAAGACCGTCAGCGTTTACAGGGTTACCTGCGCCGTCATCAGTGTTCTGAGCGAAGGTTCTGAGGGTTGTTTCGGATTTGGAGAAATCCAGAGCCTCTTTCTGAGCGGGTAATGCGTTTTCTTCAGCGAGAGCAATGAATGATGCATCATCCGTGACTTTTGCGAACATCGCTTCAGCCTTTTTCTTTGCATCTTCAGTTGCCTGCTTTGTTGCAGCTGTTTTCTCTTCGTCTGTAGCATCTTCTGCAATAGCAGATGTGTCGGGAGAGAGTGCAAATACGCGGTAGTCAACGCAGTCGATAAAGAGCTTTTTTGCGTTATAATTTTCTTCAAGTACTGCAGTATCTGTGAGATATCCGTCGGATTTCTTTTCTGCAAGATACTCGCTGTACTCAGAGAATAATGTCTGCTTTTCAACAATCTTTTCAAAGAGAGAAGAGGTCATACCGTTGCCGTACTGTAAACGGAGGTATTTGCTGAATGAAATGGGTGTGCCGCCCTGTGCAGTTGCTGATTCCTTGAGCTGTGTTTTCATATCAGCAATCTGTGTCTTTGCTTCTTCAAGTGCTGCGGGATCGAGAGTGAACTCGGTGTCTTTTTCTGCAAGATCGCAAATAACTTCAATCTGCTGCATTCTCTTTACAGCAATGTGCTCGAAGAACTGCTTCCATGTGGGTGTTGAGCCATCTTCAAGTGTGTAGTCTGAGCCGGGATATTCCTGATCTTCAGGAAGTTTTGTTGTGTCGTAGCCGAACTGCTGAAGACCCGCGCCGGCACCGTAGTATTCATCATAAGATTTTGCTGACTGGTAGAAGTAGTTGTGAAGATCACGGTAGTGGAACTCGTACTCAACAGCAGAGAAGCTGTCGCCTGAGACGGTTTCGATTGTCTTCATTCTTTCAAATACGCCGGAATTAGCGCATGCAGCCAGGGTAATAGCGGCAACAATAACAACTGCAACAACAGCAGTGACAGCTGCTTTTGCTTTCTTGTTGAGCTTGCCTACTGAAATCTTGTGAGATTTCTTGGAGTTTTTCTTAGCTGCTTTTGCAAGGCGAGCCTTGCGTTCTTCGCGATAGTCGTTGGAATTTTTTTCGGTAGCCATTTAATCACCTTTTTCGAATATGTTTTGCGTAGTAAAAACTAACGGGTCAATTATATACTATTTCTTTTAATTATACAAGTGTAAAAACTAAATTTGTATATTTAATTCATTTAAAACACAAAATATTGACACATTTGAACAAAAATAAGCGACAGAATCAGCTGTAGACCGATTCTGTCGCGTCGCTTTATATTTATTCGGATTTGATTGTTTCGGCAATTCCCTTGGCGAGTCCTGCAACTGACTGGATTTCAGACGGAATGATAATCTTGGTTGCCTTTCCGTCAGCTGCCTTTTCGAATGCATCAAGGCTGCGGATTGTCAGGAAAGCCTGACCGGGTTGTGCTTCGTTGATAAGTTTGATTGCTTGTGCGCGTGCTTCTTCAACCGCAAGGATTGCCTGTGCTTCACCTTCGGATTCACGGATTTTTGCTTCTCTTACAGCTTCAGCACGAAGAATTGCAGACTGCTTGTCGGCTTCAGCGGCGAGAATTTTTGATTCTTTCTGACCCTCTGCAACAAGCACCTGACTTGCTTTTTCACCCTCGGCACGAAGTATAGCTTCGCGGCGCTCACGCTCTGCCTTCATCTGCTTTTCCATCGCATCCTGAATTTCCTTGGGCGGAAGGATGTTCTTAAGCTCGACTCGGTTTACCTTGATACCCCATGCGTCTGTCGCCTCGTCGAGAATGCCTCGGATTTTTGCGTTGATTGTGTCGCGTGATGTGAGTGTGTGGTCGAGTTCAAGCTCACCGATTATGTTACGCAGTGTTGTTGCTGTGAGGTTTTCGATTGCTGCAAGGGGACGTTCTACACCGTAGCAGTAGAGCTTCGGGTCTGTAATCTGGTAGAAAACAACAGTGTCAATCTGCATTGTAACGTTATCTTTTGTGATAACGGGCTGAGGCGGGAAGTCAACAACCTGCTCTTTAAGAGAAACAATTTTTGCAACTCTGTCAATAAGCGGTATTTTGAAATGAACGCCTGTCTGCCAGGTTTCTTTGTATGCACCCAATCTTTCAACAACGTAGGCCTTTGACTGCGGAACAATTTTGATGTTGAGTGCAAGAAGAACAATGACGAGTAAAACTATAATAGGTATAACGAATCCCATAATCAATACTCCTTTTGCTGTTTTATATTTTTAATTTTTTGTTTCTGCAGGTAATGCCGCTTTTTTGACGATAAGCTTTACACCCTCGATTTTTTTTACCGTTACGGTTTCACCCTCGGGTATAGCTTCTCCGTCGGCAGAGCGGGCCGTCCACACCGTGCCCTGAATTTTTACAAGACCGGTCTGTGCGATGTTGTCAATATTCTCGGTTACAACCGCCGTTTCACCTATGAATCTGTCGGCGTTGGTCGGCGAGAATTTCTGTTTTGTCAGCTTTTTCACGAGTGGTCTTGTGGCAATAAGCGCTATGAGCGAGACTGCAACAAATACTATGCACTGAACAAGGGGAGAGGCATCAAGCAGTGTTGCAATTACTGCCGCCGCAGCACCTGCCGCAAACCAAATTGTGAGCAGCTGAGTTGTTATCGCTTCAATAATAATGAAGGCAACCGTTACTGCTATCCAGACAAAAACCACATAACCACCTCCTTTTGTTTGCATTATAGCATATTCAGTGGCATAATTCAATGATTTTCAGATTTAATCCGGAATATAATGTGCCAGCAGAGGAAAAACTATACAATATATTGTGAATCGCATAGGTATCTATACTTGGGTTTGTATACAGAATTATTGTAAATTATTTGTGAACACACACGAAAAAATATTCTCAGAAAACGTTGCCGAACGACAGTGATATTTCATCGGCGAATAAAGCAAATGCGCAGGCTGTCTGCAGACATAAAAAACGGTAATTGCTATCATCTGCATAGCGTAGTGCAGCGATGTTTTTATCAATGGTTTCAATGCTGCCGTGTTCGGCAAAAATAAGAAAATATATCTTTTGTTTATGCCATTCTTCTTCAAGTCTGGTCAAAGCCGTTTTGTTATCAGCTGCTGCGAGTGAGTGCATCTTCAGCGTATTAGCCTTGTCCGGTAGTACAAAGTTTACGGTTAAACCTATGCATAGAATTGTTGTCAGTATTATAAGTGCTACAGTGCCTCTCTTCATCAGCAATCATCCTTCTTTATTATATCCGAGAACTTGTTACCGTCGTATGTGAGCAGCATTATCTGCTCCGGTTTTACTTTTTCTTTTTTCAGATGGCGTTCAAGTTCTTTTTTGCTCAGTGATGCGTCCTCAAGTGCGTGACTTATCATTTTGCCGTCGCATATTATAAGATGCTGCAAAGCTGTTGACGGTGCTTTTATGTCTGCAATAAGCGGTGTAATGGGATTGTGCTGCGGCTTGATCATTATGCTGACCGCACCGTTGGTTTCCACAATTGCATATTGTATCTGATCTATATCAAAAACTCCCTGTTGCCTTGCTGCGGAGAGCAAATCCTGCATTGTCAGTCTGAGTGCTTTCATTTTCTTGCGGTCGAGCACACCGTTATTTATCACAACTGCCGGATGACCTTCAAAAATCTCTCTGAATTTCGGCAAATGCAGTGTCAGTACAGAAGTTATTATAGATAATGAGGCAAGTAAAAGCACTGTCATCACGGTATTGATTAACGGAATATCGTTGCTGTCAAGCGGAATTGTCGCAACTTCTGATATAAGAATTGTTACGACAAGCTCTGTTGGCTGCATTTCACCGATTTGTCTTTTGCCCATCATTCTTATTGCAATCATTATCACAAAATAGAGAATAAATCCTCTTGTGAGAGTTGTAAGCATATAAATTCCTCCGCAGTATGTTATGCTTTGATTATTCACAAAAGTTATTGACCTCAAACATAAATCAATGATATACTTTTTTTGTTAAAAATTTCCCTGTGAGGTGACTCGGATGGAAAAATATACTCTCGGCTTTGATATCGGCGGCACAAAGTGTGCGGTTGTACTCGGAAAAGGAGAAATCCCTGACGAGATTTCGAACGGTTTTATAATTGACAAAATTAAGTTTGATACAGTTCAGCCCAGAGGCTGGAGAAAAATTGTTGATGAGCTCTTTGAAAGTGCCCGTACAATTCTTGAACGAAACTGTGTGACAGCTGAACAGGTTCTTGCCTGCGGTATCAGCTGTGGCGGACCGCTTGACAGTAAGAGAGGGGTTATTATGTCTCCACCCAATCTGCCGGATTGGGATAACGTGCCTATTGTTGAGATGACGGAAAAAGCGCTCGGCATAAAAACTTATTTGCAGAACGATGCAAATGCCTGCGCACTTGCAGAGTGGCACTTCGGTGCAGGCAGAGGCACGGAGAATATGATTTTCCTCACGTTCGGTACAGGCATGGGCGCAGGTCTGATTCTGAATGGCAGACTTTACAGCGGCACTAACGATATGGCAGGCGAGGTAGGTCACATAAGAATGGCATCAGACGGACCTGTCGGTTACGGCAAAAAAGGTTCTTTTGAGGGTTTTTGCAGCGGCGGCGGAATCGCACAGTTAGCTAAACAGATTGTATTAAATAAGCTCTCAACAGGTGTTGTGCCCTCTTTTTGTCAGGATGAATCACAGCTTGATTCAATCACTGCAAAATCTGTTGCACAGGCTGCTTGTTCAGGTGATGATACAGCTCTTGAGATTTACGGCATCTGCGGTGAATATCTGGGCAGAGGTTTGGCGGTTTTGATTGATATACTCAATCCGCAGGCGATTGTAATCGGCAGCATTTATCAGCGCTCATCGGCTCTGCTGCAAGAAAAAATGGCGGCGGCAATCAAAGCAGAGGCGCTTTCATTTTCTGCAGATGTGTGCAGGATATTACCTGCAACGCTCGGTGATTCGATAGGTGACTATGCAGCACTCGGTGTAGCTTTTTCTGATTGAACGGAGGAATTGTGAATTATGACTTCAAATGAAATTTTCAAAGAACTTATCAGTCGCTATCCTGTTCTTAAAGTATGCGAGAATGAAATATACAATTCGTATAAAGTTATCAAAGAATGTTACGAATCAAACGGTAAAGTGCTCGCTTGCGGCAACGGCGGAAGTGCGGCTGATGCAGATCATATCGTCGGTGAATTGATGAAAGGCTTTCTTCTGGGCAGAAAGATAAAGGAAAAAGCGCTTAACGGTGACGATGAAATACTCACACATCTTCAAGGTGCTCTTCCTGCGGTTTCGCTTGATGCACATTCAGCTTTGCTTACGGCTTTTGCCAATGATCTTGATTTCGATTATGCCTATGCCCAACAGGTATACGGTCTCGGCAATAAAGGCGATGTGCTTATTGCCCTTAGCACTTCCGGCAATTCTGCAAGCGTTGTCAATGCCATCAGGGCAGCAGGTGCAAAGGGTGTTAAAAGTATTGGCATCACGGGTAGTAAAGATAGCCTTATGAGCGAGAATTGCGATGTTTGTATCAGGCTTCCCGAAACTGAAACGTTTAAGATACAGGAGCTGACGCTCCCTGTGTATCATTGCCTTTGTGCAATGCTCGAAGCGGATTTTTTCGCCGGCTGACAGCCAGGACAAGTAAAGAATAAAAATTAACCTCCCGACATATCAATGTAGCGATATGATTTAGGGAGGTTTTATTTTGCATTTCATTGTTGAAGAAAGAGCAATAGAGCTTGGTAGGTATATAGTTGAAAACAACACTACGGTGCGTGCTGCTGCCAAACAGTACGGCATCAGCAAATCCACCGTACATATGGACGTTTCAAGACGGCTTGAAAGGCTTGACCCTATGCTCTATGAGCAGGTGAGAGCAGTGCTGAATGTCAATAAAGCTCAGCGTCATATCAGAGGAGGTATCGCAACGCGAGAAAAATACAGGTCATCATCAGAAAATTCATAACATTTTTTCGTCAATGACTTGAAGTTTGCGTTTTATTTATTTATAATATACCCAACTATCATTTTGAGGGAAGGGTATAGATATGGCTTCCAAGTATTCCGTTTCATTACAAAAGGTTATTGATGTCCACTCTTTTTCCGTGCTCTACACTCCGTGCGACCCTGCTGAAATAATGCTTACCATGCAGGAGGTAATCCGTCCCGGTCTCATTCTTTCAGGCTATGACGATTACTTTGATCCGGGCAGAGTTCAGTTTCTCGGTCTGACGGAAATTGAATATCTGCGCGGTATGTCCGATGAGCTTCGTGCAGAGCGCCTTGATTTTTATCTCTCTCACAAGCCTGTTGTGTGTATTGCAACCCGTTCGCTTGAGCTTCCTGAGGAGTTTCTTCCGCTTGCCGAAAAATACGGCGTGCCCGTGCTTACTACCAAGGATTCAACATCCGGCTGTATGTCCACGTTGATATCATTCCTCGGTGTTGAGCTTGCACCCCGTATCACACGTCACGGTGTTCTTGTTGAAGTTTACGGTGAAGGTGTGCTCATCCTCGGTGACAGCGGCGTAGGTAAGAGTGAAACAGCACTTGAGCTTATCAAAAGGGGACACAGACTTATCGCTGACGATGCTGTCGAAATCCGCAAGGTATCGTCGCGTACACTTGTCGGCTCGGCACCTGACAATATCCGTCACTTTATCGAAGTCAGAGGTGTCGGAATTATTAACGCACGCAGACTTTTCGGTATTGGCTCGGTCAAGCTGACGGAGAAAATCGATATGGTTGTAGAGCTTGAGCATTGGGATGTCGAAAAAATATACGACAGACTCGGTCTCGAAACGCAGTATACCGAAATTCTCGGCATAAATGTTCCGAGCACCGTTGTTCCTGTTCGTCCCGGTCGAAATCTTTCAATCATTATCGAGGCTGCGGCAATGAACAACAGACAGCGTAAGCTCGGCTATAACGCTGCGCGTGAGCTTCTTCACGGTCTCGGTATGGATGAAGATATCTCACCCAAACCTGAAGAAATGAAAATATGGCATGATGCCTGAACAATAAAATAAAATTTTGGAGGATTTTTAAAATGTACAGAGTAGGCGTAGATCTTGGCGGCACAAACATTGCCGTCGGCGTAGTAGACGATAATTTCAACATCATCGGCAGAGGCAAGATGAAAACAAATGCTCCCCGTGATGCAAAATTAATTTTTGACGATATCGCAACAGCAGTAAAAATGGCTGTTGAGGATGCTAACCTCAGACTTTTTGATATCGAGTCAATCGGTATCGGTACACCCGGCTCAGTTAACAAAGAGCTCGGTATGATCGACTATGCAAACAACCTTGCTTTCGATCACGTTCCCGCAAAGGCACTTCTTTCCGCAAGCCTCGGCATCGATAAGATCTATATCGACAACGATGCTAACTGTGCTGCCCTCGGTGAGGCTCTTGCAGGCGCAGGTAAGGATAAGGACAGTTTTGTTGCCATCACGCTCGGTACAGGTGTCGGCAGCGGTATTGTTATCGACGGCAAGCTTGTAAACGGCTGCAACTATGCTGCAGGCGAAATGGGTCATATGGTAATTGCAATGGACGGTGAGCAGTGTAACTGCGGCAGACGCGGCTGCTGGGAGAGATATGCTTCAGCCACAGCTCTTATTGCACAGACCAAGGATGCAATGAAGAAGGATGTCGACAGCATAATGTGGGATCTTGTTGATAACAATATTGCAAGAGTCAGCGGCAGAACTGCATTCGATGCAATGCGCAAGGGCGATGCAACAGCAAAATCAGTTGTTGACACTTATATCCGTTATATCGCTGTAGGTCTTGTCAACGTCATCAATGCACTTCAGCCCGATGTTGTCTGCATCGGCGGCGGTATCAGCCACGAGAAGGATAATCTCCTTGTTCCGCTTCGCAAGCACGTTGGTCGCGGCAGATACAGCATCTATTCAGACAAGCAGACAGAGCTTTGCTGTGCAGTTCTCGGTAATGACGCAGGCATCATCGGCGCAGCTCTTCTTGACAAATAATTAAGTTAGGGTAGTTCGAAAAATGAATAATACCGAAAAAATTATTTCGGGTGCAGAAAAGGCGGGCATTGAGTACCGCCTTAATGCGCCTATGTCCGAATATACTTCGTTTAAAACAGGCGGTCCTGCGGATGTTCTCATCCTGCCGAAAAATGAGCCTGAGCTGCGCAGAGTGCTCAGCCTTTGCTATGATGAAGGGATCAGACCGTTTGTTTTCGGCAACGGCTCAAATCTTCTTGTGTCGGATGACGGCATAAGGGGTGTTTCTGTGCGCCTTGCGTCAAATTTTGACGATATCCGTTTGCTAAACGACGATATGATATTCTGCACCGCAGGCACAAAGCTTGCAAAGCTTTGCAATTTTGCGCTTGAAAACTCGCTCACGGGTCTTGAGTTTGCCTACGGAATCCCGGGCACGGCAGGCGGCGCGGCATATATGAATGCAGGTGCATACGGCGGTGAAATGAAGGATGTTCTCGTTTCGTGCAATCATCTCGATTATTCGGGTAATCCCGGCAGGCTTACCGGCGATCAGCTTGGCTTATCATACCGTCGCAGTGCATATACTGATAAGTATTTTGTCATTACGGGTATCACTGTAAAGCTTCAGAAAGGCGATAAGGAAGAAATCAACGCAAAGATGAAGGATATTCTTTCACGCCGTGTCGATAAGCAGCCGCTTGATCTGCCGAGCGCAGGCAGCTTTTTCAAACGCCCCGAGGGATATTTTGCAGGTGCACTTATTGAGCAGTGCGGTCTGAAAGGTTTCTCTGTCGGCGGTGCACAGGTAAGCGAAAAGCATGCAGGCTTTGTCGTCAATAAAGGTGGTGCAACAACCGCTGAGATAATGGAGCTCGGCAAAGCTGTCAGTGAAAAAGTGTTTAACGAAACAGGCGTAAAGCTTGAAATGGAAGTCAAATATATCGGGTAACTGTTTTATGAATAATGAAATGCAAGAAAAGTCCTTTGCGGCAAAAGCGAAGGACGAAATATGTCTGATATCAGCCGACTTGCCGACCTGCTGCTACCACGCAATGTCCTACGGGCTGTTGCTGTGCGGCAGGTCTTTCAGTTCATCTTCAATGATGATTGTTACTGAACATGAGGGCACTGCACTTCTGTATGCCCAGGCAGTAGGTTCAATAATCGGAGCTCAGCCGGCTGTAAAGGTTTCTGAATCGGGTAAGTATTCGGTTTCTGTCTCTGATAAGGAGGACAGGCTCAAGGTGCTGTCGGCTTTCGGAATTTCAGAAAAGACCGTCAGCGTGCGTATTAACAGAGCCAATATCGCTGATGAGTGTTGTCATGCTGCTTTTGTGCGCGGTGCTTTTCTCGGCTGTGCCACGCTTACAAGTCCGCAGAAAAGCTATCAGCTTGAGTTTCTTCTGCCTTATCTGCATTTGGCGGACGATCTGCTTAATCTTTTGCAGGAGCTTAACGTTGCACCGAAAATGGTGCGCCGCAGAAGCAGTTATGTCATTTACATTAAAAAGAGCGAAGTTATCGAGGATCTGCTGATGACAATAGGCGCTCAAAAGAGTGCTCTTGAAATAATGGAGATCAAAATCGAAAAAGATATGCGCAACAAAATCAACCGCAAGGTCAATTTTGAAACCGCTAATATTGATCGCTCAGTTGCAGCGGCAACAGAGCAGAGAGAAGCAATACGCAAACTCAGGGCAGACAACAGGTTTGACGATTTGCCTGAGGAACTTAAGGAGCTTGCCAAGCTGAGAGAAGATTATCCGGAAGCCAGTTTAAAAGAGCTTGGAAGTCTGCTTTCCGTCAGTCTTTCTCGCTCGGGCATTTATCACAGACTCAATAAAATTGTAAGTATTGCTAACAGCGCAGAATAAAATTCTGATTTTAAAACGAAGGGAGGGCTTGTTGAATGTCCGGTTTTACTCATCTTCATCTTCATAGTGAGTTCAGTTTGCTTGACGGCGCGTGCCGTATCAGACCGCTTATTGCTGCCGCAAAAAGCCTTGGGCAGACAAGCCTTGCCATCACCGACCATGGTGTAATGTTCGGCGCAATAAACTTTTATAAAGAAGCTGTGGCTCAGGGCATAAAACCCATTATCGGCTGTGAAGTGTATGTTGCCGCAAGAACAAGGTTCGATAAGGTGCACGGTATTGATAACGAAAGATATCATCTTATCTTGCTTGCCGAAAATGATATCGGTTACAGCAACCTTGTTAAAATCGTTTCCGATGCCTGGACTCAGGGTTTTTACTCCAAGCCGCGTGTTGACCGTGAACTGCTTGAAAAATATCACGAGGGCATAATTGCTATGTCTGCCTGCCTTGCGGGTGAAATACCCCAGGCACTTCTCAGGGGTGACTATGATTCAGCAGTAAAAACGGCACAGTGGTACAGCGAAACTTTCGGCAAAAACAACTTCTTTATCGAAATACAGAATCACGGAATTGAGGAAGAATTAAGAGTGCTTCCTCTTCTCAAACGTCTCTCAAGAGAAACGGGTATAGGTCTTGTCGCCACAAACGACGTTCACTATGTCCGTAAGGAAGATGCGAAAATTCAGCAGATTCTTATCTGTATACAGACTAATCACATCCTCGGTGAAAACACAGGCATTGAGTTTGAAGCGGATGAGTTTTATCTCAAAAGCGAAGACGAAATGAGGTCGCTTTTTGCCGATACACTCGAGGCTATCGAAAATACGTCAATCATTGCTGATCGCTGTAATCTTAATATCGAATTCGGAAATACAAAGCTTCCGAATTTCGATACACCGAACAATGAAGATCACTTTGCATATTTTGCCCGTATGTGCCGTGAAGGTTTTGCTCAACGCTACGGCACTTCCGCTCCCGATCATTACCGTGAGCGGCTTGAATACGAGCTTAATGTTATTAATACGATGGGCTATACGGATTATCATCTTATAGTTCACGATTTTGTGCGCTATGCAAAAAGTCAGGGGATTCCGGTCGGCCCGGGCAGAGGTTCGGGTGCAGGCAGTATCGCGGCTTATTGCATAGGCATTACGGGCATTGACCCGATGAAATATAACCTTCTTTTTGAGCGTTTTCTCAACCCCGAAAGAGTCAGTATGCCTGACTTCGATATAGATTTCTGCTATGAGCGCAGACACGAAGTTATTGATTACGTCATATCAAAATACGGCTCTGACCATGTGTCGCAGATTGTCACTTTCGGTACGCTTGCCGCCAAGGCTGCTGTGCGTGACGTAGGCAGGGTTATGGGTCTGCCTTATGCAACTGTTGATGCCGTTGCAAAGCTGATTCCGTTTGAACTTGGTGTAACGCTCGAAAAAGCACTTGCACGCTCATCCGAACTTCGTTCAAGATATGAGAACGATGAAACGGTAAGAGAGCTTATTGACAACTCAATGCAGATTGAGGGTATGCCGCGACATGCATCAAAGCACGCAGCCGGTGTTGTCATCACCCGTGATCCCGTCAAGGATTATGTACCGCTTGCACTCAGTGACGAGTTCGTAGTAACTCAGTATACGATGACTTCTCTTGAGGAACTCGGTTTGCTCAAAATGGATTTCCTTGGCCTTAAAACACTGACCGTTATTTCGGATGCCGAAAAGGCCGTGAAAGAAATTGATCCGACTTTTGATATCGAAGATATACCGCTTGATGACCCTGAAACATACGGAATCTTTTCTTCGGGTCAGACATACGGCGTATTTCAGTTTGAATCCGCAGGTATGCGCTCTGTTCTTGCCAGAATAAAGCCTGAAAACCTTGAGGACCTGATAGCTGTAATTTCACTTTACAGACCCGGTCCGATGGATTCTATAGACACTTATATACAAAACAGACGCAATCCGCAAAAAACAGCTTATAAATCGGACAAGCTAAAGCCAATACTTTCTGTTACACACGGCTGCATGATATATCAGGAGCAGGTTATGCAGGTTTTCAGAGAGCTTGCAGGTTACTCTTACGGCAGGGCTGATGTTGTGCGCCGTGCAATGTCGAAGAAAAAGCACGACGTTATGGAAAAAGAGCGAGTAACATTCATTGAGGGTGCATCACGCAATGGTATTGACCCTGCGGCGGCAAATTCGATTTTTGAGGATATGTCTTCGTTTGCTTCATACGCATTCAACAAATCTCACGCAGCGGCTTATTCGCTTGTTGCTTATCGTACGGCGTGGCTCAAGTGCCACTATCCTGCGCAGTTTATGGCGGCGCTTCTGACAAGCGTGCTTGATCAGACTGCAAAGGTCAGCAGTTATATCAATGAATGTGAGCGGCTTGGAATAAGGGTGCAGGCGCCCGATGTCAATTCAAGCTTTGCGGGCTTTGTTGCAAAAGACGGTAAAATACTTTTCGGCTTGCTCGCAATTAAGAATCTGGGCAGAGCACTTATATCTGCAATTGTCGAAGAGCGTGAGAAAAACGGCAGGTTTGACAGCTTTTACAGCTTTTGTAAGCGTGTTTACGGCCGCAATTTCAACCGACGTGCCGTTGAAAGCCTGATATACAGCGGTGCACTTGACAGTCTGGGACTTAACAGAAGACAGATGCTTATTATGTTGCCGTCAATTCTTTCGGAGCTTGAAACCGACAGAAACGGTGCGCTGAGCGGTCAGATGAATTTCTTTACACTTCTTGGCGAAGAAAGCGGTGCAGGTCCCGATATACCCAAGGCAGACGAATTGCCCGACGACGAAAAACTCCTGCGCGAAAAAGAAGTTGTGGGTTTTTACGTCAGCGGACATCCGATGGCAGGTTACAAAAAACTGGCCGAAAAGCTCGGCTGTGCAGAATTTTTTGAATTGACCGAATCGGAAAACTTCGAAGATAACGCAAAGGTCACTGTGTTGGGTATAATAACCTCTGTAAAGAAAAAGGTTACACGAAGCAATGCAGAAATGGCATTTATAACTGTTGAAGATACCACAGGTAATATTGAAGTACTCCTGTTTCCCAAAACGGTTGCGGACAGCCGTAATCTTCTTATTAACGGTACGGTTGTGCTGCTCAAAGGCAGGCTCAGCCTTCGTGAGGATAAGGAGCCGAGCATTGTATGCGACAGCATATCACCCTGTCCGACACACGAGCAGGTGAGTGTTGCCGATACTTCCAAAAAAGTCAGACATGGTTTATTCCTGCGTGTGGACAGCGAAGGTTCAGGAATTGAAAAAAGAGCTTTGAACCTTGTGAGTATATTTGAGGGTAACACACCCGTGTATTTCTACTATAATGATAGAAAGGAATACTCGCAGTGCTGTGCACATGTAGATGTTAATGATCCGTTGCTCAACGAGCTCAGACGTGTTTTAGGGGCAGAAAATGTCGTTTTTCAGTGAAAGTTGACTGAAATGGCTTGACATAATTTATAATTCGTGTAATATATAAAGAAATGATTTTTCAGCATTAGACATAGGAGAGATTAAGTTATGAAAAAAATCGGTGTTTTGACAAGCGGCGGCGACGCTCCGGGTATGAATGCTGCGGTTCGTGCAGTTGTACGTACAGCTTGCTATCTTGGCATGGAAGTAGTCGGTATCCAGTACGGCTACAAGGGTCTTCTTGAAAAGAATTTTATTGACCTTAATATGCGTAACGTCTGCGATATCATTCATCGCGGCGGTACAAGAATTTATACAGCACGTTGCCCTGAATTCAAAGGCGAAGAAGCTGTCCGTAAGGCTGTTGAAAACGCTAAGGAAAAGGGTATTGAGGGTCTTGTAGTTATCGGTGGCGACGGTTCATTCCGCGGCGCACGCGATCTTTCCAATTTCGGACTTCCCTGTGTTGCAATTCCCGGCACAATTGATAACGATATCGTTTGCACAGACTACACTATCGGCTTTGATACTTGCCTTAACACTGTTCAGGCTCTTGTTGACCGCCTTCGTGACACAATCGAAAGCCACAGCCGTTGTATGGTTGTTGAGGTTATGGGCGCACGTGCAGGTTATCTCACACTCAACGCAGGTATCGCTGTTGGTGCAACAGCAATCGTAATTCCCGAAATTCCTTACGATATCGAGAAAAACGTTATCGATAAGATCAAGCGTACAGCTGAAACAGGCAAGCATCACTTTATCGTTATGGTTGCTGAAGGTGTTCGTATGCGCGACGGTATTACCGTTGACGAAATTGCAAAGAAGATCGAAGACGAAACAGGCGTAGAGGCTCGTTCAATCGTTCTCGGTCATATTCAGCGCGGCGGTTCACCCTCTGTACGTGACCGTGTTGTCGCAAGCCAGATGGGTCACAAGGCAGTTCACCTCCTTCACGATGGTAAGAGCAACCGTGTTGTTGTTATGCATGGCGAAACTATCACAGACCATGACATTAACGAGGCTCTTGAAATGACCAAGACAATCGATAAAGATCTTTACAACTGCGCAATGGAGATTTCACTCTAATCTCTCACATAAAAAAATCAGCCGCTCATCGTTTGATGAGCGGCTTTTGCTATGTGCTATTGTTTATGCGAAGATGTTGGAAAAGAAAGCAATTACTGTTGTGAACATTGCGCTGATAAATTCGAAAGGATCATCGGCATCTGCAATGCTTGCTTCAAATCGTGTGCCGAGTTTTTGGGCTGAAGGTGCAAATTCAAAGCTGTCAATGCTCAGGTTTGCGTTATCTCCCGAAAATCCGAGTTGAAATTTATATATGTTGTTAAGCTTTTCGTTTGCATAGGTGAATCCACATTCGTTACCGAAAAGATAGAGTGAATCGAGATCAAGTGTAATTTTGTGCCATTCGCCGTCTGCAGGCAATATGAATGAACTGTCTTTTACACCTTGCACTGCAGGCGAATACCATCTGTATGCGTCAACATATATTCTCATTTCATTGAGCGAAATATCGGCTGCGCCGTTGTTGCGTGCCATAAAGCTTAATTTACCATAGTTGCTCCAATTTGTTTCAATATCAACAAAGGTTGTTGTTTTGTCAATCTTATAAAGCTGTGTCGGCTTTACAGTGAAGCTGTCTTCGGATGACGTTATCTCAAGTCCTTTTGCACCTGAATATGCGCTGCCTTCTGTAAGAGTGACCTGAGCACCGTCAGCCTTCCAGGTGTCGAACTCTGCACTGTGCGGATCGGGCAGAAGATGCCAAGCCTTGTCAATTTCGCAATCTGCCCAAGTTTTATCTGCCCAGTATACTGCGTTTGGTATTACCTTTGTCACAAAGGTGCTGACGGGCATGAATTTTTCACCGCCAACTGTTGAGTAAAGATTTGAATATGTGTTGAGCATACAGTATGCGTAGCTTGCGCTTACGGGTTGAGGAACGCTGTCACTCCATATTCTTACCGTGTCTTTGTTTACTATCTCAGCTTGTGCTTGTACGTAAATTCCGTCTGCACCGCAGATTGCAAAGCCTCTGAGCAGGTTGCCGTCAGCCTTTAATCCGTCACCGGTGTTTTTAAATGTTACGTAAATATCTGAATCTTTTATTTCGGTTTTGTCAGGTGATGCCGCTGTGTATGTTTTGCTCTTGCCGTAAACCATACCGAGTGCTGCATGAGCCATACGCTGACCGATAGGCTGTTTTGTGGAAGGGTGGATTACGCCTGCTTCCAGCGGAAATGTGAGCGGCAGGTCGTAAAGTGTAACCATTGCACGGCTTTCAGGCAGTGTCGACTGCATCTGTGAATAAAAAGCATTCCATTTGGGCTGCAAGTAATCGCCGTAATCGTATGGCGCAATCTGCGAGTAGATTATGGGGAAGAATTTATCACCGAAGTCGAACATATCTGTGTACATCTGCTGTAATGCATCAAAGCAGTGAGCATAGACATCAGTGCCGATGCGTTGAATAAGGTCTGTTTCACCCTGATACCAGATAAGACCTGAAGGACGGAAGTTGCGGTATGCGTGAGTGCGCAGATTGTAGTTTGAGGTCATGTCGGTGTATATGTCGGCGTTATTTTCGTCCCATTCCGATTTATCTATGTAAAGACCGCCGTCAATAAGCTCTTTTTTGAGTGTGCTGTCAGCATCGATTGCTTCTCTTGAAAGCCAGCTTCTTATAGATGAGCCGCCGAGGGCTGAGTTGAGAATGCCGACAGGCATATCAAGCTTATTCATCAGCTCTTCTGCAAAGAAATAACCGATTGCGCTCATTGAGTAAACGTAGGGGTTTTCGCCGTCAATCCACATCACGTCGATTATATCGTTCTGCGGCTCGACAGGCACTGCGTCTGTGCCGTTGTATGTCGGATATGCAGGCTCATAGCAAACTCTGAGCCACTTGCTGAACTTTTTGCCCTCTTCAAACATTTCATAACCCTTTACGGACTGAATCAAAGGGAACTGCATATTACTCTGTCCGCTTGCAATCCACAGCTCGCCGAATACTACGTTTGTGAGTTTAGCGAACTCTTCGTTATCCTGTGTGAATATAACGGTGTGTTCAGTATAGCTTCCTGCAGGAGCAATGAAAGAGACCTCAAAAGTTCCGTCTGCTTTGACTTTTGAAGAGGCTGATCTTAACTGCCAACCTCTATCGTTGAGCAGCTGAACTCTGATTACGCTGCCGGGTGTGCCTTCGCCTGCAAAAATTGCGTCTTTATTCTGCGCGAAAAGCATACCGTTGCCGTATACCGTGTAAAGCCTTGCATCAACTTCATTTGCAAAGGCAACCGTAGCGCTGCAGAATGTGAACACAATCACAAGCAATGCGCAAATAACCTTTTTAGCCATACTGATTCCTCCGTAACATTTCACTTTTTAAATAAATATATCATATTGTTATTAATCCTGCAAGGTGAAATGCGAATATTGAATTGGATTGTTATGGATGATATAATAAAAATGACAGTAATGTTTGATGTTATGCGTTTTATACTTCAGGAGGCTTGAAATGACAGGCGAAACAGTAAAAGTCATCATAGACAGACCGCTCGGAACTTATCATCCCGAGCACAGAGATTTATTTTATTCTGTTAACTACGGATATATTGAAGGCATTATTGCACCGGACGGTGAAGAGCAGGATGCTTATGTTCTTGGTGTCAACATTCCGGTAAAAGAGTTTACGGGTAAAGTGATTGCTGTTATAAGAAGAATTGACGATGTCGAAGAAAAATGGGTAGTTGCACCCGAAAATATGTGCCTTACAAAAGAAGAAATAATGAAGCAGGTAGAGTTTCAGGAGAAGTATTTCAAAACAGAGATTTTTTTGTAATACTGATTTATTGAAATAACAGAATTTATATGCTACAATCTTTTAAAACCTGACGGAGGTAAACTTATGAAAAACAGTTATGACGTAATTATTGTCGGTGCAGCCACGGCAGGCAGCTATTTTGCAAATAAGCTTGCCAAAGAGGGTATAAGTGTTCTTGTTATTGATTCAAAGCCTGAGGAAAAAATCGGCACTAAATATGATATTTTTCATGTAGGCAGAGAGGATTTTGATAAGTTCGGTATTCCGTGGCCCGTCAAAGGTGAGGATTATGCCTTTGAGTTTGACAGCACTCACGTCTGTTCCGCTTTCGGTAATCATCCGAAGTTTTCACCCGGCAAGGTTGTTGGTATGCATATGCACGATTATACGCTCAGACTCAACCGTTGGGCGCAGCAGGCAGGTGCAGAGATTGAGTATGAAACCGTTTTCAAATCTTGTATCTATGAAAACGGAAAGATTACCGGTGTAATCTGTGTCAGAAACGGTGAAGAGGTTGAAATCAAAGCCAAGCTTGTTGCTGATTGCTCGGGTATTCCTTCTGTGGTAAGACGTAGTCTGCCTGATGGTTACGGTGTTGAAACGTTTGAAATTGACCCCACGGATATGTTCTATGTTGTTCTGAGATACATAAGCTTCACTAATCCTGATGATAAGATGAATCTTCGTTCCTGGCCTTTCTATAAAACCTGGGAAGCGCCACAGCATAACCCTGACGGAGCGATTCTCGGTATAGGTGCAAACTTAAGCTTTGATATGTGTGAAAAGGTGTATAAAGAGTTTGAGTCTGCTGTTAAGCTGACGCCTCATAAAATAGACTATTTTGAGCGTGGTTTCACACCTTATCGCAGACCTCCGTATTCGCTGGTTTCCGATTCGTTTGTTGCGCTCGGCGACTCTGCCTGCATTACAAAACCTTCCTGCGGTGAGGGTGTAACGGCAGCTATGGTGCAGATGGATGCTGTGCTTGAGGTTGTGATTCCGCTTCTTAAAGCGGGTAAGGAGCTTAGCCGTGAAAATCTCTGGCTGATAAACAAGAAGTATATTGACGCTCAGGGTGCTGATTTTGCAAATCAGATGGCTGTGCTTATCGGTGCGGTTGCTTCAAGCGCTGAAGAAAACGAGTATTTCTTTGAAAATGATCTTATTTTCAGCACGAAGAATTTCATCGCGATGGGCGAGGGCGGAATGCCCAAGTTCTCAATCGGCGAAATACTGACAATGGCATACCGATTTATCAAGGGTATTGTTACAGGAAAACTTCGCATATCAACAATACTCGCATTGCTTAAAGCTGTAATGAACGGCGGTAAAATTTCGGGCCACTATAAAAAGTTCCCGTCCACACCTGCAGGTTTTGAGAAGTGGTGCGCTAAGGCAGATGTTATCTGGAAAAAATGTGGCAAAATGGCAGATATGGTCAGCGACCAATAAAGAATAAATTAATGCCCGTACAGTGTGCTTCTGTACGGGCATTTTTGTATCATTATTCGGTAATTTCTGCTGCTTCTCTGCGCTGTTTCAGCTCTTTTTCAACTTGAGCCTTCTGCTCGGGTGTGTATTTGATGAAGAGTAGAGGGATGATGAAGAGAAGTGCCGCAACAGCAGGTGTGAGCATAACAAGCGGCCATATCCACGTTTCAAACGTTGCGCTCTGCGTGCCGTAGAATACAGCACCGGGTACGTCTGCGACAGCTTTGTAGCCGATAAGTCCGAGCGAAAGTGTAGCAAGTCCGCCCGTAATACCGCTTGAAACCTTTGTGAAGAATGTCTGCATTGCGAAGGTGACACCCTCTGTACGCTTGCCTGTTTTCCATTCCATATAATCGACACTGTCGCAGAAGAGCGCTGTCTGTGCAATGCTGCTTGCGCCTGAAGGTATTGAAAGCACAGCCATAATGGCGATGCCTATAATCATATTTTTACCCTCGTATCCGATCAAGAAGGCGACAACCTTGCCGATAATCGTGCATACCTGAATGAGGATTATAACGTTACGGTAGCCTCTGCAAATCTTTTTAAGTTTTTCTGCAAAAATCATACCGATAAAGCTGGGTGCATAGGTGAGAGCGGAGTAAATGGTAGTGATGCCGAGAGCGCCTATGAAGCCGCCGAAATAGTTATCGGGGTACATATATTTGAAGAAGTATGTGATAAGGTTGTTGCCGAATGCAAATGAGCCGAGAAGACTTGCAAGCGTGATAAGCAGAAGCATCTTGTTTTGGAAAAGGAGCTTGAAGCACTCTGACAATGAGGTTTGCTGCTGGCTTGCTTCCACAAGGCGCACTCGTTCCTGTGCCTTATAGCATTTTGCACTGATAAGTGCACCGCCAAGACCGAATATTACGGCGAAAACAAAGGTCATAAGCTGGAGCGAATTGCCTGAGATTTTTGCGATTGATTCCATAACCATCGGCACTACCGCACTGAAAACACCGTAGAAAATCGAGCCTACCGTTCTGGCAAGCTGGACAAATTTATCTCTGTCACCTGAATCGGGTGATATAACTGCGGTTGTACCCCATATTGCAACGTCCTGCATCGTGTAAGTAATATCCCAACACAGATACATTATAACGAAGTACGAAATGCGAAGCCACAGAAGACTCTCTTTTGTTGAGAATACGATGAATAAAAGCACTGTGAAAACGCCTACAGGTACAGGTGTGTATTTGAGAAGAGGTCTGAGTTTTTCGCCTGACTTGAATCGGTGTCTGTCAACCATTGCACCGATGAGCGGGTCGTTGATACCGTCCCATATCTTCATCAGCAGCAAAAGCACCGTAACCACTGCGGGCGGAAACATTGCAATATCCGTCATAAAGTAGGTGAAGAACGATGCACCTATCATACAGTAGACGAGATTCTGTCCTGCAAGACCAGCCAAAAAGCTGTTTCTTTCTTTTTTAGTAATGTATTTCATAATTATTTTGCTGATTTTATCAGCTTCCTCCTTTGATTATCGGTAGTTATCGTTTATCGCTGTGCCGACAGCACGGAGAAGTGAATCCTCGTGGCTTGAAGGAAGGTCGCAGTTGTAGTGCCATATCATTACACCACCGAAGCCGTGGTTGATTGCGTAATCTGTCTTTGCTCTGATAACTTCGGGTGTGTTGAACCAGAAATCTTTGTCAATGTCGTCGCAGTGATACCAGCCATCCTCGTCAATCCCGTCATAACAGCTGTTATAGCCGTACCAGTAGGCGGTCATATCTGTCGGACGCGAATAGAATGGGAGACCTACATTCACTTTTTCAAACGGCATACCGTAAATGCCGATTTTTTCAACAGCCTTTACGGTGTCCTCATACGTTGCGTGTCTGCCTTCCCCGTCAATCATATCGTAAAGCATAACCTCAAATGTATCAATTGCTTTTATCGCCGCAGGTGTGAATTTTATATTCCAGTCGTTGCCAGCAACACCGAGTGTGTATTTGTCGCCGAGCTTTTTGTCGAGTGAAACGAGGAAGCTGTTGTAGTGATGCCACGCATTGAGTGAAAGCGGATATTCATAGTCGAAATGAACACCGTCAAAGTCGTACTTTTCAAGCACAGCAACGATGTTATCCTCAAGCACACCGCTTGTGAAAGCTTTGTTGTGTTCAATGCTCTGAGCCTCCATCTGATCTTCCCAGACATCGGAATCCGTTTTGCCGCCGGGACCGATGAGGTTGAGTGTCAGATGTACATCTCTGCTGCCAATTGCACTGCGCAGGTTTGAGAGTGCTGTTTCAAGCACATAGGTGTTACAGATAACTTTACCTTCGTTGTCAAAACTTGCGCATTCAAACAGTATAACGTCCGTAACATAGTCAAAATCTTCGGGATGGATGCTGTTTGCCGACTGCACATATTCACCCCTGACATAGGTTGTTACTCTGAAAGTTTCTGCCTTTTTGAGGGTGGGTGAGACGATGCCGAGGAAGTTGGTAAGAACAAGCACCACAGATGTGAAAAATGAAATGATTTGCTTGATAAAAATAGCCATATCACACATTCCTTTCTGTTTTACAGAGCTGCCGTTGTCTCGGTATAGAGCGCTTCAAGCTCGTCATAGTGTGTGTAATATTCTGCCTGAGCGAGAAGGTTTTCGGCATCGGTATATGGCTTGACGGCACGTTGATAAACCGAGACCTTTTTGAGGTAAGCCTTAAGGTCGCGCCTTATCTTCAGACTGTCGATAAAGCTTGTTGCTTCTCTGTTGATAATTTCTTCCTTGATACTTTCGTCGGGTTCGCTGATGTTATCAATGTCGTATTTTGCAATAAGTGCCGCGGATTCTTTTTTGACGCGTGCACGCTTGATTGCATCGGAGCGTATTTCTTTTTCTTCGGCCGTTGATTTAGGAAGGCTTTTTGCTGTGAATAATTCTTCCTTTGCTTCACTGTAGAAGTAAAGCTTATCTCTTGCTATATCTTCTCTTGCAGCAGCAATCCTTGCCTTGCCTGCTTCGGTTGAGAACTTCTCAAGATCCTTGATGATTATTGCTGATCTTTCAATAGCAAGATTGGTTTCTTTGATTAACTTCTTTTCTGCTTTGTCTGCGGATTTGTTAACAGCCATCTTTTCTTTACCGCAGAGGTCTTTTGCCTGATGAATAATCTCCATTACCTCAACCAGCTCGTCTTTGTCAAGTTCACCGAGCACGTGGTTTTCAAACATTGTACGTATTTTAAGAACGGAAACGTAGGCTTTGTGTTTGTTTTCCGTCAGGTCATAGAAACAGAAGGGGATAAGGTTGAATATGGCACCGAATATTGAACACACAATAAGCACTTCAAACAGGTTGTTGCGCAGCGTGTCGTTGAAAAGCACGTCATAGTTGTCCTGAAGTCCCATGTTCTCGTATATGGTCGGGTAGAACATACCTGTGAAAAAGCCGATGACAGTGCCGATTATGCCGAGTGGACCGAACATACCGTCAACACGTATTCCTGTTTTCCACTGATGATAATCCCTCATATCTGCGGCTATATTATGCTGTACAATGTTCCAGAAGGTGTTTATGAAGTTATTTATGTACCAAAGCACACAAACGAGAATAATGTTCTGGTATACGAAATAGAGGATTGTGAGTATAACAACGTTTATTGAGTTTGCAAGAATCAGCATATTTCGTTTGCCGAGCGTTTTTATGGCAATCGGTGCAAGCAGCATCGACCACAGCGCGGCATTGCCTATCAACGTGTTTGCAACACCCAATAATTCTGGGCTGTCTTTGCCCGGACCGTAAACGAATGACCAACCGAAAATGACACCGTAACCCGATTCAAGAAATACGACCCATGCGGCAGCCTGAATAATCCAATAGTACTTGTTCTTTGCAACCTCGCGTATCGCATCAAAAAATCTTATAGCTTCGGGTTTCTTTTTCGGGAGAATAAGTCGTTCTTTGACTTTACTGAAGAAAATTGTGCTGATTATAATGCCTATTACCGCAAAAATCGGATGTATAATTCTGTATGTCCAGATGTTTTGAAGACCCCAGGTTTTGCCTGCAATAAAAGGTACGGCAAACTGTGATATCGTCGGTGCAAGAGAATAGATGACCTGAGATATGCTCATCACGTTTGCTCTTTCTTGAGCATTTGGCGTTATTATCTGCTGAAAATATGTGTAGCTTTCATTATAAAAGCAAAGGAACATACTCAGCAGCATATACATAAACCAGACAACAATAGCCTTTGTTATGTATGTCATATGCTCGTAAGGCAGCCATACGAAGATTGCGGATATTATCACAATTGGCAGACCTGTGCGCTTGATAAACGGGAGGAATTTGCCGCCCTTAAGGTTGTGGTTGTCGTAATACCAACTGCGGAAAATGCCTATCGGTATACCTACAAGGTTGGCAACAATAAGCATAACCTGCAGGTCTACGGGCCTGAGTCCGATGCTTGCACCTACGAGGAAGTTTGACGCACTGAGTCCGATTTCGCCTGCAAGCAGAAGTGTCCAGTAAACACCGAAGCCTGCACCGCTCAGACTTGCAACCTCCTTATATGGAATGTAGTTGCCTTTAGCGGGTTCATGCCAGTATTGTTTTGCTGTTTGCAATAAAGTTTTAACTTTACCTGCCATAAGACAAACCTCCGTCGACATTTTTTATAAATTATACCACACTTATATTCACATTTCTATTGTTCAATAAGTAAATTTATTGCATATGGTTTTGTTGAATAGTTTCATAGCTTGTGATATAATTTCTAAAAAGAATTGCGTTGACCTTTTGAGAGGGGATTGGTTATGATAAAATATGATATTGCCGCATTTATATGGCCTTCATACACAGGTGACGAGCCGCGCACACGCATTTTCTGGCCTGAAGGCTATGGTGAATGGCAGACTGTCAAGGCGATGAAGGATAAGGGTTATAAAGGTTGTCGATGGCCGCATATTCCGACGTGGGGTTACGTTAATGAAGCTGACAGCCGTGTTATGGAGATGCAGATTGACTGTGCAGTATCTCACGGTGTCAACGTTTTTATTTATGATTGGTACTGGTACGATAACCGTCCTTTTCTTGAAAATTGTCTTAACAAAGGTTTCTTAAAAGCAAGGAACAATAAGGATATGAAATTTTGCCTCATGTGGGCAAACCACGACGCAACGCATCTGTGGGATAAGCGTAATTCAGATAACGATTTGTCTACTGTAATCTGGAGCGGTGTTGTCACCCCGCAGATTTTTTCTAACATCTGCGACAGAACTATTGAAAAATATTTCAGCAAGGAAAACTACTACTGTATTGACGGTTGTCCCGTCTATATGGTTTTTGATATTGATAATTTTATACGCTCTTTCGGAACTTCAGATGAGTGCAGAAAGGGGATTGAAGAGTTCCGAAGAAAAACTGTAGAAGCCGGATTCAAAGGTTTGCATTTTCAGTTTGTTCACTGGCGTAACCGTGTATTTGATTGGCTTGACGATTCAGATTCTTTGAAGGGTGCAACCTCTGCTGAGATGTATGATTTCCTTGGCGCAGATTCTGTCACAAACTATAATTGGGGCTGCATCGCAGATTTTGACGGTGATTTCAACGACGTTGCGCAACAGTATGCGGATAATCTGCAAAAAGAATCTGAACAGCTCAATGTACCGTATTACCCAAATATTTCCGTCGGTTGGGATAATAACGTAAGATTTAACAAATTTATTCCGGGAGTAGTAACTGACAATACACCTGAAAATTTTAAAGCTGCCTGTGAAAGGATCAAGGATTTCGCCGATGCTTCACTCGCAAAAGGCGATATGAAAGCACCGTTTATCACGGTCAACAGTTGGAACGAGTGGACGGAAACAAGCTACCTTCAGCCTGATGATCTTTACGGATATGGTTATCTCGAAGCAATCCAATCGGTTTTTACGGAAAAGCTGATATCTTGACAGATTTTCTATTGATATTTTTGAGTTTGTATGATAATATAGTAACATAATACAGTGTGTTTTTAGCTCAGGAGGTATATATATGGCGCTTTTTAAAAAAGGCGACAAATCAAAAGCTTTCGAACCAAGTGTTGAGTATAAGGGTAACCGACGCTATGTCGGCAGAGCAGAGACCGTTGCTTATGTTCTCAATGATGCTGCGGCTACTCTTAACATAAGCGATTTTTATGAGCGCTATATTTACGACGTCGTAAAAATCGACTTCAACTATCTCGCTTTACATAATATGATCGCGACAATCTGGGACATTATTAACGATACATTCATCGGTGTTATCGTTGAGCGTACACGTACGCGTTGGGGTAAATTTAAGCCGTATATGCTCTTTGGTCAGATTCCTCTTATGATTATCGGCTTGTTCTATTGGGTAATTCCGTTCATTTTCCCCGGTGCGGCTGCTGACTATTTGCCTAAGCTTATTTTCTACTCGGTTATGATGATGGTGCAGGAAACAGCAGGCACGTTCACAAGCATTGCTAACACGGGCTTTATGTCTACCATTACACCTAACCCTGTTGAGCGTACAAGGCTTATTACAATGGCACATCTTCTTTCTCATATTTTCGAAGATTTGCCCAAGCAGATTTTTGGTGTTCTGTATGACCTCGTTATAAACAAGGTTGTGAAATGGGAACTTCCCAACCTGTTTGCAGGCTTTGGTCTTGCCTGTGCGATTCTTTCAACAATCTTTGTTATGTATTTCTTTACTCTCAGCCGCGAAAGAGTTCAGCAGTCTGTTGAACGTCCGAGTGTTATTCAGGGTCTGAAGGCTATTGTCAACAATAAGCCGGTTCTTATTCAGGTCGTTTCTTCGTTCCTCAGCGGATTCAGTATCGGCAAGAGCAGAACTAACTTCTATATCGACGTTATCGGTTCAATCACTTGGAAAACCATCGTCGGTATTCCCGCATTCCCCGTTAAGTTTATTAGCTACAGTTTCGTTGCTCCTCTTCGTAAGCGCTTCTCAACAAAGGCACTGTGGATTTTTGAGGATGCATGGACTGATATGCTCTGGATGGTTGTCTTTGGCATAGGCTCTATCAACAATAACTTTATGAACAAAAAGATTATTCTTCCTTTGATGGGTATCGAAGAAGTTTTCGAAATGTGTATCTACGGTT
Source organism: Acutalibacteraceae bacterium (assembly GCA_045637465.1). Lineage (GTDB taxonomy): Bacteria > Bacillota > Clostridia > Oscillospirales > Acutalibacteraceae > UBA8612. The sequence goes on along the minus strand of JAZTZM010000010.1, from coordinate 210,207 downwards.
TAAGGCGAGTTATTCCTAACGAAATTGTCAACGAATCGATGGACTACTGTGAATGGAAGAACGGTTACCGTGCCGAAGCTATGACGGGTGTTGCTCAATCACTTATTACTAAATTGCAGAACACTGTTATGGGCAGTATCAATGCCATTGTTATGGAAAAAATCGGTTACCAGCAGGGTCTTGAAATCGGTACACAGACTACCAAAACAAAGTGGTGGATTTTTGCTCTGGGTACAGGTATTCCGATCATTACAAGCAGCCTTGGTATTATTCCAAAGTTCTTCTATCCGCTTAATGCCGAAATGCGCAATAAGATGTACACTGATCTTCAGGAGCGTCGCGATAAAATGGCAAAAATTATGCAGGATGGCTCAGCAGAAGAAGCAAAGCTTGCTGCAAAAGCAGAAATTAATGGCGAATTTATTAAATAATTCAACCTGTTATCGTCGCGGATATTTTTTATCCGCGACGTTTTTTGCTTTTTCACTTGAATAATTTAAACGAATAAAGTATAATTATGTTAAACAAAAATGTGCAATTGCACTGAAACGGAGGATTATATTATGTCTGTTAAACTTCAAAAAATCCTTTCTGTAATGCTTGTTGCTGTGTTGCTGTTCGGTGTAGCTGTGCCTGTGTTTGCCGCAGACACAACCGCAAGCAAGAATTATATCATCACCAATCCTTATGACGGCATTGATTGGGATGCTTGGGATGATTATAAGACTCAGCTTCATTGTCACACAAACGCAAGTGACGGATTTTTGCCCGTTCAGCAGTTCTGTGATATGCACTATGCGCTTAATTATGAAATAGTTGCCCTCACAGATCACGGCACACTCAACCGCGGCTGGAATGTAGCTCCCGATATTGTGCCGCTTATGCGTGTTATCAAAAAGGAACGCACCAACAACAACACTCCTATAATTCCCGTTCCGGAAGATGCATATCAGGGCTACCTCAACGGCACAAACCCTGACAGAACATACACCACAACTGACGGTGACCTCCTTGAACGTACAACAACAAACGGTATGCTTGACGTTCCGCTCGGTAATGAGCAGAATATGGCAACTCCCTTTGCTGATTGCCACCTTACAAGCTACTGGGCAGAGTACGGTAACGGCTATGCAGGCGTGTTCGGCGACTATGAGACTCCTTGCCGTGAGGTTGCAAAGCTCGGCGGTATCACTTTCCTTTCTCACGTTGGTGAATATGTATACCCCGATAAGGATTCGGCAGACCACGTCGGTCAGAAAATTGACGAATATTACGTAAATAAGTTCGCAAGAATTTTCCTTGACAACCCTCAGAATTCACTCGGCATGGGTATCAACAGTGCTACTGATGCACATACACGATGTGACCGTATACTCTACGATCAGATTCTCCAGAAGACAATTCCCAACGGTGTTGTTCCGTGGGGCAATACCTTTGCTGATTCTCATAACGAAACCTCACTCAACGATGCTTACACAATGAGCTGGATGCCCGAACTTACACTCGATGCATTCCGTACCTGCCTTGAAAAAGGGCAGTTCTTCTCAGTTTCTCATTTCTCCAACGGTGTTGAACTCAACGGTATGGAAGAGATGCCCGGATTTGTAGAGCAGGATGTTTATGACACAAGGGCTTATTGGCGTGACGATACTCCTCAGGTAAAGCGCATCACTGTTGATCAGGATGCTGACACAATCACAGTTGAGGGTATCAACGCAAACATCATCACATGGGTTTCTGACGGTAATGTCATTATGCGTACCGAACTTGTTGACGGCAAAGCAACACTTGATCTGCACAGCGACGAGTTACTTAACGACCCTTACCTTTATCTGAGATTTTATCTTTCAGGCGATAACGGCATCTGCTACGCAAATCCGATGGTTCTCAACGTAGAAGGTGAGACATTCCCCGAGGTTGATGTTCCTTTCACAATCGACCTTCCTTTATTCCTTCGTGCACTTGTAACCGTGCTTGATGTCACGATCTTCAAGTACAATCCCATTATCTGGATCTTTAAATATTTCGGTCTCGGCTACAATCCGCTCCCTCAGCTTTTCAAACTTTACTGATAGTAAATAAGTAAAGGCATCCGTCTTACGGCGGATGCCTTGTTTTTTATTTGTTAAACGGCTTTGAGTAAGCCTTTGCCCACTGCATAACTTTTTTTCTGTCCCATTTTTTAGGCATTGCCGCACAAATTGCAGTGACCTGTGCAATTTCAGTGCCGCAGCCTATAATTTTTTTGAGCAGATTTGTGTTTTTGATTGTGCACTTGCCTTTGAGTAAAAGGTCGGGGATGTCGAACTTGAACAGATCGTAAAGACTTGTAAAATCTGCTGTCATGGTTATGTTGTCTTCGTTGAGCAATCCTGAGTCAAAGCAGTAATCCAGCTCATCGGTTGTGAGGCTGAGCAGAAGATATTTGACACATTCAAGCGGTGCCAGACCTGCACCAAGATCTTTGTAGTACTTGACCTGATAATTCCAGAGGGTTTCAGCGCTGAATGAAAGACCGGCATCCCTTGAAACCGTGTCTGCGAGCATTCTTGCCGCCTTCAGTGAGTTTGCAATGCCCGAGCCGATAAGCGGCACAGTCATAAATGCGCTGTCGCCGATTGCGGCATATCCGTCGCCGACCATAACAGAAAGGGGATGGCGCACGGGAATTTCTACAAACTGACCGCCTCTGACTCTTTCTTTGCCGAGTCGTGGTGAAGTCTGACGCAAAAAGTCAGCATACTCTTCGAGCCACTCAATGCTGAATTCCTCAAATTTACCTACGAGCAGGTCTGTGTGCTCTTCTTCGGAAGCTACCCAACTTACGGTTTTTTCACCGCCGGCAAACAGCATAACTCTGAATTTTGCCTTGACATCTTCATCGCTTGCCCTGTTGTAGAAAGCTCTGTAAATTGTAATTTTTTCGTTTCTTCTTACGTTCCTTTCAATTCCCATTGATGATGGGAGATTGGTTCTTACAGGTGAATTTATGCCGCAGGCATCAATGACAAGGTCAGCCTGAAAATCACCAAGCGATGTCTGAATACCTATAACTCTGTTTCCGAGAGTAAGCGGTGCGAAAATCTCGCAGTCATAAACAATTTTTACTCCGCATTTTACTGCGTGAGAAATAAGGTGAGAATATATATCTTTGCGCTCCATCTTTATTTCAAGCTTATCGTCGGGCACACGCTGTGTCAGCGACCTTTTGGCTGTCGGAGCGAAAAATGTCATATGTTCTTTGTATTCGTATTTGTCTTCGGGCGGCATAGGCATCTCAGCAATTGCGAGTGCACCGGGTGCAAAGATATCGGTCCAGTCATATCCGAGTGTACCTTCGGATTTTTTTTCATAAACGGTAACGTCAAATCCTCTCGTTGCAAGCAGTGCTGCAGCGGCAATGCCACCGTGACCGAGTCCTGCAACAATTATTTTTCTGCCCATATCATATACCTCCGCATCTCGTTATACAGTTATGATAACACTTTTTGATTTAACATCAAGTGATTTTTTAAAAATATATGTTTGTTTTCTGTGACAAAGAGCTTTTAAAGCTTCTAAAAAAGCATTGTTCTTATCTGTTTATTCTATTGACAGTTAGTTAAAAAAGTTATACTATATTACCTGTAGTTTATCAATAGGAGTGTTGAATATGTCAGTAAAAAAGCTTAAGTATTTTGCAGGCGGCAAGTGGCTTGAGTCCTCCTGCGAAAAGTATATGGATGTCTATAACCCCAGCACAGGTGAGGTTATTGCACAGACTCCCTGCTGTACAAAGGACGAAGTTAATCAGGCAATTGCTTGCGCAAAGGAAGCATTCAAAACCTGGTCAAACGTACCTGTTATGAAGAGAGTACAGGTTGTTTTTAAATTCCGTGAGCTTCTCGAGAAGCATATGGATGAGCTTACCGAAATCTGTGCAAGAGAGCACGGCAAGGTATGGGACGAGGCAAAGGGTGATATTCTCAAGGTTAAGGAGCCTGTTGAGCTTGCCTGTTCTGCACCGTCGCTCCTTATGGGTGAAAGTATGAGAGATACTTCCACAGGCTATGATACTACTCTTTACAGAGAGCCTGTCGGTGTTTTTGCAGGTATTGTTCCTTTCAACTTCCCCGGTATGATTCCTATGGGCTGGATGTCACCGCTGTGTATAGTTTCCGGTAACACAATTGTTCTCAAGGCAGCTTCAATGACTCCGATGACCTGTATGAGACTCGCTGAGCTCTGGCAGGAGGCAGGTCTTCCCGAAGGTGTTATCAACATCGTTACCTGCTCCAGAAACGAAGCTGAAATCTTTATGGATCATCCCGATGTCAAGGGTATCACTTTTGTCGGCTCAACAAGCGTAGGTCTTCACATCTATTCAAGAGCTGCTGCAAACGGCAAGCGTGTTCAGGCTCTTTGCGAGGCAAAGAACCACGGTCTTGTTCTTGAAGATGCTGCTCTTGAGAGAAGCGCAAGAGGTATCATCAACTCTTCCTTCGGTTGTGCAGGTGAGCGTTGTATGGCTCTTCCCGTTATCGTTGCGCAGGAGAGTATAGCTGATGAGCTTGTCGGCTACCTTGTCAAGTTTGCAAAAGAGCTCAAGCTCGGTCCTGCATACGATAAGGAATCTACACTCGGTCCTGTTGTTACCGAAGCTCACAGACAGTCAATTCACAAGTGGATTGAAAAGGGTATTGAGGAGGGCGCAGAGCTTATTCTTGACGGCAGAAATCCTGTCGTACCCGGCTATGAGAACGGCTTCTATGTAGGTCCCACAATTTTCGACCATGTTACAGAAGATATGACAGTCGGTCAGAGAGAAATCTTCGGTCCTGTTCTCTGCATCAAGAGAGTAAAGGATTTCGAAGAGGGTCTCGCAGTTATGAATGCTAACCCCTTTGCTAACGGCTCCGTTATCTTCACACAGAGCGGTTACTATGCACGTGAGTTTGCAAAGAGAACTGACGGCGGTATGGTCGGCGTCAACGTCGGTATCCCCGTACCCGTAGGCGTATTCCCGTTCACAGGTCACAAGCAGTCATTCTTCGGCGACCTTCATTGCCTTGGTAAGGACGGCTTCCGCTTCTACACCGAAACAAAGGCTGTTACCACACGCTGGTTTGACGAAGAAGAAATGAAGGCAAAGTCCGTCGATACATGGGACGGCTCAGTCGGTGGCGGCGAATAATTCGTTTTAAATCTTATATAACACACAGACTCCTCCGCTATCTTGGTATATCGGAGGAGTTTTGTATTTTGCTTATTTTTTGTTTCTTTTGTGTTTTTCGGCAAGACCCTGTGCTATGGCAGGGAAGGTGTTATCTGTGTCATTTGTCGGCTGAACATTACATCTGCCATATTTGTTTACCATATCGAATGAATCCTCTTCGATCTCATTGTTTGATATTTTTGAGCGTTTTTCTTCGCTGTGATTGTATTTCATTTATATCACCCTGATTTAATTTTGCGCCAATTTAGCTATTATACACATTGAAAAATTTTCATTATGCGTATATAATGCTGATTAGCAATTTTGTTAGGAGAGTTGAAATGGGTAAAAATAAAGAGAGCAAGGGGCTTAACGTCAGCATAAAATCGTATGTAACAGCGATTGCTGTTATTTTAACGTTGATGATTCTTACATACGCGCTTACCTTTATCATTCCGGGCGGTGAATACGTCCGTATTGATGTAAACGGCAGGCAGATGCTTGATTCTGCACGTGTCTTCAGAAACGTAGAGGGCGGTATCTCCCTTGGCAAATGGCTTGCTTCGCCTGTGCTCGTGCTTGGTGCAGAGGGTGGCGGTACGATAATTGCCATTATTGCGTTTCTGCTTGTAATCGGCGGTGTTTTTACTGCGCTTGATTCCTGCGGTCTTATGAAATATATGCTTGATAAGATTGTTGCACGTTTTGGTGCGGCAAAGTATAAGCTGCTTGCCATCGTAACGTTTTTCTTTATGGCAATGGGTGCTTTCATTGGCTCTTTTGAAGAGTGCATACCTATGGTGCCTATCGTTGTTGCGCTGAGCGTTAATCTCGGCTGGGATGCTATGACGGGTATGGGTATGAGTCTTCTGGCTGTTGGTTGTGGCTTTGCCTCCGGTGTATGCAATCCGTTTACAGTCGGCGTTGCTCAAAGCCTTGCATCACTCCCGATGTTCTCGGGTATTTGGCTTCGTATCGTTGCGTTTGCTGTAATTTACACAGTTCTTGTTTTGTTTGTTTACTTCCACGCAAAGAAGGTCGAAAAAAAGGAGCTTGGCACAGTCAACCCGGTTGTTTTTACGCCCGATAAGCGTATGGACAGAGCACTTATCTGCTTTGCAGGTATTCTTTCTGTCGGTATTCTTGCTGTTATCAGCTCCGGTTTTATTACGGCTCTGCAGGATTATACAATGATTATCGTTGCGCTTGCTTTCCTTGTTGCGGGTATTTCGTCTGTTCTTCTTGCAGGCACGAAGCTCGCTTCACTTGGCCGTGATTTCGGAAAGGGTATAGTCAATATTCTCCCTGCGGTTGTGCTGCTTCTTCTCGCAAGCTCAATTAAGTATACTCTCACCGAAGCCAAAATTCTTGACACTGTTCTTCATTGGTGTGTCGAGGCAATGGACGGTATGCCCGGCTACGTAATAGTTCTTTTTGTGTACCTTATTGTGCTCGTTATGAATTTCTTCATAAGTTCAGGCTCTGCAAAGGCTTTTCTCCTTATTCCGCTTATTGTACCTATGGCACAGTTGTTTAATGTTGAGCCTCAGCTTTGTGTTGTGGCGTTTGCATTCGGCGATGGTTTCTCTAACGTTTTCTATCCCACAAATGCGGCGCTGCTTATAGCTCTCGGTCTTACGGGCATCAGCTACGGCAAATGGATAAAGTATTCTTGGAAATTCCAGATAATAAACCTTGTGGCGACAAGTCTTATGCTCTTGTTCGGTCATGCAGTAAACTATCACTGATTATTAATATAATCACGTAAGCTTTCAAGCAACCTTTTCTCGATTCGGGATACATATGATCGTGATATACCTAACCGCTGTGCAACCTCGCGTTGTGTCAGCGGTTTTGTGTTATATAAACCGTATCGGCGTATTATTATTTCTTTTTCTGCTTCGTTTTTCATAGCTGCTACAAATTTATATATTTTCTTTGTGTTTTCGCTAAGGTCAATGTCTTCTGCAATCGTGTCATCTTCATAAATAACATCGCTGAAGGTTAGGGGATTGCCGTCGCCGTCTGTGTCAATCGGTTCATTCATCGAAATATCCTGAGCTGTTTTTTTCATACTTCTCAGGTGCATAAGCACTTCGTTTTCAATGCACCTCGCAGCGTAGGTTGCAAAACGCGAGCCTTTTTCACAGTTGAATGAGTGTACGGCTTTTATCAGACCTATTGTGCCGATTGAAATCAGGTCGTCGCTGTCAGCGGTTAGCGAGTAATATTTTTTTGTAACGTGTGCTACAAGCCGCAGATTGTGTTCGATCAGTTTTTGTTCGGCGCCTTTATCACCCGTTTTCATTTTTTGAAAGCAAAGCTGCTCTTCTTTTGCGTTTAGTGGTCTTGGAAAAGAGCTTGCATTTTTGATGTGAAGCGCAAAATACATAAGATTTGAAAGCACGCTACAGAAAAGTTCAAACAGCATATCGTTATCTCCTTGAAAAGTTTGTTTAACAATATGCACAACACTGTATTTAAATGTAAAAATAAAATAAATTTTATTCTTTTTATCGCGTTAATGTGTTGCAATTGCTTGCTTTTGGTATTGCGATATGTTATAATTAAACAAGAATTTAGCAAAGGGGGCGCGTTTTTTGGCAAAAAAGAACATAAAATCAGCTGAGCCTGAACAATACACTGAAGATTTTTATGCCAAACAAAACAGGCGTTATGTCGGCACTAAAGAAACGATTGGTTACGTCATATTCGATATGGCGCAGAGTTTCAATATCAATACATACTCCGAACGTTTCATTACCACAATCTTTAAGCTCGACCTCGAGCTTCAGACAATTGCTAATTTTATAAACGGTATCTGGGACGTTGTAAACGACACATTCTCAGGTGCGATAGTTGATAAAACGCGTACACGTTGGGGTAAATTCAAGCCTTATCTTATCGTTCTCGGTATTCCCGGAACGATTGCAACCTGCCTTTATTGGCTTATGCCCGCTCTTTTTCCGACTGCGACAAACAATTCGATGGCGAAGTTTTTCTTTTATCTTGTTCTCGCCATTCTGCGCGAAACCGGCGGTACGTTCCGTGGCTTTGCCCAGACGGGTATGCTCGCAACCATAACGCCAAACCCGCTCGAACGAACGCGGCTTATTACTCAGGCTCAGTTCTTCTCTGGTTTCCTGGGCGAAAAGCTGCCTCAGCAGATAATGGACGTTGTTCTTGACCTTATAGGTAACCAGATTGTTGCAAAAGGCAGCTATGAAAAAGCCTACCGCAGCGTATTTATGGGTATGGGTGTTTTCACCTCACTTGTCAGCGGTATTGCTGCGTTGTGGTTTGCTTCGATCACCAAAGAGCGTGTTATGCAGTCTATTGAGACGCCAAGTATCAAGCAGGGCATCAAGTCGATTATCAACAATAAGCCGATTCTTCTTCTCACTCTTTCCGATACGCTCAGCAGCTTCTCGCTTCTCAGCGGTAGCAAGAAGGATTACTTTATCGATGTTCTCAATTTCGCAACCCTCGGTACAATTGTCGGTATTCCCGGTTCAATTGTTCACCCGTTCTCTTATGCTCTTGTTCCGTGGTTCCGCAAGAAGATGTCAACACGTGCTCTTGCAATCCTCGGTAAATACAGTATTGATATCACATATATCCCCGTATTCCTTTTCGGCTGTATTGGCGGTATGAAAAAGGGTCTGTACAAAAAGGTTGTTCCTATGGGAATTGCTTTTGCTCTTCAGGAAACCTTCTATATGTTCTTCTATGGTCTGCGCTGTGTTATCCCCAATGAAATGTATAACGAAGCTATGGACTATTGCGAATGGAAAAACGGCTACCGCACTGAGGCTATGACTTCTGCAGCCAAGGGCCTTGCACAGAAACTTGCAGGCGTGCTCAGCGGCGCGGTGAAGACAATGTTTAAAAAATGGATCGGTTACGATATCAACGCTTACACAAGCGGTTCAGCTCAGACGGACTCAACAAAGTTCTGGCTGTTTGCTATGTGTACCGTTCTTCCTCTTATTACAACAACACTCGGAATTATTCCGCTTCTCTTCTATGATCTTTCGGGTAAGAAGAGAGATAAGATGTATGAAGAGCTTCTGGCGCGCCGTGCGTTAATGACATCAGAGGTTACAGAAGGTGACGCTGATGCGATCAATAAGGTAAGAGACGCACAGATGGCTGTTGGCGAAAAAAACAAGTCAAATGACAAATGATAATCAGCAAACAAAAAAGGATGTTCCTTATCGGAACATCCTTTTTATTATACCTTAATTAAAAACTGAAGAAATCTGCAATCTTTGAAATAAACTCAACCAGCTTAAGTACAAATTCGAGAATTGGAGATAAGGTTGCAAATTCAGGTGGCAGGTTAACTGTAGCTGCAAGGGAGGGGATAGCTGTTGCGAAAATTAAAGTAACGGTTGCAGTTATAAAAGCAATAAACTTTTTCATATCGGTACTCCTTATTATATAATGTATTATATATAATAACATATTAGATATTTTATAACAACTGCGACAACCTTTATGTAACTTTGGGTTTAAGAAATTATGTTTTAAATGTGGATTTTAACCTGAATATGACTACATTTTGTGGATGAGTTAACAGTTAGGTAACATTATATACAATTTTTTTGAAAAAAATTGCTGTTTTTATTGCGATTTACCTTGCATTTGATGAAAACTTGTGATACAATCGTTATGCATAATAGTGTAACTGTATACCCATCGGTGTCGGTTTTGACTATTAGTTTATACATAGAGGCATTCCTGCCCAACGCAAACCATTCAAAATCTATGGAGGTGCTTTTTTCATGAAAAAAGTCAAAAAGCTGTTGTGTATCCTCCTGGCGACGGTTATGCTTGCAACGTCTATGGCAAGCACAGCGTCAGCTTATGAGGCGTACACCACACCCGCCGGCTACAACAGCCTTGGTAAGCCGTACTACACATATGAGCAGTCCTGCTCTATGTTGCTCGACTTCCTCGACACAGTGCTGTATGATGCCGCTATCCACGAAGAGGTTGACCTGAGTATCCTTGGTACAATTTCAATCAACCTTACATCCGTTGATAACGCATTCAAATCAATTTCAGACCTTCTCGATATGGGTCTTGTCAACTTTGCACAGGGCATCAACCTTGTCGGTGACCTTAAAGACCTTGATGAGTCTGCAATCGTTGACCCCAGAAGATCAAATAGTAAAGACTCCGAAGTCTTCTATGCTCTTCTTGAGTTCCTCAGTGACAACAGACCCACACTTGAGAAGCTTGCTAACGGTACAATTGAGTTCGGTTTCATCATGGAGCTTGTTCTTCCGCCCGATGATGCTGATTTTGGCTTCCTCTACGATATCCCTGGTTTCCTTAAGGAAATGCTTTACACACTGTTCTATAACAGTTTCTTAAAGTCTGAGAACGAGCCTGAAATCGATGCTCTTCCTGCCGGTGTTACTCTCGATTCATTCACAATCGACGGACTTATTCAGGACCTTGTAGATTCACTCCTTATCGGTGATTACAACGTTTCAACTCAGTCTTACTCAGGTTTGCTTCCCAGCATGGCAGGTAAGACCTCAATCACAACAGGTTCTGCTTACGACCTTATCCAGAATGCTATCGACTCACTTATGGTTGACGTCCTTGTTCCCACACTTGTTGAGTCACTTCCTGATGCTCTCGATATCGAAGTAAGCGAAGAGTGGCCCTATGGTAATCCCGCAGAGCCCGGTCTTCTTCCGACAATCATGGGTATCATCAACGACTACCTTCAGCTCGGCTTCCCCTACGATACCGAGGAGTATCCTGTTATCGAGCTTGAGAAGGCTCTCACATGGCTTCTTGCAGGTGAGACTGTAACTGATGCAAACGGCAACGTCACAAAGACACCCGCTGCTCTTTACAGAATCATCGCTTTCACAGATCACGGTATAGATATAAACGATGATATTTATAATAACATCTTCTCTCTTCTCCGTGAGCTTGGCCCCGGTCTCCTTCAGATGCTTCTTCCTGAGGTTATTCCGGAAGATGCTGAATTCCCGGATATGACTGAGTGGACCAATGACCAGTTCATCTCTTACATTATCCAGCTCATCGCTCCCGGTGTTGACTTCTTTGCAGGCGTCAGATTCCTTCCCGGTTGCGATACAATTCAGGAATGTCTTACTTATATACTCATCAGCCTTGTTATCGACCTCCTTCCCGAGAACGATTACTACGGCATGATCGAAGACGGTACACTTGATCCTGAGAACGGTGCATGGATTGAGGTCGGTACAGACTACCTTATCTATCTCCTTAACTCTATCATCCCTGTTAACATTCCTTTAAACGCAAACTTTGAGCAGATGCTCGACCATCTTGTTAACTGGGCAATTCAGGAGTATGGTTTTATTGCAAACTCCAGACTCAACTTTGCAGGTATGACTTGTTGGGAAAAGATTGATGCTATCTTATTCGGTCTTCTTTCTCCCACTCTTCTTACAATTCAGAAGACAAGTTCAACATATTCCGAGTCTCTTATTATGGATACAATCTTTGACGGTGTCCAGACTCTTGATATTGAGAAGATTCTCAGCTTTATCGGCAGAAACTCTTCTCCCGACGCTATCCTTAATCAGCCCATTGTAAACTTTATTCTTGATCTTCTCAGCGGTATCCTCTCCTGCCTTATGAACGGTCTTGAGATCATTCCCGCAAGCACACAGAACCTTGAAGATCTTGTCTACGGTTCAACAAAGGGTGGCAAGCTCGGTCAGTTTGCAGGTAACCTTCTTTCTGCTCTTTACTCAGAAAGAGATTACAACTTCCCGACACTCATTCCTCTCATCGGTCAAATTATCGGTCTCAGCCAGAATGATAACTTCACAGTTAACGCTCCTGTTGGCTATCCCAATAAGACAATAAACGACCTTAAGACACTTGTTCAGCAGTGTGTGCCGTCAAATGAAGGTCTCGTCTACAGCGATGACGGTTACTTCACCTATGGCGAAGAGGACTACGAATACCTCTTCGAGTTCACAAACTTCGACGACACATATGAAGAGTGTAAAGATCTTATCAACAGATATAACGAAAATCCGAACTCCGTTACAACTCTCGAGATAAAGAACCTTTACTACAGACTCGGCTACTACTACGAGAGAATGACTCCCAGATCAGAAACATGTAAGATCCAGCTCGCTTACGAAATTGACTATGCAGAGGCAAACAATGCCAAAACAAATGACAATGGTTCAGGCGGCAAGGTTTATACAGACAGATCTTGGAGACTTTACAGCGAAGCACTTGCTAACGCATACAAGGTAGCAGCTGATCCCAACGCAAAACAGTCTGCAATCTCTGTTGCAAGACAGGAGCTTTTCAAGGCTCAGAACAGACTTAAGTCTTATATCTCTCTTGCACGTTATAACGTTCTTGACGTTATGATCAATAGAGCAGCAGCTATCCCCGAAGAGGATTACAGACTTTACACAACAACCTCAATCGCTGAGCTTAAGGCTGCTTATGCAGAAGCTCTTGCTATCGACCGTGACTACGACATTGATGATCAGTACATTGTTGACGAAGTATCCACCAGACTCGGTACAGCTCTTAACAGTCTTGAGTTCTGGGAGCTTAACTACGAGCTTGGTTCAGAAATCATCATTGATGAGGTTGTTTCTAAGGATACAACAACTATCCTTAAATTCCGTGAGTCAACTGGTGCTGCTGTAACAGATGTATCTGCAACTGTTAACGGTGGTGCAAAGATTGGCGAGATGTACGAAGATGGCGGTTACTACTGCTGGGTAATTGATCCTGCTGATGCAACCCTTTACTCCGTAATCACAGCTACAATCAAGTTCACTCAGCCTACGACAGGTATGGAGTATACAGCTTATGCTTATACCTTCGTATCATCCGGTAACTACGAAATTAACTTTGACGTTAACACATGTTATCCCGGTTATATCCGTAACAAGTATCAGTTTGCTGTTTACGGCATCCAGAGCACTGACGTTAACGGTGTTATCGACTATTCGGTAGAGCATAATTGGTCCGGTAGCGCAGGCGAAAATGCAACAGTTCCTATGGGTACTGTTTATGCAGACCGTAGTATGTACAGATACTACGAAGAGATTCCCGGCCTTATGTTCAACTTCACCAAGTATGCAGACTCTTATTCTGCTGGCAACATCGGTTCCGGTGTTTTCTCATCAATCGATGTTGATGTTACATCATCCGATCCCAACGTTGTTGTTGATCCGGGTTCATATGGCGTAACACTTAATCAGGATGATAGCAAAAACTTCACATTCTCCGGTAATCTTCCTGAAGCAGGTCAGACCGCTACAACACTTATCACTCCCACAGTAACAGCTACTGCTACAAACGGTGGTCAGACAATCTCTTATCCGAAGTTCTACCTTCGTGTAATCTCTTACGATAAGAGCGTTCTTCGTGAGACTGTAAATGCAGCTATCGAGTCCTGTCGTCAGGAATGGTTCTACTCAGGCGGTTGGGAAATCTACAAGAAGGATCTTGAAGCTGCTGTTGCAATTCTCAACAACCCGATGGTAACTCAGAATCAGATCGATGAAGCTAACCTCAACCTTATTGAAGCAATCGATTGGCTTGAGTACAAGTCAGCTGACTTCGAAGAGCTTCATAAGCTCATCTCTATTGCTAACTCACTCAATCCCGATGATTATCAGGATTTCAGTGCTGTTACAGATATTCTCAAGAGCGTTGACTTCTCACAGGATGTTCTTCAGCAGTCTCTCGTTAATGAGATTATCGAAAATCTCCAGGCAGCAATTAATGACCTCGAGCCTGCACAGGATCGTATCATCATCCGTTGCTACGACAATTCCGGTATTCTTCATCCCGCAACTGTTATAGATGATGAGGGTAACGAGGTTCCGCAGGTTATCCTTCTCAGCACAGACTATATCTATGGTAATATCGGCGAAAAGGTTATTGTTAACGTTCCCGAAATTATGGGCTATAAGTCAAGCAATAAGTCTCAGCTTGTTACAATTACAAAGGGCGGTGTTGTTGTTGAATTCAACTATACACCCGATGTTTACCGTATTGTCTTCAATGCAAACGGCGGTCAGGTTGATCCCGTAACAGCTAACGTTGCTTACGGCAGCACATACGCAAATCTTCCCGTTCCTACCCGTGAAGGCTTTGAATTTGTCGGTTGGTACAACAAGCTTTCCGGTGGTATCAAGGTTGACGAAACAGTTAAGGTCACAACCGGTTATTACTCAACCCTTTACGCTCGTTGGAAGAGAGTTGCAACTAATGATGCAGAACTCAATTCTAATACTGACGTTGATACCGGTGTAACTCAGCCTGACGAAATCACCACACAGAATATATTGGATAAGATCTTTGAGTTCATTACAAAGATTTTCGAATTCTTTACAAAAAAAGTTTTCAATATCCTTTAATTCAAACTTGATAATTACATCAACAAAAACTACTCGTGTAATAGGGGAATATGCAAATGAAACTTAAAAAACTTATAAGCTTTCTTCTTGCATTGACACTTGTATTTAGTACTTTTGCTTGCGGTATCGTAGCCGATGCCGCAAGCTACACCGCTTCGGTCCTTCAGTATATGATCAACAATCATGATTCCTTCCCGGAAGCACGATTCACACCTGAATCATATGCTGTATATTCCGCAGCGTTGGCTAATGCTACTTCTGTCAATAGCAATTCTTCTGCCACTGCAGAAGACAAGAGCAATGCAGCTGCTACACTTGCTGCTGCTGAAGCTGGTCTTACAGTAATCAATACAGAATATGTTTCTGCACTTGATATTCACGTTGCAAGCACTGTCGTCACCGGTAAGAGCATTGACGTTAAGATTAAGGATGCTGCTTCTAATGAGCTCACTAACATCAGTGTTGAGCTTGATAATGCAGTTTTCGCATCTGAGTTTGCTCTTCAGGAAGACGGTTACTACCATGCAACTCTTACATCAACAGGTGCAACAGGCGATATTGTAACTGCAATAATTTCTTATGAATGTGCAGGCAAAGCTTACACATCATACGTTTACGTTCTCATTTCGGCTGATGGTGAACACACAGCCATTAAGAGCGAGCTCGGTGCTGTTCTTGCTAGAGAAATGGCAAGAAACAGACAGGCATATGATTACAGCGGCGGTTTTACAACCTATGTTTCTGTTATCAAAAATGCTTTTGAGGTTTATGCTAACCCCAGCGCTACTCAGACAAGAGTTGAACGTGCTATCGATAATATCGAGCTTGCACTCGGTTCTCTTATAAGCGCATATGCAGATTACTCAGAGATCTATGCTCTTGTAGCAAAGGTTAATGAGCTTAATCCCGATAACTACAACTCATTCATCGATGTTACAAATGCTATTGCTCTTGTACAGTATGATCTTCCTGCAAGTAAGCAGGATGCTGTCAACCAGATGGCTTCTAACATTCAGAATGCACTTGACGGTCTTACCCTTAAGACAGCTCGTTACACAGTTGTCGCTCAGACACCTGATGCAAGCGATCCCAGCGGTTACCGTCAGCTCAGTTCCGCAACATTCGACGGCACAAGAACTTACGTTGTCCGTGTAACTGCTCCCGTTCATCCCGGTTATGAACCCACAGAGCAGTATCAGACTGTAACACTTTCTGCTGATGAGCAGACTGTTACTTTCACTTATGAGCCCGTTACTTATTACGCATACTTCAATCCCAACGGTGGTTCAGTAGATATTACATCTAAGGAGCTTACCTATGGTGCTGAATACGGTGCTCTTCCTGTTGCTACAAGAGACGGTTATACATTCCTCGGTTGGTTCTCCGATGCTGCAGGCGGTGAGCAGATTATCGCTGACACCATCGTTACAATCAACTATGTAGAAAATCTCTTTGCTCATTGGAGTGATGTTGAGAGCTACACATTCGAGTTTGATTCAGCTCTCGGTTCAGCATGTGACTCCATCACAGCGGTTTACGGTTCAGAAATCGAAATGCCCGTACCCACAAGATACGGCTATTCATTCACAGGTTGGTATTATGATGCCGCATGCACACAGCCTGCATCATACACAACAATGCCTGACCTTGGCGATACAGGTGCAGTTGTAACTGTATACGCAGGCTGGACTGAAAAGGTATATGACATCACACTCGATCCCGGTGAGAACGGTGTTGTTACACCTTCAGCTTACTCCGTAACATTCGGATCAGCTTACGGTACACTTCCCACACCTTCTAAGGACGGTCACACATTCATCGGCTGGTTCACACAGCCCGAGGGTGGCGAGCAGATTACAGCAGCTGTGCTTGTAGAGCTTGACACAGAGCACACACTCTATGCTCAGTACAGCGTAAATACATACACACTTTACTTTGATACAGATGGTGGTACAGCTATTGAGCCCATCACAGCTCCCTATGGCACACCGATCAATGTTGCTAACCCCACTAAGGATCTCTATATCTTCGATTCCTGGATGCTTAACGGTCAGCCCTATGAACTTACCACAATGCCTTCAGGTAACGTAACTATCGAAGCTGTATGGACACTTAACACAGTTTGTAACTATTACCTTGACGCTTACAAGACAATCAACGGCAAGCGCGTTCCCGCTACATCAATCAAGGCAGGCGACGAAATTGAAGTTGAAGTAAGCATCAAGACAAACTACTATGCTGGTCAGGGTATCTTCGGTATTATGTTCGACAACCGTGTATTCACTGTTGCATCAAATATCAGAAATGCTGCTGTAGCTAACACAGATTCTGATTATATCAAGTCTCTTGCCGCTACAACAATGAGCGGTTCAACGAACTACGCTGCTACCAACTGGGCAAGCAAGTTTGCGGATAATGTTCCGCTTAATCCCGACAATATCAAGTGTACACGTATTACAACAGGTAACTTTGCAACAACAAGTAAGAAGCCTCCTGTAATTGTAAACGAAAAGACACATGTATTCACACTTAAACTTACAGTTAACACAGGTATCGATGCTGCTATTACAGATGGTCTCATCTTCATCGATGAGAGAGTTTGTAAGTCTCCCACAAACAGCGCAACTTCTGTTCCCACATCAGTTGCTTGCGTAACTGAAAACGGTACAGCATACAAGCTTGACACAGTCAACCTTGTTCCTGATGTTTCAAATGCATTTGTTTCTCTTGATATCGCTGCTACTGACTGTGAGCTTGCTCCCGTAACAGGCAGCACAACAGTTATCGAGACAAAGAGCAGAATCGTTTACGGTCTTGCAGAAGAGCTTACACTTGATAAGTTCAAGACTGATTACGCTGAGGTTATCGGTACCGGTACAATTGTTTGTGAGGATTCTGTCCTCGGTACAGGTTCTGTTATCAAGGTTATGGACGGCGCAACCTGCAGACTTGAGTACACTGTTATCATTTACGGTGACCTTGACGGCAACGGTGCTGCCGATGCAAATGACTCATTCCTTGTTAAAATGATCAATAACGGTCTGCTTTCAGTCGACAGACTCAATGAGTATGAGAAGATGGCAGCTGACCCGAACCATGACGGTGTTATTGACGCGAACGATGCAGTACTTCTTAACGACGCTGCTCTTCTTAAAGAGGTAGTCAGCCAGGTTGCAACTGCATAATCATTTCCCACACGAGAAAATGCCGTCCGGCTAAACCGGACGGCATTTTTTAAAGAAGGTGTTGTTTTGGCTGAAATATTCCGTACTATATTAAAAGAATACAGCTACCGTGAAATGAGCGATGCCGCACATAATCTGCTGCGTTCAGCCGTTGAGGAAAAATACGGGATTGCCAAAAATCAAATTATTATCCTTAAAGATGATAAAGGCAAGCCTTATATTGCTGGTAGGGACGATGTTTTTGTCAGTGTCAGCCACAGCAAAAGTGCTGTAATGTGTGCGGTTTCAGACAAAGAAATCGGCATTGATATTGAGTTGTGCGCAAAACGCCGCAAATCGGTCGAATCGCGTGTTTTTACAGAGTCTGAAATAACTTTAATAAATAAAGCAAAAGATGAAGATAAGGCGTTTTTTACACTGTGGACATTAAAAGAAAGCTATCTCAAAGCAATCGGTACAGGATTTGCCGATAATGCGAAGAGTGTTGAGTTTTTTTCAATTGAAAATCCGATAAAATCAAACAATCAAGATTATTCGTTTGAAACAGGCGAGTATGACGGATTTGTTTTTGCCGTATGTGAAAAAAAATATTAATTATTATATTAATATATATATTGAATTTTTTATCGAAGTATGGTAGATTTAAAGTAACAAGAAATTAGGAGGCAAAAGCGTTATGAGCAAAAAAACGGTATTCCTGACCGGTGCTTCAGGCAACATGGGTTGGGAAGGCTTCAAACAGATGTATGCAAAGAAGGATAAGTTCAACATTGTTGTTCTCCTTCGTGACAGCGAGAAAAACAGAGAAAAATTTAAGGATTATATGAATGATCCTTCAGTCAGAATCGTATGGGGCGACCTCAGAAAGTATGAGAGCGTTCTCGACTGTGTCACAGGTTCTGATTACGTTCTTCACGTTGGCGGTATGGTTTCTCCCTCTGCTGACTATCTTCCCATCGCAACTATCAAGACTAATGTAAGTGCTGCACAGAACATTGTTAAAGCTGTCAAAGCACAGCCCGATCCCGATGCAGTTAAGGTTGTTTACATAGGTACAGTTGCTGAGACAGGTGAGCGTGACGACCCGATCCATTGGGCACGTACAGGCGACCCCATCAAAATCAGCGTTTACGACCACTATGCAACAAGTAAGGTTATTGCTGAGTCTGTTTTTGCAGAGTCAGGTCTTAAATACTGGGTATCTCTTCGTCAGTCAGGCATCCTTTATCCTGAAATTCTTAAGAATATGGAACCCATCATGTACCACGTTGTTATCAACGGTGTTCTCGAGTGGGCAACTGTTGAGGATTCAGGTCGCCTCCTTGTAAACGTCTGTGGTGACGATGTTCCTGAAGAGTTCTGGAGACGATTCTATAACATCGGTTCCGGTGCTCAGTACAGAATAACAAATATGGAATTTGAGCAGCTCCTTCTCGGCAAGTGCGGTCTCGGCCTTGGCGATCCCAAGAAGCTCTTCGATCCTGATTGGTTTATCACACGTAACTTCCACGGTCAGTGGTATCTTGACTCTGATGTTCTCGAGAGCTATCTCCACTTCCGTGCTTACACTCCCATCGAAGAATACTTCAAGAGTATGATGGACAGAGTTGAGTGGTTCTACAAGCTTGCATTCCTTGCAAAGCCCTTCGCTTTCGCTGTTAAGCCTGTTATGAAGAAGATTGCAAAAACTCCTGTTTACGGCACACTCTGGTGGAGAGAGAATAAGGTTGCTCCCAGAATCAACGCTTATGTCGGCTCTCTTGAGAAGTGGAACGCAATCGGCTCTGATTGGAGCAAAGTTAAGGTTTACCGTCCCAATGACGATCCTGCAAAGGCTCTCGTTCTTGACCACGGTTACGATGAGACTAAGCCCTTCGATTCACTCACACTTGAGGATCTTCAGAAGGCTGCTGAGTTCCGTGGCGGTAAGTGCCTCGCAACTGAGATCGTTGATATGTACACACCTGTTGAGTGGGAGTGTGCACACGGTCATAAGTTTATGATGAGCCCGAACCTTGTTCTTCGCGGCGGTCACTGGTGTCCTGAAGAGCTTCCCTCATCACTTGAGAAGGCAGAGCAGAAGAAGTTCCGCTGGGCATACGATGACGAAGCAAAGGTTAACCCCTTCTTCGCTCAGGTATGGTATCCGCTCCACGATAAGGATGAAAACAACGTATACACTGAAGAAATCTATGCAGATTTCAAGGAGTACAAGAAATAAGGTCGAAAGTCGACACCAAATACCTCAATTAACTTGAGGCGCAGAGTTGATGCAATAAAACGAGTTAAGTTTGTTGCATAACTTGATTTAAAACCAAACAGCACAGTTCATTTTTGAGCTGTGCTGTTTTTTACTGATTGCATTTAATTTTTTGTATAGCCAAAAAGTTATGGTGAAATATTAACATCTTTTTAATAAAATAAAATGAAACGTTGAACTGCGAACCTTTTTATGGTATGATATGGATAAATAATAGCAAAAGCATTCTCTTTTATAAGGTGGATGCCAATAACTGGAGGCAAATATATATGTTTAGCTGTTCGAAAAAATTCATATCAGTGCTGTTGTGCATCGTGCTTATTTTTACCACCGCAAGCGTAGCCTTTGCGGCCGAGGATAATGAAGAAGTGTTTGAAAAATATTATTCCTGTCGCTATTTTGATGCAATGGATTTTATTGTCGTTACCTTTGAAAGCAAGTATTCTCAGATAGGCGAGAAACCCGAGGTGCAATTTTACAATAGTTCGGACACATTTTCTATAACAGAAGATGCAATAACATTAAAAATTTTTGAATATGAGGGTGAAAGATATCCTCAGTTGTTTATAAAAACAGAAAACTTTGACAGCATAAAAGGTGTTGTAATCGGTGCGGGTGCCTTTATTACAGAATCCGGTGAAATTAGCGGTAGGGTTAATATTTCAGATAATGAAATATATAAATCCATTTATTTGCCTGTGGCTTGTGAAATCGAGGCGTTTGAAATATATGAGATATTAACCAGTACGAGTTATTCTTATACAACAGTTGGAAAGCCTGTAGAAATAGTTGGCTATGATGGATATGGCACATTGTGGCTTGACGAAATAACAGCGACATACACCGTAAACGGAAAAACTGTAGAAATAAATTCCAACGAATTTGTGCCGCAGGAGCCTGGCAGATATGTTGTTGAGTTTAAATTTGGCGATATTCCTGCAAAAACATTGGAGTTTGATGTTCTGAGCGAATCAGATTCCTATTCAAAGAGTCTTGGAAATGCAATTAAATATCTGATTCTTTCACCGTTTTATCTTTTGCTTAGTGGTGTATTGCTTTTAATACCGGGCTTTGGAACAATACTTGGATTAATGTTTGGTGGAAGTGTAACTGAGATTATACCTAATTTTTTTGCGGTGCTTTTTAACGGCCCTGTCTATTATGAATATATACTTTATTAAAAAACAAGAACTATAAAGCTGCGATTATCTATTGTGATATGCTTATTTGATAGGTTGGAGGGATAATATGTGGCGTGGATATCTGGTTTTTGTCGTTAGTGGCGCCATTTATCTTGCTATGGCTTTGGTAAGAATTATTCAAATGAAGCGTTGCACAGAGGTTGTAGACGGTTGGTTTCTTGATAAGGTAAGAATGATTTCACACAGAAGCTCAACTAAAGCAAAGTTCTTTTACGTGTATGACGGTAAGGAATATTATGGCTTGACTAATCTCGGGATAAGTACGAAACGCATGAACGAGTTCTCAAAAAGCTGTAAATATACGTTGTTTGTAAATCCCAAAAATCCAAAGAAGTTTGCCTATGATAAGAAACTGACAATAGGGAACGAAATTATTCCGTTAATTATCGGTATTCTCTTTTTACTTGTTCCTGTTGCGATTGAGATTTGGTTAAATTCTTATCGGTATTTTTGATTGTTAAAAAAGAGCGATGAAACTTTTATGGTTTCATCGCTCTTTTTGTGTATATTTATTCTGCTTTGTCATTCTGAGCGAAAGCGAAGAATATTTGTGAATTGCAATAAGATTCTTCGTCGTTTCACTCCTCAGAATGACTTTATAACTTTGGTGAGCTGTAACTTATCTCGATGCCTCAATGTACCTGAAAATATCGGCTTTATTGAGGTATTGCGACTGATGCTAATCAGTGTTTGAAGTGGCGCATACCGCAGAATACCATTGCGATACCTGCTTCATTACAAGCCTTGATTGAGTCTTCGTCACGGATTGATCCGCCCGGCTGAATGATAGCTGTGATGCCTGCTGCCTGAGCTGCCTTTACGCAGTCATCAAACGGGAAGAATGCGTCGCTGCCCATAACGCTGCCTGCAGCCTTGTCGCCAGCATATTTGATAGCAAGCTCAAGTGCTGTGATACGGTTTGTCTGGCCGGGGCCGATACCTGTTGTAGCGTTGTCCTTAGCAAGAGCAATGCCGTTGGATTTGGTGTGCTTTACAACCTTCCATACGAACATAAGCTGCTTCATTTCTTCCTCTGTGGGCTTTCTATCTGTAACGCAAACGATGTCCTCTTCGTTGAGAAGCTCTGTGTCAAGCTCCTGAACAAGCAGACCGCCTGCAACCTTCTTCATATCAACAAGACCCTTCTTGTTGGAGTCTGCAAGGTTGGGAAGCTCAAGAAGACGGATGTTCTTCTTTGCTGTAAGAATCTCAAGTGCTTTCTCGGAGAATGAGGGAGCAATGATGATTTCAAGGAAGATCTTTGCAAGCTCGTTAGCTGTTTCCTCATCAACTTCTCTGTTGAGAGCAACAATACCGCCGAAGATTGATACGGGGTCAGCGTTGTATGCGTTGAGATATGCCTCGTGAATTGTTTTGCCGATACCTACACCGCAGGGATTAGCGTGCTTAACACCTACTGCAACGGGCTCGTCAAAGCCGAATTCCTTGATGATGTCAAGTGCACCGTTAGCATCGTTGATGTTGTTGTAGCTGAGCTCCTTACCGTGAAGCTGCTTTGCAGCGGAAAGAACGTTGTCAGCTGCGCCGACCTCTGTATAGAATGCAGCCTTCTGGTGCGGATTCTCGCCGTAGCGCATATCCTGTACCTTCTCAAAGGTCATTGTGAAGCAGTTTGCAAACGGGTCTTCGCCGCGCTGCTTTCTGAGATATGTGTTGATCATTGAATCGTAGTTAGCTGTGTGCTCGAATACCTTACCTGCAAGCTTGAACTTTGTCTCCTTGCTAGGTGCGCCGTTAGCCTTGTATTCTTCGATAACAGTTGCATAGTCAGCAGGGTCAACAATAACTGCAACGTCCTGCCAGTTCTTTGCAGCAGCGCGGATCATTGTCGGGCCGCCGATGTCGATGTTCTCAATAGCGTCCTCAAGTGTAACGTCGGGCTTGAGGATTGTCTGCTTGAAGGGGTAGAGGTTGATAGCAACAACGTCAATCGGTGTTACTTCAAGCTTTTCAAGCTGCTCCATGTGCTCGGGGTTTGAGCGCATTGCAAGGATACCTGCATGTACCATCGGGTGGAGAGTCTTTACTCTGCCGTCAAGGCACTCGGGGAAACCTGTGATGTCGGAAACCTGTGTGCAGGGGATGCCTGCATCAGCAACAGCCTTTGCTGTGCCGCCTGTGGAAACTATTTCAAAACCGAGCTCATAAAGCTCTTTTGCAAATTCAACAATTCCGGTTTTATCTGAAACGCTGAGAAGTGCTCTTCTTTTCATTGGGGTTTTCCTCCTTGAAATTACTTTCTCTCTTCACACAGCTTTGCAACCGCTGCGGGAAGTATTTTCCATTCTGCCTGCTCCATAACTCTTCTCTGAAGAATTTCGGGTGTGTCACCGTCAAGTACGTCAACAGCCTTTTGCGCTATAATTCTGCCGCCGTCAGGAATCTCGTTGACAAAATGAACGGTTGCGCCCGTAACCTTTACGCCCTTTTCAAGTGCTGCCTCGTGAACCTTGAGTCCGTAGAAGCCTTTGCCACAAAAAGAGGGGATAAGTGCAGGATGAACGTTAATTATTTTTTCTGGATATTTTTCAATTATCTTTTCGCTGAGTATTGTCATAAAGCCTGCAAGTACGATAAGATCTGCTTCAGCAGCCTCTAGCTCAGCTAAAAGAGCTGTTTCAAACTCTTCTGCTGTCTTGCCCTTGCGCTCTACAACAACACCCTGTACGCCTGCATTTTTTGCACGCTCAAGTGCATATGCACCTGCAGCACTTGAAATAACGCGCACAAATTCACCGTGCGGAATCTGTCCTGCTGCCTTTGCATCAAGCAGAGCCTGAAGGTTAGTGCCACCGCCGGATACGAGGACAACTATGTTCAGCATATGTCAACACCCTTTTCGCCTGCGACAACCTCACCGATGATGTGAGCTTTTTCGCCGATAGCGTTAACTGCTCTTACAGCTTCGTCAGCCTTGTCAGCAGAAACTGCAACGCAGAGACCGACACCCATGTTGAATGTGTTGAACATATCTCTCTCGGGGATACCCTCGGAAGCGAGAAGGTTGAAGATGGGCTTTACGGGAACAGCCTTTTTCTCAATCTTTGCTCTAAGGTCGTTGCCGCTGAACATTCTCGGAATGTTCTCATAGAAACCGCCGCCTGTGATGTGGGAGATACCGTGAATCTTGCAGACATCCTTTATAGCGGAAATTGTCTTTACATAAATCTTTGTGGGTGTGATGAGCTCTTCGCCGAGGGTTTTACCAAGTTCATCAACATAAATTGAAAGTCTCTCGGGAGAAACGTTGAATGCTTTTCTTACAAGTGAGAAACCATTTGAGTGAACACCTGATGATTCAACGCCGATAAGAACGTCGCCGGCCTGAATGCTCTTGCCGTCGATAATATCTTTACGGTCTGCAAGACCAACGCAGAAGCCTGCAAGGTCATATTCATCGTTTGTGTAGATTCCGGGCATTTCTGCTGTTTCGCCGCCTACAAGTGCGCAACCTGCCTGTACACATCCGTCAGCAACACCGCTGACAATTGCAGCAACCTTTTCAGGAATGTTCTTTGCAACAGATATGTAGTCGAGGAAGAAGAGGGGCTTTGCGCCGGAGCAAGCAACGTCATTTGCGCACATAGCAACACAGTCAATACCGACAGTGTTGTGGATATCCATCATAAAAGCAATCTTGAGCTTTGTACCAACACCGTCTGTGCCGGAGACAAGTACAGGCTCGCTGATGCCTGTGAGGTTGGGGATGAACATACCGCCGAAGCCGCCGATTTCATCAGCAACACCGGGGATTCTTGTGCGCTCAACGTGTGCCTTCATAAGCTTTACCGCTTCGTAGCCTTTGGTTACGTCAACGCCTGCTTCTTTGTAGCTGTTTGAATAACTTTCCATTGTTAAAGCTCTCCTTTATATCAAGTGATTTTTTTACTGTATTTATCGACAAAGTTTTCGCCTGTTACGTCTACCGGGTAATCTCCGGTGAAGCAAGCGCTGCAAAAATCAACGCCTGAGTTTTCTGCTACCTTCATCATTGAGTCGATACTGAGATATCCGAGTGAATCAGCACCGATGAATCGGCAGATTTCATCAATATCCAGTTTGCAGGCAATAAGCTTGTCCTTTGAGCTGATGTCAGTGCCGAAGTAGCAGGGATTGATGAATGGGGGAGAGGAGATTCGCATATGAATTTCCTTTGCACCTGCATCTCTGAGCTTTTTGATAAGCTTTGCGCAGGTTGTGCCTCTGACTATAGAGTCGTCAACCAGCACTATTCTCTTACCCTCGATTTCATTGCCGAGAGGGTTGAGCTTTATCTGAACAGAGCGCTCACGCTGTTTTTGCGTAGTTTGTATGAACGTTCTGCCGATATATCTGTTCTTGATAAGTCCGAGTCCGAAGGGTATGCCGGACTGATTTGCGTATCCTATCGCTGCATCAATGCCGGAATCAGGAACACCTGCAACTACATCAGCCTCAACCGGATGCTCAATTGCAAGGAACTTACCTGCATTAAGTCTTGAACGATGAACGCTTGCTCCGTCAATCACAGAGTCGGGTCTTGCAAGATAAACGTGTTCAAATATGCACATTGATGATTTCTGACCACAGTTATCTGTGTTGCTGTAAACTGCCTCATCTGTTATTACGAGAATTTCACCCGGCTTGATGTCGCGTATGAATTCACCGCCGATGCTCTGTATAGCACAGGATTCGGAAGCAATTACATATGAATTTCCGAGTTTACCGTAACATAAAGGACGGAACCCTTTGGGGTCGCGTACAGCTATAAGCTTGTGTGGGGTCATAAGGATGAATGAGTATGCGCCCTCAAGCTCCTTCATTGCCTGGGAAATGGCTGTTTCGATGTTGGGTGTGCCGAGTCTGTATCTTGCGATAAGATGAACAATCATCTCGGCATTACTGTTTGTCTGAAAGACGGAGCCGTTTGACTCAAGCTTTTTTCTGAGTTTTGCTGTGCTGACAAGCGAACCGTTGTTAGCGATGGATATCGAGCCTTTTTCATAGCTCATAACCATTGGTTGAGAGTTGATTTCATCCTCTTCGCCCTGTGCGGAATAGCGCACATGACCGAGTGCGACATCTCCCTTGCCGTTAGCTGTGAGTGAGGCAAGCTTGTCCTTGTTGAATACGTCGGGTACAGTGCCCGGTTCCGTTATGCAGTCAACAGTCTGGTCATTGCGTACTGCGATACCGCAGCTTACCTGACCGCGGTGTTGCAGAGCATAAAGTGCGAGGTAGGTTTCTTGTGCTGCGTCGTGTTCGCGGTTTCGGTTGAATATGCCGAATACGCCGCATTCTTCGTGGATTGAAGACATATTAATTACCTCCCGGTAAATGAATCAGAGTGAAGCTACCTGAGCAGCAAGAGCAGCATCTTTTTCGAGAACTTTTTCTGCCATATCTTTCTTCATCTGCTCAAGTGCCTGAGCAAGTGAAGGTTCACTGAGTGCAAGCATCTGAATTGCAAGGATTGCGGCATTTTCTGCACCATCAATAGCAACGGTTGCAACGGGGATACCTGCGGGCATCTGAACTGTTGCGAGAAGTGCGTCAAGTCCGTCAAGAGTGGAGGACTTGACCGGAATGCCGATTACAGGAAGTGTAGTGTGAGCTGCAAGAACACCGCTGAGGTGTGCTGCTTTGCCGGCTGCGGCAATGATTACGCCGAAACCGTTTGTTGCCGCGTTCTTTGAAAACTCAGCAGCTGCATCAGGTGTTCTGTGGGCGGACATAACGTGTGCTTCACATTCAACACCGAACTCTCTGAGCTTTTTGATTGCTTTGCCGACTACCGGCAGGTCGCTGTCGCTGCCCATTACTATTGCAACTTTTTTCATAGCTGTTTACCTCTTTTTCAAAAGATTAAGGCTGTCGCACCATCAGAGGCACAACAGCCCTTATATTATAGTTTGCAGAATTCGACAATGCGGCAAGGTGCGAAAACGGATACAGTGTGAAAAAAACGCATTGTTGCCACATCCCTTATAATAAGATAAGTATATTTTAGTTTATTTATATATTTTTTTCAAGACCTAAAATTATGTTTTTTTATTTTCTACATATATATGTATATATCAGTTTGCAACCACTTCATTTTGGTGATAATAACCATTGAAAACGAAGGAGATGTGTCAGTGAAAAAAGTAGGTCTTTTATTCTTGATAATTATTTTCTGTTTGTTTACAACTTCGTGCGTGCGCAGTGGCGAAATGGACAGCACTGATTTTTTCGGTGAAATGCTCAGACGGGGATACATATGTGATATTATTGAAATGAAAAGCGGTAATTCGCTTAAAGAGAGCTGTTATGTTGATGGTTTTAAACTTTCGGTGTTTTCTGATGATAACGGAAAGCTTATGCGTGTCAGTTTAACTTACAGTCAAAGTGATAATTCCGGCTTCACAGAATTAGCGGAAGATGTTGTCAATTCATTTTGCGGATTTGACAGTGAACAGATAAAATCTGTTTTTTCGGTGCTTGGTATTTGCAATGAATTGCCATCTGACAGCTCGGGTGTCAAGCGATGTGATACTCAATGGTACGGCTTTTCTTTCACTTGTGATAAGGTAGGAGGTACACTTGTGGTTGAAAATTACCGCATCACCCCGACAAGTGCACCTGAAGTTACTCTGAATACAACCGTACCTTTTGTGTCTTTTCCGTCACCTGAATAATCCGTGTCTTGAACAATTTCTTTGCGGAGCGCTCGGCGGTACAAAGCATACGAGAATTATGTCATCGCCTATAACGTCAACGTCGCACCACGGTACTCTCAGATCGTGTTCGCAGGCATAGGGCGAGAACATTCGTCCGCCTCTGCAAACAATAAGATGTATTACCTGACCGGTGCAAGCATCAATCTCAACGTCGCACACGTGACCTAGTCTGCATCCATCCTTTTTGTTAATTACTTCCTTTGTTCTTAAGTTAGCAATGCAGTGTTGCATATTTTCTCTCCTCAGTTTAGATTTACTGTCATATATGTTAAAACAGCACAAAAAATTATATGAAAATTCTAACAGAAAGTTGTTACATTAGGCTTTAAATTTACAATATATTGTGTTAAACTGTCCGTAATAATTAGTTCTTGAGGAGGATTTGTTTTGGACTTTTTGCTCGATAAGCTCCGTGTTTTCTTGCCGGAGATTCAGAAACTTGTTTTTTCCGATTCTGCGGAAATAACAGATTTCAAGTATCTGCCCTGCGGATATAAGCCTACA
This sequence comes from Acutalibacteraceae bacterium, assembly GCA_045637465.1. GTDB lineage: Bacteria > Bacillota > Clostridia > Oscillospirales > Acutalibacteraceae > UBA8612. The sequence goes on along the minus strand of JAZTZM010000010.1, from coordinate 181,727 downwards.
GGCAGTATGCCGCCTGCAGTTACGGATGAATGGCAGGATTTCGGCAAGTATGACCGTTGGGGTGACGATGTTGATTCGCACGCATGGTTCTATAAAAAAATAACTCTGCCCGAAAGTATGAAAGGCAAAACTGTAGAGTTTTATTTTGAAACAGGCAGTTATAACCAAGAGGTTAACCGTGACCCTCAGTTTACAGTTTATGCCAACGGAAAGCTGATGAATGGCGGCGATTCAAACCACCGCTATACAATGCTTAATGGCAGTGATGAATATGAGATTTATGTTTATGCCTATACGGGTATGAACAGCTGTCGCCACAGCATAGTCTGCAATCTTTTTGTTGTGGACGAGCTTTACAAAAAGCTTTATTACGATTTCAAAGTGCTTTACGATACGCTGCGTCTTCTTAAAGATACAAGCAAGGAATATGCCGATATCCTTATGCACGTCAACACGGCACTCAATATGATTGATATGCGTGTTCCCGGATCACCTGAGTGCAGAGAATCGTCGCAAAAAGCTCTTGACTATATGCGTAACGAGTTTTACGGTAAGTTCTGCAGTGAGCAGGAAGTGAACTGTATCTGTATCGGTCATACGCATATTGATGTTGCATGGCTGTGGACTCTTGATCAGACAAGGGAGAAAACAGTACGTTCTTTCTCAACTGTTGTCGCACTGATGAAGCAGTATCCCGAATATAAGTTTATGTCTTCGCAGGCTCAGCTTTACAAGTACCTCAAGGAGGAAGCTCCCGACGTTTATGAAGAGATAAAGCAGCTTGTAAAAGATGGCAGATGGGAAGTTGAAGGCGCAATGTGGGTTGAGGCAGACTGTAACCTCACCAGCGGCGAAAGCCTTGTCCGTCAGGTGCTTTTCGGCAAACGCTTCTTTAATAAAGAGTTTGGTGTTGACAGCAAGGTGCTCTGGCTCCCCGACGTATTTGGTTACTCTGCAGCACTTCCGCAGATTCTTCGTAAGAGCGGCGTTGACAAGTTCGTGACATCCAAAATCAGCTGGAACGAAACTAATATGATGCCTTACGATACGTTTATGTGGCGAGGTATCGATTCTACTGAGATATTCACTCATTTCCTTACCGCACAGACTACCGATCCCGACAGCACAATCCGACGCAACACAACATATAATGCAATGCTCGAGGCAAGCCTTGTAAAGGGTAGCTGGAACAGATATCAGCAGAAGCATATCAACAACGAGGTTATCATTACCTTCGGTCACGGTGACGGCGGTGGCGGTCCGACTCAGGGTCACCTTGAGAATTATGAAAGATTCAAGCACGGTATTCCCTCACTTCCCAACACAAAGATGGAGTTTGCAGGCGATTATCTTGAGCGTGTAAAGCAGCGTACGGAAAATCATCCCAAAATGCCACGTTGGGTTGGTGAGCTTTATCTCGAGTTCCACAGAGGTACATATACCTCCAATGCCTGCAACAAACGCTACAACAGAAAGAGCGAATTTCTTTATCAGAATATCGAGCTCTTTAGTGAAATTAACCGTCTTTATAATAAGAAGACATATCCGCAGGAAAAAATCAACGAGGGTTGGGAATGCATTCTTCTCAACCAGTTCCACGATATTATCCCCGGCTCATCAATCTATCAGGTTTATGAGGAGAGCACAAGACAGTATGAAGCTATCGGCGCAATGGGCAGAGGTTTGCTCAGTGAAGCACAGAGCGATATTGCCGCAAATATTGCTACCGACGGCGGTATAGCAGTTTTCAATCCTCTTTCATTTACAAACAGCGGTGTTGTTGATGTTGATGGCGAAAAGATTTACGTAAAAGATATTCCTGCAAAGGGCTGGAAGGTTGTCAAAGGCAACGAGAGCGAGGGTACTGTTGACGTATCCGAGAAAAAAATTGAAAACTCTTTCTTCACCGTTGAATTTGCTGACGATTACACCATCAACCGTATTTACGATAAGCGTGCAGACCGTGAGGTGCTCAAAGTAGGCGAGCGTGCAAACGTTATCGAGGCTTATGAGGATTTCCCGAGAGAGTACGATGCATGGGAAATTTCCGTATACTATAAAGAAAAGCGTTGGGAAATCAGCGATGTGAGCGCTGTTGAAATGCTTGATGAAGGTGTACGTAAGGGTATCAAGGTTACACGTAAGTTCTTTGATTCCGTAATCGAGCAGAAAATCTGGCTCTATGCTGATATGGATAAGATTGATTTTGACACAACTGCCGATTGGCATCAGGAACATATCCTTGTCAAGGCTGCATTCCCCGTTGAAATCAACGCTGATAAGGCTACATACGAGATCCAGTTCGGTAACGTTGAGCGACCCACACACGGCAACACAAGCTGGGATGCCGCAAAGTTCGAGGTCTGTGCTCACAAGTATGCCGATATTTCCGAGTGTGATTACGGCGTAAGTATCCTTAACGACTGTAAGTACGGCCACGATATACATGACAGCGTTATCAGACTCACACTTCTCAAGTGTGCAACCCATCCCAGTCCCAAGGCTGATAAGGGTCACCATGAGTTTGTTTATTCGCTTCGTCCGCATATCGGCTCATTTACCCAGGCAGGTACGGTACAGCTTGCCTACGACCTCAATAACCCGATGTCTGCTGTCAGACTCGGTGCTCAGCAGGGCTCTCTGCCTGAAAGCTACAGCTTCGTCAGCGTTTCACACGAAAACGTTGTTATCGATACTGTCAAGAAGGCTGAGGACAGCGACGAAACGGTTGTACGTATGTACGAAAGCTGGAATAAGCGCGTAAACGGCGCAAAGCTCACATTCGGCTTTGATGTCAGCCGTGCAGTGCTCTGCGACCTTATGGAGAACGAAATTGAAGAGCTTACAGTTACCGACAATTCCGTTACACTTCCCGTAAAACCGTTTGAAATTGTAACAGTTAAAGTTAAATAAAACATTGTTAAACAAAGAAGCTGCATCATCCGATGCAGCTTCCATATGGTTAATAAGATATTATTGAAAAGCAAATAATAAGGCAGATTTTAAAAGCTAAGGAGATCTGAATTATGAAAAAATTTATTGCGTTATTTATTGCAGCTACATTATGTTTAACACTTTTTGCGTGTCAGAAAAATGACCAAAACAACAATACTCCGTTAGATACTGCTCTCTCAGATGATGTGATAGCACCATCTGATGAAACAATTGAAAGAGCGAAAAAAGCTTATGCTGCTTACATATCCTCATTTTTTACGGATAATAATGACGAAATCAAGGCAGCGATTTCTGATGCCTATGTTGCTGACATTGATAAAAACGGAATTCCTGAGGTCATATTTTCATACAACTTTTCATCAACCAAAATACTTTCTTATAGTGAAAAGAATGGTATGAGTATAGTATCTCCTGTTACCCACTCTTCAACACCTGCAAATGTATTTTTATCTGATACCGCATCTAAAATATACTATATAGACTGCGGGCATAATCAGGGCTCAGCCTGGATTATGGAAGGTGTATGTCTCAGTGTAACAAACAGTGGTCTTGAATTGGTAGGAACCGTCACAGGTGATTCCTGGGACGATGAACCTGCAGAAATCTGGCAGGATGAGACACTGTTCTACAAAACAGAGGAAACATATCGCAATAAATTTGACGATGAAATGAAAAAGCTCACCGGCAACCACACATTCACTGCATATAATGATGTTTGCGTGACAGAAAACGTACTCGGTTATCTGGAAGAATCACTTTCCGTTGACTTTGATGAAACAAGCAAGGCATACGATGCATTCAAAGCAAAAGCTATTTCAGCAATTGGCGAAGAGCCTGTATCAATATTTGTTAACGACTATGACAGAAACAGCACATATGAAGCATTTGCGTTGACAAGCACGGATCTGGGCGAAACCGGCACGGGAAAAATCTGGTTTGTTTCAGATAAAGGAGAGGCAAAGGTTGTTGAAGAGAATTTTGAATTCGGCAACAAGGGCAACATTCTCGAGTGTATGTACAACAGCTATTTCCAGATTGCACGTTATGCTACAAGTTGTTCACCTACTCTTTTGTGGGAAGTCAACGGCAGCGACTGTAAACCGATTTCAACACTCAGCAACACTGCGCTTGACACGCTTTCAACTTGCTCAGACAATGCATATTCGAACTCTCTTATCGGCAGCATAAACGCATATGATGCCATCCTCAAGGATATTCACTCTAAAGATGGAGTAGGTCACACATATAAACCCGTCTTTTTCTACGAAACACCTGACGGTATCAAAGAATATGGTGCAATTGAGATAACTCAAGCTCAGTTTGATGCTCTCGGCGGCAACCAATATACTGACCTGATAAATAAAAACGGGTACACCGTTAAAAATATCCTTGCGCGTGAAAACGGTATAATAAGTATTAATTTCTACAACGAAGGTGATCTTGAGTGTGAATCACATTACATCAACCTCAAATCAACAATGAATGGCTTCTATGCAATAGATGACGATGCTTTCCCAATTAATCTGACAGATGATTTTGATGAGAACATTGGATCAGGTTTTTATCAGACAGCGTATTTTACTGATATTGCTACATATCCTACTGCAGCTGATTTTGCTGCATAAGATATAATAAACGTAAAAATCCGTCTCGTTTGAGACATCATCAGATCTTAAAAAGTCCGGCTTTCGCCGGACTTTTTGTTGTATAGATAATTTGTTATTTTTGTGTTGTGTTGGCAAATGAATATAAGAAATGAACGATAAAATTGCGAATTCAGTATTACGAATTGCGAGTTGAATAAACTTTCACAACATCACCGTCAAGTGTTTTCCAAGTGAAAGTGCCGTTTTCAAGTATCATATATCCGTGGTGGCTGTCTTCTTTGGGAATCGAAACAGAACCTGGGTTGATATATGTGTAATTTTCGTGTTCAACACAGGCAGGTACGTGTGTGTGGCCGTGAAGAAGCACATCTCCGTTTTTAAGCGGAGGAAGCTTGTTTTCATTGTAAACGTGACCGTGTGTTGCGTATATAGTCAACTCACCGTCAAAAATAACAGCATAGTCAGCAAGCACAGGGAATTCAAGCACCATCTGGTCAACCTCTGTGTCGCAGTTGCCCCTGACACACAGAATTTCGTCCTTCATCGCATTAAGTAGTGATATTACTGCCTTTGGCGCATAATCTTTCGGCAAATCGTTTCTCGGTCCGTGGTAGAGGATATCGCCGAGAAGAAGCATCTTTTCCGCTTCTTCTCGTTTATACGCTCCTATGAGTTTTTTACAGTAATATTCCGAACCGTGTATGTCTGATGCAATAAAAAGTTTCATTTGTCTTACCTCACTTTGTGCAGTTGTTCATAAACCTGATAACAAGATCCATAACAGCAGGGTCTTCTTTGGTTATCAGTTCATAATCAATGTTGTCATAGCAGGCGGAAATTTCCTTTTCGCTTGTGTTTTTGTTTTTCTTGAGCGCGTTGATTCTTGCAAACGTTGCGTTCATATATTCTTCGGATTCGATTGTCTGGTATACATTGTGATATCTGCCGTCAAAGAAAACTGATTTGACGTGCGGTAAATCTTCCGCTGAAAGTGCTGCGGATATTTCAGGTCTTACAATGGCATCGTTTTCGCCTTGAAGCATCAGAATAGGTGTCGGTTCTGCTGATGCGACGCAATCGCTACACAGAACAAGTGCATTTTTGCCCTCGAAAATACGGAAAAACAGCCTGAAAACAGATGTGAGGAAGCTGAATTTTTCGCCTAAAGCGGCACTTATCACCTGATAACCGCTGTTCGGAGCGCCGAATGTTACCGCACCGTCAACTTTTACGTTTTCGTCGCCGAGAGCACGGCAAACCGAATATCCACCCCATGAGTGACCTGCAAGCACAATCTTTAATTTGCTTAGCATAGGGTGGTCTTTTACAAATCTCAGTGCAGCTTTCAGGTCTTCGGGTCCCTGGCAGAAGCTGCTGATTTTTTCGCCGTCTGATGAAAATGTGCCGGTGTTGTCGTATGCAAGCACGGCAAATTCATTTTCGGCAAAAGTGTTTATCTCAGTCATATAGCTCAGGTGACCGCCACCCATACCGTGTGAAAAAACAATCAGCCCTTTTGGTGTTTGTACACCTGATTTTGCGTAGATTGCCCCTCTGAGCGTGACACCGTCACTGTTCTGAAATTCTACCGGTGCGGCCTTGAGACCTTCAAAGTCTTTGTGTGTGAAATACTTCAGCTTTTCGTCACCGTCACAGCGTTTGCCGAAAACTGCGCTGTACATGCGGTAGGCGAGAAAGAAGACAGCACAAATGATTATTATGACAGCAGCAAATATTATCATAAATACTTTCATTCCGTTCACTCCTTCATTTATCTTTTAATCAATTGTAACATAAATTTTTATATGTAACAACTGTTAATTTGTTCATTTGCTTTTTCTTGACAAAAGGTTATTGCAGGTCTAAAATCATATTTATAACAATTTAATTATGAGGAAACTTATGGAAAAATACAAGCCTTATGTAAAAAAATACTGGTACAGCTTTTTGCTCGGACCGTTCTTTATGGTGCTTGAAGCGTGCGGTGAGTTTATACTGCCGTATATAAATGCAAACATAATTGATGTCGGTGCAGCTAACGGTGACGTACGCTATATCATAAAAAACGGCATTTTTATGGCACTGCTTGCCGCCGCAATGATGATAACCGGTGTGCTCGGCGCAAACTTTGCCGTTCGCGGTTCCGTGCGCCTTGCCGCAGGTGTCAGAGCGGATGTTTTCAGGCAGATTCAACGGTTCAGCTTCAATAATATTGACGATTTTACAACAGGTTCGCTCATTACACGAATTACAAATGATATCACTCAGGTGCAGAATTTTGCGCAGACACTTCTCAGAGGTATGTTCAGAAGTCCGATAATGCTTATCGGTGCACTTGTAATGTCTTTTTCGCTCAACGCAAAGCTTGCTCTCGTAATTCTTGTTATTATGCCCGTGCTTGCCGTTACGATTGCCGTTATTATCTGTCTGGCTTCTCCGCGCTATACCAGAATGCAAAAGGCACTCGACACACTCAATTCCGACATAGGCGAAACAGTTGTGAATCAGCGTGTTATCAAGTCTTTTGTGCGTGAAGAGTTTGAAAAGCTTAAATTTGCGACGGTCAATTCGGATCTCGTCGAAAAGAGCACATCAGCACTCAAGGTAATGCTGTTTATGCAGCCTGTTTCCGCTTTTGCGATCAATGCCGCAACGCTTGGCGTTGTGTGGATTGCAGGCGAGCAGATAATGGTGGGCGATATGGAGCTCGGCACACTCACGGCATTTATTACATACCTTTCGCAGGTGCTTACAGCGCTCAATTTCCTGGCGAACATTATCCTTCAGGGCACAAGAGCAGCGGCAAGTGACAAGCGAATTTCTCAGGTTATGAACGCAGAAATTGACCTGACTGACGAAACTGCAAAAATGAAGAATAAGCAGATCGTAAGCGGTTCGGTTGAATTCAGAAACGTAACATTCCGCTATTTCAAAAAGAATAAGGAAAAGGTGCTTGACAGTATTAACCTCACTGTAAATTCGGGTGAGCTTGTCGGTATTATCGGCTCAACAGGCAGCGGCAAAACAACCCTTGTGTCGCTCATATCAAGGCTTTATGATGCGGATGAAGGCTCTGTAATTATTGACGGCACAGATGTGCGTGACTATTCGCTTAAAAATCTTCGTAGTGCAATTGCCGTTGTGCTTCAAAAAAACACGCTGTTTTCGGGTACTATAGCCGAAAACCTTCGTTGGGGCAATGAAAACGCAACAGACGAAGATGTTTACCGTGCTGCAGGTGTTGCGATGGCAGACGGATTTATACGCTCTTTTCCCGATGGATACGATACTTTTCTCGGCAGGGGAGGCGCCAACCTTTCAGGCGGTCAGAAACAGCGTATCTGTATTGCACGCGCACTTCTGAAAAAGCCTAAAATAATCATACTTGACGATTCGACAAGTGCTGTTGACACTGCTACGGATGCTTCAATCCGCAAGGCTTTCCGCGAGGAACTGCCAGACGTTACAAAAATTATAATTGCCCAGCGTATAACCTCCGTTGTCGATGCGGATAAGATTGTTGTGCTCGATCACGGCAAGGTTGTCGGCTGCGGTACGCATAAAGAGCTTCTGGCTTCGTGCTCCGAATACGGTGAGATATATTATTCTCAGAAGGATAAGGAGGATGAATGCAATGGATAAGTTACGTGCAGAAAGACTTGTCAGACGTTATTCACAGTCATCCTCGTCAAAATCGGGTGTCAAGGAGATGGATGTTGCAGGCAGAGGCGGTAGAGATGGCGCAATGCGTGCAAGCGGTAAGCCAAAAAACATCCGTAAAACAATCGGCAGAATGCTGAGCTTTCTTTCAAAAGAAAATGTGCTGCTGATTATTGCACTTGTCTGCTCCGTTTTGCAGACTGTTGCAACCCTCGCGGCATCGTATATGCTTCGCCCGATTATGAATGAGTTTCTCTACCACGATCCGCTGAATGCCGATATCAGCTCAAGGCTTGTCGGCCTTGCAAAGGGTGTTGCGCTTATGGCGGCTGTCTACGCTGTCGCCGTGCTCACGCAGTGGCTTCAGCAGCGGCTTATGCTCACTGTTTCGCAACGCACACTTAAGTTTATGAGAAACGAGCTTTATTCAAAGCTTCAGACCCTGCCTATACGCTATTTCGATACCCACGCGGCAGGAGATATAATGAGCAGATTTACTAACGATATTGATACAATCGGTGAAATGCTCAACACAACACTTATACAGATTGTTTCGGGTGCAATTACAATTGTCGGCACAATTGTGCTGATGCTTTATACAAACCCGATTCTCGGTGTTATTACAATTGTTATGACTCCGCTTCTCACTCTTGCAAGCAAGCGTATAATAAAATCGAGCAGAGGCGCGTTTGTTCGTCAACAGAAGAATCTTGGTATGCTCAACGGGTTTGCCGAAGAAATGATATCGGGTCAGAAGGTTGTAAAGGTGTTTGAGCACGAGGATACAGCGGTAGAGGAGTTCGAATATCTCAACGGTGAGCTGTGCAAGGCACAGATTAAGGCGCAGTTTAACGCAGGCATAATGGGCCCCGTAACGCATCAGCTTTGCAACATTTGCTATGGTATAACTGCTTGTATCGGTGCTCTTCTTGTTGTTTTCAGAGGCTTTGATATCGGCGGTCTTGCTATTTCTCTTAACTATACACGAAGCTTCAACAGACCGATTAACGAAATCTCAATGCAGATGAATACTGTCTTTTCTGCTCTTGCAGGTGCAGAGCGTGTGTTTGAGGTGCTTGATGAAGAGCCTGAATCACAAGACTGTGAAACGGCTGATATAACCGAAATAAAAGGGCATATTGAGCTTAAAAATGTCAACTTCGGCTATGTGCCGGATGTTACGGTGCTTCACGATATTTCTCTTTATGCCAAGCCCAGTCAGAAGATTGCGTTTGTAGGCTCAACAGGCGCAGGCAAAACAACCGTCACAAACCTGCTTTCACGCTTTTATGATATAAGTGAGGGCTCAATAACAATCGACGGTGTGCCAATCGAAAAAATTGACCGTAAGCTGCTTCGCAGTAATATCGCGATGGTGCTTCAGGATACGCATCTTTTCACGGGCACGGTGCGTGAGAATATCCGCTACGGCAGACTTGATGCAACGGATGAAGAAGTTATTGAGGCGGCAAAAATATCATCGGCTCATTCGTTTATAATGCACCTTGAAAACGGCTATGACACCGTGCTTGAGGGAGATGGTGCAAACCTTTCGCAGGGTCAGCGCCAGCTTCTCAATATCGCCCGTGCAGCAATCAGCCGTGCACCGATTCTTATTCTCGATGAGGCAACAAGCTCGGTCGATACGAGAACAGAGCGGCATATAGACAAGGGTATGGATGCGATAATGAAAGATCGCACAACCTTTGTAATTGCCCACCGCCTTTCAACCGTGCGCACCGCAAACGCAATTATGGTGCTTGAGCAAGGCAGAATTGTTGAGCGCGGCACACACGAAGAGCTGCTTGCAATGAGCGGCAGATACGCTGACCTATATCACGAAATAGCAGAGCTTGAATAATTACTCAACTTTATAAAAGTATAATCACCCGACAGACTATAAAATCTGTCGGGTGATTTCATTGGCAGAGTGCTTATTTAAAGATATCAAATAAGCTGAATGTTGTTTTTTTATAAACTTTGTTGTAGGCGGCTTTCTTGGGATTTTTCACCCAACCTGCACCCTTTTTTCCGTATCCGGGAATTAACGTTTTTTTTACTGCGCGTTTTGCTTTTCCGGTTGTTCGTGCTTTAAATGATCGTTTTATTGAAGGTTTACGCATTCCGAATTTCATTTTATCACCTACAGTTATTAAAATGTTATGGATGACATCTGCCACAAGGTGAAAATCCTCTGTTAATTAGAGTGTCTCTATTTCCATTAAAATCATCTCTGTTTTTGTCAGCTATTTTATCTGCAGAACTGCAACTGGGATAATGAAACTTTTTAGTGTTGTTATTTAAAACATAGTGTTGTTCAGAGTTAGAAGATTTTGATGTAGTAACTTTCTTTGTAGTTGTAGGTTTAGATGTTGTAGTTTCTTTCTTAGTCGTTGTAGGTTTAGCTGTTGTGGTTTCTTTTTCTGTAGTTGTAGGCTTAGCTGTTGTGGTTTCTTTTTCTGTTGTTGTGGGTTTAGCTGTTGTAGTTTCTTTTTCTGTAGTTGTGGGCTTTGCAGTTGTGGTTTCTTTTTCTGTGGTTGTAGGCTTAGTGGTTGTTGTTTCTTCTGTTGCTGCTTCGACGTAAATCGTTTGGGATTCTTGTGTTGTTGCATTGGTAGTGCTTTCGTTACTTGGCGCGAACAGAATGATTATCCATCCTAAAGCAAAAAAGCCGAAAATTGCTGATAAAACGATTTTAATACCTTTATTCCAATTCTTTTTGCTTGCCCACATAAGTATTATTCCTGCAAGAGGAAAAACAAAGAACATCAGGGCTATAAACCAAGTCTTTTTCCAAAATGGTGTTTTTTCCATGACTATACACTTCCTTGAATTAATATTTGTAGTAAACTAATTATAATTTGACATCAAAATGATGTCAATACTAATTCATACAAATTACATTCAAAATGGTAGTATTTTGATGTCAGTTTGCTGTGGAGGGAAGTGTTTGATATGGCTGGCAATTATTATCCGCCGTTTTCATTGAGAGTATCTGAGGAATTGCTAGAAAAAATTAAATATATCGCTTCAAAAAACAAGCGATCAGCTAACAAAGAAATCGAGTTTGTGCTTGAGCAATATGTTGAGAAATTCGAAAAAATGAACGGTGAAATTGAAACAGAAGAATAAAAGAAATAAGCGTGGTGCAAAACACCACGCTTTTATTTATCTCTTATTACAGTAAATCGTCAAACATTTTGATGTTGGATGCCTGAGGCTTAAGTTCGCCCTTTTCACACTTTTTGATGATTTCGACAATGCGGTCGTTAATTGGTGTGGGGGTGTTTGTTTTTCTGCCCCATTCGCATACAACACCGTTGATTGCATCAATCTCGCAAGGCTTGCCTTTTTTGAGGTCCTGAAGCATTGAAGGCTCAATATCACGGTGCTTTTTCATTGCAATCGGCACAAGGAAGGTAGCAATCGCACGCTTGATAGGATTGGTATAGTAGAAAAGCTTTGTTATGTTTTTACCCTGAACGGGTGCAAAGGTTGCGCCTGTTGCGTGACCTACATCAATACACTCTTTCATACATCTTACAGCAACTTTCTGACCTGCCTTGTTTTCGGATACGTCGCCGAAAACACCGCCGACAACAGCACCCAGACCTGAGAACGTTGCGTTGATGAGAAGCTTTGACCAGCGTGCACCGATGAGGTTATCCTCCTCGTGTACGGGGCACATAAGCTCAAGCAGATCTTTTACCATTTTGAACTGTGCATCAGATATGCCGTCCATCTTGCCCATATGGAATGAGAGACTGTCAGGCTCACTTGTGAGTGTGCATACGCCGGGTTCGTTGAGTGCGGCACCCCATTCAACCGTGCATCCCATTGTGCGGTCAGCACCTACGATTTCAGCAATGCCGGGTTCAGGCAGACCGTTCTGCAGTGTTACAATAACACCCTTGTCTGTCAGATGATCCTTGAGCTTTGTAACAACTTCTGTGTTGAAAAGCTGCTTTGTCATCAGCAGAATTACGTCGTACTTTCCTTCCATCTCGTCAGGTGTGATCGCCTTGACGGGAACGTTCATATTAACTGTGCCCTTGATTGTTGCTCCCTTTGTGTTGAGTGCCTCAACGTGAGCCTTGTTGCGGTTGATAAGATCTATCTTACCGCCGTTTTTTGTGATGTAAGCTCCAAGTACTGTGCCGAGTGAGCCTGCACCGTAAATTGCATATCTACCCATTGTTACCACCTCAGTATTATGAAATATAGTTTACAAATTCATCAATCTGCTTGCGCTTCTTTTCTCTGAGCTTGTCATCCTCGTTTGCATAGCCGAGTGCAATTACAAGCCTGACAGGGGAATCGAGCGAGCAGATTTTTCTTATTTGTTTATCGTCGAGCCAGCCGAGTATGCAGGTTGAAAGACCAAGAGAGGTCGCCTGTGCAGTGATATAGGCTGTTAAAATACCGATGTCGATAGAACGGTAATCGTTCTTTTTGATTTTTGAGCCTGCGGCTGCGGTTGAGTTGTAGTTGCCTTCCGATAACACAATCATAACAGGTGCCTGAGTTGCAAATTTGTTCATTCCCATACCTTGGGTTGCCTTTGCAACCTCTTTAGCCGCATTATCCGTGCATACCGTGATGCGGTAGGGCTGCGCGTTGCAGGCAGAGGGAGCAAGTCTTGCAGTTTCAATCACCGCGTCGATTTTTTCTTTTTCAACCGCTTTTGTCGGGTCATAGCTTCTGCACGACTGACGGTTTTGAGCAATTATTTTAAAATCCATAATTTTTTCTCCGCTTGTTTTTATAAATTATATAGCAATATCAAATAATGTTCAACAGTTATATTGTTACCGTTGTGCCGCTTGGTATAACAGCTTTTCCGTTAGCTGTAACAACTGCGTTTTGTGGAATGCGCAGTAAAACCTGAGTGCATTCGGGATACTCAAGGTTGATTAAAGCTTTGTCACCTTTAAGCTCGTATTCAAACTTTATATCGCCGATAATTGCGGGCACTGTGCAGGAAATGTGTTTGTGCAGTTCGTACTGCGGCTTGATTTCGGTTTTGCCGTAGCCCGGTGTGATAGGTTTAATGCCTGCGATATGTTTGCTCATTGCAACAAGCGGACCGCCTGACCATGCGTGGTTTGACGTGCCGTCACCTTTGGTCCAGTTTTCCCACAGCGTAGAGTAATCAGTCTTTATCATCTCGCTGTATCTTTCGCACATTCTCTTTTCCGCAAGTGCAAATTCATCCATACAGCAAAGAGCTTCGAGCACGTAATGCTCCATATAGGGGCTTGAGTTTCTTGTGCCGAAAAGTATTTCTTTTACTTTGCTGTATTTTTCTTTCTCACAAAGTCCTGACAGCACAGCAACGGCATTGCCTCTGTCATCATAACCTTCGCTTTCTTGGCTCTTGTAGCCTTCGCCTGTCCAAAGTGTCTGATATGCTGTGTAAAGCGATTTTATTCTGACTTCAAAGTCTTTTGCCGTTATATCATCTTCGAGCAATTCAGCCATATTTTTTACAGCTTTCATTGCGTAATAATACCACGCGTTTTCAAGTGGCGCTATATCGATTTTGTCGCCCCAGTCCTGCCAGTCCCATGAGCCTTTTCTGTGCTCAACAAGTCCGCTTTCGCTTATGTTCCACAGGTTTAAGTAATCGATTGCTGCACGGTAAACAGATTCAATAAATGCTTTATCACCGGTGTATTTATAATATACCCACATACCGCATACACCGGCAAGCTGTTGGCACGGCAACTCAAAGTAGTCGTTTTTAATCGGTACAACCGTCTGCAAAACTTTTGTTTCGGGGTCGATATACGAAAGCATTGTGTTGACACCCTTAAGGTAAAGGTTGTATGAAGAGGGCGCGAGGCTGTATACCGTGAGCATCATCTCGTTGGTAACATCACCCCACCACTGTGCTCTTTCTCTGTCGGGGCAGTCCATAAAATTATCTCTCATTGTCACGTACAGTGTGCGCAGCGACTTTTGCCAGAGGATATTCATATCCTCGTTGTCGCAGGTGAAACTGCCGCAGAATTCAGTGTTGTAGCCGCTTTCTCTGTATTTGAGGCTGATTATTTTAACACCTGATGGTATTTCGTAGGTTATATTTTCTCCGTTAAACCAAGCAGGGGATTCAAAAGCCTGAATTCCGTTTTTGGTTACATATGTGCTGTGGATTGAGCCGGTGTAGGTATTTTCTGTTGTGATAACAATTTTTTTGCCTGCTTTTGCTTCTACCTCAAGGTAAGGTGTAAGCTGTGCGTTGTAGGGAATATTAAGCGTGATTTTCTTTTTGGTTAAGAAGCTCTTTCCTTCAAATTCCTTGCTGTTTTTATAGTCTTTAAGACCGAAATCTTTAAACTGCGGAATATCTCTGCTGTAGGTTTCGCCCCAGCATCCTTCACCGCCTACAGCATATTCATCGGCTTTTGCCCAATTGGAAAAATTATAACCCGGTTTGTTCCAGTCTTCGTTTGCTTTTCGTGCGTCGTAATATACGTTACTTTCAGGCAATCTGTAGTTTGGCTGGAGCTTGCCTTTGTCCTCGAGAAAAGCAGAATTTCTGACTGCAATCCAACTGCTGTCGGAAAGGATTGATATACTGTCGTTTTCAGCCTCAAAAAGCAGACCGCCCTGACCTGCATCTGTGCTTGAGTAGCTTGCTTCATTTCCCCAATACCATACAAGTATACTGATAAGATTTTCGCCTTCAATAAGGTGATTGGCAATATCAACCTCGTCAAAATAGCATCCTATAGGGGAGGGACCGCGTTTGAGTCCGCCCTCACGGATTACACATTCACCATTTATGTAAAGCCAATACTTGTTTTCAGCCGCAATTCGTGCAATAAGCTCGGCGGGAACTTTGTCAATGTCCACTCTTTTATTGAAACAGACCCACACGTTTTTGCTTGATTCTTCACTTTTCAGCCATATCCATTTTGCTTTCCAGTCGGTTTTAAGTTCTCTCTTGTATTCCATGGTAACTCTCCGTTTATTTAAGTGTAAATTCGGCGTTGTTGTCTGAGAATGGCTTTCTGCTGCCGATTGTGTTGAGTATCATATCAGTCAGATCAAGTTTTATTCCGTCTTTAGAAAGTTTCGGCTCGACTTTTTTTATTATGAAAGAAAAACGTTTGAGCAGCTTGCTGATAACTTCATATTCGGGCGTTCCATCAACATAGGGCATATCGCCGAGGAAAATGCTGATACCGATGTTGCCGATAAGTTCTGTCAGCTTTGTCTTACGGATGCTCTTGGGGACTTTTATCCACAGGAATCTGCCAACACCGCCGACCGTTCCGTTTGCAACAATTCTTGTGCCGAGCCTTTTGAGATGTTTTACAATTCCCTTACCACCGCGTAATGCTCTGAATATACGCTCAAGGATAGCGTTGTAGAATTGCTTATCGCAATATTCTTTTGCCGTGAGTCCTTTAAGGTCCCAACCGAAATCACCGATTTCAATTGAGTTGACCTTCATAACGGAGTTTTCATCAACAGTTATTTTTCTGTACTGTGCAGGAGAGCCGGGTAGACAGGCTGTGCAGATGTCAATAAGTCTGTTGCCTTTTTTAGTGTAAAACTCGTTGATGCTCTGTATGTGCATATGTCCCGTGAGCACAAGCTCAACACCGTTATCTGCAAGGAATGTTGCTATTTTACGCCATTCTTTAATTTTTGCATCACCAACAAGGTCAAATACAGGCACAGATGGAATTATAGGATAGTGACACATTGCAATAACGCCGCAGTTATCTGCCTTTGCCTTGTCAAGCTGATCCTTTGCCCACGCAAGATGTCTTTCGTCCATCGCACCCTTGGGCTGGTCAAGGCTATCGCAGCAGATTCCGAGCAATCTTATACCGTCTGCAAGCTGAGCAACGTAAGAGTGTGTGGGCTCATCAAATGCAATTGCTTCTCCGTAGCCGAAATCTTTATACATTTCGGGTAGCTTGTCAAATTCTGCACCTTCTGCCTCGATTCGTACATCGTTTTTAAAAGCAAATGATTTGCCGTAATCGTGACCTGC
The DNA here is from genome assembly GCA_045637465.1 of Acutalibacteraceae bacterium. Classification (GTDB taxonomy): domain Bacteria; phylum Bacillota; class Clostridia; order Oscillospirales; family Acutalibacteraceae; genus UBA8612. Next base: position 165,494 of record JAZTZM010000010.1, on the reverse strand, counting down.
AGTGATGACATAAATTCTCTTGCCACTCTCTTTGAGCTTATAAAGTTCTTTTATGAAACTCTTGTGGCTTTCGACCTCACCGTTTTTTGTCAGGTCACCTGCTATAAGTACAATATCTGTTTCCTTGTCTTTGGCAATGCGTTCAAATGTGGAGTGGTCAATAGGTCCGCTCTCTCTGAGAAAATATTGCTCACATTTCATATGTTCTTCGTATGCTTTTCCTTCGGCACCAAGGCTTGTTTCAAAATAATGGGTATCTGTTACAAGATAAAAGCTAATAGGTTTCATTTAATCAACTTCTTTCATTGAAATCTTTTAATTTGATAAATGCTTTATACGCAATAAATATTTGTATCCCAAAAAGATATGTGCGGATGATGTCTCATATAAATTTTGTAATCGGGATTAATTTCGTATACTTTATTAACAAGGCTGAAAATATCCTCGCTTCTGTGATATGCTGCCATACAGAGTTTAGGTTTGCTTTGCAATGCGTTAACAGCGCCTTTGAGCATTTCTGCTTCGGCTCCCTCGATATCAACGTTGATATATGTAAATGAGCCGTATTTTTCAAAGAGTGAATCGACGGAAATCGCATTGATTTCCTCTCCTTTGTTCTTTGCGGATGCACCTCTGCCTTTGTTGCCGTCAAACTTAAGTGTGCAGTTTTCAGACCATACGGCTGAGTTGATAAGATTACAGTTGTTTATATTTTCACAATAAGCTTCAAGTTTTCTGAACGTTCTTTTATCAGGTTCAACAGCTGTGATTTTTTCGTAAGAATTTGTATAACGCAGAAATTCATCGACTGTATCTCCACGGTATGCACCAAGGTCAAGGAAGCTTTCGTTTTTGTCGAGTTTCAGTATAGAAAAAGCTTCATCTTTTGGAGTTTCGCAGTTAAAGCAGTAGTTTAAATCGCCCGTTATCTGGAAACGGATAATATTTTCAAAAACTTTTTTTGATTGATTATCACTCAGAAGAGAATATGCTTTTTCGATTTTATCGATATTGATTTGAAGGAAATCTTTGTTAAAAATATTATCACCGAAAACAGGCACCGACGGCATGATTAGCTTATGTTTTTGCGAAAGCTCTTTAATATTTTCAATCACTTGCGACACGGGACTTGCAAAGCAGAGTGCTGTGACAAAATCGCCTAATTCATACTCTGCTTGCGAAACCGATTTAACCTCAAAGCCGCGAAAGGTGCGATGTCTTACAAATCCGTCACTGGCGATAACTGCACAAACTGTTATTCCGATTTTTTCGAATTCGTCAAATACTCTGTCAGCTCCGTTACCTGTGCCGTAAATTACAATCGGCAGGGAGGTGGATTTGAAAAATTCCCAACTCGATTCAGTTTTTAACAGCTCTTTAAACAATTACTCACCGCCTTAATATCATATAAATAATATATCATATAAAGATATAAATAACAAGTATTGTTGTGTCAGCTAAAGTTTTAAATTTTCTTCCTTGACATTTTTCGGATGAATAGTATAATATTTCAGGAGATTTTACAAAGATTTCTTTAGGTGGGATCATATGGAGAAACGTATTCAAAAATGGGATTTATTAAAGTTTTTTCTGATTTTTTGTGTTGTGCTCGGCCATTTTGCCGATGTGCACACCGCAACTAATGAATTTGCACAAAGTCTTTATCTGTTGCTTTATTCTTTTCATATGCCGCTGTTTATTTTTATTTCCGGTCTTTTTTCAAAGCATATGGTAAACGAAAAGCAGTGGGATAAAATGCTCGGTTATCTCGTGCTGTATTTCTTGCTTAAGCTCATTAAATACATATATGATGCTGTTTTTGATCAGTGCTTTACTTTTCGCGTTTTCGGAGAAACAGGCGTTGCGTGGTTTATGTTTGCGCTGTTTGTCTTCGCGGTGGTGACTGTGTTTACAAGCAAATACAAGCCGGTTTGCGTACTTGTTTTTACAATTTTGCTCAGTCTTTTTGCCGGTTATGACAGTGAAATCGGCAGTACGCTTGTACTGTCAAGGATAATAGTTTTATATCCGTTTTACTATGCGGGTTACTGTATTGATCCCAAAAAACTTGTAAAAATCAGCAGGGGTAAGATCAAAAAGATTTTCGCTCTTATACCTATCGGCGTGCTTATATGGGTAGCTTTCACATTTAAAGATCTGTATATTACACGCGCTATGTTCGTTTGTCAGCATCCTTATGAAAAGCTCAATGAGTATGCTGCTTTCGGTCCGCTTATCCGTTTAGCGTGTTACGCTGTTTCTGCGATTGCGTGCGTTTGTCTCATTGTTATCACACCGAACAGAATCGGCAAAGGCTTTGTCGCAAGGTTTGGTCAGTATACGCTTCCGGTTTATTGTTTGCATTACCTGATTATCTACCTTGTGTACAGAACCTTCAAAATAACTGATTATGTAACTGAAGACACAATGATGTGGCTGATTTTCCCACTGTCATTGCTCACAACGCTGTTACTTTCAAATAAGTGGCTCAACATACTTTGCCTTAAGCTGATGGATTTGCCCAAGAAAACAAGAAGAGCAATACCTGTAACAGCAAAAAAAGAATAAGCTTGAATATTATCGAAAACTCACTGTTTTATGCAGTGAGTTTTTTTATGAAATATGTTGCAATATTTCTCATATCGTAATATACTTGAAGCAATACGAATATATCGGAGGAAACATAAATGTTTATCTGGAAAATCATCAAGTCTGTGCTTTATCCCGGCTGGGCACTTTTCAGTGCATTTGTCATTATGCTGTCAGGTGCTATCAACGGCGGTGAAATTACCTGCTCGCCCAACGCTGAGCTTGTCAGAACTGACAAATTTACGCTCGACATGGCGCTTCTTATGAGTCAGGGAATCACAACGGACGGCGAGTATTATTACACAGCAGGCTCAATCGCAGCCCTGGACCTTGTAGGTATGGCAAAGTGGACTGTTGACGGCTTTGAGCGTGTTGCCTATACTCATTTTGCTATCCCGAAGGATATAAAAGAAAAGTACAACAGCGACCATATCGGCGGTATCAGCTACTACAACGGCAAGATTTATGCCGCAACAGAGGATGAAACCGATACATACAACCTCATTCTTATCTATGATGCTGAAACGCTCGAATATACGGGTGAGTATTATGACCTCGGCACAGAGTACCTTGACGATGGTATTCCTTACTGTGCGGTTGATGCTGATAACGGCTATCTCTATACTTCTCCTTTCCACGAAACAGACTGCATTTTGGCATATAACCTTGAGGATATGACTTTCTCTCATAAGATTATGCTTTCTGAGCCTGTAGACAGAATCCAAGGTGCCGAATACTACGACGGACTTCTTTATATGTCCTACGATGTTTCAGGCTCAGCAACGGAAATCGTCCAGACGGTTGATGTCAAGACAGGTGAGGTCAACAACCTTTTCGAAAGAACGGTAAGCGGACGTGACCACGAAGCAGAGGGACTCACCGTTTATCCGATGGAGGACGGCTCGTTTATCCACGTAGCAGATTACGATAAGCTGATTTCCGTAAATATCAGACATTACTCACTCGTCAGTGATAAATAATCAAAAATCTCCACGGTCTGAAAACCGTGGAGATTTTTTTATTCTGTAATTTCAACATCAAACATAGATTTGTTCTGAGAAACCTTAATGTCACCAAAGAAAAGACAGCTGAAATCTTTAACTGTTATTTCCTTAGGTGTAACAACAGGATATTCAGCACTGAATGATTCTGATTTGTGGTTTGGGTTAACTTTTGTGAAGAGGTAATTGATGCCGATTCTGTGTACGAAAAAGCCGTCAATTTCCACTTTTTCAGGCAGATAGCAGGTGTAACCGAAGTTATGGTCTTCGGAATTTTCAGCCTTGATAATGTGGCTTGCTATGCCTGTAGGATAAAATTTGCAGTTGCGCATTATGAGTTCACCATTCCAGGTTGAGCCGTAATCCGAGCGAAGATCAATAAAGCTGTCGGATAAAACTGTTGTGTTTTCTATCAATGCTGTTCCGCTTCCGATAAGCTTGATGCCGTGATGTCCGAGCACAGAGTTTATGACGGTTGCGTTGAGTACGCCTTGATGAGCATCAAATCTTGAAAAAGCACAGCCGTCGTATACAAGATTTTTGCAGTAGTTTGTGCCCGCAATGCCCCAATAGTTGCCGTCGGTTATGTCGTTTGTCTGCTTGCAGTTGATGAATTTTGCGTTTACTGCTGTTGCGGCGCCGATATCGTACGTGCCCATTGTTACAGATGTGCCTGCTGAGCCGATTGTAGAATATTTTTTGTGTCCTGTGAACGTGCAGTTTTTAACCGTTACGTCAGCGCAGCACGAAAGGCTGACGAAAGCTGAATACGGTGCACCTGTCTTACCCTCGTTTGTGATGTCGTGATACAGTCCGTCAATAACTGTGTTTGAACGTTTTACGACAATGCCTCTTGCGTAATAGGTGTATTCCGATGCGGCGTTGTTTGCAATGGTTGTGAATCTGCCGCCTTTTATTGACAGTGTTTCTTTATCAATCGGGTATGCTGTAGCGCCGGTGACAGAATCAAAATCCCATATAAGCGGAGTGTCAGGCGAAATGTTTCCGTTTTCCTCAACGATTATAACGTCTGATTGGTTACTGCCTGAGTTTTGATTTGCACCCTTGCGTATATATCTTTTGACGTTTGAATCGGTGAGAACTACAAGGCTCGCACTGTCGAGTGTTGTGCCGATGTTAACTGCATCTGATTTAAGAGGGGAGACTTTATCGGTTATATTTACCGCGCTTTGTGATGGTGCAATGTTAAATATCCAGCTGTTTATGCTTTCTACCTGAGTGTCGTCAATTATGAAACGTGATGTTGACCAGCTGACATTGGTTTTAATAACGGCTGTCTTGTTTGTGCCGCCAATGTAATATGTCGCTGTCTCGTTTGCAAAAACGCTCAACCCGTTTTCATTTGCGTATTCGTGAGTTCGGACAATCGCTTGAAGATCATCTGTTTTGCCGTCGCCTATAGCACCAAAAGATTCATAGGTTACATAATCTGTAAAAGTTTTAGTGTATTCATAGCCGTCGGCAAAGTTGTAACTGTTTTGTGCATTCAATAAAACCTCATCTGTAAAAGCGGCTATGCCTCTTGAAATACCGACGGTTGAGCTACCTGTTATATAAACTTTGCTACTTTCAACCTTAAGACTGAAGCTGTCGTTGTTGTTCAGATCTTTGTTGATTACAAAAGCTTTATCAGAGGTTTCATCTGTTTTGATTTTTATGCCGCATACTTTATAAATCTCATCAGAAAGGGTGTGTGCGGCATCTGAATATAGTGTGCTGTCGGAATCAGGGATAACAACGCAGTAATCCTCGATCGATACACCGTTTACCGTTATGCTCTCAAGAGGTCTTACGATGTACGGGCTTTCATAGTTGCCTTTAGCAAGTTGACTTTTCAATTCGACTTCAGAAAACAACTGCGAAAAAGGTGCAGATAAAAAAGAAAAAGCACTCATTATTATTGCTACAATTTTTGAAAACATTTCCATCACCCTTAATGCTTTTTTATTATTATAGCATTTATGGTACAGATGTCAAATTCTAAAAAAACTACGGCATGAATATGTACTTCATACCGCAGGTTTTCAATTTGTTTACGATTAAAATATATATTTAATTGTGGTCATGCAAACAGTACTGCAATTGATATTTCAAAAAATTCCCATGAATTTAAAAAACCGTTAGCAAGAGCTTCTGCTCCTGCTATAGGAGCAAAAAACGCTGCAATACCGGCAGGTGGCATAATGAGCAAAGCAATAGGCATAGCGAAACCTACAAAAAGAAATTGTACGAAGTTTGTTACTCCTGAAAATCCTGCTTCAATCGAACTTTCAAACATCTTTTTTGAAAAATCAAATTTGTAATTCATTTCTGCTTCAAGGAAGCTTTCGTTACTGGGGTCTATGTTTATTTTGCCGAATTCTTCTTCTGTGCCTGCAAAATAAATATTATCTATGTCTGCATCTTTAAAAGCTTCTTCACCAATTACTTCAAGATTCTGATAAATATAAAGGTCACCTCTGATATGTGCTTTGGCGAAAGCACGTGGTGCGATTCTTTTTACCGATTCCGGAATGATGATATAATCATAAAGTCCAACACCGTCATAAGCATTTTCCGCAATCGCAACTACGGGATATCCATCTACCTCTGAGGGTATGGTAACGTTACCGTTGTACGGATTTGCAAAAATTATCGTTGCTTCATCATTTTCGAGAGTATAAGTGTAATACTCATAAAAATATGTGTTCTCCTCAGGTGCGTCAGCTGCGTGTGCTACCTCAACCGATATAAGTGAGATAAAGATAGCGATGCTTACGATGATTCCTGTTAAGATGTTTTGCAATTTCTTCTTCATTTTCCTTACTCCTTTTTGTTTGTGAACTTTTTTGAAACTGATTGTGAACAATTTCTTAACACATTGTACACAATTTATTAACATTTGTCAATATTTGGACAAAAAATAAAACGAACTATTTTATGAGAATGAATAAAACAGTTCGTTTGTTGTTTGATTAACTATTAATATAAAGTAAATTTTATTTGCTGATGACTACCATCTGATGTATATCAACCTTCGGTACTGTGAAGCTGACAACATTACCGTCAAAATCAAAATTGAGCTTTTCTCTGCTTGGAGCAAGATAAATCTCAGTTGGCTTTTGGGCGGATTTAACCGAACATTGTACGTTATAAAGCGGTACGGTATCTTCAATAACCTCTGTGTTTGATCCTCTTAACGTTGTGTGTGCAAAGAGAAGGTGAAGAATGTTACGGTTGTGTTCTTTCTGCTCGGTGTAAGTTACAACAGCTCTGTCGGGGATATCAACGTTTACTGTGTATTCTTCTGCCATCATTTTATCAAGAACACTTGTAAAAAGCTCTTTAAAGCATATGTGACCGTGTGTTGCATATGCTGTGAAAATATCCCATCCGATATAAGCTACATTTGCGTTGATGGCAGCGCCGACAAAAGTTTTTTCAGGATTATTAGGTGTGTGTATGTGTGAACAGAAATGCTCTTTAGTTCTGTTGAAGTAGGGGTTTTGCATATTTGCGACGGTTTCACAGCCATCGGCTTTGAATGTGTATGAGTTGCAGCGCATTACATACTCTGTAACACCGTTTGCTGTTTCATAGCGTGGAATAAGATAAGTCGGATTAAACTCATTTTCGTCAATATATTCCATACCGATATCAAGTATAAATTTGCCGTCTTTAATAATTGATTCACCGCTTGCTATAATCTTACCACCGTTTTTTATATATTCTCTGATTTTCTCAATTGTTTTATCATCGGTGATTTTTTCGTCAGGAAGAATTATAACTCTATAGTCTGAAAAATCCATTGTTCCGTCTATAAAATTATAAAGTCGGTTAGTTTCAAGCAGCATTCTGTTGGCGCCGATATCAGCTTTTGTTTCTCGGCTGCCTGTTGTTGCTTCTGCACTCAACACGGCAATGTCTGCCACATTTACGGCACCGTTAAGCCAAGGTTCAGCCTCTTCTATAAGTGAGTATGCTTTGCCGATGAGTCCGTATGTAGCCATATTCATTTCACCGAGCGGGTGCATCTGATCGCCGATTGAACAGCCTGCGCCGTTTGCAACACTCAGTGCGGTTTCATAAATCAGTGCATTAGGATGTTTGAATCCACCGAATTCACCCCAGCTGTGGTGGAATTTACCTGTCATACCCAGATATTCTTTGTCACCGATGGTTCGCACATAGGCAGCAGAGAGCGGAAAATGGTCATAACCCCAGCCGCCGGTAGGGAGACTTTCAAGCTCAAGATGTGTGTTTGCATTTATAAAGTTGTGATCGCCCTTGGGGATGTGACCGCTGTTGTGGAAAATTGTTGCTGTATCACTGTGCTTTCTGACTGCAGAGTTTGTTGCTTCGACATATTTATAAAACGTCATTTCGGCAAATTTCTGCCTGTCATCGTCGTTATCGATATCAAGACCAAGTTCTTTCATATCTGATTGGCACTTTTCGCAGTAACAAACCTTCGGTGAAATGATATCGAGGAAAATACCGCAAGGGTTATATTTTACCATTACCTCTTCAATCTGTGCACAAAGTGCATTCAGATAATCGGTATTAAAACAGAGCAGATGGAAATGGACTTCGTTTTCATATTCATCGTTATCAGCTTTGTTTGGCGAATGTTTGTATCGCCACTCGGGATGTCTGACAAAATCTTTTTCATCATAACCTGCAGAGATATAAACGGGAGCCTTTACATCAATTTCTTTGCAGGCCTCAAGCTGTGCACCGAGCAGGTCAAAATCAAGTTCAGGATGCATTTCGTTCGCTTCTGTCGGATGATATGACCAGCCGTGATGGCATTTTGAAAATACTGTTATCGAGTTTACGTGACCTAGCTTAAGAGCAGCCTGAAATTGTTCTTTTGAAAACATTTTTCCGACCGGTAAAGTGCCGTTTGTATGGAAATCAAGATGTACCTGTCTTTTTCTGAGCATAACGTTACCTCTCTGTATCAATGTTTGTTTATATTCTATCACTTGATGATTGCGCTGACAAGTGCGAAGTTTATGTTTAATATTGATTTTTTATTGCTGATTATGATATATTATCAATGGTGATGATAATGAAAAACAAAAATAAACCTATGGATAATCAGACTTTAAAATATTTTGCACGAATGGCTGCGGAAGCTTACGTTAACGACCCCGTGCATAAATACGTGACAAAAAGCGAAAAACTTCGAAAAAAATATGTTTATCACTTTATGATTGAGCGACTTTCAACATCAAACCGCGAAGATATAATTTATATTGATGAGGAAAAGCGCGGTATCTGTGTTTGGCGAGAAGCGCATAACGAATATGACGTTATCGATTTCCTTATGTATCCTAATTGGTTTTTCCTGTTGACGTATTTGCCTAAAACAATCAAAACGCTGATAGCTTACTCGCACCTGGATGTAAAGGTATTTCCCGAAAACACATATATTATTTCTCCTGTTTTTGTTGCACCTGAGCATCAGGGTAAGGGGATTGCAAGCAAGCTTATAAAACAGGGTATAGCTGACCTTACTGCAAAGGGCTATAAATTGGGCCTTGAGGCACAGGATAAAGATAATGTGAAGTTTTATGAAAATCTCGGCTTTAAGGTTATTAAACACGATTTTTGGGAACGAGAAGGTATTGATAACTATTACATGATGTACGATCCTGAAAACTAATTAGGAAAAGGCTTTCACAGTTTTGCTGTGAAAGCCTTTCTTAATGTGTTTTATCAGTCGCCGATGAGTCCGTAATATCTGCCCATCCAGTAGGGAAGAAGGTAGATATAGGGCATCATAGCTCTTTTTCCGTTTGCGCCCGCAGTACCAGGAAGAGTAGATGTGCGATTAACAACCTTTGTGTTGATATTAATGAATTCTTCAGCACCAGAATCACATACAAACGGATTTCCGTCATAGTGAACAAGAACTCTTGCAGAATATTCAACAGGATATTTGAGCTGAGGTGGAATACCCATAGCTTCCTGCTCTGTATCCCATACAATATCCTTTCTGAAGCTGTTGAAAATCGGCCATCTTATCAGGTCAAGATTCATTTCAGAAAGCGATTTTGCAGCGTTTTCGATGTCGCAGCAGTTTTCAGTAAGTGCACCGTAAACGATGTTGAAGAAAGGTGAACGTTCAACTCTTTCATACTCCCAGTGGTGAGTGAGACCCATCTTGAAAATCTCTTTGTGAGAGTTTGCATCTGTGTAAACGATAAGCGGATATATGTTTACGAAGTCAAGCTGATCATCGATGTGAGCAACATGAGCATCCTCGCATTTATACTGCATACAGTTCATTGCGTAGTGGTGCTTTTTTATAAGCATATCAAATACGCGGTTATATTTGTCATCACCTGTTACGTGATATGCTGTCTTGAGGAAGGAGAGTATTTCGAGCGAGTTCGTGCCTTTTTCATAGTACCATCTGTCATCGTTGTTGAGAAGGTCAGGCTCCCAGTTTGCCCAGGTTGTGGGAATGCCGTCAACGTCTGTTAGATGGAAGTTGTTGTCGATAATATGGTCGGTGATTGTCTTTACAGTGTTTGCTATTTTCTTCTTTTCCTCTTCATCGGCAACAAGATCATAATATATGCCGTATGCAAAATAGTGGCCTGTCATTTCGTCGCTTGATGTTTCACCAAGCCATTCGCAATCTGGGTTATCCTCGCAGATATGCCACTCTTCACGGTTTTCTGTGCCGAAGTTTTCTTCGTGCGAATATCTGGTTGCTCTTGCCGTGAAACCGGGTCTGCCGGTGATTTCGGTGAGCTTAATCATAGCTTCAACAGCTCTCTTAGCGTTAGCTTTTGCTGTCTCGTCACCGGTTACGCTGTAGCGGAAGCACTGGCTTGCACAGTAAAGGCCCGTGAAAAGTCCGTCATTATCGGAGTTGGGGAGCCATCCTGAATCAAGGTCACCGTATTTGCGAAGCTCACGTGTAACCTGATATCCTTCGTTTCTTGTGAAATACTTAACAGCCATTTCATCATAGTGATTGGCTTTATCTTCGAGCGTCATAAGCTTTGAAGTGATAAGGCTTATACCTCTGGGTGTTACGGCTGCAATTGTGCCGCTGTCAGAAACGGCAATTTTTGTGACTGTAGGATGCATAAGCCATGCGCCATATGAGAAGTATGAAATCTTGCCTTCGATAAGTGTTATAACACCTGTGTTTGTGGCAAAGTATTTCTTGCCGTCAGCTGTGAAATACATATCGTTGAATGAGCCGTCGGGCACAGAATAAAAATCATTGCCGTTAAACCAATAATTTCTGCCGTCATAGATGTTAAGACCGTTATCAGAACCTACCCAGAGGTGACCGAGACCGTCAAGTGCTATGCAGTTTATTTTCTTGCTGAGCACACCTGACATATCGGGTGTCATTTCAGCCCAGTGACGGCGTTTACCCTTCATTGAAAGGAGGCCTTCCTCAGTACAGCCTATGTAAACCGTTTCTGCATATCTTGATGCATTGTCGCGTGCGGCAAGGCAGACTGTATCTTCAGGAACATCTACAATGTGTTTGAATTCGTTACCGTCCATCAAATAAAGGCTCTTGCTTGTGATAAGCCAGAGAGAGCCGTCAAGCGCAACGGAGATATCGGCAACGGGAGCATCAAATTCGGCGATTTTTTTAAGCTTGCCATTTTTAAGCTCTGCAAGTGTGTTATTTGTGCAGGCAAAAAGTCTGCCGTTTCTTGAAAATATGTTGTTTACATTTGCAGAGATCTTCTTTGCTTTGCCGTCTTTGACCTCAATGAGAGAATCGGGCTGTGCGATGTAAAGTGTTTCGCCGTCAAAAGCGACGGCTCTTACGTTTTCTGTGTCAATACCGTGTTCAGCGGTAAGGAATATTTTGTCATACTGTTTGAACTGACCAAAATAGATTGCAGGTTTTTTCATATCTTTTCTCCTGTAATTTTTATTGATTTGAATTATACTTTAAGTTGCTTATATGTGTCAACCAAAATTTATATATCTTCGGTTGTGATACGCTCAATTTCAATTGATTGTGTAACTATATTTCTCGGATCATTTTCATCGAGAATTATCAGCCTTCCGCCTCGTTCTTTGCCGTATGTGAAGTATCCTGCGCCGAGTGTCTGATAAATATCAATACCATCAATATTAATATGAAAATCGTTTATATGATCGTGACCGAAGAATGCCGCAACTATGTCACCGGTCTTTTTCCAACTTTCAAACTGTTTACGGTGGTCAGATTCCATATTGGGAGGGCAGGGTACTTCTCGGATTCTGCCATCTATGATATCGTGGCCGAATCTGTAGTAATTCCCGTCACGCTCAAAGGTGTATTCATCATCTGCAGTAACCTGAGCAAATCCGTCAAGCTCCTGCTGTATCGGTATATGTTGGAATAGTATTGCGGGTAAAGGCTCTCCGCAGTTAGCCTCTTTGAGCTGAGCTGCTTTTTTCTCGTACCATTCGATCTGATCATCGTGCACACAGTCGTAACGCAGCTCACCGTTTGTGATTCTCTGATAGTCGTTTGAGTCGATGAGCCAGATTGCAAAAGCATCCTTTTTGCCGTCACGGCTTTTGATTGTTACGCAGCAGTTGCCGCAACCGTAAACGTTATCATCGTTCAGATTAGAACGACAGTTGGGATATTCCATATACTGCATCATCTGAAACTCTGTGTGAAATCCTTCTTCACCGTCATGGTTACCAAAAACTACACACAGCGGAATATTCCTTTTCCGTATTGGCTCTGTAATTTTTTGTATAGTGCTTTGCACATAATTATATGTAAATTCTTTCCAATATCCACTTATGTTATCTCCGCCGAAAACAACGAGATCAGGCTTTGTTTTTTCTACAAGCTTTTCTATTACGTTGAGTGTTTCAATATCACAGCTTTCGGGAATCGCTCTGTTTTCATCATCGTCCATAATCGGCTCGACATCATGTATATCCGTTATGTGAAGCACTCGAAATTTACCGTCTTTGTCAAATCTGAGAGGTTCAGGCTTTTCTCTGAAAAACTTGCCTGAACTGAATTTGTGAGGGTAACCCATTGCGCCGATGCAGGGTAGGGTAAGTCCCGTCAAAAACATTCTGAATAGCTTATTCATACATAATTCTCCGTTTATTAATTGTCCTGTTTGAATATATCAAGGTCGATGTTGTCAGCTACGAGTCTGCCGCCTGCAAGGTTCGGATGGAGCTTGTCGCCTCCGAGATATTCGAGCTTTGAACAGTTAGGCTTATCGGGATTTACCGTGAGACTTGCCTGGTCATAAACAGCATAAAACAGCTCTTTGTTTTCGCTGATCATATTGTTGAACTGTGTAACCATCGCTTCCTTTTCGGCTTTGGAATCAAAGCATTCTCCGAAGTTCATAACGTTGAAGACTATTATCTTTTTACCCTTGCTTTTGAGTTTTTTCGATATTTCAACAACTCTGTCAAAAACCTCTTTTGCCGTTGGCTTTTCGGATTTTGGTGCAGATATTGTTCCGTACTGAAGGAAGTCGTTTGTTCCGAGTGCGAAAATTATATATTCGCAGTCATCATAATTCAGAACATCACGGTCGAGTCTGTTTAAGGCACTTATGCCGAAAAGACCTTTGCAGATAAATCTTCTGTTAAAATCGAGCCGGATGCGGTTGCCCATGATTGACTTGTTTATGACAGAATATCTGCCGGGAAACTGCTGTGTAATGCGTTTTGCAAAAGCGTTGGTCCAGTAACCCTGTTGGCTTATAGAATCGCCGAAAACAATTATTGATGATGCGTTTTCGTCGTTGAGCAGCTGAATCGATTGGAAGAGGGGAATGGGCTTGTGAAAATACATTCCCAGTACTTTTGAAGCAACCTCACGCACAGAATCTCTTATTCTTCGTTGGTTTTTGAGAGCTTTTGTATGCGTTTTATTGCCTTTTGCTGTTATAAGCTCAATGTTATCAATAAGGTTACCGCTTTGCAGTGAGCCTTTTTCAACATAAATGCTGATGCTGATATATTCTCCGGTTTTGACTTCGAAAGCTGTTTCATCTGTTGTGACAACCTCACCGACTTTAAGACTGAAAGATTCCTTGCCCTTTACTGTCAGGCGACGAAACTGATTTGTTATAACTGCGTCTTCAGAGCATACGGCAACAGTTATTTCACCGATATATACGTCGTTTTTTGCGTGCTGGTTGGATAGTTCAATACGAATCTTTTTGCCCGAAATGTCTGCTCGCAGAATCATTCTGTATGTCTTTTTTGAGGACGGATAATAGAAAAAAGAAAGTGCTGAATGAGCCTGTCCCCAAGCTTGTACCCATTTTTCTGACATTTTTAATCCCTCCTTTTGTTTAAAATCAGTATAGCATAACGGTTGAACGATATCAATCAATATAATGCAACTCTAATATAAAAAAACATAAGTTTGTTATTTGTGTGAAGACTTTTGTTTTTGATTGACTTTTCTCTGCGGCGATAATATAATTATAAAAATTCGGGTTATGCAAATGTTTTAATTTATATGGGTTGGTGAATCAGTATGAGCAATAATAACGACGGAAGAAATTTTGATATTCCTGAAATTCTTAAAGAAAAAGAAGCTCCGAAAAAAAAGAGTAAAAAAAATATTGTAATCGGCATAATTACAGTTGCTTTTTCGCTTCTGGTTTTTGTAAGCGTTCTGATAACTGTATTTAACAAGGTTGAGATTGCAGGAGAAACTTACAAATTGAATACAAACTCTGTTTATATAAGAGATTATGAATTTAAAGCTGAAGATATTGAAGCTGTAAGTAAGTTAAACAAAGTAACGTATATTCAGTTTACCAACTGCACTTTGCCTGAAGAGGATCTCAGTTGGATTCCTGAATCGGTTAATGAAATTAAGCTGAATAATTGCAATCTGACCGATAAACATATCGCAAGCATTGACTTTGAAAAAGTCGGTTTTTCAGCGATTAACATTGACGGTAATAAAAATGTTACCGATTTAAGCAGGTTGAGAGATGCAGGCGAAAAATTGTCGTCTCTCTCGTTTGGCGGTTGTTCTGTAAGCGATATTTCTTTTGTTTCTGCCTTGGGGAATTTGCAATCGCTCTATTTTGATTCCAACAGTGTTGAAGATATATCTTCACTTTCTGCTTGTACAAAACTTCAGATAGTCAGTTTCAATGCAAACAAAGTAAAAAATATCGATTCATTATTGTCTTGCAGCAATCTGTCGGAGGTTTATATCAGCTCAAATCAGATTACCAATCTTGATGGGCTGAAAAACGCTACTGAACTAAAGCACATTAACGTGGATGACAATATGCTTACAGATATTACAGGATTAAAAAACGCTACGCGTATTGATACGGTATCGATAAAAAACAATGGTGGTAATGCTTCTCTTGATATTTCATATCTTGAAAAATCTGTCGAAACAATCACAGAGTTAATTTTAGACGGAACTATTATTAATGATTTGACACTGATAGGTAAAATGATAAATCTCAATAAAATATCAATTAATAATAACAGCAGTGTCAGGTCACTCGAATTTTTAAAAAATTGTTCAGCTATTGAATTTATTTCTGTTTCAAATACGGGTCTTGAGAGTTTATCAGGAATTGAAAACATGAAGAATCTTTATGAGCTTGATGCTTCCGGTTGTAAATTAACTTCGGTCGATCCGCTTTTGACATTGGATGATAATCCGATTCATCTGAATTTGAGCAATAATAACATTTCATCTCTTAAACTTTCTGATTTAACAAAAGTGCGCATCCTTGAAATTTACGGCAATCCTTTATCAGATGTTGATATCAGTGGGGTGAAGGGTGTTAAAATAGTTATGGATTATAACAGCAATTTTGATTACAGTTCACTTGTTGGTTCGTTCGATTTGTGCTGCGTGATTGATTGCCCTGAAGATAAACAAGCGGAAATTATCGGTCTGTCAGATGGCTTTTCGGTTATGTCTGAAGAAGAGTATTTGGCATCAGAAAAAGGAAAATAAATTTATTAATTTATAAAAAAAGCTAAAAAACAGCGCAGAGTATTGCATTAATACTCTGCGCTTAATTTTATTCTGTATCTGTTTCGTTTTCAACCGGTGGCAAATCGCTGCTGTTTTCTGTTTCTGCATTGTTTTCTTCAGCGATATATACAATGTCAATCTCGGTAGTGTCAGAATATCCTTTAAGAACACCTGCAATGTTTTTTTGTTTTCTCAGTATAACAAATATAACCAAAAGCGCGATAATCGTAACACCGGTTACGGCAACACCGATAACAAAACCTCTGGGTACATATTTCATTTCAATATCGTGTTCACCGGCTGTAAGATAAAAGCCAATTAATCCGTTGCCGATTTTACACTCTTTCATTTCTTCAACACTTACGCGTTTACCGTCAACATAAATCTGCCAGCTTTCATCATAGGGGATAGAGGTATAGAAGAGACTGTCCTTGGACGCTGTAACCGAACCTTTAATTTCGGTTTCTTCAAATGATTTGATGTTGAGTTGTCCGGCCTTGAGGATGTTGTAACCTTGAGTGAATTTGTCGAGATTAAGGCCGCAAAGGTAAACGTCTATATAGCCTGAATTGCCTGAAGCAATCGGAATGTCAACATAGACTGTTTTGCCTGCCTCAATAAATCCGATATCAACAATGTGTTCAGAGTCAAAATTATGGTCATATAAAACATCGCCGTATGAAATTGAAACCTCTTCAACGTTGCTTGACTCTACAAACAAATAATAGCTCTTGCTTTCAGTTACGGTGTATTCAAGAGTAAAGCTTGCATCAGAATCGTTAATTTCGCGGAAGAATGTCAATTCGCCTGTATCAAGACCTGACGTGAATTCAGAGATGTTGCTGTAGCTTACACCGTCGATCGGGATAGGCGTGAATACGTCGGATATGCCTGTTGAACGCTCAAAATAATCGCTCTGAACGGTAAACGGGTTGTCGTTGGAATAGTCCCAGTCGAGAAGTGATTTATCTGTGCAATATCCGATGTTCAGATGGTAATTGTTTTTGTAAGCGTTGAATTTGCTGACGTTTGTGATGGGTGTTAAAAGTTTCTCTGAAGGTGTGGGTGTCGATGTTGTGTTATCAACAATATATTTGAGCGATGTCATCATATTGAAGACAGGGGTCTGGAAACCGTTGTAAGTATAGCTGTTAATGAAGTTTCCGTCAACACCGAGGTAATTAATGAGGTTGGATGTTTCCTCATAAGCCATCGAAGAGAATATGGATACACCGTTATAGTCGTACCAGGAAGGATCCATTCTTGTTCTCAGGTCGGTGAGTTCCATACGGTAGAACTTGTTTTCTTCCATTTTGTCAAGGTTTCTTTTCAGGGCAACAAACTTGTCATAGTCGTCAGTATAGTAGCTCTTTTGTTGCTGCATAACGTAGTGTGATGTGTTGCCGATTGCCGCTTCGGATATGATACAACAGAAAAGAAGAAGTGCGAGTGCGCTTGATTGATATTTTCCGCTGTTCATAAGAAGTGTAACAAGTGTGTAGAAAACAACAAATATAACAGATATGATTATTGTCTCATCAGTAACGTTTTTAGAGCCGAGCTTTTGTGTAAGAATGATGAACGCAAGTACTGAAATTCCTGTTGTAAGAAGCATTTTCGGGCTGTAGTCTCTGATATGGATGAGCGCCTTGTATGCCATTACAAGCAGAATGAATGAATAAATGTAAGAGAGTCTGTACGGCAGGTCGTTGGGGAAGTGGAAACCGTGCCAAATATAGTTGAGCATATTGAAATTAAAGCTTACAAAGAGTAACCCGAGAAGCATGATATAACAGGTCTTTTCGCGTTTGTTGTAATGCTTTGAATACAGGAACAACGGGGCAAGCATTACGGATATCATGCCGCAGTATACGTTGGGCAGTACGTCTTCACCGCTGCTTCTGATAGTAGGATCAACTGAGTTAAGGTGGTTAGCTATGAAATCAAATATATTGAAATAGCTTTCAAACTCTTCGGGGAATGTGCCTGAAGTTGCAGAAGAATTCTGAAGAATGAAATAAAGCGGAACGAGCAGCACTGCAGCAATACCTGCAGCGGCAACGGATGAGACAGCAAAACGCAAGCCCGCATTAAAGAATCTTGAGTTTCTCAATGCGAAAATGAAACCTTTTTGTGCGGACTTTATTTTAGTTGTGTTGCCGTTTTCATCTACGTATTGTTTTACTGCAAATCTTTCGGTGAGTGTGTAACGGCTCAGGTACATTGCAATGAAGTACACTACAGAAAAAATACATACAATGTATGCCATATAGTAGTTGCTTATCATAACAACAGCGAGAGAAAACAGGTACAGCCTGAATTTGCCGTGTGTGATAATTTGCTCTATACCAAGCATAACAAGCGGAAAAACAGCCATTGCGTCTATCCACATAATGTTCCAATAATATGCGATGAAAAATCCGCAGAATGAGTAAAGGACGCCGAATGCGGAAATAGAAAAATCGTTTTTATTTGTGGATTTTCTGAGATAATAAGAGAAAAATGCGCTTGCAAAAGCTGCTTTGAGCAAAACCATAATTGCTATTGCTTCGGGCATATTTCTATGTCCGCATATAAGCATTACGATTGCAAGGGGGCTGGCGAGATAATTGCTGAAGTTTCCGAGAAAGCTTGAGCCAAGACCGGAATTCCATGAATAAAGCAGGCTTTCGCCGGAAATTATTCTGTCGTAAAGCTCAGAAAAAAGCGGACCGTATTGATGATAAAGGTCCATTCTCAGCACAGTATAATCACCAAACGGGATTACATCAAAACAGTAATAGACGATAATCATAATAAAAGCTGACGCAATAAAAGCAAGGAATGAATATTTATTGCGCAAAGCAGACTGAACAAGTTTGTTCTCTTTCAATTTCACTTCCTGATAACACTCCTTAATAATATTATTGTTATATTACCATAAAGGCAGATTCATTTCAACATATTTGAATTATATTATTCAAATTAATTCGCTGTTTATTCAACAAACAGCAGTTCTAATTATGGACAAGAGAGCATAGAATGTGTTAACCGTCAGGAAAGGAAAAAAACGAATGAATTATATGATAAAACGCTTTGAAAGCGCTGCAAGATGTACCGGTGCGCGTGTCAGACGAGCACTTTTGAATCTGCCTGAATCTGTCAAAGAAAATACTTGCGAGATAAGATTAAGATGCGGCAGACCGATAATGATAAACGGTCTTTACGGAGAGGCTTTCATTACAGCAAACGGCAGAGAGAGCTATATTATAACCCCGTCGGTTATGAAGGCATCAATTGCAGATATTGAGGAATGTTTCAGGATTATTTGTGGTTATTCGGTGCATACGCATCAGAACAGCATTTGCAGCGGTTATGTAACAGTTTCGGGCGGTCATCGTGCCGGCATAACAGGGACTGCTGTTATCTCTGGTGACGGAATCAGTTCCGTCAGAGATATATCTTCAATAAACATCCGTATTGCCAAAGAGTTTAAAGGTATTGCCGATGAACTTTACAGCCATATAAAAAACAACGGGTGGAAAAGTGTTATTCTCGCCGGAGCTCCCTCAAGCGGAAAAACTACGGTTTTGCGCGATCTATCCAGGATTTTGTCGAGTGAAAATGGCGGGTATATGAAAACTGTGATTATTGATGAAAGGGAAGAAATTGCAGCTTGTTGCAACGGTGTTCCGCAGAATGATATCGGGATAAGCAGTGACGTGCTTTCAGGTTATCCGAAAGGTGAGGGGATTATGGTAGCACTAAGGTCGATGTCACCTGAAAACATAGTTCTCGATGAAATCGGTACAGATAAAGAGGTTACAGCTATTGAAACAGGCTTAAATTCAGGTGTTAATTTTTTTCTTACCGTTCATGCTGCTGATTTAAACGAGCTGTTCAGACGTAAACATATCGTCCGTTTGCTGAGCAGTAATAGTTTTGACGCTGTTGTTTTTCTTGACAGTCACAAAAATCCGTCAAAAATAGTCGATTATATTGCGGCAGGTGATATTTTTGATCAAGCTCGCAGGTCTTGTGATGATAATGTTTTCAACAGTGTCAGCAGGTTATTATGCGGCGGCAAGAATCAACAAAAGAGCGGAGATTCTTGAAAGCTGTATAAGGTTAATTCAGCGAATAAATTCTGATATCGGTTACAATGCTGAGCCTTTACGTGTAATTATTAATAAAGTAAGTCAGTGTTATGAATTTGATAATCTTGACTTTTTACATAAAGTATCACGCTTTGAAGGTGACAATATAATTCTTTGTTGGAAAGAGTGCATAGAAAACTTCCGTAAAAGTGCGCCAATTACAAGGGATGATGCAGCACTTTTGACTTCTTTTGGCGAAAAGCTCGGCACAACCGATATTGAACATCAACAAAAGCTTTGCGATGAATATACCTCATTGCTTAAGCAAAGGTATGACTATCTGCAAAAGAACCGGTGTGAACGCATCAGAATGTGCAAGGTCTGTTCGTTTGCGCTGGGTGTTGTTATGATGATACTTCTGATTTGATCGGAGAAAATATGGACATAGTTTTGATATTTAAAATCGGAGCAATAGGAATTGCTGTCGCAATATTGAATCAGGTTTTGTCGCGATCAGGAAGAGATGAATATGCAATGCTTACAACGCTATCAGGTGTTCTCGTTATCATTATGATGCTGATACCTTATCTTGCCGATCTTTTTACAGATCTTAAAAGGTTGATGGATTTTTAAATATGATTCTGACAAAGGTTTTGCTAGTTGCTGTTGCTTCCTGTCTGCTGATCGTGCTGCTTAATCAGCACAAACCTGAGTTTTCGTTAATCATAAGGCTGGCAGCAGTTTTGATTATTTGCTCTTTGCTTATCAAGCCTTTGGTTGAGATTTCATCGAGCGCGGCTGAACTTTCTGAGGGCTTGGAATTAAACAATGAGTATATTTATTTGTTGTTGAAAGCCTTGTTTATAGGTATAGTTTGTAAGATTGTTTGCGATATATGTAATGATACAGGAAATAAAGCGGTTTCAACCTGTGTAGAGCTTGCGGGTCAGGTTGCTATAATGCTGCTTGCAATACCGCTTATAACTGCATTGACGGGATTTGCCAAGGGTTTATTAAAATGACGATTAACAGAAAATTAAAGTGTGTTTCGGTAATATTATTTTTGTTTTGTTTTGCTTTAACTGCCCGTGCGGAAAGTGAAGATTTCTTTGATAAGCAGATGGAGACACTTGGCGCAAATTCGCTCTTGGACAGCCTGAATGATGAACAGAGAGAAATTCTTGAAAACCTCGGCATTACAAAGCTTTCATACGAAGCGTTTCTTAACATATCGCCAAGAAAAGTCTTTGATCTGTTTTATCAGATCCTGATGAATGAGTATAAAACACCGCTCGGATATACAGTAACTGTCAGCGTTATTATTATTGCCGTTTCTGTTACTTCTCAGTTTATGTCAAACGATGATAAATTTGCACGTCTGATATCAACATTCTCTCTTGTTTGCATATCTTTATGTGTTATTGTTCCGCTTGGTGAATGCTTGTCGCGTGTTTTATCTGCAATAAGAATCAGTGCTGATTTTATGCTTGCGCTTATCCCTGTGCTTGTAGCAGTTCTTGCAGTCAGTGGAAATCCGACAGCCGCTTTTTCTTATAACTCTTTGTGCTTTTATGCGGCGCAGATTGTCGTTGCAATTTCGTCGGATTTTATCAGACCTTTAATTCAGACCACACTTTCGCTGAGTATGATGGGCGGTTTAACGGATTCTGTTAATTTTGAAAAAATAATACAGTTTATTAAGCGTTTCACGATGTTTCTTATGAGCTTTACATCTTCGGTGTTTATAACAATGTTGTCATTAAAGGGTATGCTTTCTGCATCTGCCGATACGGTTGCTGTGCGTGGCATCCGCTTTATGATAGGTAATCTTATTCCCGTTGTGGGCGGAGCAGTAAGCGATGCATATACGTCAATCAGCGGAACCCTGATACTTGTAAAAAATACAGCAGCTGTTTTTGGTATTGTTGCGGTTGCGTTTTTAAATCTGCCTGTGATTATTGAGTGCGTGTGTTGGGTGATTTCTTTTGCGTGTATTTCAACTGTTTCAGAAATGTTTTCTCAAAGTAAAACCGCTTCATTGATAAGGTCGGTTTCATCATGTGTTGTCATGATGACTGTGATGCTCTTGTTTATTGCTATTGTTTTTATACTTAGCATTGGTCTTGTAATTCTTATGAAAGGTGGTTGATTTTGGTAACGTTTAAAAGTTGGGCTATTTCAGCAGTTACTGCAGCGGCAGTTGTTGCTGTGATAAGTTTACTCACTCCATCCGGCAGTATGGAAAAAACGTTGAAAACAATAATCGGACTGTTTCTTCTTGCTTCATTTATTCTGCCGTTTTCAGGTTCAGATATTGCCGCCGGTTTATTTGACAGTAATAAAGGTATCAAAGAAATTATCGATGAAAACAAATATGAAAATGAAATGAAAAAGAATGTTTCGGATTCTCTTGAAAGTGCCATAGAGACGGAAATATGTGCTTATCTTTCGAATGCCGGTGTTGCCTTTGTAAATGTTGAGGCTGAAGTTTCTGTTGATGATAAAAACAATATTAACACGAACTCAATAGTTATTGTACTGAGGGAAAATATACCAAATAATGAGATAATTACATTTATATCCGAACGTTTCGGTGTTGCGCCCGATGTGAAAGTTGAACCGGAGGATTGACATGAACAAAATTAAGGTTGAAGAAATTGCAGATAGATTGCGCAATGACAAAAAATTGCTTGTGATTGCTGCTGTAATGATAGTTGGAATTATACTAACTGTAATATCTTCTTTCGGCATCGAAACAGAAGAGAAAGAGCAAAATTCGCTTCAGACAGAGAAGATTTTCAATGAGTCAGAATATACCGATAAACTTGAGAATAAACTTGAAGAGATGATTTCGTTGATAAACGGTGCGGGCGAAACAAAGGTTATAGTAACACTTGAATGCGACTATGAAACTGTATACGCAAAGGATGGCAGTATTGAGAAAGATAATGATTCAACAGATGAAGACAGTGAATACATAATTATCGATTCCCGTGATGTTCAGGGCGGTCTAGTTCTCAAAACAGTGACACCTAAAATAAGAGGAGTTGCAGTTGTGTGTGCCGGAGGTGATTCGATATATGTTAAAACTGCAGTAACCGATTTGCTTGCTGCAGTGCTTGATATAGGAACTAATCACATAAGCGTATCAAAATTGAGATAAAGGAGTTTTGGAAATGAACGTTATAATCAAAAAAAGACAAATTATTATGTCCGCACTCGTGTTAGCGCTCGGGTCTGCTGTGTTTGTAAACTGGTACTTTAACAAACCGGATTCAACGCCAACCGCAAAAGAGGAATCTGCAAGCTATTCGATAATCGGGGATGCGCAGTATGTTTCTGCAAATTCAGAAAAACATTCTGTTGAAGAAACGGTTAAAAATGATTTTTCTCAGACTCAAATGCAGCGACGCAAAGCACATGATGAAGCTTTTGATAAGCTTAAAGCTGTTATTAATGATTCGTCTGCGTCAAAATCAGCTGTTGATAAAGCTGCCGAAGATTTGGCGAATCTTACAAACACCATAAAACTTGAAGCTGATATCGAAGCACTCGTCAAATCAAAATGCGGCTTTAACTGTGCTGTTATGATCAACGGTTCGTCAGCGCAGGTTGTTTGCGAAAAAGGTACACTTGACAGCACCGTGATATTGCAGATTAATGAGATTTTCTTAAAACATACAGATATAAAATCTGAAAATATTACAATATTTGAATTAAAATAGTTGTTTATTTATTTTTTTGTGTTATAATAGTTGCAAAAGGAGGTTGTGAAAATGAAAAAACAGCCCAATAACACGGTGGCAACATCGCTTGTTATTTCAGATGACGTCATAGCTTCAATCGCTATGAGTGCCGCAAAAGATATTGACGGAGTAGGTGGTCTCGTGCAGCGACCTACAGATATACGCAGCGTCATGAAAATCTTTGAGGGCGCTCTTAAATATGTAGAGGTTTCCTCATCGGACAAAGTGTATACACTTAAGGTCCATATTACCATCAAAGACGGTGAAAAGATTCCGGCAGTAGTTGCAGAGGTTCAGAAAGCTGTCAAGAATGCTGTTCAGGGAATGACCGGTTGCGCAGTTTCCAAAGTTAATGTTTGTGTTGCAGATGTGGAAATCACAGAAAAACGTACCTAATCAATAGAAAAGTCAGTTTACCTATTGTGCCCTCTGCAGGTTATTTTCGCAGAGGGCTTTATTTTTTAAAAACGGAGGACTATTTATGACACGCAGGCAGGCAAGAGAGCAGGCTTTTATCCTGCTTTTTGAAAAATCATTCAATTCAGAAGCCACTATTGATGAGCTTCTTGAGCTGGCAAGAGAATTGCGTATGCTCGAAGATGATGAGTTTGTTGCATCACTTGTAAATACAACTTGTGATAATATAGAAGCTATAGATGAGCGTATCAGTGCAAATTCAAAAGGATGGAAGATTAACCGTATTCCGAAGGTTACTCTCGCAATTATCAGAATGGCTCTTGCTGAGATTCTTTATTTTGATGATGTGCCTGACGGTGTTTCTGTCAACGAAGCTGTCGAACTTGCCAAAAAATATTCGACACCTGAGGATGCTTCATACATAAACGGTCTTCTCGGCACTGTTGTGAGGTCAAAGTAAATGTCACTTTTTCTCGGCGTTGATACCAGTAATTATACTACCTCTTTAGCTGTTGCTGATTTGGGAGAAATGACAGCGGTGCAGTCCAAAAAGCTGCTGCCTGTTGCTGAGGGTTCGCTTGGTTTGCGTCAGTCCGATGCGGTTTTTCATCATACCGTTCAGCTTCCGCTTCTTTTTGATAAGCTGGCGGCTGAATGCGAACTTTCCGAAGTAAGCGCTGTTGGTGTTTCTGTCAGCCCTCGCAGTGAAGAAGGCTCATATATGCCTTGCTTTCTTGCAGGTGTCAGCGCGGCAACTGCATTTGTGGCTTCACGCGGACTTCGTATGCATCGCTTTTCTCATCAGCAAGGACATATTGCTGCCGCACTTTTTTCTGCGGACAGACTTGACCTTTTGGGCGAAAAGTTTCTTGCTTTTCACGTATCGGGCGGCACGACGGAAGCTGTTATCGTCAGCCCGGACAATGATAATATACTCAAAACTCAACTCGTCGCATCATCACTTGACCTCAAGGCAGGACAAGCTGTTGACCGGGTTGGAGTTGCTTTGGGTCTTAGGTTTCCTGCAGGAAAAGAGCTTGACAGGCTTGCTTGCGGATGTGATGAAAAAATCAAAGTAAAACCTGTTATTCGCGGTTGCGACTGCTCTCTCTCCGGCATTGAAAATAAATGCAAGAAGATGATTGCTGACGGAGTTGCGGCTGAAAAAGTCGCAAAGTATTGCATAGAATATATCTGCGCTTCACTTGATGCAATGGCTCAGGCTCTTTTAGAGAAATACGGCAGAATGCCGCTTGTTTTTTCTGGCGGTGTTATGAGTAACAGTATAATCAGCAAAAGGCTCGGTGAAAAATACGGGGCAGTATTTGCAAAGCCCGAATTTTCCTGTGATAACGCTGTCGGAACTGCGGTTCTTGCGGCAATAATGGAGAAAAGTTTATGAATATACCTGTCTTGACTGTAGGACAGATCAACACTTATATAAAGTCGCTGATTGACGGTGACCCGAATCTTAATAATGTATTCCTAGTCGGTGAGATTTCGAATTTCACCAATCATTACCGTACGGGACATTTCTATTTTACGCTTAAGGATCAGGATGCGGCAATTAAAGCTGTAATGTTTCGCAGCTCTGCACAACGTCTTCGTTTTATGCCTGAAAACGGTATGCGTGTTATAATCAGAGGTCGTATATCTGTTTTTGAGCGTGACGGTCAGTATCAGCTTTATGCCGATGATATGCAGCCTGACGGAATGGGTGCGCTTAATATCGCTTATGAACAGCTCAAAGCAAAACTTGAGGCTCAGGGACTTTTTGATGCATCACGTAAAAAAGCGATTCCCGATGTACCTGCAAGAATCGGTGTTATCACTTCGCCGACAGGTGCAGCGGTGCGAGATATAATAAACGTTCTATCACGACGTTTTCCTCTTGCAAAAATCGTTTTTTGTCCTGTTCAGGTTCAGGGTGCTGAAGCTGCAGGTCAGATTGCATATGCTCTTGATCTGATAAACACCTATTCTGCGGCTGATGTCATTATTGTCGGCAGAGGCGGAGGCTCAATTGAAGATCTCTGGGCGTTTAATGAGGAAAAGGTTGCGTTAGCCGTAAGCAGAAGCGAAATTCCGGTTATTTCAGCTGTCGGTCACGAAACTGATTTTACTATTTGTGATTTCGTTGCCGACCTTCGTGCGCCTACTCCGTCTGCAGCAGCAGAGCTCGCTGTGCCTGATTGCCGTGAGCATTATGCTTATCTGAGGGGACTAAGAGCTCAGGCAGCTTCGATTATCTTAAATAACATCGCGCAACAGAAGGCTTATGTCAACGCAGTTGCGGACAGCCGTGTTTTACGCAATCCATTGGCAAGCGTTGAAAATGCAAGACAGGTTCTTGATTTGAATCTGAACCGTTTGCTTGCTGCTGAAAGAGAAATATATAACGAAAAATCATTAAGCTTTGCATCGTGTTGCGCTAAGCTGGATGCACTCAGTCCGCTGAAAGTGCTCTCAAGAGGTTATGCTGCTGTGTATAGTGGCGGTAAGGTTGTAGGCAACGCATCGGATATAGATGTAAAAAAGGATATAACGATTCGATTCCATGACGGTGTAGTCGAATGTAAGCCAATTAAAAAATCAATTAACGGATAAGGTGAACTTATAATGGAAAAGATGACCTATGAAAAAGCTCTTGCAAAGCTTGAAAAAATTGTCGATCAGCTTGAGCAGGGCAGTATTCCGCTCGAAAAATCGCTTGGATTATATGAAGAGGCTAACGCTCTTGCCCTCTACTGTAAAAATTGTCTTGATGATGCTGAACAGCGTATTGTAAGACTTACAAACGACGGTACGGAGGAAGAGGGTTTTGAATAATAACGATATTGCAAAATCATATGCAGAGCTCATAAATTCCGCGTTGGAAGATTATGTTCAGTTCACTGGTGATGAAGAGGATAGAGTTACAGAAGCAATGCTTTACAGCCTTAAAAACGGCGGTAAAAGAGTTCGCCCCATGCTTGTGCTTGAGTTTTGCAGAGTCTGCGGCGGCGATGTTCAGTCAGCGTTGCCTTTTGCCTGTGCTCTTGAAATGATTCACACATATTCCTTGATTCACGATGATCTGCCTTGTATGGATGATGATGATTTCAGACGTGGTATGCCGTCTTGTCATAAAAAATACGATTATGCAACTGCGCTTCTTGCAGGCGACGGTTTGCTTACACTTGCTTTTTCTGTTGCGTCGGGTGCTCAGCTGCCGTCGGACAAGGTTGTTAAAGCGATTAAGTTACTTGCTGATTGTGCAGGCTACCGCGGCATGATAGGCGGACAGACAATGGACCTTCAGCACGAGGGTCAGAGCATAACTGTCGAGCAGCTTCGCAAAACAGATGCACTCAAGACAGGTAAGCTTATCTATGCAGCTTGTATGCTCGGCTGTATTGCTGCTTCAGCTGACGAAAAGTCAGTAGAATCTGCAAGAATTTATGCAGAAAGCATAGGCCTTGCGTTTCAGATTGTTGATGACATTCTGGATATCACTTCAACTGCTGAAGAGCTCGGTAAACCTATAGGCAGTGACGAGGGTAAGTGTAAGTCAACTTATCCTGCTCTTCTTGGTTTTGAGGATTCAAAAACGCTGATTGCACAGCTGACTGATGAAGCGGTTGCTGCTGTTTCTGTATTTGGAGAAGAAGGAGCATTTCTTGCAGATTATGCGAGACAGCTTTCCGTACGTACAAAATAACTGCTTTTCGGAGCGTAAAACAATGGATAATTCGATACTTAAAAACATAAAATCACCTGCTGATATTAAAAATCTCAGTTTTGAACAGTTGGACGAGCTTTCATCTCAGATCAGGCAGGAGCTTATAGCTACCGTTGCAAACAACGGTGGCCATCTTGCGTCGAATCTCGGTGTGGTTGAGCTTACGGTTGCTCTTCATAAGTGTTTTGATTCGCCCAAAGACAAGTTTGTGTTTGATGTAGGCCATCAGATATATACACACAAACTTCTTACGGGCAGATATGACCGTTTTCATACTCTTAGGACAGAAGGCGGTATTTCAGGCTTTCCTCGTCCGTCAGAAAGTGAGCATGACCCGTTCTTTTCAGGTCACAGCAGTACATCAATCTCTTCGGCCTACGGCATAAGTGTTTCTGAATTTCTCAATGGTTCCAAAAACTATACAGTTGCAGTTATCGGTGACGGAGCGTTTACCGGTGGTCTTGCCTATGAGGCGATTAACAATGTAGGCAGAAATAAAGATGCAAAGTTGATTGTTGTTCTCAACGATAATGAGATGTCTATCTCGCAGAACGTAGGTTCCGTTTCGAAATATCTTACAAACATTCGTACAACAAAGCAGTATTTCCGCCTTAAAGCAGGGCTTGAACGAACGCTGAATCATATTCCGATTATAGGTAGAAAGCTTTCAGCAGGTGTTTATAAAATTAAAACCGCTGTAAAGAACAGACTCTACAACAGTAATATGTTTGAAGACCTCGGGTTCAGATATATGGGTCCTGTTGATGGGCACAATATCAAAAAACTCACAGAAGTCCTCGAAGAAGCCAAGAATATAGATCGACCTGTTCTGCTTCATGTACACACTAAAAAAGGCAAGGGTTATGAGCTTGCTGAGCAGAATCCCAGCGTTTTCCACGGTATATCAAAGTTTGATACCGATACGGGCGAAACTGTCTCAAAAGGAGCAAACTTTTCCGATGAATTCGGTAAGTATCTTTGCGACCTTGCTTCAAAAGACAGCCGGATATGTGCAATTACTGCGGCAATGTCACTCGGTACAGGTCTTAGTGAATATGCTCAGAATTTTTCAGATCGTTTTTTTGATGTAGGTATCGCAGAGGAACACGCTGTTGTTTTTGCTTCGGGTCTTTCAAAGGGCGGTATGGTGCCGTTTTTCGTTGTCTACTCAACATTCTTACAGCGTTGCTACGATCAGCTTATTCACGATGCGGCATTACAGAAGCAAAAACTGATTCTTGCAATTGACCGTGCAGGTTTTGTTGGTGAAGACGGTGAAACACATCAGGGCATTTTTGACGTTGCTTTTATGAATACAATATCAAATTTCACAATTTACGCTCCATCCACTTACGATGAACTTCGTAAAGATATGTTTAAAGCTGTTTATAATGATAGCAACGTTATTGCTATTCGTTATCCCAGAGGCGGAGAATGTGAAATTCCTGACGATTTTATGCCCACACACAATGTTTTTGATATATACGGTGATGAGGATGCTGAAGTTTCTCTTGTAACTTACGGCAGAATTTTCGGCAATGCCTGCAAGGCGTATAAATTGCTAAAGCAACAGAATAAGAGTATAAGGGTTATAAAACTCAATAAAATCAAACCGCTTGATCCTTCGATAATTGAAGTGCTCAAAAACAGCCGCTGTATATTCTTCTTCGAAGAAGGAATACAAAATGGCGGTGTAGGCGAAAAGCTGGCGCTCCGCTTGCTTGAGGCAGGTTATAGAGGCGAATATAAGCTCACGGCAGTTGATTACTGTTTTGTTGAGCAGGGTAGCGTCGAGTCAACTATAAGAAAGAATAATCTTGATACTCAGTCAATGGTCGTTATCATCGGAGGTGCTTTTGATGAGTGAGAAAAAAAGACTTGATACGGCGCTTTTTGAACTCGGTTTTACCGAAAGCCGTGAAAAAGCCAAAGCTCGTATTATGGCGGGTCAGGTTTACGTCAACGGTCAGAAATCGTTAAAAGCAGGCGACAATATCAAACCCGATGATAAAATTGAGGTCCGTGGCGAGAAAATGCCCTTCGTTAGTCGCGGCGGATACAAGCTTGATAAAGCGATGAAGTCTTTTGCTCTGTCGCTTGACGGTAAGATTTGTATGGATGTCGGTGCTTCGACCGGCGGCTTTACCGACTGTATGCTGATGAACGGTGCCGTTAAGGTTTACTCTATTGATGTCGGCTACGGTCAGCTTGCGTGGAAACTTCGCAGTGACAGCCGTGTTGTTAACCTTGAACGCACGAATTTCCGTTATGTTACACGTGAGCAGGTGCCCGATGAAATTGCTTTTTCAAGTGTTGATGTTTCTTTTATTTCGCTCAAACTGATTTTGCCGGTTATGTTCACACTTTTGAGCGATGCGGGTGAAGCTGTCTGCCTTGTTAAACCTCAGTTTGAAGCCGGTAGAGAAAAAATCGGAAAAAAAGGTGTTGTGCGTGACAAGGGCGTGCATCTTGAAGTTATTGAAAAATGCATTGGCTACGCACGAGAAAAAGGATTTAAAATCAAGGGCCTTGACTATTCACCGGTGAAAGGTCCCGAAGGTAACATAGAATATTTGTTATACATAACAAAACAAGATATTGTTGAGCCGGAAATATATCCTGATAAGGTTGTTGAAAGCTCTCACGATACTCTTGATAAGGAACAGGGTGCCTGATATGAAAATTGCGGTTATACCGAATTTAACAAGAGAATATGCACTCAAGACAACAAAAGAGGTTGTGTTGCAGTTAAAGAAGTACAATGCTGATATTGTAATTGCAGATTACGCCGCAGATGAGATGGAAGAAACTGAAAAAGTCAGTTTTGCACCAATGGAGTCGGCGATTGAAGAATGCGATACGGTTATTGCAATCGGTGGCGACGGCACTATTCTTCATTCAGGTAAAGTTGCCGCCATGTATTCTAAACCGATACTCGGAATCAATGCGGGCAGACTCGCGTTTATGGCAGGCCTTGAACGTCACGAGCTTGATTTGCTAAGCAATCTTGTCAGCGGTGATTATACAACTGATAAACGTATGATGCTTGACGTTATGGTTTTTGATGAAAGCGGAATGTGCATTAAGCGCTGTAACTGTATTAACGATGCGGTGTTTGCTCGTCACGTTAACAGAACGATTATTGAGGTATCTGTTGAAAGCAACGGCAGGCTTGTCAATAACTACTGGGGTGACGGTGTTATATTTGCAACACCTACCGGCTCTACCGCTTATTCTCTTTCTGCAGGCGGTCCTGTTGTAGACCCGACGATAGAGAGTATCATTCTTACTCCCGTGTGTACTCACTCTCTTTTCAGTCATCCGATTATCTTCAGGGCTGATGAAAGGATGCACGTTTATGCAACCAAAGAGGATGAAACTGAGCTTTGTGTTTCTTGTGACGGCGAATCGCCGATTTTAATTGGTGCAGGCTGTAGTGTGGTTGTTCAAAAGGCCTCGATTACCGCAGACTTTATAAGAATAAAATCCGATAGCTTTATTGAAATACTCAATACAAAAATGCTTCATCCGTAAGGAGATGTGATTATGAAAAAGAAAAGACTTGAACTGATTCTCAAAACAATTGAGCAACAGGATATCGCTACTCAGGAGGAGCTGCTTGTTGCTCTTCGTGAGCACGGTCTTGATGTTACGCAGGCAACTGTATCTCGTGATATCAAGGAACTTGGTCTTATCAAGTCAATGAGCCACAGCGGCAGATACCGCTATTCTGCACCGAAGGCTGTATCAATCGAGACTGCCAAAAGCTTTCATAATATTATTGCACCGTCTGTTCTCTGGGTGGATTATGCGCTGAACACAGTTGTAATCAAGTGTTATGCAGGTATGGCACAGGCGGTTTGTGCTGCGATTGATACAATGGAGCTTAACGGCGTTGTCGGTACACTTGCAGGTGACGATACAATTTTTGTCCTTTGCAGAAATGAAGAGCTTGCTGTTGAGTTTATGCACAATGTAAAGAATATGATATCTAAGTAATTTTTATTGAATGAGGTGGAGAAATGCTCCATAACCTTAAAATTGAAAATGTAGCCATAATAGAGAGCGCGGATATATTTTTTAATGACGGTCTCAATATTATGACAGGTGAAACCGGTGCCGGTAAATCAATTATTATTGATTCGATTAATGCTGTTCTTGGTGAACGCACCTCACGCGAACTTGTCAGAACGGGTTGCGCAAAAGCATCTGTTACAGCAACTTTCAGGTCCGAAAACCAAAATATCACATCAATACTCGATGAGCTCGGTGTTGAAAGCGAATCGGACGGCATGCTTATTATCCGTCGTACAATATCTGCAGACGGAAAAAACACTTGCCGAATAAACGGCACGCCCGTTACAGTAGGAATGCTGAAAACGCTCGGTCGCGAGCTTATCAATATCCACGGTCAGCACGACAGTCAGAAGTTGCTTGACCCGGAAAGTCACTATATCTTTGTTGAT
Organism: Acutalibacteraceae bacterium; assembly: GCA_045637465.1. Taxonomy (GTDB): domain Bacteria; phylum Bacillota; class Clostridia; order Oscillospirales; family Acutalibacteraceae; genus UBA8612. The sequence continues at coordinate 133,486 of JAZTZM010000010.1, read as the reverse complement.
GAGCTTGCAGGTAATGCACAGCTGTTGAGTGAATACCGTGAAAAATATAACGAACTTGTTTCACTCAGGCGCAGTATATCTTCTCTTATAACGGATGATGAGGAGAAAAACAGAAAAACCGAACTCCTTAATTATCAGATAAATGAAATTGAAAATGCCCAGTTGACTGTTGGCGAAATGGATGAGCTTCGCTCAACAAAAACTTTTTATCGAAATATAGAAAAAATTATTTCCGGTGTGAACGAAGCTTATCAGCTTCTTTGCGGTAACGATGAAACACCGGGCGCCGTTCAGGAAGCAAAAATGGCTGCTTCAAGGCTGGATGCGGTTTCTGAATTTTCTGCGGATATCAATGAAAATTGCCGCCTTATGCACGATGTTGCGTATCAGCTTGAAGATATGGAAGACAGGTTGCGTAATTCACTTGATAACCTTGAATACGACCCTGAATATGTTTCTCAGGTTGAGGCAAGGCTTGATTATCTCAATAAACTCAGCAAAAAATACGGTGCAGATGAAGAAGCTATGCTTGCTTACTGCGAAAGTTGCAGGGCTGAACTTCAGGAAATAGAGTTTTCCGATGAGAAATTGGCTGAACTTCAGATGACAGAAAAAAAGCTATCCTCACAGGTTACTGCTTTATCGGAAGAAATAACGTGTGTGCGTACTGCTACGTCAAAGGATTTTGCTGCAAAGGTGTGCAGTGAATTAAATTTCCTTGATATGCCGGGTGTTGTGTTTGAGGTTGTTATCAATAAAACCGATCTTGGTGAAAACGGTGCGGATGAGCTTGAGTTTTTGATTTCTCCTAATGCCGGTGAAAATCCGAAACCACTTGCAAAAATCGCATCGGGCGGTGAACTTTCGCGTGTTATGCTTGCGATTAAAAACGTTCTTTCAGATAAAGACGGAACAGAAACATTGATTTTTGATGAAATCGATGCAGGTGTCAGTGGTCGTGCTGCGGTTAAACTTGGCAAAAAGCTTCATGAGGTTTCAGCGGGCAGGCAAGTGCTTTGCGTAACTCATCTTGCTCAGATTGCCTGTCAGGCTGACCATCATTTTGAAATAAGCAAGGCAACGCATGAAGGAAAAACGTTCACAAGCGTTACTGCTCTTGACCGAGAAGGCAGAAAATATGAGCTTGCGAGAATAATCGGGGGAGAAACCGTTACGCAGACACAGCTTGATATGGCTGAGGAAATGTTGACAAAGATATAAAATTAGTATATTATCAAAAAGTATTTTTATCGGAGGATTTAAAAAATGACAATTTATGATGAACTCGTTGCCAGAGGTCTTATTGCTCAGGTAACGGATGAAAAGGAAATCAAAGAGCTTATTAATAATGGTAAAGCCGTTTTCTATATTGGCTTTGATCCCACTGCTGACAGCCTTCACGTTGGTCACTTTATGGCTCTTTGCCTTATGAAGAGACTTCAGATGGCAGGCAACAAGCCTATTGCACTTCTTGGCGGCGGCACAGGTATGATCGGTGACCCCTCGGGTAGAAGTGACCTTCGTCAGGTGCTCACAAAGGAAACAATTGAACATAACGTTGAATGCTTCAAAAAGCAGATGAGCAGATTTATCGAATTCGGCGAAGGCAAGGCAATGATGATCAATAATGCTGATTGGCTTCTTGATCTCAACTATGTTGATGTTCTTCGTGAGGTCGGTGCTTGCTTCTCGGTTAACAATATGCTCAGAGCGGAGTGCTATAAGCAGAGAATGGAAAAAGGTCTCAGCTTCCTTGAGTTTAACTATATGATTATGCAGAGCTACGATTTCTACCACCTCTATAAAGAGTACGGATGTAACATGCAGTTCGGCGGCGACGATCAGTGGTCAAATATGCTCGGCGGAACAGAGCTTATCCGCAAGAAGCTAGGTAAAGATGCTTACGCTATGACAATTACTCTTCTCCTCAATTCAGAGGGCAAGAAGATGGGTAAAACCGCATCAGGTGCTGTATGGCTTGATCCTGAAAAGACTTCTCCGTATGAGTTCTATCAGTACTGGAGAAATGTCAGTGATGCCGATGTTCTCAAGTGCATCCGTATGCTCACTTTCCTTCCTCTTGAGGAAATTGACGAGATGGATAAGTGGGAAGGCAGTCAGCTCAACAAGGCAAAGGAAATTCTCGGCTTTGAGCTTACAAAGCTTGTTCACGGTGAAGAAGAGGCTGTCAAGGCTCAGGAGGCTGCACGTGCACTTTTCTCAAACGGTGCTAATACAGATAATATGCCCACAACAGTACTTACAGACGATGATTTTGTTGACGGTAAAGTTGGCATTATCGATATTCTCGTAAAGGCAGGTCTTGCAAAGTCAAGAGGTGAGGCTCGTCGTCTTGTTGAACAGGGCGGTGTATCACTTGACGATAAAAAAGTTACTTCTATTGACGAAGGTGTAGAGGCAGCTCAGCTTGCTGACGGTGGTTTTGCAATCGTCAAGAAGGGGAAGAAGGCTTTCCACAAGATCACAAAATAATTAACAGACTGTATAAATACCGGTGCTTTTGCATCGGTATTTTTTTATCTCCGTTTGTAAATAATAATGTTGACAAACGGAGGTGACCTTATGAAAAAACTTTCAAGCGAAAAGAAAAATCACGTTGCTGTAATCGGCAAAAGAAGCGTGGTTATTTTTTGTTTTCTGATGGTTGGCTTTGTTATCTGTTGCGTTAATCTTTTTATTCTGAATACTGATAATAAAACTGCTGTTGCCGGCTTGAAAACGAGCAAAACTCTTCTCCTTGGAGAAAGCAAGGGAATTATATACGATTGTAATCTTAACAGACTTGTCGGTTCTGATTATAATTATGTCTGTGCTGTTAAACCTGACTTAGCTTCTGCGGAATTGCTGCGTAATTTGCTTAGCGCTGATTCTTATATAAATGTTGTTAATCATATTTCAAAAGGCAATCCAACAAAATTTGTTTCTCCTCGCTTTATATCACATGACGATATAGTTTGCGCGAAAATATACAAAAGGTATAATTCGGTTCCTTTAGCGACACATCTGATCGGATATGTTGATTATGATAATAGGGGAATATCAGGCATTGAAATGGCATACGATGCGCTGCTGCAATCATATTCAGGTGATTATCAGGTAAGATATTTTGCTGACGGAACCGGGAGAGTTATGAACGGTGCGGAAGTTGAAGTGGATTCAGAGGGATATAACAGCAAAGGCGGTGTTGTGCTTACTCTTGATAAAAATGCTCAGTTACAGCTTGAAGAGGCGCTGGACAGTTGCTCAGTTGAAAAAGGCGCAGCTGCTTTGGTAGAGATTAAAAGCGGAGCAATCCGAGCAATTGCGAGCAGACCGAATTTTAAGCCTGATGATGTTTCTGCTTATCTGAATGATGTTGCTTCTCCTCTTTTTAACCGTGCGACTGCCGCTTATCCTGTCGGATCGGTTTTTAAGCCGCTTATTGCTGCTTCAGCACTTGAACAAGGTTTTGATCCGCAAGTTGATTATGAATGCAAAGGTTTTATATCATCTGATAATATCCGTTTCAACTGCACAAAATCTCATGGAAGAGTAAATATGGCAACGGCACTGATGTATTCGTGTAATTGTTATTTCATCAATCTGATCAATCAGATTAACTGCTTTGATACGATTAAATTTGCTTCTTCGCTTTATTTCGGCTGTGAGCAGGAGCTATGCAACGGAATTTATACAAGTAGCGGCAATCTGACAGCTTATGATGAACTTAACAGCTTTGCCGGAAAGGCAAATTTTTCGTTTGGTCAGGGTTCGCTGAATGCAACGGTATTGCAGATTGCGGGGTTATATGCCGCAGTTGCAAACGGTGGAGAGTTCTGTTTGCCCTATGTTGTGGAGGGTGAGTGTGATGAAAGCGGCAGATTTAAATCGACACATATTCCGAGTGCACCCCATAGAGCTTTCTCCAAAAAAACAGCAGAATTCATTTCGGCTTGTCTTGAACTTGCAGTAAGAGATGGTACGGGAGAAAATGCTCAGGTTGAGAGTTTTTCTGTTGCCGGCAAAACCGCAACGGCACAGACTGGTGAGTATATAAACGGAAAAGAAAGACTTGTCACGTGGTTTGCGGGCTTTTTTCCTTATGAGAATCCCAAATATGTTCTTGTTGTTATGTGTGAAGACGGTAAATCCGGTTCAGCAGATTGCGCTCCTGTTTTTTCAAAAGTTGCATCCGCGTTGGTTCCTAACCAAAATAAATGATAATTTCTCTTTACTTTATTATAATAATTATGCTATAATGAATCGATAATTTTTATGTTGGAGTAATATGATGAGAATTATAGGCATTGATCCGGGTTATGCAATAGTCGGTTACGGAATAATTGATTATAATGCAAATCATTTTTCCGTTGTGGATTACGGTGCTATCACAACTAAGGCGCATACACCGTTTGAGCAAAGACTTGCTTCTATTTACAGCGGTATGGATCAACTCATTTCAACCTACAAGCCTGATGCAATGTCTATTGAGAAGCTGTTTTTTAACACCAACACAACTACTGCAATTGACGTTGCACAGGCAAGAGGTGTCATAGTGCTTTCAGCTGCGCAGGGCGGTCTTGATATCGCTGAATATACACCGCTGCAGGTTAAGCAAAGCGTTGTTGGATATGGCAGAGCTGAGAAAAAACAGGTGCAGGAAATGACTAGATTAATGCTCAATCTCAAAACTGTACCAAAACCCGACGATACAGCCGATGCACTTGCGCTTGCAATATGTCACGCACATTCAGCAGGTTCTATGCTTGGCAGAATCAAAGTAAACGGAGGATAAATATGTTTTATTCACTTACCGGTAAAGTTGTACATACAGATGAATCAAGTGTTGCGCTCAGCTGTTCAGGTGTTGCGTTTCGCTGTTATACAAGTTTCAACACTCTTTGCAAAATCGGTTCAACCGGCGAAACGGTAACGCTCTATACATATCTCAGCGTCCGTGAGGATGCGCTCGATTTGTTCGGTTTTGCCGACACATCAGAGCTTGATTGCTTTAAGATTCTTATAGGTGTTTCAGGTGTTGGTCCTAAAGCGGGTCTCGCCATCCTTTCGCGTCTTACACCGGATAAACTTTCCCAGGCGGTTGCCTGCGGTGATGTTAAGGCGATTACGGCTGCACAGGGCGTTGGTCCGAAAATTGCGCAGAGAATTATTGTTGAGCTTAAAGATAAGCTTGCTCCCTTCTCTGCGGGTGTATCTTCTGTCGGTTTTTCGGATGTTGCTCAGAATATATCCGGCGGTGCAGAAAACGATGCGCTTGATGCTCTTATGTCGCTCGGCTTTTCACGTTCAGAGGCAAGCCTTGCTGTTGGTAAGCTTGATAAAAATCTTTCACTCGACGATATGATAAAGCAGGCTTTGCTCAGCCTTTCCGGTAATCTTTAATTGAGGTGTTTAAAATGATGGATGAAATGGATTTTGAAAATCGCATAGTGGCTTCCGGTTACACCCCGGAAGATAACGATATAGAACTTTCCCTCAGACCTCAACACATAGATGATTATATCGGTCAGGAAAAGGTCAAGGAGAATCTGCGTATATATATTGAAGCGGCAAAAACAAGATGTGAGCCGCTTGACCATGTTTTGCTATACGGACCTCCCGGTCTCGGTAAAACAACTCTTGCAGGTATTATCGCAAATGAGATGGGTGTCAATTTCCGTGTTACATCTGGTCCTGCGATTGAAAAACCGGGTGACCTTGCGGCGCTTCTGACAAATCTTAACGAAGGTGACGTTCTTTTTGTTGATGAAATACACCGTCTTTCAAGAGCGGTTGAAGAGGTGTTGTATCCTGCAATGGAGGATAATGCCCTTGATATTATCATTGGCAAAGGTCCGTCAGCCAGGTCAATAAGACTTGATCTCAAACGCTTTACTCTTATTGGTGCAACAACACGTGCAGGTCAGCTCAGCGCTCCTCTTCGTGACAGATTCGGTGTTATTTTCAGGCTTGAGCTGTACACACCTGAGGAGCTTGCCGGCATAGTAAAACGCTCAGCGGGCATACTGAATATAGGGATTGACGATGATGGTGCCCTGGAAATTGCTTCGCGTTCAAGAGGCACTCCGCGTATAGCTAACCGACTTCTCAAGCGTGCGCGTGATTTTGCTCAGGTTGTCGGAAAAGGCTCTATAGACTTGGAAAGTGCTCAGCTTGCACTTAACCGAATGGAAATTGATGAGCTCGGTCTTGATAATATTGACAGACTTCTGCTTTCATCAATTATCAAGTTTTATAAAGGCGGTCCCGTAGGTCTTGAAACTATAGCTGCTGCAATCGGTGAAGAGGCGGTAACAATTGAGGATGTTTACGAGCCTTATCTAATGCAGATTGGCTTCCTCAGCCGAACACCTCGCGGCAGAATGGTTACTCCTGCCGGCTATGCACATCTCGGTATTCCTGTAGAAGGTCAGCAAACACTTTTTTGAAAGGTTGATTGTTTGTGGGAAGATTATTCGGAACAGATGGCGCAAGGGGAATTGCTAACAGTGAATTAACTTGTGAGCTTGCAATGCAAATAGGTCGTGCAACTGCAATGCTTCTTTCGGGTGCAAATCGCAAAAGACCGCGTGTCCTTATAGGTACAGACACAAGAATTTCTTCACAAATGCTGCAGTCAGCTATTGCTGCAGGATTTTGCTCTGTTGGTGCTGATGTGTTGATTTTAGGCGTTCTTCCTACACCGGCGGTTGCGTTTCTTGTCAAAGAATACGGCTATGATGCAGGCGTAATGATATCTGCATCACATAATCCTTGTGAATATAACGGAATAAAAATATTCAAGTCTGACGGATATAAATTGCCCGATGAGCTCGAAGAGCAGATTGAAGCAATTATTCTCGACGGAACAATTATTCCTGAAGTTAAAATCGGCGGTGATGTAGGTCGCATACGTTCGTCGGATATGCCGAGATTTGATTATATCGAGCATCTGCTCGAAACAGTTGATTGTGATTTTATGGGAATTAAAATCGCGCTTGACTGTGCCAACGGTTCTGCTTCATTTACTGCACCTGATCTTTTCACCGAACTCGGTGCTGATTTTGAGATTCTTTCTGCAGTGCCTAACGGTATCAATATCAACCGAGAATGCGGTTCAACACATACGGAGTCTCTTCAGAGATTTGTTGCAGATAACAAGTGCGCTGTCGGATTTGCTTTTGACGGTGATGCTGACAGGCTTCTTGCTGTTGATGAAAACGGCAACGTAGTAGATGGCGATAAAATTGTGGCTATATGTGCAAAATATCTCAAAGAGAAGGGCAGATTAAAAAATCACACTGCAGTTGTAACTGTTATGACAAATCTTGGCTTTCACGATTTTTGTGAAGAAAACGGGATAAAAACTGAGGTTACAAACGTTGGTGACAGATATGTGCTTGAAAGAATGCTTGAAGGCGGTTTTTCTCTCGGTGGTGAGCAATCGGGTCACGTTATATTCCTTGACTATGCAACAACCGGCGATGGTCAACTTACAGCTATTCAGCTGCTGAGGATAATTAAAGAGAGCGGTAAAAAATTAAGTGAATTAGCTGCCGAAATAGAATCGTACCCACAGGCTATGCTGAATGTTAGGGTATCTAATATCGGTAAAGCCCGTTATAATAACGATACGGAAATCAAAAAAGCAATCGCAAATGCCGAAAAAGAACTTTTGGGTGTTGGAAGAGTGCTTGTCAGAGTTTCCGGTACAGAGCCTTTGATCAGAATTATGGTCGAAGGTAAGGACGAAGAAAAGATAAAACAGATTGCCGATGAGTTGGCGATTGTCGTTAAGGAACGTTTAATTTAACAGTTTCAGAGGATTTATTATGAGAGTTTCTAACAATTGGAAAGATTATGAATTACTTGATTGTACTGATGGAGAGCGCCTTGAGCGCTGGGGAGATATTATTCTTATCCGCCCGGATCCTCAGGTAATATGGAAAACAGGCAGACGCCATCCTATGTGGCGTAAGGCAAATGCAAGATATAACCGCTCGCAGACGGGTGGCGGCAGATGGGAAATACTCGGCAAACTTCCCGACAGATGGGAAATTTCATACGGTGATCTCACTTTCAACATTAAAACAATGGGCTTTAAGCACACTGGTCTTTTTCCGGAACAGGCTACTAACTGGGACCTTGTGCGCTCAATGATTGAAAAGGCGGACAGACCGCTTAAGGTGCTCAACCTTTTTGCGTATACAGGCGGTGCAACTGTTGCAGCTCTGAAAAGCGGAGCGCAGGTAACTCATGTTGATGCATCAAAGGGTATGGTGCAGTGGGCAAAGGAAAACGCTGCATCAAGCGGTGTGCTCGACGGTAAGGTCCGTTGGCTGGTTGATGACTGTATCAAGTTTGTTCAGCGTGAAATCCGCCGAGGAAATAAATACGATATTATCATTATGGATCCGCCTTCATACGGCAGAGGACCGGGCGGAGAAGTCTGGAAGCTTGAGGATGAGGTTCACGATTTTGTGGCTCTTTGCGAACAGCTTCTTTCAGAAGATGCGGTTGCCGTGCTTATCAATTCTTATACCACAGGTCTTTCACCGTCGGTAATGGAATACATACTTGGTTCTGTTATCGTGCCGCGCCACGGCGGAACAGTTTCCGGTCAGGAGCTTGGTCTGCCCGCAACACTTTCAGGTATGGCTTTGCCGTGTGGTGCAACTGCAATTTGGAGTAAACAGGAAAGTTGAAATTATGGGAAATATAATTGAATTTGACAATGTCAGTTTCCGTTATGAGGCGGATGTTGAGGGCGAGATGTTACCGCTTGCAGTTGATAGCGTAAGTCTCGGTTTTGAACAAGGCAGCTTTGTTGCTGTTTTAGGTCATAACGGCTCGGGTAAATCGACGCTTGCTAAGCTGACAAACGCTATAAATATTCCCGAAAGCGGCAAGGTTACCGTTGACGGTATGGATACTTCGGATGAAAAGCTGACAGATGATATACGCAGAACGGTTGGTATGGTTTTTCAGAATCCGGACAATCAGATAGTTGCAACCATTGTTGAGGATGATGTCGCTTTCGGTCCGGAAAACCTCGGTGTGCCGCCTGCAGAAATCAGACAGCGCGTAGACGATGCACTCAAAGCAGTCAATATGTATGAGTTTCGCAAAAGTGAGCCGCATAAGCTTTCAGGCGGACAAAAACAGAGGGTAGCGATTGCAGGTGTTATTGCAATGCAGACGAGCTGTATTGTGCTTGATGAGCCTACAGCAATGCTTGACCCTAACGGACGACGCGAGGTTATGTCAACTATAAAAAAACTCAATAAAGAGATGGGGATTACCGTAATTCTTGTCACACATTTTATGGATGAAGCTGTTCAGGCAGACAGAGTTGTTGTTATGGATAGCGGCAGGGTTATAATGGACGGCACACCGCGCGAGGTTTTTTCAAATTCTGAAAAGCTGATTTCTGTAGGTCTGGATGTTCCTCAGGCAACTCAGCTTGCTGCTGCACTTAATAACCAAGGTGTTCAAATAAAGTCCGATATGCTCGATGAAAATGAATGTATAGATGCCATATGTGCACTTTTAAGGAGTAACTGATGCCGATTATTTCACTTGAAAATCTCACTCACACCTACAGTGCCGGTACACCACTGAGTGTCAGTGCGATAAAGGATATAAATCTTGAAATTGAAAGCGGTGAGCTGGTTGGCATAATCGGTCATACCGGTTCGGGCAAAAGCACCCTTGTGCAGCATCTTAACGGCCTTCTTAAGCCGACCGACGGAAAAGTAATTATTGACGGTGAGGATATCTGGTCAAATAAAAAGAAAATCCGTTCAGTCAGGTTTAAGGTTGGTCTTTGCTTTCAGTATCCCGAATATCAGCTGTTTGAAGAAACGGTCTATAAGGATATCTCATTCGGTCCTAAAAATATGGGAATGTCAAAAGATGAGATTGACCGAAGTGTCCGAAAGGCGGCAGATTATGTAGGCTTGAAGCGCGAACTTCTCGAAAAATCACCGTTTGATTTGTCGGGCGGAGAAAAGAGAAGGGCAGCCATAGCCGGTGTTATGGCGATGAATCCTAAAATACTTATTCTCGATGAGCCCACAGCGGGTCTTGACCCTAAGGGAAGAAGAGAAATTCTCGATATGATTGTTGATTATAGAAATAAAACCGGCAGTACGGTGCTTCTTGTTTCTCACAGTATGGAGGATGTGGCAAGTGTTGCAACAAAAATCCTTGTAATGAATAAGTCTCAGGTTGCTATGTACGGTAGTGTAGACGAAGTTTTTTCCCGTGCTGATGAACTTGAAAAAATGAATCTCGACGTACCGCAGATTACAAGAATTTTTCTTGGCCTTCGTAAGCGTGGCATTGATGTTGGTGCGGATGTTTATACTGTCAACGAAGGTTGCAGACGTCTTATTTCACTTCTGAACGGAGGTGAGCACAGATGAAAGGTATTGCGATAGGTCAGTATTATCCCGGAAAATCACTGCTTCACAAGATGGATCCGCGTGTGAAAATTTTGTTGACTCTTGTGTTTGTTTTTCTGATCTTTTTCTGTAAAAACTTTTGGGCACTCGGTCTTATGGGTGGATTTTTGCTGATCGGAATGCTTATTTCCGGTGTTCCGTTCAGGATGCTTATCCGAAGCCTTCGTGCAATCCTTTTTATTGTGCTTATTACTGCTGTACTCAATCTTTTTTATGTTGCGGACGGTAATCTGCTGTTCCCGAACACTTTTCTTAAGATTACGGACAAGGGTTTGTATACCGCAATCTTTATGACTGTAAGAATTGCCTGTCTTATCATCGGCAGTTCGCTTATGACGTTTACAACAACACCAACAATGCTTACCGATGCTATCGAAAGGCTGTTGTCACCGCTCAAAGTCTTCAAAATTCAGGTTCATACACTTGCGATGATGATGACTCTTGCACTCAGATTTATTCCGACACTTATGGAAGAAATCGAAAAGATTATGAATGCACAGAAGGCGAGAGGTGCCGATCTTGAAAGCGGTAATATAATTGAACGCGCAAAAGCTCTTGTTCCGATTCTTGTTCCGCTTTTTGTTTCGTCTTTCAGAAGAGCATATGAACTTGCTTTTGCAATGGAGTGCAGGTGCTATACCGGAGGTAACGGACGCACACGTATGAAGCAAATGAAGCTTTCGTGGTTGGACTTGCTGTTTGGAGTTGCTATGTCAGTGATTCTTGCAGGTGTAATTTTATTAAATCATTATTTTGCACATCTGATTTAGTTTGGCGGGGTTTGTTTGAGAAATTTACTTCTTACAATTAAATATCTCGGTACTGCCTACAGCGGCTGGCAGGTTCAGCATAATGCGCCTTCAGTGCAGCAGACACTTCAGGACAGCATCGAAAAGCTGTTTTGTGTGCGTGAAAACATTGTTGGTTGCAGCAGAACAGATGCCGGAGTGCATGCAAATATGTATTGCTGCAACATCAGGACCGAGTCCTCTCTTTCGTGTGATGTTGTGGTTAGAGGGCTTAATGCATATTTACCGGATGATATCAGCGTTGTTTCTTGCGTCGAGGTAGATTATGATTTTCATGCAAGATATGACTGTAAGGGTAAAGAGTACGTGTATCTGATAAGAAATTCACCAATTCCTGATCCGTTTATGCACGGCAGATGTTGGCAGTTTAATAAGCCTATTGATGCAAAACTGCTTGATAATTGCGCTAAGGCTTTTTGCGGAACACACGATTTTAAAGCTTTTTGTTCTGCCGGAAGCAGTGTTCAGTCTACGGTACGCACTGTCAGTGACTTTAGTGTTCAACGCGAAAATGATATAATCAAGATGTCTGTTACTGCTGACGGTTTTCTTTACAATATGGTGCGTATAATGGTCGGCACACTTACTGATATCACTTTAGGAAGAATAAATGCAGAGAGCCTGCCTCAGATTATTGAGTCGCTTGACCGTAACAGAGCGGGAATAACCGCTCCTCCTCAGGGGTTGTACCTGAACAGAGTTTTTTATGAAGGATGTGAGATGAGTGGATAATAATCAAAACAAACGCAGTTTTACTCAAGAAGATGAACAGCGTATGAAAGAGCGCGCAGCGCTTCGTGCAAAACAGCGTGAAGAAAAGCAAAAGCTTGAAAGAGAAAAAAAAGAAAGACAAAAGCAAACGTTTGGAAAAATAAAAACGGTTGCAATGATAATTCTAATTATTGTGGTTGTTTTTTCTCTTCTTTTTATCGCCGCAAGTGCTTTTGGCAATGTTACTTTTTCAAATATGCTCGATTACATAAGTGATGGTCTGACAAATATCGAGCCTGGTGCAGGATATCCCCTTGAAATCGGATCCGGTTCTGTGAAAAATATGTCAATGATTGGTGATACTCTTGTTGTCGTGCGCAGTGACGAAGTATCAGTACTGAACAAAACTGCAAAAAAAACATCATCGTTTCCACATTCATATTCAAAACCTATGTCATCTGTTTCTAACGGAAGAATGCTTGTTTGCGACAGAGTTACCGGAAGGTATATGATTATTAATCGAACAGAACTTTTACATGAATCAGATCTTTCATCAGAAACCTACGCGTGCGCAATAGGTAAAAACGGAAATTATGCATTTTCCGTAAAAGCTGAAGGTGCATCTAGCATCGTAAGTGTATTTGATTCTTCGTACACAAAGATTTTTGATTTTAAATGTTCTGATGAATATATCATCGGTATGTCGTTTTCGCCTGATGGTAAAAAACTTGCGCTTATCGGCTTGGGTGCTGATAATGCAAGTTTGTATTCAAAATTATACGTTATTGACGTCAAAAAAGGCGAAATGATATCTTCCGTTGACTTTACCGGCGAGTCACTTAATTCTGTTTTTTACAGCGGTAGAAATTCTATAGTTGTAGTTAGTGAAAACACATACACAATTGTTAACAGCAAGGGTGAGCAAGAAAAAAATAATTTTGGATTCAATACAGTTTCCAGGTTTGTAAGTGACCCGGGCGGTAATTTTGCTGTTGTTCTTTCAAAGTACGGAAGTATCGATTCCGGGGCTGTTGCTCTTCTTAACAGTAAAGGTAAAGAGCGCTTCAGTATTGATATTAACTGTAAGATTGAAAACATTGATTATGATGGCAAAACAATATGCATTGTCGATTCTGATAATTATGTGCGTACTTATAACAGAAGAGGCAAGCTTATCGGTCAGACAAAGCTTAGTGTTGCTGCTCAGGATATTACGGTCAGTGAAGATTACTGTTATGCCCTGTGCTATGGCACAATAGTTCAGCTTAATATCAGAACAAAACTTTAAAAGGAGGAGATTTATGGATTTCGTAATTAAATTCGGCGTTGATATTGCGCTGATATTAATTTTAATTTCAGCAGTAATCAGTTCAATGCGCAAAGGATTTTTAAAATGTATACTGTCACTTGTGTGCGTGGTTGTTGCGCTTGCGGCTGCTGCTGCGTTTAATGAAACTGTTGCTCAGTGGAGTTACGACTCAGTATTGGACAGTATTGTTACTGAAAAAGTTGAAGAGTCTATGCTGAACGGTATGGAGAGCATTGATGCAGTAATAACTGTCGAAGCGATCACTCAAGCAATTCCGCAATTCCTTGCAGACAGCATCGCAGAGATGGGTATTGATATAAACGATGTAACAAAATCTATAGGATCGCTTGATTTGTCGACGCATGATACCGCGCAGAATATATCTCAGCAGATTATCAGACCTGCCGCTCTTGTTCTTTTAAGAATTCTGGCGTATATCCTTATTTTTATATTTGTAAGATTTTTGACGGGTATGATTACAAATCTATTGTCAGGTATTGTTAAGCTGCCGATTCTCAGAGGCGTCAACAAAATGCTTGGTGCAATTTTAGGTGCTGTAAAAGGTATTGTTTTGGTTTTTTCAATAAGTATGCTGCTGAATCTGTTTTCACAAATTATCAAAAATACAGATGTGCTTGCACAGGCTATTGAAAATTCAAATATTTGTGGTATTATAAGTGGTGTTGATTTTGCCGCGTTCTTACGGTAAATGATATAAAAGTACATAAAAAACTGAAAAGGAGTATACTATTATGGATAAAGATTTAATTAATCGCTATCTCTCCAACTGGAAAACTATCCCCAATTACATCTCATTTGTCAGAATTCTTCTCATTCCTGTATTTGCTGTTCTCTTTTACAATGATCAGTTGATATGGGCTCTTGTTGTTGTGGTTCTTTCAGGCCTTACAGACTTTGTTGACGGTAAAATTGCCCGAAAATTCAACCAGGTCAGTGAACTTGGCAAACTGCTTGATCCGCTTGCAGATAAGCTTACACAGATTACACTTGCAATTCTTCTTTTTATTGAGTTTAACGAGTGCAATGATGCAACAATGAAAACCTTCAGCTGGATTTTCCTTATTTTCCTTGTTAAAGAAGCAATTTTCGTTGTTGGCGCAGTTATTATGCTTTCACTGGGTATGATTCCTTCTGCTGCTGAAATTTACGGTAAGGTAGCAACTTTTGTATTCTACGGTGTTATGGTTGTTCTTTTCCTGTTCGGACCTGAAGTCGGTGTTTTCTCAAACTTCTTTACACTTCCCTCTGTCGCTTGTATTGTTCTTGTTGTAATTTCAGCAATTCTTACCCTTGTTGCATTCGTTTCATATATCCCTGACGTTGTAAGACAGTGCAAGGAAAAGTTTTCAAAGAAATAAAAAGGCATTTTTAGGAGTAATTTAGAAAATGAAAAGAATGATGTGCAGTAAATGCAATCAGCGTCCTGCCGTGATTTTCATTCAGCGTGTTGAAAACGGTCAGACGACCCCTGAGGGTCTTTGCCTTAAGTGCGCTATGGAAATGAACGTCGGACCTATCAAACAAATGATGGAGAGTATGGGTATCACCGAAGATGATGTCGATGCTGTCACAGAGCAGATGGATGCTGCAATGGAAGGTATTGACGAAGGCTCTTTTGAAAACGGTGGTGCACCTACATTCCCGTTTATGCAGAATTTCCTGGGAAATATAGGCAATTCAGCTCCTGATGTTGAAGACGTTGAGGATTCTGAAATACCGGAAAATAAGCAGGAAAAAAGAGGCATATTCGGCAAGAAAAAGAAGAAACCCGATGAAAATAAGAGAAAATATCTTTCTCTTTACTGTACTAACCTCACCGCAAAAGCAAAAGACGGTAAGATTGACAGAATTATCGGCAGAGATAACGAGATTTATCGCTCAGTACAGATTCTTTGCAGACGTTCAAAAAACAATCCCTGTCTTATCGGTGAACCGGGTGTAGGTAAAACAGCAATTGCTGAAGGTCTTGCTCTTCGTATTGCAAGCGGAGATGTTCCTGCAAAGCTTGCGGATAAGGAGATTCATCTTCTTGACCTTACCGCACTTGTTGCAGGTACACAGTTCAGAGGACAGTTTGAAAGCAGAATAAAAGGTCTTGTTGACGAAGTGAAGTCAGAGGGCAATATTATTCTGTTTATTGATGAGGTTCATAACCTTGTCGGCACAGGTGATGCGGAAGGCTCAATGAATGCTGCCAATATCCTCAAGCCTGCTCTTTCACGCGGTGAAATTCAGATAATCGGTGCTACAACCTTTACCGAGTACAGAAAATATATCGAAAAAGATGCAGCTCTTGAGCGCAGACTTCAGCCTGTTAAGGTTGAAGAGCCTTCAATTGAAGACACTTATAAGGTGCTTATCGGTATCAAGGATTATTATGAAAATTATCACAGAGTAAGAATCAACGATTCGCTGGTATACAGTGCCGTTGTTCTCTCCGAGCGTTATATCAATGACAGATTTTTGCCTGATAAGGCAATTGACCTTCTTGATGAGGCTTGTACATGTGCAAATCTTCGTAATAAATATATCAGTATGCACGAAATGGCGGAAAAGCGCCTCGCAGGATTAAAAGTTGAGCATCAGCGCCTTTCTGAAGAAAAAGAAATTGATTATGAAGCTGTATCTAAGATAAAAGCAGAAATAATGGCTTGTGAGAACGAGATTAATAATCTTTCCGAACTTGCTAAGGATAATAATGTTACCGAGGATGATATTGCAAAGGTAATTCAGCTCTGGACAGGCATTCCTGCACAGAAGGTTATTGAAAGTGATCTTCGCAGACTCGCTGATCTTGAAGATAAGCTCAAATCAAAGCTTATCGGTCAGGATGAGGCTATTAAGCTTGTCGCATCAGCAATCAAACGCGGCAGAGTACAGATAAGCCCCAGACGCAGACCTTCATCTTTTATCTTTGTCGGTCCGACAGGTGTCGGTAAAACAGAGCTTGTGAAGCTTTTATCGCAGGAACTTTTTGATACACCTGAAACTCTTATTCGTCTCGATATGTCAGAGTTTATGGAAAAACACAGTGTATCAAGAATTATCGGTTCTCCTCCCGGTTATGTCGGCTATGATGAGGCGGGTCAGCTCACCGAAAAGGTAAGAAGAAAACCTTATTCTGTTATCCTCTTTGATGAGATTGAAAAAGCTCATCCCGACGTTATGAATATCCTTCTTCAGATTCTTGACGAAGGAAAAATCAATGATGCACAAGGTAGAACTGTAAGCTTTGAGAACACAGTTATTATAATGACATCAAATGCAGGCAGTGACCGCAAAGACGGTTCTCTCGGTTTTGCAAAGAGCAAAGCGGAAGCAACAAACGACAGAGCAATGAAAGCTCTCAGAGAGTTCCTTCGTCCCGAGTTTATTGGCAGAGTTGATGAGATTGCTGTTTTCAATGATCTCACATCAGACAATTATAAAGAAATAGCGGTTCTTATGCTCAATGAGCTTGTCGAACCACTTGAGAATAAGGGTATTAAGTTTACTTGGAGCGAAGACGTGCCGTCTGTGCTCGCTGCAAAGTGCGACAACGGTACCAGAGGTGCGCGTGATCTGAGAAACGCAATACGCAGAAACGTTGAAGATAAGATTGCTAACCTTATTGTTGAAAATGCGTCAACTCCGCTCAGCTCAGTTGCGCTCAGTGTTGATAACGGTGAGATAATTCTCGCTTCATTATAATAATGTAATAAAATAAGGACATCAGCATTAATTGTTGATGTCCTTATTCTTTGTATCAGAGATTTACAGTTGTATTGGTTTTATCAGAAATATATGCATTTTCGAGCAGCTGAGTCAATGCAGTTGCCGCTTCAAGGTCAAGTCCGTCGGGTGTGCCGGTTTTGTTTATACAGGCATCGATAAACTTGTTGAGAGGGCTTGCGTCAGCTTCATCAGATTTAGGTTCGATAAACGAATCACTGATTTCTGCAGTGTCTTTGGTTTTAATTTTTAATTTCCAATCTTCTTCTATGATTGTGCCGTCCGTACCGTAAACTTCAAGTCTGTGCGGTGAACTGTATGAATCAAAACCTGTTTCGGAAATACCGATAATTCCGTTTTCAAACTCAATAATTGATACTGCATTTTCATCAACTTTTGATCCGAGAGGGGAGTTGAACAAAGCTGAAATGCGTTTGGGTTTGCCGCAAAGATAAGCAAGCTGATACATCGGATGGCAACCAAGGTCCATCATAGCGCCGCCACCTGCATCTTTTTCTTCAAACCAGTATTCGGGCAGCCAACCATTGCTGACGCCGCTGTGTGCGTTGCGTATTCTGACGGTTGTAACCTTGCCGAGCTTGCCTGATTCGATATATTGCTTTATAAATTTTGTAGGCTTGTTGTACAGCTGGGGATAAGAAATTGTGAAAGTAACATCGTTTCTTATTATAGCATCAGATATTTTTTTGCAGCCTTCAGTTGTAGTTGAAAGCGCTTTTTCAGTAAAAATATGCTTGCCTGCTTCGGCTGCTTTTACAAGCACTTCATCGTGCATAGTTGTGGGTGTGCAACAGATAACCGCATCTACATCATCGCGTGCGAGTAAAACGTCAAGATCAGGCTCAAAATCAACGTTTAATTCATCTGCCCAATCTTTTCCTCTTAGTGCGTCTTCGTCCCAGATTGCCGCGATTACAGCTTTACCTGAGGCGATAGCATCTCGTGCGTATCCTGCAGCGTGTACGTGCCATTTTGAAAGCATTGCAATTCTGAGCATATTTATTTCACCCCGTTCAGATTTCTGTTACGATTTCACCGCAGCCGTTTGCTTTCTGCTCTGCGATAAATGCCTCGATTTTTTCTACGCTGGGCATAGCCTCAGAGCAGCTGTGTGCTGAAACAAGCATTGAGGCAGATGCGGTTGCGAACTCGAGTGCATCTTTAAGTGACTTACCGTTGAGCAATGAATAAAGGAATGCTGAAGCATATCCGTCACCGCCGCCAAAGCCCTTGAGCATCTTTACGGGGAAGATGTTGACTTTGTAATTTGTGCCGTCTGCAGCATATGCGTATGAGCCTTCTTTGCCGTGCTTGATAATGATGAGCTTTGCGCCGAAACCGTGCCAGAGCTTTGCTGAAGCAAGGTCATCATTGCCACCGCCCATAATTGACTCAGTGAGATCGAACTCTTCTCTTGAGCCGAGAATCATATCTGCATTCTGAGCAATAAGGTTGTAATATATTGAAATTTCGTCTTTGTTCTTCCAGGTATAGCTGCGGTAGTCGATATCGAATACGACGATTGTTCCGTTTTTCTTTGCAAGGAACATAGCTTTGAGAGCAGCTTCACGGCTGGGAGATGTGCAAAGAGATGTGCCTGAAATTACAAGCATTTTAGCCTGCTTTATGTAATCTTCGTCAATATCCTCAACATCGAGCATAAGGTCAGCGACACCGTCTCTGTACATAAGGATGCTCGATTCTGTCGGACTTTTGATTTCAGTGAATGTAAGGCCGAGATTCTCGCCGTTCTTGCAACGGACAATGTGAGAAACGTCGATTCCGTCGTTCTTGAAATAGTTAGTTACGTAATCACCGAACTGATCGTCTGAAACGCGTGCAAAGAAGCCGCACTTTGCGCCGAGACGTGCAAGACCTACTGCGATGTTAGCAGGAGAACCGCCTACATACTTGTTGAAGTTGCTGCTTTCGGAAAGCGGTTTGTTCATATCTGTGGGATTGAAATCAATGGCAACTCTGCCAAGAGGAATTACGTCAAAAGGTCTGGTGTTGTCAAAGTTGAAATAGCTCATTTTTTTAACCTCCATTATTTGAAAAGCTCTGCTTTGTCTGAGCAGTCAAAAATTTCAATGTGTTTTATGGCGTTGTTGTATGCGCCTTCAATTTCTGCGCTGTGTAAATCGTAGTATCCTTTGATCTGTGAATTGTTATATGCGTTGCGTACGCTTGTTTCAACGCTGTCAAACGTTGCGGTTGCTATGTTGATTTTCTTGATTCCGTTTTCACGGCATTTTACAAATTCTTCGGGCAGAATACCTGTGCCGCCGTGAAGTACAAGTGGCAGACTAACTGCATTTTTAACTTCATTTAATATATCAAATCGCAGGTGAGGTGTTTCTTTATAATTTCCGTGTGCGTTACCGATTGCGATTGCAAGTGCATCTATATCGGTTTCTTTGCAGAATCTTACGGCATCTGCAGGAGATGTGCAGTTGATTGCAATATCTTCGCTTCCATCCTCGCTGCCGCCGACACATCCTATTTCCGCTTCAACAGCTGCGCCGTATTGCCTTGCGAGTTCAGTTGTTTTATTGGTCATACTGATATTTTCATCAAGCGGAAGATGTGAGCCGTCAAACATAACACTTGTAAAACCGATATCAAGCGCGAGCTTGATTTTTTCAAGAGTTATGCCGTGATCAAAATGTACGGCAACCGGGACTTTTGCGTTTTTTGCTGCTGCGACCATCAGCGGTCCGAATATTTCAAGAGGTGACTGCTTGAGCCTTACTTCGGCTATCTGCAGTATTATCGGGCTGTTTGTTTCTTCGGCAGCTTTTATGATGCCGAGCACCATCTCCAGATTTGCAACACTGAAGCTGCCGACAGCCCATTTGCCTTCATACGCTTTGTCAAGCAAATCTTTCATATTAAATAGCATAATTAAGCTCCCTTAGTTGTTTTTACCGTATATTATTTTGAGACCCTCAAGAAGCATATTATCATCAAAAATAATATCTCTGCTGCAGTGTTTAATAATCGGTTTTGCGTAACCTCCTGTTGCTACAATAGATTTGAATGAATATCCGAGTTCTTTTTCAAATCTCTCGGTCATTCCGTCAATCATGCAAGCTGTGCCGTATACCGCACCTGACTGCATACAACCTATGGTTTCTGTGCCGATTGTTTTAGACGGAGCTTTAATGCTTATTGCAGGAAGCTGTGATGCTCCGCTCGACAGTGCGTTTAACGAAATGCCGATACCGGCTGAAATGGTACATCCGAGAAAAGTTCCGCTTTCATCAATAACAAACATTTTGGTTGCAGTGCCAAGGTCGATAATAAGGCAGGGCAGGGGATATTTTTCGATTGCGGCAACTGAGCCGACAATCATATCAGCACCGAGCTGTCCGGGAATATCAGTTGCTATCTTTAGGTCTGTGCGGATGTTTTGGTCGATGTATTGAGGTGTACAACCTGTTGTAAGTTTGACAGCGCTTCCGATATCCCGCGTTATTTCAGGTACAACAGAGCTTATTATCGCATCGCGGCATTTTTTAGGGTCAAGTGCGTTCAGGTTAAACATATTGAGAAGCTCAAAAGCGTACTCATCTCTTGTACGTACACGCTGAGTGGCAAGTCTGCTTACAAAACAGAGCTCATCACCGTTGTATAGTCCGAGCGTTATGTTTGTGTTTCCGATGTCGATTGTGAGTAGCATTTTGATTACCTCCAAAATTTCCTATTTTATTTTTATCATATTTTTATTTAATAGTCAATTACAACTTGAAATGTATTTTTTTGTATGATATAATACCTAAAAATATAAACTAGGATGTGTTATTATGAGCAAAAAATCAAACTTCCTTTCAGAGTTCAAGACGTTTATTATGCGCGGCAACGTAATTGATCTTGCTGTCGGTGTTATTATTGGTGCTGCTTTTCAGGCAATCATAAAGTCACTTGTAGATGACCTTGTTATGCCCGTTATCAGTCTTGCAACAAAAGGCGTTGATTTTTCAAATATGTTCATTTCGCTTGACGGTAATGAATATGAGACACTTGTTGCCGCTCAGGAGGCAGGAGCTGCTGTGTTTGCATACGGCAACTTTATCAATGCGGTTTTCAACTTCCTTATTATGGCTTTTGTTATTTTTGTTCTTGTCAGAACTATCAACAAGCTTCGTGATAAGACTGCCAAAAAAGAAGAAGTTGTCGAGGCTGTACCCACAACAAAGAAGTGTCCCTTCTGTAAGAGCGAAATCGACATCGAAGCTACAAAGTGTCCCAACTGTACTTCTGACGTAGAATAAATTTATAAGAAGGTTAAATAATGAAAATCGGTTTTATAGGTGCGGGTAACCTTGCTACTGCGCTTGTCGGCGGTTCCTCGCAGTCTGATTTTTTTAGTCAGAATGAGTTCTTTGCCTATGACGTGTATCAACCGAGTCTTGACAGAATTTCTGCTTACGGTGTAACTGCAGTATCGGATGTAACACAGCTTATCAACGTGAGTGATATTGTTATCCTCGCTGTTAAGCCTAAGGATTTTCCGTCACTGCTCAAAGAAAATGCCGAGGTATTCAAGGCGAAAGATCCTTTTATTGTTTCTGTTGCTGCAGGTACTGAGCTTGCTTTCATCAGATCTTTACTAGGCTACGATGCAAAGCTTGCACGAATTATGCCCAATATCAATGCAAAGGTACGCGGTTCAGCTACAGCTGTCAGTGTTGAAGATAATGTTCCTGCCGAAGAAAAGCAAACGTTAATTGATTTTTGCAATTCATTTGGCGGCACCTTTGAAATTGATGAAAGTCAGTTTGCTGTTTTCGGTGTTATCGGCGGTTGTTCTCCCGCTTTTAACTATATGTATATTGATCAGCTTGCACGTGCCGCTGTAAAGCTTGGTATGAACAAGGCTGTAGCACTTGAGGTTGCGGCGCAGGCTGTTAAGGGCAGTGCAGAAATGATACTCAGTGCTGAGGCTCATCCGTATGAGCTTATTGACAGAGTTTGTTCACCGGGCGGCACAACAATTGAAGGTGTTACCGCCTTACAGCAGAATGGCTTTGAAAATGCAATAAATTGCGCTGTTGAGGCATCATACAATAAAGACTGCAAAATGAGGTCAAAAAAATAATTGAAAGGTCGCAAATTCAATGAATATCATTACAATCCGTGAACTGTTCAAGAACACAGAACAGTATATTGATAAAGACGTAGAGGTCTGCGGTTGGGTGCGCAGTGTGCGTGCATCAAAGGCTTTTGGCTTTATCGTGCTCAACGACGGCACATTTTTTGAGCCGCTTCAGGTTGTTTTCCACGACACAATGTCAAACTTTGAAGAGGTTTCAAAGCTCAACGTCGGTTCTGCACTTATCGTAAAGGGAAAGCTTGTCGCTACACCTGAAGCAAAACAGGCTTTTGAAATTCAGGCTGTTGAG
Organism: Acutalibacteraceae bacterium; assembly: GCA_045637465.1. GTDB lineage: Bacteria > Bacillota > Clostridia > Oscillospirales > Acutalibacteraceae > UBA8612. The sequence continues at coordinate 111,033 of JAZTZM010000010.1, read as the reverse complement.
GTTAATGTCGAAGGTCCTTCAACACCAGATTATCCGCTTCAGAAGAAGCGTCACAGTCTTGAATATCTGCGTACAATCTCTCACCTCAGAGCACGTACAAACACATTTCAGGCTGTTTTCCGTGTCCGTTCACTTATTGCTTTTGCAATTCACAGCTTCTTTATGGAGCGTAACTTCGTATATGTTCACACTCCCATCATCACAGGCAGCGACTGTGAAGGTGCAGGCGAGATGTTCCGTGTTTCCACTCTTGATCCCGATAATCTTCCTATGACGGAAGACGGCAAGGTTGATTACAGCGAGGATTTCTTCGGCAAGCCTACAAACCTTACCGTCAGCGGTCAGCTCAACGGCGAAACTTATGCTATGGCATTCCGCAATATCTACACGTTCGGACCTACTTTCCGTGCTGAAAATTCCAACACAACACGCCATGCTGCCGAGTTCTGGATGATCGAACCTGAAATTGCTTTTGCTGATCTTAGTGACGATATGCAGCTTGCAGAGGATATGCTCAAGTACGTTATCAACTATGTTCTCGAGCACGCTCCCGAAGAAATGAAATTCTTCGACAGCTTTATTGATAAGGGTCTTCTTGAAAGACTTAATAACGTAGTCAATTCCGATTTCGGCAGAGTGACATATACAGAAGCTATCGAAATTCTTGAGAAGAATAACGACAAGTTTGATTATCCTGTTCATTGGGGCAGTGACCTTCAGACTGAGCATGAGCGTTATCTTACGGAAACAGTATTCAAGCGTCCTGTATTCGTTACCGACTATCCGAAGGAAATCAAGGCTTTCTATATGAAGCTTAATGAAGACGGCAAAACTGTCGCTGCTATGGATTGTCTTGTTCCCGGTATCGGTGAGATTATCGGCGGCAGCCAGAGAGAGGATGATTTCGATAAGCTTGTTACCCGTATGAATGAGCTTGGTCTCAATCCTGATGATTATGATTTCTATCTTGATCTTCGTAAGTACGGCACAGCACGTCACGCAGGCTTCGGTCTCGGTTTTGAGCGCTGCGTAATGTATCTCACAGGTATGTCAAATATCCGCGACGTTCTTCCTTTCCCGAGAACGGTTAATAACTGCGATATCTGATAAACTGACGGAGCAGTTGAATCTGATTCAGCTGCTCCGAAAATTATTTGATTATTTTTCAAAAAAGACTTGATTTTTTATTTGATATAATGTAAAATATTGAGCGTTGACTTATGGAGAGTTGTCCGAGCTGGCCGAAGGAGCACGATTGGAAATCGTGTAAACGTCAAAAGCGTTTCGAGGGTTCGAATCCCTTGCTCTCCGCCATAAAAAAGCAGTTACACCAAACGGTGTGACTGCTTTTTTCTATGTGAAAAAGCAAGGGATTCGAAAGGGCGTGCTAATTAGATAATAATTATCAGCTTATGTTTTATTAGTGGATTTTTCAATAAAAATATAGTATAATCAATTAACAGAGTTTCTTACAAAGGGAAGTGATATTATTAAAAAGGTAATTGTTTTGATTCTATCATTTGTTTTTGCTTGTTGTATGGATGGTTGCAGCAACAAGGCTACTTCTGTCGGAATTATCGGTGGATCAGACGGACCGACGGCTGTTTTGGTCAGTTCCAATATAAATTGGCTACATATTTGCGGCTTGATTGGTTTGGTGTTTGTAATCTTTTTACTTATATTTATTATCTATCGCAGGAATAAAAAGAAATAAAATCTAAGTTTTTACATTTAATTTACAAGGAGTTTTCCGATATGAAAACATTTTTATTTCAGGGTGATTCAATAACCGATGCAGGCAGGGATGACGAAAATCAGGATAATTTCGGCTTAGGTTGCGGATATGCATTCCTTCTTGCCTCTGATATCGAAAAAAACAATAAGAGTAAAATCAAATTCATCAATCGCGGCAAGAGCGGTGACAGAATAACTGACGTCTATGCTCGAATCAAAGAAGATATAATAAACCTGAAGCCTGATTATATGTCGATTCTGATAGGCGTTAATGACGTTTCTCACGAGCTTACCATGAATTGCGGTGTTACACCTAAAAAATTCAGGATGATATATGAGTTGCTTATTGAAGAAATAAAGGATAGTTTACCCGAAATAAACATTATAATTTTAGAGCCGTTTGTTTTAAAAGGCTCTGCAACGGAAAAGTTATGGGATGAGTTTAATTGTGAAGTAAGAAAGCTTGCAGATGTTGCTAAGCAGGTTTCGCAAAAATACGCTTTAAAATTTGTTTTGCTTCAGGATAAATTTGATGAATTATCTTGTGACGGTGATACAAGATACTGGAGCGTTGACGGTATTCATCCGACTTCTGCAGGGCATCAGGTTATTAAAGAAGAATTGCAAAAAGCTATTGAGGATTTTATCTCGGTATTGTAAAAACAAGTATTGCCGGTATATAATTTATAAAGTGCAACGGATGAAGTTCCGTTGTGCTTTTTGCTGTAAAGCAGATTTTAAAATATAAGTCAAAGCGATGTGACTATTGTTTTTATGAGTAAAAAATGTATAATATATTTATCTGATTTGCGGAGGTCTTAAAATGATTTACACCAAATCTTTAAGTTGTAAATATGAAACCGACGTTTTTGTTGCCGGCGGAGGTCCGTCGGGCGTTGCTGCGGCTGTTGCAGCTGCAAGGTGCGGAAAAAAGGTTTTTCTTGCTGAGGCGACAGGCTGTTTCGGCGGTATGGGTACATCCGGGCTCGTGCCTGCGTTTGCTCCTTTTGATGACGGTGAGAATATCCTTGCAAGCGGAATCGGGTATGAAATTCGCCAAAGACTTGCCCGAAGCACTCCCTTGAGGAATTGGACAACGCTTGATATTGAGGAGCTCAAAAGAGAGTATGATAAAATAATTACTGAGTCAGGCGTTGATTTTTCATTTTTTACATCCGTTTACGACGTTGTTGTTGATAACGGCAGAGTTGAAAGTGTGATTCTCGGTTCAAAAAGCGGCTTGTTTGCGGTTAAAGCTAAAATTTATATCGACTGTACGGGTGACGGTGATTTATGCGCTTTCAGCGGTGCTGATTATGAAATAGGCGATGAAAATGGAGCTGTAATGCCGCAGACGTTATGCAGTATTTGGACGGATATTGAAAAAGAAAAATGTAACGAGCCTTGGAACAAACATGTTGAACAGGCATACCGTGACGGAGTTTTGTCAAACGAGGACAGACATATACCGGGTTTCTTTCATCGGAAAGACGGTATAAGCGGGGGCAATATCGGTCATACGTTCGGCATAAACCCAATTGATGAAAAATCGCTTTCACGCGCTATGGTTGATGGCAGAAAATCGATGCTTGAATTTGAACAGTATTTCAAAACATATTTTACGGGTTATGAGAATATGAAGCTTTGCTCAACCGCATCTGTGCTCGGTGTACGCGAATCAAGAAGGATAATTTGCGACTATATGCTTAATGTTAATGATTTTTTATCACGAGCTGTATTTGAAGATGAAATTGGCCGTTGCTGTTATCCTGTGGATATACACGTTATGAACACTGATAAAGAAGAATACGAGCGTTTCAGAGAAGAGTATCAGGAAAAGCTACGCTATAAAAAGGGCGAATCCTATGGCATACCTTATCGCAGTCTTATACCTGTTTCGCTCGAAAATGTGCTCGTTGCAGGCAGATGTATCGGCACTGACAGACAGATGCAGGCATCTGTAAGAGTTATGCCGTGCTGTTTTGTTACTGGACAGGCGGCAGGTGCTGCTGCCGCACTTGCGAGCGAAACTGAAGATGTCAGAAAAATATCTGTTAAAAAATTGCAGGAAAATCTTGTGAAACTCGATGCATACATTCCGTTTTGTAAATAAATATGGTAACAAAAAGATAAATGTTGATATAATGTTAAACTTAAGTAGACTTTTTCAGGTAATTATGATATAATCCAGAAACATGTTTACATTACATAATTTTACTATTAAAGTGAAAATTATAAATAATTGGAGGTTTACATCGTGACTTTCAAAAGAATTTTTTCACTCATTCTATCTGTTATTATTGTTGTAACAGCTGTCTTGCCGACTTTTGCAAACGGAAAAGATGAGCCTGATATTGCTAATGACAGACCTGAGGTTATGACTATCAGCGAATATAAATCTCAACTTCGTGATAGCGGTATTCCCATAATCACGACAGAGCAGTTCTTAAAAATTGCATCATTCTTTTCTACAATCTTCAGAATTCTTACTGGTCAGATTTTCTTCCCTCAGGATAATTTTGAAGTAGAGTTTGATGAATTGGTAGGCGACGCTTGCAATACCGTTTTCAATCATTGCGGTCTTGATATTGTTGCTCTTCTTACCAGTATACCTGATTTTACTCAGCCTGCTCAGATAGCTGCAAAGGTTTTCAATATCGATACTGATACAATTCGAGAAGAAATGTATGATAAGCGCGATGAGGCTAAAGCAAATAATGACGACACAATGTATTATGTTTATTATTTCCTTGGTGCTTATCTTGCGATAATTGAAAAGTGTACTATATACAGTGTTCCTACCGATGATCCGGACGTTTATGAAGTTGAAGCAATGATCCATTTCAAAGACGGAACAACAGATTCGCTTGATACCGATATTTATATTAACGTTGTAACAGGCGAATGCACCAACAAGGATGGCAGCGGTCTTGCAGGAACAGGCTTCAACTATAACCTCAAAGAATCTCTTGTTTATGCAACACTTGACAGTTGGATGAGAGAGTTCGGATTCTGCGTATTCTATGATATCGCTGCTAATGCTTTCCCGCTTCTTTGGCATTATGTAACTCGCAGATTCACTTTTGAGTATGACGGACTTGAGTGGATGATTCAGATCTGGAAAGGCAACTATCTTATAACTAACGGTGCAGAAGTAGGCGTATATAACAGAGAGCCCGGATCATTTGGCACATTCTATAACTGTGCAACGAATGATCAGCTGATGGAAATGTCTCTTCAGGTCTACAATGGAGACGAATTGCTTATAAATCAGGATCCTCAGATGCATTGGTGGATTAACGGTTTCCAGATGGGCAGAAGACGTTATTCGCCCAATAAATTGACAATGAAATTCTCAATTGTTATGCCTGACGAAGAAATGCTCAATGCTTTCTGTGAATCAATGGATAAACACTATCGCCATGATGTGAGCTATGAAGTTGATGGTTTAAAGGTTAATGTTGTCTGGTAAAGTATAATAATTATTGTTTAAGTGCAATGGATTAAATTTCATTGCACTTTTTATATTATGTATTTGAGAACAGAATATCAATTGCTCAGCTTCATCAATAATAAAAAGGAACACAATCATAAAAATTGTGTTCCTAAAAAATATAAGTTATTTTCTTATGCGTTGTTTATGCTTTTGATGATGAAATTAATAAATAGTTTAAACCAAACGAAAAATGCATTGAATGCAACCTTAATCTTATCAAAGAATGAAGCAGGTTTATATATGTCGAGTGCAGCATCCCAATGCTCTGTGTTGCAGTTTTCCGTTGTCATAGGTGAAAGCGTATCAGTAGCATCATCATAAACCATAAATTGTGAATACGAATAATCATTAATGGTGAGCTGACGGTTTGCTGAGGCAACCTCAAACATTATTTTAACCTCGTAACATGTCCAATCAGAGTGAGACGAGCCTTTTATAAACCACGTGTTCTCCGGGTAAAGACAGGTTGATGCATCAATCTGTTTATCCGGAGAGATATACTTGCCTTTGCCCTCGGCGGTTCTCTGAGCAATATATTCATCAGAAAGTGTGCTGTATACGTCTGATGCTGTTGCTCCGAATGATGAACGTGTAACGGAGGCGAACTGGTCTGATATCGCATCAGAGGTAGATGTAATCGGTATCATCTGGAATCCGTATTTAGAAATTATGCCAAGATTTGCGCCGTCAGCTTTTACTTTCTGCAGAAGCTCAGGAACTTTTTGACGAACTTCTCTGTCGTAGCGATCGAGTTTTTCGATGAGACCTGCGTATTTTGCTCTCTTTTCGCTGCCTTCTTCACCGAATACATAGAATTTTGCTGACTCATAGTCCTCGGGCGTTACACAAGCCCAGTAGTTAGGCCAGGTATAGAATGTTGAAAGAGCCAAAGCGGAAGTTACGCCTTCAACAAGTCTGTCATAAAAGATGTTTTCTGTTGTGCTGATAACACTTTCCATCAGACCTGTCTGAACAAGCATATCAATTGTTGCTGACAAGAAATCGTTTAAGCTGAACATACCGAGACCTTCAACATCGCGGAGAACTCTCATAAGTGCGGGAGGATCAACATCGAATTTTGCACAGATAACATCGCTCAGGATCTCTGCACCGCTGACGACACTTCCGTCAATTCCAATGCCCTGAATATCTTTAGCGCCGTATTTAGCGATATATGCCATAACAATGTTTGTACCGAGGCAAGTTGCTGCTATACCGACTTTTTCGCAACCGGTTGTTCTTTTGATGTCCTGAACGAATGTGTGGAATTCATCTGCGGTTTCCATAGGATCAAGTCGCCAGTCATAATGGAACCAATAGTCTTCCCATGCAAAATAACCCTTGCTGCCTTTCTGACTGTAGGTTCTCTTATTTTGCATTTCGTCTTTACGTTTTTGTGATAAGCCTGAAGCGTTGGTTACGTTGCCGTTTTCATCAAGAAGGGAATTTGCAAAAATCTTGCTGATTTCAGTTTCAAGAGCTGCATATAAGTCATCCCAACTGTTGAGCAAAAGACCTTTGGTAAGTGCAGGAAGGAGGTTTTCAGCCATCGACTTGTAAAGTTCGCTGTTGTCTGAACCGTTTTCGCCGTCACCCTTGATAAGATCAGCCACATCTTTATAGTGGAATATTTTGTTGCCGTCGGGGTCATACAAAGCCTCGCCGTCACCTGAAATACGGATAACAGGAATCTGACTGCGGCTTTCGTTTGCATCAACCCAAGAAAAAGCCGGTATCACAGAACCCAAGATAATAACAATTGTAAGTATACACGAAAGAATTCTTTTCATTTTATTACCTCGAATCTTAAAAATTTGTGTATTTTTCTCATAAATTATATAATATATGCCATATTTTGTCAATTAAACGGCTGTTGATTTGCTGATGTGAAAGTAAATTGAAGGTAATATTTTTGTCTGAAAAACTTATTGTTCTTTAATGTCAAAAATTGTACGATACTTGATTTTTAAAATTTATTGTTTATAATCAATATATTAATTGCAGATCAGGAATATTGTTGAACTATATTGCTGTTTGCCATATGCTTTAAAAAGTTAATTTAGATCTATATAGAAAGTCAGGTGTTTTGATGCTTTTTAAAAACTATGGAATAAATATTGAACCCGATTATTATGATGAAAACGGATTTAACCGCTATGCGATCGATTTGCTTCTTGAGTATCAGCAATGCATTGAAGAGGGTCTGGATATTGAAAAATATAAAGATATTTTTGAAGAAGCAGCAGCTATGAGCAACGGTGAAGAAAAAACCAAGAGAAGCGATGAGATATTTAATCTTGTAATCAATGCTGACATTCGTGAGAATTACAAATATTTTGAGCCATCTGAAATCAAAAAAATCAGAAAATATTGCAATAAATTCAAAGTTGAAGGGGATATACCTGATGATGATTTACTAAGGCGAAAAGTTAAAGGAGCCTGGCTTGGCAGAGCGATAGGCTGTCTGCTCGGCAAACCGATTGAAGGCATCAGGAGCGATGAACTCATTCCGTTTCTTAAAGAATCCGGTAATTTTCCGATGCATCGCTATGTACTAAGCAAAGATGTAACCGAAGAAACATATAAGAAATACAAATTTTGGTTCAGAGATAAACCTTATGCTGATACTGTTGACGGTATGCCTGTTGACGACGATACCAACTATGTAGTTTTATCGCAGAAGATTATTGACGACTATGGAAGAGACTTTTACAGTGATGACGTAGCACAGTCCTGGCTTAAATATCAGTCGGTCAACTCTTATTTTACGGCTGAAAGAATCACTTATGTGAATTTTATCAACAGTCTCAAACCGCCTGCATCTGCAGTGTACAAGAATGTCTGCCGTGAATGGATAGGTGCACAGATTAGAGGTGACTATTACGGTTATATCAATCCGGGTGATCCTGAAACTGCTGCACAAATGGCATATAACGATGCAAGAATTTCTCATGTTAAAAACGGCATATACGGTGAAATGTTTGTTTCTGCAATGATTGCTTGTGCAGCAATTACGGATAATATAGAAGACATTATTCTGTGTGGTCTCGGTCAGATTCCTTACACATCAAGGCTTTATGAAGCTGTAAGTAAAATAATGTCTGATTACAAAAAAGGCGTCACTGTTGATGAATGTTTTGATTATATCCATTCTCAGTATGATGAACACACCGACCACGGCTGGTGTCACACAATTCCCAATGCTATGATTGTAACTGCAGCTCTTCTTTACGGTCAGGGAGATTTTGGCAAATCAATCTGCTGCGCTGTAGGTATGGCATTCGATACGGACTGTAACGGTGCGACGGTCGGTTCAATTCTCGGTATGAGAGGCACAGACAGCTGTATTGATGAGGTATGGAGTAAACCCATCAACAATAAGATTCATACATCAATTTTCGGCGTGGGTACGGTTGATATCGATAAAGCTGTTGAACATACCCTTGAACATTTAGATTAAGTAAAGAGCCATTGGAATTTTCTTCCAATGGCTCTTTGTCAATTATAATTCAATTTCAGCACTGAGTTTAATATCTCTTGATGAAGATGCGGCACATATTCTGAATGTTCCGGGTTCAACATCCCATTCATAGTCGCGGTTCATCAGCTTGAAAGCATCATAACCGAGGTTGAATTCAATTTGCTGCATCTTGCCAGGTTCAAGCGTGATTCGCTTGAAATCTTTAAGTAACAGCAGGGGAGTTACAACAGAGCTTTCGCAGTCTTCCACATAAATCTGAACAACTTCATCACCCTTGACTTTACCGATGTTTTTTATATTGAGTTTTATGTTAACGTCGGTTTTGCCGGTTTTTATTACTTCCAAATCAGAATACTCAAATTCTGTGTAACTAAGACCGAAGCCAAAAGGATAAAGCGCATCGCCGTTACCTTCGTAATATTCGTTGCTTGCACCGGGAAGGATAGAGTAATAACACGGAATCATTGTTGAGCGACGGGGGAGTGAAAACGGTAATTTGCCGCCGGGATTAACTTTGCCGAGAAGTACGTCGCAAATTGCCTGCGGACCGCTCTCACCGCCGAACCAACACGATAGAACAGCATCACATATTTCGCTTTCTTCGCTTATTGCAAGGGGCTTACCGTGAATCATTGCAAAAACAATCGGTTTGCCCGTTTCGCTCAGCTTTCTGATAAGTTCGCTCTGTCTGCCACAAAGTGTCAGCTCGCAGCGGTCTCTGCCTTCGCCGCTTGAAATGTTATCGTCACCGCCGCAGAAAATTATAAGATCACATTCGTTAGCGAGTTTTAATGCCTGTGTAAAGTTCTCTGTCTGTTCTTCGGCTTTAATGTCTTTGAGATGGTTCTGGTCTGACAGCGCAAATTCAAATGAAGTGTCACTTATACCACAACCGTCACACTGAAGAATTTCACAGTTAGGAAGCTCTTTTTTCAGAACATCGTATATGGTTTTTAGCTGTCTGCCGACAGGCTTTGCTGAGTATCCGCCGAGCCTTATTTTATTCGAAGATGGACCAATAAGTGCGATTTTCTTATGCTTGCTTCTGTCAAGCGGAAGAATGCCGTTGTTTTTGAGCATAATAATCGATTTTTGTGCAATTTCAAGCGCTTTTGCAAGATGGGCGTCACAGTTGATTATCTGCCTGTAAGCATCTTCATCAGTATAAGGATTTTCAAATATGCCGAGTCTGAATTTAAGAGTAAGAACTCTTCTACAAGATTCGTTGATGTTTTCGATATCAATCTTACCTTCATTTACAAGCTCTTCAAGTGAATCAACCCATAGCTTGTTGGGATATTCGTCACCGCCCTGACAGTCAAGACCGTTTTTCTTTGCTAGATATATTGCATCTTTTTCGTTTTTTGCCATTTTGTGCAGATAATGAACTCTGCGAAGACCGCCCCAGTCAGAGCGACAGATGCCTTTAAGTCCGAAACGTTCTTTAAGTACGGTCTGAAGGTAGTGTTTTGACGTCATCATAAGGTCGCCGTCAATTGAGTTATAGCTTACCATAACGTCGTATGCGCCGCCTTCCTTGATTGCCGCCTCGAAAACAGGCAGATAGCAGCTCTCAATTTCACGGATACCGACTCTTGCTGTGCCGCAATTGATTCCTCTTTCGGGTATGCCGTGAATGCAGTAGTGTTTCGGTTCTGAAATAACGGAATCCTTTGCGGAAATATCACCGTTCTGATGACCTCTTACAATACCGACAGCCATCTTTGTTGAAAGGCAGGTATCTTCACCGAAAGTTTCTTCTGTGCGTCCCCATCTCGGGTCACGAGCAACATCAAGGTTGGGTGCAAGTACCTCATAAATGCCGAGAGATCTTGCTTCGGTTGCGATTACACGTCCTGCTTCAAAAGCATATTCAGGCTCAAATGTTGCAGCCCATGCTGTTGGAATAGGGAGTATTGTTGACCTTGTGCCGCATATTCCGTGAAGAGCTTCGCCTGTGAAAATAACGGGTATGCCAAGCCTTGAATTTTCAATAAAAAACTTCTGCAACTTATTCATAACAGAAGGCACGGAATAATTATCGTGAAGATAACCCAGACCGTCGGGGAAATCCGCTTTAAGCCTGTCCCAATCATAGTCGGTTGTAGGTGTAACAGAGCATGAATCGGCAGGATCTTTTTCGGTGCAGTAATTGTTGCCGAACTTCATATCAAGCTGAGCTATCTTTTCGCGAAGAGTCATGCGTGAGAGAAGATCTTCTGCGCGTTCTTCAGGGGAGTAAGCAGGATTTTTATAGATTAATTCTTGTGACATGGCAATATCCTCAATTAAAATAATTTTTAAGATTATAACATACAGCTGTTTTCTTTGCAACCGAATAAAAAAACAGACCTTGAGCATAAGAATACTCAAGGTCAGCTGATATTAATATAGTGTTCTTAATCCTTTGGGATAGTGATTCTTGGCTTTGCCGCAGCTCACTTTTGCACCGCCTACAGCACATCCGTCAACTGTAACAACTGCCCAGCCGTTTTCACAATCAGCAGCTATTTCTTCGCCGTGAAGATATTTTTTTATATTTTCCGAATCTGCTGTAAGCTCAATCTTACGTTTAAACATATTGCCAAGTGCCATAAAAAACTGATGATGCGGAAGAATATAGTTTTTCTTGAGTTCGCCAATAGTTACACCGCACGAAAAAGCTGCACCTTTATTAATTGTAAACTCTGATGTGAAATATATCGGATTTGAGTTATACATCTTTACGTTTTCTTTGTCATATTCGGTTAATGTATCATCAAGAAAATCAAAGACGGATTTTTCAACTTTTTCGCGTTGAGTCTGTATACTCGGGAGAGCACAGTTCGGTTCGCCTTTTCTGCGAAGTACAGCCATAAACTGACCTTCACCCGGCGCTTTGTGCGGATAGAATCTTCTGCAAAAGTCGATGTTTTCGGTTTGGCATCCGTCAAATATCACACCGTCTGAAGTTACTGATTTTACCCTTTCTGTTACAGGGATAAGTTCAAAATCACTGTGACGTTGAAGGAATGAATCGACTGTCATTTCGTTTTCTTCAAGCGAAAATGTACAGGTGGCATAGATTATATAACCGTTTGATTTTAGAAGTTTTACCGCGTTATCAAGGATTTCTGCCTGCCTTTCGGCGCACTTTAGCACGTTTTGCAGATTCCACTCATCAATTGCTGTGTCATCCTTTCTGAACATACCTTCGCCTGAACACGGTGCATCAACCATTATCAGGTCAAATGTTGAAGGGAAAGTTGCTGCAAGTTTTGACGTATCCATACAAGTTGTGACAGTGTTTTCAAAACCCATACGCTCTATATTACCTGTCAGAATCTTACACCTTGACGGTATAATTTCATTTGATACAAGTACACTGTTACGGTTGAGCTTGTTCCTCAACTGTGAACTTTTGCCTCCCGGCGCCGCACACATATCAAGCACAGTCCATTCAGGGTCGATTTCAAGGCATTCAGCTGGTGCCATTGCACCGGGCTCCTGAACGTAAATCATTCCTGCGTGGTGGTATGGATGATTGCCTATTTTATCATAATCAAAATAGAATCCACCGTTTACGTAATTGATTTTTTGACTTGAAAATACGTTTATTCTATCAAAATCTTCGATGCTGATTTTGTCTGTATTTACTCTGAATGCGCGGATAGCGGGGCGGGACATTGCTTTTTCATATTCAGCGTATTCATCACCGAGCAGCAATTTCATACGTGTTACAAATTCGTTCGGAAGCTGTTTCATTATTTATCACCGTTTAATTCTGATTCGGCATACAGCATACACATTCCGACAGCGGTTATTGCAGCTGTTTCAGTGCGGAGAATTCTTTTGCCTAAAGATATCGTCAGACCGCCGTTTTCGCGCGCGAGTTCAATTTCTTTTTCGTCAAAACCACCTTCGGGTCCGATGAATATACCCACAGACATATCTTGTTTTATATTTTTCAATGCAGTGACGGTAGATGCTATTCCATCTTCATTTTCATAAGGGATTAGCATAATGTCAAGCTCAGAATGTGATTTGATTGCCTGTGTATACGGAATAGCGGTATGTACTGTCGGTATTACATTGCGCTTACTCTGTTTTGCGGCACTTTCGGCAATTGCCTGCCAGCGTGCCTGCTTGGATTGTTTTTTCTTTTCTTCGAGCTTTACGACACATCGGCTCATCTCAACCGGTGTTATATCTGAAACGCCAAGTTCAACACATTTTTGTATTATCAGCTCCATTTTGTCGCTTTTGGGCAACCCTTGGAAAAGGTGTATTTTAATTGGTAGCTCATTATCTGAATAATTTTCTTCGATAATTACCGCAACAGCAGATTCGCCTTCGTATGATTCGAGGCTGCAAAGGTCACTTTTACCTTCGCAACTGATGAGAAACTGATCTCCGATTTTCATACGAAGAACATTTTTTATATGGTTAAAGTCTGTGCCGCTGATAAAATATCTGTCATTATTGCGGCTGGATTTATTTACAAAGAAATTGAACATTGCTTCACATCCTTTAAACTTAATTATAACAGACCGACAAATTTATAACAACTGTTAAGTGCATAATTTTTGATTTTGTTTAAGCTTTTTGAATTGAGGTTGCATAATATCAATCAGATAATTTAGGAGAAAGACAATGAGTAAAGCATCGCATAAATATATCTCTGTTATAAAAATTCTGCTTTTGAGTTGCACCGTTGGCTTGGCAGGTGGAATTGTAGGCGCACTTTTTTCTTATTCGGTTGAGTTAGTTACTGAACTGAGAGCTGAGCACGGTTGGCTGATTTATCTTTTACCGCTTGGCGGAGTTGCAACTGCAGGTATATATAAGCTGACAAAGCTAAAAGGCGTTTCAACAAACACAATTCTCGAAAGTGTACGAACACAAACAAGTGTACCTGTAAGAATAGCGCCTGTTATGTTTGTGTGTACAGTGATAACACATCTGTTTGGTGGTTCGGCAGGTAGAGAAGGCGCCGCTTTGCAAATAGGTGGTGGTATAGCGTCATACTTTTCCGGGTTATTTAAATTGGATGAAAAATCCCGACACACGTTGATTCAATGTGGTATGGCAGCTATGTTTTCTGCGCTTTTCGGTACTCCGTTTGCTGCTGTGCATTTTGCTCTTGAGGTTGTATGTGTGGGTCATATTCGCCCGGTTGCGGTTTTACCTTGTTCTGTTTCGGGTGCAATTTCATTTTTTGTGGCGCAAAAATGCGGTTTATCGCCTGAACGGTTTCTGTGTAGTTCAATTCCTGATTTTACTGTTCACCTTATCCTTAAAGTAATGATGATTGCTGTTACTGCAGCTGTGCTGAGCTCGATGTTTTGTAAGCTTTTACATTTAGCTGAACACTATATAGCTCAATTTTTAAAGAATGAATTTATTCGTGCTTTTATTTGCGGATGTACTGTTGTTATTATATCTGTTTTACTCAATACATCTGACTATAACGGTGGCGGGCTTAACGTAATATCCCGCATTTTTACGCAGGGCGAATATAGGAGCGAAGCGTTTTTGCTTAAAATATTGCTTACTGTATTAACTGTTGCCGGAGGATATAAAGGCGGTGAAATTGTACCGTCATTGTTTATCGGTGCAACTTTCGGAGCGTTTTGTGGCGGTTTGTTTGGTGTTGATGTTGCGTTTGCTGCTGCGGTTAGTGCTGCCGCAATGTTTTGCGGTATCAGTAAATGTCTGCTGTCTTCAATGTTGATTTCAGTTGAACTGTTTGGCTTTGACGGTGTGGGATACTACGTTTTAGCTTGTATCATAAGTTATTTGTCAAGCGGAAAAACAGGTATATTTAATCAGGAACGGATACGTTTTTCTGAATTTATCGGAAATATCAGGGCAAATAATAATTGAATAATTGCTTTTATATTTAGTTTCGGTAACAAAGAAGTGAATAGTTATATATATTTAATTGACACAGAACGATATATTTGCTATATTTTAAATAAAGAATTTTTGAAAAGGAGAAACTCTATATGAGCAAATCTAACTCTGTCTCCAAAATACCGCCTTTTGGATGGCGCGACAAGCTCGGCTATGCGATGGGCGATATGGGCTGCGGATTTTCATTCCAGCTGGTATCTACTTTTATGCAGTTATTCTATATGCAGTATATCGGCGTATCCGAAGAAGCTTACGCGATTATTATTCTTCTTTCAAAGCTGTTTGATGCCGTCAATGATATTGTTATCGGTAATCTTGTTGACACAAAACGTATCGGCAAAAAAAGTAAATATATGCCGTGGATTCTTTTGGGTGCGGTTACACTCGTTATTTTTAACGTAATGATTTTTGCACCGGTCAAAAGCTTCTCTTATTTTGCCAAGTGTGCTTGGTGTCTCGGCTCATATTGCCTGTGGTCGATAGCTTACACTATGGTTAACGTACCTTACGGCTCTCTTCACTCTGTTATTACAGATAATCCGCAGGAAAAAGTTTCGCTTTCTACTTTCCGCAGCATCGGTGCTGCTCTTCCTGCAATTGTTATGATGATTGTTCTTCCGAGAATTGTTTATAACACAACAACTAATGCTGCCGGTGAAGAGGTTCAGACACTTAAAGGTGAAATGCTTCTTCCTGTTGCACTTGTTCTTTCTGTTATTGCTATGTTTGTTCTTTGGGGAACAACAAAGCTTGTCAAAGAGCGTGTAAATCACTCATCAACCGAGAATGCAGTTGGCGTCAAAGCTATGATTTCGTCTGCTAAGTCATTCTTTACAAACCGTGCTATGGTTGGCGCGACTATTGCTTCTGTTGCTTCTGTTGCACTCTTTAACTCCACAATGGCACTGAACAATATGGTGTTTCAGTATTTCTTTAAGGATACCGATAAAATCAGTATCGCAATGGTAGGCAGCTATGCTCCTATGATACTGTTTATGATTTTTATGGGTACACTTACAAAAAAATTCGGCAAAAAGTCTGTTATTGTCAGCACAATGCTTATTGGTGCTATATCAGGTATAGCTGCATTATTCGTGCCGATTAATCCTGATTTTAACGGCATGATTGTTTATATTGTTTGTCTTATGGGTCTCAATCTCGGCAACGCAGGTTTCCAGATTTGTGTCTGGGCAATTGTTGCAGATTGTATTGAGGTAAGCTACAGAAAAACAGGTAAGAGTGAAGAAGGCTCACTTTATGCGATTTATTCTTTCTTCCGTAAACTTGCTCAGGGTATCGGACAGGCTGTTGTCGCTCTCGGTCTTGGCGCAATCGGTTTTGTTGAAGGCGAAAATGCTGTTCAGCCGGCTACATTCGGAGAGGATGTAAAATCGCTCTACTTTATTGTTCTTGCAGTTGGTTCGCTTATTGCATTCCTTTCTATGAAATTTATTTACAACATCGGTAAAAAAGAAGAACTTGAATTTGCTCAAAGCGTTAGCAGTGCTAAATAAATTATAGAATGCTCATATTAAATCCGGATTTTCCGCATTGTCGGGAGATCCGGATTTTGTTATTTTAAATTTACGATGGGTAAAAATAGATAAAAATTGGCATTAATTTTTGGCGTGTTTTCGGTGGATTCTTTCAAAAGATTATTGAAAATATTATAATACTATGTTAAAATTATACAAAAGTATACTTAGGAGGATTATTCATATGTCATTACCCGTTGCACTGCAGTTATACACGGTTCGTGATGAGATGCAGGCAGATTTTGAAGGCACTATACGAAAGGTAAAGGAACTTGGATATTCAGGCGTAGAGTTTGCCGGTCTTTTTGACTGTTCTGCGTCTCAGGTCAGAGCACTTTGCGAAGAGATTGGTCTTGTTCCGATTTCTGCTCATGTGCCGCTTGACGATATGGTTGCTGACCCTGACGGTGTGCTCAAAGCTTATGCTGAGATTGGCTGCAAATATGTTGTTGTTCCTTATCTCACTGAGGAGAGACGTCCGGGTACAGATGGTTGGTCGAAGACTATCGAAGATATCCGTATGACTTGCGAAGCTGCAAAGGCTCTCGGCATGACAATGCTTTATCATAATCACGATTTTGAGTTTTTAAAGGTTGA
Organism: Acutalibacteraceae bacterium; assembly: GCA_045637465.1. Lineage (GTDB taxonomy): Bacteria > Bacillota > Clostridia > Oscillospirales > Acutalibacteraceae > UBA8612. Next base: position 94,295 of record JAZTZM010000010.1, on the reverse strand, counting down.
CGGCGAGTATGCGCTTGATATTCTTTACAGCTCAGTTTCAGCCGATTTGCTTCAGACAGAGCTTGATACCTGTTGGGTAAATGTTGGCGGTGAAGACCCTGCTTCTTATGTTTTGAAATATAGCGGTCGAGCACCCATTGTTCATCTTAAAGATTTTGTCATGAAGGGCAAAGGCGGTAAACTGTATGAGCTTATCGGTATCGATGATGATGAAGAAACAGCCGAGGAAGGCTCATTCAGCTTTGCTCCTGTAGGCAGCGGATGTCAGGATATGCCGGCTATTCTTAAAGCAAGCGTTGATGCAGGTGCAGAATGGGTTGTTGTTGAGCAGGACAGACCCGCCGAAGGTCATACTCCTCTTCAGTCAGCTCAGCTTAGCCGTGAATATCTTAAATCACTCGGTTGGTAATTAAATAAACAAACCGCATAAGCGGATCAAATAATTCTTTAAAGCGAGGTAAAAAAATGGCAAACGCAATACTTGATAAGTTTAAGGAAGAAGCAGTAGAAACAAAAAACTACGATTCTGACAAGAAAATCAAAGTTGGTATTATCGGCACAGGTTGGATTGCTGAAGCTCATCTCAAGGCATATCAGCAGTGTCCTGATGTACAGTTTGTAGGTATGGCTGATCTTGTTCCCGGCAAAGCTGAAGCATTCTGCGATCAGTTTGGTGTAGATAAGACAGGTATCAATTTCTATAACAGCCATAAAGAGCTTATTGATAATGAAGAACTTGACTGTGTCAGCGTATGTACATATAACGCAACTCACGCTGAATGTACAATTTATGCACTTGAGCACGGCGTAAACGTGCTTCTCGAGAAGCCTATGTGTGTTACTCTTGAAGAAGCTGTTGCAATCTGTAAGGCTGAAAAGGCAAGCGGAAAGGTTCTTTCAATCGGCTTCCAGCCCAGATTTGACCCCAATATGCAGATGGTAAAGAAGATTGTTGAATCCGGCGAGCTTGGCGAAATCTACTATATTCAGACAGGTGGCGGTCGTCGTAGAGGTATTCCGACTCCCTTCGGTACGTCCTTCATCGAGAAGGAAACTGCAGGTCTTGGTGCACTCGGTGATATCGGTTGCTACTCTCTTGATATGGTTCTCAATGCTATCGGATATCCGAAGCCTCTCACTGTTTCAGGTTACAAGTCTGATTTCTTCGGTAAGAGCACTAAATATTCCAACAAGCCCGAATATGCCGATATTTTCGGTGTTGATGACTTCGCTGCAGGTTTTGTTCGTCTTGAAGGCGGCATAATCCTCGATTTCAGAATTGCCTGGGCAATGCACCTTGATACATCAGGTGATACTATCATTCTCGGTAAACACGGCGGTCTTCGCATTCCTTCGACTGAGTGCTGGAACGGCAGCATCGGTGGTCCGATGACAATTTACCACGATGTAGCAGGCAAGCAGGTTGAAACTGTAATTACTGAGCTTGATAATCCGTACGACAATTTCTATCTCAAGATCCGTTCATTCCTCGATGCATCTATGAACGGTGGCGAACCGCCCGTACCCTCAAGCCAGATTATCTACAATCAGGCAATTATTGACGGTATTGCAAAGTCTGCTGAGCTTGGCAGAGAAATTGAAATCGAAATTCCCGAAATCTGATTTAGTTTTAAATTTGTCTTGGCGTGTCTTACGGCACGTCAAGACTATGCCTTTTGTGCAGATGCTTTAATCTGCCCGAAAGGGATATTTTTGAAAGGAAGATTACTATGAGTGATATAAAAATCGGCGTTCAGCTTTTTACACTTCGTGACTATATTAAGAACTATGAAGATACTGACAAAACATTGTCATATCTTAAAAATGACCTTGGTGTTGATGTTGTTCAGATTTCTGCAATTGGCGATTTTCCTGCTGAACAGCAGGCTGAGCTTGTCAAAAAGTATGATCTTGATGTTTGCGTAACTCACAAACCCTGGACAAGAATAGCTGATGATCTTGATAGACTTATTGAAGAGCATATTATGCTTGGCTGTGATCAGATTGGTCTTGGCTGTGTGCCTGATGAATATCGTGTAGATCTTGCTTCTGTGCGTGAATTTGTACGCCTTGCAAATGAAGCAGGTAAAAAGATGAAAGAAAAAGGGCTGACATTTGCTTATCATAATCACGCTCTTGAATTCGGACGCCTGGAGGACGGAAGAACAATTTTTGATGTATTGATTGAAGAAACTGATCCGGAAGTATTCTTCTTTATTCCTGACACATACTGGATACATATGGGCGGTGTTAATGAAGCTGAATTTCTTCGTAAGCTTAAGGGCAGAGTCAAGGTTTGTCACTTCAAAGATTGGAAAGTTAACCTTGGTGAAAATGTAGGCTCAATTACAGAACTTGGATGCGGTAATCTCGATCTTGATGCGTGTTATCAAGCGTGTAAAGATATTGGTGTTTCTTACATTGTTTATGAACAGGATAACAACTACGCTGTTGATGCTCTTGATTCTACGGCGGTAAGTTATAAAAACCTTCAGCTAATTCACGAAAGAAACAGATAACTGTTAGATAATATCGACGGAGGATAAAAATATGTCTGAAATTAAGAAAAATTGGTACAAGGAAATGTCTGTTTATCAGATATGGACACGAAGCTTCTGTGACGGTGACGGTGACGGAATAGGCGATCTTAAGGGTGTTCTTTCCAAGCTTGATTACATTAAGAGCCTCGGTGTTGATGCTATCTGGTTTTCTCCGATTTATAAATCTCCGCAGAAAGACTACGGATATGATATTTCTGATTATCGTCAGATTGCCCCTGAATACGGTACAATGGATGACTTTAAAGCAATTCTTGACGGTGCTCACGAAAGAGGTCTTAAGGTAATTATGGACCTTGTTATTAACCACACTTCTGACCAGCACGAATGGTTTAAAGAAAGTTTAAAAGGCGAAGATAATCCTTATCACGACTATTATATTTGGAGAAAAGGTAAGGGCAAGAATCCTCCCAATAACTGGAAGTCAACTTTCCCCGGACCTGCCTGGGAATATAATGCTGATCTTGACAAATACTATCTCCATCTGTTTGCAGTTGAGCAGTGTGACCTTAATATGGACAATCCTGCTGTCAGAAATGAAGTCAAAGACATCATGAGATTCTGGCTTGATATGGGCGTTGACGGTTTCCGTGAGGACGTTATAACTTATATCTCTAAGAGAGAAGGTCTTCCCAACGGTTTCCCGCTTCCTGTTGCTTGCGGTATGGAGCACTTCACTTGCGGACCTCACCTCTACGAGTATCTTCAGGAGTTCAACGATGAAGTTCTCAGCAAGTATGATATTATGACTGTCGGTGAAGCACCGATGATGACACCTGACCTTGCACTTAAGTTCATTGATGAGCGTGACAGCAAGAAGCAGGTTCTCAAGATGATGTTCAATTTCCAGCATATGGAAGCTGATTGTATCATTACAAGCTTTATCACAACAAAATTCAGCCTTAAAAAGCTTAAGAATGCTATGACCAACTGGCAGACAAAGCTTTACGGCAAGGGATGGAACGCACTTTATCTTGAAAACCACGACCAGCCGAGAATCATAAGCCGTTACGGCAGTGAGAAATACAGAGTTGAATCAGGTAAAATGCTTGCAACCATGTATATTTGTCAGAGTGGTACACCCTTCATTTATCAGGGTCAGGAGATTGGTATGACAAATATCAAGCTTCCTGAACTCGATATGTATGTTGACGTTGCAACATACGATACTTACAATATTTGTAAGAAACTCGGATTCCCGCACAAGAGTATTATGAAGCGACTTATGAGAGCTTCACGTGACAATGCAAGAACACCGGTTCAGTGGACTTCAGGCAAAAACGCAGGCTTTACAACCGCTGAAAAACCGTGGTTCTATATAAATGATAATTACACTGAAGTAAATGTTGAGGATGCTGAAAAAGACCCGAACTCAATCCTCAACTATTACCGTAAACTTCTCAAATTCCGCAAGGAAAATGAGATTGTTATTTACGGTGATTTCAAAGAGCATTATCATGAAAGCGATAAGCTTTATGTTTATGAGCGTAACTACGAGGGTAAGAAATTGCTTGTTATCTGTTCATTCAGCGATAAGATTGAGCGCTTTAAGGCTCCTAAGGGATTTGATCTTGCTAAGGGCAAGGTTGTCCTCGGTAACTATGACTGTATCAACTCAGGTTTTGATACATTCAATTTAAGACCGTATGAAACAAAAGTATTTCTTTTTGACTGAGGTGTAAACTATGCCATATATCGAGACAAAAACTAATGTAACAATATCGAAAGAGCAGGAAACTGCTCTTAAAACCGCTTTTGGTAAGGCGATAGGAATAATTCCCGGTAAAACAGAACAGTGGCTTATGCTCGGATTTTCGGATTCTCAGCGTATGTGGTTTGCGGGTGATGATTCTCCCTCGGTCTTGCTTGAAGTTGAGCTTTTAGGTTCAACAACAGCTGAGATATATGATGCTTTATCAGCTGAACTTACCAAAATTGTCAGTGAGCACCTTTCAGTACCGCCATCGAGAATATATATCAAATATGAGGAAATCGGTCAATGGGGCTGGAATGGCGGCAACTTCTGATTCGGAGCCGAGGTTATGTTGAAGATTTTATTGATTGTTTTGGGTGTAGCGGCTTTATTATTCGCTTTGTTTTGTGTAATAATTTTTATTGCTGTAAAACAGAGTATTATAAGAACTAAAGACGTAACGGTTGATTACGATAAGCTTACGGAAAAATATAAGCTTCGTTATAAAATCAGACTGCGCAATAATCAGCATCTGTTTGATCTTGATCCTGAAGATCTATCGATTGTTGATCCTATGGGTAACACTTTGCGTGCATGGTTTGTCCCGAAACCGCAGAGTAAGATATTTGTAATTTGTGTTCACGGTTACAAGTGCAACGGTCCCGATGAATGCAGTCATCTTTTGCCTTTTTACAATGAAACTCTGGGCGCTAATTATCTTTTGCCTGATCATGCCGCGCATGGACGAAGTGAAGGTAAGTATATAGGTTTTGGTTCTTTTGAATCGGATAATTTGCTTTTATGGGTAGATTATCTTATTAAAAGATTTGGTGAAGATATTGAAATTGTTCTTCACGGAATTTCTATGGGTGCGGTTACTGTGATGCTTGCCAACCAAAGCGACCCTCCGAAGCAGGTAAAGGCAATTATAGAGGATTGCGGATTTACAAGTGCTTTTGAGATAATTGATCTTGTTATGTCAAAAAAGGTCGGTTTCCGATGTCCTCATATCACAAAGTGCGTATTCTTTGTTGCCAGACATTTCTTTGGTTATGATATGCGACGTTCTGACTGTATCGCGCGTATGGCTGATTCTAAAAACCCAATTTTGTTTATACACGGAACAGATGACAGATTTGTGCCGTTTTATATGGGCGAAAGGCTTTATGAAGCCTGCGAAAGTGTTGAAAAAGACAAGCTCTTTGTTGAGGGTGCGGCACACGCTTTTTGCTATTACGATGCAAAAGACGAATATGATGCAAAATTGACAGAGTTCCTCAGCAAATATCTATCCTCAACAATTAAACAATAAATTATGGAGGTAACCGGTATGGCTTTGTATTTGGGAATTGACGGTGCTGGTGTAAGGACAACAGCTATTGTTGCAAATGAGCAAGGTAAAATTATTGCGAAATTTATAGGCGACTCAATTGATTATAAGACAATTGGTCTATCTACCGCACGTCAAAATCTTAAAAATATTATCAGAGAGCTTTGTAGCAAAACAGGTGAAAATTCATTCAGATGCGCTTGTATCGGTTCAACAGCCCTGAATGCAAGAGCCTCTGTAAAAGAAACCGAAAGCCTTACAGCAAATATTATTGAAGCTGATAAAATAATTCTTGACAGCAGCATTTTTACCGCAATGGAGTGTATGCTCGGTTCAGGTCCGTGCGCTCTTGTAATCAGCGGTATTGATTCTATGGTTGCTGCCCGAAATTCTAAAGGCAAGATGACTAAGGCTGGTGGTTGGGGCTACCTGCTCGGCAATGAAGGTAGCGGATATGCGATTGCGATGGATGCAATAAAGCACGCAATACGCGTTTATGAAGGCAGTGAAGAACCATCAAAACTGCTTGATGAAATGCTTGAGTTTTTTGACGTTTACAATCCTGCAGAACTTAAAGAGAAGTTTTATGATCCTGTCACCGAAAGATCTAAGATTTCGGCCTTTGCCGGCAGGGTTTTCTCCTGCGCCTCTGCGGGCGATAAAAAATCACTTGAGATTATTTCGAATCACGCCCGTCTTCTTGCAGGCTCAACGATAAGTTTACTCAAGAAATTCCCTGCGGATACTTCGATTGGCTTATGGGGCGGTGTTTTTGTTTATAACCGCCGATTCAGAAATGAGTTTGCTTCTGCTATGTATTCGCAGAGTCAAGATTATAAAATTGAGCTTCTCAATTATCCTGCTGAATGCGGTGCACTTTTTGCAGCTTACAAAATGGATTCAATAGAAATCGGCGCTGAGCTGATGAAAAATATTGATTTGTACAGGGGCGTTCGAGTATGAATAAAGCTGCCGCTTATATTGAGAATATACAAAAGCTTATTAATGAGGTGCTGCTTACGCAGCTAACATCAATAGAATCAGCATCGCGTGAGATTGCTGCGGCCATTGAGCAGAATAAAAATATTTTTTTGTTCGGTACAGGACATTCTCATATGCTTGCAGAAGAAATGTTTTTCAGAGCAGGTGGTCTTGTTAAATTGCAGCCTGTGCTTGAAGAATCACTTATGTTACATAATTCTGCATCAAAAAGTGCTGAGCTTCAGCAATTAAGCGGATATGCCAATATAATATTCGATCATTACAGAATGAAAAAAGGCGATGTCCTTGTTATATTCTCGTATTCAGGTCTCAGTGGTGTTTGCATTGACCTTGCAAAGCTTGCAAATGAGCGAGGCCTTGTGCTTATTGCTTTAACCAATACAAAGCGTGCAAGGTCGGGGAGCTCACATCACTCAAGTGGTAAGTGCCTTTATGAGTTTGCGGATATAGTCATTGAGAATATCGGTTCTGCAGCAGATGCGAGCATTGAAATTGAAGGTCTGAATGTTCCTGTTTCACCCACATCTACAGTTATAGGTTCAATGATTATGAATTCTGTTGTAGCCCGTGCGGTGGAGATTATGGTGCAAAACGGTGTGCAGCCTGAAATTTTTGCAGGTGGCGATTCTGAATATAACTGCGAAATAGATAACCGCTATGTAAAAAAATATATCAGTGAAATTGAGTTCCTTTAAGGTGTAATAAACAAAGCATATAAAAGCATTTAACATATTTTTAGCGAGGAAAAGTTGATGTCAGTACAAAAGCAAGGTCTCGGAAAAGTTTATTGGTTAAGTTGGATAGTTTATACGTGTGCATACGTAGGAAGATATAATTTTTCTGCGGCAGTTGCGGGCATTGTTGCTGACGGACTTTTTACTAAAAGTGAAATGGGTCTTGTAGGCACTGTTTTCTTTTTTGTTTACGGCAGCGGTCAGCTTATTAACGGCTTTCTAGGTGACAGATTTTCTCCGTTCAAAATGATTTTTGCAGGCTCATTTGTTTCGGCTCTTGCTAATTTAGCTATGAGCTTTGTTACAACACTGCCTGCAATGATTGTTGTGTGGGGCATAAACGGCTTTGCTCAGTCTATGCTTTGGTCGCCGATTATTTATCTGGTTTCAAATATTTTTACCGGCGAAAACCTTAAAAAAGCTCAGGCGAATTTACCTGCAACCTTGCCTGTAGGCAGTCTCATGGCATATCTTTTATCGATGATACTTATGAAATATTCTTCATGGAAGTTTATTTTTATTGCTGCTTCAATTATGTTGTTTGTTTCATCGCTTATTTGGGGTTCATTTTCTGTTTCAATAGGTAAGGAAGGAAGAAACATCAATAGTGTAAAACAAACTCGTGAATCAGCTGAAAAAGCACCCTTAAGCAAAATTCTTATTGCTTCCGGTGTGTTAATGATGTTTTTACCTGTAATGCTTCATGCTATGCTTAAAGACGGCGTAATGACTTGGGTGCCGACTATGGTAAGCGAGCTCTTTGCTGTGTCGCCGTCATTCTCTGTTATGCTTTCGCTTGTTCTTCCTATAGTAAACTTTTTCGGCGCGCGAATTGCAAGCTCAATGCACTCTTCAGGCAAATTCAGCGAAATGAAAATAGCTTGTCTGTTTTTTGCTTTTACTGCGTTACCGTTGATTGGTCTGGTTTTTATTTCTCATCTCAATGCAGTTGTCAGTGTAGTACTGCTGGCGCTGATTACTTCATCAATGGTTGCTATCAATCATGTTTTCCTTACATTGGTTCCTGTGAGTTTTGCTTCGCACGGCAGAAGTGCTACAATGGCAGGTTTGCTTGATGCCGTTGCGTATGCAGGCAGTGCCGTTTCGTCTTATGGATTTGGTGCGATTGCTGACAGTATTGGTTGGAATAATACAATAATTATTTGGTTTGTTATTGTTTGCGTTGCATTGGCTTTTTGTGCTGTAATTGTGAGAAGATGGGAAAGATTTAAAAAAGCAAATTAAGTAAAGCCGATGAGTAATCATCGGCTTTTTTAATTGAGCAGATAAATTGAAAAGTTCAGGTAACCGGCAAAAGTCACCCATAAAAAATACGGAATCTGAATTAATCCGGCTACTTTGTCAATTTTATAAAATAAGAATATCATTATCACAATAAGTATAAGCAGTAAAACTAACCAGATAAATGATAAAAGAAATGCCTGAAAATTGAAAAAAAGAATACTCCAGAAAAAATTAACTGCAAGCTGAATTGACCATACTGTCAGTGCACAGCACCATTTGTTACTGTTTGCCGAGTATACTCTTGCAGCTGAAACACCCATCAGAATATAAAGTATTGTCCAGACAATAGGAAACAAAAATCCCGGCGGGGATAACGGGGGAGTGTTTATTGTATCATATATATTCATATTATTTTTTGTCAGTAAAGCCGAAAAAAGGCCTGTAAGAACTGAAACGGAAATGAATACAATGTAATTTAGTTTGTTTTTCATATAATCACCACTAATATTAGTATGATTATTTTTTAAAATCATTCTTGTAATTGTTGCGTTTTAATGAACTAAATCGGTCTTGAAAACGTTTTACAAATAATATAATATAAATATAAAAATGATAAAGGAAGCAGTTAAATGAATTTCAGAAATAAGTTCACAAATATATTTTTTAAAATTCAGCGATTTATGCAGGGCAGATATGGTGTTGATGAAATTTCATATATCTTAATCGGAATAAGCCTGATTCTTTCAATTCTTTCGAATTTCGATAAATTGAGGTTTCTTTATTTCATTGCATTGATACCGGTTGCTTTATCGCTTGTCAGATCTTTATCGCGTAATATAACGGCTCGTATTGCAGAAAGAGAAAAGTATCTTGCTTTCGCAGAGCCGATAAAATCTTTTATTAAACTGCAGGGGAATAGGTACCGCGACAGAAAAACTCACAGATATTACAAATGTAAAAATTGCAAAGCAACACTGCGTGTGCCAAAAGGTAAGGGCAAAATCTCAATAACTTGTCCTAAATGCAACAATAAAATAACAAAGAAGACATAAAATAAGCCCATCGGATTTTAACCGATGGGCTTTAATTGTTGAGCTACTTATTACATAAGGCTTCTATAGAGAGCTTCAATCTCTTCAACTGTAATGTCACGGGGGTTACCGGGGCGGCAAGCGTCTGCAAATGCATCAGCTGCAAGAGCCTTGACATCCTCTTCCTTAACAACGCCCTTAAGGCTTGTAACAATACCGACATCCTCAGCAAGCTGACGTACAGCCTCAACAGCAGCGTTTCTTGCATCGTCAATATTCATTGCATCTACACCTTCAACACCCATAGCTTTTGCGATGTCGCGGTATTTTTCACCTGTTGCAGGTGCATTGAATGCCATAACTGCAGGAAGGAGAGTTGCGCATGCCTTACCGTGAGGCATATCGTAATAAGCTGAAAGTGTATGAGCCATTGAGTGGTCAACACCGAGACCAACGTTTGAGAAGCCCATGCCTGCAACGTACTGACCGAGTGCCATACCGTCGCGACCTTCTTTTTCGTTTGCTACTGCACCGCGAAGGCTCTTTGCAATGATTTCGATAGCCTTGATATGGAACATATCAGAAAGCTCCCATGCACCCTTTGTGATGTAGCCTTCGATTGCGTGTGTAAGTGCATCCATACCTGTAGCAGCTGTAAGACCTGCGGGCATTGATGCCATCATATCAGGATCGACGACAGCAACAACGGGAATATCGTGAACGTCAACGCAAACGAACTTGCGCTTCTTTTCAACGTCAGTGATAACGTAGTTGATTGTAACTTCTGCAGCCGTACCTGCAGTTGTGGGAACAGCGATAATGGGAGCACAGGGATTCTTTGTGGGTGCTACACCCTCAAGAGAACGAACATCTTCAAACTCGGGGTTGGTGATGATGATACCGATTGCCTTAGCAGTATCCATTGAAGAACCGCCGCCGATTGCTACGATACAGTCAGCACCTGCTGCCTTGTATGCTACAACACCGTTCTGAACATTTTCAATAGTGGGATTGGGTTTGATATCTGAATATACAGTGTAGGGAATTTCTGCCTTATCAAGAAGGTCGGTAACCTTGGCTGTAATGCCGAATTTGATAAGATCGGGGTCGGATGCAACAAAAACTTTGCTGTATCCTCTTGCTTTGATTTCATCCGGAATAGCGTTTATTGCGCCGGCACCGTGATAAGATGTTTCGTTAAGTACAAACTTGTTCATTTTAAATCACCCTTCAGTAATAATTTGAGCATTTAGCTTATGTTATATTATAAATGTTATCAACTTATATTTCAAGCAGTTTTTAAAAAAGCACAGACAGTTTTTACGCTGTCTGTGCCTGATGTCTGATTAAAGAGATTCTGTAATTTCCTTTGTGTCGCGTGCGATTGCAAGCTCTTCGTTTGTGGGAAGAACAAATACCTTAACCTTAGAATTTGCTGTTGTGATTTCGCCTTCTTTACCTCTGATAAGTGTAGCGTTGTAATCCTTGTCGATTTCAATGCCGAGGTATGAAAGGTTGTCACAAACGTCTTCTCGAAGGTCAAATGTGTTTTCACCGATACCGCCTGTGAATACGATAGCGTCAACACCGTCCATAGCTGCAATGTAGCTGCCGATAACTTTTCTTACCTGATACTTGAGTATCTTTCTTGCAAGAGCAGCTCTCTCGTTGCCTTCGTCAATTGCCTTGAGAAGATCACGGTCATCACTTGAAACGCCGGAAACTCCGAGATAACCGGATTTCTTGTTAAGAACGTCGCTTGTTGTCTTTGCGTCCCAACCTTCTTTCTCCATAAGGAAGAGAATAGCAGAGGGGTCAACAGCGCCGCAACGTGTACCCATCTCAAAACCGTCGAGGGGAGTGAGACCCATACTTGTGTCAATAACCTTGCCGCCCTTAACAGCTGTGATTGATGAACCGTTGCCAAGGTGACATGTAACAATCTTAAGATCTTCAATATTCTTGCCCATAACCTCTGCACAGCGTGCACTTACGAAGCGGTGAGATGTGCCGTGGAAGCCGTAACGTCTGATCTGGTACTTCTCTGTGTACTCATAAGGAATGGGGAATGTGTATGCTTCTTCGGGCATTGTGCTGTGGAATGCGTTATCAAAAACTGCAACCTCGGGAACATCGGGACCGAAAACTTCAAAACAAGCTTTGATGCCCTGAATATGTGCGGGGTTGTGAAGGGGAGCGAGGTCACAAAGGCTTTCGATGCCTTCGATTACTTTTTCATCAATGAGAACGCTCTTCTGGAAGAGTGCGCCACCCTGAACAACTCTGTGTCCGACAGCTGCAATTTCGTCAAGGCTGTCAATAACTTTGTATTCGCCTTCGGTAAGAACCTTCTTGACTTCAATAAATGCCTCTGTGTGGTTCTTGAGAGGAACCTCATAGAAGAACTTTCTGCCGTCAGCAGTCTTTCCATCAATCTGACCTGCAAAACCTACTTTTTCGCAGATTCCTTTTGCGATCATCTGTTCTGTTTCCATGTCGATAAGCTGATACTTAAGTGATGAGCTACCGGCATTGATAACAAGTACTTTCATTAGTTAATCCTCCGATTTATTGAAATTAATTTTATCTTACTTCATCAAGAAGCTCATAGAATGCAGTGGTGAAAGAAGAACCTGCAGCAGGACCTGCGGTAACGATTTCTTCATTCTCGCAAAGGAATGAATGCCAGCTGTTATCTGTGAGCATATATCCTGTCTGATCGTTAGTGATACCGAAAACAACGAGCTTTCTGCCGTTGACTTTGTCGCAGATGGGTGCAAAATTCCATTCGGTATTAGACCAGGATTCTTCAGCAGTTGTAGCGCCGCCAAAAGCGATTTCGGGAGCAAGTTCGCCACCACTGATTACAACAGCAACATCCTTGCCAAGTTCCATATAACCACACTCTGTAACTATGCTGTACTTCATAAAGCCTGTTCTGACAACGGTGTTTGTAAGGAGACCACCCTTTGCAGCAAGCTGAAGGATATTGTTATCAACAGGGCAGACATAAGTTTTTGTTGCATAATTGAGGATGGGATCGAGCTTTATTGAATCTTCGATTGAGCAGGTGAGTTCGCCGAGTTTTGCACCGTATGCAGCTAATCTTGCATAACCCTCATCGTACTGTGCAACAAGTTCAGGATCTGTAACAAGGTTTTCACCATATTCGGAAGAGATTGCAAGCTCTGCGCCCTGAATCATTATGAAGTTTGCGTTTGCATTTTCGTTAATGTATTTCTCGAAGTAGTAGGGATAGTCGCCGCTGACAGTTGTGCTGCCTGCACCGAGACCTACGCAATGAATACCTGCGTTAACAATCCATGTTTCCTTGCCGCCGTCAGCAGGGACAAAACGGAAACGGTTGATGTTGGGGTCGATGACCTGAGGATCACGCTTATCACGGATATACTCGGAAGCGTCGACAGAACCATAGTAGAGATCGCCTTCTTCCATTGATTCAACTGCGGATTTAACAGTTGACTGAACCTTTGCATAAAGGTTGTTCATAAAGGTTTCGTTAAGACCGCTGGGGTTTTTGATACCAAGAATATTTCTTATGGGGCTAAGGAAGAGTGCTGCAACAATGTCACCGTTGAGACCGAGTGTATCGACACAGCTGTGCTGGTGAAGGCAAGAGATGTTTATGCTTGTAATATTATTTTCTTTGCTGTATTCTGCAAGCATATCTCTGATTTTGTTAACCTCAGAGTTAGCAAGACCAAAAGCATCAAGTGAAACAAATACAGAGATACCTCTGCCGTCAGAGATTGCAACGGTTCTGACGCGCTGATCATCCCAAACTTCAGTGGCAAGCTTCTTGCCTACTGTAAGGCTGCCGCCAACATAGCAGTCAAGTTCATTGCCGGTTCTGAGAGTGTCACTTGCGTAACCTACTGACCAATACTCGCTCTGAGCTTCGTCAATAAATTCAGTTGAAGTGTCGTGAAGTTCGGTTGTTTCAAAATACTTATCTTCAGATATCCATGAATAGGGTGCTTTGATAAGAGCAGAAATAATACCTACAAGACCCTGAAGAAGCTTCTCGCCGACTGTGTTGAGAGCGATATCGGATGAAGTATACTCATCAGCAGCAAGCGAGGTGATTGATGTTGCCGAGAAAATCATGACAACAGAAAGTAATAATGCGACAATACGTTTTTTCATAGTTGATACCGTCCTTTCTTAATTTTTAATTCTACCATATAATCTATATAAATGCAATAATTTCTTATTATATATAAGTAAAAAACTGCCGTGTTATTCACGGCAGTTCAGTAGAATTAATATTTTTCCATACTGTTGACGTCAAGGACAAAAACAGTTGCACCGCCAACCTTAACCTGTGAGGGGAGCGAATCGTTACTCAGACCTTTACCGAAAGATGAAGTAGAGGGTGTTGAGGCTGTTCTTGTCTGCGAATATTTTTTGATTATTTCCTTAACTCTCGGAATATCTTCATCTTCTGCACCGATCAGGAAAGTTGTGTTTCCGACCATAAGGAATCCGCCTGTAGTTGAGAGCTTTGTGACTATAAAATTCTCACTTGTAAGTGCAGATGATACCACTGCACTGTCATCATTATTAACAATAGCTATAATCAGTTTCATAAATAATCTCCTTATCAGTTAATTATACATCGGGAAGAATGAGTTTGATGCTTCGTTTGTCAAGCGCATATAAATCGGGAATTTCATATCTGTTGTCGTTACCGTCTTTAATAAGTATACGTCCGTCATAAAGAATTTTGATAGATTGGTAGCTGTTGATGATCTCAAAGGTAAATTCACCTCTGTCAGTTTCGACAGTCCACATCCAGATACGGAACTTTTCAGTTCTTTTGATGAGTTTTGTGATTTTTGGAATCATATAACGCTCTTCAAGACAGTTGAGAAGAGCTTCTTTTGATTCGGGGTAAAGATTATCAACGTTACGAATAATAAGTTGTTCGTTGCCTTCTTCATCAAGAAGAGAAATATACTTCATCAGACCGCTGACAGGAAAAAGTCGGTGCGGTTCGAGCATAGTGAATTTTTCGCCTGTATAAAGCTCAGCGTCGATATAAATTTTATCATTTACCGTGAGCTTGATCTGGTGTTCATCAATAAAGTTTCTTGGCATTTATACGCACCTCCTTATTCAAAGTTTTCAGCTTCTTTGTCTGCTGCAACTTTTTCAGACATAGATTGTATGTTTATGAGCTTGTAATACTTGCCCTTTAGAGCCATCAACTCGTCATGTGAACCGTTTTCAATTATACGTCCCTTATCAACAACGAGGATTCTGTTGGCTTTCTTTAATGTTGAGAGACGATGCGCGATCATAAATGTTGTTCTGCCGCGTATAACCTGATCTATTGCGTCCTGAATCAGCTTTTCTGTCTCGGAGTCAACAGCTGATGTTGCTTCATCAAAAATCATCAGGTTAGGATTCTTCAGAACCGCACGGGCAATAGAAAGACGCTGTTTTTCACCACCTGAAAGACCTACACCGCGTTCGCCGAGTGTTGTATCGTATGAATCGGGAAGACGAGAAATGAATGTATGTGCGTTTGCAATATCAGCTGCGTTGATAACCTGATCAACGTGAGCACCGGGAAGGGAATAGGCGATGTTGTTGAAAATAGTGTCTCTGAACATCAGCGGCTCCTGCTGAACATATCCTATTCTTGAACGGAAGAAATCCATATCAATGTCTTTGATGTTGATGTCATCAATAAAAATTTCGCCTTCATAGTCATCATAGAAACGCATTAACAAGTTAATAATGGTAGATTTACCTGAACCTGTTGTGCCGACGATACCTACTGTTTCACCCGGCTGAATAACAAAATTTATGTCATTGAGAATTTTCTTTGAACGTTCAAAGGAGAAGTTGACGTTGCGGAACTCAACCTTACCTTCAAGGAATTTCGGAGCGTTGCCTGCACCAAAATTGTGTTCGGGTTCAGCTGTGATAATATCGAGGATTTTTTCTGTTGATGCAAGTGCGTTCTGATAGCTGTCGCTAAGACTTGCAAAGAAGTTAACAGGAGCATAGAACATACTCGCATATGAAATGAATGAAACAAGAATACCGAGTGTGAGGTCGGTTTTGCCTTCAATAACGTAGTGACCGCCGACAAACCAAATGAGAAGTGAGCCGCAGGTTACGAAGAAAGTGATTGCATTCGGAAAAATACTTGCTGTTTTGGCAGCGCTCTTATCTTCTCTCATCCAGTCATCAACGTATTTACTGAATCTGTCAATTGTCTTCTTTTCATTGGTAAATGATTTGACTACTCTGATGCTGGGAATAGTGTCAGCAAGAATTGTTGAGATAGAGCTGGATCTTCTCCAGAGTCTTCTGTACATAGGAGACAGCTTTTTGCCGAAATATCGGCTGAGTAAAGCAACAACAGGTACGGGAACAAGTGAAAACAGCGCAAGTCTCCAGTCCATAACCAACATAATGATTATAATGCCTATCATCATAAAGAATTGAACAACGGCTTCCTGCGTAATTCTGAGCATAAAGTTCTGGAGCTGAGTTGTGTCGCTGTTAATTCTGTTGATGATTGAGCCGGTTGAGGTTTTATCATAGAACTTCATCGGAAGATATTGGGCTTTTGCATATATATCTTTTTTGAGATCTACGATAATGCTGTCGCCGGTAATTCTGAGCAGATAAGCTCTGAGTGCGCCTAAACCATACTGTGCAAGGTATACACTCATAAGTGCGAATATAATAACGACAAGCATCGACAAATTCTTGTTCGGAATAATATCGTCGACCATCATCTTTGTGATATACGGGGGTACAAGAGCCATTGCTGTTGTAATTACTGATAGGATTATACTCACAACGAGCATTTTTATGTGTGGCTTGAGGTAGCCGAATAGAACTTCAGCCATCTTGCCTTTGCCCTTACAGTTCATACAGTCAGCTTCGGGTGAAGCAAGCTTACGACCGCATTTAGGACAGAAGCAACGAAGGTTATTGTAAGTGATTTTTACAATTTCAAGCTGTTCGTCAACATCTGATCCGTCTTTGACTTTTGTTATAAAGTCGGAAATTGCATCGCAAAGGTCAGTTGTGGAGTAGGTGAATCTGAGCAGATCAACAGTTTTTCCGTCACATGTTTTTACCCTGAAAATTGCATTGCCATAGAGACGCTTAACCTTTACATCGTCAAGATCTTCAAAGAGAAGCATCATACCACCGTTGGGTAGCTGAGAATTTACGGCAATTACGCGGTCAGCACAAACAAGAAGTGCAGATTCGCCGTATTTTCCGTCGAGATTCAGGTCGCCTACTACGCACATTAGTGCGGTTGCACCGCAAAGCAGCTCATTAGCTTTCTTTTCAAGCTGCGGGGGTAATGGCTTGTTGGTAAGAAACGATTTGTTTTCCGTTTTAATCACCTCATTTATTTCTCTTTTCGCGGCTATTATTACAATAATTTTTGTGAATGTCAACGCTTTTTTGAAAAAAATTTAATTTTATCAGTACGAAAAAAATAAAGCTGCCGGAAATGACCGACAGCTTTAAAAATTTATCAGTTATTGGAGATGTTTGCGTTCTGGTTGTCAACAGTTTCCTGCATAAGCTTACGGCGCTCGTAAAGCTCGCGGTACATTCTCTCTCTCTTTTCGCCCTGAAGGTCATAGAAGAGCTGAGGTACAAGGCTGAGGATACCGGTAATAACAGGAAGAAGTGTACACATCCAGAAGAGTGCATGACGAGCCTGAGGAGTCTGGTTGCCCTGTGATGCATTAGGATCATAACCAAACTGCTTGAGAAGAAGAGGCTGAATGGAGTTCTTGGCTGTGTTAACAAGCTTTGTAACAAGACCCTTAGCGACACCTGTCATACCTTCGCTTCTGAAGCCGTTCTTCCACTCGCCGTAGTCGATTGCTTCGTTTCTCATTTCTTCAGGAATAACCTTTCTGATACCCCAGAAGAACATCCAGATAGTCTCACGAAGCATAAATGACGGAATCATAACAGCAAGGCTTTCATAACCCTTTTTGCCGCCTACATTAATAAGTTCACCGGCAGCATAGACACCGAGCATCAGCACGCTGTCAACGTGTGATCCGGCAATCCAGAGAGCCTTTGTTGAGAATCTCTTACGTGCCCAGGGAACGTAAGAATAGGAGAGGGGAGAAACAACAGCGCCGGGAATACCGACGATTGTGGACATTGATGCCAGATTAAGAACGTTGATGTAGTAAAGGTTTGTGCCTGAGTTAAGGCTGAATGCGCCGAGGAACTCGGAAAGAGTGATAAGAAGAAGCGGCTTGTTTGTGATAACGGATTTAATACCGCTGAAGATACTCGGACGCTCAACTGTCTGCATAACTCTTTCTTTTGCAACGAATGCATAGAAGAGGGCAAACAGACCTGAAACAACGGCAGTAATAACACCGCCGAGGACAAACATTTTGTTGTAACCTGACTGGTATAACATATTGTTTGTAATTTCGAGTTCCTGGTTTTTGGGGCTGTTGATATAAATATCAATAAGCAGACCCATAAGTATTTCGGGGGCTTTCTCGATGAAACCTGAAAGAAGGTTTGCCATTGTAATCAGTCGGGTTCGGTCAACTATGTTGGGTGTAATAGTTGATGTCATACCCTGTCTGACAATAGAGATAAGAGATGTGGCAAGGTTAGAGAAAATCTGCAGTACCATGAAAACTGCAAACCTCGACATATCCTTACCGATACCTTCGACACCCATAAAGATAGGCAATGCCCAATAGATTACGGTGAGGAAAACACCGGGGATGGCGTAAATAACAAGCCAAGGCTTGAACTTACCCCAACGTGTACGAGTTTTATCAACAATAGCCGCAAGGAACATATCGTTGATGATGTCCCAGATACCGATGATAGAGTTTGTTACGGTCTGAAGAACAAGGTCAATCTTGAGGATGTTCATCTTGAAAACATCATCATACTTACCGATGTTGAAACTCTGAGCGATATCGTCGAGTATGTAAGCGAAAGTCTCTTTTGTACCGACGTAACGTCTGTTTAGATTTCGCTTCGCCTCTTCGGCAGTTGAAACGTTTGTAGGTTCAGCTGACATCTGAAAACCTCCTAATTTACAATATTACCTTGATTATATCACAATAATTGACTATTGGCAAGAATAATTTTGATTAATGACGAATTTTATCGTTATTTCCAGGCTGCATCGCCTAACATAAGTTTAAGCTCAAAGTCAAAAATGTTTGTGTTTTCATCAATTATCACACACTCAATACCTGCCATACGTGCAAAATCAATAATATGTTCCTTGGTAAGTGTGTAGCTGAGAACTGAGTGATGAGCTCCTCCGCACAGAAGCCATGCCTTAACACCGTCTTTGAAGTTGGGGAGAGGTTTCCACATTGCGCTTGCAACGGGAAGTTTGGGCATTGGCTTTTCAGCGCTTATACATTCAACCTCAGCGCAGATTAATCTGAGTCTGTTTCCGAGATCTACAAGCGAAACCGTAATTGCTTTGCCTGCCTTTGAATTGAATATAAGTCTTGCAGGTGGTTCTCTGTCACCGATTCCCAGAGGCTGAACATCGAGTTTAATTTCGCCATCAGCAATAGTCGGGCACACTTCAAGCATATGTGCACCGAGAATAGCTTCATTACCCTTTGTCAGATTATAAGTATAATCTTCCATAAAAGCTGTTGAATCGTTCTCAGACATTATTTTCATTGCGCGTGTGAGTGCGGCTGTTTTCCAGTCGCCTTCGGCGCCAAAACCGTAACCTTTTGCCATAAGACGCTGTGCACTCAGACCGGGAAGCTGTTTGAGACCGTGAAGATCCTGAAAGTTGGTTGTAAATGCAGTGCAGCCTGTCTTAGCGAGAAAACGCTCAAGAGCTATTTCGTATTTAGCCTGTTCTTTTACAGACTCAATATCATCGGTTACAACGGTGTATGTGTTTTTGTATTCGTCAACAAGTTTCTCAACCTCTTCAGCAGTAACTGCATTTATTTCCTGAACAAGGTCGCCGATTCCGTAGTAATCAACGCTCCAGCCGAGTTTTGCCTGTGTTGTTACCTTGTTGCCTTCGGTTACGGCAACATCACGCATATTGTCACCGAAACGGCATACACGAAGTGTGCTGCCCTGTGCAAAAGCTTTTGCTGCACTTACCCAGATGCGTATTTCATCAATTGCGTCTTCATCCTGCCAATGGCCTACAACTTCTTTGCGACTCTTTCTCATAAGAGCATAGATATGGCTGTGTTCTCTGTCACCGTGAGCAGACTGATTGAGATTCATAAAATCCATATCAATTGTGTCATAGGGGAGACTTTCGTTGAACTGTGTGCTGAAGTGGAGAATCGGTTTTGCAATTGTTTTGAGTCCGTCAATCCACATTTTTGAGGGAGAGAATGTGTGCATCCAGGTGATAACACCGATACAGTTATCATCAGCGTTTGCATCGCGCATTACTTTTGTTATTTCGGATGCTGTAGTAACTGTTGGTGCGCAGACAACCTCAACACCGATTCTATTGTTCAGATGAGCTGCAATAATTTTTGAATCCTCAGCTACCTGTCTGAGGGTTTCGTCTCCGTAGAGATGTTGGCTTCCTGTAATAAACCATACATTGCTCATTTTTATACCTCTTTCATTTTTATTTCTGACCGTAATAAGCGTTTGCGCCGTGCTTGCGGTTATAATGTTTATCAAGAATATATTTATTTATGGGACTTGAATCGGGGTTGATTGTTTTCATAAGTATTGCCATCTTTGCAACCTCTTCGAGTACAACTGCGTTGTGAACCGCTTCAGCCGCATCTTTGCCCCAGGCAAACGGACCGTGGTTTGCAACGACAACACCCGGAATTGCTTCGGGCTTGAGAAGCTTAAAAGCTTCGGCGATAACTTTACCGGTGTTGGTTTCGTAATTGTCGCGTGTCTCAACAGCGGTTAACTCACGCGTGCAGGGGATTGCACCGTAAAAATAATCTGCATGTGTTGTACCGTAAGCTTCAATCGGCATTCTTGCCTGAGCAAAAGCTGTTGCGTGAGTTGAGTGAGTGTGGACAATACCGCCTATGCTTTCAAACTGACGGTAAAGATAAACGTGGGTAGGCGTATCGCTTGACGGATTGAGATCGCCCTCAATAACGTTACCGTCGAGGTCGACAACAACCATTTTGTCGGGTGTTAATTCATCGTACTCTACACCTGATGGCTTTATTACAACATAACCTGTTTCACGGTCAATAGCGGAAACATTTCCCCATGTAAAAGTTACGAGTCCGTGAGCAGGAAGGCGGAGATTAGCATCGCAAACAAGTTCTTTTAAATTTTCAAGCATAATTTTCTCCTTATCTTATCTGTCCGTTGCCGCGGATGACAAATTTTGTTGTTGTAAGCTCCGGCAGTCCGATAGGTCCTCTTGCGTGAAGCTTCTGTGTTGAAATACCAATTTCCGCACCGAAGCCGAATTGACCGCCGTCAGTAAATCTTGTGCTTGCATTGACATAGACAGAAGAGGAATTGACGAGCTTTGTGAACTTTTGTACAGAATTATAATCGGTTGTGATAATTGCTTCACTGTGACCGGTTGAATATTCATTGATATGGGCTATTGCCTCATCAACATCATTTACGGTTTTTACGGACATCTTGTAGTCAAGATATTCTTTGCCCCAGTCTTCTTCATCAGCAGGAAGAATATCTATAATACTGCGTGCAAACTCATCACCGTAAAGAACCACATTTTTTTCATCGAGTTTTGCTTTGATTGCAGGAAGTGCAGATGCGGCAATATCTCTGTGTATTACAAGGCTTTCTGCTGCATTACAGACGGATGGACGTGAAGTTTTGGCATTAAAAATAATGTTTACAGCCATTTCGATATCAGCTGTTTTATCAACAAAGATGTGGCAATTGCCGACGCCTGTCTCGATTACAGGTACGGTTGCGTTCTGAACAACGCTGTTTATGAGACCTGCACCACCTCTGGGAATGAGCACATCTATATAACCGTTGAGTTTCATCAGTGCGTTTGCGGTTTCTCTTGATGTGTCTTCAACAAGCTGAATGCAGTTTTCGTTCAAACCAACTGACTTGATTGCATCGCGCATAATTTTAGCTGAAGCTTTGTTTGAATTTATCGCCTCTTTGCCGCCTCTGAGAATAACAGCGTTGCCGGATTTCAGGCAAAGTGCTGCTGCATCAATTGTAACATTGGGTCGAGCTTCGTAAATTACAGCGATTGTGCCCATTGGTACTGCTACTTTTTCAATGTTCAACCCATTAGGTCTTGTTGAGCCGCTTTTGATAACTCCGACAGGGTCGGGTAGTGCAACAATCTCAAGTACGCTTGATGCAATATCGTCAATTCTCTTTTCGTTAAGCGATAATCTGTCGAGAAGTGATTCTGACATACCGTTGTTTTTTCCGGCTTCAAGGTCGATGTTATTAGCTTCTATAATTTCGTTTTTACGCTCTTTGAGAGCTTTGGCAATTGCGCAGAGTGCGTCATTTTTGAGTGCGGTTGAAGCATCGGCAAGTGAAGCTTGAACAGCCTTTGCATTTTTGCCTAATTCCAGTACATAATCCATTTTATTAGTCCTCAGCTCTCATAAAGTGTGTTCCGACACGGTGTCCTTCGATAAGTCGGTAAATGTCATCGGGATTTTCGCCGTTAATAATATATGTATCAATATTTGATGATGTTGCCTCTTTTGCAGCGTGTATTTTGGTTATCATACCGCCTGTGCCGCGATTTGTACCGCTGCCTCCGGCGAGTGCTTCAATATCGCTGTTTATTTCTTTAATAACCGGAATCAGCTGAGCATCTTCATATTCCATCGGGTTTTTGTCAAAAAGACCGTCAGTGTCAGTGAGGATGATTAGCTTGTCTGCTTTTATAAGTTTTGCAACCTGAGCAGAAAGATTGTCGTTATCACCGTAAACAATCTCATCAACCGCAACAGAGTCATTCTCGTTTATTATCGGAATGGCACCGTACTTGAATATATGTTCAAATGCGTTGACAAGGTTTGTACGTCGCTCATCATTCTCGATATCGCTTTTTGTGATAAGAAGCTGACCGACCGTACAGCCGAGCTCGCCGAAAAATTTATCATACATAAACATCAGCTCACACTGACCAATGCAAGCGGCTGCCTGACGCTCAGGCGTTGTTGTCGGTCTTTCTTTAAGTCCGAGTTTTCCGACACCGACACCGATTGCACCCGATGTGACGAGCACAATTTCACATCCGCTGTTATGTAAATCTGCAAGTGTTCGTACAAGAGCCTGCATTCTGCGGATGTTCGCTTTTCCTGTAGAATATGTCAGCGTTGATGTGCCGACTTTTATTACTATTCGTTCATTTTTTAACATATTATATACACTTCCTAATAAATATCCAATTAATTATATCATAGTGACTCGCATTGTCAATTGTTTAGCGAATTAAAACTTATTAATTGTCAAATTATCAATTGGGTTATTGACAAATAAATTAATTTGGATTTATAATCGGTACATATATGAAAGGGGATATACTATTATGCGTGAAATTATAAGATCCGATAAGCTTCAAAACGTTCATTCCGATATCAGAGGACCGGTTTTTGTTGAAGCAATGAGAATGAGAAAAGAAGGCATTGATGTTCTTCGTCTCAATACAGGTAACCCTGCAACATTTGATTTTAAGATGCCTGACAGTGTCAGAAATGCACTTATCAATAACGCTGATAAAGCTGTTGCGTATTGCGACCTTAAAGGTATGCCTGATGCAAGAGAATCCATATGCGATTATCACAAAGGCAAGGGTATTCAGGGAATCACACCTGATGATGTATTTATAGGTAACGGCGTTAGCGAGCTTGTAACGATGGCTTTGACAGCTCTCCTTAACTATGGTGATGAAATTCTGGTTCCCGCTCCTGACTATTCTCTCTGGACAAATTCTGTCTGGATTGCAGGCGCTAAGCCGGTACATTATATCTGTGACGAGCAGGCTAACTGGTATCCCGACATTAACGATATCAAGTCAAAGATCACTCCCAAGACCAAAGCTCTTGTTATCATTAACCCCAATAACCCCACCGGTGCCCTTTATCCGAAGGAGGTTCTTGAGGAGCTTGTTCAGGTTGCCCGTGAGCACCAGCTTGTTATTTTCTCTGATGAGATCTATGACAGACTTGTTATGGATGATCTTGAGCACATTTCGACTGCAACTCTCGCTCCTGATCTTCTGGTTTGCACAATGAACGGACTTTCAAAGTCACACATCATCTGCGGTTTCCGTTGCGGATGGATGGTTGTAAGCGGTGCAAAAGACAGTGCAAAAGACTTTATTGCAGGTCTTGTTCAGCTTTCTGCTATGCGTCTTTGCGCAAATGCTCTTATGCAGCTTGTCATTCCTGCTGCTCTCAATGATCCTGAAAGTACCAGAGAAATGATAGTTCCCGGCGGCAGACTTTATGAACAGCGTGAAGCAACCTGTCGAGAGCTTGCTAAGATTGACGGTATTTCTTTTGTTAAAAACAGTGCAGCTTTCTATCTTTTCCCGAAAATCGACGTTAAGAAGTTCAACATTACAGACGATCAGCAGTTTGCTATGGATTATCTTCACAGTAAAAACGTTATGATTATTCCCGGAAGAGGCTTCAGCTGGAAAGAACCCGATCATTTCCGTATTGTTATGCTTCCCGAACCTGAGCAGATTGCAAAGGCTATGCGAGATCTTGGTGACTTCCTTAAAGACTACCGTCAGAACTAATCGAATGCTTCGATCAAATACTGCAGTTCAGTATCGTTATTGACGTGAATACCTCTTCGCAGGTTTTCTGCATCTGTCTTCGGAAGACCTTCGATTCTGCAATCAAGTATTGTTTCCGGTGTTTTTTCTCCGTAAATAAATACTGCTACTTTTCCGTTATATTCACATACAGTGTATTTATAGCCGACAGTTGATGTTTCGCTGTCGGCTGTTGCTTTTTCTGAAGAACCGTGAAATAATATTAATATCATTACGATAGATAAAGCAACAACAGGTAACGACTTTTGTAAAAATTTCAATTTTTTCAATCCTTTCATATTTATTATTCCGTCAAAAAGGCAATATTATGTAAAGTTTTTTAAATTTTTACTTTATTTTTTAAAAATCTATGATATAATATCTTGGTAAAGTTATATCCAATTTTGAAAGCTTCAGTATGTACCGAGGTGTAATTAATGCAGAAAAATCCTAAAACTCAAAAAACAAGAGGTGTGGCAGCGACAGCTTTCTTTGGCAACCTTAAGCCGAAAACAATTATATTATCGGCTTTGTTTGCCGGTCTGATTGCTGTTGTCATTGTTGTTGGCTATGTGCTCGGATATATGATTTGGTTCACTAACGGTGAAGTTGCCATTGATCTTAACGAGTATCAGGCTAATCAAAGCCAGACTTCAATAATTTATGCATATGATGAAAACGGTGAAAAGTTTGAACTGCAGAGACTTCACGGCGATGAAAACAGAATCTATGTAGGTCTTGATGAAATTCCCGATCATCTTCAAAAGGCTTTTATAGCACTTGAAGATGCAAGATTTCCGACACATAAAGGTGTTGACTGGATACGTTTTGTTGCTGTTTTTATCAAAGACAGACTTTCAACAGGCGGTTCATCAATCACTCAGCAGCTTGTTAAAAATATCACCGGTGACAGAGAACCTAACTTTGGCAGAAAATTCCATGAGATCTGCAATGCATTGAATCTTGAGAAAAATTTCGAAAAAGATGAAATTCTTGAAGCATATCTGAATACGCTTTACCTCGGAGGCGGTTGCTACGGTGTTAAGACTGCTTGTGAAAAGTATTTTGGTAAAGACGTATCCGAAATCAATATTGCTGAGGCTGCATGTATTGCCTCGATAACAAAGGCACCGTATACTTATAATCCTCTCGTTAATCCCGAAGAAAACCGTGACAGACAGGTTAATAAATGTCTTAAGGCAATGCTTGATGAAGGTTATATTTCACAAGCTGAGTTCCAGGAGGCTGTTTCTTATAAAATGATTTTCACAAACAGCCCTGAGTATGTTGCCAAAGACGTCGAAAAAGAGGAAGATAAATCATCAAAAAATGAAGTCTGGAGCTTTTATATCGACTTTATCGTTGACACTTTGGTTGATGAGTTTATGGAAGAGTATGATATGTCCGAGCGTCAGGCCACTCAGAAAATTTACTACGGCGGACTTCAGATTTATGCTGCACTTGACGTAAATGCACAAGCGGCTCTTGAAGAAGTCTATACAAAAAGAAAAACATTTCCCAATGAGGCAGGCAAAGATGTTCAGGCACAATCTGCAATGACAATAATGGACTATTCAGGCCGAGTTGTTGCTATCTGTGGCGAAGCGGGCGAAAAGTCCGGCAACAGATGTCTTAACCGAGCCGCTGATTCTCCAAGACAGCCCGGTTCTTCAATTAAGCCCATTAGTGTTTATGCACCCGCTATTGAAGAAAAGCTTATCAACTGGTCAACATATGTTTTGGATAAAGCATTTGCTTATAATGGTTCACTTTGGCCCAAAAACTATACCGGCGATAAGGGTTCGGGAAGAAACGTTACTGTACAGAAAGCTCTGGCTCGTTCGCTCAATACAGTCCCTGCAAGAATAGCTTATGAAACACTTGGTTTACAAAAGTCATACAGTTATCTTGTGGATAAATTCCATATTTCAACTGCTGTAGAGAAATACGATATTGCTCCGGCTCCTCTTGCAACAGGTGCTATGCGCTACGGTATAACAACACTTGAAATGGCAGCAGCTTATGCAACATTTGGCAATGGCGGTAAATATTTTGAGCCGTATTGTTATTACAAGGTTACCAACAGCGACGGATCAACGGTTTATTTTGATAAAGCCGGTATAACCGGAGAACAGGTTATCGGTGAAGATACGGCAGATATTATGTGTGAACTTTTGCAGACTGTCACGACGGATAGTTCCGGTACAGGTACTCCATACAAAATCGGTAAGTTCCAGACAATGGCAAAAACAGGTACAACATCTGACGATTACGATCGTTGGTTTGTTGGCGGTACTCCTTATTTTGTTGCTGCTGTATGGTATGGTTATGACCTTAATAAAACGGTTTCTAACGTCAGCGGTAACCCTGCAGGTAAACTGTTTAAAGCTGTAATGGATGAATTACATGACGGTTTACCCGAAAAAGAATTCAGAAAATCAAATATCGTAAAAGAAGAACGGTATTGCTTATCTACAGGTTTGCTTGCCGGTAAGGGCTGTGCCTCTGCTACAGGTTGGTTTTCGTTAAAAAATATGCCGAAGACATGTACTTCCTGTTACGGTTACAAATCTTCCGGTAGCAATAAAACGACTAATAAAAGCGAGAGTCCCACAACAGGATTGATTCAGGGGATTGTTGATTCTATCCCGAGAATGACAACAAACAGTAATTAGTTGAAAGGAAAAAGGGTCGGTGGCTGCAGCACTGTGTTGCCATCGACCTTAAATACATTATGATAATTCTTGGAATTGACTACGGCGATGTCAGAACGGGTGTTTCTGTATGTGATAAAACAGAATTTCTTGCATCACCTGTGTGTGTTATTAAAGAGAGCTATAAACCTAAACTTCTTGATAAAATCATCGAAATAATAAATACAAAAAATCCTGAACTTATAGTTGTCGGTTTACCGAAAAATATGGATGGTTCTCTCGGATTCAGAGCACAGGCGTGCACGGAATTTGCTGAAGAGCTTGAATCGATTTGCGGAATCAAGACGCAGCTTTGGGATGAAAGATTAACCAGCGTTATTGCACATCGCCAGCTTCAGATGAACGGTAAACGTGAAAAAAAGCATAAAGACGTTGTTGATGCTGCTGCTGCGGTTGAAATACTTCAAAGCTTCATTGACAGCAGAAGGTAGCTATATGAAAAAAATATTGCTTGAAAAACGCGTATTGTTTAAGTCTTTTGTCATTGCTGCGGCTTTGATACTTTTGTGTGTTCCTTGTTTTCAGATGACCGGCAAGTTTGTTTTGCCTTTGGTTACAGCTCTTATGGGGTCTGTTTTTATCTGTTTGATTTCTGAGCTGTTTCGTAATTCTGAATCATCGGTAGGATTAGCACTTATTTTTTTGAATTTGTTCTGGTTTATTGTTGCGCTGATTGGAGAATACAAAGTTCAGAACGCCAATGGTTTTCAGCTTTATTGGATTCAATACTTTTACTTTGATAAATTACTTGTTGTTGGTTCTGTTTGGCTTGGCTGTTCACTTTTCTTTTCATTTAAACGAATTTTTAACAAAAGTAAAAATTTATCTGATTTTGCCATTTTTTTTAAATACAGTACATATGCTTTTACTGCTTTTTATGGATTTGTTTTAATATATTCTTTTATCTTGATAAGGCTGAATACTTCTGATTATCCGTTCAGATTTCAACCCTTTGTTACAATTAAAGAATATATCGAAGTATATTCAGAAATACCCTATGAGGTAATGATGAATGTGCTTGGAAATCTGTTTTATTTTACGCCGCTCGGATATATTTTTTCGACGTTTCTGTCGAAGAAACAAATTAAAACTAAGATAGCAGTAAATGTCATTTTTCCGATTGCAGCTTTCACGTTGCTTGAATTTTCACAGTTCTATTTTCAGATCGGCTACTGTGAGTTTGACGATATGATGATGAACAGCTTGGGTTTCTGGTTGGGCAATTTACTGTGCTTTTTGTCAGATTATCTTACTGTTAAAATTACCGGCGGCAGGGTTAAACGGTTCTGGAATTGATATAATTTCGGTTATGTAAGCATAATCCTTCATAGGGGTGCTTTTTTGAACCGATATATTGTTGCTTTTATTAGTCTTGCTGTCTTGCTTGCAGTTATTGCTGTGCCTTGTTTTTTATACAATGATAATATCTCGGGTGTTTTTAATGCTGAATTTGATTTACCATCAGTCATTATTGATGCCG
Organism: Acutalibacteraceae bacterium; assembly: GCA_045637465.1. Lineage (GTDB taxonomy): Bacteria > Bacillota > Clostridia > Oscillospirales > Acutalibacteraceae > UBA8612. The sequence continues at coordinate 65,741 of JAZTZM010000010.1, read as the reverse complement.
GTCATGGCGGCGAAGACGGCGGAACCAGCTCTGACGACGGTATTCTTGAAAAAGACATAAATCTGTCGGTGTCACTTTATCTCTCCGAAATTTTGCGATGTTCAGGTTATAATGTAATAATGACCAGAAGTGACGATGAACAGATAGGTGATAATTCGCTTCCGACTATCAGACAGCGTAAGGTTTCAGATGTTCGTAAAAGGTTAGAAATTACAAAAATGTATCCTGCTGCTGTTTTTGTCAGCATCCATCAGAATCATTATTCATCCTCTCGTTATTCAGGAGCACAGGTATTTTACTCGCCGAAATTTCCTGCAAGCCGGTTATTCGCGGATTCGGTTCAGAATTCAATTGTCGGTTTGCTTCAAAACGACAACGAGAGAAAAATAAAAGAAATCGGCACAAATGTATACTTACTGTATAATTGCGAGAATGCTGCAATTATGGTCGAGTGCGGTTTTTTATCAAACGTCAGCGAAGCAAAACTTCTTGCAACATCGGATTATCAACAAAAGATCGCATTTTCTGTTGCGTGTGGAATTATAAATTTTTTGGAGGAAGAATATGGCTAAGGCGAAATCTCTTTATATATGTTCATCTTGCGGATACGAATCGTCGAAATGGTACGGCTGTTGTCCCGGGTGCGGAGAATGGAACACCATGAACGAAGAGGTAGTTACCCAGACATCTTCTCGTTCTTCGACTATTAAACCTGCCTCTTCTCTTAAACTTGATGAAATAAAAAGTGATATCGGTGTCAGATATAAAACAGGACTCAACGAGCTTGACAGAGTTCTCGGTGGTGGAATAGTCAAGGGTTCGCTCGTGCTTCTCAGCGGTGATCCCGGTATCGGTAAGTCAACAATTCTTCTTCAGATTTGTCAATACTTAGATAATAAATTAAACATTCTGTATATTTCGGGCGAGGAGTCCGCTCATCAGATTAAGTTGCGCGCTGAAAGACTTGGCGTTAAAAATCCGTCTCTTTCGGTAATGTGTGAAATTGATGTTATTTCGATTACCGAATATATTCGAACAAATAAGCCTGATATTGTTATTGTTGACTCAATTCAGACTATGGATTATTCGGAGGTCAGTTCGTCGCCGGGTAGTGTTACTCAGGTACGTGAAGCGGCAAGCGTTTTTATGCGTACTGCAAAATCTCTCGGAATTCCGATTATTCTTGTCGGTCACGTCAATAAAGACGGTAATATTGCCGGTCCGAAGGTGCTTGAGCATATTGTTGATGCCGTTCTTTATTTTGAGGGTAACCGCAATTTTTCATACAGAATCCTTCGCGCTGTCAAAAACAGATACGGTTCTACTAATGAAATAGGTGTCTTTGAGATGCTTGACCGAGGCCTTGCAGAGGTCGAAAATCCTTCTCTGATGCTTATATCAGGTAAACCTAAAAACACTCCGGGTTCTTGTATTGCTTGTGTTATGGAGGGATCAAGACCTATTATGGCAGAGGTTCAGGCTCTTGTAACGCCAACCGGTTTTGGTAATCCACGCCGAATGTCAACAGGTTTTGATTACAATCGAGTTTCTATGATACTTGCTGTGCTCGAAAAACGAGCAGGATATTTTTTCGGCACAAGCGACACATATATTAATATAGTTGGCGGTTTAAAACTTGATGAGCCGGCAAGTGATCTTTCTGTCGCTATGGCTCTCGTTTCAAGTTTAAAGGATATCGTTGTAAATGATGATACACTTGCTTTTGGGGAAATAGGTCTTGCGGGCGAAATACGCGGTGTAAGCAACTGTGAACAGCGCGTAAGAGAAGCTGTAAGGCTTGGTTTTTCGCGGTGTATAATTCCTAAACATAATCTCAAAAATCTCTCGCTTAAGATTGCGGGCGATACTGAAATTATTGGTGTAAGCAATATTCGCGAAGCGTTCGAGGCTGCGACAAAATGACAGATTTCAAGCCGATCATAAAACCGAATCTGCCGATGGGAAAAGTGAAACACGTTGTAATTTCAGCTGAATTCAATACGTTGTCGGCATCACTGAAAGAATGCGGCACAGAGCCGCTTTTCGTCAGCCCTTGCAGTGATGTTATTAAGCAAGTGAGCAATCATTCTGACATTTTGTTTTCATATCTCGGAAACGGTTATTATATGGTTGAAAAGTCGCAGTATTCGCTTGATTCTGCTTTGCTTTCGCTTGGGCTTAAGTCAGAAAACAGTACTGTAAGTCTTTTGGCAGATTATCCGAAAGATGTCATTTTAAACACCTGCATTTTAAATGACAAAATACTTGGCGGTGCTGCAGTTAAGGATTTTTGGTCGAATGATAAAAGGGAATTTATTCCTGTTAAACAAGGGTATACAAAATGTTCAGTATGTATTGTTGATGAACACTCGCTGATAACTGACGACGTTTCAGTTTTTGATGCGTGTAAAACGATTGATACAGACGCACTTCTTGTCAGAAAAGGCAGTGTAAAATTAAACGGATTTGATTATGGTTTTATCGGCGGATGTTGCGGCAAAATATCACGCGATACAGTTGCTTTTTTCGGTGATATCAGCACGCATTCCGATTATGCGAAAATTCAATCTTTTCTCGCTTACCGTGGTGTATATGCCTATAGTTTGTGCTCAGGCAATCTCATTGATGTCGGTTCTATCATCCCGATAACAGAATATTGTGATTAAAGCTTCAGATAATTGTCCGGAGCTTTATTTTTTTGTTGCATTATAAGATAATTAATGCTATAATATTTAAATATTTAGGCAGGTGATATCTTGAGCCGTAGAAAATGGCAAATAAATAAAGTCGATAAAGTATTGGCTGCAGACCTTGCAGAAAGGCATACGCTTTTTGCTCTTGCTGCACTTATAGCTTCTTCAAGAGGAATTGATACTGATGAAAAAATCAGAGCATTCTTCTATGATGAGGCTCAGTTTGCTTCGCCCTGGGATTTCCCGGATATGCAAAAAGCGGTTGACGCAATCAATTATGCAATTGACAGATTCGAGCGAATTGCAATATGTGGTGACTACGATGCAGACGGTATTACTGCTTCGGCTTTGCTTTACTCTTATCTTGAACAGCAGGGTGCCGATGTTATCTGCAGGATTCCCGACAGAAGCGAAGGCTACGGTCTCAAAAAAGAGGCGATTGATTATTTTGCCGAACAGAATGTTAAACTCATTATTACTGTAGACTGTGGTATAAGCAGTGTCGAAGAGGCAGAATATGCTGCCGAAAAAGGAATGAAAATGGTTATAACGGATCATCATATCTGCGGTGATATTTTACCTGTATGTGAAGCTGTTGTTGATCCGTATCGAAACGACTGTTTGTGTGAGTTTAAGTCTTATGCCGGCGTTGGTGTCGTTTATAAACTTCTTTGTGCACTTGAAGATGGCGACAGTGAATACGTGCTTGATATGTTTGCGGATATTATTGCAATCGGCACGGTGGGCGATGTTATGCCGTTGGTGGACGAAAACCGACTTATCGTCAGAAGGGGAGTTGAAATGATCAACTCTTCAGACAGACCCGGTGTGATGGCACTCAGAGAATCTTCAGGTCAAGCTTCAAAATATCTTTCGGCCTCAAGTCTTGCTTTTACACTTGTACCGCGCATTAATGCTGCCGGTCGAATGGGAAGCCCCACAAGAGCATTTAATCTTCTGCTTGGCGATGATATTTCTTATTGCCGTGACCTTGCAGCTGAAATTGACTACGCAAATACACAACGCCACGACAAGGAGCTTGAAATCATTGCTGCAATAAAACATAAATTTATTGATGATCCGTCTCTCAGGTATGACAGGGTTATCGTTGTTGACGGTGAGGGGTGGCCTCACGGAATTGTTGGGATTGTTGCAGCAAAGTTAGTTGAAATTTTCGGCAAGCCGGCGATTGTTATTTCTGATGATGGTGATATCTGCCGCGGTTCAGGCAGAAGCTTTGACGGATTTTCTTTGTATGATGCCATAAAATCCTGTGAAGATGTTCTGGATCATTTTGGCGGTCATACTCTTGCGGCAGGTGTTGGTCTGAAAGCTGAAATGATTCCTGAATTCAGAAAAAGAATCAATGAATATGCTGCTTCATTAGATGAAGTTAAACATCCTGTTCTTAAAATAGACTGTAAACTTAACCCTGTTGCTATAAACAATGAACTTCTTGATACGCTTGCAACTCTTGAGCCCTTTGGTGCAGGTAACCCTGTTCCTGTATTTGGTTTGTTCGGTATGCGTATCGATGCGGTTCAGGCTGTCAGTGAAGGCAGACACATTCGTCTGATACTCTCAAAAGGTGACACCCGTATTTCTGCAATGCGCTTTGGTGTTTCACCTGATGCGTTTCCATTCTATAAAGGTGACATTATTGACGTTGCTGTAACTGTTGAAAAAAACGAATATCTTGGAGAAATCAGGCCGAGTGTTCAGATAAAAGCTGTACGTGGTCACGGAATCGATGATGACCTTGTTCTCAGTTGCCTTGATCTGTTCGAAAAAATTATGCGCGGCGAAGCACTGACAACAGAAGAAAAGGTGCTTGCCTATCCTGATCGTGATTTTATGCTTTCGATATTCAGGTTTATTAAATCCTGCGGATGCTGGACTCACGATTACGAAACATTGTGTTACAGAACTACCGGCAATTCAGCTGATATCTGTAAAATTGCTGTTTCTATTGAAGCAATGGTAGAACTTGGCGTACTTATTAAAAATGAAACGGGACATATTAAGTTGCCTGAGGTTTCTGTGAAAGCAGATCTGGGCTCTTCAAAGTTATTATCTAAGCTCAAGTAAAAAGGAGGTGTGCGTAATGTGTGAAAAAAACGAGGTTGTTCAGCTGTATGATGAGCTTGTTGGTCTTATCGATGAAAATTTTACTGATGAAAGTAAGGCTCTTGTTGACAGAGCGTTCAGACTTGCTGAAAGTGCACATAGCGGACAGCTGAGAAAATCAGGACAGCCGTACATTGTTCATCCGCTTTCTGTAGCAATTGTCCTCGCACAGATGGGAATGGATGCAGCTTCCATTGCTGCTGCCTTGCTTCACGATGTTGTAGAAGACACCGATGTTACCAAAGAGGATATATCGAAGATTTTCAATGAAGAAATTGCTGTGCTTGTTGACGGTGTAACAAAACTCGGTAAAGTCTCTCTTTCTAATAAAGAGGAACAGCAAGCTGAAAATATCCGCAAAATGCTTATTGCGATGTCGCATGATATCCGTGTCATAATCATCAAGCTTGCAGACAGACTCCATAATATGCGCACACTCCAATTTATGAGGGAGCAAAAACGAAGAGATATAGCAAAAGAAACTCTTGAGATTTATGCACCAATTGCTCACAGACTCGGTATCAGACCTTTAAAGATTGAGCTTGAAGACCTTTCTATCAGTTATCTTGACAGTGTAGGATACAAAGAGATCGAAGATAATCTTACAAGCCAGCTAACCGCAAGAAATGAATTTCTTCACGATGTTAAGCAGCGTATTGCAGACAGAGTTGGAGATATAGGAATAAAAGCGAAGGTTGATGGCAGAGTCAAGAGTGTTCACGGCATTTACAGAAAAATGTATATGCAGAATAAGACGTTTGATGAGATTTACGATATTTATGCTGTTCGTATAATTGTCGATTCTGTTATTGACTGTTATAACTGTTTAGGTATAATCCACGATATGTTTACGCCACTTCCCGGCAGATTCAAAGACTATATCTCAACACCTAAGCCTAATATGTATCAGTCGCTCCACACAACGGTTATCAGCAAAGAGGGTATTCCTTTTGAAGTGCAGATACGCACGTGGGAAATGCATCATACAGCTGAATACGGTATTGCAGCTCACTGGAAATATAAGCTCAATATGTCGGGTGGTAACAAGTCTTTTGATGAAAGACTTGCCTGGGTAAGACAGCTTCTTGAAAGCCAGGATGATGCAGCCGGTGTTGATGAAATTGTCACTACAATCAAGAGTGATCTTGTGCCTGATGAAGTTTACGTTTTCACTCCAAAGGGTGACGTTATCAATCTTCCGATGGGAGCTACTGTTATTGACTTTGCTTACGCCATTCATTCAGCTGTAGGCAACAGAATGGTCGGAGCTAAGGTTGACGGCAGAATGGTTTCAATCGATTATAAGGTTCAGACAGGTGAAATTGTCGATGTTATTACTGCTTCTCAACCGGGCAAGGGTCCTAGCCGCGATTGGCTCAATATAGTCAAAACGAGCGAAGCCAGAAGTAAAATACGTTCCTGGTTCAAGAAAGAGCGCCGCGAAGAAAATATTGTCGAAGGCAGAACTCAACTTGAACGAGAGCTTAAGCGTGCTCTTATCCGTTTGCCTGAAGATGAGTTAGAGAAGTTTCTTCTTAAAATCGCTGAGAAACAGCGCTGCAATACTCTTGATGATTTCTATGCTGCAATCGGTTACGGCGGCATTCTTTTGAGTAAAATTATGCCTCGAATAAAGGATGATTACTCTAAGCTTGTTTCCACCAATCAGATCAAGCCCCCGGTTGAAACGGTACAGAAACGAGTAAAAAGCAGCGAAGGTGTAGTTGTTGAAGGCATTGATAACTGTCTGATTAAATTTGCCCATTGCTGTAATCCTTTGCCGGGCGATGATATAATCGGCTTTATCACTCGCGGTCACGGTGTTTCAATACACTCACGCACCTGTACAAATGTGCCTAAGGATATTGAGTTAAGCAGTGAGCCTTACCGTTGGCTTAACGCTTATTGGGATAAAGCTGTTAAAGAGGAGTATAATGCCAACCTTCTCATCAAAGGTTTTGACAGAATCGGTCTCCTTGCCGACATTTCGGTAATGCTAAGCAATATTCGTGTCCTTATTACAAATATCAGTTCACGTTCACTTAAGGACGGAACTTTTATAATGACTTGTACCATCTTTGTTGACGGTATTGAACACCTTCGAAGCGTTATTTCAAAAATTGAAAAAGTTGACGGTGTTTTGACAGTAGAAAGAAAGTGATAATATGAAAGCTGTTATTCAGCGTGTAACGGATGCATCCGTTTCTGTTGACGGTGAAGTAAAAGGCAGCATCGGTAAAGGATTTATGATTCTTTTAGGTGTTGTTCAGGGTGATACATCCGCTCAGGCAGAAGTACTTGCATCAAAAATTGCAAAGCTCAGAGTTTTTGAGGATGATAACGGAAAAATGAATCTTTCTCTGCTTGATATTGCAGGTGAAGCGCTTGTTGTGTCTCAGTTTACACTTTGTGCTGATTGTAAAAAAGGCAACAGACCTTCATTTACTCCGTCAGCTCCGCCTGATATCGCAAACAAGCTTTATCTTGAATTTTCTGATATGTTGAAAAACAACGGCATTCAGAAGGTTGAAAACGGCGTTTTCGGTGCAGATATGAAAGTTTCACTGCTTAATGACGGACCGGTTACTATCATACTTGATACGGATTTATGGAGGAAATAATATGGAAATTAAATGCCTGCCGCTTGGAGATTATCAAGCTAACTGTTATGTGCTTATTGACGAAGAATCAAAAAAAGCAGCAGTTATCGATCCCGGTGTGCCTAGTGATGAACTCAATGAAATTCTTTTAGGTTATGACTTGAGTTATATTCTGCTCACTCACGGCCATTTTGACCACATCTACGGAAGCGCAGTTCTTAAAGAGCTTTATCCTGAATCAAAGCTTTGTATCAATACCGATGACGAGGTGTGCCTGAACAGCACAGAATATAACCTCGCGGGCGATTTTGACGGATATCTTCCTGAGCTTAATGCTGATGTTTTGCTCAATGACGGTGATGAACTTGTACTTAGTGAAAATATCACTCTTAAAGTTGTTCATACTCCTGGTCATTCAAAAGGCTCTGTCTGTTTTGTTGATGAGAAAAACAATTATATGTTCAGCGGAGATACACTTTTCTGCCGCACGGTTGGCAGAACAGATTTTATCGGAGGCAGTTTTGATGAAATGATTGAATCTATCAGACTTCTTGCTGCTTTTGATGAGGAAATGATCGTATATCCCGGACATAACCGCTCAACTGTAATTGGAGTCGAGAAAGTCAAGAACAGATACATGAGGAAGCTTTGATGACGGTTTATATTATCGGACATAAGTTTCATTTTGAAACAGAAAATTTATGCAGAATGTTCTATCCTAACTCGGATATCAGATTATGTTATGAGTATGATAAATCAGATAGTGATTATCTGTATACTGAGATGAGTGAAAGTAACGGTGTTACTTTTCTTTCTGCAAAACTTAATGTTGACGACGGTTCAGCTGAATATACTGAAGAGCTTGCTGACTATTCTGATGATGAAGCTGAATATTTGCTCGCGCTTTGTATTTACAGTTGTTTTACCAAAGTTACAGGTTACAGACCTAAATGGGGCTTACTGACAGGGGTTCGTCCCTCAAAACTGATGAGTAAGCTTATTGATAAATACGGAAAGAAACAGGCAGAAAAATATTTTACTGAAAAACTTCTTGTAAGTGCTGAAAAAACGACACTTGCTGCAACCGTTTCTGATGTACAGAAACCTCTTGTTTCAACCAATAAAGGTAATTCATTCAGTCTGTATGTTTCTATACCTTTTTGCCCAAGCAGATGCAGCTACTGTTCGTTTGTTTCTCATTCGATAACAAGTGCAAATGCAAAAAAGCTTTTTCCTGAATATCTTGAAAATCTCATAAAAGAGATTGAGATTACGGGTAAATATGCAGCAAAAAATTCTTTGAAACTCGAAAGTGTTTATTTTGGCGGCGGTACTCCCGGTATACTCGGCGCTGAAGAATCTGAATTGCTTATTAAAACGATTAAAGACAATTTTGATTTATCTTCATGCCGTGAGTTTACTTTTGAATCGGGTAGAGCTGATGTAACAACACGAGAAAAATTAGTTACTTTATTTAATAACGGTGTTGACAGAATCAGCATTAATCCTCAGACGTTCGATGATTCTGTGCTTGAGATTATCGGCAGAAAACATACTGCGGATCAAGCAATTGAATCTTATAACATAGCAAGATATATTGGCTTTGAAAGCATTAATATGGATCTTATTGCAGGTTTGCCCGGAGATAGTGTTGAGAGGTTCAGAAATTCAGTCGATACGGCAATCTCACTCAGACCGGAAAATATAACCGTGCACGCTTTGGCGCTGAAACGATCAAGTACTTTAGTTGCAAAAGACAACGTTTCGCTTGCTCAGGATGATGATGCCGGCAAGATGATTGATTACGCAAACAATGCACTCACAAAAGCCGGATATATACCGTATTATATGTATCGTCAGAGCAGATGCGTCGGTAATCTTGAGAATGTCGGTTGGGCTTTGCCCGGCAAGGAATGCCTGTATAACATCTATATGATGGAAGAAATTCATACTGTTCTCGCCGTAGGTGCAGGTGCGGTTACAAAATTAAAGCAACCCGATGGGTCGCTGATTGAGCGAATTTTCAACTTCAAATATCCTTATGAGTATAATTCGAGGTTTGATGAAGTTATTGAACGTAAAAACAGAATAACTGAGTTTTACGGTACATACAATTAGAATAATGCTCGTCTTAAAAAACTAGATAAGGAAGTGTTTCTTTGGATCAGCAAAAACAAATTAAAGGACAGTCTATGCTCAACGGTGCTCTCGTTCTTGTTGTAGCTACAATGCTTGTCAAAGTGATAGGCGCGATTTATAAAATTCCGCTTACCGCTCTTATCGGTGAAGTTGGCAGAGGATATTTCAGCTCTGCTTATGAGATCTATACTCCGATATACGCAATTTCAATGGCAGGTCTTCCGGTTGCCGTATCAAAAATGGTTTCTGAAAGTGTTACGCTTGGAAATTATAATGACGTAAGGCAAATATTTAATGTAGCCAAAAAGCTGTTTCTTATTGTCGGTGTTGTAGGTACATTGCTTCTTGTTCTGATTGCTTTCCCGTACGTACATCTCGGCGACTGCGAGGATAATCTTTGGAGTATTCTGATGATTGCTCCGTCTATTTTCTTCTGCTGCTTTATGTCAACATATCGCGGATATTATGAGGGTCTGCGCAATATGACCCCGACTGCAGTTTCTCAGGTTATCGAAGCACTTGGCAAGCTGATTCTCGGTTTGCTTTTCTCTAAGGTAATTATCAGTATTGGTATGGATATGTACAATGCAGGCCAGCCTGTTTTTGGCGTTGTATGTAACAACGATAGTGAAGCTGCAAGTGCTATTGCGCCGTATGCTGCCGCTGGTGCTGTTTTTGCAGTAACTCTCGGTACTGTTGCCGCCCTTGTTTATATGATTATTCATAAGAAGATAAAAGGTGACAAGTTTGACCGCACATTGCTTGTAAATTCACCCAGACCCAGGGATAAAAAAGAAACATCAAAGACAATGATTACTATTGCTGTACCTATGGTAATCAGCGCTTTGATCACAAATGTAACTAACCTTATAGATAATTTTACAATCCGTACGAGACTGGCTTACGCTGTTTCTGAAAATCTTGAATTTTTTAAAGAAACTTTTTCGGCTTCACTGTTGGGTTCAGGTACGCTTGATAAAGATATCGGCACATATCTTTATGGTTGCTATTTTTCTGCGCTTGATTTTAAAAATCTTATTACTTCTATTACTATGTCCCTTGGTGTCAGTGCGATTCCTGCCCTTGCTGCAGCGGTTGCTATGAAAAACCGCAAAGAGGTTGGCTCAACAATTAACTCTGTTATCAGAATTTGTATGATTGTCGCTGCTCCTGCCGGTCTTGGCATTGCTGCACTGTCCACTCCTATTATGACACTTCTTTACGGTGGCACAAACGCTGAAAATCTTATCCCGATTTCTTCTCCGATTGTAATGATTTACGGTATTGCTACTTTCGTTCTTGCTCTCTCTACGCCGCTCACAAACGTACTGCAGGCAATGGGCAGGGCAGATATTCCGGCTAAAACAGTTGCAATCGGTGCCGTGATAAAGGTTATATGTAATTTCGTTTTTGTCGGTATACCTGAACTTAATATTTACGGTGCAACTATCGGAACAATTCTTTGCTATCTGTTTATCATTATTGCGAATCTTTATTTTACAATGAAAGTATCAGGTTGCAGGATTAACTTCCTTTCTACAATTGTAAAGCCTATGATTTGTTCAACTGTTTGCGCACTTTGCGCCTATGGTACACGTACGCTTCTCGTCAACTTCCTCACATTTGGCGATCCTTCAAGCAGACTTAACGGCGCTAATCTTTCAACACTCGTTGCTGTTGGAGTTGCGGTTGTAGTTTATGCTGTAGGTATGCTCCTGATTAAGGGTTTTGCTTATGATGATATTGTTATGTTACCAAAAGGCAAAAAAATCGCAAAAGCACTTGAAAAATTTCACTTAATAGGTTAAAATCAATAATTGTGGGCAAAAAGGCAAATTATGGAGTGTTGAAAATATGGTTTCCGGTTTTGATTTCAAAAAAGAATACAATTTTGACGATCTTGTAAAAATAGTCGCCGTTCTTCGCGGCGAAGGCGGTTGTCCCTGGGATGCTGTTCAGACTCATCTTACTATAAAAAAAGATCTCATTGAAGAAACGTATGAAGTTATCGAAGCTATCAACCGCGATGATAAAGTTCTGCTTTGCGAAGAACTTGGCGACCTTATGCTCCAGGTTGTTTTCCATTCTCAGATTGAAACTGAGGCAAATTGCTTCAGTATAAACGAAATCTGCGACGGAATATGTAAGAAGCTTATCGAACGCCATCCTCATGTTTTCGGTGAGGTTAATGTCAGCGGTGTTGACGATGTTCTCATCAATTGGGATGATATTAAGCGTCGCACCAAAAACCAGAAGACAACAACACAGGCTATGCAGGCTGTGCCGCGTGAGCTTCCCGCACTTATGAGAAGCACAAAAATCCAGAAAAAAGCTGCAAAAGCCGGTTTTGATTGGGCTGATGTTAACGGTGCACTTGATAAGCTTGAAGAAGAAATTGCCGAGCTCAGAGAGGCAATTTCACAGCAGGATGATGTCGCTTCATTCGATGAACTTGGTGACGTATTATTCTCAGCAGTCAATGTGTCACGTTTTATAGATGCAGATGCTGAGGAGGCTCTTACCGCATCCACTGATAAATTCTTCAACAGATTTTCAATTGTAGAGCAGCTTGCGGAAAAAAGAGGCGTAGATATGAAATCAACTTCTCTTGAAGAGCTGGACAAGCTCTGGGATGAAGCAAAAAAATGTCAATAATACTAAGGTATTATAAATAAATTGGAGGTATTATAAAATGAACAAAAATGAACTCATCAGCGCAGTAGCTGAAAAATCAGGACTTTCAAAGAAAGATAGCGAGAAGGCTCTCAACGCTGCTCTCGAGACTATCACAGCAACAGTTGCGGCAGGCGATAAAGTACAGCTTATCGGCTTCGGTACATTCGAGCTTCGTGAGCGTGCAGAGAAGCTTGCTCGTAACCCCAGAACAGGCGAGAAGATGACTGTTCCCGCATGCAAGGCTCCCGCTTTCAAGGCTGGTCAGGCATTCAAAGACGCTGCAAAATAATCAGTACTATGTATGTTGGGCTGCCTTTTCAGGCGGCCCTTTCTTTTAAGGAGTAAGTTATGAGATTGGATAAATACCTCAAAGTTTCTAGAATAATCAAAAGAAGAACCGTTGCAAACGAAGTGTGCGATGCAAAACACGTTACTGTTAACGGCAAAATTGCAAGAGCATCTCTTGAAGTAAAAGTCGGCGATATTATTGAAATTCAAATGGGACCAAATTTAACAAAATATCAGGTTCTCAACATCAGCGAACACGCAACGAAGGAGAATGCTTCGCTTATGTTTAAACAGCTCAGTTAATCATAACTCCCTGTTTACTGACATATAAATCAGTAAAAAGAAAAGGGGATAGGTTGATGGAGGAGAAAAGACAGCATTCGGATATTTCACAGAATATAGTTCTTGAAGGTCGTAAAAAGCTCACAGCTTCAGCTGTAAAAGAGGTTGACAGCTTTGATGAACAGAATGTAGTTGCATTTACTTCGCTTGGAGAGCTCACTGTTTCCGGCTCAGGCTTGCATATAGGCTCTTTCAGTACTGATACAGGTGAGCTGATAGTTGAAGGCGAAATTAATTCGATTTCTTTTTCAGATGATATTCAACCTTCAGGTGGCTTTTTCAGCCGCATTTTTCGCTGATGTATATTAACGATGTTATTCAGCTGAATATAATACTTTTTTCTGTCGGTTTAGGCGCTTTTATTGCGTTGCTTTACGATGTTTACACGGTTATTAATAAGCTTTTGTCTGAACCGGATCGTCTGATAGTTTTAAAAGATATTATATTTTGCTTTTCGTCAGCGCTGATTGTCTTTCTGTTTTTGCTTGTAGTTAATAACGGTCGAATGAGAATTTATATGCTGCCTGCTATAATTGCAGGGTTTTTCTGTTGGCATCTTTCATTTAGTACTATGTTTATTAAATTTTTGCATAAAGTCTTTATAAGATTAGCTGAATTATTCCATATAACAGCAAAGCTTTTTTTGCTGCCATTCAGACCGATTAATTGTCTTGTTGCTTTAATAGGCGGTAAATTACACGGATATTTAAAAAAATATTTTATAAAACTGAAAAATAAATTGAAAATAGACTTGAAAAAGATTTGATTTATGTTATATAATAATAGAAATATCAGTAACTGTAGGTGCGTAATGAGTAATAAAAAAGGAAAGAGAATCAGCATAATTGTCGTGCTTGCTGCTGTTGCATTGATTGCTTTTCTTATTATTAATGCTATTGAAATAGGTGTCGGCATTTCTGAAAAAAAGAATCAGCGCGACGATTTGATAGAAGCTAATACAGCGCAGGATGAACTTAATTCTGAGCTTATAAATAAACTTGATGATGAAAATGCTTCTAAAATTTTTGAGGATATAGCCAGAGAAGAATATGACTATATCTATCCTGGTGAAAGAGTATATGCCGATTCGGCTAACTAATAAAAAATCAAGGGAGAAACAGCAAATCTATGCAGTTCGAAATTGGCTCAATTATTGAAGGCAAAGTCAGCGGATTAACAAACTTCGGTGCTTTTATTTCTTTACCGGGCGGTGCTACCGGTATGGTACATATTTCCGAAGTGTCAAACACTTATGTCAAGGATATTCGTGAGTATCTCACTGATGGTCAGGATGTCAAGGTTAAGGTTTTATCGATTAGTCCCGAGGGTAAAATTAGTCTTTCTATCAAACAGACTGAAGCTCAGCCTGTTGTCTCGGCTCCTGCTCCTAAACCGCGCAAGCCTCAACACAAACCTAATGTCTGGCAGGGTCAGCAGCAATCATCTTCTGAGCCTGCTTCCTTTGAAGATATGATGGCAAAGTTCAAACAAGTCAGTGATGACAAGTTTTCCGATCTTCGCCGTTCCAATGATTCAAGATACAGTCAGCCGACAAGACGCGGCAGAAAATAATGCATTTTGTGCACCGTGAAGTTTGCTTTGCGGTGCATTTTATTAAATTGAGGTAAAAATGAATGAGAGATATTAATGTTAATTTAATTAAAGAAACCGTTGCGCAGATGTGCATTGATGCAAATAAAAAACTTCCGAGTGATCTTGAGAAACTTATTGTCGATAATGCTGACGTTGAAATATCTGAGCCTGCACGCGGTGTTATGAGTGATCTTGCGGACAATATTGTTGCTGCTCAAAAGCTTGATATTCCCATCTGTCAGGATTGCGGAATGGCTGTTGTTTTTCTTGAATTAGGGCAAGATGTTCACTTAACCGGCGGCGAACTCTATAAAGCTGTAAACGATGGTGTAAGCAAGGGATATAAAGAGGGCTATTTGCGCTGTTCTGTTGTTAACGATCCGCTTTTTAGGGTAAACACCGGTGACAACACTCCAGCAGTTATTCATACAACTATCGTACCGGGAGAAAACATAAAAATCACAGTTGCACCGAAAGGTTTCGGCAGTGAAAATATGAGCTGTCTGAAGATGTTTACACCAGCTTCCGGTCGTGAAGATATCATAGAATATGTTCTCGATTGTGTTGCTAAAGCAGGTGGTAACCCTTGTCCGCCTATTGTTCTGGGTATTGGTATCGGCGGCGATTTTGAACAGTGTGCATATCTGGCAAAAAAAGCGCTCTGCCGAAATGTCAGCTCAAATAATGAAAATGAGTTTTATGCCGAAATGGAGCAGGAAATACTGCGTCTGGTTAATTGTCTTAATATCGGACCTCAGGGTTTTGGCGGTAAAACAACAGCGCTTGCGGTAAACATTGAAACTGCACCTACACATATCGCCGGATTACCTGTTGCTGTTAATTTTGGCTGTCATGTTACACGTCATTGCTCGAAAACAATTTAACATGTTATGAAAATTAAATAAAATCAATCATTACTATTTACAAAATATGTGCAATATGCTATAATACAGTTACAGTCAAAGATAAATAATTTGACTGATTTTCATACAAAGGGGATGTATTTATGAAAATCACAACTGTAGGACGTAAGTGCACAATCAGAGATTCTTTCAAAGAGCACGCTGAAAAAAAGCTTAAAAAAGTTGAGCGTTTCTTTGGCGATTCAACAGAAGCAAAGATTACTGCTACTGTTGAAAAAACATGTCAGATTGTTGAAATCACAGTTATAAATAACGGTATGGTTTTTCGTTCACAGGAACGTTCCGAAAATATGAACGATGCACTTGACCTTTGTGTTGATTCACTCATCCGCCAGATCAGAAAGAATAAAACTCGCCTTGAGAAAAAAATAAGAGATGTTTCTTTTGACGAGTTTATTGATGATATTCCCGTTGAAGAAGAAGCGTATGACGTTATCAGAACAAAGACCGTTGATCTTCGTCCGGAATCAGTTGAAGAGGCTATTCTTAAAATGAACCTTGTAGGACATAAATTTTATATGTTCCTCAATGCTGAAAACGGAAAAGTTTGTGTTGTTTATGTAAGAAATGATGGCGGTTACGGATTGATTGAACCGGATATCGATTAATTCTTATTGACTAATATAACATTTTTTATTATAATATGGGGAGCAGATTTATCTGCTTCCTATATTTTGATTTTTGAGGTATTCAACGTGCTGATTAATTTTTGTATACCTTGCCTTTTAGGTATGGAAGGCTTTATTGCCGAAGAGCTTCGCGCTCTGGAGGCTCAGAATGTCTGTGCTGAAAACGGAAGAGTTTTATTTTCCGGTGACGAGAATATTCTTGCACGTGTCAATATATGTTCACGTTTTGCAGAAAGGGTTCAGATTGTTGTTGGCTCGTTTGTGGCAAAAACATTCGAGGAGCTTTTTCAGGGTACTAAATCTCTTGAATGGGAACAATGGATAGGCAGCAGAGATGCTTTCCCCGTAAAAGGATATTCAATCAATTCGACACTTTTTAGCGTAAGAGACTGTCAGGCAATAATCAAAAAAGCTGTTGTAGAGCGACTTAAAAGTAAGTATAACATTCAATGGTTTGACGAAACGGGTCCTGTTCATCAGATTCAGTTCTCTTTTAACAAAGATGTTGTAACTCTACTGCTTGATACTTCGGGTGCAGGTCTTCATAAGCGTGGCTACAGACCGCAATCAAACGCTGCGCCTATCAAAGAGACGTTAGCTGCTGCTCTTTGCAATGCATCAAGGCTTCGAAGTTACCACACACTTTATGATCCGATGTGCGGTTCCGGCACTATTCTTGTTGAAGGCGCTCTTATGGCTATGAACATTGCTCCCGGTCTTAACAGAAACTTCTCTTGCGACCGTTGGGAACAGCTTGACAGAAGTATTTGGAAAATAGAAAAAGAGCGTGCTCGTGATCTTGAAAAACGTGATTGTGACTTCCTTGCAATTGGCTCGGATATTTCTCCTGAATCAGTTGAACTTGCGCGAATAAATGCCACACAGGCAGGCGTTGCTGATAAAATTCGTTTAAACGTCGCTGACGTGCGGAGTTTCAAAGGCGAAACTGAGAAGGGCACTCTGATTTGTAACCCTCCATATGGCGAACGTCTTCTTGACATAGAAGAGGCTTCGAGGTTATACTCAGTTATGGGACGTGTTTTTGAACGTAAGCACGGTTGGTCATATACAGTTATCAGTCCGTCTGAAACGTTCGAGCAGGATTTTGGCAGGCGTGCCGATAAAAGGCGAAAGCTATATAACGGTATGATAAAATGTCAGGTGTATATGTATTTTAAATAAATTGAAAGAGATGAATGGAATGAAACATATTTTTGTAGTAAATCCTTGCGCAGGTAAGGGTAATAACAAAGCTGTCAATATCATTAAACCTCTTGTTGAAAAGTTCTTTGCCGATTACAATGAGTCTTATGAAATTCACGAAACAACAGCGCCTTATGAAGGCATAGATTTTGTTAAGAACTATCCCGTGGGGGATGAAACTGTTCGCTTCTATGCTTGTGGCGGCGATGGAACACTGTTTGAGGTTGTTAACGGTGCTTATGGCAAGGAGAATGTCGAAGTTGGTGTTATCCCTCTCGGCTCCGGTAATGATTTTATACGTCTTTTTGGCAAAAAAGAAGACCTCATAGATATAGAAGCTCAGGTTAAAGGTACTCCGATTAAACTTGATCTTATAAAATGTCTTGGTAAAGTTGCAATCAACCAGTGCTCAATGGGTCTTGATGCTGAGATTTGTGCAAGTCAGGCTAAATTTAAGAAGATACCCTTCCTTAACGGTGAAGCTGCATATACAGCAGCGCTTCTTTATTCATTTATCGGCAAGATGAAGAGCATATTTACGGTACAGTTTGATGATAAAGAGCCGTTTACTTTACCGACTCTTTTCTGCTATTGCGGTAATTCCCGTTGGTACGGTGGCGGATATATGGCTGGTCCTCACGCACTGCCGGATGACGGACTTCTTGATTTTGTTCACGTTAAAAAGAATATGCCCAGAATTAAATTGCTCAGTCTTATCAATAAGTATAAGAGGGGAGAGCACCTTTTCTGGGATATAACTACTTTTGAGCGCGGTAAGAAGCTGTTTATCCACAGTGATAAACCTGCTGCTGTCAATATTGACGGCGAGTGCGAGTATGTTACCGACTGTACTTTTGAAATTATTGAAAAAGGCATCACTTTTGTTGTGCCTGCAAATTCATGGTATTTTGAAAAGGTTGCTAACGGCGATATTTGTGACAATAAACCTATGAAATGATTTAAACATCATCCGGTATTCGGTTATCGGATGATGTTTTTTAGTTGATATTTTCGTTTGTCTCGAGGTTTTGGATGATTATTATTCCCATAACCAGAATTGCAAAACAAGATCGTGACGCAGAAATCAGTTCGTAACTTATTTCTATCAAGCTGTAATAATAAGCTGTTTTATCAGCGATAAGGTTAATAATGAATGAGAAAATCAGTAAAGTACTGCATAATGATATGCTTATATGAAAAAACAAGCGTGAAATCGGCTTAAGATTTTGTAAAAACATTTTTATAATCACCGTTTTTATGATATAATATCGGTGAATAACGTTCAACATAAAATAATTAGAAATTGAGGAAACAAAAGCCTATGTTTACAGGAATGTCCAGCTCTTGTTTTTATCCGTTGGAAACGGAAGAATCATTAAAGAAGTGTGGAGAGCTCGGTTTTTCTAATACAGAACTCTTCGTAAATACATATTCGGAATTAATAAATCCCATAAAAAGTGAATTTAAGAGAATAAAAGATTATTACGGAATGAATATATGCTCTGTTCATCCATTTACATCGTTTGCTGAATCGACAGTGCTTTTTGGTGCTTATCAGAGGAGGGTAGAGGATGGATTGGAGTTTTATAAAAACTACTTTGAATTTGCCGCTTACCTCGGTGCAAAGTATCTTATTTTTCATGGTGCAAAAATCGGACCTTATTCTGATAACGAAGAATATTTTGAACGATATGCGCGTCTTTACAAAATCGGCAAGGAGTTTGACATAACTGTTTCCCAGGAAAATGTTGTTTTATTCCGTTCGCAAAGCGTTGAATTTATTAAAAAAATGTCGGATTATCTTGGCGATGATTTCTCGATGACATTGGATTTGAAGCAGTGTAGACGCGCAGGGGAGAATCCTTTGGATTTCATAAATACAGTTGGTGAAAAAATAGACCATATCCATCTGAGCGATTATAACGATAAATCAGATTGTGTTCCGCCAATGGAAGGGAAAGAAAATTACAGCGCCATTATTGAAGCGTTAAAAAGCAAAGGTTATTCAGGTAAGTTTATTATAGAGTTATATCGGAAAAACTTTGAAAATGATCAACAAATTGTGGATGCAGCGGTTAATTTTGACAAAATATTGCATTAATTCACTTGCAAAAGATAAATAATATGTTATAATAAAAACAATACGTATAGGAAGTGATTTTTAATGAAATGTCCTTTTTGCGGTTTTGAGGAAAGTAAAGTTATTGATTCCAGACCTACTGATGAAGGCGAGCGTATAAGACGCCGCCGTGAATGCATTAAGTGTTCTAAGCGTTTCACAACATATGAGATAATTGAAAGTGTGCCTGTAATTGTTGTTAAAAAGGATAAATCCCGTGAACCTTTTGACAGACAGAAACTCTTCAACGGTTTACTAAGAGCCTGTGAAAAGCGACCTGTATCACTTTCGCAGATTGATTCTGTTGTTAATGATATTGAGCTTACAATACAGAATTCGCTCGATCGAGAGGTAACTTCAGTTTATATCGGTGAACTTGCGATGGATAAACTCAAAGGTCTTGATGAAGTTGCTTATGTCAGATTTGCTTCTGTTTACAGACAATTTAAAGACATTAACACATTTATGAATGAGCTTTCAAAACTTCTCAGTGAAAAATAATGTTTGCTTAATCCCGTGATACCTGTGTATTGCGGGATTTTTTATTATATTTCCTTGTATGACAGGGCACTTGACAAGGGATAATTTATATGATAAACTAAAATTGCCACTTGCACAAAATAAATGTTTTGCGCAAGTGAGGGGACGAAAAAGTAAAAAAATCAGCTAATTTTCTTATTTATATCGGTTTATTTGATCTTTATTGAATTGAGGTATTGTTATGCGTAAAGAAGATGTTTATTCATTACCGCAGCTTGTTATCAACTTTGTTAATTATCAGCTGACTGTAAAAAATAAATCTGAATTAACCGTACTTGAGTACGCTTCTGATTTGCGTACATTTTTCAGATTCCTTAAAATACATAAAAACAAACTTAATATTGATATTGAATTATCTGAGATAGAAATTTCTGATATTGATGAAACTTTTATTAAATCAATCAGAATCTCTGATATTTATGCTTTTCTTGCATTTTGTCAGATGAACCTTGGTAACAGTCCTAAAACCAGAGCCAGAAAGGTTTCGTCCGTACGAATGTTCTTTAAGTTTCTTTCGAGTCAAGGTGTTATTGATGAAAATCCGGCTCAGGATCTTGATTCACCAAATGTGAGAAAATCTCTCCCGAAATATCTTACACTTGAACAGAGTCAGGATCTGCTTGACGCTATTGACGGACAATTTTTTGAGCGTGATTATTGTATAATTACTTTCTTTCTTAATTGCGGTATGCGTCTTTCAGAGTTAGTTGGTCTTAATTTAACCAGCATCAGACCAGATAACAGTGTAAGAATTATCGGTAAAGGTAATAAAGAACGTATTGTTTATCTTAATGATGCCTGCATTCATGCATTGAACCGATATCTTCAGGTGCGTCCGCGAGACGGTCTGAACGACAGAAATGCACTGTTTATCAGTCGCCAGAAAAACAGAATCAGCCGACGTAACGTTCAGGTTATAGTTAAAAAATTTCTGGAAAGTGCCGGTATTAACGAAGAAGGATATTCTGTGCATAAGCTCCGTCATACAGCTGCAACATTGATGTATCAGCACGGTAACGTTGATGTATTGCTTTTGAAAGAAATTCTCGGCCACGAAAACCTTTCAACAACTCAGATATATACTCACGTTGCTAATGAGCAGATTAAAAACGCTGTTGCATCCAATCCGCTTGCTACCAAAAAATCTAAGCGAAAGGTTGGAGAATCAGAGGTTTAAAATCAGTAATCCTGTCTTTGACAACAGAAAAGATTGTAATAAAGCTAATACACACTCAATGGCAACAACTATCAGCCCTGTGTAAGCATACAGCTTCGTCTCTCCCCTTTTGCTTGCTTCTCCAAACGCTAATGATTTCATCACTTTTTTAGTAAGATTAACTGCATTGTCGGACAATGTAGTAATTAAAAGCGTAGTTACGACTGCAAACGGAACAATAATAATTAAAGTAAAGAACACACCGTTGAGCTTGTAATTACTGTAAATATAGCTGTTGACAGCTCCGCAAATTATGCCGTAAACGCAAGGCAATCCAATGGAAGTCACCAAACCGCAGGCTGAAAATCCGCTTATAAATATTGCAATTATAGCGCCTGACTTTAAGAGCGTAAGAATCCTTAGAGATTTGATATAATCAGAATTAATCAGATAATCCATGCTGTTTTTTATAAAGGCGCTTATATAGCTGTTTTTGATACAAAGAATTGTACCGAGCCACAATCCCGTCAGAAAAATTGCAATTATAAGAAGTTTTATTCGGTTAGAGTAAATAGTATTTTTATAAATATCACCTTTTTGCTTAAGCTCCCTGATATTTAACATAATATTTTGTGGCATTTCTTTTATCTCCTTTTTCTTTTAACTTTAATATTTGTTGCTGTAATTCCACCTACAGCGCCCGAAAATATAACAATAACAGGTATAATTATGTTAAGCGGATTAATTGCACCTTCCGCAATACTGACAGCTATAAAAGAAATTACGGCAGATAATATTGATGCGGCACAGCCGTTGATTAAACCGCGTTTCTTTTGTTTTAATGTAGCGGATAAACCTGCTGAAAATCCTGAAAAAATGAGACAGACTGTAAATATCGGTAAATAATATTTATTATGAGGCATTGTTTTTAAAATAGCTGCAGTTGCAATAATTATTGTTAGTATAAAAATTATAACACCTGTCACTGAACCTTTAATTATATCTTTGTTTATTCGTTTTGAGTTTTGCATAAAAATAACCCCCATATCTCCTTATAAGAAGATATGAGGGTTGTTTTTGTTTTATTACGAATTATCGAAGAATTAGTCCTCTTTATTTGACTTCTTCTTTTTCTTTGCGTGTTTTTTGCCTTCTTCTTCGATCTTTGCGTTTCTTTCAGCTTCTGCAGCCTGCTTAGCAGCTTCGCGCTCAGCCTGTGCTTTTTCAGCAGCTGTGTTGTTACTCTGAATAGCCCAACGCATAATCTTCATCTTGTTGCGGTCTGCACCGGTTTCGATAACAATAGAGTCATCTTTGATTGTTACGACTCTGCCGACAATACCGCCGATTGTTGTGATTTCATCACCAATCTGAAGGCTGTCGCGCATCTGCTGCTCTTCCTTCTGCTTTTTCTTCTGAGGACGAATTGTGAAGAAATACATAGCACCGAAAAGAACTGCCATCATTACAATCATAACCATAGGATTGCTTCCGCCACTTTGTGTAGCAGCAGCGCCTGTTCCACCCATACCGGGAAGCATTAATAAAATAGGATTCATCAGAAATTACCTCCATTTAACAATTATTGCAATTATATTAGATTTAAATCCTTGTGTCAAGTAAATCTACATATTTATCGTGAAATTCTTTGAAAGTGCCATTGTCCAGAGAATCACGTATTTTCTGCATCAGCGTATTATAAAAGTGAAGATTATGCATTACGCAAAGACGCATTGCGAGCATTTCTTTTGCTTTAAAAAGATGATGAATATATGCACGCGAATGCTTTTGACAGGTCGGACAATCACATTCCGGGTCAAGTGGTTGCATATCCTTTGCATACTTTGCGTTGTTAAGGTTTCTGATGCCTGACCATGTGTTGATGTGTCCGTGGCGAGCGTTTCTGCTGGGCATAACACAATCGAAAAGGTCCACTCCCCTGCTGACTGCTTCAATTATGTTGCCCGGAGTGCCGACGCCCATAAGATATCTTATTTTGTTAACAGGCATATACGGTTCGACACTTGTGATAATGCGATACATATCTTCTTTTGGCTCACCTACCGCAAGACCACCGATGGCGTAACCGTCAAGGTCAAGCTCTGCAATTGCGCACATATGCTCAATTCTGAGCCTGTCATAGGTGCAACCCTGATTTATGCCAAACAACAGCTGATTTTTGTTGAGTGTATCGTAACGGGAATTGAGTTTCTCCATCTCTTCTTTGCATCGGATAAGCCAGCGTGTTGTACGCTCACAAGAAGCTTTAGAATAGTCAAATTTAGCGGGATTTTCAACACATTCATCAAAAGCCATAGCAATTGTAGAGCCTAAGTTTGACTGAATCTGCATACTCTCTTCTGGCCCCATAAAGATTTTTCTGCCATCGATATGTGAAGCAAAATAGACGCCCTCTTCTTTGATCTTTCTGAGTGAAGACAAAGAAAATACCTGGAATCCACCGCTGTCTGTGAGAATAGGTCCGTTCCAGCCGGTGAATTGATGAAGACCTCCAAGCTCTTTTATGAGTGCATCACCGGGACGCAGATGAAGGTGGTAAGTGTTGCACAGCTGAACCTGACAGTGAATATCTTCAAGGTCATATGCGCTGACGGCACCTTTTATAGCACCGCATGTTGCAACATTCATAAAAGCAGGTGTCTGTATCGTGCCGTGAACAGTGCTGAACTCACCTCGGCGTGCAGTTCCTTCGTTTTTAATAAGTTTATACATCGTGAAAATTACCTTTCAAAATTCAAGTCAGATCAGTGAACATTGAAGAATCACCAAAAGAAAAGAATCTGTATTTTTCTTCAACAGCGACATTGTACGCATTCATTGTATTTTCATAGCCTGCAAAAGCACTGACAAGCATAATAAGGGTGCTTTCGGGCAGATGAAAATTGGTTATGAGAGAATCAATGCATTTGAAATTATAACCGGGATAAATGAAAATACTTGTCCAATCATCATCTTCGACGATTTTACCGTGTTTTGAGGCAACTGATTCGAGTGTTCTGCAGGTTGTTGTGCCTACAGCAAAAACTTTACCGCCTTTATCGTGTGTTTTGTTGATCAGTTCAGCAGTTTCTGCAGGAAGATGATAGTGTTCTGAATGCATCAGGTGATTCTCGATATTTTCTTCCTTGACAGGTCTGAATGTTCCAAGACCAACGTGAAGCGTTACTTTGCCGATTTCAATGCCTTTTGCTTTGATTTTTTCGAGCAATTCCGGTGTGAAATGAAGACCTGCCGTAGGTGCAGCAGCTGAGCCTAAATTCTGCGAATATACGGTTTGATAACGTTCTTTATCTTCAAGTTTTTCAGTGATATAATGTGGCAGAGGCATTTCGCCTATTTCATCGAGTACATTATAAAAGTTGCCTTCATAAATGAACTTAACGAGGCGGTTTCCGCCGTCGAGTACATCAATGACCTGAGCTGACATTAAGCCGTTGAAATCAAATTCAGTGCCTGGTTTAGCGCGTCTGCCGGGCCCTGTTACACATTCCCATACATCGTTTTCTTTCTGGCTGAGAAGAAGGAACTCAACAACAGCTCCGGTATCCTTCTTTACACCGTAAATTCGTGCAGGGAGAACACGTGTATCATTGATGATTATGCAGTCATTTTCAGTAATGTAATCGAGTACGTCATAGAAGTGTCTATGCTCTATTTTGCCGCTTTTTTTGTCAACAACCATCATTCTTGAGGCATCACGCGGCTCAATTGGTGTCTGAGCGATAAATTCTTGCGGTAAATTATAATAAAAATCTGATTTTTTCATTGCAAATCCTCTAAATATGTGTTAATATAACTTGTATTATATTGCAAAGTGCGGCTTTTTTCAAGTCGTTTGCAGATTTTTTTCGGAGGTATAGTCAAATGAAAAAGTATAAGGTTGGTATTGTCGGTGCTACAGGTATGGTTGGTCAGCGTTTTATTACGCTGCTTGATAATCACCCCTGGTTTGATATCACAGCTCTTGCAGCAAGCTCACGTTCAGCTGGTAAGCAGTACAAAGAGGTTGCTGAGAAGCGCTGGATGATGGATGTCCCCTACTCGGATAAAGTCGGCGAGATGGTTGTTATGGATGCAACAGCTGACGTAGAAAAAATTGCTTCAATGGTTGATTTTGTTTTCTGTGCTGTTGATATGAAGAAAGACGAAATCAAAGCTCTTGAAGAAGAGTATGCAAAGCACGAGTGCCCTGTTGTTTCAAACAACTCTGCACACAGACACACACCTGATGTTCCTATGGTAATTCCGGAGCTTAATCCCGAGCACACAGCTGTTATCGAATCACAGCGTAAGCGTCTTGGCACAAAGCGCGGCTTCGTTGCTGTTAAGTCCAACTGTTCTCTTCAGAGCTATGTGCCCGCTATTCATCCTCTTAACAAGTTTGGCGTTAAGGACGTACTCGTTTGCACATATCAGGCAATCTCCGGTGCAGGTAAAAACTTTGAGACTTGGCCCGAGATGGTAGATAACGTTATCCCCTTCATCGGTGGCGAAGAAGAGAAGTCAGAGATTGAGCCTCTCAAGATCTACGGTAAGGTTGAGGGCGATGAGATTGTTCCTGCAACAAGCCCTGCATTCACAGCACAGTGTATCAGAGTTCCCGTTACAAACGGTCATATGGGTGCTGTTTTCGTAAGATTTGAGAATAAACCCTCAAAGGAAGAGATTATTGAAATCTGGGACAACTTCAAGGGTGTTCCTCAGGAGCTTGATCTTCCCAGTGCTCCCAAGAAGTTCCTCAACTACTTCGTAGAAGATAATATGCCTCAGACAAAGCTTCAGCGTGAGCTTGAAGGCGGTATGGCTGTTTCAATCGGCAGACTTCGTGAAGATACACAGTATGACTACAAGTTTGTCTGTCTTTCTCACAACACTCTCAGAGGTGCAGCAGGCGGTGCTGTTCTTCTTGCTGAGCTTCTCTGTGCTCAGGGTTATATGGACTGATTCTTAGGAGGAATCTACTGATATGAAAAACACAATTTTTACAGGTGCAGGTGTAGCAATCGTTACACCCTTCACCGAAGACAACAAGGTTAATTTTGATGAACTCGGCCGTATTATCGACGACCAGATTGAAAACGGTACGGACGCTATCGTTATCTGTGGCACTACAGGTGAAGGCTCAACCCTCACACACGAGGAGCACGCTGCTGCAATTGATTTTGCAGTTAAGCACACAGCAAAGAGAATCCCTGTTATCGCGGGTACAGGCAGCAACGATACCGATTACGCTGTAAAGCTTTCAAATGAGGCTGAAAAGAGCGGTGTCGACGGCCTTCTTATGGTTACTCCCTACTACAACAAGACTTCTCAGGCAGGTCTTATCCGTCAGTATGAGTATATCAACGACCGTGTCAGCACACCTATCGTTCTTTATAACGTACCTTCAAGAACAGGTATGACAATAAAGCCCGAGACTTATTTTGAGCTTTCAAAGCTCAAGAATATTGTTGCAACTAAGGAAGCAAGCGGTGATATTTCTGCTGTTGCTCAGATTGCTGCTCTTTGTGGCGACAACCTCGATATCTATTCAGGTAACGACGATCAGGTTACAGCAATCATGTCACTTGGCGGCAAGGGTGTTATTTCCGTCCTTTCCAATGTTGCTCCCAAGATTGCTCACGATATTCCCACACTCTACCTCAACGGTGATTATGAAGGCAGCAGAAAGCTTCAGCTTGAGTGGCTTGACCTTTGCAATGATCTTTTTGTTGATGTTAACCCCATTCCCGTTAAAGAAGCTATGAATATGATCGGTTGGAACGTTGGTTCCGTTCGTATGCCTCTTGCTCCTATGAACGAGGCTGCAAGAGCAAAACTCAGAGCTACACTTGACAGACACGGCCTAATTAAATAAATTGTGTTTAAATCAGCCGGTTCATTCTCAGTGAGCCGGCTTTAAACTTAAAGAAAGGAATTTTCAATATGCTTAAAATTCTTCTCAGCGGTTGCAACGGTGCTATGGGCAGAGTAATTACAAATTGTGTTGCAGAGCGTGATGATTGCGAGATTGTTGCAGGTCTCGATGTTAATACTGCAGACAACGGCAAATATCCGATTTTTGGCTCTGCTGAAGATATTAACGTTAAAGCAGACGTTATAATTGATTTCTCGCACCCCTCCGCTCTTTCGGGTGTTCTCAAATATGCTCTTTCAACGAAGACTCCTGCTGTTATTTCAACCACAGGTTTAAGTGAGGAGCAGATTAATTCTCTTCAGCTTGCATCATCACAGATCCCTGTTTTTTTCAGTGCAAATATGTCACTCGGTGTTTCACTTGTCAGTGAGCTTGTCAAGAAAGCGGCAAGTGTTCTCGGTGCAAATTTTGATATAGAAATTGTTGAAGCACACCACAATAAAAAAATTGATGCGCCCAGCGGTACAGCTCTTATGCTTGCCGACAGTGTAAGCAAAGGACTCGATTATCAGCCCGTTTACGAATATAACAGACATTCTAAGCGCGAAAAAAGAACCAAGAATGAGATTGGTATTCATGCAATCCGCGGCGGCACAATAGTTGGTGAGCATGAGGTGATTTTTGCAGGCAATGATGAAATTATCACTATCTCTCACAGCGCAAGATCAAAGTCTGTTTTTGCAACCGGTTCAATCAATGCAGCTCTTTTCCTTGACGGTAAAGAGCCCGGTATGTATTCGATGAAAGATCTCGTTGCAGAAAGCTGATTATTAACTACATAATATTAAAAAACAGCGGAGATGCTCAATTTGAAGCAACTCCGCTGTTTTTTATTCTGCTTTTATTCTTATTACTGTAACTGAATATTTAGGAACAGAATAATTAAAACTTTCTTTAAATCCCGACTTCTCGAATTGCTCCATAATGCAATCTTCTTTCTGAGCGAGTATGTTATCATCCTCAAGCGATTCACCTTTAACTTGATATATAACAGCGTTATCCGCAATTTTATATCCGTCAATATTGATAGCTATAGTTCTGCCGGAATCTGTTACGTTGACAAGTTTGATAATCAAGTCACCGTTATCATCTTTACTGACTACATGATAAAGCTCAGCTTCACACTCAGAGCCTGAATTATAATCAACATAAAGTTCATTATCTATATAACATTTAACATTTCTGCCGTTGACGACAACTTTAAGCTGATATGTTTTTCCTGTTTCGACGGTAAAAGGCTTTGTTGTGCCGGAAATTCTGTCTGTTTTCACTCCGTTTTCAATTTGCTGAAGTGTCGATACTGAGTTATCCCAACCGCCGATATTCCAGAAGAAATTGTTATCCTTATCCTCTACTGCAAACGGAATAATAAATCCTTCCGTTCCGTCAAGTTTTGTTGCTTCGAGCGTATAGGTATAATTTTCCCAATCACTATCTCCGAAATATGCAACTGATCCGTTGTTGCTGTAAGCCATTTCGGTTGACTGTTGGATAAGTTTACCGTCAGCTACTTTGAAATCACCGTCGGTTGCTTTTTCCCAGTCCCACCAGAATGTGTCTATGTCAAAACTGTCTTCACCAAGTACTTCGCTGTTTGAATTATCGATGACCTTTATATTATCAAATTGAGCTGACGTGTACCATGTGCCGACGCCTACTCTTCCTTTGAGATTCTCTTGTTCTATCAAAGCACCGTCAAGTGTTG
This sequence comes from Acutalibacteraceae bacterium, assembly GCA_045637465.1. GTDB lineage: Bacteria > Bacillota > Clostridia > Oscillospirales > Acutalibacteraceae > UBA8612. The sequence continues at coordinate 37,070 of JAZTZM010000010.1, read as the reverse complement.
AATCAAGCAGTTTAGCGCCTTGATTCAGAGAGAAAATTTTCTGAACATAATAGCTGATTGAACCTGTACAAAGATTATTATTGAACCAAATTAAATCGGGTGACCAATGTGTGGCTGTAAGGTTTCCAAAAAGCGGTGCGTAAGCAGCCATCTTAACAATATCACCGTTTCTCTCCAGACCTGTCATATATGCAGCTTCTGCTAGAGCAGCGCGCAGAGTGTTGGATTTTGCGGCGTACTCCCCTAAAAATACGTTTATACCGCCACCGTAAATGGTGTCAGTCATACCGTCAGGATTACGGATATAATTTTTATCATCATAATAATCTGTATTTCTGAGAAACCATTCAGGTTGATTGTAATAATGTTGGTCTGTTGCACCGGCAAAGTCAATTATTGATTTGTCCGGGTTATCATTAAGCCAGGATTTTGCGAACTCATATGATTTATGATAATTTTCGCTGTGTGTTCCATCAAAAGCACCGGAAGAATAAATCAGTTCAATACCGTCATAAAGCTCAGGAGAGGTTTTTTTAGCTGCGTTAAAGGCATTGAGGAAGGCTTCATATCTTTCAAAATAGACTTCTCCCTCATTTTCGTTGCCGATGCAGATGTATTTCAGCTCAAACGGCTCCGGATGCCCGAGTGAAGCTCTGACAGCGCCCCATTTGGTGGTTTCGTCAGCGCGGCAGAATTCAACAAGGTCGAGCATATCCTGAATATACTGCTTAAATTCACTTGAATTCATATCGACAGGACCTTGACCGCGCATCTGACAGTATAATCCGCAGTTGATAACCGGTACACCTATTGCACCTATATCCTCAGCAAGCTGAAAATACTCAAAAAAACCAAGTCCGTAAGTCATAAAAGATGGATACGGGTCATCTGTCATTGATAAATTGGTCCAAAGGTTTGTACCTTGTTTCCTCGCTGCAACATCGCCGTATCTGCCGTTAAACCAAAGCGGATTTCCCTGAGAGTCAACACCGATAGAATCTTTCCAATCATAGGCAGTGCTATCGTCATAACCCTCGATAATACAGCCACCGGGAAATCTGAGAAATTTCGGCTCAAGTTCAGCGAGCATTGTTGCAAGATCTTTTCGCATACCGTTTTCTCTGTGTTTGTATGTATCCTCAGGAAAAAGTGAAACCATATCTAGGGCAACACTTCCCCTGTCTATTAAAACCCTGAGAGTAACGTTACTGTTTGCTGTTTGGTTTGATTTTAATGCAAGCTGATATTTTGTCCACTCATCGGTTATTTTATCTATTGTGGCAATACCTGCGATGTTTTCACCTACGCAAAGTTGAACTGTTATTTTTCCGCAGTATTCGCCAACTGCTTTAGCATATACAGAAAATCTGTATTCTGCATCTTTAACAAGGTTCATTCCGTCCAGAAAACCCGTATTTGCAACACCTGCGAGCGATTCACCGTTATTTGAAATAATCAGGTAATTTTTATTGTTTTCATTGAGAGAGTTTACGCAATCGTTTACCATAACATTTTTTTCAATATTACCTATGGTTTTCCATCCGTAAAACTGATCATCTTTAGCGGTGTCGCCAAATTCAAAAGATCTGTTTACAACCTTTTCAGCATAAAGACCGCCATCTGCTGCAAAGTTTATATCTTCAAAAAATATACCGAAAAGAAGTTCGCTTATATCGTGAATTTCATTATCGGCATTTATATTAAGAGCATAGTCAGAAGTCGTTGTATCATAAGGTGTAATTTCATTTGCCTTAATATTATCGGTCGGTTTTTCTAAGTTTCCGAAAATTGAAATCAAAAAAGCAAAAACAGCTGCGGCAATTCTTTTAAAGAAGGTAATAATCTTATACTTCATAGCTTTACTCCCGTAATTTTTTATATAATTTTATACCATTTCTATTCTACAGTCAATTCTTAAGAAGAGAATATCCTCTTAATCAAAGCATCTGTAATATCGTTTAACTTATCAAAATCCATCGCCTGAATATAATATTTTTCAAGTTCGTCGTGAACTGACTTTGCTTTTTGTATTATATTAATTGCTTCGTTTTCTAATTTTACGGCAGTTTTAAGATTGAATGATATTCTGTTTTTATAAACAGATAATTTATCTTTATCAATAAATCTTGAGGCATTTATATTCTTGGTCGAATAAAGTCTGAGGTCTGTGCGTAAATCAGATGTGAAATAACCGATTCGCAGCTGCGGTATAATCACATGAATCGGATTTGATGCTGGTCTCAGCGGATCAAGACAAATAATAACATCTGCTCCGTTGGCTATTACAATATCGCCGATTGTCTTTATGAGCAGAGATGATACTTTAGTATATTCATCGGAAACCGTAACTATTTTATCGCAAAGTGTGTTTATTTTATCAATAAACATAAATTTTCCCTTAGGTGTGTAGCCATTTAAAAATATCTTTTTTTCATTGCCGACACTATTTGTGCTGTTTAAACTTTTGCTGATGTTTCTGAGAGCATAATTTTCTATTTTCTGATAATTAATGCACGTGCTTAATATTTTTTCATTTTCCGCTTGAGCTTTTGCTGCGGCAAAAAGGTATTTAGAGCTTCTTTTGTGTAGCGCTTTGTTACAATCGGTTAATGTGATTATGTGATCTTTTGATTCGAGGAGTATTTTTTCATCCCAACATTCGCCAAGATTAATTATTGTTTCTGATACTCCCGGATATATCGGGTCAACTGTGTGGGGCGATGTGCCGTCGCAAACTGAAACCTTAAGTTCAGGTATAATTACCGCATCCAACGAATTTGGATCGCTTGAACAATAAACTGCGTGACAATTATAACCGTTATCGACAGCTTTATTATAGATTTTTTTCATTATTCCCGATTTGCCTGTGCCGGGTCCGCCTTTGATTATATAGAGATTCCAACCGTCATGCGCATTATATAAACTATCAAACAGACTAAAAAATCCTTCGCCTGAATTTGCTGCAAGAAAATAAGATAACGTTTCGCTTTTCATTACATCATCTCCTCTGTTTTTTATCAATTTATGCCGTTTAAAATTAATTGTGAAAATACTCTGCATAAAAAAGGGTTGAAAGTTTTTAAGATATAATATATTATAAGATAAAAAGATGGCTGAAATGCAGGAGGATCTGTTATGTCAAATTTTAAATTTGGTGTTTGTTTAAAGTTCCGAGATCGTGAAAAACTTCTTGTTGCTAAAGAAGCGGGTGTGGATTATTATGAACTCGGTTTTTGTGACCTTGCAAACGGAACAGAAGATGAAGTTAAGTCGTTTATTGATTTTAATAAAGAGTACGGTCTTCCCTGCCCTGCTGCAAACGGTATGTTTCCTGGTGAGCTCAAGCTTGTAGGTCCGGATGTTGATTATGTTAAAATTGATGAATATCTCGATTTTGCATCAGAAAGATTTTCAAGTGTTGGCGGTGAAACTGTTGTTTTCGGCTCCGGTCCCGCACGCCGATGCCCTGACGGTTGGAATTATGACAAAGCTACCGAACAACTCGTAAAGGTATGTGCTGATCACATTGCACCTTATATGCGAAAATATTCGCTGACTTGCGCTATTGAACCTTTACGCAGTGCTGAATGTAATGTTATTTCAACGGCAAAACGCGGTTTTGAAATTTGTAAGCTTTCAAATGTACCTGAAGTACAGCTTCTTATCGATCTTTTCCATTTCGATACTGAAAAAGAAGAAAGGGAATCAATTCTTGACTATAAAGGTCATCTCAGCCATATTCATATCGCGAGCGCAACAAACAACCGCAAATATCCGAAACCCGATGACGGAACGGATTATCAGTCTTTCTTCGATATCCTCAGAAAATCTGATTATAATTCCGGCAGAATTTCTCTTGAAGGCTCATATGATGACTTCTCTGCAGAGTTAAAGATAGCTCTGAATATGCTCAGAAAATTTTAAAAGGTGATATTTATGCAGTTGCTTGAATCAGGCGAGATGTATCTCGAAACTATATATGTATTATCAAAAAAACAAAGTTTTGTTCGCAGTGTTGATATTGCAAATCATACCGGATATTCAAAGCCGAGTGTAAGCCGCGCAGTTAATTTGCTTAAAGACAACGGTTATATTAGTATTAACTCCGACGGTCATATAAAACTCGAAGAAAGCGGTCTTGCTGTTGCTTCGGGAATATATGAACGGCATACCATTCTTACTAATCTCTTGTGTAAAATGGGTGTCAGCGCTGAGACAGCATCAGCAGATGCCTGCAAAATGGAACACGTTATCAGTAAAGAAACTTTTGAACACATAAAAGACTTTATCAATAAGATTTAAAAAAAGCTCCGCAGCACGTTAGCTGCGGAGCTTTCAATATTTGTTAGATTATCTTTTTCTGCTCCAGAGACCGGGGCTTACCAGAGCGAGCAATGGGAAAATTTCAAGTCTGCCAAGAAGCATATCAAGTGAAAGAATTATTTTTGAAAAATAGCTGAAATGCCCGTAATTTCCTGTTGCACCAACAAGTTCAAATCCGGGACCGATGTTATTGAAACAAGCGGTTACAGCAGAAAAATTTGTGCCGATTGTATATCCGTCAAATGATATAAGAGCGAAACTTATAAGAACAATTGCACAGTAAACTGCAAGATAAGCGTCAACACTGTTGCAAATGCTTTCGTCAACGTGTTTTCCGTCCATTCTTACTACATAAACCTTGCGGGGGTGAAGTGTTTTGCCGATAGTACGCCAAATATTTTTACCCAAAAGAATAACTCTGGATACTTTCAATCCACCACCTGTGCTGCCTGCAGAAGCACCAATAAACATCAGCAACAACAAAATTGCCTTTGAAAAAGCCGGCCATTTCTCAAAATCCACGCTTGAAAAACCTGTTGTTGTCATAATACTGCTGACCTGAAAAGTCGCATGACGGATTGCTTCGCCAAGAGAAGAATACATTTTTGAAATGTTTATGGTAATTGCAACAACTGATGTAATGGCAATAAGTATATAGGCACGAAGTTCTTCGTTCCGGAAAACCGCCTTTAACTGACGAAGAATTATAAGAAAATAAATATTGAAATTTATGCCGAAAAGGAACATAAACACGCAAACAACATTTTGAATATATGGACTGCATGAGCTAAGACTGTCGTTTTTAATTCCGAAACCGCCTGTACCCGCAGTACCGAATGCAGTGCACAGACTCTCAAAGAACGGCATATCACCTGCAACAAGAAAAAAAACGCACGCTGCAGTAAGCAGAATATAGATTCCGTAAAGAATCAAAGCGGTCTCTCTGATATGAGGCGTAAATTTGCCGACACTAGGTCCCGGACTTTCGGCTCGCATAAGATATATGCCGGAACCTGAACCTTTTTTAGTTTGCGGAATAACAGCAAGAATGAACACAAGCATACCCATGCCGCCAAGCCAATGGCTGAAACTGCGCCAATAGAGATTGCAACGCGAAAGTGATTCTACATCGGTCAGTATTGAGGCACCTGTTGTTGTGAATCCCGAAACAATTTCAAACAAAGCATCGATATAGTTCGGTATCTCACCGCTCCAGAAAAAAGGTAATGCTCCGAATAGCGATATAGCCAGCCACGAAAGACTTGTAGCAGCAACACCCTCTTGTGCATAAACTGATGATTTGTACTTTTTGGTTGCAATGAATATTGTGCCACCGACAAGCATCATTAACAGTGTTGTAACGATATAAGCATAAGCATTTCGAAGTTGACCGTCATATACAGCTATACCCGCAGGAGCAATCATAAACACCGAAGTGATAAGAAGTGCAAGCGAAACAATGCGAAAAACAAATTTAACATTCATTCTGATTCAGACCGTCCTCAGGCAAAAATATCGTTAAACTGTAAAATCGGAGATTCACGGTTTGTGATTACGATTACCGTATCACCGATTTCAAATGTAGAATTACCGTCAGGAACAAGATTGTTACCCTGATGTGTAATACAAGCGATAAGCACCTTGCTTTTGAGATGAATCTTTTTTAAGGGAACTCCAATGTTTCGGGAACGCTCGTTAATAACAAACTCGAGCGCTTCAACTCTGCCGTTGGCAATTTTATGCAGCGTTATTGCAGCACCAGCCTGATTATCCATCGCGCGAACGTACTGAACAACGTTTGCGCTGCAAAGTTCCTTAGGGCTTACAATTCCGCCTACTTCAAGCTTTTCAAGAATTCCTGTTGTATCCATACGGTTTACTTTTGTTACAACGTTGGCTACACCGCGTGTTTTACCGTACATAGATGATATTACATTCTGTTCATCAAGACCTGTCAACGTAACGAGTGCATCCATTTCCGATAAGCCTTCGCTTTCGAGCACCTCCTGAGATGAACCGTCTGCAAGAACTATAGATGCCGAAGGAAGAATATTGGCAAGATGTTCACATCGTTCGGAGTTGTTTTCTATTATCTTGACATTGACGCCGGCGTCGGTAAGATGCTTTGCAAGGTAATAACAAACTCTGCCGCCACCGATAAGCATGGCGTGCTTTATTCTCTTCTGAGTGATGCCTAATTTCTTAAGAATATGAGACAATATTGTGACAGGTGCTGTGACATATATATGATCACCTGAACAAAAAACAGTTTCAGCAGTAGGTATGAATGCTTCACCGTTACGTATAACGGCACATACAAGAACTTTTTTGCCGCCGAGAGTATAATGAAGTCGGCTGAGTTTAACTCCGTTAAGAACAGAATCTTCTTCTATTTTTAGTTCGACAATTTCAACTCTTCCTTTAGCAAAGGTTTCGCGGCGAAGGAAACCGGGAAGCTGCAACAGACGGTAAATTTCTTTTGCCGCATCCTTTTCAGGATTGATAATTAAAGAAAGACCGAAATCTTCTCTCATTTTGAAAAGTTGCTCAGTATACTCAGGGTTTCGGACACGAGCAATGGTATGGAGAGTAGGATTAAGCTTTCTTGCTGTAAGACAGCACAGAAGATTTGTTTCATCAGCACTTGTTGCTGCTATAAGTACGTCAGTGTTTTCAACGTCAGCCTCACGAAGAGTTTCCATAGTTGCACAGTTACCGACAACAGACATTACATCAAGATCAAGTCCGTTTTGCTGAAGAACATTAGCTTTAGTGTCAATGGCGACGATATCATGTCCTTCCTGAGTCAAAAGACGAATAATGGCAAGACCGACCTTACCGTCACCTGCTACAATGATTTTCATCGATTTTTTTCCTTTCAAAAATCAATATATAAAGCGTTTCTGTATTATATACTAAAAAAATCCGTTTGTACAGCAAAACTTTGATTTTCGTTTATTATGCGAAACTTTTTTAACAACTTGTTTAAATTTAAATAAAAAACTACAAATTAAGAAAAATAAATATTCGAAAATGTATTGAAATAGAGAAAGTTTAGTGATATAATTGTTCAGTTGTTTGAGGTAATAATCTCTAATGCAAACTCTTGTCAATTTCTTTTTTAAGGAGTGTCAATTATGAGCCGTATGATCGGTACAGTATCCCGTGGTGTCAGAGCCCCTATTATCAGAAATGGTGACGATATAGTTAAAATAGTTACTGATTCTGTTCTTGAAGCTTCGAAAGATGCAGGCTTTGAATTTTACGATCGTGATATTGTTGCAATGACAGAGGCTGTTGTTGCCCGTGCTCAGGGTAACTATGCAACAGTTGACGATATAGCAACAGATATTAAAGCAAAGTTCGGTGGCGAAACTGTCGGTGTTATTTTCCCGATACTCAGCCGTAACCGTTTTGCTATTTGTCTTCGCGGCATTGCCAAGGGAGTTAAGAAAATCGTGCTTATGCTCTCGTACCCTTCTGACGAAGTAGGTAACCACCTTGTAAGTATTGATGCTCTTGACGAAAAAGGCGTTGACCCGTATAAAGATGTGCTTACACTTGAAAAATACAGAGAACTTTTCGGCTATGAAAAGCACAGATTCACCGGTGTTGATTATGTTGAATATTATGAAACCCTTATCCGTGAGTGCGGTGCAGATGTTGAGATAATATTTGGTAACAACCCCAAAGCAATACTTGACTACACCAAAAACGTTCTCTGCTGCGATATTCACACACGTGCACGCACCAAGAGACTTCTTAAAGCTGCAGGCGGTGAAATCATCCTCGGTCTTGATGATATCCTTACTGCCTCCATCAACGGCAGTGGTTATAATGCTGATTACGGTCTTCTCGGTTCAAACAAAGCTACGGAAGATCAGGTAAAACTCTTCCCGCGTGACTGCCAGCCCGTTGTTGATGCTATTCAGAAGAATCTTTTCGAGGCAACCGGCAAAAAGATTGAGGTTATGGTTTACGGTGACGGTGCATTCAAGGATCCCGTAGGCAAAATCTGGGAGCTTGCAGACCCCGTTGTCTCCCCTGCTTACACTTCAGGTCTTGAGGGCACACCGAATGAGCTGAAGCTTAAGTATCTTGCTGATAACGATTTTTCAGATCTTTCCGGTGATGAGCTTAAAGCAGCTATCAAGAACAAGATTCAGGAAAAAGACGGCAACCTTGTTGGTCAGATGGCATCTGAGGGCACCACTCCCCGTCAGCTCACCGACCTTATAGGTTCACTTTGTGACCTTACATCCGGTTCAGGTGATAAGGGTACACCGATTGTCTTTATTCAGGGATATTTTGATAACTATACAACAGAGTAATTGACTTATTGCTTCGGTTGTGGTATATTATCATAGCCGAAGAGATTTGCCGGTGTGGCGAAATCGGCAGACGCAAGGGACTTAAAATCCCTCGGTGGCAACACCGTACCGGTTCAAGTCCGGTCACCGGCACCAAACCAGAAAAATCCGAACCAAATTTTCCCAATAGGAAAAGGGTTCGGATTTTTTGTTTATTTCTGAAATATTACATACAATTATAGCTCTGCAATCAAACGATTACAGAGCTTTTTATAATTACGTTATGTTAATGCTTATTTCGCCTTGAATAGCATCTTTTGTTTTTACACAAAGAGTATTGGCAATAAATGAAAAGGAACTGTCTTTAGTAGTAAATGTATTAGAACAACTATATACCGTATGTAAATCTTCAATTATTATTTGACCAACGTCTCCGTTTACTGTTACGCTTACTGCTAAAAATCCAGGGCCATAGTCTTTTCGGTTAGCATGAATAAGAATTGTGGCTTTATGTCTTTCTGCATGTAGCTCATTGCTTGCAACATATCGCTTAAGTGCTAAAATTGATTCAGTTGCTATATTCGTTTTTTTATCCATCGTTGCCTCCATAATATTTTCACAAACAATGTATTGTAATATTATTTATCGTTTTTCAGCGTAACTGATTGACTTCTTATATTGTATTTAGAAAATTTATACTTGATATAATTTGCAAAAGAATCTTCATGTGTAGAAAGAATAATCTGAACTTCAGAAAACTCTCGTCTTAATAATTCTACAAAAGAAATCATATTAATATCATCCATACACTGAATAGGATCATCAATAAATAATGTTTTGAATTTATTACCGGAATATATTTTGTTCAAAACAAGAGAAAATGCCAATAACACAGCGGACAATTGACCTGAACTCATTGTATACAAAATGTCATGTTCTCCACCAGGAGCAGTAAATCGAATCTTGCTATCTTTACTATCAATTAAAACGCCCTGTCCACCCTGATATGATTGCAATAATCTTGAACAATACAAGAAAAAAGGGATTTCAATTTGTTTAATAACTAATTGTTGATAAAGTTCTATAGCCTTTTTTAATGCTTTGTGATATGCTTTCATTTCCACAACAAGTGAATCTAGTTTTTCTTCTTGTTGTTTCATAACATCTAGTTTTTGGCGTGCTTGATCAAAGGAAGAATAGTATTGTTCTTCGATATAACGTTCCTTAGTCTTAAGTTTCTCAACAGTAATAGAATCCATATATGTTTTATTAGAAAAATACTCTTTAAATACTTTATCAAACCCATATTCCATAGATAACGACTCATAACTAGTGGGTATAGTGCCTTTAATTTCAGTTATTGCTAATTCAATACTATCAATATCAGAAAAGTCCACTTTAATTATACACTCAGAGGATTGTAAATGTCTTAATATTTTATCACAGTTTTCTATGGAATCATAAAAGTCTTTATAATCATTGAATTTAATAAGAAGTTGAAATCCTGCATCGTTATTTATAGAAGTAATCTGTGCATCTACTTTCTCTTTAAATACATTATCATAATATGCTTTACATTTCTGAATAATTTGAGAAAGCATAGTATTTTCGCCACCTAAAATACTTTCTAATATAGATTTTGTATTTGCAAATTGTTCTTGAAGTAAACTATCAGAATTCCATTGATAACCACAATATGGACAAGTTCCATCTGTCAGAGAATCAATTTTCCCTTTTCTTAGCGCAAGCGTTTCACGCGCCTGATAAAGTGCCTCGGCCAATTTGCCAAGGTTAGTTTGATTTTGCTGAACACAGTTTAAGTCTTTCACATATCCGACTATTGTTTCCAATGAATCATCGCAATTAAGTATAGCACACATCTTTTTCCAATCAACATTATTAAAAGCGTTGTTAGAAATCAATTCTGCCTGTTCAGTTAAGAAATCAAAAACCTCTTTGGTTTTTCTTGTTTCTTCAAGGAACGTTTTAGAAGTTTTTTTCAACAACCACCCTTGTATTGCTGCTTGTCGCTTTGAAGGCTGTATTTTTTCAAATTGATAGATAGATGACGCTATGAAATACCAATGTTTGTTCTCAATAAATACGGAAATATCTCTAATTGTTCTTTTCATTTGTTCGAAAACAGCTTTGCTTTGTGAACCTTTAAAGCCTAAATTTTCTTTATCCCAAAAAGCATCACCATTTGATAAGGATTCATAGACAAAATGCTCACCTGATGCTTGAGGTAAAGATTTTATTTCTTTATCAACAACTTGAATTTGTTCCCTCAATTTAGTAAGTTTATTTGATAATTGTCTCTGAGCATCATTTACTTTCGCTAATTTCCCCACATCCTCTTCAATACCAAACAATTCAGCAATAGTTTTACCACGTTCACTCTCAGATTTTTTAAAATAAGCAAGTCTATCTTCCTGATGAATATAGTGGAGCATCTTGAAAAGATTTATGTTCTGTGTACCGAAAAACTCTTTTCTTTTTGAAGAAATAATTTCAGGCGAAACGATATTATCTTTCCAAAACTCAGTAGGTATATCATATGCCGGCAAGATATGCGATTGGGTTTGCGTTTCAATGCTTTTAGGATTGTTTTGTTTACCAGAGCCTACAGAGGCAGGTATACAAAGTGCAATAACAATACTTTTATCTGTTAAGTTATCTTTAAATTCTGCCTTTATACGAATATCCTTTTCAGGATCGTTCGCTAAACAGTTTTTTGAATAACTTATGTTTGCCGCAACAACTTCACTTTCTTGAATTCTACTAATAGTACCTGTAATTAAGAATTCAATGGCATCAAATATACTTGTTTTTCCATAACCGTTCGGTCCATCAAAGACACATAAATAATTAGAAAAATCTATCTCTTTAATAGTAAATAGCTTATAATTTTCTAAGTAAATTTTTTTAATTTCTATGCTCATATTTACCTCCAATATCCATCGCTTACAAGTGTATCGTATTTTTTCAAAATCAATTCTATGGTATCTTCTTTAAAATCAATATCACTAAAAACAAGCTCATCTAAAAGTTCAGTGTCAGTTTCTTTCCCTTTTAACTGTTCAGCTAAAAATACATCTACTGATTTAATTTCCTCAGAATTTTTTATATTTAATGGAAATGCTGGAATTTTTGTCGCTAATTCCACAAAATAGCTATAAGTTGATAAATCATCTTTTTTATTTTTATAAATACCAAACTGCTCAGCGTCCATAAGATAATTTAAAATCTCGTTTACATATGAAATTTCATTTCCAACAACTGTTTTCCTATGCTCAAGAAATGTTGTTGCAAGTTGTTCTCCTGCAGATGTGTATGAAAATACGTACTTTTTAAAATAATAAGGATCATCTTCAATTTTTACTTTTGGAGAACTATTTAACGGTTCAGTGTCCGGTCTTTCACTTGCAATGATGAGTGTAGTATTTTTATCCATATCTGATTCATGAAATTCAGCTTTACGAAAAGCGATGGCCAATTGTTTCAAGTAATCATTGTTAACAATGTTTAATGATTTGTTTTCTGTTTCAATAACAAGGTATGTTTGACAAGGATAATCAATTGAGACAAAAGGGGTGACAACAACTGAATTGCTGGTTTCACCTTCAATGATATCAAAAGTGAAAATTTCTTTTGTTTGATAATTAAGTTCATTTAATAATTCAAATAGTATATTCATTTTTCAGGCTCCTTTTTGTGCTTATAGTGATTTGATGAATTCATCCAAAGAAACAATTTTTACATCTTTGCAATGAGCAATATGCTCTGCTTCTCTTGGATCAAAACTATTACCTTGTAAAATTTCTTCATCCATAATAGATGGAATGTTAATGTTTTTACTAATTAGGCAATCATAATCCATCAATAAGTCGTAGATATTAGAATTCATTAGTATTCCTGAAGAAATCAAAGCAATATCATCATCAGAATCATCTCCTGTAATAGTTGTCAACGCACATTGATAATTATCAGAATCTTTGTAAGAAATGGCATTGCTATTACGTTCAAAATCTTTAGGAATGTCGCGCAATCCTTTGGCAAAAGGACTGGTAATTCCTGATGGCAAATATTTTTGATATGATTTAATATTTAAGATACCTATTACCGTTGGATTTGTTATATGTATAAATTGTTTAAAATCTTCAAAATTCAAACCACCCAATTTATTTTTACACTCTGTAACATTACAAATAGAACACTTTAAGTTTCTCTCTCTGCAGACTTTACAATATCTATCAAGTTCCGCAAATAGACCTTCTTTAATATAATGCAAATAGTACCAAGAGTCAGAAGAATCTATTTTATCTGACATAAGCCATTCAAAAATAGTAGTAAATGAAATTCTTCTATCTAAAACTTCTTTTTTATAAAGGTCAAAATTAAGATCTCTTTCTATGATATGCTCGTCCAATTTTCCAAGTAACCAAAGAGTACTTTTTTCTATAAAATTATCTTGTGTTTTATAATGACCCGGAATAACATTTTGATAAAAGGCTTTAATTGCAGATTTTAACAGTTCAATTGCAGAATTAACTGCACAATAATCTGTTGTAGTTCCATTGAGTGTATATTTGCATAGTGAAATTTTTTTCATCTGTTCTTCAGGCAATAAAGACAACATGTCTTTTTCTGCTTGTATATTAGACAAGTATAAGTCAAACGCTTCATCTAAATTACTTTCGGACAACTCTTGAGAAATAGCATATTTATTAAAAAGAGCATTCTTCAGATTTGTTTTTAACGTTGAAGGACGGCCTCTTTTTTTCTTAATTAATTCTCCTCTAAATTGAGGGCTTGAGCGATTATTTTTTATTTCCAATTCTGCATCAATAAGATATTTAGGATCTTTGATAAAAGCTTTTATATTTTCAAGTAAAGTTTTTCCTGACAAGTTTATATCGGCTGTAGTATGCAGCACTGCTGACTCAATTTCAGGACATTCTGTTAAATGAGATAACAAACCCAGTATAGCGCTTTCATAACCACCGATATTAGCATCAACACGATTCTTTACTTGATGAACAGAAATATAGGATGATACCCCATTTTCTACCTTTCCTATAGAAAAATCCTCCATATATTCAATTTCGAGAAAGTAATTCCTCAAAACTGTTTTATTATTCTCTATAGAAATTGTTGGGTTATACAATTTTGTTATTTCTGTTATCGCATACCACAACGCTATTTTTCCTTGATGGTTATAGCCATTCCAACTATTTGTTGCATCATATAATACACCTGGATTATTGGCAGACATTTTTACACCCCACTTTCAATGATATTATTTCTGTTCATTTGTGAATTCTATAATATCATCCAAACAACAGTCCAAAGCAAAACAAATCTTCACTAAAGTTTCTACTGTCACGTTTTCGCCTTTTCCCATTTTTGTTATAGTATAGTCGCTTATGCCTGCTTTTTTAGCTAGATCTTTTTTCTTCAAATCTCTATCGATCAAGAGTTTCCATAATTTTTTATAACTTACAATCATTTTGCACCTCTGATATTTATTTGGTTGGTTTATTATAACATAAAAACCATACTATCTCAAGGCCAAATCGAGGTATCGCTACATTATTTGCAATATATCTAGAGCATAATAACCCAATCCACACATTCGACACCGTACTGCATTTGATATAAAATTAAATCACCAAATAACAGGAGGTCATTTTTATGAGCAGAAAGACAAAAATCAAATTCACAGATTTTAAATGCAACTTGCTTATTAACGGTATGAATGAGTTTCGGAATATGCTTTTGGCTGAAGATTTACCCACCGAGAATGTTGATGAGCTGGTACTGAAAATCATTTATAAAAGTGAAAAATAAGGAGGTTGACATTATGTCAAACAAAATTCAATATCGCCGTGTTGGTGATTATTTAATTCCGAATCTTATCTTACCGCCTGAAGAAGCAAAAGTCACTCTCGGTAAATGGGGAATGATGTACAAATCATATCTTGAAAAGCATAAAAAGGTATTTTTTAACACACTACTTATGCAAGGCAAACTTTATCAGCACTGTGCCGAGATTGAAAATCAGGCAAAGGATATGTTTGATACACTCATTGAGCAGATGAGAGAAGCTGAAGGCGTTACCGAGCAATTGAAAGAGGAAAATCAGCTTGAGTGGGTGTGCTGTATGCAGAATATTGAAGCAAGGGCAAGAGAGATTGTGTGCAGCGAGTTAATATATGCTTAATCGTCATAAGGTAGTAGGGTGTTTTACCCTGCTACTTTATTTTCCTGATGTAGTAGAAATAACTGTATATTTATGTTATAATTTATTCATTATCAATGGAAGGAGCAACAAATATGATTTATAGAGTGGATAATTTGATAGAAAATAATATAAATCTCATAACAAATTCTGAATACGATTCATCATGGTTGGTGTTGACTCTTTCCTCTGATATAGACACACCTATGATTGTTGGTGCAAACAATGGTTGTGCTTATACAATAAAAATTAATAAACAGCTTCACGATGATTGGAAAATGGCTGTCGGAGACTTTATTGGATATTGCGATGTCAACAGTCTAAACGGTATTGTTGCAATTACAGAAGATGAATATAATGAAGCTCTGAACTATTATATTGGACACAGTTATAACGAAACTGTTCTTCGTGACTTTGAATCACCTGTTTTAGTACACAGTACTTCAATGGAAAACTGGATTCAAATACAAAAAGACGGCATGCTCAAAAGTTGGAATAGCCTAAATATCTCTAACAAAGAGCCTATTGGTAAACAACTTGGTGACCCTGTTCATTTTAGTGATTATATAATGTTCGGTGGCGGTGTCAGTGGTGAAATTGTTGTCAATTCCAAACAATCAGGCAAAATTGTAATGGATATTGATGCTGAATATAAAACAGGTGCAAGACTCTATTTTGATGCCGAGAAAATTGCAAAAGACGGTATGCTTGTTCGTGATGGTGCACATACCAAAGTTAAAGATTGTCTACCTCTTGAGCCCTATCTTATTTGGGCAGCTACTTGGGATAAAGTAGGATTGGATAGTCAGCTTTCTACACCGAGAATATTTGCAGAGTTGTCAGAACAAGAGTTTGTAAGTATATGGGAAAGTTCTACTGATGATTATCCATATTAATAATCAATCATATAATATATTAAGCAGGTTAACACAACTATTGATATTTGCATAAATGTATTGACAATTTGTTAGCTATTTGATACAATCTTTGTATTATTATGTGATGTTATACATTTGTTTTTTGAACAAGTGTATTTTAGAAATAGTCACTGTTAGCAACGCTTACAACCGGTTTTAAGTGATTTTCACACCATAGTAGCGTGGAGGTATTTTTATGTATTTAAGTAATGAAACAAAAACTCTAATGGAGAAGAGATTTGGAAGAAGTCTTCGCGAGATATCCAAAATGGATTTGGATGAAGAAATTTCTTTTGTCGAAAATCGAATAGGTAGAAAGTTATGCTTCTCTTCAAAAGTTGACTCTAGAATGATGAGCAGAGGTAATCCTTTGCTTGCACGGGGTAGAATTACTACGAAAGCGAGTGAAGATAAGTGGTTCAAGAAGCTGAAATAAAAGAACGTATATTTAACGCAGAAAATATTAATCAACACTTGAATGACATTTATGAACAGTTTTTAATATATGACGAAACTATACAGCCTTTAATAGTAAGTATCGAAGAATTAAAAGGCGAGTTTCCTGCAGAAATACTTAATGAAGTTAGAGCTATGTATACGCATTTATGCAGAGCCTTCACATCTGAAAATGAACAAGATATAGTGTCAAATATTGAAAAGATTAAAAGACATACAAAGAGGGCTTTATTGGATTGTTATAAAAACTCTTGTATCGTTGTCTTGGATAGAAGAAAGTTTTTCTTTGAAAAATTTAAAGGGGTCGATTTGTCACTGATTTCGAACGGAAACTTTTTAAGTCAAGAATCAATTGCTTATCAAGAGGCAGTAGATACACTTAAGTTTGCAAAAAAATCCGAGTCAAGCAATACTGATACTGATACACTTTTTGAATTGTACGAAAAGGCATACAATAAAGCCTTGGTACTTGATTCATTAATAAGTAATGCAGAAGATACGGCTGCATTTTTAAAACATAAAGCCATTAAACGTGATATACTGGCATATGTTTTTGGTGTTGTTGGTATAATAGGTACAATTTTTACTGTTGTTAGTTACTTTCAAACTTAAAAACAATTATACATAAATCTATAAACAAAAGGCAAATCATGTTTGCCTTTTTTTATTTTTCCTTAAAATACTCCGTATCCTTCAGCCACTCCCGCATTTTTGAATATGCACGGTGGACGGTCTGATATGCAGTATCAGGTGAGGATTTTTCAAAGGTGTTTGCAAGGTCGAGGTAAGTCATTTTCTTGAATTTAACCTTGCGTGGATTTCCGTCCTTGTCGGTGACAGATTTATCCATATAGTAATCTGAAAAGCAGTCCATACAAAAGCCTAATCTATTAGCAACCATATAGTGCTCGTCATAATACAGCTTGTCAAAAACCTCGTGTACTGATTCTTTACGCATAGCATTAAGCAGCATTGTCAAAGGCTCGGATGATGAGTCTGCAATATATTCTTCCTCTCTGACTTCGCTTTCATCATCGGCAAGATTTTTATAAAATTCAGTATAATTCATATTGCGAAGACCGGCGGAGATTATTTCAATAACTTTTTTCGGCTTCAGATTAACTTCTGCGGCAATTCTGCCGATTGTTTCATCGTCATTCTTGTAATTGTTTTCTCGGTACAGCGCCATAATCTTGCGAAGCCGTGCATCCTCATCCTCTGTGGGTATGGTGTAGCCTGTTCTCATAGTCCGCACATATTCATGAACTTCCCGTTTTACATAAAACTCTGTATAGTAATTTTCAAAGGACTTATGTTTTGAAGCATCATACTTTTTCAGAGCTTTAAGCAGAGCAAACACACAAGCAGACTTCAAATCTGCAAAGTGACCGGGCATTGCATATTCCTGAACAAAGCCCATTACACTTTTATTGAGTATAGGTTCGTAATAATGCAGAAACCAATATAAATATTTATCATCATTTTCTTTCAAGTAAAGCTCAATATATTCCTGTAAATGCATCTTCGGCGGTGCCGGCTTTAGCTTGTAAATATACAGTTCTTTCTCCCAATCCTTCACGGCACTCACCGTCCTTTCATTTCAACATTCTTGCTGTATCATAATACAGCTTTTTACGAGTCATATCCTTTGTGTACTGTGTAGTAAAATATTCGTGATTTTCCTGTGCCCGCAGCATATTGTTTTTCGCAATGAATGTAGCCATCTTTGCAAACTCTGCCGTTATAGTGCCTCTGCTTTTCTCTGTTCGGATTGCAGAGGCTCTTTTTTCATATACAGCCACAATGGGATTATCCTGTTCTCGTTCCTTGCGTTTGATTGATGCCGCATACTTACGGCAGGTTGTTCTCTTGCCTCGTAGCATATACGGTGCAAAGCCGTTACAGTATTTCTGTTTTCGGGCAGAGGTCATAAGAAAATATCTGTTGCAGATACCGCATTGTTTGGGGTAGTGTCCGTAATGTAATCCCTCAAAGAAATCCGTAACAATAAAAGAGTAATAATCTTCAAATGTCAGCCGTTTTGTAACTGCCATTTTCTTTTTCTTGGTAACGGAAACATACTCTGTTCTGACATTACAATCTGTTTTACTGAATATCTCCATAGCAATCGGCAACAGATGTGCTTCGTCAAAGCGTTCTGCTTCATCAAGACGGAAAACAAACTTCAAAAGACTTTTAAATGCTTTCTCCATATCATCAGGAAGCTTATCATAAAAGCTTATGGTTTCGTTTACATCTTTCAGCAATTTCTCCACCGTAGTGAAAAATGCTTTGTCGTATTCGGGCGGTAAAATATCCAACACAGCCTGAACTGTATCAACGCTCTGTACCTTTGCTTTTCGGTGGAAATATTGGGTAATCAAATCCGCATTTGACTTTGTGAAAAGAAAAGATATTCTTTCTTTTTCTGCACCAATGTCGCAGGTATTAAAAGGCTTGATATTAGGCAGTGTTTTCAACATCATCTGTATTTCTTCCCCGGCCTTAATAAAGTCGATATCATTCAGATAACCGAGAGCAAGAGTTTCTCTGACGTGCCACAGATATTCACGAAAAACAGCAATGCGGACGGCATTATCATTTTTGTAATACTGATTGAGCAAGCTCATAGCATAAAAGCCTGCATAATGTTTCTTGTCAATCGTTACTATACCGTCTCTGTAATCTGCACTGAAAAGCATTGTTTCACCACCTAATTAAAACTAAACTATACATATATTATATAAGAACAAATGTTCGCTTGTCAATACACATATTACCCGTTTGCTATTATAAAGGAAGATAAGTACGAAAAAACGGACTTTTTGACGAATAAATATTGATTTTATAAAAAATTGCGATAAAGTTTTGTTGCAAAACAAGTTTATTGAAAAGGTGAAATACCTGAGAAGATTTGTATATAAGGCTTTACAGCCTTGTTGCGTTTATCATTTTAAGGTTGTTACGGTATTCCGTTAGAAATCACACTTTTTCCGTATTAAGTATAGTAGAGAGGAAAAAAAGATAAAGAAAAACTGCCCTCCGCGAGGAGAGCAGCATCTGTTTGCTATATTCTTGGCTTGGCATTATTCATTCTGCATAAAGACCAATTAAGTGTGGACGCTTTTACTTCATCAGCAATCTTCCACAGGTTATCCGTGATACGAATTTCGACATTTCTTTGTATTAACTCTGCAAACAAATCCGAAACCTGATGTTTAGATATGGGGACTTGCGGTGTTTTAGAAACATAGTATCCCGCTATTTCATCTTGCAATTCAAACTCGCTTATATCAAATTCATACAAATATAAAGTAGTGTTTTTCATTCTGTCAAACCAATTGTTTTCAATTACAATAACATGCTTAACAGAGGATGATGTGAAAAATTGATTTTTGTCGCAGTCAGAGGTGTTTTTGCCAATGTGATATGTAACCCTCGGACAATCTCGTGGTGTTAAGAAATTAGGAAGACGCTCTTCATCAATAGCCCATACTAAACCAACATTCTTATCTAAGTCGTTGCGAGTTGGTGTTCTTGGATTAAAAACTTCAATATTTGATTCTTCGCTCACATGAAACAGTCTCATTGGGAAACCTCCTTATAATATTGTAGTTATAATACTTTCCGCATAATAGCCTGTCCGTATTCTCTTGCAACTTCAACAAAGCCCGCTTTCTTGTAAAGCTGTACAGGACCTTGGAAATCGTAATCATCTCTGTTTTCGGAAAGTTTTGCATAGCCTTCAACAGCTGCATATCCGTTTTCTTTTGCATCACTGCATACTCTTTCTATAAAAGCAGAGGCAACTCCTTTGCCTCTGTATTCAGGTGCAATTTCAAAGCAAACGATAGAAACAGTTTTGCCACAAGTGTTATCCTTTGCAAATTGAGGAACAAACCCTGAATAGCTGTCAATATCTGCAGCATTGCACCAACCGATAGAAACATCTCCATCAAAAGCTAAATAACCGTGTATTTTATTTTCGTTAAGCATTTTTACAGCATACTTACGGAGTGTCTTCTTAACACCAAAGATTTTGAACTTTTTAACCATCTTTTTAATTGTTTCTTCATCCTGATTCGGAGAAGTGCAATAGCATGGTCCGTTAGGATTGCCATCAGTAAATGCACGATTATCAAAAAAATCAAGATAATCCTTATTCAATTCAGACGATAAAGGCTTTATTGTGATTGGATTCATAAAATAATCCTCCGAAATATAAAAGTCAAATTCACTGATACATTATATCACACCAACACAACAAATTTCAATCCGTTTACATACACCTGTTACCCAAAAGTAGCAGGTGTTTTTTTATACCCAAAAACCTAAATTCCGATATATGAATACTGCGTTAGATTTTTGGTAGTTGGTCAAAATGACCTACTACCACCTTTATTCTCCAGTGGGCCATTTTGGCCCGTTGGAAGTTTTATGTTCATCTTCTTCAAGTGTTCATTTCGAGCACTTGGGGGTGCATCAGGTAATTCTAGTAGTGGGCGATTTTAACCCACTACTAACTTTACATACAAAATATTTTACTGAAAGGAAGTGCTTATCTTCAACATTCGCGACAGACCCATTTTCCACCGCACCCGTAGAGGGTGCTTTTTTTATGCCCAAATCTATTATCAAACAAAATTTTAATTCAAAGGAGTAATTCAAAATGAAAAAATTTAATGATGTAATTATCATCGGTGTTGACCATGGGTATGGCAACATCAAAACTGCAAACCACTGTTTCAGAACAGGCATTACGGCTTACGATTCAGAGCCGCTTTTCACAAAGGATATGCTTGTTTACGGTGGTAAGTTCTATCTTATCGGTGAAGGACACAAGGAGTTCCTTCCCGACAAAATCAAAGACGAGGACTATTATGCCCTCACACTTGTGGCTATTGCAAAGGAGTTAGGTGCAGAAAACTTAACTGAAGCCACAGTTCACATTGCGGCAGGTCTGCCTCTCACTTGGACTGCAGGTCAGAAAGAGAGCTTCAAAGCATATCTGACAAAGAATGAGGAAGTCAATTTCACTTGGCAGCATACCGAGTACAAAATCAAAATAGCAGGTGCGAGTATCTACCCTCAGGGTTATGCGGCGGTTTCGCAGTTTGCAACCAAAATGGACGGTGTAAACCTTGTTGCTGACATTGGTAACGGTACTATGAATGTTCTGTATGTCATAGACGGCAGACCTCAGTCTGAAAGAATGTACACAGAAAAGTTCGGCACTCACTTCTGTACTGTTGATATCCGTGAAGCCTTCCTCAGAAAAACGCAGAGAGAAATCAATGAGCATATCATTGATGAAGTACTGTGCAAGGGTACGGCAAACATTGTTCAGGCAGATATGAAGATTATCAAGGCAGAGGTGCAGAAATATGTAGCTGAAATTTTCCACAGACTTCGTGACCACGGCTATGATGAAAATACAATGATGCTGTATATCACCGGCGGTGGCGGTTGTCTTGTAAAGAATTTCTACAAATTTAATGCAGACCGCATTCAGTTCGTTGATGACATCTGTGCAGCGGCAAAGGGGTATGAGTACCTTGCCGAAACTATGATGAAAAGTGGCAGGATATGAGTGAGTACCGCATAAATGTCCGCTTTAATTTAAGCGACATAGAACACACGGCAATCATTGATTATCTGAACAGCCTTGATAAAGAAAAATATAAGTCAAGAAATCAGTTTATCATTGATGCAATTAAATTCGCTATTGCTTATGAAGAGAAGCAGACATCAGATGATGAACTGCTCCAAAAGTTCCGTGAGATTCTGAAAGAGGAGCTGTGTGGTATTTCAGTTACCGCGTCGGCTCCTTCTCCTTCTTCGGAGAGTTTCAATATGGAATTGACAGAGGAGGAAAAGCAGCAAAACGATGCAGAAGCAATAGCTTTTCTTGATATGTTTTAACGGTGCCAAAACATTCAGATTTCGTAGCCACAGACGAAAACACAATAACAAAAAGGCACCGCTTACGGTGCCAACAGATTGGAGGTGATATTTATGACCGAGGATGAGAAAAAGCTGATACAAGCCAAGCACAGACTTGAACAAGCGGAAAACCGCAACCGTAAAAAGGAACGCACAGAGCGAAACCATAGACTTATTGTAGAGGGTGCAATTTTGGAAAAGCTTTTACCTGAAATCAAGACAATGAACTTTACTGATATTGAGGGGTATTTACGGGGAAGGCTGAATTAAAGGCTGATATATGTCCCTTAAGGGCGCACTTACTCACCACCGTAAAGGCGGTGTAGTGCGCTCTCCGAGGGTATTAAAAAATGTGAATCTTATAGTGTTAAGAAGTTTTCATTAACAATCTTCAATGCATCTACACCAAATTTGCAATCTTCAGCACGAGAATCAAGTGTTGTTTTATCAGTCCAATTATGATCAAAAAGAATTCTCCATTTTTGGGGTTCTAAAAGGCTCGGATTCATTCCTGTTATTCTAAATAGGATATTAGATTCATTTGATAATTCTTTTTCTCGCAAATCCTTATCTAAAACAAACATACGAAAGCGTGGCCCCACATCAGGTGAACCTTGCCAAGAATAACGAAAATCTGAAAACATTAATTGGTCTAAAGAACTTGTATAGACAATTACTGCAGTAATTTTTTCATATGCCTCTCTACAAATTGGTGAAGCAAAAGGTAAACTTGTTCCGATTTCAGGATGAGTTAAAATGCCATTTTTATCATTGGTTAGCAAAGACCAAGCCTCAAGAAAACTATTAGAAGGAAAATCACTATATGACCAATTTATATATAATAAGTTAAACTCATTTTCTTTTGGCTTTTCAAATTTGTTTGCTACACTATTTATAAATTGTACCAACTTGGTTACTCTTGGCATAATGCACTTTGATTTATTATCTTCACATAACTTTTGAAATTCTCTTCTACCAACATCTGACAATAAAATAGTAGGGATTGCAGTTTTTACTCTGTGTTCAACAATTAATGGGAATTTCGGAGTTTTTACTTCTACATTTATTGTAGTTGTTGTATTAGTAGCTTCATTTTCATACACAAACCGTGCTTCAGGATTCGAACCGTTTACTCCCGTAGGAGGCTCATATAAAGCCTCTTTCCATTTTGTTCTACCACTGTAGAAACTCAAAATTTCTATTTCGGACAATGCTTGAAAAAACATATCTCTATCATAAGAATCTTTTCCTGCAGCTAATTGGTTTTTAACAAAATTCTTTATGTCTTCTTCTCCGAATACAGTACTCATACCCATTAATTTGGCAGATAGGTTTACTATAAAATTTATAGTAAATGAATTATAATCTATTTTACCATCATCTGTAATCGGAGTATTTATTGATGTTGAATTGTTAAATAATAATTGGCTTTCCCATTCTATTCCAGTTAGTTGTTTATTGATGCATTTTATAAGAAAATGTTCATCTGAATATTCATCTAACCAACCCTTATTCCAAGCATTTTCAAAAAATCCTATAAAATCATCACAAGAGGTGGGAAATGGTTTTTCACTTCTTTTACACATATTATACCTCTATTTTTTCGTTAAATATCTAAGTCAATAAAATCAAATTTAGCCTTTAAAAAGCACCTGTAATCAGGTTCGTTTTCTGCCTCTGCATATTCGCTCTTAATTGTATTTTTAATCCATAGCAACATCTTATCGCTCATATCTTCATATCTGCGAATTTTAATCAAGCCTGCTTCAGCCGCTTTAAGAATTTCTGAATAAGCATCTTCTATAAACTCAACACCTGTTACATCAACAG
This sequence comes from Acutalibacteraceae bacterium, assembly GCA_045637465.1. Classification (GTDB taxonomy): domain Bacteria; phylum Bacillota; class Clostridia; order Oscillospirales; family Acutalibacteraceae; genus UBA8612. The sequence continues at coordinate 13,050 of JAZTZM010000010.1, read as the reverse complement.
GCATTGAAGTTGCAACAGCGTTGCTGATATTTATACTGTCACTATTTTCATAAATATTGTCTGCAGAATAAATATAACCTGAAACACCTTTATATGTATCTTCTATTGCGTTGGGGTAATATTCATCTAATCTTAATATACCGTCAGGTTCAAAACCGTAGCTTGCCCATTTGTGCCATTTGCCGTTATGAGCAAACCCTATTTCCTGGCAATGTTTTTCAATGGCGTTGCTTAAATAAACTAAAACATTTTCTCTTTTTGTAGAAAAATAAATAAGCGGCATGTTGTGATTTGATACTCTCGGTTCTAACACTTTAATGTCGCCAATTTGTGATGCATGATAGTACAAAGAATTCACCCCTAACAAATTACTTTAATCATTATATCATAACCAAACTAACAAAAACAATCTCTAAACTAAAGAAAGGACGGTGATCACCGCAATTTATCACCTTGAAGCAAAAGTCATAACCCGTGGTGTTGGTCGCTCAGCCGTAGCCGCAAGTGCATATATGAGCTGCAGTGAAATCACTAACGAGTATGACGGCATAAAACACGATTATACCAGTAAAGGCGGTCTTGTCTATGAGAAAATCTTTCTCCCGTCACACGCTCCGCCCGAATGGTGCGACAGAAGCAAGCTATGGAACGCAGTTGAAGAAGCAGAGAAAACAAGAGACAGCCGTCTGGCAAGAGAGTTCATTGTTGCTCTGCCCCTTGAAGTCAGCCGTGAAAGTCAGATTGCAGAGGCAGAAGAATTTGCAAAAGCTCTTGTAGATGACGGTATGTGTGTGGATGTCTGTATTCACGACACGGGCGAAGGCAACCCTCACGCTCATATTATGGCAACTGTCAGACCGTTAAACCCTGACGGTACTTGGCAAAGAAAAACTGAAAAAGAATATTTGTGTATCAGAGACGGTAAGGAGAAAGGCTTTACCGCCTCTGAATTTTTATCTGCCAAAAATGACGGTTGGGAAAAGCAGTATCAGTATTATGTTGACAGCAATAAGGTATATCTTCCATCGTCAAAGGCTGAGGGTTATGAGAGAGTAAACAAATACCCGAAAAGCACCAAGTATGGCAGACAGAATCCCACAAGCGAGCGTTGGAATAGTGACGAGCAGTTATGTGAATGGAGAAAACTGTGGGCAGATATTGTAAACCGAGATTTAGAAGAAAAGAACATTGAGCCTATTGACCACCGCAGCTTTGCGGCAAGAGGAATACTTCTGCAACCGACAATTCACGAGGGTGTTTCAAGCAAGAAAATGAAGAAGAAAGGCAAGGTCACGGAGAGAATGAGAATCAACATTCTTATCCGCAAAGACAACAGCCTGATTATCAGCCTTCGCAAAACTGTTCAGGCACTTACAGAGCTTGTTATCACTGCGGCAAAGCTGCTCATACCCGCACTTGCAGATGCTCTTGAAGGTATCCGTGTCGGTATGATTATTCTTGAATGTGAAAGAAAGAGCATTAACAAAATGAAGCATCAGGCTATGAATGAAGTCCGTGATGCAGATGAGTTTTATGTGTATTTCCATAAGCTGCAGGAAGATATTAAGACAACGGAAGAAAAGCTCAAAGAAGCAAAGAAGAAGCTGAAGCTCACACCCAAGGTTATGAAGCAAAAGTATAACTCGGCAAAATGTGAGGTTGGTCACTATGAATTTGAGCTTAAAGAGCTGAAATTTAAAATGCAGAATATCCTCTCACAAAACGAGTGTGAAACCGAACAGGATATTTTTAATGCAAAATCTTACTTTGAGAAAATGCGTCGGTTTGAAATTCCAAAGCTTGAAGCCGAAGAAAAGAGAATGGAAGCAGAAATTCAAAAGACACTTGTTCAGTACCAAGAAACCGAGAAACAGGCTGACGAAGCAGATGCCGAAGAGCTGAAAACAGAGAGAATGAAAATACGCCCCGAAAAAGAGAAAGAGGCAAGGCAGACGGCTGAAACAAATTACAACATCAGCGAATACGATTTCAACCGAAGCGTTGATACCGTTTCAAAGCTCATAGGTGAGCCGCCACCTAATTATCTTACTAAGGCTGAAATAGCAAGGCAGGAAGAATATGCACGCTATGTTAAACAGCAGGAAGAAAGACAGCGGCAAATTGAAGAACGGCGTAATAACCATAACAACAAAAATATTAAGAATAAAAAAGAAAGGAGCCGTTGATATGGCTAATAAAAAGTTAAAAGCACCGGTAAACATCCCGGTGGAGAAAATCCGTTCCTTTGAGGGACATCCGTATAAGGTTTTAGATAATGATGAAATGAATAATCTCATAGAGAGTATTCAGCAGAAAGGTGTCATTTCACCCATTGTTGTAAGACCTCTTGAAAACACAAATGATGAATATGAGATTATCTCAGGTCATCGAAGACTCAGAGCATCCGTGAAAGCAGGGCTGGAAACAGTGCCTGCTTTAATTTATGCCGTAAGCCGTGATGAAGCGGCAATTATGCTTGTGGACAGTAATCTTCACCGTGAGCATATTCTCCCGTCGGAAAAGGCGTTTGCTTACAAGCTGAAACTTGAAGCTTTAAGTCATCAAGGACAAACTTCTCGCCAAGTTGGCGAGAAGTGGAGCGTAACACAAATAAGTGAATCAGCAAATGAGAGTGAACGACAGATACACCGTTATATCCGTCTGACTTATCTCATTCCTGAACTCCTTGACCTTGTTGATGAAGGCAAAATAGCACTTACGCCTGCCGTTGAGCTTTCATATTTAAACGAAGTGGAACAGGCTGATTTAGTTGAAGAAATCCGTATCTGTGATGCTACACCAAACTTATCTCAGGCACAAAGGCTTCGTGCAATAAGCAGAGAGGAAGGTTTAACTCCTGAGCATATTGGTGAAATCTTGTCAGAAGAAAAGGCTAATCAGCGGGAGAAAATCAGAATCCCTGCTGAAAGAATACGAAAATACTTTCCGAAAAGCTACACAACCGAACAGATTGAAGAAGCAATCATAAAAATCTGTGAGAGCCGATACAGAGCCCGTCAGGGCAGGGATGCGAGATAAGGAGGTAGCCTATGGATGATATTAAGATAAATTTTAATGTAAGCGAGGTTAATTCCGATAATCTCAGCGGTGTTCTCATTTCAGAGGATGCCGCTGAATCTCTTGTCAGATGTTTTCTTCCCGATATTGTGTCCTTCTTTGAAAGTAAAGACGGTAGAAAAGAGTTTGAAGAATGGGATAAAGATTGGGATAAGTTAAAGGAAATCGTATAAAAAACAGCGGGTGCGATGTAAAAATCGCATCCGCACATTTAACAAAAACAAGTATATGAATTAAAATATTTACAGTAAACCAAAGGAGGTAAAAATATATGATAGGCGTTATCTACGCAAGATACTCTTCCGACAATCAGAAGGAAGAAAGTATTGACGGTCAGCTTCGTGAATGTAAAGCCTATGCTGAAAAGAACGGTATTCAAATAGTTGATACCTATATCGACAGAGCTTTATCAGCCAAAACCGATAACAGACCGAGATTTCAGCAGATGATAAAAGACAGTGCTTCAAAGCATTTTGAGGTTATTCTCGTTTGGAAGCTTGACCGTTTTGCCCGTAACAGATATGACTCTGCTCATTACAAAAATATGCTTCGTAAGAACGGAGTTAAGGTTGTGTCTATTACAGAAACCATATCTCAGGGAGCAGAGGGTATTCTGCTTGAATCTCTGCTTGAAGGTATGGCTGAATACTACTCAGTAGAGCTTGCAGAAAAGGTTACAAGAGGTATGATGGAAAATGCTCTTAAGTGTAAATACAACGGGGGTACTTTGCCGATAGGTTACAAGGTAGACAAAGAGCAGAATTATTTAATTGATGAGGTTACTGCACCTGCGGTGGTTTTAGCATTCAAGAGCTATGCCGAGGGTATGTCTATGCAACACATTGCAAATATGCTCAACTACCAAGGTGTACGAACTCATAAGAAAACCAAGTTAGATGTTGACATTGTTGCCCGTATGCTACACAACCGAAAATATATCGGTGAATACAAATTTAAGGATGTCATTACACCGGGAGGAATTCCCGCAATAGTTGATAAGGAGTTGTTTGAATTGGTACAGGAAAAAATGAAGCAGAATAAGAAAGCCCCTGCAAAGCACAAAGCGGAAGATGAATATCTTTTGACAACAAAGCTCTATTGCGGCAAGTGTCAGTGCCTTATGGTTGGCGAAAGCGGTACGAGCAGAACAAAGTTTGTACACAGATACTACAAGTGTGTTAGCGTAAAGAATCACAAGGGCTGTGACAAGAAAACAGTTAAGAAGGCTTGGATTGAGGATATTGTTGTTGATAGCATCCGCAGACTTATTATGAATGATGAAACCATTGAGTTTTTAACTGACCAGGCACTTGAAACTTTTAATAAGGAAAGTACAGTTCTCCCCATACTGCAAAAGCAATATGCACAGACTCTTACGGCAATCAATAATCTTATTACCGCTATGGAGAAAGGTATCATAACACCTACTACCAAAGAGCGTATGGAAGAGCTTGAAGCAGAAAAGAGTGAGCTGTCAATCAGAATTATGAAAGAAGAAATGTCAAGACCTAAGCTTACCCGTGAAGAGATTTTATATTGGTTCTATAAGTTCCGTAAGCTTAATCCAAAGAAGCTTGACCACAGAAGAACCTTAATCAACAACTTTGTAAACTCAGTATTCTTATTTGAGGACAGAATGGTAATTACCTTCAACTTCAAAGACGGTACTGAAACCATAACCTTTGCCGACCTCGAAAAGTCGGCATTGGGTTCGGATTTGAAAGTATCAGGTGCACCAAAAAAACGCACTTTTGTTTATTGACAAAGGTGCGTTTTTTATTTTTGTAAATGCTGTTAATTACTTAATATCTTATGTCAAGCATCATTTCATTCAGAAACATAGTTATACTATTATTATTTTATTCATCCATATTTAAAAAGCGACCTGACAGCAATCAGGTCGCTTTCGTTTATGCTTTTTTAGCTTTTGTTTCGCAGTAAAGACAACGGTATACCTGATTATCTTTATCTGTGAGTTTAAAAATCTGCGGTAACTCCTGTTCAGTTGAAGTGATACAACGAGGATTCTTACACTTAATTACGTTTGTAAGTTTTTCAGGAAGCTCGAGATTCTTTTTTTCAACGATCACTTCATCTTTGATAACGTTAACAGTAGCACCGGGATCAACATAGCCGAGGATATCGGTATCAACAACAATATCATCATCAATTTTGATAATATCTTTTTTACCCATCTTTCTGCTCGATACGTTAGTTATGAGTGCAACACGGCAATCAAGGCTGTCAAGATGAAGAAGATTATAAATCTTCATAGCTTTGCCGGCCGTGATATGGTCGATAACAAGTCCGTTTTTGATAGAATCAATCTTCATATTATTCTACCTCCAGAAGCTTGAGGATAAGAGCCATACGGATAAATTTGCCGTTAAGAACCTGCTTGAAATAACAGGCTCTCGGATCATCGTCAATGGCAACGCTTATCTCGTTTACTCTGGGCAGCGGATGCATTATCGAAAGGTCAGACTTTGCATTATTAAGCCTTTCGGGATAAAGAATATAGCTGTCCTTAAGTCGGAGATAATCTTCCTCATTGAAGAAACGCTCACGCTGAACACGTGTCATATAGAGAATATCAAGTTCAGGCATAACGCTGTCAAGATCAGTTGTCTGAACAAAGTCAAGATTATTTGCAGTGAGCACATCCTTGACATAACCGGGAAGCTTAAGTTCCTCAGGAGAAACAAGAACAAATTTGATGTTCTTATATCTTGAAAGAGCGGAAATTAATGAATGAACCGTTCTGCCGAATTTAAGGTCACCGCAAAAGCCGACAGTCAGATTATCGAGTCTGCCTTTTTCTCTGTAAATTGTGAGAAGATCGGTCAGAGTCTGTGTCGGGTGATTATGACCGCCGTCACCTGCATTGATAACGGGAACCGATGCATTCATCGCGGCAACAAGCGGTGCACCCTCTTTGGGATGGCGCATAGCGATAATATCGGCATAGCAGGAAGTTGTTTTTGCCGTATCAGCTACACTCTCGCCTTTTGCTGCTGAGGAATTCTGAGCAGCTGAAAATCCAAGCACATTGCCGCCAAGCTCGTACATTGCTGCTTCAAAGCTGAGGCGCGTTCTTGTCGAGGGTTCGAAGAAAAGAGTTGCAAGCTTTTTGCCTTTGCACTTTTCACTGTATTTTGCAGGATTAGCTATGATATCATTTGCCTTATCAATAAGTTGAGAAATTTCGTCCGTATTGAGGTCGAGAATATCAATTAAGCTTCTCATTTTGCTTCACCGATCCAGCTCTCATCAGAGGGATTATTGCGGAATTTGATGAGTCTTGCGATATCTTCAGTTGCGATATAGCCTTCTTCAGCTGCAACTTCAGCAATTGTGTCAAAATCAGTAAGGCTTACATTTTTAACGTCAGCAGCTGCGAGTCTGTCAAGACCCTTCTGCATGCCATATGTGAAGATAGAAGCAATACCGAGAACTTCTGCACCTGCCTCACGGAGTGCATCAACAACGTCGATTACGCTGCCGCCTGTTGAGATAAGATCCTCAACAACTACTACCTTCTGGCCTGCTTCAAGCTTGCCCTCGATACGGTTCTGTCTGCCGTGGTCTTTGCTTGAACCACGAACGTAACCCATGGGAAGCCCCATAATTTCAGCTGTGATAGCTGCGTGAGCGATACCGGCAGTAGATGTGCCCATAAGCACCTCAACTTCAGGATAATTCTCTTTAATAATTGTTGCAAGACCGTTCTCAACATCCTTACGTGCTTCGGGAGCAGTGAGAATAAGACGGTTGTCACAGTAAACGGGGCTCTTGATTCCGCTTGCCCATGTAAAGGGTTCTTCGGGGCGGAAGAAAACTGCCTTGATTTTAAGCAGATCTTTTGCAATAAGCTTCTTCATAATTATATATCTCCTTATTGAATTATTAACCTACAAATTCAGCTACACAGCGCTTGTATGCAGCAACGGGATCCTCTGCAGCAGTTATCGGACGACCAACAACAATGTAGTCGCTGCCGATTTCTTTTGCCTGTGCAGGTGTCATAACGCGTGACTGATCGCCGATATCGCCGTCAGCAAATCTGACACCGGGTGTAACTGTCATAAAGTTTTTGCCGCAAAGCTCGTGAACCTTGCCTGCCTCAAGCGGAGAACAGACAACACCGTCAAGACCTGCCTTTGCAGCATTCTGTGCGTAGTGCATAACAACCTTATCAATGGGTTCGTTGATGAGCAGATCCTGTTCCATACGCTCCTGGCTTGTTGAAGTAAGCTGTGTAACAGCGATAAGAAGCGGTCTTGTACCGTCAGGGCGTGTAAGACCTTCAAGTCCTGCCTCCATCATTGCAATTGTGCCACCTGCGTGGAGATTTGTCATATCTACGTCAAGACCCGAAAGAACAGCCATGGACTTTTTAACTGTGTTAGGAATATCGTGAAGCTTGAGGTCGAGGAAAATCTTATGACCTCTTGCTTTGATTTCTTTTACAATTGAGGGACCTGCAGCATAGAAAAGCTCCATACCGATTTTTACAAAAGGTTTGCAGTCAGTGAACTTATCAAGAAAGCTCATAACAGCGTCTTTGCTTGCAAAGTCGCAAGCTATAATTACATCCTTACCCATTAGTGTGCGCCTCCTATTATTGATGTAAGATCATCTATTCCATATTTTTCCATTACTGTCGGTAAATCATTTATAATATCGCGACAAGCAAAAGGATCGACAAGATTCTGTGCGCCAACCTGAACCGCAGTTGCACCTGCAAGCATCATCTCAATAACGTCCTTCGCTGTTGCGATACCGCCCATACCGATAATCGGAATTTTAACTGCCTCATATACCTGATAAACCATTCTGAGAGCAACAGGCTTGATTGCCGGACCTGAAAAACCGCCCATTTTATTAGCGATAACCGGACGTTTTGTCTTAAGGTCAATTCTCATACCGAGCATTGTGTTTATCATACTGATACCGTCGGCACCTGCTGCTTCACAAGCTTTTGCAATCGCAACGATATCTGTTACGTTAGGTGAAAGCTTAATAAATAACGGTTTATTTGTCACCTTGCGTACCGCAGCAGTAACCTCAGCAGCTGCCTCAGGCGAAGTGCCGAAGCTCATACCACCGCCGTGTACGTTGGGACAGGAAACGTTGACTTCAAACCAACCGATTTGCTCCTGAGAATCAAGCTGTTCAACGGTATAAGCATAATCTTCAACAGAAAAACCGCTGACGTTAGCCATAACAGATTTGTTGAAACAAGCCTTAAGTTTGGGAAGTTCATCAGAAATAACTTTTTCAACGCCGGGATTCTGAAGACCGACGGCATTGATCATACCTGAATCACATTCAGCAATTCTTGGTGTAGGATTTCCGAATCTCGGGTCTTTGGTTGTTCCTTTGAAAGAAAAAGTACCAAGGCAGTTTATATCGTAGATTTCAGCAAATTCATAACCGAATCCGAATGTGCCGCTTGCAGGAATAACAGGATTATCAATTTCAATACCGCAAAGATTGATTTTAGTATTTACCATATGATCTCCTCCCTCTCAAGCACGGGACCGTCTTTACAGATTCTCTTGTTGCCGTACTTTGTTTTGCAGCTACAACCCATACAAGCACCGAAACCGCATCCCATACGCTCTTCGAAGCTGTACTGTCCGCTTGTAACAGCTGTTGCTTCAATTGCCTTAAACATCGGCATAGGTCCACAGGTGAAGAAGTATGTATATTCAATATCTTTCATAGCGTCAGTTACAAAGCCTTTTTTGCCGCAACTTCCGTCTACTGTTGTTACAATAACGTCAACACCGAGAGCTTTGAAATCATTCTCAAGGAAGATTTCATCTGCGTTGTTAAAGCCGAGAATTACAGTACACTTTTTGCCGGCAGCAAGCAGCTTTTTGCTAAGATTGTAAAGCGGTGGAATACCGACGCCGCCGCCGATAAGCAGCGGCTTGTCGCCGCACTTATCAAGGCTGTATCCGTTGCCGAGTCCGACAAGCACATCGATTACTTCGCCTGCTTTCATTTCGGACATCTGCTCTGTACCCTCGCCTACTACCTTGTAAACAAGCGTAATTGAAGTATCGTCATAATCGCAGATTGAAATCGGTCTGCGCAGGAATTTGCCCTCAAGTTTGAGATTCACAAACTGACCGGGCGCAGTAATCGCTGATGTGTCACCTTTTATCACCATTTTATACACAGTTGAGGTCAACGCATCGTTTTTAATTATTTCGTATAACCCTTGAGTCATTATCGATCACCTATTAAGCATCAATTGTTGAAATAAAGAGTGTTGTTTCTTCAAGTACATCGAGAAGAACTTTTACTGTATCAAGAGATGTGAACATTGTGACGTTATTCTCAACAGCACACTGTCTTATCTCGTGACCGTCAGAAAGAGCACCGACGGAGCTTGTATCTCTTGTGTTGATAACATAAGTTACATAACCCTGACGGATTGCCTGAAGAATCTCATCGCTGCCGTCACTGATTTTGGGAAGAGCATGCGTTCTGATGCCGTTATCCTTGAAGAACTTTGCTGTGCCTTCAGTTGCCTGAATATTGAATCCCATATTGTAGAAACGGCGGATGAGCGGAAGAGCTTCTTCCTTATCTTTATCGGATATTGTTGCAAATACGGTACCATAGTTCATAACGTTCATACCGCTTGCCTGAAGTGCCTTGTAAAGAGCTCTTGTAAGGCTGTTATCGTAACCGATTGCTTCACCTGTTGACTTCATCTCGGGTGAAAGATAGGCATCAAGACCTCTGAGCTTTGAGAATGAGAATGCGGGTGCTTTAACGTACCAACGCTTCTTTCTGGGAGCTACCGTATAGTCAATTCCCTGATCCTTGAGTGACTTGCCGAGCATACAGAGTGTAGCAATATCTGCAAGGCTGTAGCCTGTTGACTTAGAGAGGAACGGAACAGTTCTTGAAGATCTCGGGTTAACCTCAATGATGAAGACGTTGTCGTCCTTATCAACGATAAACTGAATGTTAAACAGACCTACAATGCCGATTCCGAGACCGAGCTTCGTTGTGTAGTCAATGATTGTTTCCTGAACCTTTTCTGAAATGCTGAAGGTCGGATAAACACTTATTGAGTCACCTGAGTGGATACCTGTACGTTCAACAAGCTCCATAATACCGGGAACAAATACATCTGTGCCGTCGCAGATTGCGTCAACCTCAACCTCTTTACCGACAATATACTTGTCAACAAGAACAGGCTTGTCTTCGTCAATTTCAACTGCTGTGTTGAGATATCTGCGAAGCTGTGCTTCATCAGCGACAATCTCCATAGCTCTGCCGCCAAGGACAAATGAGGGACGAACAAGAACGGGATAGCCGATTCTTGCAGCGGCTGCAACACCGTCTTCAATCTTTGTAACAGCCTGACCCTCGGGCTGAGGAATATTGAGTGACTGAAGAACCTTCTGGAATGAATCACGGTTTTCTGCACGCTCAATTGCATCGCAGTCTGTGCCGATAATCTTGACACCTCTGTCACGCAGACCTTCGGAAAGGTTGATTGCAGTCTGACCGCCGAGAGAAGCAACAACACCTTCTGGTTTTTCGAGGTGAATAATATTCATTACGTCTTCTACGCAGAGAGGCTCAAAATAAAGCTTGTCCGAGCAGGTGTAGTCAGTCGAAACAGTTTCGGGGTTGTTATTGATAATTATAGCTTCATAACCGTTCTTTTTAATTGTTGTAACAGCGTGAACTGTCGAATAGTCAAACTCTACACCCTGACCGATACGGATAGGACCTGAACCGAGAACAACAATTTTCTTCTTATCGGATACAATTGATTCATTCTCTGATTCATAAGTTGAATAAAGATAAGGAATGTATCCGTCAAACTCAGCTGCACAAGTATCAATCATCTTGTATACGGGGAACATATCATTTTCTACACGCATTTCGTAAACTTCTTTGCCTGTAATACCCCAGAGCTGTGCAATAAAGTCATCTGAGAAGCCCATCTTTTTGGCTTTATAAAGTGTAGCAACATCGCCTTTGTTAGCCTTGACTTCGTACTCCATCATAACGATGTTCTTAATCTTCTCGATAAAGAGCATATCGATTTTTGTAGCATGGTAAATCATACCCATATCTGTGCCCCTGCTGATAAGCTCAGCAATTGCATAGAAGCGGTCATCAGTGCCGTTGACAATATATTTAAGAAGCTCTTCTTCAGTGTAACTGTCAAACTTCTTCATATAGAGATGATTTACACCGATTTCAAGTGAACGTGTTGCTTTAAGAAGGCTTTCCTCAATTGTTCTGCCGATGCTCATTACTTCACCGGTTGCCTTCATCTGAGTTGAAAGTGTGTTGTTTGCGGTAGAGAATTTATCAAACGGGAATCTGGGCATCTTTGTTACAACGTAGTCGATTGTAGGCTCAAATGCCGCAGGAGTGTTGGCAATTCTGATTTCATCAAGAGTCATACCCATTGCGATTTTTGCGGTTACACGTGCAATCGGATAGCCGCTTGCCTTTGAAGCAAGAGCAGATGAACGTGAAACTCTGGGGTTAACCTCAATAAGGTAGTATGAGAATGAAAGCGGATCAAGAGCAAACTGAACGTTACAGCCACCTTCAATTTTAAGTGCGCGGATAATTTTGAGAGCACTGTCACGAAGCATTGCGTTCTCTTTTGCAGTAAGAGTCTGTGTGGGGCAGACAACGACAGAGTCACCTGTATGAATACCTACGGGGTCAACGTTTTCCATATTACAGATTGCGATTGCAGTGTCATTAGCATCACGCATAACTTCGTATTCGATTTCTTTATAGCCCTTTATACTCTTCTCAACAAGAACCTGATGTACGGGAGAAAGAGCGAGTGCATTTTTAAGAATCTCGCGACACTCTTCTTCATTATCAGCAAAGCCGCCACCTGTACCGCCGAGTGTGAATGCAGGGCGGAGAACAACAGGATAGCCGATTTCAAGTGCTGCAGAAAGACCTTCTTCCATTGTATTTGCAATTAGTGAGGGAAGAACAGGCTCGCCAAGATTTTCGCAAAGCTCTTTGAAAAGTTCTCTGTCTTCAGCCATTTCAATACTCTTGCTGCTTGTGCCGAGAAGCTCAACACCGCACTCTTTGAGAATGCCCTTCTTCTCAAGCTGCATTGCAAGGTTAAGACCTGTCTGACCGCCGATACCGGGAATAATTGCATCGGGACGCTCAAAGCGGATAACCTTAGCAACATATTCGAGTGTAAGAGGCTCCATGTAAACTTTATCAGCGATTGTTGTGTCTGTCATAATAGTGGCAGGGTTAGAGTTGCAGAGAACAACCTCATAGCCCTCTTCCTTAAGAGCGAGACAAGCCTGTGTGCCGGCATAGTCGAATTCAGCAGCCTGACCGATAACGATAGGTCCTGAGCCGATAACAAGTACCTTTTTAATATCTGTTCTCTTTGCCATAATTACGCCTCCGTTACATCATATACAATTTTGCCGCCGCACACTGTCATTATACACTTACCGGAAAGAGTCCATCCCTCAAAGGGTGTCGCCCTTCCCATGGATAAAAATTCATTGCTGTCAACTTTGTATTCTGAATCTAAATCCCATAGAGTAAAGTCGTCTCCGGTATCTATACCAAATCTCTTTTTGGGATTAACTGCCATAAGCTCTATTAATTTTTCAAGGCTTATTATGCCCTTTTTAACCAGATGTGTGTAAAGAACGGAAAATGCCGTTTCAAGGCCCACTATTCCGAAGGCACTTCCAGAAAGTCCCTTGCTTTTTTCCTCCGATGAGTGAGGTGCATGGTCTGTGGCTATCATATCAATCGTGCCGTCCTTTATTCCTTCAATAAGGGCAAGGCGGTCCTCTTTTCCCCGCAAAGGCGGATTCATCTTGAAGCGTCCTTCCTCCTCAAGACATGAGTCGTCCATCACAAGGTAATGAGGTCCTGTCTCGCAGGTTACATCGAGGCCTTCGTATTTAGCCTGCCTTA
>JAZTZM010000009.1:0-1568 GCA_045637465.1 Acutalibacteraceae bacterium | reverse complement strand
GCTTCCGTCCATTTCATATCGCTGAATCTGCCGAGTGCCGAGTTTTCTGTTGAAATCGAGGTGGTTTCTGCAGTGTAAGGATAATTGACGGTTGTTCTCACAAAAACGGCATCGGAGAAATTTGTTTTGAAGAAATCATAGGTGAAATTGCCAGCGCTCATTTCTTTCGGCAGATGAATTTTACCGTTGATGCGTATTCCTTCTCCGTCGCCGGCAAGTGAAAGCTGTGAAACACTTGTGTTTTCAAAATCATATCTTTTTCCACCGTAGGTAATGAATGACTGCAAAAATTCTTTTGTGCCGATAACTCTTTCATCACATTTAACAAATTCTATATTGCCTTCGGGAGAGAACATAACTGAAAGTCGGTCTGTTTTAAGCAGATTCCCGAACACGTTTTTTTCTTTTTTGCCATCAAAACCGATTTCAAGCTCGTATTTGTCTTTGATTTCGCTGAATTTCATCATCAGAAAGACAGATGAATTATCGTCTGCCGTGGATACGGCGGTGAAGCTTTCAAGGCTATCTGATTCAACGGTAATGCACGAAATATCGGTTATTTCCCTTTTTATCTCAAGCTGAACGCATTGAATCTTTGATTTGCTTGTGTTATAAGCCGTCAGTTTTTCGGCTTTCGGTAATGCGGAAATTTCGCTTTGAATAACCTTATCGCTCAATTCAAGTGCGGTTTTTTCTCTCTGAATATTCAGCACGGGAGTTGCCAGACCAAAATGTGTTGTTGACAGAAGAAGAATTCTTGAATCAAATGAGGGCGAAAGCCTGTCATCTTTGCTGTTGACTTTTGCCATCATTCTTGCTCTTTCGATTCTTGTCCATATCTTTCTGTTAAAAGGTTTTTCTGCCCACGATGCATAGCCCGTAAAGTTACCGTCTGCCGTGTCGTGAGTGAAGCTGATTTCACCTGCAGGTTTGTGACTTTTCAGATATCCGCCGGGAGTGTCAAAAACAATATACGGCAGGTCGGCTATTTCTTCAACAAGACCGTGAATACCGTCTGTGTTTGCAATTTTACCCGTAAGAGGTCCCACGTCAAGCGTTTCCCAGAAAATTGCATCTGCATCCATATTGATAAAGATGAACAAATCTCTGTTGATTTCTCCGCTTTCCTGTTTTTTGCGCAAATCCTTTACCCACGCACGCAGGCAGCCTGCGTCGCAAACATCGGAGTTGCTGTAAGTAGGGATAACGGTAAGGCTTTCGCCTTTGTAAGAATATGTTACGGGATTGAAAGCAATTTCATCGGGCAGCTTCGGGATAATTGTTCTGAATGCGTCAAAGGGAACGCAACTGTAATAAAGACAAAGAGCCTTTATGCCAAGCTTGTTATATAAACTGACTTGTGAGGGGGTAAACATAACTTCCTGCGGACGCACGATTTTTTCGCACTCGCCGAATATATCTTCAAGGCCGCTTCCGTGCTTGTTGGTGACGGCAAGATTTATGCTTTCGCAGAATTCATCCTCCGTCATTGCGGAAAGTGCACCGTTATTGAAACCCATAATGATATTTTCATCGCCGTATTTTTCAACACGCTCTTTCATTTTTTC
>JAZTZM010000008.1:0-8310 GCA_045637465.1 Acutalibacteraceae bacterium | reverse complement strand
TATAATAAGTTCAACAAACTTGAATTTTGCGAACAGTTGGTAGGTAGAAAATTTCACATTCATTTAGTATAATACAGTTAAGAAAATTTGAATTTGTGCGGAGGTGCTGATATGTTGATGTATTCTATTATTATGTTTTTAGTAGCGGCACTTTTTATAGGACTGAGTATTGCAATATATCAGGGGAAAACCAACTTGATTCACGATTACCATCAAACATATGTCACCGACAAAACAGCTTACGGAAAAGCCTTTGGAAAATCTTTATTTGTTATCGCAATAACACTATTTCTCAGCGGTATCATAGGTCTAGTGGGTGATTCTGATTTAATTGCTATACTTTCCGTTGTGGTACTTATTATTGGGTTAGGTATTGGCATGGGCTGCATTGTTGCAGTGCAAAGGAAATACAATAAGGGAGTTTTTTAAATCTCAATATAGCGAACAGTTCGATAAATTCCAATTTGTTGAACTGTGGTTCTAAAGTAAGACGTACTACCAAAAATCGACGAATTTCGACAGAAGTTCGTCGATTTTACTTTTTACCTCTTCACTATTCACTAACATTCGTGTCGATTTTGTGAAGTAATAGTGAAAAAGTGATGGTGTAACACCATCACTCGATTGTAAATTTTTATATGATGTGGTAAAATTATCTCAAATAATAAAATTTTGTCGCAAGGAGATTTTTATATGAGCAAATATTTTAAACATACCCCTGCAGTTTTTGCTGTTGACAAACACTATCAGATTATGATGCCCTGCGAAAAATCCTGCTTTTTCTTTGTTAAGGTTGGTGATAAATTTTATTATGACGAATCAAACGGAATTATGTGTTCAAGGAATAAAATACACAAGGTTGAAGTGCCTGCCGATGAGCTTGATAAAGCTAAAGAATATACGGTTTGCATCCGACCCATTATCATAAGAAAAGCATATTTTTCAAAAACAAAAAAGGTTCTTGAAAAAACATATAAATTTTACCCCATCCCTGAAAGCAACATCAGAGCATATCATATCGCTGATGCTCACAATAATATTGAGGAGCCGATAAAAGCTGCAGAAACCTTCGGCAATATTGATTTCCTGATTTTAAACGGTGATGTTATCGAGGACAGCAGTACCCCTGCGAATTTTATGAACATATATGTAATTTGTTCCCATTTAACAAAAGGCGAAAAACCTGTAATCTTCTCAAGGGGCAACCACGATTTAAGGGGTAATTTTGCCGAGAAGTTTGCAGACTATACACCTACTCATCTGGGTAACACGTATTACAGTTTCCGCCTGGGCAATATCTGGGGAATTCTGCTTGACTGCGGTGAAGATAAGAACGATGATCACGCAGAATACGGTCATACCGTTGCCTGCCACGTTTTCAGAGAACGTCAGTCAGATTTTCTCAAAAATATAATTGAAAACAAAGAAAGTGAATATGAAGCAGAGGGAGTTAAACACAGACTTGTTATCTCTCATAATGCCTTTGTTCACAGATATCATCCTCCGTTTGACATTGAGCAGGATATTTTTGCTGAATGGTCAACGCTTCTCAGAGAACATGTAAAACCTGAAGTTATGATTTGTGGTCATGCGCACGAACTCAACATCTATTATCCTGAAAACAGTACTTGGAACACCAACGGCAGAATTTGCCCTGTTGTTATCGGTAGCACAATCAAAAAGAAGAAGCCTGTTTATTTTGCAGGTTGCGGTTATGTTTTTAATGATGAAAATATTGAAATTATCTTCACAGACAGCAACGGTGAAACGTTAAGAAAAGAACAATTGCACCTTGGAAATAAATAATAACATAGCCCGAGTTTTTAAATCAGTTTTGCTTTTTAGGTCTGAAGCTGAATTTTTATATGAAATAAGCCGTACAGCCAAAGCCCCAAGGACTAAAGTTCTTGGGGTTTACTTTTTGTTTTTCGGTGATATAATTATTTTATACGAATTTGCAGGAGTGTTTGATATGATTGAAAGGTTTGAAACACATACCGATGTGCTTGTGCTCGGAAGCGGTCCTGCCGGTTTTGCAGCGGCATACAGCGCTGCCGCAAACGGTGCAAAAGTAATTCTTGTTGAACAAAGCGGTGACGTTGGCGGAATTTCAACGTCGGGTCTTATGAGCCACTGGACAGGCAGCTGCGGCAGCCCGTTGTATTATGAAATTCTCAAAAGAACGTCTGCGAATAACGAAGGAAAATTTAAAGACGAAATTACAAATCTTATTGATCCGGAAAAGCTTAAAACTCTCTATCTCGAAATGCTTTATGAGGTTGGGTGCAGGGTTATGCTTTACACTTTTGCTCAGGATGCAATTTGCGACGGGGATAAAGTGCTCGGCGCAACCGTTGTCAATAAGTCGGGTATAACGGATATTTATGCGGTGGTAACCGTTGATGCTACCGGTGACGGTGATATTGCCGCAAGAGCAGGGGCAGAATTTGTTCTCGGCAGAGAAAGCGATAACAAAATGCAACCTGCAACGCTTATGTTCAAGGTCGGCGGTGTCGATTATGACAGGGCGGTATTTTTAGGTTCTTTTGAATCAACTCACGAAACACCGCAGGGTGAGCTTCAGGCACTTGCGAAGGAGCATATCCCTTACCCGGCGGGGCATATCCTTACTTACGAATCTACTCTGCCCGGAGTTGTTACGTGCAATATGACAAATGCAATCGATATTGACGGCACAAATGCAGATGACCTGACACGCGCAACTCTTACCTGTCGCAGACAGATGGATGATATAGTTAAATATCTGCGTGATTTTGTTCCGGGCTATGAAAACTGTTATGTTATCAGCTCCGCATCGCTTATCGGTATCCGCGAAACGAGACATTTCAAAGGTAAATACACCCTGAATGAGCAGGATATTCTCGATGCGAAAGTGTTTGACGATTACGTTGTAAAAGATGCTTATTTCAATTTTGATGTGCATAATATCACGGGCGCAGGGCTTGATAAAACGGGCGTACAAAAGCATTTTTCGCAAGAAAAAGGGTATACGATTCCGTACCGTTGCCTTCTTCCCGAAATCAAAGAAAATCTTTTGCTTTGCGGAAGGAACATTTCGGGCACGCATATGGCACATTCCAATTTCAGGGTAATGCCCATCTGTATCGGAATCGGTGAAGCTGCAGGTATAGCCGCATATATTTCTGCTTCACAAAACCGAAACCTTAATGATATAGATGCAAAAGAAATAAGAGCAATTACAGGAATATAAAATTCATTTTTTGCATCGTAATATATGGTAACCAATAACCGTTGGCAGTTTACCGATATATATTGTTTCTTGATGAATAAAAAGGCTTGTGCGGATTTTTCCGTACAAGCCTTAAATGTTTTTTATGTTGTTTTAGTAACTTTTTTAATCCAGTTGAATTTGTTTACCTTCACAACGGCAACCGCGCATTTGAGCACCTGGTCTGCTTTGAGGCAGGCAAATGTGACGACAACGGGCAATTTGAACACAAATGCGCTGAGAAAACTGAGCGGCAACACAATAAGCCACATAAAAATGATATCGTTTTTGAGTACGAATGAAGTGTCTCCGCCGCCCGAAACGATTCCGCAAAGGCTCGGCGCTTCGTATGCCGTGCCGATGATTGTGACGGCAAGCACCCATATAAACTGGTTGGTGATTTCAACCGTCTGCGGAGTTGCATTATAAAAGTCGAGTATAAGATTTTTTGTCAGCAGAAGTATACCGCTTGACACAATTCCTATTAACAGAAAGAGCAGCTGAAGGTTTTTGCTGCGTCGTTTGATTAGCTCAAGCGGCTTGTTTTCGCCTATGGTTTTGCCTATAAGTACGCAGGCAACGTTGCTCGAAGCGTAGCATATAACTGTTGCGACCTGAAAAATCGTTGTAGCAATACTGTTTGCTGCAATCGCACTTTCGATAAGTCTGCCGATGATTGCGCCCTGAATACTCATCGCAATTCCCCAGGAAACGCTGCTCATCATAAGCGGAAGCCCTGTTTTGAAGTAATCTTTAAACATCTGCTTATCTGTTACGAACAGATCACGCAGCTTCATTTTAAGCTTTTTATCAATGAATAATATGTATATTACAACAACTGCAAGTTCGATTGCTCTTGACACAAGCGTTGCAAGCG
This sequence comes from Acutalibacteraceae bacterium, assembly GCA_045637465.1. Taxonomy (GTDB): domain Bacteria; phylum Bacillota; class Clostridia; order Oscillospirales; family Acutalibacteraceae; genus UBA8612. The sequence continues at coordinate 4,183 of JAZTZM010000008.1, read as the reverse complement.
CCGCACCTCTGATTCCCATTTCAGGTGCACCGAATCTGCCGTAAATGAGCATATAGTTGAGCAGAATATTGATCGCAAACGATGAAAGAGAAACGTAAAAGCCAATCTTAACCGTCTCAACGCTTCTGAGAATGGCGAGCATTACGGTTGTCAGCGCAAACATCAGATACGTGTGCTTTATGATATCAAGATAAAGCACAGCCTGCTCAATAACAGCTTCTTTATCGGTGAACAGCCTTATCAGAGTTTCGGGTGCGATTGCGGCAAAGCCGAAAATAAGCACAGAAAACGCAATGCTTATCCATATCGCTACCGCCGATACTTTATAAATCGGCTTTTTCTCTTTTTTACCCCAATACTGCGAGGCGATAACCGTCATGCCCGAGGCGATGCCTGAAGCCGCCATATTCAGAAAAAACTGAATGTTGTTGCATATTCCGACACCGCTGAGTGCTGTTTCGCTGTATGCGCCCATCATAACCGAATCTGCGAGGTTAACGCCGAAAACAATAAGGTTTTGCATAGCCATTGTAAGCGTCATCACAAAAAACGCTTTGTAAAATGTGCCGTCTTTGATTTTGTCTTTCATTACCGTTCGCTCCGTTTTAAAATTGAGCTTATTATAACACCTGTTTTTTCTCTTTTCAACTTTTATTACCGATAAACAGCAAAAAAGCCGCAACCTGAGCTGCGGCTTTTTTATATGAATCAATATTCGGTTGTAAAACAAATTTTATTCAAAAAGAATTCCTATGGCATCGAAAAACATTGTTGTTGATTCACCGAATCCCATAAATAATTTAGCGATACCGGCAATCGGAGCTACGAAAGCGGAAGCACCTAACGGTGGAATGATAAGTAACAGAGGTGCGACTAATGGCATAAAAAGTGTCATGAAAAAGAATTCGACATTTAAAAAAAATGAAGATATTGAATTTAAAAACATGCCTTTGGACATCTCGTATTTGTTATATCTTTCAGCGTTAATAAAGCTTTCGTTGCCGGGGGCAATTTTTAAGTTATTGAATTCGCTTTCTGTTCCTGCATAATAAACAGTAGATATATTAGTGTCTTTAAAAGCATCGAGTCCGATTGATTTAAGTTCGCCAAAAATTAATAGGTCACCTGTCAGAAGTGCTCCGTCAAAAGCATTTGATTCAATAACTCTGACGGATTTAGGGATTATGAGATAATAGTCAAGATCAATTCCGGTGTATGCATTTTTACCTATCCTGACAACGGGATAACCGCCAACCTCTGCCGGAATGGTAACCTTAAGATAATCTGTAGGTCCCTTCACTATGGTAGCTTCACCGTTTTCTACAGTGTAGTAGAGACTGTTATCATTATCATAAATAGCGTTTTCGGGCAGTTCAGTCCGGTTTTCCTCTTCTGCAGGAATATCTTCATCCTTGTCTGCTAAATCGATTACCTCATTGGTAGTGGGTTCAGAAGGATCTGTAAGGCTTTCAGCATTTACCGATATAAGTCCGATAGATGCAATAACTATGCATGCAATGATTTGTCCTAAAAGTTTCTTTACGTTTACTTTCATTTTTTTACTCCCTTTTTCTTTGTGTTGTTGAAATTGAACTTATGAACAATTTCTTAACATATTGTACACAATTCGTTCATAAATGTCAACTAAAAAATGAAAAAATTGGAAAAAAGTTAGCTGATTATGATTTTAAGACAAAAAACGACGCTGAAAAATGAATAAAAAATGAACGAGCGATTGGCGCCAAACAGTATAATTTGCGGATTTTTTGTATGTGCAGAATCAAACTGAATAAGTTAACAGATTTAATGATGTCAGGTATTGATTGACGTAACAAATTGTTGTATAATCAATTAAAATTTAGTTTTTAGGAGCTGTGTTATGACTTTAGGAACAGTTTACGTTATCTTTAAAAAATTAATCAGCCTTATTTCGGTTATTATGCTTATGGTTGTCGGCGCGGATGAAAAAAATCTCCCTTCTCCCGACGGTGCCGAAATCATCGGCAAAAACACCTACGTTCTTTTTGACTATCAGGTGACCTCACAGGGTGTTACGAATGACGGTGAATATTTTTATTTTAGCGGCAACAAGCATCTGGGCAAGGCAGATATGGAAACGGGCGAAATCTCTCTTATAAGCACCGATGCCATCCCTGACGAGCTCAAAGATAAGGGTTGTAATCATATCGGCGGTCTGAGCTATTATAACGGTTATGTTTATGCCGCTGTTGAGGACGGTCCGGATTATCTCAATTCTTTTATCGTGCTTTACGATGCCGATACACTTGAATATTCAGGCAAATATTATGCTCTGCCTCACGATTTACATATTGAGGGCGTGCCGTGGTGTGCAGTTGACGTTGAAAGAAATTATCTGTATACTGCCGAGTGGAGCAATGCAACCGTGCTTAATGTTTTCTCTCTTGATGATATGAGCCTTGTTAAAACTGTTGCTCTTTCCGAGCCGATTGACAGAATTCAGGGCGCGGAAATGTTCGGCGGCAAGCTTTATATGTCATGCGACGAAGAGAACGATATGAAGCGCATTTTTACCCTCGATGTTGAAACAGGTGAGGTTGAAGTATCTTTTGTAAGAAACATCGGCAAGGTTTTTGAAGCAGAAGGTCTTACCGTTTTTGCTGATGAAAAAGGTGAGCCTGTTATCTGTGTCCTTGATAGGGGAGAGCGCCGACAGAGCTCAAATCTCACTTTTTACGATATCGCATAAATGATACAAATGGTAAGCACCCTGAAAGTCATAAGCTTTCAGGGTGCTTATTTTGCGTTATGGCTTTTGGGGTGTTTTGCAAAGTTTACTAAGTCTGAACGTGAAATTAAGTCCACCCACCGCCGTAGCAATTTCACTCGAGCAAAGCGAGAATTTCACATTGCGAAGCAATATTTCACTCACCATCAAGGGTGCAAATTTCATTTTATATGGTGCTGAATTCAGAATTGTGTGGCATCTGGATTCGAGCCCAAACAACCGTGTAGAGTAGAACACTATATAAATATTAGAGTAGTAGAGTAAAAAGCAAACGCTAAACTCTTATTTATCGTAATTCTCGCTGAGTTTCTTTACTTTCTTGTTATCAAAATGTATATGAATACGTTCCCAATGAAAAACACGCCTTTTGAACCAAATGGAAGAAAAATGTTTATAAATAAATGATGGATTCGCCTTATTCAAAGGTGCGTATCTCACTTCGTAAGCATCCAACAGTTTGCAATAATCTTTTACCTTATCCATAAAATTCGATGAATTCTTTGGTGACCAGGCATTTTCAGCGATTGCTCCAAGTCTTGGGAATGTCATAAATTCAAGTTTCTTCATATCAGGCACATATTCTGTCCACATACAAGCTTCAACGCCGTAGGTGTCTTCATCTTTTTCGGTCAATGCACCATCACTGTTGCAAACATCCGAGAGGGATGTCCATCCGTAAGGGAAATCAAGATAAAAAGTTTTATTTTTTGAATTTATGAGCTTTCTGCCTCGTTCAAGTTCCTTTTTTATCATTTCATCGTTACAATGGGGTTTATATATGGTCCACGCAATTTTGGAAGAAAGGTTATCCGTTCCGCCTTCTGTATCGTTGCCCCACATAAGAGAAGAATAACCTTTTGATGTAAGATAATCGTTAACTTTTGACATAAAGAACATCTGGAGGTCATTTTCATCGAGCAGATTGTTTTCTTTTATGGTCTTCTGACAATGAGGACATATTTCCCAACGTTCTTTGAATGCTTCATCGCCACCAATATGAATTATTTTATCGGGGAAAAGTTCCATTATTTCGTCAAGAACATCATAAACAAAACCGTAAGTTGACTTTTTACCTGCGCAGAGAATATCTCTTTTGACACCCCAATGGGTTGCTACTTCAAGACTTCGCTCAAAACAAGAAAGATACGGATAACAGGCGATTGCAGCAACATTGTGACCCGGAACATCAAATTCGGGAATAACCTTGATTTTATGTTTGTGGCAGTATTCAACAACTTCTTTTATTTCTTCCTGAGTATAAAAACCGCCGTGAGATTTTCTGTTGAAATTTGTGTGACTGCGCACCGAGCCTTTTTCTGTCAGTAAAGGATATTTTTTGATTTCTATTCTCCAACCCTGATCCTCAGTCAGATGCCAATGCAGTATGTTTATTTTATGTAATGCAATAAGCTCTAT
>JAZTZM010000007.1:0-11695 GCA_045637465.1 Acutalibacteraceae bacterium | reverse complement strand
TGCGGGCTGTAATCATATCATCTTGAAATATTTTAGTGCATCAACTATTGCATCTTCTTTTTCTTTGGGGCAATTGGGAACACGGTGTCCTTCTTTACCTTTATAATAATTTTCTCTTTCGATGATGCCATATTTAGTTTTGGTTTGAGCTATATACAAAGAAGAAACATTAAGTCCAAACTTTTTGAACACATAATCCTTGATTTCTTGGTATGTTGCTTTAGCTTCTGCTGCGGTAACATCAAGCTCATCAAGGTCCAAATCAATGTCGATATGTGCATCGGGTTTGCGTTGGGACAACTGAACCACTACTTCGACTGTGTTTTCATCAGTCAAACTTAAATCCGTCACATATCTACTATTGAAATACATCGGGAATTTGAAGGTTATACTCTTGAGGAAAAGACCGTTCTCCTGCTTTTCTTCAAAGATTTCAATTTTCTGAATCAGTGCCTGCATAAATACTTTCTTTTCGCCGTCGGTAAATTGACTGTAGTACTTTTCGAAGAATATCAGATAGTTGTAAACGGTTTCTTCATTGATCAACTGTTGCCGTATATTTTCAAGTCTTTTTTCAGATTCGGATATCAGTTCTTCAAGTTCTTCCATTTCGCAATAGAAGTTGTTTAACCTCGCATCCATATCATTGTACTTTTTATCATAATATACTTCATCCGGGTCAAGGTTGTCAATCTGAGATATGAGTGAATTTTTATTTGATTCCTTTTTTCTGAGCTGTGCTTTCAGGTTCTTTATCTCGTTTTCAAGATTTGTTATGTCGAGATTTTCGCCAATCTGTGATTTTATTGCATTAGCGAAATCGGGATTGTTAACAAGTGAGCAAATAACTTTTTCTACAGCTGCATTGACATCTTCCTGCGGCCAGTTTTTCTTATAGTTGCATTTCTTTCCATCGGAAAGAAATCTGCCGTGCTTGCAGTGATAATAAAACCGGTCATACAGGTCATTGCTGTGCTTTCGTGAAAAGTTACCTGTTAAACCTGCACCGCAAATCGGACACTTGATAAGGCCTGTTAAAATATGCTGCCTGTCAAGGTTGTATTTCTTTTCATAAGCGTGTCCCGTTTCAGCTCGCTTCGCCTGAGCTATATTCCAATCTTCCTCAGAAATTATAGCCTCATGTATACCTTGACTTAAAATATATTCATCGGAATTTACTATGCGAGTTTTGTCTTCTGTTCCGTTAATCTTTTCCGTCTTTCTTCTGCCGAAAGCAATTTTTCCGCAATATACAGGGTTGTCAATAACACACTTTATGAAGCTGACTTTAAAACCTTCGTACTTGTGGTTCTGGCGAAGCTTCTTTTTATATCCTTGGTTATTAAGCCAGTTAGCAACACCGTTCAGGCCCATATTGGTAGTGATAAACTGTTTGTATATAAGCTTAATAATTTCTGCTTCATCTTCAGCTACTTCAAGTTTTCCGTCAACAAGCTTGTATCCATAAGGAGCAAAGCCACCGTTCCATTTTCCCTCACGAGCTTTCTGCTTTCTGCCTTCCATGGTTTGCTCCAAAATGTTTTCGCGCTCTATTTCTGCAACAGCTGAAAGCAATGTTATTATAAGCTTTCCGGTGTCCTTGGAACTGTCAATACCGTCGTTTACACAAATGAGATTTGCTCCGTTAGATTGGAGTGTACGCAGCGATGTTAAAACATCCGCTGCGTTTCTTCCAAAACGAGAGAGCTTAAAAACAAGAACAAAAGAAATATCATCCTTCTTGTTTTTAATATCTTCAAGCATTTGCATAAATTGAGGTCGACCGGAGATGCTTTTTCCGGACCTTCCGGCATCACAGTATTCTCCTGCAACTCTGAAATCATTAGCCGTAGCATACCTTATCAAAGCTTCTTTTTGTGCATCAAGACTATAGCCTTCAGTCTGCATAAGAGTTGAAACTCTGGTATAGATATAACAATTTGTTCGTTTCAAAAAAGCACCTCCGATTAATGAGTGTTGTTTCAGGTCAAACTAATTTAAATTTAGCGCACAATTATTCCGGTGTCAAGGCCTTATTATCCGAGTCTCCTTCGGATACCTTGTCACCGTACTTCTCAATCATCTCCATCATAAAATTAATAAAAGCAACAAAATCTGCTCTTTCTTTTGGAGTGAAGTTTTCGGGAATAAACATTGGTTTTATCCTCATAGGTTTATTTTTTTGAGGATTTTCTATACTGAACTCATAGTGAGTTATATTCGTGTTCATCCTGAGAATTTAAATCAAAACGGGCAGCGTCAAATCTTCCCCGTATCCTCAGTGGGGTGTGCCGGTAGTTTAACGTTCGTAATCATCATTGATATCAACATTTCTGAAAGAGCTTTCGGGGATATCTTCATTTTTATCTTCCTCTTTTACTTTTCTAACCGCTTCAATAAACTCATTCTTGAAATCTGGAATCTTTTCGTTTAAACGATTAAGAACTCTTTTAATTCTGTCAATATACTTATCAGCCATCTCCAATGCCTTCTTGAGTCTATTATTCTTTTCTTTAAGATGAAGCACTTCGTTAGCAAGCTTTCTGTTTTCCTTTTTAACTTCCGTCAGCTGTTCATGTGCTTTAAAAAGTTCCTTTTTATCATCAAGTGCTCCTGCTACTATTTCGCGAGCTAAAAACTGCGTATACACCATAGGTGTCGGTAGTATACAGCATCCTTCAGGGTACCCATCGATCGGCTCATAAAACTTCAGATCTTTTTGCGGATAGTTTTTTTCGCTGTTAAGTACTTCTTCGATAAAATCGAATTTCTTCTGAAACTCTTCATTCATTTCTTCTCTTTCGGCTTCAACAATCTTCTCAGCCTTCTGCTTAGCTTCTTCGATAATCTTTTCAGCCTCTGCTTTAGCCTTTTCCAAATCTTCTTTGGCTTTGCCGGCTTTGAACTCTTTGAGTGCTTTGTTACCTTCTTTGGTTGCACCGTTGATTATATCCACCTGATGGCCGAGCTCATTTGAAACATATGCTTCCATTTCCGGGTGCATCATACTCAAATGCTCTCTGCTTGTGATTTCTTTTGCACAAAGCTTTTCGCCTTTTTTTCCCTGCGTAACAGGAAGTGTCATATAGTGCAAATGTGGTGTGGTTTCATCCATATGTACATATGCCGAAATCACATTTTCCTTGCCGTAAGTTTTTTCAAAAAAATCATAGCAGCTTTTGAAAAACAGTTTATGCTCATTTTCGGGCAAGGTTTTAGGTACAGTTACAACCCAACCGATCATATAAACATTCGCATTACCGTGAATATTGATGTCGTTCAGACGATTTTTGCAAAAAGTCATCGGTGGCAAAGGTTGAGCATCTGCCGCCAGATTGTAATTGAGATGCGAACGGGATGGATCAATGGCTTCATTACTTCTGTTTGGCTTCCTTTCGGAATCGCTTCTGCCGTTGTGGTCAAGTACGTTCGGCATAGCATTTTTTGTGAATTTTTCCATGTGCATAAAGCATCAGTCCTTTCTATAATTTGGAGCTTTCCGTACGGAATTGCTCCGCAAAAATTTGGTATAGCCCGTTATACCATTTTTGTTTCAAAAATGGACGGGCTCCTCATGCCGGAGGGGCACAGGGGCACGGCGGACCACGCGGCAAGGAATATAAACCGACTCTCATTGCCGCTTTGAAATTGCGTTTTGAGCTAATTGTATAGGTATACCAAAAACTCAATTTCTGCCTTTTTTCTACTGTGGTAAGCAACTGCTTTTTCATTCAAATATGCTCCTTTCATATGCTGATGGAATTTATAAACCCTTTAAAATATGTCATATCAGAGAGCAAAAAAGTAAAAAAACTCCCCATACACCAAAAATTTGATGTACAGGGAGCTTGAATTGTTGAGTATATTCAGTTGTTTTTATGATGTTTTTTTCGGTATCAACAGACAGCCAAACACCCGACCTGAGTTCATTGCTCAAGCCGGGTGGTGGCGTTAAAAGATATTCAGATTATAAATGAAAAAATGAGAGATAAAATCTTCTTTATGAACTCAAATATATTTGTGAAGATAACTTCAAAATCCATATGGTCTTCACTTGCTGGCCCATCAGGTTCAACAGTTTCGTTTGTTTCGGGTGTTGTAGCCCCCTGTTCTGCATCGTCTGTATCAGGCATGGGAGCAATGTCAGGATACATACCTGCAGACTGGTCGATGAGCAAAGCATATTCGATATATGCTGTCTGAGTTACAAGTTCAGCCTGAGCAGAATTCTGGTCGATGTCATTCTTTCTCAGACCTGCACCCATAAGCAGCTCAACATCGAACTCATTAATCACTCCGTCGTGGTTACAGTCGGCAGCCGTCCACATATAGCCGGGCAGCTTATCCTCTGTGAGCAGACCGTTGACAATAAGATTTACAAGGAATGCATCTTCACCGTCGTACCAACCGTCACCGTTAACATCGCCGTATATGATAACAGTATAGCTGTCAACAACAGCCCCGTTTCTGACGATATTGGTTATCGAGCCTGTTCCGATTTCGCCTGTGAGCGTATCGTATTCAAGCGAACAGCTGCTGTCGGTGAGTTCAACATAGTCGGTTATAGATTCGAGTCCGACATCCAAGCCGAAAATATATCCGTTTTCTGCATCGACAACCGTGTTGGTTGTAACATTGCCTGTTATACCAACCACACGTACAATACAGTAATCTCTGTAACCGCCGTCAACAGTTGTTGCTGTAATTACAACGCTGCCTGCTTTTTTACCTGTTACAAGTCCGTTTTCATCTACCGAAGCAATAGCTGAATCAGATGTTGTCCATGTTACAGCTTTGTTTTGTGCATCGCTCGGTGTGAATACTCCGTTAAGCTGTACCTTACCGTTCACGGCAATATACTCATCATGGCTTGTAAGTTCAAATCCCTGTGCAGAATTGTCAACCGTAACCGTACAGGTTTTTGAAAAGTTTCCGTCATCGGTTTCAACAATGATAACTGCCGTACCTGCCTTGTGTGCGGTAATAAGTCCGTTCTGATCAACTGTTGCAACAGCCTCGTTTGTTGAAGCCCAAGTCACAACACGGTTGAGTGCTTTAAGCGGCATAACGGTAGCCGTAAGCTGATGGGTAAGACCCGGTACAAGCAGCACCTGAGAATCGGATATATAAACATCGGTTACTTTTTTACCTGTTTTAACTGTGCAGGTGGCAGTGTATCCACCGTCAACCGTCCGTACAGTGATTACAGCACTGCCTGTGCTGTTTCCGGCAGTAACAACACCGTTTTCATCAACCGTCACTATCGTATCATCACTCGATGACCATATAAGGCTCGGATTGTCTGCATCAAGCGGAGTTACCGTTGCGAACAGCTGTTTTGATGTGCCGTTATAAATCGTCATCGTCGTATCGTTCAGCGCAACACCCCTGACGGGATTTGTGACATTGACCGTACAGCTTGCGGTAAATCCGCCGTCATCGGTTGTGACGGTGATTGTTGTTGCGCCTGTTTTAACGCCTGTTACGATACCGGAATCACTTACTTTTGCAACATTCTCATTGAGTGAATCCCAATAAAGCTTTTGATTTGAAGCACCTGCAGGGTCAATATTAGCAATAAGCTGAATTGAATTTCCAACGGTAGTATTGACCTCTTCTTCAGCCATACTGATGCCCTTAACCGATTCGTTTACCGTCACCTGACACTGTGCAACGAAATTGCCGTCATCGGTAATAGCGGTGATTATCGCTGTGCCCTTTGCAACTGCTGTAACGTTACCGTCTTCATCAACTGTTGCGATGTTTGTTGAGTCGCTGACCCAGTGAACAACCTTGTTGTATGCATCTGACGGAGCAACGGTTGCAAGAAGCTGCTGAGTTGCACCGATATCAATAGAAAGGGTCGAAGTGTTGAGCGTAATGCCTTCAACAGCCTTAGGGCTGATAAGAGTTTCTTCTGTGTTGTTGACAACGCTGACCTCATCTGAAGCCGACTGTGCTTCAACAACAAGTCTGTTAGATGAATAAGGCGTTGCAAACTTAAGAGAAGATGCAGGGAGCATATAGCTGTACTGCTTGACTTCACCTGCAGCAATGTCGCCAAGAGCTACATTGCCGAGCTCAACCATAGAGTCGCTGAACTGTGAAAGAGAAACCGTTACGTTTTCAGCTGTGCCGTAGCCGTTGTTTGCTACAGTTGCTGTGATAACGCCGTTGCTGACCTGAGTATTCAGCACCTGAATATCTGCATAGCCTATTTCAACAGTTGTGCTGTTGTTTTCAGCATTACCGTCGTCATCTGAAACTACTTCAACGGTATATGTCTGTTTTGCGAAATCATCTGGCAAGGTGTAAACAATAGCTGCCTGATATGTCTTGCCGCTTGCAATTGAGTTTTCAAAAACCTTTGTTGCAAGGATTTCACCGTCTGCATTCTTAAGGTTGAGTGTGTAACCGTTTACTGCCGCTGTGCCGACATTCTTGAATGTTGCTGTGAATGTTACATCTCCGCCTGCAGCAACGCTTTCGGGGTCGTAGTAGACATTTGCATCCATTTCAAGGTCGGCAAGCTGACCGATGTTGTCAATTATGAAATCTGTTGAAGTATAGGGATATTCCGTTGCGTTTTCATCAACGTTATTTACAGCCATCGCCGCAACGATTGTGTTTTCGCTGTCGATAATAGCGGAGTAATCGGCAATATGCTCGCCTGTGCTTGTCAGAGCAACAGGTGTTGAATATCCGTCAGCCTCTTTATACGCTACATAAAGCTCGCTATTAAATCCGTCTGCTACAGGGTAAACAACAGCAGTTGTTGTGCCGTTGCTGAGCACTCTGTACTTTTCGCCGACATAAAGGTTTGTAACAGTGTTACCGCTTGCAAGGTAACCGTTTGAGATATAATAGAACTCACCGTTCTGGTATGTAACGCCGTAATCGTCAACTGTGTCGTTCGTAAGCCTGCTTGAGCCGATATAAACCTCGCTGTCACCTGTTGTTTCGCTGTTGCCGTCAAGGTCAGTTGAGTATGCAACAGTTGCTGTGCCGTCAACATAGCCGATTGCAAGGCTGCTTATATTGTCGAGTGTTGCCGCTTTGTTTACAGTGCCCCAAGTACCATTAACCAGCTGCTGTGTGTAAACGTTCATTGAGCTGTCAGTTTCTTCTGCCCAAGTGATTGCGACATTTCCGTTATCCGTTGCAATGTTGTGGCTTATCGGGTACATACCGCTGCCGCTGTTGCCGACAAGTACTGGCTCTGTCCACTCGCTGTCAAATTCGGAATATACAAGGTCGGTGTGAGCAAGCATATAATCAAGGCTTGCATCATCGCTGAACACTTCGTTACCGCGTTGCCAGAGAGCATAAACCTTTTCGCCGTCTGTAGCTATTTTCGGCTCGTTGTCCGCAAGTCCGCTTTCATATACTGCGGCGGGTGTTGACCAAGTGCCGTTTTCATAAACGCTGTAGTAAAGCGTCGTAAGGTTCATTGTGCTCTTTGTACCGTTGTCGCCGAGCCAGAGTGCAACAATTCTGCCGTCATCAAGCTCGACAAGCTGTGGGTCAGCATAGGGATAAACACTATAATTGTTTACCGTTTCGTCAATACTCTGTGTTTCAATTCTGATTGTATTAAGATAATCACGCGAAAGTGGCTTAAAATCATTTCTGTCAATCTCTACAATACTGTCAATTGAGTTTACTTCAATATCCCCAAAATTCGGGTAGAGATTCATATTAACGGTTTTGCTCCACTCGCTTTCGAACACCCAAAGCGCCTTTGCCTTAACATATACACCTGCGGAAAGATCAGCTGTTATAGCTTCACGAAGTGAAGATGCAGGCAAAGTAACTTTGCCGCCGATGCTGCCCTTGATACCGGCTTCAACGCTTGCAACATCTTTGCTGAGCAGTTTTGCACCTACACCTATTGTCGGTTTCAGTTTTATACCAAATGAACCACCGGGAGAAATCTCACCGTTATCAATCTTTTGAAGATAAAGTGAGCCTTCAACCTCACCGGCTATTTTAAATGTAGCATAACAAATATATGCAAACGGCACATCCTGGCTTACACCGACCTCTGCCGTTACAACCATACCGCCTTCTTTAAACACCACATCGCCGCTTGAATAATCAAACTCCATATAACCGGCAACAGTAAGATTAGCGCTAAAACCTATATCACCATCTATCTTTTTCAATTTATCTCTGATTTTATTGTAATTATTCCAATTGGTACCGTTACTGGAAAGAACAAAAAAGTCTTTAAAATCTTTATAATTCTTGTAAAAGTTCCCATCGCTTTCAACATTTACTCCGTCACCGAGACCGATAATGTACTTTACGGTTTTATCTTCAGCATTCTGCTTGTAATCAAGTGAAAGAGCACCCAAATTAAGTCCAACATTGGTTGTAAATAAATAAAATTCCTCTCCGAGTACGCTTACTTTGGGTCCGTATATCTTTTCCTCTCCAAGTGCTATTCCTGCTAATCTATTCGACAGATCAAAGCCCGATTTCATTTTGACCGTTGAGGTTGAATACTGATTCAGCTCATACAGCGCACGGGTTTCGTTTGTGTAGCCGTTGCGGTTGAAGGTAACGTTTTTTGTTATATCAACATCGCTGCCGACCTTGAGGTTATATACGCCGGTATAGTCCGTTGAGCCGACACTTTCTCCGTCAAAAACCACATTTACGCCCGCAAGCGGTTTGCCCGTCGTTTCGTCTACTGCCTTAACGGCATATGTAGTATAGTTTTTGGATTTATAGATTTCAGAACCCGGATTAAGTTTTAAAGAGGGGCGAATGCCGCCACTGCCGTAGACTGTATAGCCGTAGTAGACATAGCCACTAATATCAACATAGCACGCGTAATTGGAACTACTGCCGGGAGTGCGAAGCGACCAATAATAGTAGTCACCGGATTCCAATCTGTATATAGAAGATGAACTGTAATTGTGATAATCATTATAAAGTTCAGCAGAATAATCGGTAAGTGTCGCTTTTCGTGCTGTGTTTGACGAGTATGAATTGCTGAAACCATAAGATGTGTTAAGCGCATCAGAAAGAGAAGGTATAAATATTTTGTCGTATGTATCAATACCGCCTTCTGTACCGTGATCCGGGTTATCCCCATTTACAAGGTGTGTTGTGTTTATTCGTGTTTTTTCGTAATCGGTAAAAGCTCTGTTATAAAAGGTAGTGTTAAGCCATGTGCGAAGTGTGCTGTTTGCCCAGATGCTTTCATAAGGCGAAGAATCGTCGTAAGGCTTAATGTCCAATATTCTTTCCGCCATTAGGTAAACACCATCGCTGCCAACGGAAAGGACACGCCATTCGATCGGATCATAGCTGAAATAATAAAGCGTGCCACCGATATTTGTTTTCATATAATAATTTCCGTTGTTGTATATTACTCCCCTGCTGTCAGGAGTCAGCTCGGCAAGCTTAGCTTTCAAGTATGAGTTGACAATCTGCGTAGTAGGATATCTGCCGAATTCAACAATATCGCCAACCTTAAAGCTCGCCGCCTCCGCCTCAAATACAAAGCCGTCCAACGGCGCACACGTAGCCAGCATCACCGCACAAAGCAGAAACGCAAAAGCCTTAGTCAGAATTTTTTTCATTACTTACGCCTCCGTTTCGTTTTGAAAACTAATTTTTGACAACTCAATGTTATCCACATCTTCAATCCAATTTCTAATATGGTTCATAAAATTGATCTCTTCTTCAGTATTTGTTCCAATGTAGTGATAATATTTATAAACAGTGACAGTTGAAAAACTGTTTGCATCTATCAACTCTTGCCATTGATCAACTAATAGTAGTTTTTCATTACTGTTTATATAACTCAAATTACCATTGTAATCATACTTTGTAAAATCATAATGCCAATCCGTTTTAATAACCTTCAGTGTTTCACCCTCTAAAAAAGATATGATTTGTTGTCTACTCAAGTCTGACTCAATGCCTATTTCTTTAAATCTATTTGGTTCCAATGCTATGTATTTATTAAAAACGTTAAGAACAAAATCAATGTTTTTATCATTCAAAACATCAAAAACTGGTTTTGAAGCATCATTTTCGTTTTTTGTCGAATCATAAGCTTCAACTATATACTTTAAACATGAATCTAATATTACTTTATCAGAACTCGCCATAATCGCACTTTCATAATATCCGAAAGCCTTTTTGTAATCATAATTTTTCGCATAGCTCGAAAATATTTCACCTAAAGCAACTTTTGCATATGGTGAATATTCATTGTCTTTTTTTATTATCCTTAAATACATATCTATAGCAATTTCATATGAACCGCATTCTCTTGATTTATCGGCTAAATTTATAATCGCAGACTCAACCCCCAAATTTGCCAAAGCCAAATCCGCATATTGTGAAAACAAAGCTGTAACAAATACAGATATCACTAAACTTATTACAGAAGAAATAATAAAGAATTTTGTATCTCTTTTCATATTTATCCCCATTTCCATTTTTTATTAATCAATAACTTTAATATTAATTATAAAACTTTGCGCCGAATAAAACAATATTTAAAATTTACAGATTTAATTAAACATTTATCATATAATGCACAAACTAAAGTTTAATGTTTAACATTTGTAACTCTTTGTGCGCTATAGACGGCCATATTTCGTTATCCGCGTAAAACTTCATGCGCTTTTGAACGTGACGTTATATTTCCTATTCGGTAAAATATTCATAAAAGGAATTGCAACAATTCCGAACAATACCGAAAGGATGATTTAATGAGAAACAAAAAAGCTTGGCAAGAAATCAAGGATGAATTGTTCGAGAAATACCAACTGGCACCGGAAGCGGTTGACCACTCGAAGCGGTATCCGCTTCCATATCCGTTCGCAAAAGCGATTTTCGAGTGTACTGAACCCGGTTCAATGGAAGACTTTATAACAACAGGTGGCAATATCTTCTATCTCGCTGACCCGTCACAAATCAAAAAGCAGTTAGGCGAAAACGAGTTTGTTGTTTGTGACAGAGCGTACTCTCACATTCCTATGGGCTCTATTGTCAAAGTGAATCCCGATAAATGTCCCCGTGTCGGTTTCGCTCTTATCGAATTTGCCGGTGAAATTACCATTGCATACTTGCACCCTCGTCCGGGAAACATAGTTCGCCTTGTATTCAACGAAATGTATGAGGATGTTTTTCTGCCCAAGGATGCTTTTAAGGTTTTGGGCAAACCCATAGGCTATCGTATGCCCGGTGAAACAGAAGTAACGCCGGTTGACACTGTGCTTTAATGGTGATACATATGTCATTCATCGAAGATTTTTATTATGGCAACATTGAACCGCAAATGCGGAATATCAAGCAAAATTCAGACTTTCAAAAAGACTTCAGCAGACTTTGTGAGATAGAAGCTGAACTCAGAATGAAGCTCACAGGCGGCGAGAAAAAACTGTTTTTGGAGTATGTTGATCTGTGGGGAATCATCTCGGGAGACATTGACTTTGACAGTTACAAAACAGGTTTCAAACATGGAGCGAATTTCGCTTTGGATGCGTTTTACACAGATAACTGAATAAAACAGCGACAGCCCGCAGGTATCAAACCTGCGGGCTGTAATCATATCATCTTGAAATATTTTAGTGCATCAACTATTGCATCTTCTTTTTCTTTGGGGCAATTGGGAACACGGTGTCCTTCTTTACCTTTATAATAATTTTCTCTTTCGATGATGCCATAT
>JAZTZM010000006.1:0-47775 GCA_045637465.1 Acutalibacteraceae bacterium | reverse complement strand
CGCGGCACGGTGCACTTGCGCTGACGATCTATTATGTCGGCATGTCAATCGGACGCTTTGTTTCAGGTTTGCTTGCCAATAAAATCAGCACATGGAAGCGTATCGGCATAGGTATGGTTATCCTTGCTCCTGCTGTTGTGGTTATGCTTCTTCCTCTTCACGGCGCTGTTTCTGTCGTCGGCTTGTTCTTTATCGGCTTGGGTAACGGATCAATTTACCCGAATATGATACACCTTACACCTCACAATTTCGGCAAAGAAGTGTCACAGTCGATTATGGGCTCGCAGATTGCCTTTGCTTATATCGGCGTTATGCTTGCACCTCCCGCAGTAAGCCTTATCAGCGGACTGTTCGGAATAAAAGTGTATCCCATTCTGCTTACAGTGCTTTATGTTGCGATGGTTATTGCGTTGATGTGCTTTGTCAAGCGTTTGAAGAAGCAGGGTAAATTCGATGCAAAAGTGTGATGATTTAAGGGTGTCAACGATGAAAAATAACGATAAATTTGATTTGAGCAGCTTCGTGTATCCCGATGTTTCCCATGCTCCCGTGTATATCTGGGTCTGGAACGATGTCTGCACCCGTGAAATTATAGATGAACAGCTTGCCGAAATGCAGAGGCTTGGTATGCGTTCATTTTATATTCTTCCCGAACCGAAGGAATTTCGCCCCGACAGTATGCCGACAAATCTTTCGCCCGAATATCTTTCTTTGGAATACTTTGAACTTTGCGCTTACGCAATTGACAAGGGAACTTCACTGGGAATGAATTGTTGGATTTATGATGAGGGCGGTTGGCCGTCCGGCAGTGCATGCGGAAAGGTTGTTAAAGACCATCCCGAATATTCTGCGGGCAGCAAATATCCCGATTTGCTTAACAAGGATGCAACAGAATATTTTATTGAAATCACTCACCGGAAATATGCATCGGCTACCCGTAATTTCAATGCCGTATTTACCGATGAGCCGAAAGCTCCGTTAAATCCGTTCAGCAAAAATCTGGCTGATAAATATGAGCAAATCTACGGCGAATCTGTTTTGCCGTATCTTCCGCTTATCGAAAATAAAGAAATGCCGACCAAAGAAAACGTTCATATTCTTCACCGTTGGTATGATTTGTGCAGTCAAGCGTTCTGCGAAAATTATCTGCTTCCCTGCAAAAAATGGGCAAACGAAAACGGCTTTGTTTTTACGGGACATCTTGATAAAGATCACAGCCCCGACGGCTGTATGAACGGCGGAGGAAACTTTAATCTGATGCGTGCTCTGCGATGTTTTGATATTCCCGGCATTGACGTTATCTGGCGTCAGATTTACCCTGAGAGTAAAGTCAAAATAAAAGATGATATGAACGCTTATAACGGATTTTATCCAAGATACGCTTCTTCTGCCGCCGCACAGAACGGCACCAAGCTTGCGATGAGTGAGGTTTTTGGCGTTGCAGGTCCGGGGCTTACTTATGATATGATGAGATATACCGTAGGTTATCAGGCGGTAAGAGGAATAAACGTTTTCAATCCGTTCAATTTTCCGCTCGGCAGAAAAGGTCAGCTTCTTGCACAGGAACTGCCGGTTTTTACGGAGAGTCAGCCGTATTACCGTTATCTCGGTCAGTTTAACAGATATGCCGAACGCCTGTCTTATGTATCTTCTCTTGGCGAAAGGGTATGCGAAACGGCAATTTACTATCCCGTTTCCGATTTTCAGGGCAGACTCAAAGCGGAAACTATTGCAAAAGAATTTGATAATCTCGGCAGAAAACTTGAAGATATGATGGTTGATTTTGATATTGTTGACGATGACGTTATACAAACTGCCCGGATAACTGACGACGGTTGTTTGAATATCGGCAGAGCGGAATATAAACAACTTGTCATACCGGAAGGTGCTTACATTCCGGTCAAAACACAAAACGCACTTGATAAATTCATTAAATGCGGCGGCAAAGTTTCTTTCGGAATTTCAGAACTTGCACCTGTTATCAGAATTGATACCAAGGGTTTGCGCGCAATGCACAGAAAAGCAGAGAACGCAGATGTTTTTATCCTGTTTAATGAATCGGAGGATAACAATGATTTCCGTGTTTATCTTCCGTCATCAAACGGTTATCTGCTTGATTTGGAAAACGGTAAATTACAGGATTTACAAACCGAAAACGAAGCTCTGGACCTTTATCTTGCCACAGGCGAAACTGCTGTTGTGCTGCTGACGGATGAAAAATATGACGCAGAGAACACAAAAGAATTCAAATGCAGATTTGATATCGCAAGCGAGTTTATGTTCCGAAAAGAAACCGAACTTATCTGCGGTGAAAACGGATTTGATAATATTAATTGTTCTGATGATGCTGTTTCGGCAAGTCACGGTGATTGGTCTTGTTTAATCGGCAGTGCATATTCGGGCAGTTGTGCTTATGAAACAACTTTCATACTTCCCGATGAAACGGTAGGCAAAGAGGGCGAAATCAACCTTGGTGACGTGCATTTTGCAGCTTCCGTGTATCTTAACGATAGTTTTTTGGGAACTTCGCTGATGCCTCCGTACAGCTTGAAAATACCTTCAGGCTTGCTCAGCAAAGAGAACAGTCTGAAAATAGTTGTAACCAACACGTCGGCAAATTGGTATACCCAAACCGATTACTTCGATAAGTGGAGTATAAAAGAACTTTCACCGTATTTTGAAACGGAGCTTGATTATGCAAAAGACTCTGTATCGGGCGGTTTGTACGGTCCTGTTGTATTATATACGGAATAATAATTTGCACGAAAGGATAAAAACTATGTTCAGAAAAAGTATGGTTTTTTTGCTTGTTTCAGCGATGTTACTCGGCCTGAGCTCGGGTGTATCTGCCGAAGATATTGTTCCTGAAAAGGAAGGCTATGTACTTGATTTCAGCACAGAATTTAATGATAGCAATTTGAATGCAGAGTATTGGTTGCCGCAATATCTGCCTCACTGCACCACAAACGCAGAAGGTTCCTCTGCAAGATATAAAATCGATAACGGTTGCCTTAATCTGTATATAACTAAGGATTCACCCGATTATTTCGGCGGTCAGCCCGGCTCGGCAGATCCCGATAACCTTTTATGGATAGCCAACGGTATTCAGACGTGGGAAAAAAATCATCTTCATCCCGGTGGGAATCAGCAGATGGAAGTTGAGCCTTATGAAGGATATGCTACACAGTATGGATACTTTGAGGTGCGGATGAAAATGCCTGATACAGGTGGCGGAGGATATGCATCATGGTGGCTGATCGGTGCTCAGGATGATGCCAATCCTGACGGAACAGGTTCTGTTCAGAACGGTGAAATAGATGTGTTTGAAACTTTTTTTAAATCTCCGGGAGTGTTTGAACCTAAAGTTCACGCATGGGATGATCCGAATCTTGGTGAATGGTCAAGCAAAGTTGAATTGGACGGAGAACCGATGGATTATGTGAACGAATTCCACACCTATGCTATGGACTGGAGACCTGAAGGAATAACGTTTTATATAGACGGAAAAGAAGTTGCGCAAACGAGAGAATCGCCGCAATACAGAATGTGTATGATCTTGTCTATGTATATAAATTCTGATTTCAGCGGTTGGGATGAACCTGGAAATGAATATCCTATAGAGTGGCTGATTGATTATGTCCGTGTATATAAAGATAAAAACGGTTATGACGAGAACAACCGACTTACAAAATTCGAGCGTTTTATAGAAGATATGCGTAACTCATTTGCTACATTCAGGCAGAGCGTTTTAACTTTTTTTCAAAGCCTCTGTCCGCGGTGCTATCAATTTTTTGAATGTATATTCAGCAGAATTCCTGCTTTGTACGTAACGGCAGATTCCGACAGCTTGTAATCTGTAACAAAAAAACGGATGTGTAGTTTTTCTACACATCCGTTTTTTTAAAAATTTGTTATTTATTACATTTCAGGTGGCATACATTCGAGCACTTCGAGTGTTTCGTTTGCCTCGATTATGTAATCAACTGTTTTTGCAGGCTCGAACAGACAGTCGCCTGCTTTTACTTCAAGCACTTTGCCGTCAGCCTTGAATACTCCACTGCCTTTTGTAATTGCAATACAGCAGGCTCTGCCGCTGTTTTTACGCTCATATGTCTTTTCTACAGTATATCTGTTGAGCGCAAAGCAGGTTGTATCACAGTAGGTGATAAGGCTTTCAATTTTGTAGCCGTTGTTTTCTTCGAGCACTGTTGAGTTGAGTGCGTAGCGATTAAGAAGCTCTTCTTTCGTCACATCTTCGTATGTGAAGCACTCAAACATTTTCTCAAAGCCGAGACCCATATGGCAGAGGTGGTCGGGCATAAGGTTGCCGCGCATATCACACTTTTCAACGCTGATTGTGTAGTCGGTCGGCTCCTGCACCTCAAGCAGCATACAGCCCGAGCCTATTGCGTGGGGTGTGCCGCCTGTGATAAGGAATACGTCACCGGGTTTTACAACAATCTTGTGCATATATTCCTGCATCGTTGCCATATCCTGCTTGTCAAAAAGCTCTTTCCATTTTTCAGCTGTTACAGGCTTCTTGAAGCCAAGCAGAATGTAAGGCTCTTCACCGTCGATAACACGGCTGTCGAGAATGTACCAAGACTCAGTCTTGCCGTAGTCGGAGTTGAAAAGGCGCTTTGCCGCATCCTTTGTCGGGTGCACCTGAATCGGCAGACGCTCTGCAGAATCAAGGAATTTTGTAAGCACACCAAAATTGACACCGAATTTCTCTATGTGCTTTTCGCCGAGATATGTTTCGGGGTCAGAGTCAATCAGGTCTTTGAGATAAAGTTCGCTGCCGTCCTCGGTTTCGATTTTGCTTAAGCCCTCTTTTTCGGGCTTATCAGCTCTGTCGGGGTTATCTGCGACAACAACGCTTGCCAGCCAGTCTTCGGGGAAGTTGCCGTCCTCACCGTCACAGTAAGCATAGCCCCTCATTTTATCAATAAGCTTACCGCCATAGTAGAGTCGCCATACGCGGTTTTCTTTCATCTTGAGCGGGAATATCATCTGATTATACCTCCGGGCATTTTAAGTGTGTATTTTTGTGCCTTTATCATCTGAACAAGCTGTTTTTCGTCTTTCGGTCTTTCTTCAAAGTAAACACCGCCGGGTGTTGAGCGGAAAGGCTCGTGGTTGTCGGTGCCTGAGAGCATCATTCTGCCGTGAATCCTTGCCCATTCGTAAGCTACGCTGTTGCGTGAGTTGTGGCTTGCGTTGCCGTTATATACCTCAATGCCGTCAAGCAGATAGGGGTTGACAACCGTCATATTGTTGCGGAAAGGGTGAGCGTGGAATATGAGTATGTCTTCATATTCATTAATTACTTTTCTGAAATGCTCAAGGCTTGTTTCGGTAATTTCAGGGTGGTCAAGGTAAAACTGCTTGTCTGCACCGAATACAAGGTAATCGTTATCGACATCTTTGAAGCGGATTTCTACACCCTTGAGTACGGTGAAATCCTCTGTTTCGCATTCTTTGGCAAGCTCATATCCGAGCCACTGCCCGTTTACTCTGCCTTCCCAGTCAAGCTTACCGTAGCGCTTGTCCTCGCCAAACGGCTTGAAATGGTCGGTTATGATAATTCCGTCATAGCCGTTGCGTCTGTAGTACTCAACCATTTCCTTTGCGGGTATTTCGCCGCAGGTGCTTGATTCAGCTGTATGAACGTGTGTATCAAATAAAAACATTCAAATCAACCTTTCATAAAAGGGTAAAACGTTAAAAAATAAAATATCGAAAAATCCGATGAGATGCTGCGTTGTTTGCTCCGGATGAGTACAAAGGTACTTCGAGCGGGCAAAAACGCAGCAAATACACAAACCAGGTGTATGTTCTCGCGGATTTGTCGATAGTTTTAAAGTCCGGTCTTTTCAGTTATATACTTTCTTGCAATGCAAGCATACTCATACGGATTAGCCTTTGCAGGATCCTGCTCAGCCTCAACAACAACCCAACCTTCATAGTCTGCTTCGGCAAGAATATCAAATACGGGTGTGAAATCGAAATCACCGTCACCGGGTACTGTGAATGAGCCTGCTCGTACTGCGTCAAGGAAGCTGTAGCCCTTTGCCTTGGCGTCGTCAATAACGCTCTGGCGGATGCTCTTGAGGTGAACGTGCTTAACTCTGTTTACGTACTTTTTGAGAACACCGATTGCATCTTCACCGGAGAATGAAAGGTGACCGGTATCGTAAAGAAGATAAACAAGGTCAGGGTCTGTAATTTCCATCAGCTTGTCGATTTCAGCCTCGGTCTGAACACCTGTGCCCATGTGGTGATGTACTGTGAAGTACATACCTTTTTCTTTTGCAAGGCGACCCATCTCGTTGAAGCCTTTTGCAATAAGCTCCCACTGTTCGTCTGTGTATACGGGCTTTTCGCCGAAAATGCTGACGCTCTTGCCCTGAATGCTGTTGCCCTGCTCAGATGCGCCGATTACCTTTGCGCCGAGAGCGTGAAGAAAATCTCTGTGCTTGATGAATGCTTCAATTGTTGCCTCATAACCGTCGGAGAGAAGGAGGGATGAGAACCAGGCGTTACAGATGCGAAGACCTCTTACGTCGAGCTTGTGCTTGAGTGTCTCAACGTCCTTGGGGTACTTGTTGCCGATTTCGCTGCCCTTAAAGCCGCTGAGTGCCATCTCGCTGATGCACTGCTCAAATGTGTTTTCTGCGCCGAGGTCGGGCAGGTCATCGTTTGTCCATGCGATAGGGGCGATAGCCAGTGATACTTTATCCTTGTTAAGCATTTTGCATTATCCTTTCAATTAATATTCTCTTGCCTTGGCAATGTTCTCTGCCATATCTTCATAAGCTGCCTGAACTCTCTCACTTGTGGAAACCTCAGCCACACCTACACGCCACCAACTGTCATAGCCGTGGCTCATGCTGCCGTGTGCAACCTTGATGTCGATAAGTGTTGATACAGTCTGCTTCTTTGAATCTTCAATAGCTTCGATAAGCTCGTCAACGTTTGTTGCGGTGTATGTTTTGCAGCCGTAGCCTGCAGCACATTTTGCAAAGTCAATCGGTACAATGTCGCCGTCAAGTAAGCCTGTGAGTGGATTACGTGCCTGGAAGCGTGTGCCGAATGTGTCTGTGCCCTGAGAATTCTGCAGGTTTTCGATACATCCCCAACCAGTGTTGTCAAAGAGCATTACGTTGATTTTGATGCCTTCCTGAATGGCTGTGTAAAGCTCACTGTGGAGCATAAGGAAGCTACCGTCACCGACCATTGCATAAACTTCTCTTTCGGGTGCTGCAAGCTTTGCACCTACTGCACCGCAGATTTCATAACCCATGCAGGAGAAGCCGTATTCCATATGGTAGGTCTTGGGCTGAGTGCATCTCCACAGTCTCTGCATACAGCCGGGAAGACTGCCGGAAGAGCCGAGTGCGATTGCATCGGGAGCAATGCGCTTGTTGATTTCACCGAGTGCTCTCGTCTGTGAAAGTCCCTCGGGGAGCTCGCAGTTGTAGCAGGCATCCATCTCTTCGACGTAAGCGTTTTTAGCTTCGTTAATTTCGTCTGCCCAACCGCTGCGGTAGTATTTCTGTGAAAGTGCAGATGAAAGGTCAAGAAGTGCCATTTTAGCATCGGCAATAACGGAAACAGCATCCATTTTGAATGCGTCGAAGGAGCTGACGTTGATGCTGAGTATCTTTACGTCGGGATTCTGGAATCCCCATTTTGAACACGTTGTGAAGTCGGTAAGTCTTGTGCCGACTGCAATAATAAGATCAGCCTGGTTTGCAATTACGTTTGCGGCTTCACCGCCCGTAACACCTATACCGCCGAGGTTGAGCGGGCAATCCCACGGAATCTGACCCTTACCAGCCTGTGTTTCGCCAATCGGAATGTTGAAGCGCTCTGCAAAATACTGTGCAGCCTGCCATGCACCAGAATAGGTGACACCGCCGCCGACAATCATAAGCGGCTTCTTTGCATTGTCAATAAGCTCAGCTGCAGCATCAATCTCTCTGCGTGTTGCAGGTCTGCGGTCGAGATACCATACTCTTCTCTGGAAGAAATAATCAGGATAGTCGTATGCTTCACCCTCAACATCCTGAGGCATAGCAAGGCATACAGCACCTGTTTCAGCCCAGTCTGTGAGCACACGCATTGCGTTGAGACAAGCTGTCATAAGCTGCTCGGGGCGCTCGATTCTGTCCCAGTATTTACATACAGCCTTGAAAGCGTCATTTGCTGTTGTGGCGTAGCTTGTGGGCTGCTCAATCTGCTGAAGCACGGGGTCAGGCTGGCGGCAGGCGAAAGTATCGCCGGGCAGTACAAGCAGGGGAATGCGGTTTGCCGTTGCCGTGCCGCAGGCTGTGACCATATTGAGTGCACCGGGGCCGATTGATGACGTGCAGGCGATAATCTGTCTTCTGTCGCTCTGCTTTGCAAATGCAATTGCGGCGTGAGCCATACCTTGCTCGTTGTGACCCTGGTAGTATCTCAGGTCGTGACCGCCCTGCTCAAGTGCCTGACCGATACCTACAACACAGCCGTGGCCGAAAATTCCGAATATGCCCTTGACAAATTTTGTTTCCTCACCGTCAAAGCTGACGTACTGGTTATCGAGGAATTTGACAAGAGCCTGTGCCATTGTCAGTTTCATAATCAGATCAATCCTTTATCGGTTAATTAATAGATTTCGGAAACCTTAACAGGTCTGCCTTCTGCAACGCTCTTCTTAGCTGCAAGTGCAACTACGATTGCTGCAAGACCGTCGTCAACGTTTGCGGGAACTTCCTTATCGTTGATTACTGCGTCAACAAACTGAAGCATCTCGTCGCGGAAAGACTGCATATAGCGCTCAAGGAAGAAGTAGAGCGGCTTTTCGCCTGTGCAGCCGTTTTCGTCCATAAGTACAACGTTTGAGGGTGTGTCGTTTGATGCGCAGGCTGCACCCTTGCTGCCGAATACTTCAACTCTCTGATCGTAACCGTAAGCAGCACGGCGACAGTTGTCGATAACGCCGATTGCACCGTTTTCAAACTTGAGTGAGATAACAGCTGTGTCAACGTCGCCTGCTTCACCGATTGCGGGGTCAACAAGGCAGGTTGCGTTTGCATAAACCTCTGTGATGGGGCTGCCTGCCATAAAGCGTGCCATATCAAAATCGTGTATTGTCATATCAACGAACATACCACCGGAAACTGCAGCGTATTCAGCTGAGGGCGGCTCAGGGTCGCGTGATGTGATCTTGATAACCTCAACGTCGCCGACCTTGCCGTCGTTGATCATTTTGCGGATTGTTGAGAAATTGTGGTCAAAGCGGCGGTTGAAGCCTACCTGAAGCTTAACGCCTGTCTCTTTTACCGTGTCGATAACAGCCTGAACCTTTTCGGGTGTAAGGTCAACGGGCTTCTCACAGAAGACGTGCTTGCTTGCCTTTGCAGCGGCAATAGCAATGTCGGCGTGTGTGTCTGTGGATGAGCAGACGAGAACAGCGTCGATATCCTTATCTTCAAGCATATCTACATAGCTGTCGTAGATCTTTTCAATGCCGAGCTCGTTGCACAGAGCGGGGAGATGATCCTTGTAAACGTCTGTGATGCCGAGAACTTTTGCTGTGGGAACGTTGTAGCAGATTGACTGAGCGTGAAGCTTACCGATTCTGCCTGCGCCGATGATACCGATGTTGAGTTTTTTCATTTTTAAAACCTCCGTTGGAGTTGAATTTTGATTGGTAAAATTATACCACTATGTTAAGAAAAAATCTATATAAAATCACTAAATATTTATAATTATTTTACTTGTAAAATAAATGGTTATAGTGTATAATAAAGAAATTAAAATAGGGCTTTATGTCCGTTTTGGAGGTAACACTTTGATTCAGTCAGAATTGCGCCGTTTTGATGTGCCGTTTGAGCAGGTTTCAAAGCAGCGTGAATATGTCGCATTGGCAAAGACTGTGCTTGAATCGAGGATGTGCGGCAAAAGTGCGAAAGCATACGTGCACACATTCGGCTGTCAGGGCAATGTTTCCGACAGTGAGCGGCTCAAGGGCTGGCTTTCACAGATAGGCTACAGCTTTACCGATGATATAGAAAGCGCAGACCTTGTGCTTTACAACACCTGCGCCGTGCGTGAGCATGCACACGACCGTGTTTTCGGCAACGTCGGTGCTCTGAAACCGATAAAAGAGAAAAATCCGGATATGATAATTGTCCTGTGCGGCTGTATGATGCAGCAGGAGCACGTGTGGCAGAAAATCAGAAAGAGTTATCCTTACGTAAATCTCGTTTTCGGCACACACTCTCACCACCGTCTGCCCGAGCTTCTTTACAATGTTCTGCGTGGCGGTAAGCGTGTGTTTGACGTTTTTGAAACGGAAGGATTTATTGCTGAGGGTATGCCCGTACACCGCGACGGCACTTTCAAGGGCTGGCTTCCTATAATGTACGGTTGCAATAATTTCTGCAGCTACTGTATCGTGCCCTATGTCAGGGGCAGAGAGCGCAGCAGAAAGAGCGAGGACGTGCTTGCCGAAGCAAGAGAGCTTATAGCCGCAGGCTGTAAAGATATCACTCTTCTCGGTCAGAATGTAAACTCGTACAATCGCGGCAGTGGTGAGATGAGCTTTGCGCAGCTTCTCAGAGAAATAAATGCAATTGAGGGCGATTTCAGAATCCGCTTTATGACCTCACATCCGAAGGATTGCACGTTTGAGCTTCTTGACGCAATGGCTGAATGCGACAAAGTCAGCAAACATCTTCATCTTCCTTGTCAGAGCGGTAACGACCGTGTGCTCAAAGAAATGAACAGGGGATACACAAGAGAAAAATATCTTTCACTTGTCAGCTATGCACGCAAGGTTATGCCCGACATCAGCCTTACAAGCGATATTATTGTCGGATTCCCGGGTGAAACCTATGATGAGTTTAGAGATACGGTAACCCTTATCGAAGAGGTCGGATTCACATCTCTCTTCACTTTCATTTATTCACCCCGTGAAGGTACCAAAGCTTCGCGTATGCCCGATCCCGTCAGCCGTGAGGAAAAGGGCAGGTGGTTCCGTGAGCTGACACAGGCTCAGGAAAAAATTGCTTCAAAGCGCTGTGGCGATATGATAGGCAAAACCTACCGTGTGCTTGCAGAGGAGTGTAACGGCGGTATGCTTTCCGGCAGAACGGACGGCAGCGTTATGATTGACTTCCCCGGCGATGAATCGCTTGTCGGTTCATTCTGTCAGGTAAAAGTCACTTCGGCACGCAACTGGACACTGTCGGGCGAATTAATCGGATAAAACCCAAGAGGGATTTTATAGAAAACAATATTTCAGTTTAGGAGACTAAGAACAATGGAAATCATCAAACTTACAAGAGAACTCGGTAAAGCAATTCAGGCAGACGAAAGATATGCAAAGTTCGTTGCTGCAAGAGAGACAAACGAGAAGGATGACGAGCTCAACGAGCTTATCGGCAAAATGCAGCTTATTCATATGAGCTATCAGCACGAGGCATCAAAGGAAGATGCAAACGAGCAGAAGCTTACAGCATACGAAGAAGAGTTTATGTCTATCCGTGAGAAGATCATGAACAACCAGAATATGATCAACTACGAGAAGGCAAGAATGGATATCGATGAGATGATGAACTACATCGTTGCTATCCTTACTGAGTGCATCAAGGGCGAAGATCCCGAGACATGTGAGCCTCCTCAGGAGCACAGCTGCGGCGGTAACTGCTCATCTTGCGGCAGCGACTGCCACTAAGGTTTAAACACTGAAATTACTACTTTTGCGGAGGCGTGCAAATGGCTGAATTATCACCGATGATGAGGCAATACCTCGAAATCAAAAAGAATTATCCCGACACCATTCTTATGTTCCGTCTGGGTGATTTTTATGAGATGTTTTTTGAGGATGCCAAAACTGTTTCAAGAGAGCTGGAGTTAGTCCTTACGGGACGTGACTGCGGCCTTGAGGAGCGTGCACCGATGTGCGGTGTGCCCTTCCACAGTGTTGACAGTTATCTTGCACGTCTTATTGCAAAAGGCTACAAGGTCGCCATCTGCGAGCAGATGGAAGACCCTGCAACGGCAAAGGGTATTGTCAGACGTGATGTTGTGCGTATTGTCACACCCGGTACGGTTATCGAGAGCAATATGCTCGACGAAACGAAGAACAACTTCCTCTGCAGCATATTCTGCCGTGACGGTGCGGCAGGTGTCTGTTTTGCCGATGTTTCAACGGGTGCAATGCATCTGACTGATATCGACGGCAAGATGCTTGAAAGCAAGATTATCAACGAGCTTGCTCGTTTTATGCCCAGCGAGATTATCCTCAACCGTGAAGCATCCGCACTTAAAGCAGTCAGGGCTTTTATCACCGATAAATGCTCTGCTCTGACAGAAACTTTCGATGAGGATTACTGCCTTCTCAACGAGGCAAGTGCCGCCGTCTGCTCACAGTTTTCCTGCAACACACCCGATGAAATTGCTCACGGTATCAGTGCGCAGGGCATAATGTGTGCAGGCATATCAATCAAATATCTTCGCGAGGTACAGCGTACTGACCTTGCGAATATCCGCTCACTCGATTATTACAGCGAGAGCGGCTTTATGAAGCTTGACCTTGCGGCAAGACGCAGTCTTGAGCTGACCAGAACAATGCGCTCAAACGATAAGCGCGGCTCACTTCTCTGGACTCTTGACAAAACCTGCACTGCAATGGGCAAGCGCGAAATCAGAGAGTGGCTTGACAGACCGCTCACAAACCCCGCAAAAATTATCGGCAGACACAACGCTGTCGATGAACTCACACAGGACGCTATGCTCTGCGGCAACATAGCCGCTTCACTTACGGGCATCAATGATATTGAGCGTCTTATTACCCGCATTTCCTACGGCACTGCAAATGCAAAGGAGCTTCGCGCCCTGAGTGCCGCAATAGACAGACTGCCCGACGTAAAGTCAAACCTTGAAAACTGCCGTTCAGCTCTGCTGGCGGAAATCCGTTCGGGCATTGATACACTTGAAGATGTTTCGTCGCTTATAAATGCCGCAATCGTCGATGAGCCTCCGTTCACCGTGCGTGAGGGCGATATGATAAGAGATGGCTTCAACACAGAGCTTGATGAGCTGCGTGCCATTGTCAACGACGGCAAGGGTTACCTTGCGGGTATTCAGCAGCGAGAGCAGGACAGAACAGGTATCAAAAAACTTAAAATCGGCTATAACCGCGTGTTCGGTTACTATATAGAGGTTTCAAACTCCTTCAAGGAGCTTGTGCCGGAAGATTATATCCGTAAGCAGACCCTTGCAAATTGCGAGCGTTACATAACACAGGAGCTCAAGGAGCTTGAGGCAAAGGTGCTTGGTGCTCAGGGCAGAATCGTTCAGCTTGAGTATGAGATTTTCTCTCAGGTGCGTAACAAGACTGCCGATCAGCTCGGCAGAATACAGCGCACTGCAAATGCCGTTGCAAGGCTCGATGTTCTTCGTTCGTTTGCGGCAGCAGCACTCGAAAACGGATATGTCAGACCTGAAATCACAGATTCATCAACACTTAAAATCACAGACGGCAGACATCCCGTTGTTGAGAAGATGCTCGGCGGTATGCCGTTTGTGCCCAATGATACAATGCTTGACTGCGATGATAACCGCTGTGCTATCATCACAGGTCCCAATATGGCAGGTAAATCAACCTATATGCGCCAGATTGCTATTATCGTAATTATGGCTCAGGCAGGATCTTTCGTGCCTGCAAGAAGTGCCATTATCCCGATTGTTGACAGCGTCTTCACCCGAGTCGGTGCATCCGATGACCTTTCAGGCGGTCAGTCAACCTTTATGGTTGAGATGAGTGAGGTTGCCTCAATCCTCAAAAATGCGACCTCAAAGAGTCTTATCATCTTTGATGAAATAGGCAGAGGTACTTCAACATACGACGGTATGAGTATTGCGAGAGCCGTGCTCGAGTATGCTGCAGACAAAAAGAAACTCGGTGCAAAAACTCTTTTTGCAACGCACTATCACGAGCTCACAGAGCTTGAAAATACCGTAAACGGTGTCAAAAATTACAACATCTCCGTCAAGAAACGCGGCGATGATATCACTTTCCTGCGCCGTATTGTCAGAGGCTGTGCCGACGGCAGCTACGGTATTGATGTTGCTAAGCTTGCGGGTGTGCCCGACAGCGTTGTCAAGCGTGCACGTCAGGTGCTCAGTCAGCTTGAATCGGACGAGCCCAGAGCAACGTCAGCTCCCAATTTCTTCAGCTCGGTTGACGATAACGATATGCAGATGTCGTTTGCTTCAAATGCAGGCAGTGAAATCGTCGATGAGTTAAAGACTCTTGATATCAATACGCTCACACCCATCGAAGCGATGAGCGTGCTCTATAAATTTGTACAGAAAGCTAAAGAATCCTGAATGAAAAGCGGTGAAATCAATGCCTAAAATCAATGTGTTGCCAAGAGAAATATATGAGCTTATTGCAGCAGGCGAAGTTGTCGAAAGACCTTCTTCCGCTGTTAAAGAGCTGCTTGAAAATTCGGTTGATGCAGGCGCTGATTCCATCACACTTGAAATTCAGGCAGGCGGAATAAAATACATCCGCATCACCGATAACGGTTGCGGTATTGCACGCGATGACGTGAAAAATGCATTCACGGGTCACGCAACAAGTAAGATTTCTGCTTCCGATGACCTTGACTGTGTTGCAACTCTCGGCTTCCGCGGTGAAGCACTTGCTTCAATTGCGGCTGTCAGCCGTGTTGAGATGTTTACACGCACAGCAGAGGAAGAGACAGGCACTCATGCTGTTGTCGAGGGTGGTCAGTTTATCAGTATGGATGATGCAGGCTGTCCCGTCGGCACAACAATCGTCGTGCGCGATATTTTCTATAATGTGCCTGCAAGAATGAAATTCCTCAAAAAAGATGTTACGGAAGCCAATTCCGTTGCCGCTGTTGCGGACAGGCTTGCTGTTTCTCATCCGCATATTGCCGTGCGCTTTATCCGTGACGGCAAGCAGACCCTCTGCTCATCGGGTGACGGTAAGCTTATCAGTGCAGTATATGCCGTTTACGGCAAGGAGTTTGCCGATAGCCTGATTCCCGTCAGCGGCTCAAACTCAACCGTAAAGGTTGACGGCTATATCTCAAAGCCGCTTGCCGCAAGGGCAAACCGAAATATGCAGCTTTTCTATGTTAACGGCAGAATGGTGCGCACAAAGACAGCCTGCGCCGCACTTGAGGAGGCTTTCAAAGGCTCGATAATGGTCGGCAAATTCCCGTCATGCGTGCTCAATCTTACAATGCCTTTCAATTTTGTTGATGTCAATGTTCATCCTGCTAAAACAGAGGTGCGTTTCGCCAACGAAAAAGAGGTTTTCTCTGCCGTATATTACGCAGTTAAGACCGCACTTGAGCAGGGGGATAAAGCTCCCTCTCAGGATGTTTCCAAAATTATAAATCAGCGTGTCCAAAAGCAGTTTTTTGCCGCTGTAGAGCCTGCAAAGCAGATTCGTTTTCAGCAGGCTGCCGCTGTGTCCGAACCGGTGACTCCGGTTATCAGACAGCCTGAAGTCCGATCTGAACCTGCTGTTTATACCAAAGCGGTTGAATCGGTTTCTCAGCCGTTGCGTGTTGAATCTTCAAGTGAAAAATACACAGCAGTGCAAGAATCTGAACCGGATCTGATAAGCGGTTTCTCTGCTCCCGTAAAGATTCAGCAGCCTGAGGTTACGGTTCAACCTGAGCCTGCCGCTGAAGAAAAGATAATTCTTACCGAGGAAGAAACACCGCAGATAAGAGCGATAGGTGAGGCTTTCTCGACCTATATTCTTGTCGAATACGGCAACGAAATGATTCTTATTGATAAGCATGCCGCACACGAGCGCATTATTTATGAGCAGCTCAAAGAACAGAATAAAAATATCGCTTCACAGATGCTTATCAGTCCGCTTGCCGTGCATCTCAGTCGTGAGGAATACGCCGCAGTTATTGAAAACACAGATCTCCTTGCCGATTCGGGCTTTGCGGTTGAAGATTTCGGTGACGGTACGGTAATTGTCAGCGAATATCCCGTTATCCTTGAGGGTGCGGATATTTCTGCGCAGCTTACGGAAATTGCAGGCTATCTTGCCGCTAACAGCCGTGAGGTAACAACTGAAAAGCTTGATTGGATTTTTCATTCTGCCGCATGCCGTGCCGCAGTAAAAGCAGGCGATACAACTTCTCTTTACGAGATGCAGCAGTTTGCCGAAAAGGTTATATCTATGCCCGACATCCGCTACTGTCCCCACGGCAGACCCGTTATTGCAAAACTTACACGCCGCGAGCTTGAGCGGCTTTTCGGCAGAGTGTGAGGGCATTGACTATGGATAAAAAAATTCCGCTTATCGTTGTTGCGGGTCCGACTGCGTCGGGCAAAACCTCGCTTGGTGTCGAGCTTGCAAAAAGGCTCAACGGTGAGGTTGTTTCCGCAGATTCGATGCAGATATATAAAGGTATGGATATCGCATCCGCAATGCCTACCGAAGAAGAGATGCAGGGTGTGCCTCACCATATGCTCTCTTTCCTTTCGCAAGGTGAGCGTTACAGTGTTGCCGCTTACTGTGAGCAGGCGAACATATGCATATCCGACATTGTTTCAAGGGGCAGACAGCCCATAGTTGTCGGCGGCACGGGGCTCTATATCTCGTCGCTTGTCGATAATATTGAATTTACGCAGGAGGCGACCGACCTTGCGATGCGTGAAAAACTAAACAAAAGGCTTGAGGCAGAGGGTGCCGCAGCTTTGCTCGAAGAGCTTCGCGCTGTTGACCCGGAGAGTGCCGCAAGGCTTCACGAAAACGACACAAAGCGTATCCTGCGTGCGCTTGAGCTTTATTATCAGACAGGTGTCACAATAACCGAGCAGACAAGACTTTCGCGTCTTAACGGCTCACCTTATAATCCTCTTATAATCGGTCTCAACGCTCACGAGCGTGAGTATCTTTATGAGCGGATTAACAGACGTGTGAGCATAATGGCATCAAACGGTCTTGTTGATGAAGCAAGGCGATGTCTTGATGAAAACAAGGCAACTGCCGCACAGGCGATAGGTCATAAGGAGCTTATGCCTTATTTCAACGGTGTTATGACGCTTGATGAAGCACTTGACAATCTGCGTATGCAGACCAGACGCTATGCAAAGCGCCAGCTTACGTGGCTTCGCAGAGATGAGCGTGTTAACTGGATATATATTGATGAGTATGCTGATTTCGGCTCGCTTGCCGATTATGTATACAGCTTATGTGAAAAATTTCTGAAAGAAGGAGGAGAATGAATTGCCGCCCCGAAAAGGTAAAAGAATTAATCTGAACACAGATGTTGCGGTGAAAGCAAGAGGCTTTTATGCAGATAACAAAACACTTATATGGCGTGTTGCAACAATTCTTGTTGCGCTGTTTTTCATATTCTATATAGCTTTTCAGTTTTATGTTACGGGTATTGATAAAGTAAAAACGGTTACCGTAACCGAGCAGACCGTAAACAACAGCATTTTCACTCAGGGGTTCTTTATCCGTGAAGAGCAGTATATAGAAAATTCTGCTACAGGCACTGTTGTTCCCGTTGCCGAAGACGGCAGAAAGGTTTCAAACGGAAATACTGTTGCCATTGCTTTTGGCAGTGATGATGATGCGGCAACCTATACCCGCTTACGTAACCTTCGATCGGAGCTTGCAAGTTACGAAAAACTGCGTGCCGTTTCACCTTCATCCGCTATCGACACAAAAACAATGGATTCTCAGATAAGCGCTTCCATTTCCGACCTTATGGACGGTGTGCTTGCCGGTGAGCTTGATACCCTGAACGATAGCTATACACATATCAGAGACAATATCATCAAAAAACAGCTTCTTCTGGGTAAGGATGTGAATTTTGATGAAATAATAAACGGGCTGCAAAAAGAGATTACACGTCTTGAAAATAACACAATCTCATACAGCGAAATTATTGCTGACGGCTCGGGTTACTATATCAACAATGTTGACGGATATGAAAATATCTATGATTACTCTCACGTGAAGGAAATTACGGCGGAGAATGCAACAAAACTTCTCAGCTGTGACCCTAAACCTATCCCCGAAAATATTATGGGCAAGCTTGTTACCGGCTTTAAATGGTATATTGTATGTGCTTTGGATATTGAACAGATATCCAACCTTGCCGTGGGCAGAAACATAACGGTTGATTTCCCTTATGCGGCAACGAATATGCTCGGTGCCAAGGTTGTTGCCGTTAACGTGTCCGGTGCAGAAAAAGCCGCAGTTGTGTTGGAATGCACGGTTATGGATGAAGAGCTTGCCAATATGCGGCTTGAAGATATAGAGCTGATTTTCGATACGGTCAAAGGTTTTAAGATTCCGAGCGAAGCCGTGCGTGAAGAGAACGGAGTCAAGGGTGTATATATTCTGCGCTCTTCTCTGGTTTCGTTTAAGAAGATTAATATAGTCTGGGCTGATGAAGAATATGTGCTCAGCGCAGACCCTGTAGAGCCTGATACATCGAAGATGACTGATGCCGAAAGGGAAGCGGCTCTTGCGGCGCTTTCCAAAAATCAGATAAGGCAGTATGATCAAATAATAGTGAAGGGAAAGAATTTGTATGACGGAAAAACAATTGCTTGATGCTCAGCGTTTTTCTGATATCGAGCATAATCTCAGCGTTATACGTGAGCGCGTTGCCCAAGCAGCTGTCAAAAGCGGCAGAAAGCCCGAAGATATTAAGCTGATGGCTGTTACCAAAACCGTTGCTCCCGAATATATCAATCACGCAATCCGTTGCGGCGTTGAGCTTATCGGAGAAAACAAGGTTCAGGAATATCTCGGCAAAAAGCCTGATTTGTTGCCGTGTGAAGCTCACCTGATCGGTCATCTGCAGACAAATAAGGTCAGGCAGATAGTCGGAGAAGTCAGTATGATACAGTCTGTTGACAGCGTGCGCCTTGCAAACGAAATTGCCAAGCGTTCTCTTGCAGCCGGCATAACAACGGATATATTGGCGGAAATCAACGTCGGCGGTGAGGATTCCAAAAGCGGAATTGAGTGGGAAAAGGCCGAAGAAACTCTCGCTCAACTTGCTGAAATTGACGGCATCAAGCTTTGCGGACTTATGGCAATCCCGCCTGTTTGCGAAAATAGTGAAGATGTTCGTGCCTTTTTTTCAAAAATGAACCGTTTGTTTGTTGACATTCGTGATAAAAAATTAGATAATACAGATATACGTGTACTGTCAATGGGCATGTCATCGGATTATTATGAAGCTATTCTTGAAGGTTCCACGCTTGTTCGTGTCGGTTCTTCCGTTTTCGGCAAGCGTATTTACTGATTAAAAATACATTTGGAGGATTTTGTATATGAACATCAAAGATTCTGTAGGAAAGTATCTCAGTTACAGCGAAGGCGACTATTATGATGACGCTGACAGCATGGATTACGATTATGACGAAGTGCAGGAAGAGGAGTATCAGGATATAGCTCCCGAAAAGCCTGCCCGTGCATCCAAAAAGAACTTTTTCGATTCTATTCTTTCACGTGCAAGCAAGATTTCATCAAAGCGTCAGCCTGAGGTTGATTATGATGATGACGACGGCTATGGCTACGAAGATGACGGCTACTATGAGCAGCCTGCACAGAAGCCTTCGGACAACGTGGTTGATTTCAGCTCCAAGTCCAGAAACGGCAACGCAAAGGTGATTCTTGCAAAGCCTTCAATGTTTGATATCGAAACTGCCAGAGACATTGCAAGACATATAAATCAGCAGCGCCTGGTTCTCCTGAATATGGAACAGGTCAGTGACCATGACGTTCGCAGAATGATTGACTTCCTCAGCGGTGTTGTGTTTGCAAATAACGGAAAAATCAGCTGTATCTCCAACAAGACGTTTGTTATGCTTCCGCATAATTACGATTTTTCCGGCGACATACTTGAAAATATCAAAAACGGCTATTACAGTATCTAAGGAGGAAATATAAAATGACACCTGCAGAAATCAGAGCTCACAATTTTCCCTCAGGCGGCAGAGGTACATACCGCTCAATAGATGTTGACGAATTTATCGGCGAAATAGCTACGTCTTTAGAGGGCATTAATCAGGAAAAGAACGAATATATCAAGCGTATCAATGCGCTTTCTGAAATAGTAGAAACATACCGTAAGGAAGAGAATAATATCAGTGCAGCGCTTCTTACTGCGCAGAAAATGTCAGCTACAATTACAGCTGAGGCTGAAGCTGCTGCAAAGGCAGCTGTTGATTCTGCAAATGCACAGGCAGAGCAGACTGTTGCTGATGCACAGGCACAGGCTGAAGCAATGATAAAAGATGCTGATGCATATTCAAAGTCTACGGTTGATTCAGCAAACGCTCAGGCTGAAAAGGCACTTTCAGATGCAGCAGCTGCTGCTTCTGAGCAGATTGCAAAGGCTGATGCCGCTGCAAGAGACAGAATGCTTAAGGCTGACAGCTACTATAACGAAAAGATTGCCGCTGCAGAAAGAAAAGCGGCTGAGCTTATTTCTTCAACAGAGCAGAGAGTTGCTGCCGAAAAAGCAAAGGCTGCTGTTGAGCAGGCTGAACAGCAGAAGCTTATCGATATGCTCAAGCTTGAAGCTAACGATTTCCGTTCAGCTCTTCTTATGTCTTATGCAGAGCATATTGAGCTTATCAAAAAACTTCCCGAGCTTGCAGCTGAGGAAGTTGCTGCAATGACGGCTGCTGCAGCTGTTGTTGAAACTCCCGTTGACGAACCCGCAACTGAAGAAGTTGAAGAAAACGTACAGCTTCAGGAATCGTACGAAGAGGAAGAAAAGTACGAAGAGTCTGAAGACGAGGAAGAGTACGAAGAGCTCGAAGACGAAGAAGAATACGAAGAGGTCGAAGACGAAGAAGAGTACGAAGAAGTCGAAGACGAGGAAGAGTACGAAGAAGTCGAATACGAAGAAGAGTACGAAGAAGTCGAAGACGAAGAAGAGTACGAAGAAGTCGAAGACGAGGAAGAGTACGAAGAAGTCGAAGACGAAGAAGAGTACGAAGAAGTCGAAGACGAGGAAGAGTACGAAGAAATCGACGATGACGATGAGTATGACGAAGACGAAGACGACGAAGACGACGACGATGATGATGATGATGTCGACGCAACTATGGGCTTCAGCTTTGCCGAAGAACTTGATGACGGTGAAGAGTTTGAAAATTTCACAATAGAAGGCTTTGAGTCGATTGAAAGAGGCAACATTTCAAAGAACGGTACTGTCTATGAAGTGGTTGACGATATTGATGAAGATGATGACGATGACGATGACGAAGACGACGATGCAGAATCATTCTTCAGAGGCTTCTTCAAGAAAAAATAACGGAGGAAAGTAAATGTCACCTGTAATCTGCTGCGTGATTGTTGCGCTGATAGCCGTTGCGGATCAGCTCATCAAACGTGCTGTGCTTGCTTCTTCGCTTGTGCAAGGTGAGAATATAACTGTAATATCCGGTTTTCTTGAGTTTGAATATGTCGAAAACACAGGTGCGGCATTCAGTCTTTTCGAAGGAAAAACGCAGATCCTTACCGTGTTTTCCGCTCTTGTTCTGATTGTCGGAATTTATCTGTTATTTGCCCGCAAAATTAAATCAAAGGTTATGCTTGCAAGCGTTGTGATGATTATGGGCGGCGGACTCGGTAACCTTATCGACAGAATAATTTATCATTTTGTTGTAGACTATATAAAGGTTCTGTTTATAGATTTTCCCGTGTTCAATTTTGCGGATTGTTTTATTACCGTAGGCGAGTTTATCCTTATCGGTTATCTGCTTTGGGATATATTTACGGATTTCAAAAAGGGCAAAACGAAAAAGGATAAGGTAAAGAGCGATGAGTGATAAACGTGTTCTCAGCTTTACCGTTGAGCTTGCCGATGAGGGTGAGCGACTCGACAAAGTAATTTGCTCGGTTGCCCCGGAGCTTTCAAGGAGCTTTGTTCAGAAGGTTTTTGATGATGGCGGTGTTACCGTCAACGGTAAACCCAGAAAGAAAAGCTATCCTGTTGAAGCAGGGGACAGTGTGCTTGTTCTCGCGCCCGAGCTTCGTGAGCTTGAAGCTCAGCCGCAGGATATCCCGCTGGATATACGCTATGAGGATGAAAGCCTCCTTGTGGTCAACAAACCTCGCGGTATGGTTGTTCATCCTGCTCCCGGCAATCCCGACGGCACACTTGTAAACGCCTTGCTTCATCACTGCAAAGGCAGCCTTTCAGGTATCAACGGTGTAATCCGTCCGGGCATAGTGCACAGAATAGATAAAAATACGAGCGGTCTGCTCATTGTTGCAAAAACCGATGAGGCTCACATCAGCCTTGCGTCACAGATTCAGGCTCACAGCTTCACCAGGGAGTACCGTGCGGTTGTTCACGGTCGCTTTAAGGATTTGAGCGGCACGGTTGATGCTCCTATCGGCCGTAACCCCAATGACCGCAAAAAAATGTGTGTAACAGCCGTTCATTCGCGAAATGCGGTGTCACACTATGAGGTTATTGAAACTTATAAGAATTTCTCATTTATAAAAGTGAGACTTGAAACGGGTCGTACACATCAGATAAGAGTGCATATGGCTCATATCGGTCATCCGGTAGCGGGTGATGACGTTTACGGTCCGAAGAACGGTGTTTCGCTCGGCGGTCAGTGCCTTCATGCAGGTCTGATAGGCTTTGAGCACCCGAAGGACGGAAGATATATTGAGATTTCTTCCGAACTTCCGGAGTATTTCACGCACTTCCTTGATAAGGTATCCGCACAGTAATGTGTTAACTATTGGTTATAATAAATTAAAAAATATAAAATTCGGAGGTGACTGTTTTGGACGCAGCAGCGAAAAAGCAGTTAAAAATCAAGGCAAACAAGGTAAGACACGGTATTATTGAAGGTGTTTATAACGCTAAGTCCGGCCA
Source organism: Acutalibacteraceae bacterium (assembly GCA_045637465.1). Classification (GTDB taxonomy): domain Bacteria; phylum Bacillota; class Clostridia; order Oscillospirales; family Acutalibacteraceae; genus UBA8612. The sequence continues at coordinate 24,838 of JAZTZM010000006.1, read as the reverse complement.
TCCCGGCGGTTCACTTTCAATTGCTGACGTTATGACCTATCTCTATTTCTCAGAGATGAATGTTGATCCCAAAAATCCTCAGTGGGAAGAACGCGACCGTCTTGTTCTTTCAAAGGGACACACAGCTCCCGCTCTTTATGCAGCGCTTGCTCTCAAGGGCTTTTTCCCGTTTGAGGAGCTTAAGACTCTGCGTAAGCCCGGTTCAATGCTTCAGGGTCACCCCAGCATGAAGCTCACACCCGGTGTTGATATGAGCACAGGTTCACTCGGTCAGGGCATCTCCGCTGCATGCGGTATGGCTCTTGGTGCAAAGCTCAGCGGCGCAAAGTACAGAGTCTATACAATCCTTGGTGACGGTGAGATTCAGGAAGGTCAGGTCTGGGAGGCTGCAATGTACGCAGCAGCCAAGGGTCTTGACAACCTTGTCGCTGTTATTGATAACAACAATCTTCAGATTGACGGCACGGTTTCCTCCGTCAATTCACCCTATCCGATTCCCGAAAAGTTCAAGTCTTTCGGTTGGAACGTAATCGAAATCTGCGGCGATAACTTCGACGAGATTGATGCTGCCTTCAATGCAGCAAAGAGCTTTGTCGGCAAACCCACAGCAATTATCGCAAAAACCACCAAGGGCAAGGGCGTTTCCTTTATGGAAGACAGCTGTGATTGGCACGGCGTCGCTCCCAACCAGGAGCAGTACGAGGCAGCTGTTGCAGAGCTTGATGATGAGCTTGCAAAGCTTGAGCAGATGTAATCATACGCTTTTGTACTTGACTTTATATTAACAGAAAGGTAACGGCGCATTTGTGCGCTGTGTGGTGAATATTATGGCAGACGTAATTAAGACGGCAACTCGTGACGCTTACGGTAAAGCGCTCGTCGAGCTTGGTCAGAAAAATGATAAGGTAGTTGTGCTTGATGCAGACCTTGCAAAGGCAACAAAAACTATCGCTTTCAAAAAGGAATTTCCCGAAAGATTCTTCGATACAGGTATTGCTGAGTGTAATATGGTCGGTGTTGCAGCAGGTCTTGCAACAACAGGCTATACGGTGTTCGCAAGCTCTTTTGCAATGTTTGCGGCAGGCAGAGCTTTTGAACAGATCAGGAACTCAATCGGCTATACTCATCTCAACGTTAAGATAGGCGCAACTCACGCAGGTATCTCTGTCGGTGAGGACGGCGCAAGCCATCAGTGCTGTGAGGATATTGCGCTTATGCGTACAATCCCCGGTATGATTGTTATAAACCCTGCAGACGATGTTGAGGCAAGACTTGCGGTAATGGCTGCAGCTGAAATTGACGGTCCCGTTTACCTTCGTTTCGGAAGACTTGCAACTCCCAGACTCTTCGATGAAAACTATAAGTTTGAAATCGGTAAGGGCGTTGAACTCAGAGAGGGTACTGATGTTACAATCATCGCAACAGGTCTTATGGTCAATGAGGCTCTTATCGCAGCAGAAACTCTTGCAGCTGAAGGCATCAGTGCACGCGTTGTAAATATGGCAACAATCAAGCCAATTGATAAAGACATTATCATCAAGGCTGCAAAGGAAACAGGCGTTATCGTAACTGCTGAGGAGCACAGCGTAATCGGCGGCCTCGGTTCAGCTGTTGCAGATGTTGTCTGTGAATCCTGTCCCGTTCCTGTGCTCCGTGTAGGTGTTGAGGACGTATACGGTGCATCAGGTCCCGCGGTTGAGATGCTCAAGATTTACGGTCTTACAGCAGAGAATATCGCTGAGAAGGCAAAGGCAGCAGTAGCTCTCAAAAAATAAGAGGAGAACTTGTAATGAGTGAAGAAAGATCCTTTAAAAAATCGGCGTTCGGCGGTTTTGACCGTAAGGACGTTATCGAATATATCGAGCAGCTTATGACTCAGCTTGAGGAAGAACGTGCCGAAAACAGACGCAAGGACGAACGCATACTTGACCTTGAACGTAAGCTCAGACAGTATGAGGAAGCCTGCGCTGCGGCAACTGCGGAATATCCTGAGGTTTCAGAGGAGTCTGAAGACGTTCTTTCTCAGATTGATGCAATTCTTGTCAAGTATCTCGGCAAGGAGGATTAACGTGGCTGAGTACAGAATCGATTCTTCGCTTGTTGCCGAATTATCTCCGACTCTCAAGTGTGGTGACAGGGTGTTGCTCAGCGGCACTGTTTATACCGCGCGTGATGCGGCTCATAAGCGTATCGTTGCGATGCTTAAAAACGGTGAGAATCTTCCGTTTGAGCTTGAAGGTGCGAGCGTTTACTACGCAGGTCCGACTCCTGCTCCTCCCGGTCTTCCTATAGGCAGTTGCGGTCCGACAACCTCATCGCGCATGGACCCTTATGCTCCGCTTCTTCTCGATGAAGGGCTTGCCTGTATGATAGGTAAAGGTCCGAGAGACACAAGTGTTTCGGATGCGATTGTACGCAACAAGGCGGTTTATCTCTGCGCTATAGGCGGTGCAGGCGCTCTTGCCGCGCAGTGTATCACGTCTTGTGAGGTAATAGCTTTCGAAGAGCTTGGCTGTGAAAGCGTCAAGCGTCTAACTTTCAAGGATTTTCCGCTGATTGTCGGTATCGACTGTCAGGGCGGAAGCCTGTTTTCATAAACTGAATAAAAGATAAGAACTTCTGTCCGATGTTGTGTCGGTCAGGAGTTCTTTTTTTGTACTAATTCGGACAGGACTTGAATATAGATTTCATAGAAACTTTTGAAGGTGAGGTAAAATAAATGGATCTGAATTTTGAAAAAGAGCAGCTTTGCTCCTGCCGTATCACCAGGGAAGCAAAGGCTGAACAGAATGTTGACTGTGATATGACTCTGCCGGATTATTGCCCCGATATAAAAAGTATACTTCGGTGCAGTGTAGAGCCGGGTATCAGTTCCGTTACTGTTGCCGGCAACCGTGTTACAGCGCAGGGCAATGCCGTTATTCGTCTTGTCTATGTCAGCACTGATGATAAAATGTCGTGTTTTGAGCAGAATTATCCGCTGAGCAAATTTGTTGAAATGAATTCTCTGCGCCCGGATTCTCAGGCTGTTGCAACAGCCAAAACATCTTACGTCAATTGCCGTGCGGTCAGCCCGAGAAGAGTTGATATCCACGGCTGTATATCTGTGCTGTTTTCTGTGTGGCAGTGTGAAAAATCGGAATACATAAGCGATATCGTCGGTGACGGTGTGCAGCTGAAACTCAGTCCGATATCAATGTGCAATGCCGTAGGCTGTGTATCAAAGCTTTTTGATATGAGTGAGGTTGTGCCGCTGAGTGATTCGGGTGTTAAGTCTGTCAGTGTTGCGGATTCGTATGCCTATGCAGTGTTGGATTCTGTTAAGGCTGTCAGCAATAAGCTTCTTGTAAAAGGTGAACTGATGCTGAGCGTTACATTATGCTGCGAAGACGGCACTGTCAAAAAATTGGAGCACAGTATGCCGATAAGCCGTATAATCGAGCTTGATGGTGTTGATGAAGCGTGTATTTGTGATGTCAGAACAGCGGTTTCTCCGCCGGATCTTCATCTCAGAACTGATGAGAGCACCGGTGTGCAGAGTATAGATGCAGCTGTGTGCGTGCGTATGTTTGTCTGCGGCTACCGTCAGCAGAAGTGTGCTTGTGTAGAGGATGCGTATCTTATCAATGGAGAGCTTGAAGTCAGTAAAACCTCGCTTGATATCAGCAGGTTTGTGCAGTCGGTTGATGAAAGCTGCCTTGTTGCATTTAAGGCTGATCTTGAAGGCTGTGAAGCGCAGGAGATAATTGATTGCCGCTGTGACAGCGTAACTTGTGTAAGCACAACGGGCGTTCAGGGCGCAGAACTTAGCGGAGCGGTTACCGTGAGCATAATTTACCGCGACAAGGACGGCAAAATAGCGTCCCTGCAGCGTCAGGGCGATTATCGCATAACAAAGCCATGCGAAGGATCACAGGGCAAGGTTTTCTGCGATGCTGACGTGTGTGCGGTTGCATCAAGCGCGAGCGGAAAAGGCTCTGAGGTTTCGGTAAAGGTTCAGCTGAACGTTAAAGGCAGCATCTTTGAATCAGTGCCGGTGACCGTTATAAATGAAGTAAAACAGCTTGAATCCGAGTGCAAAGCTCAATCAGCTTCAATTACGGTTTACTTCAGCGACAGCGGAGAAAAACTCTGGGATATCGCGAAAAAGTATAATACTTCCGAAGATGCCATTCGCCGACGCAACAGCATAAAGGGCGATGTGATTGAAAAAGAAACAATGCTGATTATTCCGCGTATCTGATTAAAGGAGGGTAACCGAAATGGAAAATAAAAATATATATGACGATATTGCCGCAAGAACGCAGGGGGATATTTACCTCGGTGTTGTCGGTCCTGTGCGTACGGGTAAATCAACTTTTATCAAGCGTTTTATGGATGAGCTTGTAATTCCGAATATCGAAGATTATGCAAAGCGTGAACGTGCTAACGATGAACTTCCGCAATCTGCGGCAGGCAGAACAATAATGACAACCGAGCCTAAATTCATACCTGAGGAAGCCGTTGAAGTAACTCTCGGCGGTGGTGTGACAATGAAGGTGCGTATGATTGACTGCGTCGGCTACATTGTGCCCGGTGCTCTCGGATATATTGAAAATGAGCAGCCACGAATGGTTAAAACGCCGTGGTTTGATAAGGAAATTCCGTTCAATATGGCGGCAGAGCTCGGCACAAAAAAGGTAATTGAGGAACATTCAACAATAGGTCTTGTTGTCACGACTGACGGCTCAATAGGTGAAATTTCGCGTGATGATTATCCCGAAGCGGAAAAGCGGGTTATTGATGAATTAAAAGCGCTTGGCAAGCCGTTCGTTGTGCTGCTCAACAGTGTTGCGCCCGAATCCGCATCTGCACGCAAGCTTGTCGCAGAGATGACGCAAACCTACGGTGTGCCCGTTATCGCCGTCAACTGTAAGGAGTTGAAGGAAGAGCAGATTAAGGATATTCTCAAACAGGTGCTTTTTGAGTTTCCAATTAAACAGGTGGGGGTTGAGCTTCCTTGCTGGATGTCCGGTCTTGGTGAAACTCATCCTATTTATAACACCGTCAGTGAATGTGTTGCTCTTGCCGCCCGTGAGCTTCACCGTGTCAGGGATATTCCTGCGTTTGCTGAAAAAATACGCGAGTGCGAATATATTTCTTCCGCTGTTGTTTCGAGTATGGATTTGTCTGACGGAAGTGCGGTGATAACTGCATCGGCTGCACCTTCGCTTTTCTTTACCGTGCTCAGTGAAGCAACGGGCACGCAAATAAAAAACGAGCAGGCTCTTATGGAAGAGCTGCTCGAGCTGAACAAGATAAAGAAAGCGTATATGAGGCTGAAAAATGCGCTTGATGAGGTTGAAGCGACAGGTTACGGTATTGTTATGCCGACTACGGAAGAGCTGACACTTGCCGAACCCGAGATAATGAAGCAGGGCGGTAAATACGGCATCAGACTCAGGGCATCCGCACCGTCTGTGCATATGATGCGTGCAGATATTACTACAGAGGTCGCACCGATTGTCGGCTCGGAGTCGCAGAGTGAGGAGCTTGTTGAATATCTGCTCAAAGAGTTTGAAGAAGACCCGCTTAAAATCTGGCAATCGAACATCTTCGGCAAATCTCTCAATGAGCTTGTCAATGAAGGGCTTCGCAACAAGCTCGGCAGAATGCCGACGGATGCGCGTATGAAACTGCAGGAAACAATAGAAAAGGTTATAAATGAAGGCTGCAGCGGACTTATCTGTATTATCCTTTAAGTGCTTTGTGTTTTTCGGATTGAGCGACAGCGAGCGCATCACAACGCTCGTTTTCGCTGTGTCCGTTGTGACCTTTGATCCAAACGAAATTCACTTCGTGCTTTGATATTTCGCCCAGAAGCTCATCCCACAGGTCGGCATTGAGTGCCGGCTTTTTGTCTTTTTTGATCCATCCGTTTTTCTTCCAGCTCTCAGCCCAACCCTTTGTTATTGAGTTGTATACGTACTGTGAGTCGGTTGTAACGGTAACGCTGCAAGGGTATTTAAGTGCCTTGAGTCCTTCAAGCACTGCGATGATTTCCATTCGGTTGTTTGTCGTGTCGGTTGCACCGCCCGAAAGCTCTTTTTCCTTGCCGTTACAGCGCAGTATTGTGCCCCAACCGCCGGGACCGGGGTTGCCTGAACACGCACCGTCTGCAAATATTTCAACTTTTTTAAGTTCATTGCTCATAGATATGACCGTCCGTTAATTATTTTACATGCTTATTGTATCATTTTTTTTCAGCTCTTACAACCTTGTGCGGATATTTTTGCTTTTGTACGTCAATAATCTGTGTTGTACATATCAAAAGAATACGGGAGGAATATGTCTTGAAGTCATTTTGCGTCCTGAACGGACCTTTGAACCGAAGGTTGTATGAAAAAATTGGCTCGTCAGCCGTTCATGCTTTCGGTGACAAAATTGGTGTTGCGTTTGCGGATGTCGCGCAGGCCGATACAGCCTCGTCATATCTTTGCGACGGGATTCTGTCAGCAGGCGGTACGGCAGAGAATTTCGGTATAGCGAATGAATCGAGGGTGCCCTTTTTAATCAGAAATTACTCTCTTTCAGCAGCATTCTTTGTAGGCGGAGAGTCACTTGTAAGTGTCTATTCGGACAGCGGCAGACCGCTTGACGCTCATCAGGAAAAACTAATGGCAGAGCTTATTGCAAGTGAAGATTTACCGTCGGAAGATTCGGGCAAACTGCTTAATGTCAATTCTGATTATGCCTATAAAAAGGCACTTGTGGCTGAGGCTCAGTGTCTTAACGGTGCGTCTGCCGATGTGCTTTGCTCTGACGCTGATCTCCGCAGTCTTATCCGTTCGGTTATGAGTATTACGGGTGCAGATATGTCTCGCAAACCGCGCTTTTTCATCAGCCGCTCAGGCTTTGGCGTAAGTGCATGCGATGAATCAGGTAGGGTGCACTGCCGCGAGAAGCTTCTTGATATATGTTGTGCCTGTAACCTGAAAGCGGGTAAGTCGCTTACCGTGCCTTTTACTGCTTCGCCGTCGCTTGAATCTGTTTCCGAATCCGGTGGTGCAGTGCTCAAAAGAAGTTTTGAAGGCGGTGATGCTCCGTGGCAGACAGACGGTGCTTTCCTTGCTTTGGAGGTGTTGCGCAATATGGCAGTATACGGCTCGGGACTTTCTACGCTATCCGGTATACTGTCAGACAGCTTTACCGTGCGCAAGAATTTTTCTTGCGGTATGAGCCCCGATGATGTTGCCGATATAATTCCGTGCAACGAAATTATGACCGACGGTATCGGCAAGATATACGCGCGCCACAACAGCGGCAATATTCTTCTCACGCGTTGCAGAAATCTTAAAAGCTACTGTATGGAGGTTTCAGCTGCAGATAGTGAAACCGCTTCGGAGCTCGCTTTGGAAATTGGTGAAGCGTTGTTAACTTGACAATTGATGTGCGTTAATATATAATTTATCTGTATTAATTTAAATTTTACCGTCTTGGGCGTTAGACGGTTATATAAAATATAAAAAAGAGAAAGGAATATTGTGGTAAATTCAAAGTGTATTAAATAAGTCGTGCAGTTGTTGGCTTAAGCCAACAGCTTAGGTTGTTTTACTCTTTTTTACCGCATAATTATGTTTTTATGTCAGAGAAAAATCAGTTTGGCGAAAAAAACGTCAACGAAAAAAAGAATAAGAGCAAGCAGTCAAAGTTTGCTCGCTATTCAAGAATTCCTCAGAAGAGAAATCAGCAGGAGCCGCCGCGTCAGCAAAAGCCGCAGAGAACCCAGCGACACAAGCAGAAACAGCAGCCTAAAAAAGTGGAGAAAAAGCCTGTTCGCATAGCTTTTCTCGGCGGTCTTAACGAGGTCGGCAAGAATATGACTCTTTACGAATACGGCGAGAGTATGATCCTTGTCGATTGCGGACTTGCATTCCCGGATTCGGATCTTCCGGGTGTCGACCTTGTGCTTCCCGACTTTTCTTATGTTGAGAAAAATATTGATAAGGTTAAAGGCATTGTTGTCACACACGGTCATGAGGACCATATAGGCGGTCTTCCGTACCTGCTCAAATCGGTTAATATACCGATTTATTCAACAAAGCTTACAATCGGTCTTATTCAGGGTAAGCTCAAGGAGCATAATCTGCTTTCGTCAGCAAAGCTTAACGTTGTTAAACCCGGTGACCGTATTAAGCTCGGTGAATTTGAGGTTGAGCTGATTCACGTCAATCACTCAATTCCCGATGCGGTTGCACTTGCCGTGCGTTGTGACGGCGGCACGGTTGTGCAGATGGGTGACTTCAAGATTGATACCACACCTATTGACGGCGATCCGATTGACCTTGCAAGACTTGCACAGATAGGCTCGGAGGGTGTAATGTGCCTGATGTCAGACTCTACCAATGCAGAGCGTCCGGGTTATACCGAGAGCGAAAGCAAGGTAGGCGAATCGTTCGACCGTCTTTTCCGCAGCGCAGGTAACAGAAGAATAATCGTTGCAACATTTGCTTCAAACATTCACCGTGTGCAGCAGATTATCAACAGCGCCGCTTCGCTCGGCAGAAAGGTTGCACTTTCGGGCAGAAGCCTCGAAAACGTTGTTGCCGTAGCTAAGGAGCTTGGCTATATCGATGTGCCGGACGGGCTTATTGTCAGCCTTGATACGCTCAGGCGTTATCCCGAGGATAAAATGGTTATCATCACAACGGGCAGTCAGGGCGAGCCGATGTCGGCGCTCACCCGTATGGCTTTTTCCGATCACCGCAAGGTTGAGGTCGGTCCGCTGGACTATATAATCATTTCCGCAACGCCCATTCCCGGCAATGAAAAAACCGTCGGTAAGGTTGTCAATGAGCTGATGAAGCTTGGTGCAGAGGTCATATATGAAAAGATGTATGATGTTCACGTTTCGGGTCACGCCTGCCAGGAAGAGCTCAAAATGATAATGAGCCTTGTCAAGCCGCAGTATTTTATTCCCGTTCACGGTGAGCAGAAACATCTTCAAAAGCACAGAATACTTGCCGAGTCAATGGGTATTGACCGTAAGAATATAATTATCGCCGATAACGGAATTCTCGTTGAGATGACAGATGGCGGCATCCGTGTTGCAGGCAGTGTACCTGCAGGTAAAGTCTATGTTGACGGCTCAGGTGTCGGTGATGTAGGTAATATTGTCCTTCGTGACCGTAAGCATCTTTCTCAGGACGGTATCATAATCATCACCGCAAGTGTTGAGGCTGATACGGGTTATATTGTTTCGGGTCCCGAAATTATCACAAGAGGTTTCGTTTACGTCAAGGAGTCTGAAGAGCTTATCGAGCAGGCAAAACGCATCGCTTACGATACTCTTGACGAACGCCTCGGTCGCAATCCGTCAGACCTTGTTGCGGCAAAGACAAGGGTCAGAGACGATATTTCGCGTTTTGTGTTTGATAAGACAAAAAGAAGTCCGATGATAGTACCTATTATAATGGAGGTATAAGCTTTGATGCGTTTCATCAAAAACAATGCTGTTGTTTTATGCGTGTTTGCCGTTGCTCTGATTAACTGTGTGCTCACGTTTTCATACAACAGGATAGCTGCGATTATTGAGCTTGTCATTCTCGCGGTTTTGCTTGTGCTGAGTTTTATCAGCAACGTTATCACGTTCAAGCACTCAAATGAGTTTATAAAAGCAGTCGGCAATTCTCTGGATTTTTCTCAGGGAGATAAGCTTGCCAACTTTCCTTTGCCCGTGCTCGTGTGTACGGCAAACGGCAGACTGCTTTGGTATAATGCGCTGTTTGAGACACGTGTGCTCAATGGTGTCAGACCTTCCAACAGCGATGTTGAGCAGTTTCTCAGCGGTCAGACCGCAGAGGATATAACCAATCACAGCAGGCTTTATACCGATATTGAGGACCGCTCTTATTCGGTATATCCTTTCACGGTTAATTATCGTGATGAGGAATGCTTCGTTTTGCTCTTTTCCGATGAAACGCAGATGCGCAAGGCGTATTATGAGTATACGCTCTCCCGTCCGAGCGTAATGCTTTTCTGTATAGACAATATTGATGAGCTTATGCAGAATTATTCAGACAGTGACGCCGATGCAATGCGAAGCCGTGCGGAAAAGCTGATTGATGACTGGCTTTCGGAATACGGCTGTCTGATACGCAAACTCGGTGACGGAAGGTTTGTTGCTGTCTGTGAAGAGCGCGACCTCATCCGTATGGCTGACCGCAAATTCAGCATACTCGACGATATCCGTGCTTATAAATACGATGATAAACACGTCGGTATAACTCTGTCGATAGGTATCAGCAGGGGCGATACGTTGCGTGAAGGCGAAAAGAATGCACGTCAGGCGCTTGATATGGCAATCGGTCGCGGCGGTGACCAGGCTGCAATTCTCAAAAACGATTCCTACGAGTTTTTCGGCGGAATCTCAAAGGGCATAGAAAAGCGAAGCAAAGCACGCACACGTATTGTCGCTTCGGCTATCCAGAAGCTTATGGAGAGCAGCTCCGATGTTATGATAATGGGTCACAGGTTTTCTGATCTTGACAGCGTCGGTTCTGCAACAGGTATGTTAAGTGCTGCACGCTCTCTCGGCAAACCCTCCGCAATCGTTATCAAACGCGAGCAATCTCTTGCCAGGTCGTTGGTTGAGCTTGTAGAGCAAAAGTATCCCGACGGATTTATTTCGCCTGCAGAAGCACTTAAAACAATAGGAAAAAACACACTTCTCATTATTGTTGATACCCACAGGGCAGAAGTGCTTGAGAGTAACGAGCTTTATAAGAAGGCGAAAACCGTCGTTGTCATCGATCACCATAGAAAGAATGTTGATTTCATTAATGACAGCATAGTTTTCCAACACGATCCGAATGCGTCTTCAGCAGGTGAAATGGTTTCTGAAATACTCCAGTATATGCCGTCTAAACCTGCAATTACCGAATGTGAGGCAAATGCTCTGCTTGCAGGCATTATGCTTGATACGCGCAATTTTGCGCTCAGGGCAGGCGTGCGTACCTTTGAAGCGGCGGCATACCTTCGCAGTAAGGGCGCGGATACCGTGAAGGTGCGTCAGCTGTTTATGAATAAAATGGAAGATTTCAAGCTGCGCAACGAAGTTGTAACGGGCGCTGAAATATATCGCGGCTGTGCAATTGCGTATGCGGATATCAATTCGCCCGACATCCGCACAATTACCGCTCAGGCGGCGGACGAGCTGTTGAATATTGATTCAATAAAAGCTTCGTTTGCAATGTTCGATTCAAACGGTACAATGAACATATCTGCCCGCTCTCTCGGTGAGGTCAACGTGCAGGTTATTATGGAAACTCTGGGTGGCGGCGGTCATCAGACAATGGCGGCGGCACAGCTTGCAGGGTGCGACCGTGAAACGGCAACAACGCGTCTTTTTGCCGCTGTTGATGAGTATTTTTCTGCGCAGACAACAGAAGAAAAAAATAGTGTATGACGTTTTAAAGCTCCGATATTTTATTGTCGGGGCTTTTGCTTTTTGTGTGTTGCTGCATTGTTGAAGTTTGCGTGATTTGCGGTGTAATCAAACTGTAACAATTTTGTAACTGCAATATATTTGACTAAAGGACATAAAAATGATACAATTACAATAATCGCAAAATGATAATTTATTGATCAGGAGCAGGCTTATGATTAACAGTGAACACATTTGTATGAGCTGTATGAAAGAAATCGGCGAAGTTGACCAGTGTCCTTATTGCGGATTTCATGTCGGCACAATGCAAATATCGCCTTACCTTGCTGTAAGAACAGTTGTTGCTAACCGCTACCTTGTCGGCAAGCTTCTTGAGTATAACGGCGACGGTGCTACCTATATTGCATGGGATATTAATGAAAAAAAGCCCGTTACTATCCGTGAGTTTTTTCCCGATACGCTTGTAACAAGACGCATCGGTGAGCGTAACGTTACGGTTATGTCAGGGTGTGAGCTCGTTTATAACGAGTGCAAGGCTGATTTTGTTGAGTTGTGGCGTAAACTTACACGTATGAGCGGTCTGTCTGCTCTTGTCAATGTTTATGATGTTTTTGAGGAGAATGATACGGCGTATGCTATATGTGAATACGTCAAGAGCATAACTCTTCGTGATTATCTTCTTCGTCTTAAAACCGGCTACATTCCGTGGGAGCGTGCAAGAGTTTTATTTATGCCCGTGCTTTCAACCCTCGGTATGCTCCACACTGCAGGTATAATTCACCGCGGTATTTCGCCGCTTACCCTCCAGATAGGGCAGGACGGTAAAATGCGAATCGGCGGTTTCAGTATATGGCAGGCGAGAACTGCAAAGAGCGACCTTACGGCTCAGCTGTTTTCGGGCTATGCCGCAATTGAGCAGTACGGTTTTGAGGGCAAGCAAGGTCCCTGCACCGATATTTATGCTTTTGCCGCAACGCTTTATCGTGCACTTATCGGCAGCGACCCGATTGAAGCTACCGAGCGTCTTACCAACGACAGGCTTATGGTGCCCGGTAAGTTTGCCGAGCAGCTTCCCGCATACGTTATAAATGGCCTTATAAACGCACTTCAGATAATGCCGGAGGAGCGTACGCGTTCTGTCGAACAGCTTCGTGCCGACCTCTCCGCATCTCCCGTAGTTGCTGCGGTATCTCACAGTGATTTTGATATGTCTGCGCCGCTTCCTGCCGATGCACGCAAAACGGAAATGCGCCCTGAGCCGACACCTGCGGTTTCAGCTCAGCCGAGCCAAAAAGGCGGAATGTTTTCTCAGAACAAAATGCTGATTCTTCGCACAGCTCTTATCAGCGCAATAGTCTGCCTTGTAATTTGTCTGATAATTGTTTTTGTGCCTGATATAAAAAATAATTTCGTTAAGGATGAACCGGTGGCAGAGGCTACAACACGCGGCGAAGTTGTCACGGTTACGGATTTCCGCGGAAGAGACTATTCCGAAATTTCAAACGATGCTTACTGGGTTAATCAGTTTTCATTTGAAGCTGTCGAGGAATACAGTGATGATGTGCCTAAGGGCATAATTATTTCGCAGAACATTCCTGCAAAGTCTCAGGTTAATGCGGGCACAAAAATCACCCTTACCGTTTCCAAGGGCATTGAACACTTTGAATTGCCGCCTGTTATCGGTATGGATTATGACGAAGCTCGTGACCTGCTCAAGCAGAGCAACTTCAAGGTAAGCAAAGAAACCAAAGAAAACGACGGAACACACACGGAAAATATTGTTGAAGCTGTAATGGGTCTTATGGTAGGCAAAGCTTATCCCAAGGGCACGGCAGTTGTTCTTTCTGTATGGGGTGAGCCGCCTGCAGAAGAAACAGAAACCACTACACAGTCCTCAGACGATAATAAGACATCGTACGCTGAAGTACGTACTACAAAGCCTTCTGAAGATTCTTCAAAGGATGCAACAACCGATTCTGATGAAACCGAAAAAACATCAGAAAAAACATCCGAAAAGACATCCGAAAAAACAACTTCTCCAAAGACAACTTCTTCATCAAAAACAACAGCCAAAGCTGATGAAGACGACGGCAACAAGCAACAGTAACTGCTCACAAGAGCCAATCCTTAACAAGGGGATTGGCTCTTATTTCTTTATTGTACAATATAAAAATAAATAAGGTAACAATAAAATATATTGTCGATATATCTATTGACAAATTTTACAATTAGTGCTAATATCATAAAGGTTATTAAACATTAATAATACAAAAACGAAAGGACGATTTTAAAAATGAAGAAATTCGTATCAGTTCTCCTCGCAGTTATCATTGCTCTCTCTGTTTCTGTTGTAGCTTTTGCAGAGGCTGAATCCAAGGACTATTTCTGCGAGATTTGCCAGGCAAACTTCAACAACGAGAAGCAGTATATTGAGCATGTACGCACCGGTTGCCTTGAGCAGTACAAGAAGTGCCCCTACTGCGACGCAACTATTCATGAGAATGACATCGTTGAGCATCAGAAAGAGTGCCCCAAGGGTGCAGGCAGCTGTAAGTACTGCGGCGATAGCTATGACACAGAGGGCGATTTTGACAAGCATCTTGAAACTGATTGCTGGGTAGTTGGTCTTGTAGGTAAGGACGTTGCTGACTTTATCCTCAAGGTTATCGATTTCCTCAAGGGTGTTGACTGGGAAGGCCTTTTCAATAAGGTTTCTGATGTTGTTTCCGGCATCGATCTCGGTGGCATCGTTGACACAATCAAGCCCATTTTCGAGAAGATCATCGGTTTCATCGGTGAGAAGGTCGAGCTTCCTGCTCTTTAATAATCAAAGCATATAGGCTTCAGATTAAAAAGAACATAATTAAATCCCTTAAGGTTAATTCCTTAAGGGATTTTTCTTTTGCCTTAAAACAATATAAAAAAATTACCCCTTAAGCATAACCGGAAAAGTAATGCTTAAGGGGATTCGTTTTATTTATTTCTTTGCGGAAAGTTTGAATACGTCTGATGATTTTCCGATAACAACAAGGTGGTCGTCTGCGGCAAAAACGTAATCTCCGCCGGGGAGGGGACGCAAAACATCACCCTTCTTTATAGCTATGATGTTGATGTTATATTTTCGTCTGACGTTGATGTCGATTACCGTTTTGCCAACCCAGCCCGAAACTACAGGAATTTCGAAGATTGAGTATTCGTCGGTCAGCTCAATATAGTCATAAACGTTATCTGCGTTGAAGCGGATTGCAAGCTTTTCTGCAATCTCTCTTTCGGGATAGATAACTTCATCAGCACCTACACTTTTGAGGAATCGCGCCTGAATATCGCGGTTTGCTTTTGAAACAACGTATTTAGCGTTCATATCTTTGAGCAGTGCCGTGATTTCAAGCGACGACTGAAAGTTTTCGCCGATGCACACAAAGCAGACGTCAAAGTTGTTTACACCGAGCGAGCGTATAACAGCCTCGTTTGTGCAGTCGCCGATAAATGAGTCAGTGAAAAGCGGAGCAAGCTCTTCGATGGTCTCTTCGCTCTGGTCTACAATCATAACGTCGTTGCCAAGCTCCTGCATCTTTGTTGCGAGGTGTCTGCCGCTTCTGCCCATTCCTATTACGAGTATATTTTTCATATTCCGTCGCTCCTGTTATCCTATCAGAATTTTTTCGGAAGGTCTGGTGAGCTTTGCGCGCTCACGGCGCTCGGCAAATGCAAAGATAAGTGAAAGTCCGCCGATTCTTCCGCCAAACATCAACAGCATCAGTATGATGTGCGAAACAGCCGAAAGCGATGTTGTAATGCCCACGGTCAGTCCTGCCGTGCCTGCTGCTGATGCAACTTCAAAAAGCACATCGGATACAGGCAGGTTTTCTATTGAGCATATTGCGGTAAGCGATATTATTACAGCCATCATATATACGCTGATTATCGCGCCGGCACGCTTGACTGTATCGTCCTCAAGTCTGCGTTTGAAAACAACTGTGTCCTTGTCGCCCTTGGCAGCTGCGATAAGCTCTAATATCATTACGGCAATTGTTGTCGTCTTTATGCCGCCTGCGGTTGATCCGGAACTGCCGCCTGTAAGCATAAGCACGCTCATCAGCACAACGCCTGCACCTGTAAGCTTGTTGAGAGGTACGGTGTTGAATCCTGCAGTTCTTGCTGTTACCGACTGGAAGAATGACGCGAGAATTTTTTCGCCCGTGTCAAGTCCTTCAAGGCTTGCGTTTCTTTCGAATATGAGGTAGAACAGCCAGCCGCCTGCAAGAAGCGCAGCAGTTGTTATAATAACAATTTTGGAATGAACTGAATATTTTTTCAGAGCGAATTTGTTGGTGATTATATCCTGCCATACGATGAATCCCAGACCGCCTGCGATAATCAGTGTGCAAACAGTCATATTGACAGCGATATCACCGCAGAACGGTGTGAGTGAGGAAAATTCGCCGTATCTGCCCATCAGGTCAAAGCCTGCGTTGCAGAAAGCCGATACCGCGTGAAAGACGGAGTAATACAGCCCCTCAATAATGCCAAGCTTCGGGCAGAATCTCGTGGCGAGGAGCACTGCACCAGTGACTTCGCAGATGAGCGTTATTCCGATAATCTGCTTGAGCAGCTTTATGATGCCGCTGCTTCTTATCGTGCCTGCAGACTGCATCAGCAGCTTTCTTTCATACAGGCTGATTTTTCGCTTTGCAAAAACTGAGAATGTTGTGATGATTGTCATAACTCCGAGTCCGCCGATCTGTATCATCGAAAGTATGACCAGCTGACCGAAAAGCGACCAGTGAGTGAAGGTGTCATAAACAATCAGACCCGTAACGCACGTTGCGCTTGTTGCGGTGAACGCACAGTCGAGCAGGGGAGTCCATTCTCTGCTTTTTGAAGCAATCGGCAGGCACAGCAGAAGTGTGCCCGCCGCAATTACGGCAGCAAAGAACAGTACAATTATCTGCGTGTTTGTCAGCTTTCGTTTGGAAGCTTTCAATTTCTTCACTCCGATATTATTTGATCATATCGCTGATAAGCTTTTTGAGTGTGTCAACAATTTCGCCGATTTCTGTCTTCTGGCTGATTGTCTTGTCTCTGCTTACGATTTCGCAGCAGTTTTCCTTGAGGTTTCTGGGGCTTGCAATAACTCTGAGCGGAACACCGAGAAGGTCAGCGTCGGAGAACATAAAGCCTGCGCTTACCTTACGGTCATCATAAATTACCTCAATGCCTGCTGCCTGCATCTCTTCGTAGAGCTTGTCTGCACATTCCTTTGTTGCCGCATCGTCAGAGCGTACACAGCAAAGGTGAACCTGCCAGGGTGCAATTGACATCGGCCAGATGGGACCGTAGTTGTCGTGGTAAGCTTCGCATACGCTTGCAGCAAGTCTGCCTACACCTATGCCGTAGCAGCCCATGATTGGATACTGTTCCTGACCGTTGCTGTCAAGGTATGTCATGCCCATTGATTTTGTGTATTTTGTGCCGAGCTGGAATATGTTACCAACCTCGATACCTCTTGAAAGTGTAACGGAGTGCTTG
The DNA here is from genome assembly GCA_045637465.1 of Acutalibacteraceae bacterium. Classification (GTDB taxonomy): domain Bacteria; phylum Bacillota; class Clostridia; order Oscillospirales; family Acutalibacteraceae; genus UBA8612. Next base: position 7,884 of record JAZTZM010000006.1, on the reverse strand, counting down.
CCGCACTGCGGACAGATACCGCCGTCTTTGATTGCGGCAACGTCCATATATTCAACTTCGCCAAGGTCACGCTCAATGTTGAAGCCTGTGTAGTGGTGGTCGAGCTTGTTTGCACCGCAGGTGAGGTTTGTTGCGCCCTTGAGTGAGCCGTCAATAACAACCGTGATGCGCTCATCCATATTGTACGGTCCGATGAAGCCTGCAAGAAGACCGCAGCCGTCTGTAATCTCTGCGGGGTGAATCTCACAGCCGACAGCGTTGCGCAGCTTGGTTTCGTTGACCTCAAGGTCACCTCTTACAAATGCAACGATATATGTGTCGTCAGCGTTTCTCTGATATACAACAGCCTTGCAGGATTTCTCAACAGCGGAGTTGAGGAATGTGCAGACTTCGTCAATTGTGTGCATATCGGGTGTGTGAACAAGTGTGAGCTCTTCGAGCACTGCGTCTGCCTCGTTTTCTACGATGCAGGGAGCTGCCTCGATGTTTGCTCTGAAGTCACACTCGCTGCATACTGCGATGCTGTCTTCACCTGCAGCGGTGAGAAGCATATATTCGTGTGATACGCTGCCGCCCATCATACCTGAGTCGGATTTGACGGTTACAACCTCGGGGATACCGCAACGTGCAAAAATGCGGTTGTATGCGTCATAGCAACGGTCATAGTATTGCTCGAGATCTTCCTGAGATGTGTGGAAAGAGTATGCATCCTTCATTGTGAATTCACGTACGCGGATAAGACCTGCTCTGGGCCTGCCCTCGTCACGGAACTTTGTCTGGATCTGGTAGATCATAAAGGGATATTTGTTGTAGCTGTTTGCGTAGTCGCGTACAAGGTGAACTGCTGCCTCTTCATGTGTCATACCGAGCACCATGGGGCTCTTGTTTCTGTCGCTGAAGCGAAGGAGCTCACTGCCGATGGATTCGTATCTGCCGCTTTCTTCCCAGAGTGTGGCGGGCATAACGACGGGGAACTGAACCTCCTGACCGTCGATTTTGTCCATCTCCTCGCGGATGATATTCTCAATCTTTTTTGTGATTCTGCGCATAGGCATATAGGATGAGTAGATGCCGTTTGCAACATTCTTTATATAGCCGCCTCTTACCGTGAGTGCGTGGCTTTCGATTATACAGTCTGACGGCTTTTCTTTAAATCTTTCGCCGACAAGTTTGTCAAGTTTCATTATTGTTACCTCCAAAGTTAATTTTAACCACCCTTTATTTTACATATATATTAATAAAAAGTCAACTTCCACAAAAAAATTACCCCCGATTTGTATCAGTGTACAAATCAGGGGCGATATATTTGCTTGGGTTTGTTTTAAAAGGCAAAGTACTTTTCTCTCTGGCGCTTCATTCTGCCCTGAATAGCTTTAAGCTGAGCCTCGGCATCCTCTTCGCCGGTTACATATCTCTTCATCAGAAGACCTTCTTCATAGCAAAGCTCATCGTGAAGCGGGAAGAAGTTTTCGTAAAGGAAGGTTGCATATCTTGTAAGTCTGAAATCGCCGACTATACGGTATTCTGTGCTGATTGTGTCAACTGCAACGCTGTAAAAATCCTTTATTGAGCCGATAAGACTCTCTCTTGTGTTTTCGGGAGCGAAAACAATTGTTGAGCAGATAAAGCCGTTGCGGTTGTTGATGCTGCTGTGGCTGTCTGTGCTGCCGACGATCGGCACTTTGTTGCCCTTGGCGCATTGCTCATAGTAGTATATTGTCTGGAATCCGTTCTGCTGGAAGTAATTCTCACCGCCGAGCACTTCGAATGCATCGAATGCCTTTTTGTCAAACATTGCATCAGAAAGAGAATCCGGCACGTGATATACGTCGGCAATCCAGTAGGGATGGGCAAAAATGCTTAAGCCGTCGCCCTTGCGTATCTGCTCGGTAATCCAGGCGCAGCAGGCAAACGGAAAACGCTCAACACCTTCGGGAATATCGAGCGTGTCGGCATAAGCATCAATAAGCGCCCAGAATTCTTCCTGACTCATTGTGTCGGGACAGTTGCCGTCAATGCTGCGTTTCTCCTTGCATTCGCCAACTTCTTCAACGTGTGCGCTTTCTTTGATGAGTGCGTTTACGCTGTACTTTCCGCCGAAGTTTACCATATGCACGTCATTGCCGTGGTGAGGATCTCCCTTGGGCATATGAACCTCTTCACCGGGAATCAGTGTGTATTCGATATCAACGTCTTTGTATGCGTCAATTGCTTCAAGAGAGGGATAAAATCTGCGGTGATCAGTGATTGCAAGGAAGTCATAACCGTGCCTGCGGTAGTTTGCGGCAACGATTGCAGGGGACTGCTTGCCGTCTGAGCGGAACGTATGCATATGAAGGTCACCGGCAAAGGGATATCTGCCGACAAGATCCTCATCTACAGAGTAAACGGAAAGCTGAAAATCCTTTTTCTTATCATCTTTGAGGAAACGGATGAAATGCTCCTGCTCTCCGCGGAAAACGTGCTTGATGCGGATGCAGCCGTCAGCGTCGGGTTTTACCTTGAATTCGTCTGAGAATGTTGATGTGTCAGGGTAAGCGCGCCTTGTTCCTGTTGTAAGAGGGCATATCTGCATTGTGTACTCATCCTTGGTGAATGCTGCGTGCTCACCAAGCGGCTTGATTGTGATTTCGATTTCTTTATCCTTAGGGAAAACCTTCGGGAATATGTCGTAGTTGTGTAATTCGTTTGTCATTTTCAGTTCTCCTTTGCAAATGTATCGGGGATTTTTTCTCCGAATATTGAATAAGGAATCTTGTTGGTCTTTTCGTGCTTTATCTCTCCGCTTTCAGCAGTGAAACATACTTCGTAATACTCTGAAAAATCGGGCTGAAGATACTGGATGTAATACTTGCCTGAGTGTTCTCTGAGCGTTGTGACGGAGCTGATGGATGCTTCGCCGAACATACTTATGGTGTTTGTTATTCTGATGCTTGTGGTTCCCTCATCAATTTCAACCTTTTGCGTGAATGTGTTTTCGGTGTATATATAGGCGCCGTCTTCTTCTGTGATTTCGCCCTTTTCGGGTTTAGTTCCGTTTGTTATGTAGTCGAAAATGAAGTTGAGATATTTGTCTGAAGTTATCATAAGCGAGATGTTCGGCGAGGGAGCGTTCTCTTTGCCGTAGTCCGTTGCTACAAATGCATCGTAAGCGGGTGAAATTTCTTCGCTGTACCAAGTGCCGAATTTCTTTTCGCTTGTGCGTGAGCACGCGGCAAAACAGAGAATTGTTGCCGCAGCGAGTATAAGAGCAATTGCTTTTTTTAATTTTTTCATCTTACGTAAACCTCCACGTTTGATAACTTCATTTTACTATTGCAGTTTCGCTGAGTCAATAATAAATTGACATAATTTGCGCGCGATGATATAATTTTTGTGAATTCGGAGGCGTTTGTTATGAATGAAAAAGATGTGCGTACCGCAATGCTGATTGGTGAGAGCGGTGTTCAAAAACTGAAAAATGCGTCTGTTTTGCTCTTTGGTGTGGGCGGTGTCGGTTCGTTTGCCGCGGAGGCGCTTGCCCGAGCAGGTGTTGGCAGAATCGGTCTGTGCGATAACGATACGGTTTCGGTTTCAAATATCAACCGCCAGCTTGTTGCTTTGCAAAGCACCGTCGGCTCACTTAAGGTTGACGTTATGCGTGAGCGTATTGCTGATATCGATCCTGACATATCCGTTGTGACTTATCCCTGTTTTTTCTCTGGCGAAACTGCTGATAATTTCAGCTTTGAAGATTATGATTATATTGTCGATGCCATCGATACTGTCACTTCAAAGCTTCTTATTATAAAAACCGCAAAAGATAAGAATATACCCGTAATCAGCTGCATGGGTACGGGCAACAAGCTCGACCCGATTGCGCTCAACGTCACCGATATAAAAAAGACAAGCGGCTGTCCGCTTGCGCGTGTTATGCGCCGTGAGCTCAAAAACCTCGGTATAGATTCACTCAAGGTTGTTTTCTCAACCGAGCAGCCGATCAAGCCGCTATTTCAGCCCGATGATGAAAGTAAACGCTCCGTACCCGGCAGCGTTTCGTTCGTGCCCTCCGCCGCAGGCTTAATCGCTGCAGGTGAGGTAATAAAAGAGTTGGTAAAATGAATACAACATAAGTAAAAAGCGAGCGGCACCCAACCGGATGTCGCTCGCTGCATTTTTATAAGGCTCCCTTTAGGCAAGGGGACTTTAAATCTTTTTATCAGTGTTTCAGATATTGTTTTATCTCTTCAAAATCATTCTTGAACTGATGTGCTCGCATCCCTGCTTTAATTGCACCCTCAACGTTATCCGCTCTGTCGTCAATAAACAGGCATTCCTCTGCGTTGAGGCTGTGTTTGTTGAGAATATGCTCGTAAATTCTCACATCGGGCTTTACAATGTGCACGTCTGCGGAAACTACAACACCGTCAAAAAACTCAAGGTCAAAATAGCGTGGGAAATACCTGTAAAAGCTCTTGTGCGCATTTGATAACACATAAATGCCGTAGCCATTTTCTTTGATATATTCGCAGAATTCACGTGCTCCGTCAAGCGGCTTCATACATATATCCCAGCCGTCAATACATTTGCTCAAATCCGCGTGATATTCTTCGGGTATTCTATGCTTTATGCTTTCGTATGCTTCAACCTCTGTGATGTTACCGAGGTCAAGCTGTACCCACTCTTTTCCGCCGAACAGTTCTTTCATTATTATCGGCTGAGCATCAGGTGCGATTGCAAGCTCATCCATAGCCGCCTGTGGGTCATAATCGAGCAGCACGTTACCCATATCAAGAATAATATTCTTAATCATAAGAGTATTTTTTTCGTCCTCTCAATAAACTGTCTTGTGTCAATTCTGTCAAGTGAGTGTGCGTCTGTGCCTATGTTAAACTGTGTGCCGATCTCTTTGCCGAGGTTGTACATCCTGCGGCAGAATTCGGGGTAGTCTACCATTGCGTTGAGGTTAATCTCGAATGCCGTTTCATGCTTTTTGCCAAGCTCAAGCAATTCGCCGATTTCGTTGTCGGTAAAGCAGTTTGGTACGCTGCCTCTTTCAAAGCCGACGTTGAGGCGCTTTGAGTTTGTCAGATATGTGTCGTGAAACGGGTGGGCAATGCAGTCTGCCCTGTCCGATTTTATAAGGTTTGTCAATGTTTCAATCATATGCTTTTTGTAGCCCGTTACGCTTGTGTCCTCGGGCTGAATCCATGTTGAAACGTGATAATGGTTGTGTGCCCAGAGCCTGTAGTCAAGCTCAATGTCATTCTGCGGATAGTTGAAATTGTTAACTCCGTAGGCTGAAAGCTCTGCACCAATGAGCACACGCACAGGCGATTCGATGGTTTTAGCCTGTTCTTTAAGTATCGAGAGAGATGTTCTGAATTCTGTCTCGCTGTTGGCCTGAACGTGGTCGGTTATGGCAATTGCCTCCAGGCCGTTAAGCTGCGCGGTATGCACAATATCGTGCAACTTCATTTCCGGCTTTGCACAGCCTGAAAAAGTTGAGTGTATGTGCAGATTCTGTCTGCAAAGTATATCCAAATCATATGTCGGTTCGTGAAAATACATTGGGTTACCTCCGAGAATTCATTTACTGAATAATGATAACTTATTTTTCGGCAAAAATAAAGAACATTGTATAAATTTTATTAATTTTCTTTTAAATTCTCCAAGAGAATAATATCTTGACTTATCTTGATTATAATCGCAATCGGACGGAATTCGTCAAAAATCATTTCTCGGAGGTGCTGTTTATGTCCTTTATGAATGTTGCCACGCTTCTGGGCGGCCTTGCATTCTTCCTCTTCGGTATGAACACAATGGGCAACGCTCTTGAAAAAAGCGCGGGTAATCAGCTCAAAACAATTCTCGGCAAACTTACCTCAAATAAGTTTAAAGGCTTTATTCTCGGTTTACTTGTTACCGCTATAATACAGTCGTCTTCGGCGACTACGGTTATGGTTGTCGGCTTTGTAAACTCCGGCGTTATGCAGCTTGCGCAGGCAGTCGGTGTCATTATGGGCGCAAACCTCGGCACATCCGTCACATCCTGGATTCTTAGCTTAACCGGTATTGAAAGTGATAATTTCTGGGTTTCTCTTTGCAAACCTGAAACTTTTACACCTGTTCTTGCACTTATAGGTGTTATACTCAATATGTTCTCAAAAAAGGCAAAGCATAAAGATATAGGCGTTATACTCCTCGGATTTTCCGTTCTTATGTTCGGTATGGAGACTATGTCCGATGCTGTAAAACCGCTTACAGAGCTTGAAGGCTTTAAAAACGCACTCGTTATGTTCAGCAATCCCGTGCTCGGTATGATTATGGGTACGGTTGTTACTGCTGTTGTGCAGTCTTCATCAGCTTCCGTCGGTATTCTTCAGGCGCTTACTCTCACCGGCAGTATCAATTATATGACTGCCGTTCCCATCATTATGGGTCAGAATATCGGTACCTGCGTTTCCGCTCTTCTTGCATCATTCGGTGCATCAAAAAATGCAAAACGAGTTGCAATGGTACATATACTGTTCAACTCCATAGGCTCTGTAATCTGTCTTACAGGCTGGCTTATTGCTGACGCAATATTCAACTTTGCTTTCACAGATACATCAGTTGAACCGTTCACTATTGCTATCTTACATTCTATATTCAATGTTACAACAACAATTATGCTCTTCCCGTTCTCCAAGCTTCTTGAAAAGCTTGTAAAACTTATCATCCGCGATGCAAAAGACACAGAAGAATCAGTTGTACTTCTTGATGAACGTCTTATGACTGTTCCTTCTTTCGCAGTTGCAAAAGCTGAAGATGTAACATCTGAAATGGCTACCCTTGCAAAAAGATCAGTTAAAATTGCATCTTCCTTGCTTGAACGCTACGATGAAAAAACAGCTCTTCTTGTTGAAGAAATGGAAAGCACTATCGACAGATACGAAGATGAACTCGGCACATACCTTGTTAAGCTTTCAAAAAAAGAAATCGGCGAAAACGATACTAAAAAGATTTCAAAACTTCTCCACACAATCAGTGACTTCGAAAGAATCGGTGACCACGCAGATAATATTCTTGCAACTGCAAAAGAAATGCACGAAAAGAAAGTTTCATTCTCAGACGAAGCAAAAGAGGAAATTGATAATCTTACAGATGCAATTGCAGAAATTCTTTCAATCACCGTCAAAGCTTTCAAAAACGACGATATTGAGCTTGCAGAGATTGTAGAGCCTCTTGAAGAAGTTATTGACGAAATTATCGACCACGTCAAGAGCCGTCACGTTGAAAGACTTACAAAAGGTAACTGCACAATTGAACTCGGTTTCATTCTTACAGACGTTATCACAAACTTTGAAAGAATTTCCGACCATTGTTCAAATATCGCCGTTGCAGTTATCGAAGCGCAGCGTGAAATGTTCGATGCTCACGAATACCTGAGCAATGTCAAAAAAGATCCCTCAGGTAAGTATTACGAGTATTTTGAAAAATACAAAAAACAGTATTCAATTTAATTCTGAGGTAAAAAATGAGTATTTGGGAAATTTTTCTTGTAGCCGTAGGGCTTTCTATGGATGCCTTTGCAGTAGCAGTCTGCAAAGGTCTCAAAATGCCGAAAATCAACCCGAAACAGACAGGTATAATTGCTCTGTTTTTCGGCGGATTTCAGGCACTTATGCCGCTTATCGGCTATTTTCTCGGCAAACAGTTTGAGCAGTATATCGTCAGCATCGACCACTGGATTACTTTCATTCTGCTTGGTATAATGGGCGGTAAAATGATTTATGAATCATTCAAAAAGGATGAAGACGATAACAGCGGATTCAGCATAAAAGAGATTTTTGTGCTTGCGATTGCAACAAGCATTGATGCACTCGCAGTCGGCATAACATTCGCATTCCTTCAGGTAAACAT
>JAZTZM010000005.1:0-1193 GCA_045637465.1 Acutalibacteraceae bacterium | reverse complement strand
CGAATTAAACCCATTTTTAAATGGTCAATTGATAAGTATGGGTATTTATATTTTTCAAGCAACTTTTGAGCAAGAGCTGTTTTACCCGTATGCGATGCTCCAGTAATTAAAACAATCATCTCAATCATCCCTACAAATTCTTATTTGTCGGTTTAATTATACCAATCAAAGCAAGAAAAAAGCAACAGTTTAAGTAAATGACATACAAACAGCAGGAAACACCACGAAATGATGTTACCTGCTGTTTTTGCTTAATCTCATATTTCCGGTGCAATGTAATTCTTATTTATAAGAGCTTGTCCAATTTCGTCAAGCACCGACTCTGATTCCGCACGTACCGTGTGATAATGATAACCGCCTGTTATGTTCATAAGCTCGGTAGATTTACCGCTTCTTACTCCCTCAATAAACTGTTTTATATGAAGAGTTGAAAAGATGTTCAGCGGTGCAGTCATTTTGCCGTAAACCTTGTGCCATACGAAAACATCAACCACCGTTCCGCCGAGATTCACAATGGTGGTCAGTTCATCTTCTGTTTCTTCTGTTGTATGATACACTTTGAAAACACGCTCTTTTAAAGGTGATTTCTGAATAATGTATCCGTTATGGGTAGAGAGAATATCGTTTCCCGAGCCTTTAAGCACGGTTATATCCTGAACAATAATCTGTCTTGACACTCCGAATTCTTCGGAAAGTTTACCGCCCGATATTGCTTCGTTTGATGCTAACAACAAGTTAACAATTGCTTTTCTTCTGTCAGCGGCTTTCATTAATTCACCTCATTATATTGCGTGTAAATTTTTAAGCGAGAGGTCAAGAATAGGAGAAGAGTGTGTGAGCGCTCCGCTTGATATATAGTTTACACCAACACGGGTGAGTTTTGCAACATTTTCTTTTGTAACATTTCCGCTGCACTCTGTTTCAGCTTTGCCTTTGCAGAGTTCAACGGCTTTTGTCATATCCTCAACGCTCATATTATCGAGCATAATGATATCGGCACCTGCTTCAAGCGCTTCTTTCAGCATTTCAAGATTTTCAACTTCAATTTCAATTTTACGGACAAACGGTGCATACTCCTTTGCCATTGCAACAGCTTGCTTTACACCGCCTGCGGCACCGATGTGATTATCCTTGAGAAGAATACCGTCGCTGAGATTAAAGCGGTGATTATATCCGCCTCCAACCTTAACTGC
>JAZTZM010000004.1:0-173918 GCA_045637465.1 Acutalibacteraceae bacterium | reverse complement strand
CCTGCAGGTGCTTTGGGTTCATCCGTAAAAACTGCAGTAACATTGTCGCAGAGTTTGTATTTCTTGTGGGTTATTTCTATAAAATACTCTGTCGCAGATTTGTTCAGTAAATCGGGATAACTGCTGTCAGTAGCCTTTGCTATGAAATACTCTGTCACAACAGAATCGTTGAGAAATACATAACCGTCTTCAATTTTTTCATTGTTTACAAAGCCTGCAAGAACATCGGAATCTGATTTTTCATATACTTTACCCTTGGCAAATGAGCATTCACGCCATTCAAGGGTTTCCCGTCCGAATTCAGGACGGTCTTTCATAACCTTACCGCAGGCACTACCCGAGGGCCAACCGCCCTCATCATATATCCAGCAGTTCATACCAAGTTTTTTGCCTTGTTCAAAAGCATATAAGCAAAGCTCGGCATACTCATCTGAAAGGTATTCAGGCTGGAGGTTTGTGGGCATACTGTGGGGACGAAATTCCTTGGGCTCGGGAAGGATATAAAATGCCCTGATGCCGAGTCTTTGCATTTCTGCAAGCTGAGTATCTATAATTTCACGGGTGCATATATCATTCCACACCCAGATATATACGGGAGCATATGAAACATCGGGAGATATAAAACTGTTCAAATTAAACTTATCATTATTATCCATTGTTAATACCTTTAAGTTTTTTACACATTCGCATTGTATTTGCCGTGTTTTTTCAAGTGCTTGACAAAACATTTAAGAGAAACAACCATTATGCCATAAAGTACGGCAAGTAAAACGGGATATACCTTTATTCCGAAAGTTCCGCTTATAAGGCTTACCATAGGCGGAGCTAACATAACACCGATGTAAGCAAATGCAATCTGTGAACCCATAATTGACTGCGATACTTCTTTTCCGAAATTGTGAGGTGTCAGATGTATCATATTCGGATAAACAGAGCCGTTACCTAAACCAATCAGGAACAATCCTATGACCGAAACAGCACCGTGCAGGGGCAGAAGCATAACCACAACCGCGGGAGCAAGAATGGCGGTGCCGATGCCGATACGCTTCCACGTGCTGACTTTATCGGCAAGCAAACCTGAAACAAACCTTCCGAGCGACATACCGACATAATATATTGTCAGCGCAAGTGCACCGTGCTTTGTTTCAAATCCTTTTTCTTCAACGAGATATGTGCTTCCCCATACTCCGCAGGCATATTCAATTGCATTTGTAGCAAGCATAATAACCCACACAAGGCGCACGTCGGACCTTTTTGCCATCTGCAAAAGTGTAAGGTTTATCTCTTTTTCTTCTTCTGTCTCTCCATTTGAAGAAGTCTTTTTCCAAAGGGGAACAGAGATGATGAGCAATATTGCGATAGCCGCCTGAACGTAAAAAGCATAACGGTAGCCGCCACGCCAGCCTATGTTACTTAAAGCCTGTGACATAAGATAAGGGCTGAGTGATACGCCGACACCGTAAAAACAATGAAGAAAATTCATATGGCTTGCTTTGAAATGAAGCGCAACATAGTTGTTAAGTCCCGAATCAATCGCACCTGCGCCCAGACCGAGAACTATCGCAAGAGGAATCATTAACCAAAAAGACGGTACAAATGAATAGCCGAGCAAAGCCGCCGCAGTCATAGCCGTACTGAAAGCTGTAACCTTTGCGGTTCCCAACTTATTAAGAATTCTTGCGCTGAACATACTTGATAACACCGTACAACCTGAAATAAGGAAAGTGATAACGCTTACCGCTTCAACCGGTATATTAAGCTGTGTATGTATTGCAGGCCACGCAGAGCCGATAAGTGAATCCGGAACTCCGAGACCTATAAAAGCTATATATATCACAACAAGAAGTATGGTTGCCAAAATTAAAACCTCCGTTTAAATAACCGTAAAAGGATTTATAATTAACCGTATATCTGAGCCATATCCTCTTCTTCAAAGTTGTTTGCCTTACGGTAGAGGAAGGCAGATTTTTCCTGCTCGTGTTTAACTACCTTTATTTCGCCGTCGACAAAGCTGACACAGACATCGTTATCGATACCCATACCGTCAGGGCCGTTGAGCTTTTTTATTTCATCCTTGAAGCGGTGCCAGTATTCTGCCTCAAAATGAGGGCAGTTACAGTAAGGCAGAAGACCGACACACTCGATAAATGCAAATTCATTACCCTCAAGGCAATCATCCCAGCCCATATCAAACCAACACATTGCGCCCGAGCTTAAACCCGAGAGGATAATCCCCTTTTCATAAGCTTCACGGAAGATTTGAGTTGCACCCGTTTTATTCCAGGTATCCATAAGGAATTTGAGATTGCCGCCGTCGACATAGACTATGTCACTGCCGAGAATCTTCGCTCTTATCTCATCATAAGTCAGGCCTTCATCAGTCAGATAAAGACCTTCGCCCGTACAGCCGTACTTTGCAAAGGCATCAATAAAATTCTGTGTATCATCGTGAGAATCAAAGCTCGCGGTAGGTAAAAAGAGCATCTTCGGATGCTCCTTATCGCAAAGCGAACATATATGCTCAATCATAGTCCAGATTTCACCGTATTCAAAGCTGCCGCCACCTATTGCTACGATCTTACCCATTGTTTTTTCTCCTTAATAAATATTTTACCCCGGCTCCCTCTGATGAGGGAGTTTTTTTAAAATGCGAATTAAATATATCATTTTAATATAAATTTTTCAAGACACTTAACGAATACTGATATAAAGAAAGGAAATAATAACCTTAACAAAAAGAAAAGGAGAAAAGAAATGGAACTCAAAGATTCAAAGACGATGAATAATCTGCTGGCGGCTTTTGCAGGCGAAAGCCAGGCGCACACAAAATATTTGTATTACGCAGCAAAGGCAAAAGAAAACGGATTTGAACAGATTGCGGCTATATTTGAAGAAACGGCAAAAAACGAAAAAGAGCACGCCGAGATATGGTTCAAGCTGATTAACGGCGGCAATATGCCCGAAACGCTCAACAACCTTGGCGATGCAGCCGCAGGCGAAAACTACGAATGGACAGATATGTACGCAGGGTTTGCTCAGACAGCAAAAGAAGAGGGATTTGACCAGATTGCGTTTTTATTTGAGCACGTAGCCAAAATCGAAAAAGAACACGAAAACAGATACCGCAAACTTATTGAAAACATTAACGGCGGACTTGTTTTCAGCCGCGACGGCGACACAATCTGGCAGTGCAGAAACTGCGGACACATTTTCATCGGTAAGAGTGCACCCGAAATCTGCCCTGTTTGTTCACACACAAAAGCATACTTTCAGATAAAGCCTGAAAACTACTAAAAAGAACACCGCTGACAATCATCCGAGATTATCAGCGGTTGTTTTAATTATCAAGTATTGTAATAATAACGGTGCAGGTATTCTGACCGCAGTATTTGCCCTGAGCATCATAAGCTCTGACAATACAAACGCACGTATAGTCGCCCTTTTTGACTCGCATTGTATCGGTCAGTTTATCGCTGAGGATACATTCACCGGGTGAAATCATTGGAGATTCATAAATCGGGTCAACGCGGTTGTTGGGCAGATAGAACGAAAACTGCAGATTGTGCTTGGAAACCTTCGGGTTTTCGAGCATTATTGTACCCTGAGCGTAAGTATGCTCAAAAACAACGTCTGAATTAACGCGGTAGACAATTTCCTTGCCGTCAAGTGACTCTATCTGATTTTTTTCCGAAATAACACCGGTTCTTACTTCACCGCGCGGAATAAACCAACCGCCAACCATATGAAAGAAACCAAGACTGCTTATTGCGAAAATTGCAACAACAAGAAAAACACAGCTTGCCGACAGCATAACAGCCGCCTGCACTACCTTCGGGTTTCTTTTTGTTTCAGTTTGCGGGTTATTATCCTTGGATTGTTTCTTGAACATCGGATGTTTCCTCTTCTATTCCGACCTGTACGGTCAAATCTGAATGCTGCACACCAATAAGATCATAGGTTTCCGGGTCATAGCCCGCAACTACGAGCTTCATATCATACGTGCCGTAGGGTCGTTCATAAATGCTGATATCGGTAAGACACTGACCGGCAGGCAGACCGAGAGAAGAATAGCAAACGTTGCCTGCCTCATCGACGATTGATGCAACCATAACGCAGTTGTTATCGGTAACGTTGACAAGGTTAAGTGAACCCTGCGAATTTTTCTCTGCAAAAACTATTTCCTTCGCAGCATAGTAACGAAACTCTTTAGTGTCACCTTTTCGGTCCATATCGTCCGAATATTCATACTGCTTATCGATATCCTCAAGCACTGTAAGCGTGGAGGCAGACGAAATGTTTCGACCTGCATATTTAGGAAGAGCCTCATCCGGTATGCCGAAAGTGCTTGATGTAACCCAGGCAATAACGCACACCGCGCAGATTGCAACACTTACAGAAAGAACAATTGCGGCAAACTTATGAACACCAAACTTCTCAATTTTCATTTTTATGCGTTTTGAGAGTTTAATGCTGCTGTTAACCTTCTTTTTTTGAACGGGCTTTTTCTTGCTGCCTTTTTTTGTTTGCGGAGCGTTCTTTTTAGGTTGGGAGTTGTTTTTTTGTTTTGTATTGGCTTTTGAAGATTCAGCTTTTTTGTCTTTTTTTGCAGCAGGCTGCGGCTGAGCTTTCTTTTCGGGTTTTGCTTCGGGTTTCTGAGGTTTGGATGGTTTCTCAACCTTCGGCTGAGCCTGCTGTGGCTTTTTTTCCTCAACTTTTTTGGGAGCAGCAGCCGGTCTTACCGGAGCATTTTTGCCCTTATACTGAGCTGCAGCCTGTTTTGAAGCTGCGGCGCTTTTTTTCTTTTTTTGTCTGCGATTAGCCATGAATCAATTCTCCAAAAATGCTTGATTTATGAACGCCAAGGAATAGTATCCATTCCCCAGATCTGCTGATAACGGTTAAACTGAACAGCATCAACGGAAACGTTTATCAGAAGCTGAGTTTCGCCGCTGAGTGAAGAAACGGTTGAAGCATCAAAAGCTGCAGAATCAAAGCCGTTGATAACCGACATATAATCACCGTTTGCAGGCATAGTGCCGTCAAAATAAATATAACCGTCGCTGTCACGCTTATCGACAAATTCTTCTGTATTGACAGTAAACGGCAGATAACTGTCACCCTGAAGTCTGCCTGTAACCGAGTTAAGCCACTCGTGAGACACCCTGACTCTTGTATAAGCTACACCGCTACCGGTCTGCTTAATCTCCACACGCAGCTTGCCGACATAGTTTGCAGCACTCGGGTCACTATAGTTTACACTGATGGGATCGATTGATTCGGAATCACAGTCAAAGTTACTTACCACAACGTTTCCACCATCAAAGTATACGTTCATCTGATAATCAAAATCCTCAAGCTGTGTGAAACGAATGGGATTTGGTATACTGCTTGTCAACCATGCTGTGGTTGCGGAATATATTACCGCGAGAGCACAAATCACCAAAGCAACTATTACAAGCGGATTGAGCCTGCGTTTTTTATTCTGTTTTGTATTTTTCTTGCTCATTAGACTTGCGCCCTTTCAGAGATATTTATATTGAAATTTATCCGAGTGATATTCCCTCGGGAACGGGATAATAATCCGCCTGAACAGCATTGACAAGAACATCAACATTAAACGCTGCCGTGCGCACGCCGTCAACAGGCTCAGTCTTGATAAACTCATCATATTCTACCCAGAATACGCAGCAGAAACTCTTTGACTGACCTGCATCAAGCTCGATAAGCATCGGGTTTTCTCCGGGGATGCAGGCTTTCGCATTTGTATCGTCTGCAATCATTGTAGACGTTCTGAAATATGTATCACCGCTTGTGATAACGCGTTTGCCGTCAGCATTCTGAAAAACGTCAGGTGCAACCTCGGTAAGCTGATTTTCTGAGTATGTTGTAATATCGTCGGGATTATACTCATGGATATAATAACGAAGACCTTTGTCTTCTGTAATCTCACTTGCGATATCGATAAAGACAAGCGCATCACGATCGCCATTATTGGTAACCGTAACGGTGAAGAACTTGCAGGCGTGCTCAAACATTTTGCTGCGCTCGTCAGCATCATCAAACTTGGTTGCGGCATCAAACTGCATCTCAAGATTATCTGCATCAAAGCCTGAATACTCAACGTCAATTGTATCCATTAAAAACTGCTGCGAATTATCACCCGAATCGGTAAACCAAGCTGTTGTATGCTCTGCAGAAGAATAGAAGCCTACCGTAAAGACAAGCATCAACGCAAGAACAACGCTGAAAACGCTGCGTTTATTGAGCTTTTTCATTTTGGGTTACCTCCTTTGGCTTTTTAGTGATAATAAGACGAACTACTATAAGAACAAGCAAAACAGCGGCAAGAGCAAAAATTATTGCCGTGCTGTTAAAATTCAACGAAAGCATGCCAAGATAAGGAACGCTGAAAAGCACCTTGCCGTTGATATTATGTACTGAAGTGGGCAGTGGGTCTGCCGACGGGTTGCTGTCACCCTTAGTATAGACAAGCTGTCTTTCACTGTCAAAATCTATTATGCGGTGAGTAAATGTGCCGCCGCTGGGAAGCGGTGCATTAATTATATCGCCCTTGCCGTAAGACTCAGCCTCACGCACAAAAACGATTGAACCTTCGGGAATTTCATCCGCCATACTTGGAGTTGCAACGGCATATATATCCGTACCCGTAGCCATAACACCGACAGTGAACAGAAAAACAAGAGTTACCGTGATAGCGATAATGTTATAAATTATGTTTAATATCTTCATAAATTACTCGGTTTCTGAAGAAGTGTAAATTGTGCCGACATCCGTCCAGTTAACATATTCGGACTGTCTTGCTTCGAAGATGATCTTCACGTTAAGAGTTTTGCCTGAAATTTCATCACTCTCTGTGTTCTCGCCGCTGTAACGGATAGAATCAAACAAAGCAATAACAGCAGGCGTTGCCCCCTCTTCGGTCGCATCATATGCAGGGATAACGGTTGAAGAATCGCTATTAGCATCATAAGAGCCGTAATAGAAATAACCGTTATTGTAAACCCAGCCGCTTGCATCGCAGAATTCAACGGTAAGAGGTGATTCCTGTTCACCACCGTAGACTTTGTCGGAATCAGCGCCGTAGTCGTACAGAATCCTGATACGAAGCTGAGAATCAACACTTGAAGTGCTCTTCAGATACATTCTGCAGTTTTCATCAGAAAGCTTATCACCATCACTTAACGCAACAAGAAGCTCCTGCTCGGGGATGATTTTATTAGTGTCATCAGAATCATAAAGGTCGCCGAAAAGAGTATAACCGATGTTACCGGTTGTAAACAGATGCTCTGCACCCGCACTGCCCGAAGCACCGCCCGAGCTTGAAACAAACCAGGCATAAGCTCCGTTGGCACCGACAAGACTGCCGAGCAAAACAAGAGAAAGCACAAGGCAGATTATTTTATTTTTCATCAGGCATCCACCTCTTTTTTGATTTCTTTGCTCTGTGGCTTTCAATAAGAACAGCCAAACAAACTATGTAGAAAACAGCCGCTGCGACCTTACCTGCAAGCGTATCAAGCGCCCAGGCGGCATAACCGACAAGCGGAATATGAAACTTTACCCTGCCGCTGCACGCAGTAAACTCTGTCGGCAACGGATCCTGCGTATTGTTTTTGTCGCCCTTGGTGTAAATAAGCTGTTCGTCAGAGTCGACTGCAATTACGCGATGCATAAAAGTTTTTGAGTTATAGGGAGAAGTGAAAACAAGAACGTCCTCCCCTACCCTTATATCTTCAAAATTTAGTATTTCAACAAAAGCAAAACTGCCTTTGGTAATTTGCGGTTCCATACTGTCCGAGCTGACATAATAAGTGCTCATCCCCATAAGACGCGGCACCCAAAGCAGCACAGACATCAAAAATATAACTATGCTTAATACTATGATAATTTTATTTGTTATCTTTGTCTTTTTCATCTTCCTTGCCGTCCTTTGCATTGACACTGCGCTTGCTTAAGCTGAATATCTCAAGCGCAATAATAACAGTTAGCGGAAGCATTATGACAAGAAGAAAAGTTGAGGGATTCTGGCGTATGTTTATAAGTTTTTCCATCAAAGCGCTTTTAGCAAGGACTTTACCGATAACCCGCTCGCTTTTGACCGGATATTTATCATCAATTACGTTAGCGTCACCTTTTGTTGTGAAGCTGTACGTACCGTCACCGTCATTGGTGATTTCCATAATACGGTGAGTAACAATTCTGTTATCGAGAGTGGGATCGTCAGAATAAAAAGTGATTACATCATTAATCTGAAGCTGTGAAGCATCAGTTTTTTTGATAATAATAACCGAGCCTATGGGATAATTCGGCTCCATACTGCCCGTCTGGACAGCCATAAATCCGTAACCTAAAACCGTTGTCGCCTTACCGCTCTTGGCGTTTACGCCTGCAAGCACCATAACACCTGCAGCAAGAAGAATTATTATAACAAGTACTGTGTTTATAACTTTTGAGATTACGTTTTTCATAGCTGTCCTTTCGGGTTATATAGTTTTAAGAGATAATGAGTTCAACCACTGCGCTGAACGCTTTATCGAAGTATTCATTGCCGGCATCGCCGCCAAGCATCAGGTCGTAATAACATACACGCTTCTGATTCTGCTGCTCAAACTCACTGACAAGACGCGTAGAAATGATCTCAGCGCTGAGTGAGCCTTCAGATTCAGTTATTACATTCTTAAGCGGTAGATAAGCAGGCTCGTCATCTGCTGAACTCTTAATTCTGTAAGTAAGAGCATTATAAAGCTTAGCCTGTTCGTCACCGCCTGAGTCGGTTATATCGTTGAGTCTGAGCCATATATGCTGAGATTCGTTCGCATAGAAAGTAACCCTGAAGCTGTAAAACTGACCGGGAACAAAACTAAGGGGATCGTCACCGTCGTACTCGACCCAATCCATAAGAGTGGGGTCATAAATCTGAATCTCGCCAAAGCCTGATTCTATGCTTGGACTTGCGACAGAAGCAGCCATGTGATTGACACGTGAACTGTCACTTACTGCAAACCAGGCAAAAGTGCCGCAGACAGCTACCAAGACCACAACAAATCCTGCAATAATAAGCTGAATTGTGTTGGTTTTCTGACTTTTCATAGCCGGCTGATCCCCTTTCGTTAAATTAGTTTAAAAAATATTGAAATAGTTGTGGATACCCCACGGTGCTTCTTTGACATTAATTGTGATAACAATTTCATCACAGTCAATCTCACTGCCACCGGCAATTGCAATCTTGTAAGTGCCGTTGTTTACGATGTATGAGCCATCAATAGTATCAAGAGCGTTAGTGCCATTCTTTCGTACATCTGCTTTAACAGTGTTAACAACGAAATCTGACGGAAGTTCTGCACCTGCTCTGATAATATATGCACCCTCTTCTGCATCGTAAGGAATAACCATACTTGAGCAAAGTGTATCGATATGCTTATCTTTTTCTACAAGTGCCGTTACGGAAGATACGTTACTCATACCTGAATATGCAGTAAGAACAGAGTTTGCATCATCCGCAAGATTATTGAATACATAAGTTACCTTCAACGTCTTGCCGACAAATACATCGACAAATCTGAACATCTTACCGCCATCGAAACTGCCGTCACCGAGGTTATAAGTAACCTGACGGTTCTCAACTGCACCGAGAGCAAGCTGAGCAGTGTCGGTATTGATCTGTGTATCAGTTATGTTAACAAGATAAGCCGGTGTACCGCCTGCAAAGGTAAGCTTACCGAAGCCTGACGGAGCAGTGATTGTGGTGAAGGAATTGAGTGTACCTGCACCTGCACCGCTTGCAAGGTTGATTTTTGCACTTGCGAGCCTGATACCTGCAAGGAAGTAATCAGAGCCACTTATCATACCAGCAGGAACAGGATATCCTGCAAATCCGCTGATATAGGACATTGTTGTGCCTTCGCCAAAGAGTTCTTCAGCTGTTGCACCGCCTGTGAGGTAGTGAGTTGTGCGACCGTCTGCCCCATCAATTACAGATGACATCTGGTTATCGTAGTAGCAGCCTGAATCGCCTGCTGTGCCGTTACCTACGATATTACCCTTTGTGCCACCCTTTACGTCGGAAGCAAAGACACAAGACGTAATCTGTGCAGAATCGACTGCTGTGCCGACAATACCTGCTGCTGTGCCTGCACCGCCATCAACATAAACTGTTGAAAGAACGTTTTTAACAGTTGCACCGTCCTGTGCAGAGCCGGCGACACCGCCTGTTGTGGAAGCATCAGAAACGATCTTACCCGATACAACGCAGCCGTCAATTGTCGAACTGTCAATTTCACCGATGAGACCGCCGATATTTGTCTGTACAGAATCGGCAGCCGTTGTAAGCGTACCGACAACGTAAGTGTTTGTGATTGATGCGCCGCCTGTTGCGGAGCTTGCGAGCATACCGCCGCTTGCGCCGTCTACACTGACATCAATACCTGCGACACCGAGTTTATCAATCTTACCGCCGTTGATTTTACCGAACAGCGAATCGTTACCTGCTGCAGGGATTGTGATGTTGTAAACAGCCTTACCGTCACCGTTGAGGTTAGCCTTGAAGTTATCGATGTATGATGTCCATACAGCTGAACTCATATCGATATCATTGATAACCTTGAAGTTATTGTCAGCATTTGTACCGTAGAAAGAGAGTGCAACAAACTGTTCGGGTGTTGAAATCTCAAACGGATCGTCAGCCGTGCCCTGACCGCCTGCGAAGTTCGGGTGTCCTGCGCCTGTTACCTCAACAAAGAGATCAAGCTGAGCATCTTCAACCGCTAAATCGTAGAAATCCTTGACAGGCTTGATAGCACTGATAACAGTTGTGTTATCAGCAGCCGGATCATAGCCGTCAGGCAGAGCTGCTACAGCAGCAATTCTTCGACCCTTGATACCGATACCTGCGGTACCGAAGAAGGTTGCGGATGCAAGGTCAGAACCGGAGGTCTTTCTCCAGAGATCATTATTGAGTGAATCATAACTCAATGCAGTTGAACTGCCCAGAGCCAGATTATCAATATAGTTATCGTTACCTACAAGAGCCGTTGCTGAGCTTATGAATGAATAAGCACGAAGCACTCTGTACATACGGCTATCGACTGTTTCAACCTGTACCTCTTCACCTTTATCGTTAATCTGTGTTTCATATGCCTCTGTGTTAAGGATTGAAGCCAACTGCGGATAATAGATGTTGTGATATGTATCGGTTGTAGAATCAATTGTTGGCTCTGTAACAACATATGCACCCATCATTGAAGAATGGTTGTTAAGGTTAACAATATCAAGTGTACGCTCAGCCATATCATAGATATTGCTGAATGTGCAGCCGCTCATCTGCTTATCGAACATACAGTCTGTAAGAGTGCCTTCGGACTGTGCTGCAAAGATATTGAGAGGAGCTGTATCAGCCGCAAGCTTAAACATACCTGATGAGTAAGCATTCTTGACAATTGCACCGCTGTTGTTATGAGCGACAAAACCGCCGATAACTCTGTCAGCAGGGTTAGCGCTGATTATAATGTTGCAACGTGTGTAGCAGTTTTGTATGCTGCCGTTATTTGTGTTGACAAAACCGCCAAGATTATTGGCATCACTGAACTGCATGTTACCGATTGTGAAGCTGTCATTGATTGTTCCGTTATTTGTAACAACCAAACCACCCAAACCGGAAACAGCATCACCGATGAAGTTACCGACAGATGCACACTTGCGGATTTCACCGTTGTTTATAACAGCAACACCTGCGACGTTGCTTACAGAAGAAGTATCGGTATATTTGAGGTTGACAACTGAACCGATTATCTTACCGCCTTCATTTACGGTGCTTGCAACACCCGCAGTGTTACTGCCTGATGCCGTACCGTAAACATTGACACCTTCTACTGTACCGTCTACCTCACCTATCAGACTTGCATCCGCAAAATTAACATTCTCAAACGTCATATTTCTCAATATGGAGTCGGAATCAAGCTTTGCAAAGAGTCTGGAGCCGAGGTTTCTGATTGAGTAACCGTTGCCGTCAAATGAGATACCCTTATAAGCGACGGTATGGGAATTACCGTTATGAACAAGGCTATAACTCTCATTTGTAAGATCAGCAACCGTTCTGTTGTAATCTGTCAGCGGAACGTAACCCATAAGTCTGAAGTTGACTACACCCTCTGTAGGTGTACCGTTTTCAAGAATGGGTGTCGCCCACTGTGTATACATCTTATTTGCAGAATCTGAAGGAACTGCATTGAGTTCTGCGGCAGTCATACCGACATGTTCAAGGTCCTTCTGAGTTGCAACAAGATAAGGATGAGTCTGAGTACCGAGCATCGGAGCACACAGACGTGATACAAGACGTGTTGCAACATCCGCATAGACATTGCCGTTTGCATCTGACGTGTTGCCATCCTTTGCATCGATTGAAATAACGAAGTTTACATACTGTGCTTCATTCTGAGTTCTCTGAATGGAAAGTGTGTCTGTAACTTCATCGATAACACCCTGAGCTGCATCGACAAGATTATTTCTGTCGGAATAGCTGTAGGTGTAGACACCGACGTTGTCGCTGTCATCATTACCGGTGTACTTATACTCGAAGCTTGTGGGAATATTGAGAGCCATCGAGATACCGTCACCGTTTGCAGCAGAAACGTCAAGCTCATTAAGCTGAAGAGCAACAACGCTGAGAAGAGCGTTTATACGGATTGTAAGAGAAACTTCGTTACGGAAGAAATTGGTAAGATAGGGATATGCGCCCTTAACGTATCCGAACGAAAGGCTCATAAACTTCTCGCCGCCGTCTTCTTCAGAACCGGCTGTAAGATACTTGGTTGTTTTTGCACCGGAGTTATTCTCTTCAAAGCTGCCGCTGAGTATTTTGCCAACAACCTTATCGGTAATTGAAAGGTTGAGGTCAAAGATAAGGTTTGAACAGGTGCTGGAGCTGTAATCAAGTACACCTATAACGCCGCCCGCACCGTACTTGCACTCCGAATAATCGGCTGTTGCTGTTGTGCCGAGCGTTGCACCGGATGAGTAAGCGCTTGAAAGTTTTGCATAAGCAACACCTGCAACACCACCTGCACCGACTGCAGTTGCGGATGAAACCTCACCGAAATCCGCAGCGATAGAAGCACTTGAATAAACGCTGTTAAGCTCACTGTACATTACACCGACAAGACCGCCGACACCGACAGTTGAACCGTTGCACGGTGCAAGTGAACCGTTGCCGTAGCAGTAATAAACATTACCGCTGGAGAATGACGTTGTAATTGAAGTGTTTGCACAGTTAACGCCCACAAGACCGCCGACACCATAAGGAACACCGCTTGCATATGCAGCATCCGTAACGGTAACTATGCCGCTGCCAAAGCAATAACCTACAGAAGCAGCTGCGACATTGCTGTTGGATGAGCCTTTGCGAAGGACACCAACAAGACCGCCGACGCCGTGCTCAGTACCGGTTGTAACAGGTGCACCTGCGATACCCTGAGTGCCGTTGATAAGCCACGGATGAACCTGTGTTGCAGATGAAGCGGAAGTAAACCGAGCATTAACTTCGCCGGTTGCATAGCTGTTATCAACAGGCATTTCACTGTAACCGACAAGACCACCGACTACATCATAACCGCTGACTTTAACGGATGATGATGAACCGATTATACCGGAATCCGCACTGCTGCGTGTAGTTGCACCGACAAGACCACCGATGTTTCTACCCGTTGCAACGATACCTTCACCGCCCTCGGAAATAACTGCGTGGCAGTTTTCAATCTTTGCAGATGCATTTATTGCCGTGTTGGTTGTATCTTTAACAATAATTGCACCGACAAGAGCACCGACATTATCGTTTGCATTGATTGTATCAACACCGACTGTAAGATTCTTTACAGCTCCGCCTGACAGAGTTCTGAACAGGCCGACCTCGTTATTGCCGGGCATATCAATCTTGAGATTGCTGAGTGTAAATCCGTTACCGTCAAACTCACCGCTATATCCGATAATCGGAGTGAAATTGACAGAGCCGAGATTGATATCTGCAACAACCGTATAATTTATTTGGGGTGCATTATCAATACCGTTAAGAGTATAGAAATCAAAGAACTTTGAACCCTCGACAGATTCTGCACTGTTGCTCAGTGAAAAGAGCTGTCTTGCAGTTGCAATCGGATATTCAGGTCTGTCCTGAACGGGATAAACAACTTTTCTAGTTACTTCAACTGTAAGTCCGCCATTGACTGTTTCCGGAGCGGAAACCGTGAAGTAAGGCATTGCGCTGTCATATGCGACCTCACCATTTATATGGACTGTACCGTCCTTGAGAACCGCACCTTTTTCTGACTTTCCGCTGTTATCATGCGGATAAACGTTTGCATAGACAGTTGTCTTACCGTCTTCATCGCGGAAGAGAAGATCCGTATTCTTGTTAACACCGCTTTCAGTCTTAATACCGTACATATCGGCATCGAGACCGGCAGGATACGCAACGGTATCACTCATATCGATAACGGATGAGGTAAATGAATACTTGCCACCGTGATTAAGAGTAACGGGATAGAAGAAACCGGGATTGCCCTTGTTAACAGTAGTTTCTTTGTCCGCAATCTCTTTCGCGCTGACTTCAATGGGAATAACAGCTGCCGCAACGTAAGCTGAGGTATATGAATCCCCTGCTATATCCGCATCAGCACTGACGTTGAAGTTATAGAGACCTTCTGCTGTTTTGACAACTGCAGAGTAAGACTCTGCGCCGTTGAGAACACCAGTAACATCAGTATCAACATAAACATCACTGATTGAGCCACTGTTATTTCCGCCGACAATTGGATTAACATAATCCGATCTGCCTTCAACAGAACGCATTGACAAAGCATTTGTTGGTGCGACGATGACATTGTCAGCTGTAACGGAAGCACCTGAAGCAGACATTCCGCCAACTGTAAGACTCTTAAGAGTGCCATCGCTTACAGAGCTGCCTGAGTAATCTGATACTGTTGCACCGATAAGCGAATCGGTAATAGTAAGTGTACCTGCGTTGTAACCGACCATGCCGCCTGCTGTACCGATTTTATTGGTTGTACCAACACTTGCAAGACCGAGTGTAAACGAGTTACCGATACCTGTTGTGCCACCTGCGTAGCCGATGAGAGCACCGACTGTAACAGTAGATGCATCTCCGTATACAGGTACAGAATAAGAATACGTTGAGGTTGAAGTGAAGCACGAATCAAGATGTGCATTACCTGTACGGCCGACAAGACCGCCAACTCTTGTCGCACCCATAACAAAGCCGTTTGCTACGGAGCAGTTTGTTATGGAAGCGTTGTATGCATAGCCGACAAGACCGCCTACACCTTCCTTGCCTGTTATACCGCCTGCTACGGTTGTTATGTTGGAATTCTCATCAGTAATATCGAGCTCACTCGCAAGCTCAATATGAATATTCCTGAGAATTGCCCTGTTATTACCGTTACCGACATAGCCGAAGAATCCGACATTATTCTCATCGGAACGGCCGATATAGACATTGGAAATTACATAACCCTGACCGTTATAGTTACCTGTGAAGGGAGCTGAAGATGTACCGATGGGTTCAATTCCCTTTACATCCGCATACATTGCACCCTCTGTTGCAGCACTGTACTGGTTGTTTGCAGGATCAGCAAAGTCGATATTTGCAACCTGCTTATAGAATGCACCGCGAAGGGCACGCACAACCTTGAAGTGCTTGGGTTTTGCAACCTCAAAGGGAGTTGCCTCGGTACCGTTGCCTGCAATTTCCATACTGACAAACTGGATACCGACTTCAAGACCGTAAGAATAACCGGCACTTATGTAACCGACTATATCAACATTCTCGTTCGAGTTAACAGTAATAACACCTGTGTAGTAGTTATAGCTGTGTGTTGTACCGCTATCGAGTGTGACTGATTCAGTAAGTCTGTGTGTAGACTGATAGTCACTCGCCGAAACAGTAACATCAGTAAGATCAACCGAATCATTCTCAACGGAGATATTGAATCCCTCGTTGCCGTTAAAGGTTATTGCATCCTTGCCTTCTTTAAACTGAATGCTGTCGTAGGCAAGTCTGAAATGTCTTGAAGCGCTTGTTGCCGCCTGATCCTCATCAAAGGTGATGATTGCAACACCGGAGTAAGTGCCTGTATTGTAATCATGCTGTACCGACGGATCCGAAATGTCTACAACGCTGCCGTCAACCATGAAGGAGCTGACACTTTCGGGCGCTTCGGCTTCTGAAGCCATATAGCGCTTTTCCGTGTTGATATCTACATAAGTATTGGTAGGATCGTTAGACTGATTTTTATAGAAGCTGTTACAGCCGTATGCAACGATATTCTGCGGGTAAGATGAAACGTAAACATTATTTACGTAATTGGTAAATAAAATATTGCTGTCATCTGTCGTACCTGCTGTTTCAGCGAAGTTATCGCCAGAATCATCGTTACGCAGTTCACCGATAATCTTACCTACATATGTATCACTCTCATTTTCGAGTGTTGCATAGTCAGCCTTTACGGTTGAGCCATTGATATTGTCATAAAGATTAACCTTTGCTGACATTACGCTGTCAGAAATCATCTTGTCAGATGAATCGAAGGTCTTCTTTGCGAAGCTGTAAATCTTACCGATAATACCGCCTGCTGCGCCGAGCATACGGTAATCAACGGTTGCACTCTGTGCACCTCTGCGGTAGCCGGCAACCTCACCCTGTACCGTAGATGCAGCGATAACAATACTGTTGAGTGAAGCTATATCAGCATCAACAAGACCGATAACACCGCCTGCTGTACAGTTCTTATGCTCGAGGGCATACTGACCGACATAACCTGCAAAGTCACAATCGTCAATATTGAGCGAAGCAACTTTATTTACATAACCGACTACACCGCCGACAGCATTGTAGAACTCACGGCTGTATGTTTTACCGGTAATGTTGCTTGAACCGCTGATTGTAATCTGAGCTGAGTTTTCATCTGCCTGTGTATTGCCGATGTCACAGCCGCTGATTGTAACAGATGTAGCGTCATCGCTGTTAACCTCCGCAATCAGACCGCCTGCAATATCGAAAGCATTAACGGAAAGCTTATTGATATTAACATTGCTCAGTGTAAGTGTGCCGTTTGCAAGACCGACAGCACCGCCGAGACGGTCGCCTGCTTCAGAGGAAGGATTAGCTGCATAAGTGAAGCTGATGCGGCTGTTGACATCCTCGGTGACAGTTACATCGCAGCCGCTGACGAGTGCGGAAACAGTGGCACCGCTTACCTCGCCCGAAGCCTTACCTGCAACAGAACCTGCATAAGAGATGTAACCTCTTGCAGATGCCTCGTCTCTGTTAACGAATACATTGATATTATTAAGTGTTACGTTGGAAATTTCACCCGCGCTGTCACCTGCAACACCGCCGACAAATACATTCTTGATGTCCTGATCCTGGGTTGCACGGTTGCCTGCTGTAGAAGCACCTGCAACTGTGAGACCGTCAACAGTAACGTTCTTAAGTGTTGTACCTGCACCAATTGAGCCTGCTACTGCACCGACATAAGTGTTGGCAGGAGTAACTGTACGCAGGCCGAGAACCTGAGCAGTGCCTGTGGCAGTTTTGCGGATAGTGATATCAGATACGACAGCACCTGTAATCTCACCTGCAAGAACACCAACGTAGTTGTCTGAACCGAGAAGTCTTGTTGCTCTGATATCGGGATCGATGAAAGTGATGTTGCTGATTGTTGCACCTGCACCGATTCTGTTGAACAGACCCGAATACTCGGAGTAGCTTCCATAAGAGTCAGTTGAGTAAAGTGCAAGACCGTAAATCTTGTAGTGTTCATCGCTGTTAAGCGGAGCGAGAACCGAATAGCTACCTGTGAATGCCTCATCACGGTTATAAACTACCGTGCCGCTGTCTTCACCGTAAACATCGTATCCTGTTGCAGCGATATCACCAACAAGCTCCGAAAGGAGGATATTACCGCGGTTATTGGCTGTTGTATCGAACAGCTCATCAAAGGTTACGAAACGCGGCTTTGCATCTGTGCCGTCCCATTCGGGATTGGGATGCTGATAGCTGCCGAGATTTGCAATAAACTCTGTGGAGTATACGTCTGCAAGGGTTTTACCTGCTATTGCAGCATTTGCATCAGCGATTGTATCGGGATTGCTTACAGTCCAGAAAACGTCATAACACTGTATGATATTGGATGTAGCTACAGCCATAGTTCTGATGTAGCTGAGGTTTGCTGCATTGAAAACGAGAATATCGTTTACAGCTTCATTACCGCTCTGCGGTTTGAACCAATAATCTTCAGGCTTGATTTCAATTTCAAGCTGCATACAAAGTGTAGTGCCGTTTGAGTAATTAAACTCAAGGTAAGAAACAACACCCGATGTAAGAGGAACAGTAGAAATTGTGAAATCGCCTGCCGCAAGATCAACAGCCGTGACTGTTACACGAGGATCGGGGCAAGTAATACTTTCGAGAATGAACTCGCTCGTCTCATCACCTGCAGCTACATTAGCGTTGCCGTTAGCCTTAGCCTCGAAGTGCTTGACATTATTGGCAACATCGTCTAACGAGTTGATCTGATAAGTTGCAGCGTCGCCTGCTACCGCAGTATTGAGCTTGAAGCTGTTTGTGTTGAAAGTATAGGGTGTGTTTGTAACAAAGTTGCTGTTAAGCTTGTAAATAAACTTCTCTGACTCAACAGGAGGATTGGTAAGCTGAATTCTGTATGATTCGTTACCAAAACTAATCGCAAAATTGTTGGTGGCTTTCGCCATTGTAAATTCGCTTGTTCTGTTGAGGTTGTAGATATAATCGGTATAGTAATCAAAACCGTTGAGTGAATACTCGGTAGTACCTGACGGAATACCGTAAAGGCGTACATACTGATCGCCTCTGTAAGTATCATCCGAGAAGTAAATGTTATAGAAGGGATAGTTTGCATTACTGAAGCTGTTACCCGAACTCGGATGCAGATATTTACCGTAGGTTGTGTTACTCTGGATATAGGTAGAATAAGCGGGATGACCTACGACAACACCGACACCCTTGATGTTGTTCTTGAAAGCGGAAACATAGCCACCCTCTGCACTTGCATCTTTAACCTCAAGCTTAGCTGAAACTACGCAGTTTTCTGCATAGTGGTGGTCCATACCTGCGAAGGTAAATGAGGTATTGGTTGACCAGATTGCACCGACAATACCACCGATATTGGCGTTACCGCGAACGATACCGCCTGCAGTACAGTTGCGGATGTATGTCTGTGCATAGGAATGAGTTCTGCCGATGTAGCCGAGAATTGCACCTGCACCAACGCAACATCTGTTAGCGAACGAGGACGGAATTGAAATACTTGAGCTCGTAATCTCGACTGTTGCAAAGGTTGTACATGAATCGATGATAACCGGATATTCGGCTACGTAGTATGTTGCAGTTGCATTGTTTGCTGACTCGAAACAGCCGATGATACCGCCGGCACCAAAGGGAGCGTTAATATAAGTATCGCTGTCAAGAGTACAGTCAACAATCTCATGCTCAACAAAGCTTGCGTCAACACGGGCAAGGATACCGCCGACAGCACTGTAGTTGTACATTGTTGTACCTGTGTTTGCGGTAGTGTGAGTGCCTGTAACCGTTGTCGCTACAACATCTGTGCCGCTGATTTTAACCTCAGTTGCACGAATAGCGGGATAAGCAGTTGTAGTATAACGACCTGTGTAAAGTGTATAGGTTTTTGCAGCGGTTGAGTTATAAGTACGAGTAATGACACCAGCTGCAACTTCACCTTTAATTAAGGAGCCCTCAATTCTGTTACGGTTTGTGCCATTTGCAGTGATGTTACCCGAATAGGCAAGAGAGATACCTGCTGCACCGTAATCGAAATTTGCATTATCGGTGCCGGTGTATTCCTGAGTAATCGCAGCATCAGCAACGGTGATACCGGACATATCGGTATTGTACTGGCTTGTGTGAGCCACAATACCTGCTGCACCGTATCTGCCGTTGATTGAGTTGGAGTAGATTCGGTTGCCTGCTTCATCTCTGTCGCTTGTATCACCTATAACACCGCTGTTTGTGACAGAAGATGCTGTTGTGACGGAGCTGTAGACAATACCGCCAAAGAAGCCGCCGACATAGTTAGCACCCGAAAGGTTAAGACCGCTGAGTGTAACATTATTGACGGTAACGTTATCCTGAACAAGTGCTGCAAGAGCACCCATATAGGCTGTACTGGTGGAAGCGGATGACGCCTTGACATTTGCAAATGAGAAATTCTCAAACGTTGCACCGTTTGCATAGGCGAACAGACCTATATGAGTAAGGTTTGTTGTGCCGTTCTTTGATGCAAGCTGAATGCCTGTGATTGTTTTTGCACTGCCGTCGGAAACATAGGTTGTACCTGAAGCTGTGGTAAACTCACCCTCAGGCATTGAGGTAATAGTACCTGAGAACGGAATTGAAGTTGTACCTACAGGGATAATACCGCCATCGTAAATACCGTTAGTTGCAAACAGCGAATCTTCAAGCAGAATATCCTTGGCAATCCAGTAGGTTGCCGACATAAGCTCAGCACTGAGCACGCTTGTATTACCGGGTGTTTTGCCGATAAGAACAATGTCATAGGGGTTAGAAATGATGTAGTAAGTCTGACCCTCATATACGACGTGATCAAGCGGAGCCTGATTTGTAGAGGTGAACTTGAAACCGGCAGGAATAGCAACCTCTCGTGACCATGTGCCGTCCCCTACTGTACCGACATAGTTGATTGAAACATTGATTGTACCCGAATTTCTGGGTGTAATAGTAAGGTTGTTCGGGCTGTTGCTTACAAGAGTAGCAATATCCGTATTGGAGCCGTACCAGCTCTGACCGTCTACAGAGTATGCGTTTGCACCGTCTGCGGGACGGTTAATAAGAGGATAACTTGCTTCAGGCAGAGTGAATTCATCACTCGTTTCAACATCCACAAACTGTTTTGTGGTGTTGTCATCCTCCATATTGACATCATCATAGCAATTGATGAGGATTGTCTTTGCGTTTGCCGAGAAAGGTGTATCGGCTGAAGTTGTTGTGCTTGAAGCATTGTGATAGCCGAATATCGGGAACGAAACAGCATCAATTGCAAAGGATGAGAAGTAAATTCTGTTGAAAGCACCTGTAACATCCGTACCTGCAGCAACGTCGAAGACATAGGAATCGTCCTCATCGTCTTTTACAGTACCGTCAGCTGTAACAGCCATATGACCAACTACAATACCGCCGTGATAAACAGCAGTTGTGAGAGTTGACTCAAGCTGACCTGTAATTGCAATATCGCTGATAAGGTTTACAGGAAGGTCATCGCCACTTGTGTATGCGGATGCGGCAGAGATAACGCCGACTGCGCCACCTATACCGTCAGTACCCTTGATTGAGCCACCGAAGATACCGTGCTGAATTGTGACCTTTGAAAGGTCGCACACTTCGTAATTTTCAGGTTCATAGTCATCGTACTGTGTACCGATAAGAGCACCGACAAGACCGCCTGTTGCAGTAAGTGTTTTAAAGAAGCTGACATTCGCCAAAGGAGATGTTGTATCAGCAGGATAGCTGTTTTCGGCAATAATTGTGGCATAAACCTCGTTGTTCTTGACCGAAAGCATACCGTTCTCGATACCGTTTTCGAAGCCTGCACCGAGAATACCTCCTGTTGCGGAGTGAATGGCTGTTTCTCTGTTATCTGTCTGGGGAGTGATTGTGTTGGTGATAACAGTTTTGTCATCGACAAGGCATCGACTGACAGATGTATGCATTGCATAGCTTGTGAAAGAGCGTCTGTTTGTGCCGAGAATACCGCCGACACCGTATGCTGCTGCACCATCGATTATTTCTATGACCGGAGTGACACCATCAATCGTTTTGATTTCTGAGCCTTCGACAGAGCAGAAATCAATATTGATTGAGTTAGCATAAACAGGTGCATTGATATAACCGTAATTTGTTCCTGCTGAATTTCTGCCGAAAGTATCGATACATGAACCGACGATACCGCCGACAACTATACCTTCGATATGGCTTGAAGTGAAGACAGACGAAGCAACAGCAGTTGAATCCTTATGACCGTTGATTGCACCGACAATACCGCCGACAGTTACGTTACGGGTAAGTGTAGTGCCGGATTCAATGACAGATCTGATATCGGCATTTTCTACCTTACATCCATTTACGGAGCCGTAAACTTCTTCGAGTGAAGGATAATGATATTGTGAGTTGTTATTATTTGTTTCAGGAACAATAGAGCCGATATAGCCTGCGATACCGCCGAGGTAAAGCTCAGTAGTACCCCAGATTCTTGTGGGAAGGGATTCAAGCTCTTCCGCTTCAACACCTATGGGTGATTTGCTGCTTGTTACGTGAGCGTAGCTGATGTTTGTTCTGACATTTGATACACCGAGCACACCGCCGCCGACGCCCTGAGTCATAACAACAATGTTTTTGACCGTAACATCGTAACCTTCACCGCTGAACGAGGGATTACCGATTGTCAGCGAAGCGTACTTGGTTGTAGTTGAAGCATACTTTGTATAGAACAGACCAACAATACCGCCGACATTGGCTTTGACGTAAGTTTTGCCGGCTGCACTTATACCGCTCAGCGAAATACCATCAACCTGAACATCAGTGATACTGACATCCATCGACTCATCCATATTACCGCTACGCGTTTCTCTGATTATACCGGCAACACCACCGATACCTGCGGTTGAACCGTCTATAAAATATCTGGGAGTTGAAGGATAGTAACGGGACATAACCTCGACATCATTGATTCTGATTGCATTGATGTTGAGCTTTACATTTTCAGCATAAGCTAAAACAGCAGCTGCCGCTTTACCTGCATTAATGTCACTTGTTGTGCCTGCAGTTACAGTTGAATCGCTGATAACGATATTTGAGATATTGACTTCACCGTAATTTCTGACACCTGTCGGGCCCTTGGCAAAAGCGACGAGCACGGCAGCGTTTTCGCCACCTGCAACGGTTGCGCCGGAAATCGCGATATTGCTTATACCTCTCTGCACCGTAGTACCGGAAACACCGAGAGTAAGATCCTCACCGCTTGAGTCTACAACAGCAAAAAGTGCTACATTATCTGTAGTTGCGGTAAAGGAAAGACTATATATTGTATATAGCGGATCGCCATTCTCATCAACCTGACCTGTGAACACACCTGTAAACGGATTCTCTGCATCACCGATAGGCTTGAGAGGTGCTGTCATATAAATATCCGCATCAAGAATGTAAGCTGCCTCGCGATAGGTTGTGCCGCTTCCGTTGGGATCGGCATTTTTATAATTCGCCGAAAGGAATTGAAGATCGCTTTCGGAAACTATGTGGTAGTATCCGTCTTCAGCGTTGTAGGAAAGGCCGCTTTCCTTAACCAGAACTCTTACGAAAGTAGTAAGACCGCTGTGCTGATGGTAGATACGTACCCAGTCATTCAGATTTTTAGGCAGATCTTCACCTTCTGAAACCGGTTTTGCTTTTGCAATTATTCTGAGCTTACCGTTTTCAACAGAAACGCCCGTAATCTCCAAAGGACTTTCGGAGCCTTTATTGACCGAAACAGCAAAGTCTGAAACGGAAACGCCCTCAAAAGACTTGATATTCTGCGGAATTGAAATATCAAAGCTTGCAGAGTTGCCTGCTGCGACAGTTTTCTCAGGATAGTTATCGTTTGCAGAAGCTCCCCAGAGAACTGTCTGAGTTCTGTCATGGTCTGTAGCACCGTCTATATCGCCTACCGAATAGAAAGGATAGTTGACGTCGTCTTTTGAATTTTCATTACCAAAGTTCTTTGACCAAACAATGTTTTTATACTTATTGAGATTTTTGACATGATCCATCTTACCGAAAACAACAGCACAGTGACGTCCGGAAACGCCATTGGCGTCAAAGTGTATCCAGGTACATACAGCACTGTTAAGGATATAACCTTCATTTTCGGAGATATTGCCAAGGAATACCGCACGGCCGAAATTACCCTCGTTGCCGCCCATAATATACATATTGCCGTTAACATAACAGTTATCGACAGTTACATTACCGCTGAGTTTTGCAATAAAGAGAGCAATATCATTGTTTGGCGTACCGGTGTTTGTATCAGTTACACCGTCATTTACAACGTTAACCGATACGCTGCTTGAACATCCGTAGATATATGAGAAACCGTTGGCAGCTGCAGCAAACGCAGCATCACGCTTTGCACTGATTGTTGCATAGAAGCCGTCGAATGTATCGTCATCACCATCATCTGTTGCAACGTCACCGTCGGTAAGAGAAACATTGATGAACGTTGAATTTATGATATTACCGAATACAGACTTTGAGATATTTTCACTAAGATCAGCATTCAGATCGTATATGTAACCCTTGGTGAGATAATTCTGATTATCAGATGTAGGATTGGTTGAATAGGTTGATGTATCAAGTGCAGAACCTATATCACCTTTTCTTGCGCCGACAACTGCAGAGAACAGTGAACCGTCGGTTGTGATAGTGCGTCCGTCACCGTTGAGCGTACCGGTAAAGACAGGTGCATCCCATGAACTTGTCGAAACAGATATGTTGTTTGTGAGCACATAGTGACCGTAAGGAACAAGGCTGAGATACTTAGCCTGTGCAGAAGACGAAATCTGCATGGGATTGTTTATATCATCCGGATCACCTTGAGCTGTTGTGACAAGAACATCTATATTGAACGAAACTTCCATTTCATTCTTATCACTTGAACCGACACCTGCGGGGAAAGCGAATTTGACCGTATATGGAGCGGCTGCAAGAGAATTTGCAAGACCGTCGGTAGGCAGGCTGACATCGTTTAAAGGAATGCCTATATCAACACCCGAACCTGCCCAACTGTGGGTAAGCGATGAAGCTGAAACAGTTACGCTTGAATTTCTGGGTGCTATAACCGCTCTGTTTGCTGAAATAAGGTTACCGTCAGATGCGTCTGCATTGGCGATAAGATCTGAATAGAATGCATCGCGCTGAACATAAGATACAGAGCAACCGCTGAGCTGATCGGACCAATAACAGTTGGAAAGGGTTGAAGCTTTACCGCCCCAGCCGATAACTGCGCCGACGTAATCCTTACTGGGGTTGATTATCTTATAAAGAGCAAACGTATTATCGATTGCAGCATCGGCAATTGTACTGCTTGCATAACCGATAATACCGCCTGCATAGATTTTTGCATCGTTGGAAGCTGCAAAAGCACCTGATGCAACACAGTTGACGATTGAATATGACGATTCAACGGTAGATGTGATACCGCCAAAATAAGCCTGCTTTATTGAGTTTGATGCGTGAGCGAAGAAACCAACATCCGAAACAGTAACAGCGGAAATAACACCCGTGCTGATACCTGCGGCACCGCCGAAATAAGTTAAGTCGGCACTGTAAGCATCAACATAGCCGAGAATATTGTAAGAAACAGCTGTTGTCCTATCGGCTGAACTGAATGTACCTGTAACAGATGAATTGTGAAGGTAACCTTCGTTACTACCTACAAGACCGCCAACATAAGCACCATTTGTAAAGTTTTTCACCTTGCCATCAGAACCTGCCATATCGACAGAACAACTCTGAATACCCAGAGAAGTATCATCAGGCTCATTGTAGCCGGCAATACCACCGATATAGTAGTTGTATGATGTCGCACTGATCCGTATACCGGAAACAGAAGTTGACTCGACAAGGCCTCTGTTCTGACCGACAACACCGCCAATGTAATCATCTGTGCCGTCGAGTGTAATATCTATATTGTTTACGCTGAGATTTCTGATAGTACCGCCGTTATCCGCAACAGCACCCGCAACACCGTTGTAGAAATATACGCCATCAATAATATTATACGGGTTTGAATGATCAGCACGGAGAGCCGATCTTACGGAACAGTTACTTACAGTACAGTTTTCAATAATACCGTCGTTCTTGTTTGCGATAATTGAAACCTGATAAGGACTGTTATTGGTAACGTTTACATTGATGTTTTCAAATATGATGTTGCTTATGACAGAATTCTGACCGAGGTAACCGAAAATTGAGAACAACTCATAACCTGCAATTTCGATATTCCAGCCGCCCTCGCCACCGGTAATCTTATGACGCTGAGCCTGACCGTCAGCATCAATATAAGAACCGTCAATGTTAATGTAGACCTGCTGTGAGTTTGCATTCATATGATCGGTTGTCACAAAATAAGCACTACCTGTACCGGTCTCGTTTGCAAAATCAGCAGATGTAAGCGAACTGATATCGATATCAGCAGTAAGAATGAAATATTTATTATTTACGTTTGCGACAGATGTACCTGTTGTATCATTTACAAGGGTATTTACCTGAAGAAAATGCTCAAGTGAAGAAATCTGATAGGGATTCTGTTCTGATCCGTCAGCCGGATTGCCATTTGCATCGGTACCCCAGCTGAATTCAGTTTCAGGCTCGCCTTCGGCATTTACGTCGAGTTGTGCGTTAGTCTCAAGCTGAAGTTCACCGCCCTGAACAGTGATGTTCGGCTCATATGATTCATCAGATTCAATTGCAGAAAGAGTATCAGAAACTATCTCCTGATTAGCGTAAACCAGAAGATTATATGCACTTGTAGAAGACAGCAAGGTTATTGCTGCCAACAACACCGTAAATGTGCGGAAAAGTAATCGTTTTTTCATGGTTTACATGCCTCCAAAAAATATGTGTTGTTCCCGATGCGCATTCGTTGCGTGTTTGCCTCTTTCTGCATTTACAAACACAACTCGGAGTGCAGGAACATTAAATCAATATAAATCAGCCTTATTCTGCTTTATCAGGGGTTGCAGTTGCCTTTAAGGCAGCTGATTTAGCTTTTTTTTGCTTTTTTTGCTGCGGCTTTAGCCTTCTCTGCTTGTAAAGCTTTTTCCTTTGCAGCTTTCTCTTTTGCCTTTTGTTTTGCCTTGGCTGCCTTTTCCTTCTCAAGCTCTAAAGCACGCTGTTTAGCCATTTTTTCTTTTTCCTTGGCTTTTTTTGCTGCGGCTTTTTCTTTCTCAAGCTGTAAAGCTTTTTCCTTTGCAGCTTTTTCTTTAGCTTTTTGCTTCGCTGCCGTTTCCTTTATTTTCTGAGCATCGGCAGCCTTTTGTTTTGCTATACGCTCTTTTTCCTTTTGTTTTGCCTTGGCTGCCTTCTCTTTTTCAGCTAAAACAGCCTTTTCTTTGGCTGCTTTTTCCTTTGCCTTGAGCTTAGCGGCGTTTTCTTTAGCCTTTTGCTCTTCAGCAGCCTTCTGTTTTGCTAAGCGATCCTTTTCTCTTTGCTTAGCCTTGGCTGCACGCTCTTTTTCAAGCTGTAAAGCTTTTTCCTTTGCAAGCTTTTCTTTTGCCTTTTGCTTAGCGGCACGCTCTTTTTCTTTTGCCGCCTGCTGAGCTGCAAGCTCTTTGGCTTTCTTCTGTTCAGCGAGAAGAGCAGCCTTGCGAGCCTTCTCTTCTTCAATAGCTTTAAGCTTTTCTTCTCTCGCCTTCTCTTTGGCAATTCTTGCTTTTTCTTTTTCCTTTGCGAGTCTTGCAAGCTCCTGCTCACGCAGCTTTGCCTTGCGGATGCGTTCTTTTTCTTTTGCTTTGGCAGCTTTTTCGAGAGCAAGTTCTCTCTCCTTCTTTGCCTTGAGCTTTGCCTTTTCCCTTGCCTTGCGCTCTTTTTCGAGAGCAAGCTCTCTGGCAAGTTTTGCCTTTTCTCTTTCTTTGCGGCGCTTTTCGATTTCTTTCTTGCGCTGAATCTCTGCTTTGATTCTTGCTTCGATTTCCGCCTTACGGTCGTTTTCTGATTTAAGAGCGCGATCAATAGCCTCGTTGATCTTGGTTTCGCCTGCTGTCTTCTTCTTGTTTGCGCGCTTGAGCTCGTCAACAAAAACCTTGCGTATCTCTATTTCTTCCATATCATAGTTAAGAACAAGATCCTCAGCAAGTCGCTTGAGAAGTTTCGGCTTCAGCTTGCGCTTTTTGGCTTTGATATCGCCAATTTCATCTTCTCCGGTGTTCTTTTTAAGGAGCATATAGTTAACGGTTGCAAGTTTGAACAGATCGTTCTTATACTCTTCGTTAACCATTTCGTTAGTTTCTTTTGCTGTTATTTCATAACCAACCTCGTCATATGACGAAATGAACTGCCAAAGATTAAGGCAGGCACGGAAGTTGGGATCTTTCTGAATTACGTTTGTACGCATAATGGGAGGGCGTACGGGAGTGCAGTGCTCAAGGTCACGCATAAATGACGATGAGCAGAAGCCGTTGACAACACGCTTGATTCTTTCGATTCGGGCAAGCGCTGTTGCGTTTTCATCGCCGGGATTAATCGCATCTGTTGCAGACATTGTTGAAACAGCCTGTGATGAAACCTCGAGCTTATAGCTGATTTTTTCATTTCCTGCACGGAACTCACTGTTCATACTCAGTGAGGATTTCTTTTCGTCCTGCTCCATATTGAACAAGACGTTGTATCGCGTATCGATAAAGTGGCGGAGATTGCGCAGGAGTGTGAATATAAATCTGTTTTCGTAAATTTCGAAGCTTTCCTCACGGAAAACATTAAGAATCTGGCTGGGTGTGACACGGTCGCCGTCAACACGGGCAATCATACTTGTGTGCTGAGCAAGATGGCGAACAGACTCAGCTGTAATTTTT
Organism: Acutalibacteraceae bacterium; assembly: GCA_045637465.1. Taxonomy (GTDB): domain Bacteria; phylum Bacillota; class Clostridia; order Oscillospirales; family Acutalibacteraceae; genus UBA8612. The sequence goes on along the minus strand of JAZTZM010000004.1, from coordinate 145,211 downwards.
CTGGCACGTTCAATCGGAACAATTTCTTCTTCCTGAACAATGAACTTACGGGGGTTACGCACAATAGTATCGAGCGCAACAGTACATGCCTCGATTGCCTCAACCCACTTAAGATCGATTTTCTTTTCAAAAAAACGGTTGAACAGCGAAATTTCGTGCTTGCCGCCTTCCATAGCATCAAGCATATCGCCGTAATATTCATCACCGTCAAAAATTGAGAGTGAACCGTTTTTATATTCGCTGTAAAGTTCTTCGTATGAAGTGCCCATTTAAGTTTCGCCCCTTAAATTCAGAGTTGCTTGTATATGCCCCTGCCTCGATAGCAGAGGCATATACAAAGATATAAATCATGTAAAATCAGATCATCTTCTGGAGACGCTCAAGGTATTCCTTGGATTCGCTCATATTAGACTTACCGAAGTGCTTGTTAAGATATGTTATAAGACCTGCTATTTCATCACGGATGAAAGAAAGGTTAAGTGATTCAAACTTACGGAGAATCTTGTGACAGAGAACAAAGTCAAGACCGTCAATCTCAGTACCGCCGCAGCCGACATAAGCAGGAACGAAATCCTGAAGCTGCTTAACAATACGGTTACCAAAAGCAAGACGGAAGTGTTCGATGACGTAGTCATCAAGCTCTGCCAGCTTACGAAGGCTTTCTTCAGAAACCTTATACTTTTCTTTACATTCAGCAAACATTGACTCAAGATGCTTATAGCTAAGAGTGAGGTTATCAGTCCAGGGAGCTTCGAAGAACTTACCCTTAGTGTTGATATCAATCGGGATAGCACGGTCATAAACCTTATCAGTAACAGCGAATGTCGAGTCGTCGTTATTGATTGTGCCGATATACCACATATTATCCGGTAGCTTAAGCTTGCCGTCGAAGAGGTGTTTCGGGTCAGTCGGCCATACTGAAGGAACAAGAGAAACAATCCACTCATCGCGGCTGGGCATTTCGAGGATTGAAAGCATTTCAGCAAAGTAATACTCAACACGGGCGATGTTCATTTCGTCGAGGATGGTAAGGTAGATATCCTCTTTGTATGTAGCTTCGTACATCTTTTTGAGAACTTCAGTTTCATTGAAACGCTTGGTGAATTCGTTGAAGTAACCGAAAAGCTCGGTACGGTCACGCCATGAAGGCTGAACGGAAGCAATGATAGCATCGTTCTGAAGGAATTTACCGAATGAGTAAGGAAGTGAAGTTTTACCTGTACCGGAAATACCCTGTAAGATAATAAGACGGGTTGAAGCAAAAGCTGCAAGGAAGAGACGGAGCGTTCTGTGCTCATAGTAGAGGCCCATTCTTGAAGCTGCGAAATTGCGGTACATATCGATAATACCGGGAAGTGTGATTTCGTTATTATATTCGGGAGCTACATAGTCTGCCATCTCAAGGTCAACCTGAGTGAGCTTGTAGAAACGGCTATAGTCTTCATCGAGTGTAGGATCGCCTGCTGCTTCAGCTTCTTCAGCACCTTCTGCCGCAGGAGTGCTGCCGTCAGCAGCCTCAAGATAGGGATTCTCACCAGGACGCAGACCGAGCTGTGAAACTTTCATAGCGAGAATTTTATCCTTCTCGATATTGAGCTTCATAACCTCACGGTTGAGTGTTGCAACCTCGTTGAGAAGTTCTTCCTGATTAACGACTGTCTTACGGAAACGGATATACTTTTTGACAAGAAGAACAATCAGGAAAATGATTGCCGCAAGGAGAACGAGAACAAGCAACATACACAGTGCACCGAGGACAATGCCGCCTACACCGAGTGTACCTGAATGATTCTTGAAAATATTCACATATTGGGGAACATTGAAAATGTTAGCAATACCAAGACCGAAGCCTTTGATTATACCCCAAAAGCCTTTGACAAAAAGCTGATCAAGGAAATCGCCTAAAAACTGTAAAATACCGCCCATTTTGTAGCCACCTTTGCTGTATTTTTAAACTTAATTGCTTTACTGACCTTTGTTATCCGTTGGTTTTATCTTGTGATTCATCCTTCGGTTTTTCTGCGGCGCTTTCTGCCGCCTTCTGCTGTGCAAGGAACTCGGCAATAATTGCCTTTATCTTTTCTTCCTCTGCCTTAGCTTTTTCTGCTTCTTCTATTTCTTTCTGCTTTGCAAGATACTCTTCAATAATCTGCTGTTTTTTAGCCTCTTCATGTTTCTGCTTTTGCAGATATTCTTGAATTATAGCCTCTTTTTCACTTTCCGCTGCAGGAGGGTAATACTGCTGCGGCATATAAGCCGCCATAGCCGGCGCAGAGGCTTGAGTTACAGATCTGCGCTTGTCAAAATGACGAAGATGGCTGAACAACTGCCATACTACTATCAATGCTGCAGGAAGAATAATCAGAAGAATTACACCTTTAGGTGTTTGTGTAAATTCGAAAACCTTACCCAACTTCGGAACACGCACACCGGTATAAACACCCAACACGTTACGGTAATCAACATGCTTTTCATCTATCGGAGCTTTCGGATGATCACCCTTGGTGACATAGCTCGTACCGTAAGCACCGTTGATAACCTCTTCTATGCGGTGAGTGTTAACATAATTTTCACCCGTGTTATTCTTGGCAACAAAGGAAATTATATCACCAACACTGTAATTATGCTTGATTTCCGGATCATAACGCCTGATGATTATAAGGTCTTCCTCATAAAAGGTAGGATTCATCGAACTGCTTTTGACACTGAGGAAAGAATAATTTCCAAAATTCGGAACGCCTATATCGGCATTTGCGGATAGAAGGACATTGATGCAAATGACAATTGAGATAACAAGAATTATCGTGGATACGATATTTGTTATCGTATTGAATTTTTTGTTATCTAAAAATTTACTCATTTGTATTTATCCTTTATATATTACGGAGTCTCGTTTGTATCTGATGATGAGCCGAATGAGATCTTAGCTGAGAGGTGTTTTGCGCTGAGCTTTTCACCTGTACAGTCAGTGTCATTACCTTCAATCCAGATTCTTACAACAATTTCATCAGAGCCTGTGTTTGCAGAAACCTGAGGCAGAGCCAGTGTTGCTTCAAATCTGTTTGCATCAGCAGCGGACTGAGTAAGGTCAGTAACCGCCTGAGATGCAAGAGAGACAACACCCAGTGTTTCGTCTGAATCAATAATGCTGTTGTTGTTGGAATCCATAACGGTAGCCATCGGGATATTGTCAGATGTTACCGCCTGAGTAGCTTCACCAGCAGCAGCAAAAACTGTTGTGTCGCCTTTGTATGTAACCGATACACGGGCTGCGCTGACAGCTGCGTTGTCACCGTCAAGACCGGTAAGGGCAATATTCATTCTTGCGTCAACCGCTTCAGTTGTGGTTGAACGGATTCTGATTGTCATTTCGTTATAATCGGTGCCCTTTGTGGGAGTCTGTGAGATGAAATAGCCACCTTCAAGACCGACTTTTGTGAATGCTGAACCGTCTGCACTGGAAACAGGAGCATACTTACCGCCTTCTGCGATAAGTTCACCTTCAGCAAAGCAATCACGCTGAAGATATGCACCCCATGCAACCTGCTGTGCACCGGCATCTGATGTTGCATATGCATGACCTGCTGAACCCTGAATTTCAATGCCGCCTTCAGCCTCGATAACATCGAAACCAAGATCGAACAGCTCAGCGAAACCGCCAACGAGGAACCAAGCGTATGTACCTGAAACCATTGTCGTTGCGGCAACAAGAAGAACGATGAGTGAAAAACCTAATTTACGTTTTGCCATTTTTGTTTACCCTCTTTACTAAAAATTTTATTTACAGAGCATATGCTCTTAAATACTTATAATTATTAACACAATATATTAACGCTCTGAGTTATATATTATTTCTTTTCGGCTTCCTGCTGAGCAAGATATTCAGCAATTGCCTGTTTTTTGATTTCCTCTTCTCTTGCGGCAGCTGCCTTGGCAGCCTCCTGCTGTGCTATGTATTCTTCAACAGCACGCTTTTTGATATCCTCTTCGCTTTCTGCGGTCGGAGCTGCAGGAGCTTCGGGTTTCTTCTCAGATGCAGTTTTTTCAACTTCCTGCTTTGCAAGCATTTCAGCGACAACCTTCTGCTTGATTTCGTCTTCTGCATTCTTGACTGCTTCAAGTGCCTTCTGCTTCTTGTTTTCCATAAGAACAGAAATAAACTTAAACAGCTCAAAGAAGAAGAATATTGCAGTCGGAACAACGACGCAGAGCATAAAGCCAAGCTGTGACTGAAGGAAGCCCATAACCGTACCAAGGTGAGGAATTGCCGTACCTGTCCAAGTTGCTACAATACGATCATTGCTGAGATAGTCAATCGCAAGATTCTGGTGCATATCTATGTCAGGAGTGTTATCACCCTTTGTTACATAGTAAGGTACTCCACCGTGAATCCATACACCGTCAACGACCTCAACTGCATTGGCGTATGTATCTTCAACAATTCTATGGGTTTCAAGATATTTCTGATCCTCATAGTAACGCCAGAAGGTCACAACATCGCCGACTTTGTATACTTTTTCGTCATCATTTTCGTGATCAACAAGGTCAACAACGATAAGTGAGCCTGCATCAAAGCCCTGTTCACTAAGCATTGAATCTGTCTCTACGTTGAAGATTGCCTTGCCGAAAAGATTCGGCAGACCCGAATCACTCTTGGTTGTCGAAAGAACCGCAACCGTCATAACGATTGAGAAGACAAGAATCAAGGCAACCAATACGTTTGAAAGAATATGTCCTACTTTCTTCATTTACATAACCTCACGTTTTGTGTTTATTTTTTTTTTGAAAAACAGCTCAGTTATACATTGAAATATATTATAAACATTCAATATATAAATCAGCAGTTTTTCTGCATAGAGCCACCGAATCGTCCGACCCGGCACAACGGGCCGGACGACAGGTGTAGGAGCTGTGTTAAACAGCCCTGCTTTTTTGTGCTTTAGCTAAATCACTTGTAGTAGGGCAGCTTAGCGCCGCCCCTACCTTGGGGGAGAATACTGGGGGTGACTCCGGGTCAGGTCATCCCTGACCCGGATAAATTCAGGTTTAAACCTTAAGTATCAAACTTTAACTTATGCTACAGCGAGTGTGAAGTTGAAGCCTGATGCAGCAGAGTTAACGATACCGGAACACTCAGCGTCCTGGCCTTCTGCCCATACGTAAACCTTGATGTTAGCTGTGCTTGTTTCGCCAGCGGGAGCAGCAAAGAGATCGATAGCATCGCCGCTTACAGAAGATGTAGCTGCAGTTGCAACGTTAGCTGCCATGTCAGCTGCTGAATAGCCTTCGTCAGCATCATCGATGATGTTGTTGCCGTTGGTATCCTTAACTTCGCCGTTGGAGAGAGCCTTAACAGGAACATAGCTGCCAGCTGCTGTATCGTAGAAGTAGTATTTTGTTTCACCACCGAAGGTTACTTCGAGGAGACCGTAGCAGAACTGAGCCTCAGTTGCGAATGTGGGAGTCATCTTAACTGTTGCACCTGCCTCGCCACCGTTGATGTACTCAGCATTGAACTCATAGTAGAGATACTCTGCGTTCTTTGTTGCTGCTGTGAATGTGTCAAACTTAGCTGCATCATAAGCAACCTTGTTAACATTTACACCACCGTCGATGTAGAGAGAAACGGGCTGAAGGACATCTGTAAGACCTGTGAAGTCTGCAGATGTAAGAGTTGTCTTCTTAGCGCCGGGTGTGCCGTTGTTGACAGCCTGGACAGTAAGAGAACCGCTGTTGTTTGTGACAGTTGCGCTGAACTTATCAACAGCTGCTGCTGATGATGTTGCGAACCATGCGTAGGTTGATGATGTGAGAACAATTGCGGACACTACAAGCATCGCAAGTGCTGCCACGAGTGAACGTTTTTTCATGTTTATTGCCTCCATTTTAGAGATTGTGTTTTTCAACACTGTTTATATCCGTAAAGTGTTTGCGGATGTATGGTGTGCTTACTTTTGAAGTGAATACCTTGTTAAGTCTCCCCCAACTCACTCGGTATCAAGTTCTTCAAGTACGTTAAACTCCATTTTGAGTTTAACTTCGCTCGCCATAATCTCGTTAACACATTCGGGATCGTTGCCTTCGAGCCAGATGACGACCGTATATCGGTCAACCGCATCTACCTCGAAATCGCTGCGTACATATTCCATAACCGTTGTGTCGGAAAGGAAGTTTTGATCTGCAGCAAAAATTTCTTTTGCGTCTTTTGTGCCAAGCTGCGGCTTTGCATAAACCGTAGGCTTGCCGTTTATGAATACCATGACTCGCATCGCTTCATCGGCAGCATATTTTCTTGCGCCGGCATCGTCAACAGCTCTGTTGACCGATGTGATTTTGAGGCTTGTCATGTAATCAACCGTTGCGTCGTCGCCCTTTGCATCCTCTCCGCCGTTACGAACGAAGAACGTATACGCAAAATAGGCGCCTTTGCCGTTTTCCTCGCCTTCAGACGGGAAGTAGGCGTTGTGTGAGCCGAAGACCTTTTCAAACTCTTCATAGGACCTGTAAACAGGAGCCTTTGAGCCGAGCCTGCCATCTGTATTGAGAATCCAGTCCTTTGTGATGTTGTCGAGGTTTTCGATAGGTTCGCCGTAAAGCTGAAGAGTGGGCGAATCAAACGTTGGTGTGTCGGACAGCTGTATACCGTAGCTGTTATGAGTCATACTGACCGTGAAACGACCACCGTGATTCATAACAGTGACACAGCCGAAGCCTATGCCAAACAGAAGTAACAGCACACCGACGATGATGGCTACTATCCTGAGTAACCAGTTGCGCTTGTAGACCTTTTCGGCTGACGTATTGACATCGTACTTGCCCATCGGGTCGTCAAGCGCCGGTATGTATGAGCCGGTTGCGCCCGCAACAAATCCGCCGGTAGGCTGTGCTGCTTCAGGTGCCGCCGCTTTCTTTTTTCTTGCCAACTCAAATCATCTCCGATTCTTTGTGAGATTTATGTGTAGGTTTACTTAATCTTTTTTTCTTCCCAGAGGTCTGTGCAGTAGAATTTGCCGTGCATACGGTCAGCACCCATCTTTGCGATGAGGAGTGACTTTGCCTCGGTATCGATACCGCCGACCATTGTTTTGGCACCGAGCTTCTTGGCAAAATCGATAAGACCCTGAACCACTATTCTCGGTTTATCTTCATCCTCGTAAAGATCCGGCTGAATCGGTTCAACAAGCTTGCGGTTGATTCCGATATAATCAACCTCGTACTGTGAGAGGTTTGACATTGAGGTATATTCAACACCGACATCGTCAATTGAGAAGAGGAAGCCGAAATCGCGAAGCTCGCGGATGTTTTTGAGAACCTGAGCACTTACCGCCTCGTAGATGTTTTCAGTGATGTTGAAGCAGAATTTATCAGGCTCAACCTCGTGCTTTTCGAGAATTTTCTTGACCTGTGTTGCGAAGTAGGGCTTCGAGAGGTATCTGACCGAGATATTCATTATCAGGCTGTTGATGCTTGCGTCTCTTGCCTCGGCTCTGTTGAGAACCTCGCAACCTTCTTCAATTGCCCAGCGGTTGATTTCGCAGATGCGATTGCTTTTCTCTGCAACGGGCACATAATACTCAGGAAGCATAACACCCATCTTGGGGTCAAGAATACGGACGGTTGCCTCATAATCAAGTGCCATATTGAGGTGCGTATCGAAAATAGGCTCAAACATAAGCTCCATCGCACGCTGACGTCTGCCGCCCTTCTTAACGGGCTGCGCACTCTCCTGCTCAACGGCAAGCTGCTTGTTGTCATCCATTTGCCTTACCCCTTACTTTCACATAAATTTATTCTATATTATAATACTTAAAAATATATAGACAGATATACACAATGAAATTTTATCACTGCGTAACAAAAATGTCAACAAAATCATTTCTTAAATACAGATAAAATAAAATTTTGTAGTATTTGTAGAAATTTAGTGCTTTTTTATGTTAATTTTCCACAGAAGAAAAAGCAGCATACCACAAGATATGCTGCTTCGATATGATATTTTTCTATTTTATGTCGTAACTGTCTTTGACACCTTTGACGTCATTGATAATATTTTCGCCCCAGGAATCACGTATCATACAAGCCACTTCCGGCTCGGTTGAAACGATACCGTCAACGCAGTAATTAAGCGCCTTTACGGTGCCATAAAATTCATTTTCACACCTTACCCAAATTTGAAGTCCAAGCGTCTCCGCCTTTCTGACAAGCGATTTCGAGAGCTTATCGGGGCAACAGATTATTCCGTCTGCTCCATGCTCTTTGAGCTCCTCGAGTGTACTTTTTGTGTCGGAATTATAGTCACAGAGCACCGGTATTTCCGGCAGGTGGTTTTTGACAAAAATCAACGAATTTTCATTGACTCCCGTAATCACGGTACGACTTTGCATATCAGCCCTGCCGATTGCAGCGGAAAGCGAATCAAGATACGAATATTCACTCAGATTTATCACAAAACCCGTATCCGAATCCTGATTTTCTTCAAGGTGAATAAGTATGCGTTCAAGGGTAACCGAGTCCTCATTTGCCTCCTCATACGAGTCAGCAAGACACGGAACCTTATCATTGTTGAACGCTACATCCAGCTCGATATACGAGGCTGAACTTTCATATTTATTCAGAAACCACAGAAAGGAATTTTTCTTTGTAGACAGACTGTTGTTTGCGGTTGCAACGTGGACAAAAGCAGTCTGTTCGCCGGTTTCTTCGTCAAAAAAAGGATTTACCGAAAGAAAACGGTCAACCGAAATCCTCTGAGGCAGAGTAAGCATATCCCCGCCCTTGAAAAAGAGCAGAAAAGCCAGCAGAACCAACGCCGCAACGCAGGCAGGAAGGGCTATCAACAGCTTCTTTTTCACTGTCGGCTCCCCTTTCGTATTTATTTGAGATTTGTATAGATTGACTGTGTTGCAGCAAGCATTTCGAGGTAAAGATTCTCAATCTCCTCAACAAGTTTTAACTGTGTTCTGCAACGGTCAAGATTATGCTCAGGACGGCTGATTCGGAAATAAACGTCGCCGTTGAGGTAGTCGGTAAGGAAACGTATGCCGCACTCGAGAGTCATAACCTTACATGAGAAGGGAAGATAATAAACCTCTGTTTCGCTCAGGCTGTCACCTGCGGCAGAGAGGTAACCTTCTGTATAAGCTCGGTAGAAATCCATATTGAATTTAACTTTTGAAAGGTCTTTTTCATCCTCATCAGCTGTGTTGCCTGCAAAACGGAGACTGTCACCAAAATCATAAAGCGAAAGACCGGGCATAACAGTATCAAGATCAACAACGCAGATACCTTCACCTGACTTTTTGTCAAAAAGAACATTATTGAGCTTTGTATCGTTATGAGTTACGCGAATGGGAAGCTCGCCTTTTTCCATAAGGTCGAGCAGCACCGAACAATCTTTCTTTCTGTTGATTACAAACTCGATTTCCTTCTGAACACTTGCAGCTCTACCTACCTTATCAGCCTTTAAAGCTGCTTCAAAATCGGCATAACGCGACACTGTGTTATGGAAATTGGGTATGGTTTCAGCAAGGGTTTCGGCAGGATAATCAGCCAGCAATTTCTGGAAATTACCGAAAGTTTTGCCCGCTTTTCGGCATATGTCCGGGTTGTCGGGGAAATCATAGCTGACAGTGTTGATTACATAGTTAATAACGCGCCAATATCTGCCGTTTTTATCAAGATAATACGGCTTTCCGTCTACTGTTTTGTAAACCTTGATTGATTCTCTCTTCGGATTTCCGCCCGCCTGAATAACCTTATTTCGGACAAACTCGGTAACACCGACGTAATTTTTCATAAGAACATCGGGATCCTTGAAAACAGCTGTATTGATCTGCTGAAGAATATAGCATTTTTCCGTGCCGTCAAAATCAAACATAAGAAGATAAGTGTTGTTTATATGACCCTGATTCAGAGTCTTGAAATCGTAATATTCGCCTTTGAATTTATAATTGGCTTTTATCTCTTCAATGTCAAAAAGGTTTGTAATCATAATTGAAAAATCCCTTCATTACTGAAAAATATTTTTTGGAAATACTCCGGTCTGTGAAAATCAGGTGTTTGCGTTTTCACAGGGAAAAGCGAAGAATAGTGTGGTTGCTCAGTCAAGTCACCGCACTTATAAAAGTTTGCTCGTATATAGTCTGTACCGACAACAGAAAAACTTTTACCGAACACGTCGCTGATAAGCTGCTCCGGTATAAAAAGCTCTGCACTCCAGCCGTTGGGGCCGATAGTTGTATTTACAATGGGATCGCAACCGCTAAGCCCGCTAAGGAAAGATCTGTCCGCTCTGCCTTTGCCGACAGCACACAAAAATGCGCCTTTGGGGTTAATTTCAAAGTTAACATATCTTTCGTCATCAGCGAACGGCTGAAAGAAAAACTCCACACAGCTGTCGTTGTAAACAGGATCGTCGCGATTTTCAAAAACTGCTCTGGGGCAAGGCTCATCCGCTTCAAAGCGCACAATGATACCCTTGTTCTTTACGGCACAAACGCCTGCTCTGCAAGCAATGAAACACGGATATTCATCACGCCACAAATGGTGCTCGAGCTTCATAAGCCGAGGAAATGAAGCATCCGTGTACTTTTCAAAAACATCAATGTCTTTCATACGCATTACGTCCTGTATTCTCTCCAAAGAAAATCAAGCGTTCTTCCGGTTTGCTCAACCCAGAAATCATCTTCGAGCCACTCGGCCGAAATAAGAACTTTGTTGATTTTGTTAACAATATCAACATTGTATTTGAACTTTATCCAATACAGGAAATCGGCGCCTGCTTTGCCGCCTTCCTCATAGCTTCCGCCGCGATATGCACCTGAAAAATCATATCCCATTGTCTCGAATTCTGCCGCAATATAATAATTGACAGAGCTTTTTACCCATTCCGGTGCAGAGGAGTTATAATCAAGAACTGTGCTTGCAATATAGTAAGTTATAACACCGGCTTTATCCGGATTATTGTTAAACCACTGAATATTTATGTTTATCGTGTTTCCGACAACGTTCGCAGGGTCATCACGAAGATAAGTCGGATCAAAATTAATAGTTATGATAGGTTCATAATACTCTTTGCCATATTTATAATATATGTTCGGATATGTCCTGTTGAACGTATCAATAATCGCATCATAAACCTCAGAATTGAGAAGCATACGGCTTCCGGTAACTCTGTAGAGAGCGCTGGGATCGGTTGCCTCAACACTTTCGACTTCGCCGGCATAAGCCAGATTGTCATAATATGAAGCTTTTTCATTGAACGAAAGGGTTGTGCTTACAGGTTCAGAACCGCCGTTGCGGTTATCACATCCGAAAAGGCATACTGACAAAACCGTCAGCAAGACCATAAGCAATGATACTCTTTTCAAATCTTACACCTCTTGGTTATTGCTTTTCAGGCAAATTTATCTTCAAGAGAAGGAACACAGGGACACTCGATTGAGGACTGACGGTAAATCGGAGCAGCCCAACGCACAGCATTGGTGATTATACGCTGCACCTCGGGAATATAGTATGTGGGATTGCTCTCGTGACCGGGCTGGAAATAGAAAACCTTGCCAAGACCTTTGTTCCAGCAACAGCCTGAGCGGAAAACTTCGCCGCCCCTGAACCAACCAAGGAAAATAAGCTCATCGGGTGTGGGAATATCGAAACGCTCACCGTACATTTCTTCTGCGGGAATTTCAAAATAATCGCCTATACCCTGTGCAATCGGGTGTGAGGGCATAATGTTCCACACACGCTCTCTGTCAGCGTCACGCCAGCAGAGTGAGCAGGTTGTGCCCATAAGTCTGCGGAAAGGCTTTGAGAAATGAGCAGAATGAAGAGCGATAAAGCCCATGCCGCACATTACCTGATTGTAAACAAGCTCTGAAATTTCATCGGGTACTTTTTCGTGCGCACAGTGTCCCCACCAGATAAGCACATCGGTTTCTTCGAGAAGTTCTTTTGTGATTTCTTCAACCGTACCGAGAGTTACTGTTTTGACACTGATATCGTCATTTGCGCCGAGAAAGTCTGCAATGCAGCCCTGAATACCTTTGGGATATACGGCAGCAATGCTCTCATCCTCAAGCTCATGAACATACTCATTGTATACTACTACTTTTATCATAAAAAAACACCCACTTTTGCATATATTCGAGTTTATTTTACTTCATTTTTTTATATAAGTCAACAAAAATTATGCAATAAAACAAAAGGCAAGTCTCGCGACCTGCCCTTCTGTTATAAATTCGGTTATTGTGGCAAAGCTGTAAGCGGTTTAAAGACATACCCCTGCGACAAAGCATAATCGATGATATCGCCAAGTGCCGCGGCATTATCCGCCGAGACGGAATGGAGCAGAATAATCGCACCGGGATGAAGTCTGGAAGTAACCTTTTGGTATGCGTAATCGGCACCCTTCTGGGCAGACGTATCCCAATCGGAATAGGCAAGCGACCAGAAAACGGTCTTGTATCCGAGCGACTGTACAAGATCAAGTGCGCTGTCGGTATACACACCTTCAGGAAAGCGGAAATACGGTGAAGAATAGCCGAATTCAGAGCGCAGATGATTCTCTAACGTCTGTATTTCTTCCGCCATTCTCGTGCGGTCTATTTTACTGAAATTAGGGTGCTTTGTCGAGTGATTACCTACGATGTGACCCTCTTTTATCATCCGTGCAATAAGCTCAGGCTCTGCTTTGATATGGTCAAGCGTACAGAAGAAAGTCGCGCTGACATTCTTCTCTTTGAGTGTATCAAGAACATCAAAAGTATAGCCGTTTTCATAGCCGCAATCGAATGTGAGATACAGCACTTTTTCTGCTGATTTTGCATCATAGGTTATCGCGTTGAACGATTTGCTGTCAAAATATTTCTGCGAATCGACACTTATCTGATGCGGCTTTGAATCCTTTGCAACTCCGAAGCTGTGGTTTCTGACAGAGGTTGAAAGCCCTCTTGTATTTGACGGATCATTGACGCTGAAGTTGACAGGAGCAAGCGGCTGATAGCCTGTATAAGTTCCTGCAGCTGCAGAATACGCACCCGTAATGTTTTTTGCCCTGAAAACGGGATTTTTATATTCGCTGAGGGATGCTGAATTTGTTTCATCAGCCTGAGTCTGCGTAAGCTTTGTCGCAGGAGACTGAGAAGGAGCAACTGTAACCGTTTGACGAATATCAACCTGCTCCTGTGCTGTCGTTTCCGCTGCGTCGGGAACCTCAGTTTTGTTCTTCACAATAACAATTGCCGCAAGAGCAAGAACAGTAACACAAAATAAAGCTGAGACCGCTTTTTTCATTGACTATAATCCTCCGTTTTATGTTCAGCGGCATATAAGCCGCTGCTGAATAAATAATAACACAGTTATCGACATTTGAAAAGTTATTTCATCAGACTCTCTACACAGTCCATCATTGTTCCGAAAGTTTTCATTGCTTTATTCATATTTTTTCTGGTCTGCTTTCGCATTGACGGAGTCATCATCGCCGAACCGATAGCCGCAGCGGCACCGCCCACAGCCATTCCGATAGCAACCTTTGACACTGTTGATTTCACATTATCACCTCACAAATTCAAGTTGTTATTATTTTTGCCGCAAGAAGCATTAAAATCGGCTGAAGTTAATGGAAGAAACAGTTGATATCACCCGAACGTTTGTGATATAATGTTTTGGTAATTTTTTGAACAGACGGTGGTTGTAAATGGATAGAATAAACCGCGCTCTCGCAATACACGATATATCAGGCTTCGGCAAATGCTCGCTTACGGTTGCATTGCCCGTAATCTCTGCCTGCGGCATTGAAACAACCGTTATGCCGACAGCTGTACTTTCAACCCACACCGGCGGTTTCACCGGTTACACGTGGCGCGACCTGACCGACGATATGATGCCTATGGCTCAACACTGGAAAGGCATTGAAATCGGCTTTGATGCTATATATACAGGCTATCTCGGCTCATTTGAGCAGATTGAAATAGTCAAAAAAATCGTAAAGGATTTCAAGACTGAAAACAACTTTTTCATCTGTGACCCGGCAATGGCTGACCACGGAAAAATGTATGCACTTTTCGATATGGATTTTGCCGTAAAAATGGCAGAGCTGTGCTCACTTGCAGACATTATCGTGCCGAATTTCACCGAAGCCGCATTTATGACCGGAGAAGAATATAAAGAAGGACCGTACACCAAAGAATATGTGGAAAATATGCTGCATAAGCTTGCCGCTCTCGGTCCGAAAAAAATTGTTCTCACAGGCGTTTGTTTTGACAGCGAAACCCTCGGCTGCGCCTGCTTTGACAACGGCAGAATCGACTACGTTATGATGCCCCGACTTGAGGGTGTTTATCACGGCACGGGAGATGTTTTTGCAAGCTCACTCTGCGGTGCGCTTATGTGCGGAAAAAGCCTTACAAAAGCGGCAGAAATCGCCACAAAATTCACCTGCGGATGCATTGAGCGCACACTCAGGCACACACCCGACGTGCGCTACGGCGTAGCGTTTGAAGGCGAACTTCCCAAACTTATCAAGGAGCTCGGACTTTATGAATAAAAAGACACTCAACATAGTACTCATAGAGCCTGAAATTCCGCAGAACACAGGTAATATCGCACGCACCTGCGCCGCTACGGGCGCAAGGCTTCACCTTGTTGAACCGATGGGATTCAGGGTTGACGACAAAAAATTAAAACGTGCTGGGCTCGATTACTGGCACTTGCTTGACATAACATATTACAAAGACACGGCTGATTTTTTTGAGAAAAACCAAGGCGGAAACTTTTTCTATTTTTCAACAAAAGCCACACACAGACACACCGACGTCACCTACCCCGACAACACTTATCTCGTATTCGGGAAAGAGACAAAGGGTCTGCCTGAAGAATTGCTTAAAGAAAACGCCGAAAAATGCGTCAGAATACCGATGATAAACGATTCGGCAGCAAGAAGCCTTAATCTGTCAAACTCAGCTGCAATAGGCGTTTATGAGGTTCTCAGGCAATGGGATTATCCCGAATTATTATGCGAGGGCAAGCTGACAAAATACGAATGGTAAAAAGGGCGGATAACATCCGCCCCGATTTATTTAAAGGAGCAACCGTATGCCGATATTCACATTCACATTCTGCGCAATAATTCTTGTGATTTATATACTTGATAATTTCATCGTAATCCCAAAAACAGCAAACGTAACACTCAAAGAAAAACTGTGGACAGGACACAACAAAGGCTGCATAAATCACGCTCTGCATCTGTCTGATGAAAAAATCAAGAAGGGACAAGTGTGGCGATTGGTATCGTCATCACTTCTTCACATCGGAACGTGGCACATCATCTCAAACATAACCGCAACTCTCATCGTCGGATATGCTGTTGAATCTCAGCTCGGTGCAGTCAAAACCGCACTCTGTTTTATTGGCTCTGCATTCATATCGGGTTTATATATGGCATTTGTGTATAAGCTCCACGAGGGTGAAGGTGCATCAACGGGAATCTATGGTCTGATTGCCGTATTTGTAATGCTTGCCGTCAAAAACTCAACCGTTTTCTTCTCTCCCGTGCCTGCAATAGCTTTGATAGTTTTAGCGATTTATACCGTTGGCGGAATGCTTGTAGGCAAAGCAACCGCATTTGAGCACATTTCAGGCTTTGCAGGCGGATTGCTGATGGGATTGATTCTGATATAAGTTGTTAATAATTTTTCAAAGCCGGGCATTTTCCGCTGTCAATTGTAATTAAAGCAAGAAAGCTATAATAAAGAAACCGTATCGGACTGACCGATACGGTTTTTGTTTTACATATCTTTTGCAATTATATCTTCGTATGTTTCGCGTCTTACAACAACCCTTGATTCACCGCCGCTTACCATAACAACGGGAGGTTTCGGGATACGGTTGTAGTTGGATGACATTGAGTAGTTATACGCGCCGGTTGAAAGCACAGCCATAATATCGCCCGGCTCAACCTGCTGAACAAGTGCATCCTCCTGAATAAGGTCACCGCTTTCGCAACATCTGCCTGCAAGAGTGATTTTAAAATCTTTGGGTTTGTCAGCTTTGTTGGCACAGACAAGCTCATAGGTTGACTGGTAGAGAATATATCTCGGGTTATCGCCCATACCGCCATCGATTGAAACGTAAGTTCTGATATCGGGTATAGTCTTGACAGCACCGACAGTATAGAGTGTGATACCTGCACTGCCTGCAACTGAGCGACCCGGCTCGATAACAATAAACGGCTGTTTTACATCTCTCTTGACGCACTCTGCCTTGAGCACGCCTGCAACCTTTGCCATATATTCGCTGTAAGCGAGCGGATTATCATCGCTTGAATACTTGATACCGAAGCCGCCGCCGAGGTCAAGCTCTTCAACCTCAACACCTGTTTCAGCCTTGATATCAGCCATAAAGCCAATCATAACCTCTGCCGCACGCTCAAACGGCTCAACGTCAAAAATCTGTGAGCCGATATGACAATGAACACCCTTGAACTCAATATTTTCAGCCGCAATTGCAGCCTTTACGCCGTCCATCGCCTCGCCTGTTTCAAGGGCAAAGCCGAACTTGCTGTCAATCTGACCTGTCATAATAAACGAATGGGTATGTGCATCGATACCGGGCTTGATTCGAAGCAGAACACCAACTGTCTTGCCTTGCTTTTTAGCGGCTTTGCTGAGGTTTTCAAGCTCATAGATATTATCTACAACTACTCTGCCGACACCTGTTTTTACAGCCTCATCAAGCTCTGCAAGCGTTTTGTTGTTGCCGTGGAAGTATATTTTTTCTGCAGGGAAACCGACACTCAGCGCAGTATAAAGCTCACCGCCCGAAACAACGTCGAGACCCATTTTTTCTTCATTTACAATCTTGCACATAGCCTTGCAGTTGAAAGCCTTTGAAGCATAAATTGCAAGACCGTTGCCGTCATAATTATCCTCAATGGACTTTACATAAGCGCGGCAGTTTGCTCTTACCTGATCCTCATCGACAACATAGCACGGCGTGCCGTACTGTGCCGCAAGGTCAACGGTATCAATACCGCCGATTGCAAGATGTCCTTTTTCGTTAACCGATAAACAATCTGAAACAAACATATTTTTCACCTTACCTCAACATACCTTTTCAATCTCTGCCTTGACAGCTTCAATGCCGTCACCCTTGACAGAAGAGCAAGGAATTTTAACTATATCCGTATACTCGGCAAGCTCTGTTTCAAGCGATTCGAGCCTTGCGTTGAACTGAGTTTTATTGAGCTTATCGCACTTTGTGAGTGCAATTATAAACGGATAACCCATTTCGCGAAGGAAAGAGAGCATCGTCATATCATCCGCAGTCGGCTTATGGCGCATATCGATAAGCTGAACAACAAGACGGATATCACGCTCAGTTTTGAAATAACCTTCCATAAGCTCTGCCCAGCGACGCTTTTCACCGGGAGCAGCCTTTGCATAACCGTAACCGGGAAGGTCAACAAGCCTTGCATCACCGACTGAATAGAAATTGACGGTGATTGTTTTGCCCGGCACAGAGCTGACACGGGCAAGCGACTTGCGGTTGAATATTTTATTGAGCAGAGAGGATTTGCCGACATTTGAACGGCCTGCAAAAGCGATCTCCGCCTTGTCTGATTTCGGCAGCTGTCTGAGCGTACCGAAAGCAGCCTCAAACTGAACTTTGTTGTAATTCATATCGACTCACCTCATCACTGTACAAAATCGCGCACCGCAACATTCTTATCCTCAACCGGAGATTTTACCTTTTTGCGCGGCACTTCACCGCCCGGCATTCTGACAAGAGCTGTTTCAAGAACTTTCATAACATCGCTGACAGGTACAAATTCAATATTTTCCTTTACAACGCTCTCAACTTCATCAAGGTCGGAAACGTTGCGCTGAGGAATAACTACCTGTTTTGCACCTGCGATATAAGCTGCCATTGTCTTCTCTTTAAGTCCGCCGATGGGAAGCACCCTGCCACGCAGAGTTACTTCACCAGTCATTGCAACGCTTGATTTTACAGGTATTCCCGTAAGCGCAGAAACAAGAGCAGTTGTTATCGTAATACCTGCAGAAGGTCCGTCTTTGGGCACTGCGCCCTCGGGAAAATGCAGGTGAATATCCTTCGTTTTATAGAAATCAGGTTCGATACCGAGCTGCACGGCACGGCTGCGGATAAAGCTGACGGCAGCATGAGCCGACTCCTTCATAACGTCACCGAGTGAGCCTGTGAGCTCAAGCTTGCCTGTACCGTCAAGCACTGCCGCTTCAACATCAAGCATTTCGCCGCCGACAGCTGTCCAGGCAAGACCTCTTGCAACACCGATTTCGTCTTTGATAAATTTATCTTCCTTGCGGTATTTGCGTGCACCGAGGATAGTCTCAAGGTCTGCAGGCTTTACGCTGAAGCATTTTGCACCCTCCGCAACGGCAACAGCACCCTTACGGCAGACAGAAGCAAGCTCTCTTTCAAGCTTACGCACACCTGCTTCACGAGTATATCCGTCGATAATTTCGCGAAGTGCGGCATCAGTTACACGAAGCGTACGACCGTTGAGGCCGTGACGCTTTGCCTGCTTGGGAAGAAGATGTTTCTTTGCGATGCAGAATTTTTCCTGAGCAGTATAGCTGCCGAGTTCAATAATCTCCATTCTGTCAAGCAGCGGCTGAGGAATGCTGTCACGGTCGTTCGCCGTTGTAACAAACAGCACCTTGCTCAGATCAAGCGGAAGCTCGATATAGTGGTCACGGAAGGTATCGTTCTGCTCACCGTCAAGAACCTCAAGAAGAGCGGACGAGGGGTCACCCTTATAGTCCGCACCGAGCTTATCTATTTCGTCAAGCAAGAGAAGCGGATTACAGCTTCCTGCCTGAGTAATTGCGTTTACAATTCTGCCGGGCATTGCACCGATATAGGTCTTTCTGTGGCCTCTGATTTCAGCCTCATCCCTGACACCGCCAAGCGAAATACGCGCATATTTTCTGCCCATTGCACGCGCTACCGAACGCGCAATGGAGGTTTTACCTACACCGGGAGGACCGACAAAGCAGATAATCTGACCCTTGATATCGGGCGAAAGCTTGCGCACGGCAAGCATTTCAATCATTCTGTTTTTTATTTTTTCAAGACCGTAGTGGTCATCGTCAAGCACCTTTCTCGCCTTTGCAAGGTCAAAAGAATCCTCTGTATAAACTCCCCACGGAAGAGCAATGCAGGTTTCAAGATAAGTGCGTATAACCATTGCCTCGGGTGAGGATTTAGTCGTTTTATCAAAACGCGAACACTCCTGAAGCAACTTCTTGCGCGCCTCATCGCTGATATTGAGCGCATTGATCTGCTCACGGAATATTTCCGCCTCATCAGCCTCTTCACCGTCAAGCTCAACTGAAATTGCCCTGAGCTGCTCACGCAGATAGTATTCGCGCTGGTTGCGGTCAATCTGCTCCTGCACCTTATCCTGAATGCCCTCTTCAATGCGGAGAATTTCCGTTTCACTGCGAAGAATCGCACAGAGTTTTTCCATTCTGCGAAGCGGATTGAGCTCTGCAAGCACAATCTGTTTCTTGGCGGGATCAATCGCCGTGTTACTTGCTATGAAGTCAGCAAGCGCACCGGGATCTTCCTGAGCGAGTACGTCAAGAATAAAATCGGTAGGCATATTGGGCACAAAATCGGAATAATCCTGAAAATCATCCTTACAGACACGCACAAGCGCCTGAGCATAATCTTTATCTTCAGATTTGATGCGTGTTGTTGTACGCTGCTGAACAAGCGCCACAAGATGGGGGCTTGTCTTCTGGATTTCGACAACACTGCCTCGGCTTATACCCTCAACCGCAACACGGAGGTTTTCGCTGCCGGGTGCGCTGAGAATCTGCTGAACGTCACAGATAACACCCATCGGATAGAACTCTTCAGGCTGTGTCGGCTGCTCTGTTCGAAGGTCTCGCTGCATAACAAGGAACACCTCTCGGTTGCCTGCCATTGCAGCTTTGAGAGCCGAGATGGATTGTTTGCGACTGACCTCAAAATGCAGTTGCATATCAGGAAACACAGCCATACCTCTTATGGCGACTGTGGGTATTGAACGTAAAATTAAGTCTCTTGCCATTTTCTTTTTATTTCCTTTCGCCTGTGCGTATATACACACAAAACTTCTAATAGCTTGTTATTTTAACATAAAGCTTTTTTTAAGTCAACTGTAATAAATGGAACAAACAATTCTGAAAATCCGAGCGTATGTAAAGTATTTTTCATTTACAGGAATACCGTTCTTCCAAAAACAAGCCAAATTGGCAAAACACACCTGAAAGCCTTGATTCTGCGTGATTGTTAACAACAGACAAAAACACAAAATCCATTACCCGGAAGCAAAGTAAAGTTCGCAAGCTTTACAGCGATTAAAAACAGAGTCAGACCTTCACACAAGCGAATCTGACTCTGTTTAATTCTCCATCAAAATTATTTATGGCGGTTATATTTTTTTCAGGCGATCATATTCCTCATCGGTTATCTCGATAACACCGCCGTGCTTGAAGCCGTAAGGGAAAGAAAAAAGCTCATCGCAACGCTGAAAATCGTTTGCCCCCGGCTCTGACGCAACAAACGGCACGTAACCCATTTTTGATTTTTCGCAACCGAAAAAATCAATCAGTAAACACCATCTGCCGTCGGGAAGAGTAAGGGTAGTGGGTGCTTCATATGCACCCGGTGACTCAAGGGTTGACATAAGCTTTTCAAAGCTTTCGTCGTGCTCAAACGGACCGTAAAGATTATCCGAAACTGCGTGCATATTCATTGGCGGTTTATCCGAATTCTTGTAGAAAAGATGGTATTTATCGCCTGCTTTTACAATGTGAGAATCGAGTATTTCGTTATCCTTGGTAAAGTAAAGTTTCGGCTCGGAAAAAGTTCTGAAGTCTTTGGTAGTGCAGCAGTAGATTGACATATGGGTGAAATTATCCTCTGCAACGGTTGAACCCCAATGGATGAGATATTCTTCATTCGCCTCATCAAAAAAAATCTCAGGTGCCCACAGACATCCGAAATCGTCCCTGCCGAAATACACAAGCTCCTGCTCGGAGAAATTGACGAGGTCATTCGTCCTCCACAGAGAGAGGCATTTGCTGCCCGTGCTGTTGACTTTTTTCCAGTCGACCCAATAGTTTTCGTCCATTATGTTTGCAATGCAAAGGTCGGTTGTAAGAATTACAAAACCACCTGTATGAAGCCTGATTATCTCGATATCACGGCAACCGCAGGTACCCATGGTGCTTGTGAGTACAGGCTCACCGTTATTGACTTTCTCCCAGTTCAAACCGTCTTTACTGACGGAAAAATAAACCTGCTCACCGTCAGGCGTAACCTTCTCTTTAAAGTGTGAAAAAAGATATGCCATATTTACACCTCCGAAAATATTTTATCAAAATTATCTTTGATTTTCAATATGTTTGAAATTTTAATATATACGTGATATAATTTATTATACTTTCAATACTAATATCATTCTGAGGAGAGGTAATAAATATGTTTGACTATCCCGAATTCAACTCAGACGGCATACTTACCCTTTGCGAAATGGGTGGCAAAAACGCAGAAATGCTTATGACTATCAGAGTCAAGAGATTTAAAGAGAACGAAACTTTTGAAGTGCTTGACAATGAATGTGAAACAGCATTCCTGATTCAGAGAGGTAACGCAGAAATATCATGGAACAGCAGGACTGAACAAATGTCACGCCGCGATCCTTTTGAAAAAACACCTTACTGCCTTCATGTGCCGAGAAACACAAAGGTAAGCATTACGGCTGAAGAAGGCACAGAGATACTTATTCAGCAGACAGATAACGAGCGTGATTTTGAGCCTGTTTTCTACACACCCGATATGTGCCTTTATCAGGAGTTCGGCAAAGGTCAATGGGGCGGCACGGGACACAGAATCTGCTCAACACTGTTTGATTACGACAATGCTCCCTATTCAAACATGGTACTCGGCGAGGTTTTCAATCAGCCCGGAAAATGGTCGAGCTATCCTCCGCACCACCATCCGCAACCTGAAGTATATTACTATCAGTTTGATAAGCCGCAAGGCTTCGGCGCCTGCTTCATAGGTGACAACGTATATAAGAGCACACACGGCTCGGCTTCATTCATCACAGACGGTAATGACCACCAGCAGGTTGTTGCACCCGGCTATGAAATGTGCTACGTATGGATGATACGCCATCTTGAAAATGACCCGTGGTATAAGACAACAAGATTTTATGCACCTGAGCACGAATGGCTGACAAAGGAGAACTGAGTATGAAAAACTGCGATATTCACATCCGTGACCCGTTTATACTGGTACATAATGAAAAATATTATATGTACGGCACAAGAGGCAAAAATTTTGGTCAAGGTGTAGGCGGTGTTGATGTCTATATCGGCACAGACCTTGAAAACTGGTCAGACCCTGTTGAAGTGCTCGACAGCAACAAGTACGGACTTAACCGTGAGGTCAACTGGGCACCCGAGGTACACAGCTTCGGCGACAAATTCTATATGTTTGTGACATTCACAAAAGAAAACGGACTCAGAGGCACATACATTCTCGTCAGCGACAAGCCTGAGGGGGAATTCAAGCCGCTCACAGGCAAGGCAATAACACCGTTTGAGTGGGAATGTCTCGACGGTACGCTCTATGTTGAAGACGGTATCCCCTACTGTGTATTCTGCCACGAGCACACACAGATTCTCGACGGCACAATAAACTATATGCAGCTTTCACCCGACCTGAAGGAAGCTGTTACCGAACCTGTTGAGATATTTAAGGCAAGCTCATTCCTCAAGCGTGAAGCCACCGAAAAGGACCATAACGTTACAGACGGACCGTTCCTTTACAAAAAAGCTGACGGCAAGCTGCTTATGATATGGTCCACCTGCTTTAACGGATATCTGCAGTGCGTTGCAGCCTCCGACAACGGCAAAATCAGCGGCAACTGGTCACATCTGCCGACACTTTTTGACAAGGATGGCGGACACGGAATGATATTCACAAGCCTCGAAGGTAAGCTTATGCTGTCTCTTCACAGACCCAACGGACAGCCCGATGAACGCCCTGCGTTTTTTGAAATAAAAGAAACCGAAAACTCACTTGAAATTGTATAAAAACAAAAAGCTCACTATCTGAAAAGATAGTGAGCTTACTTATTATATACAACTATTTTAATCAGCCGATAACTCTGACTCTGTAAACGCCCTCAACAGCATTGAGCTTTTCTGCAACGCAGTCGCAGTTCATATCTGCAACAGTGTAGGAAACGCCCTTGCGCGAAGCTGTGTTGACGTTTGCTGTGTTGCCTTCCATAGCGGCAACAACGTCAGCAAAAGCGCTCTCTGCGTGGATTACGCAGACTCTCTTGCCGTTGGGTGCTGCAAGACGCATTGCAGGCACGTTAACAGAGTTGACAATCTCACCCTTTTCAAGGTATGCCTTGATTTCGTCAGCTGCCATAACCGCACAGTTATCCTCCGACTCGGGAGTTGAAGCACCGAGGTGAGGCATTGCAACAACACCGTCAACACCGATCTGCTCATCAGTCGGGAAATCGGTAACGTAAGCAGCACACTTGCCGCTTGCGAGCGCCTCGATAACAGCTGCGTTATCAACAAGCTCACCGCGTGCGAAGTTGAGGATGCGTACGCTGTCCTTCATCTTTGCAAACGTATCGGCATTGATCATACCTCTTGTGCTGTCGTTACAAGGAAGGTGAAGTGAAATATAATCAGATGCTGCGTAAACCTCGTCAAGGCTTGAAACAACCTTAACCTCAGGTGCGAGAGCTGCTGCGGCTGCATCGCTGAGGAATGCATCATAACCGACAACGTCCATACCGAGAGCAACAGCTGCGTTAGCAACCTTTGCACCGATTGCACCAAGGCCGATAACACCGAGTGTCTTGCCCATAATTTCGGGGCCGACAAACTGTGACTTTCCTTTTTCTACGAGCTTGGATACGTTTGCACCCTCGCCTTTGAGAGTCTTGCACCAATCGATAGCTGCGGGGATTCTTCTTGAAGAGAGGAAAAGACCGCAGAGCACAAGCTCTTTAACTGCGTTTGCGTTAGCACCGGGTGTGTTGAAAACAACAATGCCCTTTTCTGTGCACTTATCAAGCGGAATGTTATTGACACCTGCACCTGCACGTGCAACAGCAACCGTGTTTGCGTCAAACTCCATATCGTGCATTGCTGCGGAGCGAACCATTATCGCATCGGGAGCCTGAACATCATCAGCAACCTTGTAGTCGGCACCGAGTCTGTCTGTGCCGCAGGCTGCGATTTTGTTGAGAGTAAGAATATTATACATTTTAATCACCTTTTATGCGTTATCTTTTTCGAACTGTGCCATAAACTCTACAAGCTTCTCAACACCCTCATAGGGCATAGCGTTGTAGATAGAAGCGCGCATACCGCCGACAGAGCGGTGACCCTTGAGGTTGACAAGACCTGCCTCTGTTGCCTCTTTGACAAACTTTGCATCGAGCTCTTCGCTGCCTGTAACGAATGTGACGTTCATCATCGAACGGTCTTCTTTGTTGACACCGTTCTTGAAAAGTTTGCTTGAATCGAGGAAATCGTAAAGAAGCTTTGCCTTTGCAGCGTTGCGCTCTTTCATTGCCTCAAGACCGCCGATGCTCTTGATCCACTCAAGCACAAGCTTGCAGATGTAGATTGAGTAGCAAGGAGGTGTGTTGTACATTGAATCGTTGTCAGCCATCTCTTTGTAGTTGAGCATTGAGGGAGTGTAATCTCTTGCGTTGCCGAGAAGATCCTCACGGACGATAACAACAGTCAGACCTGCAGGACCGATATTCTTCTGTGCACCGCCGAAGATAAGGCCGAATTTTGTAACATCCATAGGCTCTGAAAGGAAGCAGGATGAAACGTCAGCAATAAGCGGAACATCACCTGTGTCGGGGATGTACTTGTAGGTTGTGCCGAAGATTGTGTTGTTGAAGCAAACGTATACATAGTCAGCCTCAGGATCAAAATCGGACTTTTCGAGCTTGGGAATATATGAGAATGTATCCTCTTTGGAGCTTGCAACAACGCGGCAATCACCGTACTTGCAAGCCTCTTTATATGACTTTGTTGCAAACTGACCTGTGAGAACATAGTCAGCCTTCTTGTTGCCGTTCATAAAGTTGAGGGGAATTGCTGCGAACTGAGTTGATGCGCCGCCCTGGAGGAAGAGGACTTTGTAGTTATCCGGCACATTGAGAACCTCGCGGAAAAGAGCTTCTGTTTCTGCTGCAATCTGCATAAATACCTTTGAGCGGTGGGACATTTCCATTACGGACTGACCGCTGCCCTTATAGTCGAGCATTTCTGCCGCAGCTCTGTTGAGAACGGATTCCGGCAGCATTGACGGACCCGCTGAAAAGTTATAAACCCTTGCCATTGAATAAACCTCCTGATAATGGGTCAATTTATATATAGATTATTATATGCACTCGTTTTCGTTAATGTCAAGGAATAATTTTTGTAAATAGTAAATCTTGGCAAAATCAACAAAAAGCTGTATTTATCACCAAAAAAACTGCAACAATTATATGTTGAAAATAATTCAGTTTTGGTATAGAATATTACAGGCGCGACTTCCGCCCCCAATTTTATCAACAAAAGAAGTAATATATACACCAGAAAGGATGTCCAGTAAAATGAGCAGTGCACTTAACAAAAAGACCGTTGAAGACATTCAGGTCAGCGGCAAAAGAGTTCTTGTACGTTGCGATTTCAACGTTCCGCTTAAGGACGGCGTTATCACAAGCGACAAGAGAATCGTATCCTCTCTCCCCACAATCAAGTATCTCCTTGACAACAACGCAAAGGTTATCCTTTGCTCTCACCTCGGCAGACCGAAGGGTGAAGTTGTTCCCGAGTTTTCACTTGCTCCCGTAGCAGCACGTCTTTCCGAGCTCCTCGGCAAAGAAGTAAAGATGGCAACAGACGTTGTCGGTGAGAGCGCACAGGCACTTGCAGCTTCTCTCAACGACGGTGACGTTATGCTCCTCGAAAACGTACGTTACGAGAAGGGCGAAACAAAGAACGATCCCGAACTCAGCAAGGCATTCGCTTCTCTTGCTGACATCTTCGTAAACGATGCTTTCGGTTCAGCTCACAGAGCTCACTCCTCCACAACAGGTGTAGCAGACTACATCCCCGCTGTCTGCGGTTACCTCATCCAGAAGGAAATCGCTTTCATCGGCGGTGCTCTTGAGAATCCCCAGCGTCCCTTCGTCGCAATCCTCGGCGGCGCTAAGGTTTCCGACAAGATCGGCGTTATCACAAACCTCCTCGATAAGGTTGATACACTTATCGTCGGCGGCGGTATGGCATACACATTCATGAAGTACCTCGGCCACAATATCGGCACATCACTCCTCGAGGCTGACAAGGTTGAGCTTGCAGGCGAAATGATGGCTAAGGCTAAGGAAAAGGGCGTTAACTTCCTCATCCCCGTAGACAACAAGGTTGGTAAGGAATATGACCCCAACACAGAAGCTATGATTGTTAACTCCGACGATATTCCCGACGGTTGGATGGGTCTTGACATCGGTCCCAAGTCTCAGGAGCTCTTCGCAAACGCTATCAAGGGCGCAGGCACAGTTATCTGGAACGGCCCGATGGGTGTTTCAGAGTGGGAGAACTTTGCAGCAGGTACAGTTGCAGTTGCTAACGCAGTTGCTGAGTCCGGCTCAATCTCCATCATCGGCGGCGGCGACAGCGCAGCAGCTGTTCAGAAGCTCGGCTTCGCTGACAAGATGAGCCACATCTCCACAGGCGGCGGCGCTTCTCTCGAGTATATGGAAGGCAAAGAGCTTCCCGGCATTGCAGCTCTCAACGAGAAATAATTAACCATCGTTTGCCCGTGTATAACAACGTACACGGGCAATGTTATATTGATTAAAATTCTGAAAGGATGTTTATACAATGGATAAGAATCTCCGCAAGGTAGTTATCGCAGGTAACTGGAAAATGAACAAAACTCCCGATGAGGCAACAGCTCTCATCAACGAGATCAAGCCCCTCGTTGCAGATGCAGATTGCGACGTTGTTGCTTGCGTTCCCTATATCGACCTCTTTGCAGCTATGGAAGCAGCTAAGGCCTCCAACATCAAAATCCGTGCTGAAAACTGCCACTGGGCAGAGAGCGGCGCATTCACAGGCGAAGTTTCTGCTCCCATGCTCAAGGCTATCGGCGTTGAGTACGTTGTTATCGGTCACAGCGAGCGCAGACAGTACTTCGGTGAAACAGACGTTACAGTTCAGAAGCGCGTAAGAGCTGCTCTTGATAACGGTCTTAAGGTTATCCTTTGCGTTGGCGAGCTCAAGGAAGAGCGTGAGCAGAACATCACAATGGAAATCGTACGTATGCAGACTAAGGTTGCTCTTCTCGGCGTAACAGAGGCTGAGCTTGACAACATCATCATCGCTTACGAGCCTGTCTGGGCAATCGGCACAGGTCTCACAGCTACAGCTGAGCAGGCAAACGAGGTTAACGGCGCAATCCGTGCGCTCATCGGTGAGCTCTACGGCAAGGCAGCTGCTGACAAGATTGTTGTTCAGTACGGCGGCAGCATGAATGCAGGCAACGCAGACGAGCTTCTTGCTCAGTACGATGTTGACGGCGGTCTCATCGGCGGTGCATCACTCAAGGCTGCAGATTTCGCAGCAATCGTTAAGGCAGCAAGCAAATAATTTCGATTATAAGAGGTTATCAGATATGAAAAAGCCTATTCTTCTTTGCATTATGGACGGCTTCGGCAAGAACCCGAGCGACTACGGCAACGCTATCGTTTCCGCAAAGACTCCCAATCTTGACAGCCTTTTTGCAAACTATCCCCTCACATACATCGGTGCATCGGGTCTTGATGTAGGTCTTCCCGACGGTCAGATGGGTAACAGCGAAGTCGGTCACACAAACATCGGTGCAGGCCGTGTTGTTTACCAGGAGCTTACAAGAATTTCCAAGTCAATCTCCGACGGTGATTTCTTCACAAATGCTGAATTCACAAAGGCAATTGAAAACTGCAAGAAAAACGGCTCTGCACTCCACCTCATGGGTCTTGTATCCGACGGCGGTGTTCACAGCCACAACACACACCTTTACGCTCTTCTCGAGCTTGCAAAGCGCAACGGTCTTGAAAAGGTTTTCGTTCACTGCTTTATGGACGGCCGTGACGTACCGCCCACAAGCGGCAAGGATTTCCTTGTTGAGCTTTACAAGAAGTGTGGCGAAATCGGCACAGGTACAATCGCTTCCGTAATGGGCAGATACTACGTTATGGACAGAGAGAAGAAGTGGGACCGTGTTGAGAAGGCATACCGTGCAATGACAGCACTCGACGCTCCCAAATTCACCTGCGCAAAGGAAATGATGGAGCAGTCCTATGCTGACGGTGTAACAGACGAATTCATCGTACCCTGTGTAAACGAGAAGGCTGAAGCAGTCAAGAGCGGCGACAGCGTAATCTTCTTCAACTTCCGTCCCGACAGAGCAAGAGAAATCACACGCGCATTTGTTGACGCTGATTTTGACGGCTTCAAGCGTGACGAGATGCTTGACCTTTGCTACATCTGCATGACTCAGTATGACGAGACAATGCCCAACGTTGAGGTTGCTTACAAGCCCGAGCGCATCACAATGCCTCTCGGTGAAGTAATCAGCAACGCAGGTATGAAGCAGCTTCGTATTGCAGAGTACACAAAGTATGCTCACGTTACATTCTTCCTCAACGGTGGTGAAGAGACCGTTTACGAGGGCGAAGACAGAAGCCTTACAGACTCTCCCAACGTTGCAACCTATGATATGCAGCCTGAAATGAGCGCATACATCGTAGCTGACAAGGTTGTTGCAGCAGTTGAAGAAGACAAATACGATGCAATTATGCTCAACTTCGCTAACTGCGATATGGTCGGTCACACAGGTATTTTCGACGCTGCCGTTGCAGCTGTTGAGGCTGTTGACGAATGTGTCGGCAAGGTTGTTGACGCTGTTATGGCTAAGGGCGGCATAGTGCTCATCACTGCAGACCACGGTAACGCAGACAAAATGTATGAGGATGACGGCTCACCCTTCACCGCTCACACAACTTACCCTGTCCCCTTCTGCGTAGTCGGCTACGACTGCGAGCTTAAAGAGGGCGGCAAGCTCTGCGACATCGCTCCCACAATGCTTCAGATTATGGGTCTTGAGCAGCCTGCACAGATGACAGGTTCAAGCCTTATTAAATAAATTTCATCGTTGATGAAATTTAGCGATATAAATCCCTGACGGGATTTTCGATATGTTGCTTCCGACAACGCGATATACCTCCGGCACGATATACGCTGCGGCGTACGAAGGGATTTATAGCATATCGCTTTTGAGTGAAACGAAAACATATCGAATTTTGCAAAGCAAAATATATCGTATGAACGAAAGTTCATATATCGCCAAAACAATAAACACCGCTGTACCTTTCACGATACAGCGGTGTTTAATTATGCTTAAAGGGGTATTGTTCACACAAACATTTTTAAGCTTCCTCTTTTACATAATAATCCAAAAAGATCTCTCCGTTGTGTCCTATCAATTTTTCATCACTCAACGTAAAGCCAAGCTTTTTCAACGCTTCGATTCTTTCATCTGCCTTTTCAATAGCTTTGGTCGCTATTTTATCGCAACCAAACATTCCGTATACCGAATCAATTATTAATGAAAGAATATTAATAATACATTCTGATTTTTCATAGTCGCTTCTTAAATCCAATCTAAGCAAACCGCAATCAGTAAAATAATCATCAGCCTTTCTGTTGAAAAGCTCAATTGTACCTACCGTCTCATTTGAAGATTTATCAAAAACTGCCCAACGTACAAACCCCTTCCTTTCATATTCCCAATGCCAATATCCGATAACTTCTCTCATTTTTTGTTCAGTCCGATAATAGAAATTATCTCCGCCGCAATTATCGCTGTTAAAAAGTTCAACCGATTTTAAATCCGAATAGACCTTCAAAAGGTCTGAACTATCCCCCGGCTCAACGCATCTTAACAAATAATCCTCGTTTTCAAATCTCGGGCAATTTTCATATACATTTTCAACTTTCATAATTCAACCTCCGCGCAATAGAACATTTGTTCTATTGTATCATCATTTCTCCTTTTTGTCAATATATTTACATGCAACCCTCAGTCACCTGCGGTGACAGCTCCCTTCAAAGGGAGCTTTTGACAAAGCAATTTACAGCGATGTAAAAATAAAACATAACCTCCTTTAAAAAGAAGGTGGCGCGGCGAAGCTGTGACGGAGGATTGTTGAAACATTAAAAGCACCATTGCATCTTAAACTGATACAACGGTGCTCTTTTAAATTATCTGGCGACCACATAGGGTCGCCCCTACGTAACGAATTAACTTTCGATATGATTGGCAGGAAGTGCAAAACCCATTCTGCAAAGTGACCAATTCAAGGTTGATGCTTTCACACGATTTGCAATGTCCCACAAATTGTCTACTATTCTGATTTCGACATTCCTCTTCATAAGTGATAAAAACAAATCATCTACTCTATACTTTGCTATAGGTATCTGCGTAGATTCAGAAACATAGTAACCTGCAACTTCATCTTGCAAAACAAAGTTTTGCGGTTCAAATTCATAGATATACAACGTGGTATTCTTCATAGTTTCATACCATTTGCTCTCTATTATAACAGCGTGTGAAACTGTTGGCGATGAAAAAAATCTATCAACATCTGACTGACAAGTATTCTTTCCAATATGATATGTGACCCGTGGGCAATCCCTTGGTGTCATAAAATTCGGAAGTCTTGCCTCATCAACAGCCCAAACCAAGCCTACATTCTTATCTAAATCATCTCTTGTCGGTAAGCGTGGTTCAAAAACTTTTATATTTTCTTCTTCGCTAACATGAAACAGTCTCATAGTTTACTCTCCGTAAATACGAATTGCGAATTAAAGAATAACTTCCTTGCCTGTCTTTGCGGATTCGTAGATTGCGCAGAGAATCTTGATCATATCAATGCCCTGCTGAGGCTCAAAGATGGGTTTAGCGCCCTCGATAACAACATCGTAGAAGTGACGGAGGTTATACATATGGCCGTGCTTTTCGTTGATGTTTGAGGGAGCGATATCGAGAAGCTCGCCGTCTTCTTCTGTGAAAATCTCAAGAGCACCATTGTGCCACTCAAGACCTGACTTTGTACCGCGAAGCTCAACAAAGCGGTTTTCACTCTTGATATTTGAAGCCCAGCTGAACTCAATCTGGAGCACTGCGCCGTTATCGAAACGGATCATACCCATTGCAAGGTCCTCAACGTCAAAAGTGCCGTCTGCCATCTTGTCGCCGAAATCGGAATTGACAGAGTCGCTTGAATCGTTATCGGCAAACTTACAGTATGTATTACCTGAAACAGCAACGGGTGTGGGGTTGCCCATAAGCCAGATTGAAAGGTCAATAAGGTGAACACCGAGGTCGATAAGCGGACCGCCGCCAGACTGCTCTTTTGTAGTGAACCAGCCGCCCTTGCCGGGGATGCCGCGTCTTCTCTGCCAGCCGCAACGGCCGCAGTAAATCTCGCCCATTTTGCCTGCGTCAATATACTTCTTAGCATACTTTGATGCGGCAACAAAGCGGTTGTTACGCATAATCATAAGCGTTTTGCCCGCCTTCTTTGCAGCTGCATCCATACGAAGTGCCTCTTCAACGCTTACAGCGTCGGGCTTTTCGCAGAAAACGTGCTTGCCTGCCTCAAAAGCAGCAACAGCAATTATTGAGTGGAGATAGTTAGGTGTACAGATATCAACAGAATCAATGCTTTCATCCTTGAGAAGCTCTTTATAATCTGTGTAAACATCTGCATCCGGGAAATAATTATCTTTTAAAAACTGTGCTCTCTCCTCGATAATATCACAAAGTGCGACAACCTCAACTCTGTCGTCATTAAGA
Source organism: Acutalibacteraceae bacterium (assembly GCA_045637465.1). GTDB lineage: Bacteria > Bacillota > Clostridia > Oscillospirales > Acutalibacteraceae > UBA8612. The sequence continues at coordinate 113,231 of JAZTZM010000004.1, read as the reverse complement.
TACTCTTCAAGATGAGCACCTTTACAGATGCCGCCGTTACCTATAATACCTACGCGCCATTTTGCCATATTAATTTCCTCCGTTTTTTATTTGGTTAAATCAACAATATCATCGCTAAGCAATAAAGTCAACAACTACATTGCTTTTTCAGATAAAAATATATTGACTATTGACAACAAGAATGTTACAATTCTTTTGGCAAATTTGGAAAATTTCATAGGAAAGGAAATCAAAATTATGCTTGAAGCAATTTTCGCATCAAAAGTATTCCTGAAGGTTCTCACAGCACTGTCAGCATTTCTGATGCTGTTCCTCAGCCCCGGCGGCGCAATTGCACAGCCTGCCGCTGCAAACAAGTGCCCGAAATTTATGGGTGAGGTTGCAGTTGCAGACCCGATGGACGAAATCGTAGTTCCGCAGAACCCCTACCTCGCAGAAGAGGGCAGAAACGGTATGCACGGAAACTCCTACAACACAGGCTGTTACAACAACATGGGCCCCCTCGGTGTCAACCCCGTTGTCAAGAGCCGCTCTCTTAACGTTTTCGGCGGTCTTGTTGCAACATGTATGTTCGACAGCCAGGGAAGAATTATGTGTATCAGCGGTAACGTTGTAGGCTTCCGCCTTCTCCTCCTCGATCCCGATACACTTGAGATCCTTGCAGAGACACGTCTTCCCCAGCGTCCCTCCACAATCGAAGCTATCAAGAGATTTGACTTCGCTTCAATCTCAAGCGATACTTCAGGCGGCGCTTACTGCCACCTTTACGAAGGTGACAAGCCGATTATCGGTAACTCAGAAAACGTAATCCAGATTTACTACGTTGACGAGTCCACAGGCACACCCGAGTGGAAGGTTGAAAAAGAATATGATGTAAGCAGCTATCTCCCCGAAGGCTCATACATCACAGATGCTATGCCTGACTACAAGGGCAATATCTGGTTTGTAACACGTCCCGGTGAAGTTGGCTACATCGAAAAAGGCACAGATAAGGTTTACTTCACAAAGCTTACATTTGAAGGCAAGGGTGAAGAAATCCAGAACACATTCGGTATGTCAGAAGACGGCGTATACATCGTATCTGACCACGCAATGTACCGTTTCGATATCAAGGAAGACGGCACTCCCTACTACACATGGAGAACTTCTTACGACCGCGGTACAACACTCAAGCCCGGTGCTATCAACCAGGGCAGCGGCACAACCCCCACACTTCTCGACGTCCCCTGTTCAGACGGCAGCATAAAGAAGGTTGTTGCTATCACAGACAACGCTGATGAGCAGGTTCACGTATGTATCTACGAGCGTGAAACCGGTAACATCATCGCTGAGGTTCCCGTATTCACAAAGGGCAAGAGCGTAAGTGAAAACAGCCTTATCGCTCACGGCCGCTCATTCATCGTTGAAAACAACTACTCCGAGTCAGGTTCAGGTTTCCTTGTAACAGACCCGACAAGTGAGCCCGGCGTTGTAAGAATCGACCTCAACGAGGACTGCACAGACGCATTCATTGCATGGGAGAGCCAGGAAGCTTCCTGCACAGTTGTTCCCAAGCTTTCAACAAAGAACGGTCTCGTTTACCTTTACACAAGAGAGTACGACGATGCTGAAGATACCGATGACGACGGCATCCCCGCTAACAAAGTTGCATGGTATCTCACTGCTGTTGACTTTGACACCGGCGAAACCGTATTCAAGGTATTCACAGGCGTCGGCAGAAACTGGAACAACAGCTACGGTCCGATCACAATCGGTCCCAACGACACACTTTATGTCGGTGTATTCAACGGTCTTATTTCAGTTAAAGATACCGTTAAATAAACAAAATTAACATAACTTCATCCGCTTGAGGTATAAATTTGCCTCAGGCGGATTTTCTTATTGCGCAACAGAAAACATTTTGTTATAATTATTATAATTAAAGTTTAGAGGTGGTTAAATATGGCAACGTTCAAATCCGCAATCGGACTTTTTTTGGCAATCTTTATGTACATAACAAACGGCATATCAGCATTTATCCCGGGAATTATTACTGAACCCGTTAATGAAGATGAACTTCCGTCACTGATCAACAAGTTTGACAGCGCACCGCTTGCAAACGAAATAATTGTAGTTGAAAGCGGCAAGGTATCGTTCGAAGAACGCGCGGCAATACAGAGCCTTCAGGGTCTTGTCTCACGCACTGAAGCTAAAATATTCATCAACTACGGTATGGATTCAAAATCAGAGCTTCAGACGTTAAAAGATGACGGCTACACGCTTTCCTACACAGATGAAAACGGCAACTACTGGACACTGAAAAACCTTGTGCCCCGTTTTGCATCTTACATAAAAGATAACGGCTACGTGCTTTATTCCGACGCCAACACTCACGCACAGATTAACCTTGCATTCAATTATACTACTGTTTACGGCTGGCTTGCAGTGCCTGTGTCTGTAGAAGAAACCGTAAAAGCACTTGGCATGGAAAAGAAGCACGACCTGTCAACCACAGTGCTTGATTTCACACACGAGCGTGATTTTTACGAAGAGCATAAAGATAAGTTCCGCAAGGACAGCCTTGTTCACCTTTACTCATACGCATCCGGCTTGCGTGACTTTGCAGTACAGCAGAAAATTTACATCACATACGTTGAAGACAGCGACTACGTTGCAAGAGCCTTCAGAGATATCGTTTTCAGCGACCTTGAGCCTTCTGCAATGATTTTGGGCTGGTGTCAGTACGAGATTAAGTTCACACAGTGTGCGTCACGCTTCGGTCACTATGTAATCCCCTCTGATCACAGCTACAACATGAGCTTACTGCGCAACATTCCGACCAAGGCAACCAATCTTGGTCAGGAAGTTACAACACCCGAGCTTGATCCGACAAAGCACTACGTCGCTATTGTTTACAGTGACGGCGACAACGCACAGTGGATTTCAAACGGATATCAGGAATTCCACACATGGCAGTCATACGAGGATATGGATATTCCGCTGACCTGGACCTTTGCGCCGCAGATGAACACATTCTCACCCACCGCAGTCAGAAAAGCTCTTGCCAACAAAGACCCTGAAGATTCTTTCATAACAGGACCCTCCGGTGCAGGCTATGCAAGAATTTCTATGATGTCACCCGGTGAAACAGAAGCTTTCTCTGACCTGACAGCTGCAACGATGCTCCAAAGCGGACTGACAACAATAACTCTGCTTGATAAAATCAATAACGAGCTTGAGTTCGCATCTTACTCACATAAGCTCGAGTACTTTGCAAGATACGACAACATCAAGGGGGGCATACTTCAGGTTGACCCGGACCCCTACACCAACGGCTACGGCGGCGGTCGCGGCAGAGTATTCTTTGCAAACGACAAGCCTTTCATCAGCGTGGGTTACTCGCTCTGGCACCCGAGCGGAGATATGTCACAGGTCACTCAGGAATGGATTAAAGAGCAGGCAGACGTTATCAACACCTACCCTGCCGATATCAACTCAATAAACGGCTATACGGTAATTAACGTTCATCCGTGGACAGTCAGCCCTGCAAGTCTCAGGTATTTCGTGCAGAATCTCAGCGATAATATCGAGATAATCTCTGCCGACGAGCTGATTGCCGCAGTTACTGAAAAAGTACCGCACAAGGATGCAAAAACCGATAGATAAACATTAATTAAACAGATAACTAAAGGCTTGCAGAGGTTTAATACCTTTGCAAGCCTTTTAAATAGAGCTTATTTGTTTTTCAGAATATTTTTAAGATACTGACCCGTGTACGAGCGCTCACACTCGGCAACCTCTTCGGGTGTGCCGCAGGCGACAATCTCGCCGCCCTTGTCACCGCCCTCGGGTCCGAGGTCGATTATGTGGTCGGCGGTTTTTATAATGTCAAGATTATGCTCGATAACAAGCACGGTGTTTCCGCTGTCGACAAGCTGCTGCAAAACGTTTATAAGCCTGTGCACGTCAGCGGTATGCAGACCGGTTGTCGGCTCATCAAGGATATAAATTGTCTTACCCGTTGCAACACGGGCAAGCTCGGTTGCAAGTTTCACACGCTGCGCCTCACCGCCCGAAAGCGTTGTTGCAGGCTGACCGATTTTGATATATCCGAGGCCGACATTATAAAGCGTTTCGAGCTTGCGCCTGACCTTAGGCACGGCAGAGAAGAAATTCATACCCTCTTCAACCGTCATTTCAAGCACGTCGTAAATTGACTTGCCGCCATATTTAACCTCAAGGGTTTCACGGTTATATCTCGCACCGTGGCAGACCTCACACGGCACATAGATATCAGCAAGGAAATTCATCTCAATTTTAACAATACCGTCACCCTGACAAGCCTCACAGCGGCCGCCCTTTACGTTGAAAGAAAAACGGTTAGGCTTGTATCCTCTGATTTTCGAATCTGTTGTTGCGGCAAAAAGATCACGGATATCGGTAAACACACCGGTATATGTTGCCGGGTTTGAACGCGGTGTTCTGCCAATTGGTGACTGATCGATATTTATTACCTTATCAAGGTACTTTATACCGGTGATTTTATCGTGCTTACCTGCATAGCGACGCGCACCGTTAAGTTCGGCAGCAAGCTTTTTATTGAGTATCTCGTTGACAAGCGATGATTTGCCCGAGCCTGAAACACCCGTCACACAGGTGAGCGTGCCAAGAGGTATCTCAACGTCGATATTTTTAAGGTTATTTTCTTTCGCACCGCAAACCCTAAGCTTTTTACCGTTACCCTTTCTCCTCTTGTCAGGGACGGGAATTTTCTTCTTTCCGCTCAGGTACTGACCCGTGACGGATTCTTCGCACTGCATTATCTCTTCGGGAGTACCGCTGCAGACGATTTCGCCGCCGTGAATACCCGGACCGGGACCGACGTCAACAACATAATCCGCACTTAAAATAGTTTCCTCATCGTGCTCAACAACGATAAGCGTATTGTCAATATCACGCAGGTGTCGAAGTGTTTCGATAAGACGCGAATTGTCGCGCTGATGAAGACCTATGCTCGGCTCATCGAGGATATACAGCACACCTGTAAGAGAAGAGCCAATCTGTGTTGCAAGACGTATACGCTGGCTTTCACCGCCCGAAAGAGTGCCTGCAGATCGGGCAAGAGTAAGGTATTCCAGACCGACGCTCATAAGAAAACTGAGCCTTTCGCGGATTTCACGCAGAATGAGCTTTGCAATTTTTTCATCGCGCTCGGAAAGCTGAAGATTATTGATAAACTCAAGTTCTTGCGAAATCGAAAGCTGAGTAAACTCATCAATATTGATACCGCCTACAGTAACGCACAGCACCTCTTTTTTGAGCCTTGCGCCCTTACAGTCGGGGCAGGACTGTTCTGACATATACTGCTCGACCTCGCCGCGCATAAGGTCGCTGCTTGTTTCGTTATATCTGCGCTGAAGGTTGTTTACAACGCCCTCAAAATCGGAGCGGTATGTGCCCGTCATATACTGGGTGTTGCGCTCCATCGTTATTTTTTCGCCGTTTGTGCCGTAGAGAAGAATATCTATAATCTTCTTGGGCAGCTCCTCAATCGGTGTATCGAGCGAAAACTTATAATGCTTTGCAAGGCCCTCAAAATACATCCTTGCAATGCTGCCGCTGTCACTGATGCTCCAGCCGCTTGCTTTGATTGCACCGCCGTTTACGGAAAGCGACCTGTCGGGAATTATAATATCGGGGTCAATTTTCATAAAGATGCCGAGACCCGAGCATGTAGGACACGCACCGTAAGGATTGTTGAAAGAAAACATTCTCGGCTCAAGCTCTTCTATGCACGTGCCGTGGTCGGGGCAGGCATAATTCTGCGAGAAAAGAATCTCATCACCGCCTATTACATCGCACAGCACAAGACCTTCTGCAAGTGCGGATGCGGTTTCAACCGAATCGGCAAGACGGGAGCGGATTGAATCCTTGACAACAAGGCGGTCAACTATAACTTCGATATCGTGGCGCTTATTCTTTTCGAGTTTGATAGTTTCCGTCAGCTCATAAAGGTTGCCGTCAACCCTTGCGCGCACATAACCGCCTTTTCGTGCCGACTCAAACACCTTGACATGCTCACCCTTCTGACCTCTGATTACGGGAGCGAGAATCTGAATTTTAGTGCCATCGGGCATTTCAAGAATCTTGCCAACAATATCGTCAACAGTCTGTTTTTTTATCTCTCTGCCGCATTCGGGACAGTGAGGCACACCGACACGTGCCCACAGCAGACGGAGATAATCATATATTTCAGTTACCGTGCCGACAGTTGAGCGCGGATTTTTTGACGTTGTTTTCTGATCAATCGAGATTGCAGGAGACAAACCCTCGATATAATCAACATCGGGCTTTTCCATCTGACCGAGAAACTGTCTTGCATAGCTCGACAGCGACTCGACATAGCGACGCTGACCCTCTGCATAAATCGTATCAAAGGCAAGCGAGGACTTGCCCGAGCCTGAAAGACCGGTAAAAACAACAAGTTTGTCACGCGGAATCTCAACGTCGATATTTTTAAGGTTGTGCGCTCTCGCGCCCTTTACCGTAATTTTTTTCTCTCTCATTTATTTACCTCGTCTTAACTTCTCTATTCTGTCACGAAGGTAGGCAGCGTGCTCAAACTCAAGTATCTTTGCAGCTGCTTTCATTTCATTTGTAAGCTGTTTGATAAGCATTTCTCGCTCTGCACGGCTGAGCTGTTTGTCGATCTTGGCATTATCGGACTTAGCCGTAATTTCAAGCACATCAGAAACATCCTTGACAATTGTCTGCGGAGTAATTCCGTGCTCCTCGTTATATGCCATCTGCTTTTCACGGCGGCGTGCAGTTTCTTCAAGCGCACGCTCCATTGACGGAGTGACGCTGTCAGCATACATTATGACCTCGCCGTTTGAATTACGGGCAGCTCTGCCTATGGTCTGGATAAGTGACGTTTCACTTCGCAGGAAGCCCTCTTTATCTGCATCGAGAATTGCAACAAGCGACACCTCGGGTATATCAAGACCTTCGCGCAGAAGGTTGATACCGACAAGCACATCAAATTCACCCAGACGCAGACCTCTGATAAGCTGCATACGCTCAATTGTATCGATATCGTGGTGCATATAACGCACGTTGACACCCATTTCGCTGAAATAATCGGTGAGGTTTTCAGCCATCTTTTTGGTAAGCGTTGTGACAAGCACACGCTCACCTTTTTCTGTCCTCTTGTTAATTTCACCGAGCAGGTCATCAATCTGACCGTCGGTGCTTCGCACGGATATTTCGGGGTCAAGCAGACCTGTCGGGCGGATTAACTGCTCAGCAATCTGAGTGCTTTTTGTGCGCTCAAATTCACCCGGTGTTGCGCTGACAAATATCTTCTGACCCGTACGCTCATAAAACTCATCAAAGGTAAGCGGACGGTTATCGAAAGCTGAAGGCAGACGAAAACCGTAACCGACAAGATTTTCTTTTCGTGCTCTGTCGCCGCCTATCATTCCCCTTACCTGCGGCAGGGTTACGTGCGATTCGTCAACAAAAAGCAGAAAATCATCAGGAAAATAGTTAAGCAGAGTAAACGGCACAGACCCGGGCGGCATACCCGAAAGCACACGCGAATAGTTTTCAATACCCTTGCAAAAACCTGTTTCGCGCAACATTTCAATATCGTATTCAGTGCGCTGTTTGATACGCTGTGCTTCAAGCAGCTTGCCCTCTTCGACAAATTTTGCATAAGTCTGAGTCATCTCATCAAAGATTCTGCCGATTGCCTCTTCCATTTTTTCCTGCGGAATAACATAGTGAGATGCGGGATATACCGCAGCATGTGTCAGCACGGCTTTCACATCACCCGTGAGCACGTTGATTTCGCTTATACGGTCAATCTCATCGCCGAAAAACTCGACACGGATTGCGGTATCGGTTGAATAGGCAGGGAAGATTTCGACAACATCGCCTCTGACACGGAATTTATTACGGATAAAGTTAATATCGTTACGCTCGTACTGGATGCTGACAAGCTTTTCGATAAGCTCTTCACGGCTTTTCTCCATACCGGGACGCAGAGATATGAGCATATTTTTGTAATCAAACGGGCTACCCAAGGTGTATATACAAGAAACAGATGCGACGATAATTACATCACGTCGTTCAGCCAGAGCGCAGGTTGCAGAATGGCGGAGCTTATCGATTTCGTCATTGACGGCAGAGTCTTTTTCGATATAAGTGTCCGTTGTGGGCAGATACGCTTCAGGCTGATAATAATCGTAATAAGACACGAAATATTCAACCGCGTTTTCGGGAAAAAATTCCCTGAACTCACTGCACAGCTGTGCGGCAAGTGTTTTGTTGTGGGCGAGAACAAGTGTCGGCTTATTTACCTGCGCGATAACGTTTGCCATTGTGAAGGTTTTACCCGAGCCCGTAACACCGAGCAGAGTCTGTTCATCATAGCCGCTGTTGACACCGTCAACAAGCGCTTTTATTGCCTGAGGCTGGTCACCTGTAGGCTGATATTTTGAATGGAGCACAAATTTATCCACTGTTCTCACTTCCTTTACATATTGATTAAAACACGTATTTGTGTTATGATAGCTACATTATTTTTTAGGTGTTGATACATATGAAAAGCTTCACGATAAAGCAGAACGATGCTTCGCAAAGACTTGACAAATTCATAACAAAGGCTGTGCCGCTGCTGCCGCAGGCGCTGATGTATAAATACATCCGCCTCAAGCGTATCAAAGTCAACGGCAAGCGTGCCGAAATATCCACAAGGCTCAAGGTGGGCGACCTCGTCGAGATGTATATCAACGATGAATTCTTTGAGGCCGCACCCGAAAAGTACGATTTTCTGCGTGCTTCGACAAAGCTGGATATAATCTATGAAGACGAAAACATAATTCTGCTTGACAAGAAGGTCGGTCTGCTCAGCCACCCTGACGAGGGCGAATACGTTGACACGCTCATTACGAGAGTTGAGCGATACCTCTATGAAAAAGGAGAATACGACCCCAAGGGCGAAAATTCATTCGCACCTGCACTTGCAAACAGAATTGACCGTAATACAGGCGGAATTGTAATTGCTGCAAAAAATGCCGAATCGCTGAGAATTCTCAACCAGAAAATCAAGGACAGAGAGCTGAGCAAGATTTATCTTTGCATCGCTCACGGCAGATTCGAGAAGAAAGAGGCAACCCTCAAAGCATATCTCATCAAAAACGAAAAGAAGAACAAGGTGCAGGTATTTGACACACAGAAGCCTGAATCAAAAGAGATACGCACACGCTACAAAGTGCTTGATGAGAAGAATAATCTCAGCCTTGTGAGAGTTGAGCTGCTAACAGGCAGAACACATCAGATAAGGGCACACCTTGCGCATATCGGCCATCCGCTTCTCGGCGACGGAAAATACGGCACAAACGCGATGAACAAAGAGAAGGGCGGCTACAAAAAACAGTGCCTTTACTCCTACCGTCTGCAGTTTACATTTACGACGGATGCAGGTATTCTCAACTACCTGGGCGGCAAAGCCTTCGAGGCGAGTGACGTATGGTTTGAGCGCGCATTCAGAGAGGGCTCACTCTGATATCATTTCGTTAAACTGCTCCTCACTGATAACGGTGACACCGAGGTCGTTAGCTTTTTTCAGCTTACTGCCGGCATCTTCACCCGCGAGAACAAAATCGGTTTTCTTCGAAACAGAGGAAGAAACCTTGCCGCCGAATTTCTCTATGATCTCTGCGGCCTGATTTCGTGTATAAGTCGGCAGAGTACCCGTAAGGACAAAGATTTTGCCTGCAAACTTATCACTTTCGATTTCGCGGAGTGACTTCATATTAAGGCCGAGCTCTGCGAGCTTTCCGATAAGCTCGGATGTCTGATGCAGGGCAAAATACTGCGCAACACTCTGCGCCATAATTCCGCCGAAGCCTTCGATTTTTGATATTTCATCTATATCAGCCTGCTGCAGCGCCTGCATAGTGATAAAGTGTTCACTGAGGAGCTTTGCGGATTTCTGACCGATATGTCGAATACCCAGACCGAAAATCAGCTTATATAAATCATTGTTTTTTGAATCGGCAACAGCCTTCACAAGGTTGTCTGCCGATTTTTTTGCAAAGTGCTCAAGGCCGATAAGGTCTTCCGAAGTGAGTCGGTAGATATCTTCAACACTTGAAACAAGACCTTTATCGACAAGAAGCTCAACAACAGCCTCACCGAGGCTTTCAATATCCATCGCATCTCTTGAGCAGAAATGGATAAGCCTGCGTTTGAGCTGTGCCGGGCAATCGGAATTATTGCAACGCACCGCAGCCTCGCCGTTTTCACGGACTACGGCAGCACCGCATGACGGACAAACATCAGGCAGTTTAAACACAGGCTCGCCGCAATGCTCAACAACGCTGAGCACCTCGGGGATAATATCGCCTGCCTTACGCACAACGATTGTATCGCCGAGCGCAATCTGCTTTTCATTTATAAAATCCTGATTGTGAAGCGTTGCGCGGCTGACGGTTGTACCTGCGAGCTGAATCGGATCAAAAACAGCAGTTGGTGTAAGCACACCGGTTCTGCCGACAGCAACCTCAATATCACGAAGCACGGTCGGTTTCTCCTCGGGCGGATACTTGAAAGCGACAGCCCAGCGCGGGAATTTTGCAGTGCTTCCCATTGCTTCGCGCTTTGAGAAATCGTCAACCTTTATAACAGCGCCGTCGATATCGAAAGAAAGAGTGCCGCGCTTTTCACCGATAGCCTCAATACATTTTTTGACATCTTCAAAGCTGCTGAAGCGCTCATAACCGGGCACTGTTTTAAAGCCGAGAGACGTAAGATAATCGAGCGATTCTTTATGAGAGTTAAGTGTCTTGCCTTCGATCCGCTGAATATTGAAGACAAACATATCCAGACCTCTTGTTGCGGTTACGGCAGAATCCTTCTGTCTGAGTGAGCCTGCCGCGGCATTACGCGGGTTTTTGAAGGGTTTCTCGCCTGCTTCATCCTGTCTGAGCACAAGCTCATCAAAGCTGCTGTGCGGCATATAAACCTCGCCTCTTACCTCAAGCAAAGGCAGTTTTTCGTTGAGTTCAAGCGGAATTGACTTGATGGTCAGAATATTGTGCGTTACATCCTCACCGACGTCACCGTCACCTCGGGTTGAACCGCGCACAAGCCTGCCGTTTTCATATTCAAGCGATACGGAAAGACCGTCGATTTTAGGCTCGACAACATAATCCACCTCACCTGCCGCCTGCTTAACACGCTGATCAAACGCATCAAGCTCATCCGCGCTGAATGCATCAAGCAGACTTTCCATACGCACGGCATGGACAACGGGTGCAAATTTTTCGGAAGCAGTTCCGCCTACGCGCTGAGTAGGCGAATCAGACGTGATAAGCTGAGGAAACTGAGCCTCAATATCCTTGAGCTCACGCATCATCATATCATACTCATAATCGGTTATTTCAGGAGCGTCCTCATCATAATAACGCTTTATATGATAGTTGAGCTGTTCCTTAAGCTCTGCCGCTCTTTTTCTCATAATTTCAAAATCTGCCATAAATCCGCACCTCGTTATATATTATAACTCTATCAGTATATTTTAACAAAAAACATAATATAAGTCAACACAAAAAGAACAAATGTTCAGCAAGAAAACAAAAAAACCTGCTCTCCCGAAAGAGAGCAGGAAATTGAAATTACAATCAGAATGTAACAACGTAAGATGATCTTGTGCCAAGCGGAATAGCTGCACCCATCTTATCGAAGTTGATTGTCCACTGGATATCGTATTCAGCTGTCTTTACGTTGCCTGTTTCAGCATCAACTTCAACAACAACCTTACCCATGGGGTAACCCATTGTTGAAAGACCAACTAAGCTTGCTGCGATACCGGGGATGTTGTCGTTTACAACGCCGGGAAGAACAACGTTGAACGCCTTAGCATTGTGACCTTCGCCGTGCTTAACGCTGTCAGACTTAGCGTCAGACTTTGTAACGATTGTGATTGTGTAAACGCCGTCTTTCTCTGTGCACTCTGCAGACTTAACGTCTGATGCTGTGAGCTTGGAAGCCCATGACTCACCCTCTACGGGGAACTTAGCATCAATATCTGCACCTGTGTATGTAGCAGAACCCTGGCTGTTATCTACGAGCATACCGTCAAGCCACTTGTCTTCGCCAAGCATCTTGTAGATGCCGCCGATAGCGCTGGGAAGTGTGGGAGAAGCTGCAAGGTAGTTTGTTACGTGCTTCTGCTCAACACTCTTAGCATCTGTCTTTACCTTGTTTACTGCTGTGTTGAAGTACTCTACGATTGCTTCTTTACCTTCGGGCATTGTGGAAGCAGCCTCTGTTGTCTCTTCAACTGTTGTCTCCTCAACTGTTGTCTCTTCAACGGTTGTTTCCTCAACTGTTGTTTCTTCTTCAACAGGAGCAAATACGTCAGCTGTAGTTTCCTCGACAGCTGCTGTTGTCTCGGGTTCTTCTTTTCCGCCGCAAGCTGCGAAAGAAAGGCAAAGAACGAGAGCCATGATAAGTGCTGCAAATTTTGTGAACTTATTCATTGTGGTTCATCCTCTCTTTATTATTTAAGTATTTTGCTGTTTGACATTATATATCAAAAAATTCACTTCATAATTCTTTTTGAGAATTAAAACAAATTTAACAAATTTTTTCTGCTGCGAAAATTTCCGTTCCGTGCCGTTTTACAACAACTTCGTCCTGATTCTGTCCAGTAAAATGAGAAGTCTGTATCTGTGAGCACGCAACAGCCTGAGCCTTATCTGCTTCGCCTTACCGAGCTGTGATAAATCCGCTTCGTCAGCGATACGCATAAACTCCTTATGGTTGGCAAGCTCCGAAATATACCCCAGCTTTTCCTGCTTCGAAACGGCACTCTGATTTATCTGCAGAACAAGGTCTGCAACACGCCTGAGAAAACCCGTGTTGTAAATTCTGCGACTTGTGTCATCATCGAGACCGAGACGTTCAATCTCTCTCCACAGAATATTGCGCGAAAACAGATATTCGTCAAGCGCATTTCTGTCGATTGAGCTCGAAATATTGCCGTCGTTCACACGGTAAAAATAGAGAACATCCGGTATGTAGCTTATCTTTTCTGCCTTTCGCACAAGCATTGTTGAAATAAGCAGATCTTCACCGTTGCGAACGCTCATAACCTCAGATATATCAACGTTTTCGAACAGACTGCGTGCACAGGCTTTGATTACTATGCTGTTCATTCCGCTCTCTTTCAGGCTGGTCAGAAAGAACTCACCCTGATCAATCCGTTTCTTCTCTCCGCCAAAAAAATCGTGGCAAGGTTCATCGCCTTTGAGCAAGCGGAAAATAAGCATATCACAACCCAGACGGTTCAGAGCTTCGTCTACTTTTTCAAGCAGGCAGTCAAACCAATAATCATCGCTGTCCAACGAAAGGACATAGTCACCGACAGCACTTTTCACGCCGTTGAATCTGGCGGGAATAGGGCCGCTGTTGGGTTGATGAATAACCTTAACACGCTCATCTGCCAGAGCAAAGTGATCACACAGACTGCCGCTCGAGTCAGTGGAGCCGTCATCGACGAGTATAAGCTCAAAATCGGTTATACTCTGCGACAAAACCGAATTAACGCACTCTTCAAGATAATTTTCAGCATTATATACAGGAACTACTATGCTGTATCTGGGCACAATTACCACTCCATTATCTGTTCGGGATGATCGCAAATATCCTGGATTTTATTAATGAAACCGAGCATATCGCTGTATTCACAAGCACGGTGATCAAACAGAATAGTCATGGGAAGAATTGTGCGGATCGCAATCTCTTTTTCGCCCTTGTCATTCACGACAACAACGGGTTTATCCGTTGCGGAATAAAGCGCAATAGCAGTTGTCTGCGGCGGAATAATTTCAAGGATTGCACAGTGACCGTGTCTGCCTCTGTCAACTGAACCAAGGTTGCTGACGGTGATTGTGCCCTGCTCGATATCTTTCTTTGTGATTCTGTCGGATTCAGGGATGCTGAGATATTCTTTCTTCGCTTTACCGCTGAGTGTTTTGATCCTGTATTTGCCGAGTTTAGCACCGAGAAGTCGGCAGATAACAGTCTTGAACTTGCCCTTTTTGAGTGCTGTAATGGTGTTATCCATAGAAACCTCAAACATAGCTTCTGTGAGGTTTGTGTTCTTGAGTCTGCGGCTGACATCCATCATATATTCTGTCATTTCATCAAGAGTTTTGCTCTCAAAATTGTGGCAGTTGATTGTCATCATCTCGCCGTTGGGGAGCTGCATGGGAATTGAAAAATGCACCTCATCGAAATACTTGAGAGTACCCTTGACCAAATGGCGGTTAAACTCAAGATGAGCGTTCAGTTTGGGTGATTCTTTAAGTGCAATTGCAATAGCCTTAAGCATAAGAGTGTTGATGCTCAGCTTGTTTTTGAGCTTGCCTGATTCACGCAGAATGTTGAACTGAGCCATAAGATCGGTTACGTCAAACTCAATAACAGGACCTGCGTGCGGAATCTCCTGCCAGGACTGAGATGTCATATTTGAAACAATTTTTCGCTGAATTCCGAAATGCTCTACTTTTACGGGTTTCATAAATATTCTAACTCCTCTTTTTTATCAATTTTTTGAATTTTTATGTATCGCCGTCATTTGCGGCATAAGTTGAGTATGCTATCGAAAAAATATTTTTCTGCAAAATCAACCATTATGAATATACCACAACAGAACCAACGTGTCAATTTGTTTATATTTTATTTACTTTAATTTTTGCGCAAATCTATTTACTATTTTTATTTTTTGGTGTATATTAATTGATTAGATAATCGAGAAATGTTGTCAAAAAGGAGGAATTGCCGCTTTATGGAGTTTTCAATTAACCCGCAGATGATGTTCGGTCTGTCTTTCAGCGTGCCTGCAGTGGTCGCCGACAAGCACCTCAAACTTGCCGGTGCTGCACAGATCAAGGTTCTGCTCTGGCTGTTACGCCACGCAGCAGAAAACCCTACGATGGACGAGCTTTGCAAAGCACTCAATATGAAAAGCGCAGATGCAGCTGACGCAATGCAGTACTGGGTTGAATGCGGAATCGTTATCGAAGACGGCAAAGCCTCTGCCGCAAAAGAAGAAACTCCGGCTTACGCGTCGCCTGCAAAAGAAAACACACCTATTGAGTTCAAGCCCGAAATCACATACACCCGACCTACATCCGAACAGGTTCTCAAGCGGACAAAAGAAAGTCCGGAAATTCAGTTTATGTTCTTCGAGGCACAGAAAAAACTCGGCAGAACCATCGGTTACGATGGTCAATCAACTCTGCTGATGATTCACGATTTTTACGGTCTGCCCGTTGAAGTTCTGCTGATGCTTATTGAATACTGTGTATCCATCGGCAAAAACTCACTCAGCTATATTTCAAAAGCCGCAAAAACGTGGAGCGAAAAAGAAATTGATTCCATCGAAAAGGCCGATGAGCAGATTCATCTTCTGCGCCGTTGTGACAGCACGTGGAAAAAGCTCTGCGAGCTGACGGGAATCAGCACACCAAGACCTACAGCCTCACAAAGCAACTATCTTTCACACTGGACAAACGAGCTGAAATTTGACATCGATATGATTTACCTGGCGTATGAGGAAATGGCAAACCACACGGACAAAATCAGTTTTCCGTACATAAACAAAGTGCTTGAAAACTGGCACGACCTCGGTATCACAAACTCAATCCAGGTTGAAGAAGCCAAGCAGCAGCGTACGGCAGAAAAGCAAAAGCCTGCACAGAAGAAGAAGGCACAAGGCTATGAAGCCTCATACGATATAGACGAATTTGACAGATTATCTCAAACAGCACCGCTCGTATACAAAAAGAAATCCGACGAAGGAGAGGGATAAGCTATGAGTTACAGCAAGAATACGTATCTGCTCGCTCAGGGAAAGATTGAAAGACGCCGTAAGGATGCCGAAGAATCACTCGAAATGAGACGAGCTGACGCATACGCCAAAATCCCGAAACTTGTTGAAATACAGAGTCGCATCGCAATGCTCGGCGCTGAAGCTGTAAGCGCAATATCAAAGGGTGCCGAAGCACCGGCATATATCGCAAAACTCGCAAAGGAGAGCCTTGCCGCTCAGGCAGAACGCAAACAGCTGCTTATTGATGCAGGTCTGCCCGAAGATTACCTTGAAGCGCATTACACCTGCAGTATATGCAGCGACACTGGCGTTACCGAAAACGGCATCTGCACCTGTCAGCGTGAAATGCTGATTTCAACAGCAAAAGACGAAATCGAAAAATACGCTCCTCTCAGACGTTCCACGTTCGAGAGCTATTCACTTAAGTATTATCCCGAGCAAGAAGATGCTTCAGGCGTTTCACCGCAGAAGAGAATGGGCGAAATCGCAACCTTCTGCAAGGATTACGCTTCGGATTTTTCAACCGAATCCCCCTCGCTCTTTATGCACGGTGCAACCGGTCTGGGCAAAACACATCTTTCACTTGCGATTGCAAATTATGCGATTGAAAGAGGATACGGCGTAATCTACGGCAGTGCCCCGAATATGTTCGGTATGCTCGAAAGAGAGCATTTCGGCAGACAGTATAACAATGACAGAACATACGAACAGGAACTGCTTGAAACAGACCTCCTCATTATCGACGACCTCGGCGTTGAGTTTTCTACACAGTTCACCGTCAGCTGTGTTTACAACATCATCAACTCACGCATACTCAGCAGAAAACCGACAATAATCAGCACAAATCTCACCGCACGTGAGCTTGAAGAAAAATACACACAGCGCATTACTTCAAGAATTATCGGCAACTTCATCTCGCTTAAATTTATCGGAAAAGATATCAGACAGCTTCGCAGCTATTAAGCTGATTCACGGAGGAATAAAAAATGAACGCTATTAAAAAATTTCTTAACAGACTTTTTATTGACGGACTCAGCGGAATGGCATCAGGTCTTTTCGCCACACTCATTATAGGCACAATCATACAGCAGATAGGCAACGCAATTCCCGGCACGGCAGGCACTGTTATATTCACGCTCGGTAAGATTGCCGCATCGCTTATGGGTGCGGGTATCGGCTGCGGTGTCGCCGCCAAATTCGGTGAAAAACCGCTCGTCACACTTTCAGCAGCTGTAGCAGGTATGATAGGCGCTTTCGCAAGCAAGATTCTTGCAGGCACAATGATAAGCGGCGCAGTTGTATCGTACGCAGGTCCCGGCGAACCTATGGGCGCTTTTGTTGCCGCATACGTCGGCATCGAAATCGGCAGACTTGTTGCAGGCAAAACAAAGCTCGACATAATCCTCACACCTATTGTCACAATCGGCTCAGGTTCACTTGTCGGTCTGCTTGCAGGTCCGTACATATCACAGTTTATGACATGGCTCGGCAGCCTTATAAACTGGGGAACCGAACAGCAACCGATAATTATGGGCGTTGTCGTTTCGGTACTTATGGGCATATTCCTTACGCTTCCTATAAGCTCGGCAGCTATCGGTGTTGCGCTCGGCCTTGAAGGCATTGCCGCAGGCGCTGCGGTTGCAGGCTGCTGTGCAAACATGGTAGGCTTTGCTGTTGCAAGCTACCGTGAAAACAAATTCGGCGGTCTTGTTGCACAGGGTATCGGCACAAGTATGCTTCAGATGCCTAACATTGTCAAAAAACCGATAATATGGATGCCAGCTATTATCGCCAGCGCAATTACGGGTCCTGTTTCATCCGCGCTTCTCGGCATGGTCAACAACCCGACCGGCGCAGGTATGGGCACGGCAGGTCTTGTCGGACAGATAATGGGCTATCAGGCTATGACTCAGGCAGGGGTAAAGCCGGAGATTGCGCTTGCCGAAATGGCGATTGTTCATTTCGTTTTACCGGCAATTATAGCCTTTGCTGTTTCAGAAGCTATGCGCAAACTGAACATGATTAAAAAAGGCGATATGAAGCTTGAAGTTTAAATTTTATTACAGAGGTAATTTGTTTTGGATATCATTTCATCAATCACTACACAATTCGGTCTTCAGAGATGGCAGGTTGAAAACACCGTAAAACTCATTGACGAAGGCAATACAATCCCCTTCATCGCACGTTACCGTAAGGAGGCACACGGCACACTTGATGACCAGGTGCTACGTGAGATATCAGAAAGGCTTGAATACCTGCGCAACCTTGAAAAGCGCCGTGAAGAAGTCAGGACCGCTATAGAAGGTCAGGAAAAGATGACGGATGAGATTGCTGCCGCACTTGAAGCCGCAGTAACTCTTGCGGAAATCGAAGATATTTACAGACCCTTCAAGCCGAAAAGAAAAACAAGAGCAAGCGTTGCAAGAGAAAAAGGTCTTGAACCGCTTGCAGAGTATATATTCAGTCAGCCTGTATCGGGTAAGACACCCATTGAAGCAGCCGAAGAGTATATAGACGAAGAAAAAGGTGTTGCATCTGCCGAAGAAGCACTTCAGGGCGCAATGGATATCATCGCAGAGGATATCTCGGACGATGCTAACATCCGCCGCAGAATACGTAACCTGTTCACCGTAACGGGTATTGTAAACTCAAAGGCCGCAGACCCCGACAAAGACAGCGTATATGCTCAGTATTATGATTACAGCGAGCCTGTCAACAAGATTGCAAACCACCGTGTGCTTGCAATTGACAGAGGTGAAAAAGAAGATTTCCTCAAGGTCAGTGTAACACTCGACATAGCCAAAGCTCTCGGCGTTATCGCAAGCGTGACACTGCTCAACAACGGCTCACCGTGCACCGATGCAGTGCGTGATGCGGGCGCAGACAGCTACACAAGACTCATAATGCCCTCAATCGAAAGAGAAATCCGCTCAATGCTCACAGAGCGTGCAGCGGCAGACTCAATCAAAGTTTTTGCATCAAACCTCCGTCCCCTTCTGCTTCAGCCCCCTGTCAAGGGTAAGGTTGCGCTTGGTCTTGACCCCGGCTACAGAACAGGTTGCAAGGTTGCAGTTGTTGACGCAACGGGCAGAGTGCTCGACACGGGTGTTATCTACGTAACACATTCCGCTGCTCAGAAGCAGGCGGCAAAAGAGACAGTTGCAAGGCTCATTAAAAAGCACGGCGTTGAGATAATTGCAATCGGCAACGGCACAGCTTCAAAAGAAACAGAAATTTTCACTGCTGAACTTCTTAAAGAGACAGGCAGCAGCGCGAAATATATGATAGTCAGTGAAGCAGGCGCTTCCGTTTACTCCGCATCAAAGCTTGCGGCTGAAGAATTTCCGCAGTTTGACGTATCGCTCAGAAGTGCGGTTTCAATTGCAAGACGTCTGCAGGACCCTCTTGCAGAACTTGTAAAGATTGACCCGAAGGCAATAGGTATCGGTCAGTATCAGCACGATATGCCGCAGAAAGAGCTCGGTAACGCACTTGACGGCGTTGTTGAAGACTGCGTTAACAACGTAGGTGTTGACCTCAACACAGCTTCACCCTCACTGCTCACAAGAGTTTCCGGCATCAACGCAACCGTTGCCAAAAACATTGTGCTCTACCGCGAGGAAAACGGAGAATTCACAGGCAGAACACAGCTCAAGAAAGTACCCAAGCTCGGTGCAAAGGCTTTTGAACAGTGCGCAGGTTTCCTTCGTATTGCAGAAAGCAAGAATCCGCTTGACAACACGGGTGTCCACCCCGAAAGCTATGATGCCGCAAAGGCATTGCTCGCCGAGTGTGGATATGACATAAAAGACGTTGCAAAAGGCAATATCGCTGACCTTGCAGAAAAGGTTGAGCAGGCAGGCGCAGAAAAGCTTGCAGAAAGCTTAGGCATCGGTGTGCCCACGCTAAACGACATCGTAAAAGAAATGCTCAGGCCGGGACGTGACCCGCGTGACGAGCTTCCGCCTCCCATGCTCCGCGCAGACGTTATGGATATGAACGACCTCGTCCCCGGCATGGAGATGCAAGGCACTGTGCGTAATGTAATCGACTTTGGCGCATTCGTTGATATCGGTGTGCATCAGGACGGACTTGTTCACATTTCTCGCATCACAGACAGATTCATAAAGCATCCTTCAGAGGTACTCAAAGTCGGCGACATCGTCACCGTATGGGTGCTCAGTGTAGATAAGGCGAAGGGTAGAATCTCGCTTACAATGAAGAAACCGAAGGAGGCTGAAGCTGTTGGCTAATTTTAATAAGGATCTGACCCAGGGAAGCGTCGCAAAACAGCTTATAAAGTTTGCAACACCCTTCCTTCTCTCAAACCTGCTGCAGGCTTTTTACAGCGTTGCCGATATGATAATAGTCGGTCAGTTCTGCGGTAAAACAGGCATCACCGGTGTTTCAATCGGCAGCCAGATAAACATACTCGTAACAGGTGCCGCAATGGGTCTTTCAATTGGCGGCACGGTTATGATTGCACAGTACGGCGGACAGAAAAAGTACAAAGAACAGCGCCAGACAATCGGCACGATGACAACGCTGTACATAATTCTTGCAGTCGTACTAACGGTTGCAATGTTGATGCTGTGTGATCCGCTGCTTACTCTGCTCAACACACCCGAGGCTGCATACCAGCAGGCTGTTGATTACTACAACATCTGTATGGGCGGCATGATATTCATGTTCCTTTACAACGCAATCAGTGGTGTGCTGCGCGGTATGGGCGACTCGAAGCGTCCGCTTTACTTCGTGCTCATTGCCGCCGTCGCAAACGTTGCGCTTGACCTTCTGCTTGTAGGCAAGTTCAATATGGCAAGTGCAGGTGCCGCATGGGCAACAATTGCTTCGCAGGCACTGAGCGTAATTATCTCACTGCTGTATCTCGTCAAGAAAAAATTCTTCTCAGAATACAAGCTCAACGACTTCAAGATCAACAAAGAAATAACAAAACCGCTTTTCAAAATCGGTCTTCCCTCTTCCGTTCAGAGCCTCGTTGTTTCGCTCTCATTCCTCACACTTACAGCGCTTGTCAACTCTCTGCCCAATGCTGATATCGCATCAGCCTGCCAGGGTATCGGCGGCAAAATCAACTCGTTTGCAATCCTGCCCGGCCTTGCAATGAGCAGTGCTATCAGCTCAATGGCAGGACAAAACATCGGTGCAGGCGAATATAATCGTGCCAAAAAGACAATGTATATCGGTATGATAATGGCATTTTCAATCTCGCTTGTTGTCTTTGCCGTTGTAAACCTCTTCCCCGAATTTTTAATAAGGCTGTTTGACAGCGAGCCTGAGGTTATTGAAACCGGTGCACGGTACCTGAAGTTTATATCGTTCGACTATCTCTTCGCGTCAATAATGTTCTGCTACAACGGTCTTGCAATTGCGGCAGGCAGAACATACATTGCACTTATCAACGCACTTGTTAACGGCATTTTTATAAGAGTGCCTCTCGCCTATCTCTTTGTAAACTCAATGGATATGGGCTTTGACGGCATCGGATTGGCAATGGGCCTTGCTTCAATCGGCGGTATTGTTATCGGTGCGATTTTTGTCAAAACCGGCAAATGGAAAAACAAAATCGTCGGAATAAAATAGGAGGTAAAAACCTGATGAAAAGATTTTTGGACATATTTGTATCTCTTTCTGCAATCATATTACTTTCTCCGGTTTTTGTTGCAGTATCAGTTATAGTCCTGATTTCTGACGGTAGTCCTGTAATATACAAGCAAAAGCGAGTCGGCAAAAACACCGAGCTTTTCACCATCTACAAATTCCGCACAATGAAAAACGGCACAAGGCTTGCCGCGACAAATGACCTGAAAGAATCCGATGACAGCATGATCGGCTGTGGCTCTTTGCTCAGAAAAACAAGCCTCGACGAGCTGCCTCAGCTGTTCAACATTCTCAAAGGTGACATGAGCTTTGTCGGTCCCCGTCCGCTGATTCCGGAGGAAGAAGAAATACACCGACTCCGCAAAGAAAAAGATATTTACTGTGTACGTCCCGGGCTTACGGGCTATGCACAGGTCAACGGCAGAGACAAGTGCTCAATAGAGGAAAAAGTCAGACTCGACCGCGAATATATCGACAAAAAATCATTGGCATTTGACACAAAAATATTTTTAAAAACCTTCATCAACGTATTCACAATGAGCGACGTTGTGGAAGGCGGAAAAGAATAAAAATCACGCTCCGACCGTATACTTCAGGTCGGGGCGTATTTTTTGCACCACCGACACAAAAATTAAATAAAATTTTTATTAACCAACCTCTTTTTCGCTTGAAAAAAAGTTGATTCTGGTGTAAAATGTAGTAAGAATAGGTGCATTGTCGACCAAATTCAAACACCACGTTATCTACTTAGAGGGAGGTCTTTCTTTTGACTGCGGATTTGCATTGCCACACAAAATTATCTGACGGCTCAATAGGCATCAACGATCTGATAATTTTAGCCAAAAACAAAGGAATTGAAACAATCGCCATAACAGACCACGACTGCCTTGCCGGCACAGTAAGAGGCAAGGTTATCGGTGAGCGTCACGGTATCAACGTCATCCCCGGCGTTGAGCTTTCAGCGTTCAGCAAGGAGCTTGGCAAGGAGGTTCACATCCTCTGCTATCAGCCCGAAAGCGCCGACAGACTCGAAGGTCTTTGCCGCAGTAACTCTTTCCTTCGCAAAAGAGCAAGCCAGTATCTTATAATCAAGGCATCAAAGCGTTATCCCATAACGTCAGATCTTGTGCTTAAATGCGCCACAGGCTCAACCAACGTTTATAAACAGCACGTTATGCATGCGCTTATGGAATGCGGCATCACAACACAGATTTACGGCGAGATTTACCATGAGTTATTTTCTCCCGAAAGTGATAATAATATTATAGTCCAGCCCGACTTCCCTGACCCGAAAGAAGTTGTTAAAGCTGTCAAAGCTGCGGGTGGCATTGCCGTGCTCTCCCACCCTGCACATACAGGCTGCACTGAGCTTACAGACGACCTTATCAAGGAAGGTCTTGACGGCATTGAAGTATGGCATCCCTGCCACAGCTCAGACGATATCAGCGAACTTACCGCACTTGCAAAAAAGAAGGGACTTATTATGACAGGCGGCAGTGACTTCCACGGCATGTATTCCCCTTCGGCAATCGGTTTAGGCGGAATTGAAGTGCCTCAGCAACACCTTGCAGCTTTTCTCGGATATAAAGCAAAGCAGAAAAGACTTGCAAAGAAAGCTGCTGCCGAATAAACAAAGACAAGAGAGGACACCTGATGCGCGACGACAGCGATATTAAAATTTTCAGATCCAACCGTGAAGAAAGCGACGCAGGCGACCTGTTTTCGGTTGCAGAAGAGCTTAAGTTTCACATATCCAACGGCAACTCCGCAAAAGCAAGACAACTCGGCAAAGAGCTTGCTTCACTCACACCCGAAAGCACTGACCTTGGCGATGAGCTTTCAGGTTTATTAAGTGCGGAATGGATTAAGCCTGACATAAAAATCCAACTCAGAGTCCTTATGGTTTTCTGTGCTGAATACACTTTGCTCAGTGAACTTTGCCCCATACTTGCAACCACAGCAAGCGAGGCTTTTTATGCTGCACTGAAAGAAGAAGCATACGGCTTTTACAAAAGCATATCAAACGGTGCGGCAATGAGCTTTTACTATATGGCTGTAAAACAGCGCGACAAAATAAAAGAAGTCGGCGACAGTTTTGCAATGCTTTGCGATGCAAAGACAAGCGAGCGAATAAATAATCTCGGCTCACAGGTGTTCTTGCTCACCTGCAAGCACATTGTAAATATTATCGAAAACTATGCATTCGAAAAATAAACAAATAACAAAAACCACTCACCGTTGAGAAATCAATGATGAGTGGTTTTATGTTTTAACACTTATTTCTTTTTACACTCGAAGCAAAGCCAATCGTTTTTGTTATGGCGGGCAATTACCTCAAAGCCGTTTTTCTCAAATGCTTCAAGCACCTCAGGCTCACGGGGCTTGATAATACCCGAGGCGATAAACACACCGCCGTCAGCGAGGAATTCACCAACCTGAGAAGAGAAAAGAATGATTATATCGGCAACAATATTCGCCGCAATAACCTGAAACTTGCCGCTCACCTTGTCGGTAAGATTGCCTTTGTGAACAACATACTTCGGCTCTGTGAAGCCGTTCACCTCACCGTTTTCGCGTGCTGTCTTGACAGCGAGAGCATCAATATCGACACCGACGGCAGACTTTGCGCCGAGGAGAAGAGAAGCAACACTGAGAATACCGCTGCCGCAACCAACATCAAGCATATCGGTATCGGGTGTGATATAAGGCTCAAGTGCCTCAAGACAAAGACGTGTTGTTTCGTGAGTGCCTGAGCCGAAAGCAAGACCCGGCTCAATGCTGAGAACTGTCCTGCCGTTAGCCTCATAGTCATCAATCCACAAAGGACGGATGAGCAACCTCTCGCCTATCTCCATAGGCTTGAAATATGCCTTCCAGTTGTTTTCCCAATCCTCATTACGGCATACGTTTGTATCCATTGTGTAGCTGATTTTTTCAGCCGCAAAACGCTCCGTAAGGAAAGCTGTTGCCTCAGCAGGATTATCTTCCGGTGAAATATAAATGTGTATAAGTCCTATTGTTCTGTCTTTTGCAAGAAGGTCTTCATCAATCAGGTCGATACCTGCAATTTCAAAAGCCTCCTGCTCAAGCGTGCGGTAATCCTCAATATAAACACCGGGCACAAGCACCTGTGCGATTGCCGCCGCCTTATCAATATCGTCACTGTTGACGGTTATAACAATTTCAGTCCAATCCATTATAAATCCACCTTTAAATTAAAGTCCGAGATTTGTTTCCTGCGTAACGTCTACCCTGCCGTGATTGTAGAAAGCGCGATTGTCAAGCGCCCACTGACGGGTTGAGAAGCCGCCCGGCTCAACACCGGAAACAGCATTGTTAACTTCAACGATTCTCGCATCGAGTCTGTCAAGTGCAGAAAGAATATCCGCCTCAATAAACAGCGGTCTTACCGCTGCGCCGAATTCGGGGTCACCGTGATGTGAGATGAGCATATGTTCAAGCAGCACAGCCTTATCGTGTGAAACACCGAGCCTTTCAGCTGTTTTATCAATAAGCATTGCACCCTTGACAAGGTGACCAAGGAGTGTACCCTCAACACTGTAGCCTGAAGCTATGCCTGTTTCGCCTGCGACAAGCTCCTCGAGCTTTGCAATATCGTGAAGCATTGCACCGCTGAGAAGCAAATCAGCATCGACAAACGGATAAATTTTGCAGACCCCCTGTGCTAACCTGACAATTGAAAGCGTATGCTGAAGAAGACCGCTGCGCATTGCGTGGTGAAGCTTGAATGCTGCAGGATAGTAAAGCAACTTTTCTTTGTTCTCGGTAAGAATTGTCTTTACAATCGCTTTAAGCTCATCATCTGCAAAAGCATCGGCAATGCCGATAAGCTCGTTAAACATCATCTCGCCCGAATAAACTGCCGAAGAAACGTAATCCTCAATTTTTACGCCGTCGCTTTCGTTCACCTTGCGGATACGGTCGACACGAAGCTGGTCGGCATCGTTGAATTTTGTTATGATTCCCTGCACTTTAACAAGTGTATTTGTCTCATAAACACCGTGAAGATTTTCGTCATATTTCCAGAGCTTTGCGTTAATCTCTCCGCTGCGGTCGCTGAGCACCATATCGAGATACGCCTCGCCGTTTTTGTTGAGCTTACGCTCACAGCTTTTTACAAGGCAAAAGCCTGTATGTGTGCCTGATTTTTCGTGGTAACTAAAGTTCAAATCCAACACTCCTATAATTAATAAGCAAATTATACATTGTTATTTGCAAATTTACAACCTGCAGGAAAGAAAATTCATTTTAATTTTAGAAATTCTCATTAAATTTTGATTATAATATAGATTAAATAAAAAAGTATGGTATAATGATATATTATTACCCTTTTAAGAAAGGATAAGTGAGCTTTTTATGGAGTACAAATTCACGCAGGCAAGTCCTGTAAACGGACTTAATTTTTTATCGGTAGATACTCAGTCGAACTTCAAGGTTGCAATTCTCACGGCAAGCTTTGCGCTTCCGCTCGGAGCAGATGCGGCAGCCAATGCACTTCTGCCGGGTCTTCTCAAACGCACCTGCAAAAAATATCCCACAATAACCAAAATGAACCGTCACCTCGCATCACTCTATGGTGCAATGGTAAGCGGCGGTGTAGGAAAAGACGGCGAAAGCCAGATTCTCACCCTTCGTGTGACGGTGCTTGAGGACAGATTTTCGCTTTCTGATGAAAAGATATCTTCTGCTGCAGCAGACCTTCTGCTTGACCTGATTTTCGAACCTAACTTTGTTGACGGTAAATTCTGCGAAGCAGACGTTGAACGCGAAAAGCGACTTATGATCGAACAGATTGAAAGTGAGCTCAACGACAAACGCTACTACGCACTCAAGCGTTGCACAGAGATTATGTGCGAAAACGAAGCATACTCACTCAGCCGTTGCGGTACGGTTGAAGAAATCAAGGCACTTGACAGCGATAAGCTTGTGCGTGCATGGAAGAATATGCTCTCATCCGCAATCGTATACATCGGTGTGACAGGCAGTATGAACGCAGACATAATCCGCAGCAGATTTGAGCAGAAATTTGAGGATATCGACCGCTCAAGACTCACTGAGCTTCACACAGAATTTATCACAAGCGCATACGAAACACACAGAGTGCGCGAAGAAATGCCCGTTAAGCAGGGCAAGCTTGTGCTCGGTCTTCGCGCAGGTATGACAGATGTTGACGACAACTACTGCGCAATCAAGGTAATGTGCGATATTTTCGGCGGCGGTGTTTACTCAAAGCTTTTCAACAACGTGCGTGAAAAGATGAGCCTTTGCTACTACTGCTCCGCAGGCTTCAACAGAGGCAAAGGTCTTATTATGGTTCAGAGCGGAATTGAAAACGAAAACGAACAGAAAGCAATTGACGCAATTCTCGCTCAGCTCGAAGACATACAAAAAGGCAACTTCACGGATGAAGAGTTTGACGCATCAATCAAGGGTCTTACAAACCTTGCTTACGGCGTTTGCGATACACCCGAAGGAATTGACCGTTGGTACAGCGGTCAGATGCTCGACACCGACATCATCACACCTGAAGAATACGCTTCACTTATTTCGGCAATAACACGCGAGCAGGTAATTGCCGCCGCTCAGGCAGTAACGCTCGACACGGTATATATGCTTGCAGGCACAGGCACAGAAGACGATGAGGAAGGAGAGGTAACGGAATAATGAAAATCAACGAGATAAAGAACGAACTTCTTGACGAAAAATGTTACCATATAGTTCACCCTACCGGACTCAACATCTACATTATGCCAAAGCCCGGATACTCCGGCACTTATGCCGTGTTTGGCACAAACTACGGCTCTATTGACACGAAGATTCTCAATAAAGACGGCGAGGTTGAGGATATTCCCGAAGGTACGGCTCACTTCCTCGAGCACAAGCTCTTTGAGAGCGAAGACCTCGATGCATTCGCAAGATATGCAAAGACAGGTGCTAATGCAAACGCATACACATCCTTTGACACCACCTGCTATCTCTTCTCGTGCACAGGCGATTTTGCCGCATCACTTAAGATTCTTCTTGATTTTGTGCAGTCACCCTACTTCACAGAGCAGACTGTTTCCAAGGAGCAGGGAATTATCGGCCAGGAAATCACAATGTACAAAGACGTTGCCGACTGGGAGGTGCTGTTCAACCTCCTGCGTGCGCTCTACCACAGCCATCCGGTAAGAATTGATATTGCGGGCACTGTTGAATCAATTGCTCAGATTTCTGCACAGACCCTTTACGACTGCTATAACAACTTCTACAACCTCAACAATATGGTTCTTGCCATTGCGGGTAACGTTGATATTGACGAGATTATCTCAATTTGCGACGAGATGCTCAAGCCCTGCGACGAATTCAAGTTTGAAAGAAAACCGCACGATGAGCCTGAAGAAATCGTACAGAATTATATTGAGGAAAAGCTCTCTGTCGCAGCTCCGATATTCTCTTTCGGCTACAAGGAAACCTATGGTCTGCCCAAACGCAGCCTCAAACAGAGAATCGCTGCATCAATACTGCTCGAGATGATTGCAGGCACAACCTCCGAGCTTTATAACAGCCTGCTTGAGCAGGAGCTTATCAACACAAGCTTCGGCTTTGAGCAGTTTACCGGATTCGGATATGCCGCAACATTCTTCAGCGGCGAAAGCAAAAATCCGGAAGAGGTCGCAAAGCAGATAAACGCTTATATCAACAAAGTACGCAACGAAGGAATCGACGCCGAAGCTTTCGAGCGCACACGCCGCAAGCTCTACGGCAGAGCAGTTATGAGCTTCAACGATATTGATGAGGTTGCAAACGACCTTGTCGGTGCACATTTTGACGGCACGGGAGTTTTTGACGATATCGAAATTTACCGCACAATAACCGCAGAGGATATCAAGGAAGTTCTCGACAGCACAATGCGTGAAGAATATGCCGCGCTTTCGGTTATAAAACCGATTGAATAAATTAACAGGACGTGAAAACTTATGGATTCAACAACCGTATATTTCTCCGCCTTTGAAAAAGGCTTTGAAGTAAACTCGATTCTTGCAAGCTTCAACATTTTCGGTCAGGAAATCACCATACGCTGGTACGGTGCAATTATTGCATTCGGTTTCCTGCTCGCCGTACTCTGGGGCGGCAGAATGGCATACAAGTGGAAGATGAGCCTTGATAAAATGATTGACGTGCTTATCTTCGGCACGTTTGCAGCAATTATCGGCGCAAGACTTTACTACGTCATATTCCGTTGGGATTACTACTCACAGAATCCCGGAGAGATTATCCAGATATGGAACGGCGGTCTTGCAATTTACGGCGGTATCATCGGCGGTATTATTGCCGCATTTATCACCTGCCGTTTCAACAAGCTCAACTTCTTCAACCTGCTTGACTGTGCAGGTATGAGCCTTCTTATCGGTCAGGGTATAGGCCGTTGGGGCAACTTTGCAAACCAGGAGGCTTTCGGCACAAACACCAAAATGCCCTGGGGTATGATAAGCGAAAAGACCACAATTTACCTTGTCGACCACAAAGATGAGCTTGAAGCACTCGGTATGAGCGTTGATCCCTATTCGCCCGTTCATCCCACATTCCTTTATGAATCGCTGTGGTGCATCGGCAGTTTCCTTATCCTGCTCGTAATGTACAAGAAATTCCGCAAATTCAGCGGTCAGCTCTTCCTTTCATACGGTGTGCTTTACGGCACAGGCAGAGCAATAATCGAAGGCTTCCGCACAGACAGTCTTTATATCGGCGACACCACACTGCGTGTTTCTCAGGTGCTCTCATTCGCTGTTGCAATGCTTTTCCTTGCAGCGCTTGTCTTTATGCTGATAAAAGCCAAGAAGAACCCCAAACCGATTGAAGGCGTTGATTTCTTCCCCGAGCCGACACCTAAAAAGGTAAAGACAAAGGGTGCAACCGCAAAAGATATGCGCACACTTGCCAAAAAGCGCGCAAACAAGCACCTTGAAACAGAAGAAAAACAAGAAAAATAAAAACAACGGCTGATTATTCAACCGTTGCAATTACCTTTTCAGCAATTATTTTTATATCGTCGATTGTCTGAAGCTCGCATATTTCGCGGCGAAGTGCCGCTGCACCGCGTATGCCTTTCATATACCAGGCTGCGTGCTTGCGGGCTTCAAGCATGCCGACCTTTTCACCCTTGTATTCGCATAACAACTCAATGTGACGGAGCATAACCTCCATACGTTTTTCAACAGGTGGCTCCGGAATAACCTCACCTTTTTCAAGGTAAGCGTTAATCTGCTCAAAAACCCACGGTCTTCCGAGTGCACCCCTGCCGACCATAACGGCTTCACAACCCGTTGCATCAAGCAGTTTTTTTGCAGAAACACCGTCGGTAACATCACCGTTTGCAATAACGGGAATACCGACAGCCTCTCTTACATCCGAGATATATTCGGGGCGTACGGGCGGCGAATACATCTGCACCTTTGTTCTGCCGTGCACGGTGAGTGCCGCGGCACCTGCGTTTTCGCAACGCTTTGCAAGGTCAACACAGTTGATGTTTTCATCATCCCAGCCGATGCGCATTTTGACTGTTACGGGAATATCGACAGCTTTAGCCACCGCTTCAACTATTCTTTCGGCAAGCTCGGGCTGCTTCATCAGCGCAGAGCCGCCGCCGTTGCCCGCAATTTTAGGAGCGGGACAACCCATATTTATATCGATTATTTCAGGTCTGAAGGCGAGCGTTTTTACCGCCGCTTCAGCCATAAACTTCGGGTCATCGCCAAAGAGCTGTGCCGCAGCAGGTCGCTCAACATCTGAGATTTTCAGAAGCGACTGCGACTTACGGTCACACATACAAAGACCCTTTGCGCTGACCATTTCGGTAACGGTATAACCTGCACCGAACTGACAACATATTTCACGGAAGGCTCTGTCAGCAACACCTGCCATAGGAGCAAGCGCCGCACTGCCTTTCCAAATTACATTTTTAATCTGCAAATCAAATCACCGACAGGTATTTTAACATAACTTAACTTTTAAGTCAACGAGAGGAGAAAGCATAATGAGGCTGATGGTAATTGACGGCAACAGCATACTCAACCGTGCTTTTTACGGAATTAAACTGCTGACTACAAAGGACGGCAAATTCACAAACGGAATATACGGCTTTATGACAATTCTGCTCAGGCTCACTGATGAGGTGAAGCCGGATGCGGTAGCAATAGCATTTGACGTTAAAGCGCCGACATTCCGCCACAAGATGTATGACGGATATAAGGCACAGCGCAAGGGCATGCCGCCTGAGCTTGCAGAGCAGATGCCTACACTTAAAGTTCTGCTCAAGGCATTAGGCTACAAACTGCTTGAATGCGAAGGCTGGGAGGCTGACGACATCCTCGGCACACTTGCTTCAGCCTGCAAGGACGGTGACGAATGCTTCATTGCCACAGGTGACCGCGACAGCCTGCAGCTTGTTGACAAGAAGGTAAACGTGCTTCTGACCGCAACAAAAATGGGCAGACCGCAAACAATACATTACGACGAGGCTGCGGTATTTGAAAAATACGGTGTCACACCGCCTCAGCTTATCGACATAAAGGCGCTTATGGGTGACAGCTCCGACAACATCCCCGGTGTTGCGGGAATCGGCGAAAAAACAGCCGGTGACCTTATTGCACGCTTTGAAAGCATTGATAAGATTTACAGCGAGCTTGACACGATTGACATAAAAGAATCTGTCAGAAAAAAGCTTGCCGACGGCAAGGATATGGCATTCTTAAGCCGCACACTCGGCACAATCAGCCGTGAAGCGCCGATTGACAAGAACTACAGCTCATATATCAAGGGCGAGCCTGATGCATTTGAATCGGTAAAAACCCTTACCGAGCTCGAAATGTTCAGTATGATTGAAAGGCTTCACCTTGACCCGAAAGTTGCTCCCGTAACAGAAACTGCCAAGCCACAGGAAAAATTCTGCTGTATAGAATGCGACAACATAAACGCACTCACGCAGAGCATCAAATCCGACGGCAAGGCATATTTCACACTCGACGGCACAGCAGATGAAGTTTCAGATATCTATATCCGTATCGGCAATGAGGTTGTGCATCTCAACGCACTCAACTTCTGCTTTATGAGCTTTATTGAAGAACTCTTTGAAGATGAGAGTATCGAAAAGATCACAAACGACTGCAAGTACGCATACTCGTTTGCAATATCAAGCGGCATTGAGCTGAAAAACATCAGCTTTGACACTCAGCTTGCAGGATATATTCTCAATCCCTCCTCCAACAGCTATTTGGCTGACAGGCTTGCACTCGAATACGGCGTTGCTCTGCCGCAGGATGAGGACGAGGGAAGTGCCGCTGTTGCGGCATGGCTGCTGCCTGAACTCCGGGAAAAGCTGACAGAAAAGCTCAGAGAAAACGGACAAACTCAGCTTCTCACCGAAACAGAAATTCCGCTTGCACAGGTGCTTGCTGACATGGAGCTGACAGGCTTCGAGGTTGACCGAGGCGGCATAACCGAATTCGGCAAGGCACTTGAAGAAGACTTAAACAAAATCACGCAGGAGATATATGACGAGGCAGGCTATCAGTTCAACCTCAACTCTCCCAAACAGCTTGGCGAAGCACTTTTCGAAAAACTCGGACTTCCCAAAGGCAAAAAAACAAAGAGCGGTTGGTCAACCAATGCTGATATCCTTGAAAAGCTTGCACCCGACTTCCCGATTGTTGAAAAAATACTGCAGTACCGCACGTGGGCAAAGCTCAGATCAACCTACTGCGAAGGACTCATAAAGGCAATCGGAGCAGACGGCAGAATACATTCAACACTCAATCAGACAGAAACAAGAACCGGCAGAATTTCCTCCGCTGAGCCTAACTTGCAGAACATTCCCGTAAGAAGCGAGCTCGGCAGAGAAATGAGAAAGTTTTTCAAGGCTAAAAACGGCTGTGTTTTAGTCGATGCGGACTACTCACAGATTGAACTTAGAGTGCTTGCGCACATCGCTGACGACAGCGAGATGATCGCAGGCTTCAACAGCGGAGACGATATTCACGCAATCACGGCATCACAGGTGTTCAATATGCCGCTCCAGATGGTTACTCCGCTGATGAGAAGCCGCGCAAAGGCTGTAAACTTCGGCATTGTAT
The DNA here is from genome assembly GCA_045637465.1 of Acutalibacteraceae bacterium. Classification (GTDB taxonomy): domain Bacteria; phylum Bacillota; class Clostridia; order Oscillospirales; family Acutalibacteraceae; genus UBA8612. Next base: position 80,588 of record JAZTZM010000004.1, on the reverse strand, counting down.
ACGGTATCGGCGCATTCTCACTTGCGCAGAACATCGGTGTAACACGCGCAGAGGCAGACGCTTACATCAAGGGCTATCTTCGACACTATGCGGGTGTCAACAGATATATGGAAAAAATTGTTGAACAAGCAAAAGAAACAGGCTACGTGCAGACGCTGTTTAACCGACGCAGATACCTGCCTGAGCTGACTTCGGGCAACGGTATGCTCAGAGCCTTCGGCGAGCGTGTTGCACGCAATATGCCGATTCAGGGCACTGCGGCAGATATAATCAAAATTGCAATGGTGCGCGTATACAGCAGACTCAAGGCAGAAAAGCTCAAAGCAAAGCTCATAATGCAGGTGCACGATGAGCTTATCATCGAAGCACCCGAAGCAGAAAAAGAACGTGTATCGATTCTGCTTAAAGAAGAAATGGAAAACGCTGTCGATATGAAAGTAAGTATGCTCGCTGACGTAAACAGCGGCAAAACCTGGTACGATGCAAAAGGATAAAAAAATCACCCCGAAAGATGAGATAAAAATGGAACTTAAAGAAATTACAAAACAGGCACACGACGCAGCAGTTGAGCTTATTGAACGATCCGGAATCAAAGCAGGTCAGGTTATGGTCGTAGGCTGCTCAACAAGCGAAATACAGGGCTATGACCTCGGCTCACATTCAGGTCCTGAGGTCGGAAAAGCTGTGCTCGACGGCATTCTGCCCGTAGCACGTGAGCACGGAATTTATCTTGCAGCTCAATGCTGCGAGCACATAAACCGCGCAATAATCATCGAAGAAGCCGCAATGGAAAAGTATAACCTTGAGCAGGTCAACGCAGTGCCTCAGCCCAAAGCAGGCGGCTCGTTTGCAACAGCACTTTATGCTGCTCTTGAAAGTCCCGTTGCGGTTGAAGACATAAAGGCACACGCAGGCCTTGATATAGGCGGCGTGCTTATCGGTATGCACCTGAAAAACGTTGCTGTGCCGATGAGACTGAACACCAAACACATCGGTAACGCTCTCATCATCGCCGCACGCACAAGACCGAAATTCACAGGCGGCGAAAGAGCCGTTTACGATGACGAATTAAGATAAGATATGATGAATATTGTTTTTGTTTGCACGGGCAACACCTGCAGAAGTCCTCTCGCAGAAGGACTGATGAAAAAGCTGCTCGCCGACAGAGGAATAAACTCAATTAACGTGACAAGTGCGGGTCTTGCCGCTTATCCCGGTGACGAGGTGAGCGAAAAATCCGTTATCGCGGCACTCAAATACGGTGTTGATATATCCGCACACCGTTCAAGAAGAATCAGCGAATATATGCTCAGCGACTCTGTTTTTGTTTGTATGACTGCTTCTCAAGCTCAGGCACTTGCACCCTACCTTGATGAAAACAGGCTTTTCATTTTAGGTGACGGTGTTGCTGACCCATACGGCGGCACACAGGAAATATATGACCTTTGTGCTCAGCAGATTAACGGTACATTGCCCAACCTGCTTGCTCAAATCATAAAATGCAACACAGTAATCACTGCAATGAATGAAACCCACATATCACAAATCGCACGTATTGAAGCAGAGTGTTTTTCTCTCCCGTGGTCAGAAACCTCACTCAGACAGGAGCTTGAAAACGAAAACGCTCATTTTCTGACAGCTCTGCTCGGCGGTGAGGTTGTAGGATATATCGGTGCGATTGAGATATGCGGTGAAGCCGATATAACAAACGTTGCGGTAGACACGAGATACAGACGCTCCGGAATTGGCGAAAAGCTACTGAAATCAGCCGAAAGCGGCGCGATTGAACGCAAGTGCGAAAGTATCACACTTGAAGTCAGAATCAGCAACGAGGCGGCAATTTCGCTGTATGAGAAAAGCGGATACGAAAAGGTTGGAATCCGCAAAGGATTTTATGAAAAGCCGACGGAAGATGCACTTCTGATGACCAAATATTTTGCAAAAGGATAAATAACAATGAAAATACTTGCAATCGAATCCTCCTGCGACGAAACCGCGGCTGCGGTTGTCGAGGACGGCAGAAAAATTCTTTCTAATATAATTGCTTCTCAGGTTGATGCTCATATCGTTTACGGCGGCGTTGTGCCCGAAATTGCCTCAAGAATGCACGTTGAAGCAATCAGCAGCGTTGTTGAGCAGGCACTTGAAAAAGCTGAATGTACGATGAATGATATCGAAGCTATTGCTGTCACCTACGCACCCGGTCTTATAGGCGCTTTGCTTGTAGGTGTCAACTTCGCAAAGGGGTTTTCGCTTTCAAGCGGCAAACCGCTTGTGCCTGTGCATCACCTTCGTTCGCATATCGCGGCTAACTACATCAGCCACACAGAGCTTGAGCCGCCGTTTCTCTCGCTTGTTGTTTCGGGCGGTCACAGCCACATCGTGAACGTCAAGAGCTACACAGAGTTTGAAATAATCGGTCAGACAATGGATGATGCCGCAGGCGAATGTATGGATAAAGCCGCCAGAGCGCTCGGTCTGCCCTACCCCGGCGGTCTCAACCTTGACCGTGCGGCAAAAGGCGGTAACCCCAAAGCTTATACATTCCCGAAACCCAAGGTACAGGGAAGCGAGCTGAGTTTCAGTTTTTCGGGTCTGAAAACTGCCGCTGTAAACGCGATACATAACGCGAAGCAAAAGGAAGAGGAAATCAATATTGCTGATTTCGGTGCTTCGTATATCAGTGCAGTTGTAAGATGTCTGACAGAAAACACGCTCAAAGCTGCTGAGATAACAGGTCAGAAAAAAATCGTGCTCGCCGGCGGTGTATCTGCAAACTCAGTGCTCAGAAGAGAAATGGAAAACGTCTGCCGTCAAAACGCATTTGAGCTTTATTATCCCGAGCTTTATCTCTGCGGTGACAACGCGGCAATGGTCGGAGCGCAAGGCTATTACGAATATATTTCGGGCAAAAAAGCGGGTGCTGAACTCAACGCATACGCCACAATGCCCATAGATAAGGCTGTTTTTTAAGATAAATAGCACAGTGAGGTGTAAAGCACAAGGTTTTACACCTCACTATTTTGTTATCCATACACTGATAACAACTAGATATCGAAAAGTTCAAGCTCAACAACGTAAAGCTTTTTTCTTTACAAAGCGGCTCAAAAAAATAAATTTTCAAAGGATATTGACATTTTTTAAATGCTGCAAATTAAACAAAAAAATCAAAAATTATTCCGTTTTTTAAACAAATTAACCTAAACATTCAGCGCTGAACGAAAAGCGCTATCACCAAAACAGAAATATACATTAAAAACTGCATAATTATGACCATTATACAATAATTCAGACCTGTATCGATTAAAATGAGAACTATTTTTGTAAAGTTAAAATGTTTACCAATGTGAAAAACCCTGTGGAAAATGTGAAAAACTCGTTGTTTTTATTCTTTTAGAGAATTATGTTGACAAGTTTTTTACTTGCATCCTGTTTTTTATTCTGTTTTCGACAAAAAAATGCCCTGTGAATATACAACTGAATATTCACAGGGTGAAAAAGTTATGATATTTATATTTTTTCAGCAAAAACTACAATTTGCAAGGTCGCGAAGCATAGAAACAGCCGCTTTCGGGTCATCAGAACCGAACACTGCACTGCCTGCAACGAATACATTGGCTCCGTTTTCTGCGGCGATGGAAACCGTCTTTTCGGCTATGCCGCCGTCAACCTGAAGGTCAACGTCAAGGTTTTCCGCTTTACAGACGTCACGGATTTGCTTGAGTTTGGGCATAGTTTCGTGCATAAATGATTGTCCGCCAAAGCCTGGTTCAACAGTCATAACCAGCACCATTTCAAGCTTTTTGAGATAAGGGAGCACCGCTGAAACGTCTGTGCCGGGTTTAATTGCAAGACCTGCCTTGCAACCGAGAGAATGAATTTTATCTATAACTTCGTCAATATCATTATCACACTCTGCGTGGAAGGTGATAATATCCGCACCCGCTGCAACGAAATCGCCGATATATTTAAGCGGGTCACTTATCATAAGATGCACGTCAAAAACAAGGTCGCACCTTTTGCGCAGTGATTTTACAATCGGTGCACCGAGGGTGATATTGGGCACGAAGTGACCGTCCATAACATCGATATGGAGCCAGTCTGCGCCTGCTGACTGCATACGCTGTGCTTCTTCGCCAAGACGCGAAAAATCAGAAGCGAGAATTGATGGAGAAATGAGGATTTTCATAACAAAAACCTGTCCTTTCGCATTACTCTTAATCTCATTCTATATTAATTTCTTAAAAATATCAATAATTTATAAAAAAGTATTTGCAAAGTTCTAATTATTAATTATAATATATATGTTAATAATCTATACTAAACTATAAGCAGAAGTGTGATAAAAATGAAATTCGGCAAAAAATCAGAAAACAGGAAAAAGAACGCGCGCCTTTTCAAAACATTTCTCCCCTACCTTTCAAGACACAAGGGAGAGATAGCACTTGACCTTTTCTGTGCTTCACTGACAACGGTATGCGAGCTTGCACTGCCGCTGATTGTGCGTATGATTACGGATACGGCGATGAATAACCCTGCAGACCTGACAATTAAGTTAATTGTGCAGGTTGCACTGTTTTACATATTCCTGCGCATAGTTGACGCAACCGCTAACTACTATATGGCATGCGGCGGTCACGTTATGGGTTCAAAGATTGAAACCGAGATGAGAAACGATTTATTCTCTCACCTTCAGGGCCTTTCATTTTCGTTCTACGATAACACAAAAATCGGTCAGCTTATGTCAAGACTTACAAGCGACCTTTTTGACGTCACTGAATTTGCCCACCATATGCCTGAGGAAGTTTTGATTGCAATAATCAAAATTATTGGCTGCTTTATCATCTTTGCCCGAATGGATATATGGTTCACACTGCTTATCTTTGCAATGTTCCCGCTCATACTCTTCCTCACAAAGCGCAACAGAACAAAGATGCGTGAAACCTTCAAGGATTCACGTCACCAGATAGGTGAAATCAATGCGATCACCGAGGACAGTCTTCTCGGTATCAGAGTCGTTCAGTCCTATGCCAACGAACCGATTGAAAAAGAAAAGTTTGACAAGGGTTCAAACCTTTTCCTTAAGATAAAGAAACTTTCATACAAATATATGGCTCGCTTCCATACAACCGTAAGGCTGTTTGACGGTATAATGTACATACTCGTTATCGCAGGTGGCGCGTTTTTCATCAGCCTAGGCAGAATCACAGCCGCAGACCTAACAGCTTACACGCTTATGGTTTCAACACTTATGGGCACAATACGCAGAATTGTCGAATTCAGCGAGCAGTTTTCAAGAGGTATGACGGGTATCGAAAGATTTGACGAAATTGTTTCCGAGCTGAGCGAAATCAAGGACAGCGAAAATGCACAGGAGCTGACAGACGTTGAGGGTGAGATTGCTTTCAACAATGTGAGCTTTGCATACAAGGGCACTGACACAAACGTGCTCACCGGTATTAATTTCACCGTCAAGGCCGGCGAAAGTGTCGCTGTTGTCGGACCTTCGGGTGGCGGCAAAACAACACTGTGCAACCTCATTCCACGTTTTTACGAAGTAAATGACGGCAACGTGACAATTGACGGCAAGGATATACGCAACTTCACCCTCAGATCACTGCGCTCACACATCGGTGTCGTTCAGCAGGACGTATATATGTTCTCAGGCACTGTTAAAGAAAACATTGCATACGGCAGACCGGGCGCAAGCGATGAAGATATCATCACAGCAGCAAAGGATGCGGGTGCGCACGAATTTATCACTCAGCTGCCTAACGGCTATGACACATACGTAGGTGAAAGAGGTGTTAAGCTCTCGGGCGGTCAGAAGCAGAGAATTTCAATTGCCCGTGTATTCCTTAAAAATCCCGAAATACTGATTCTTGACGAGGCAACAAGCGCACTTGATAACGAAAGCGAAAGACTTGTTCAACAGTCGCTTGAAAGACTTGCAAAGGGCAGAACAACACTGACCATTGCACACCGACTCACAACAATCCGCAACGCAGACCACATACTTGTGCTCACCGAAGACGGCATTGCCGAGCAAGGCAGCCACGATGAGCTGATAAGCAAAAACGGTATGTATGCGGATATGTATGCACTTTATTCTGTTTAATCAAGCCATGGAGGTTTATAAATATGCTTAAAAACATTTCACCCATCATTTCACCCGAACTTCTCAAGATCCTTATGGAAATGGGTCACGGTGACGAAATCGTCATCGGTGACGGCAACTTCCCCGCAGCAAGCGTTGCACAGCGCCTTGTAAGACTTGACGGCCACGGTGTGCCCGAGGTTCTTGATGCTGTTCTCAAGCTTATGCCGCTCGACACTTATGTTGACAGCCCCGTTGCACTTATGGATAACGGCGATGCTGCCAACCAGCCGCCTATCTGGGCTGATTACAAGAATATTGTTACAGCCAACGAAGGCGAAAAGAGCTTTGAGCTTGTTGAGCGCTTTGATTTTTATGACAGAGCAAAGAAGGCTTACGCTGTTGTTGCAACAGGTGAGACAGCAATTTACGCAAACATTATCCTCAAAAAAGGTGTTGTAATCTGATGAAAAAAGTACTTGCCATAGACTTCGGTGCTTCAAGCGGACGAGTTATTGTCGGCAGCTTTGACGGCAAGAAAATCACACTTGAAGAAATTCACCGCTTTTCAAATGACCCCGTAAGTGTCAACGGCACAACCTTCTGGGATGTGCTCAGACTCTTCCACGAAATCAAACAGGGTCTTATAAAATCAAAGAGCTGCGGCGAGATATCTTCAATCGGTATCGATACGTGGGGTGTTGACTTCGGTCTTATCGATAGCTACGGTCAGCTCCTCGAAAACCCGATTCACTACCGCGACCTTCGCACAAAGGGTATGATTGAAGAGGCTGATAAGATTATTCCGCTCAAGAAGATGTATGAGATGACGGGCATCCAGTTTATGGAGCTCAACACTGTCTTCCAGCTGCTCTCACTCGCTAAAAACCGTCCGCATATCCTCGAGCGTGCAGACAAGCTTCTGTTTATGCCTGACCTTTTCGGCTATATGCTCACGGGTAAAAAAACAACGGAGTATTCGATTGCAACCACATCTCAGCTTGTTGATATAAAGACAAAGGGATGGAGCGGTGAAATTTTTGAAAAACTCGGCATACCGCAAGATATAATGTGCGACATCGTTAAGAGCGGCACAGTGCTCGGTGAGCTTTCAGATAATGTTTGCGAAGAATGCGGACTTGATAAAATCAAGGTTATTTCCGTATGCGGTCACGATACACAGTCAGCTATCACGGCTGTCCCCTGCCCCGATAAGCAGTTTGCATTCATCAGCTCAGGCACATGGTCACTCTTCGGCACAGAGCTTGCAGAGCCCATTGTAAACGAAAAAGCTTTTGAAACAAACGTCACTAACGAGGGCGGCTACGGCGAATCTACAGGCTTCCTCAAAAACATTATCGGTCTGTGGCTGATTCAGGAGAGCAGACGTCAGTTTGCACGCGATGGTGTTCAGTACAGCTATGCTGACCTTGAAAGAGAAGCTCTTGCAGCAAAGCCATTCGCCTGCTTTATCGACCCCGATGCACCAGAATTTGTTCCTCACGGCAACATCCCCGAAAGAATCAGAGAATACTGCCGCAAGACAAACCAGCACGTGCCCGAAACAGTCGGCGAAATTATGCGCTGCATCTACGAAAGCCTTGCGATGAAGTACAGACAGACTTTCGAAAAGCTCTGCGAATGCACCGAAAGAGATTATGAGGTAATACACGTAATCGGCGGCGGCACAAAGGACACACTTCTCTGTCAGCTCACAGCAAACGCTTGTGACAGAAACGTTGTTGCAGGCCCGATTGAAGCAACTGTGCTCGGCAACATCGCCGTACAGCTTCTTGCAAGCGGCGACATCGAATCAATCGCTGATGCAAGACGAATTATTGCTGAGAGCGAAAACGTAACAACATATACACCTGACAATACAGCGGAATGGGCTCAGGCTTACAGCCGCTACCTTGAAGCAACAAAGTAAACAATACGATTAATTTCGTATTTAATAAACAAATTAATTTATCTACATAAGAAAGGACGAAATCACAATGGCAAAGAACAGATTTATCGGCGAGTATCCTGTAATCGGTATCCGCCCTGTTATCGACGGCAGAAGAGGTCCCCTTAAGGTAAGAGAGAGCCTCGAAGACCAGACAATGGGTATGGCACTTGCTGCAAAGAAGCTCTTTGAGGAAAACCTCAAGTACTCAAACGGCGAGCCCGTTAAGGTTGTTATTGCTGACACAACAATCGGCCGTGTAGCAGAGGCTGCTGCATGCGCAGAGAAATTCAAGAAAGAGGGCGTTATGATCACTCTTTCCGTTACACCCTGCTGGTGCTACGGTTCAGAGACAATGGATATGGATCCCTCAACAATCAAGGGTGTATGGGGCTTCAACGCTACAGAGCGTCCCGGTGCGGTTTATCTTGCATCCGTTCTTGCTGCACACGCACAGAAGGGTCTGCCCGCATTCGGCATCTACGGTCACGACGTTCAGGAAGCTGACGAATCAGCTAACATTCCTGCTGACGTTGAAGAGAAGCTTCTCCGCTTTGCTCGCTCAGCAGTTGCAGTTGCAACAATGAAGGGCAAGAGCTACCTTCAGATCGGTTCAATCTGCATGGGTATTGCAGGTTCTTCAATCGACCCCAACTTCCTTGAGGAGTACCTTGGTCTTCGTGTCGAGTCTGTTGACGAGGTAGAAATCATCAGAAGAATGACAGAGGGCATCTACAACGAGGAAGAGTTCCAGAAGGCCCTCAAGTGGACAAAGGAAAACTGCAAGGAAGGTTTCGACAAAAACCCCGAATTCGTACGCAAGAGCGACGAGCAGAAGGAAAAGGATTGGGAATTCGTTGTTAAGATGATGGTTATCATCAAGGATCTTATGAACGGCAACGACACTCTCCCCGCAGGCTGCGAAGAAGAAATGGTCGGCCACAACGCTATTGCTGCAGGCTTCCAGGGTCAGAGACAGTGGACAGACTTCTATCCTAATGCTGACTTCGCAGAGGCACTTCTCAACACATCATATGACTGGGAAGGTATCAGAGAGCCTTACATCCTTGCAACAGAAAACGACGTTCTCAACGGCATTTCAATGCTGTTTATGAAGTTACTTACAAACAGAGCTCAGATGTTTGCTGACGTTCGTACATACTGGTCAACAGACGCTGTTAAGCGCGTAACAGATTACGATCTTGAAGGTCACGCAAAGGATGCAGACGGCTTCATCCACCTTATCAACTCCGGTGCTTGCTGCCTTGATGCTTGCGGCGAAGTTAAGGACGCTGACGGCAACGCAGTTATCAAGCCCTGGTACGAGATGACTCAGGCTGATGCAGACGCTTGCAACAAGGCTACAGAGTGGTGCCCTGCTGACAACGGCTACTTCCGCGGCGCAGGCTACTCCTCACGCTTCCTTACAAAGAGCGAGATGCCCGCAACAATGATCAGACTCAACCTTGTAAAGGGTCTCGGCCCTGTTGTACAGATTGCAGAAGGCTGGACAGTTGCACTTCCCGACGAAGTTTCCGACACAATCTGGAAGAGAACAGACTACACATGGCCCTGCACATGGTTCGCTCCCCGCTGCAACGGCGAAGGCCCGTTCAAGTCAGCTTATGACCTTATGAACAACTGGGGCGCAAACCACGGCGCAATCAGCTACGGCCACATCGGCGCAGACATCATCACACTCTGCTCAATGCTCCGTATCCCCGTTGCTCTTCATAACGTACCGGAAGAGAAGATTTTCCGTCCCGCTTGCTGGGGTGCATTCGGTACAAAGGATCTTGAGGGCGCTGACTTCAGAGCTTGCGAGAACTACGGTCCCCTTTACAAATAAGAAACAGCCTCATATAAAGAAAGGAGCTGCGTTGCAGCTCCTTTTTTGTATTATTTTGGCGAACAGTTATTTTGCCGTTTTAGAACAATAAGCTTGACAAAAAACAGCCATACGAGTATAATTAATATTTATATTAATAAATTACGGAGGGAACGCATAATGGATTGGCAAGAATTTCTTCAGGCTACAATCGGTCAATGGGAACTGCTTGTGCGTCTGCTGATAGCCTGCGTATGCGGCTGCATTATCGGCGTTGAGCGAAGCTTCCGACAAAAAGAGGCAGGCATCAGAACTCACGTCATCCTCGCACTCGGTGCGGCGCTGATGATGATTGTTTCAAAATACGGATTTTTCGACCTGGTTGCGCAGAACATCGATGCTGACGGCTCACGAATTGCATCAAACATCGTTACAGGTATCTCTTTCCTCGGCGCAGGTGTTATTTTTGTACGCGGCGGTTCGATCAAGGGTCTTACCACGGCGGCAGGTATCTGGGCAACAGCCGGTATCGGTATGGCACTTGGCGCAGGTATGTACACAATCGGTATCGCCTGCACACTCGGAATGATAATAATTCAGCTTCTGCTGCACAAGTTTATGCCCTTCTCGGAAAATATGGAGACAAACATCATCACCATAAAGGTAACCGAAAGTTCACAGGGGCTTGACCAGATAACAGAAGAGCTGACAAAAGCAGGCATTATGATAACCGGTATACGCTTTAAGAAGCAGGATAACGGAATCACAAAGGCAGAGCTTACAGTCCGAACAAAGAAAAAGACATCAATGAAAGCACTGCTTGAGCTTGTTAACAACAACGAAGCAGTTCAGGAATTCACACTTGAAAGTTAAAAAAAGAAGGCTTGTGAAAACAAGCCTTCTTTTTTTATATGCTGAGCATTGTTTTAAAAGCTTTTATGTATCCCGATGCGGTTTCTTCATTGCTGCTTTCAGCAAAGATTCTGAGAAGGGGTTCTGTGCCTGAGAATCGGCAGATAACGAAGCTGTTATCATCAAAATAAACCTTGCAGCCGTCCTCATAATTCACACGTGCAATTTCCTTACCAAAATCGGGCAACGCCTTATCCTCGTAAATAATCTTCATTATTGCGGATTTCTTCTCTGCGGCAAAAGAGAGATTATCCTCGACCATAACATACTTGCCGTAAATACGTTCAAGCTCATCGACAATTTCTGCAGGAGATTTGCCGGTAACGCTAACCATCTCTGTGAAAAGAGAAGCAGCATAGACCGAATCCTTGCCGTGGATATGACCTCTTACGGTAAGACCACCCGAGGATTCACCGCCGAGCACCGCGTCTACCTCATCAATTTTTGATGAGATATATTTGAAGCCGACCGGAACTTCGTAGCAAGTTTCACCAAAACTTTCAGCAATTTTGTCAAGCATATGAGTTGTGGCGAGGTTACGCACAACAGCGCCCTTCCAACCCTTATATTTGAGGAGGTAATAGTAGAGTGCACAGAGAATCTCGTTGGCATCAATATATCTGCCTGTGCAGTCGATAATGCCGAGACGGTCACCGTCGCCGTCCATTGCAATACCGAAATCATATCCGTCCTTAATTACCATATCCTTGAGCAGACCGAGCGTTTGCTCAGTAGGTGCAGGCATTCCGCCGCCGAAATAAGCATCCTTATTAAGATTGATTGTATCAACCGTACATCGAGCTGTGTGAAGAATTACCTGAAGAGGATACGTACCCGAGCCGTGCATTGTATCGAAAAGCACACGCAGACCTCTTTCACGCAATGCACCCATATCAATAAGCTCAATAATATCGTCAATAAACTTATTAAAGGGATTGCGAAGATAAATAATCTTACCGTCATTCACCGCTGTATCAAAATCGCAGTATTCGACCTCATCAATCTCTTCTATAAGTTCTTCGAGCATTGACGTTGTTTCAACGTCGGCATCTCTACCTTCATCGGTGAAAAGCTTTATTCCGTTGTAGTTTGCAGGGTTGTGGCTTGCCGTGATCTCAATTCCGTAGTGCAGCCCTTTATCCTTAACGGTGTGCATAACAAGCGGAGTCGGCGCTGAACGGTTGAGAAACCAGACCTCGATGCCACCCGAAGCCAGCACCTCGGCAACCCACTTTGCCGCATCAACAGAAAGGAATCGTCTGTCAAAACCGATCATAATCGGCTTATCTGTTTTATTCTCTTTGCGTGCAAGCGCAAGTATACCTGCCGCAACAAGTCTTATATTTGATTCAATGAAGTCAGAGCCGATTACGGCTCTCCATCCGCCTGTACCGAATTTAATCATTTACTGCCCCTCCATAGTTCACAATTATTCCTTACTTATTATTTTAGCACACATAAACCAAAGTTGTTTACAAATATAGCCTGTATATTTATGATTTTAGTTCAATTTTTGCTTGAAATAAAAGCCGCCAATATGTATAATTAAATCAGAGGACGGTGATAACACGGTGGACTATATCAGAACCAATCTCGAAACACCGCTGAAGGTTGACGGAATTTATACGATACATTACTTTGAATACACAAAGGATTTCAGCTATTCGGGTGAATTTCATAACTTCTGGGAAATAGTTTACGCTGACAAACAACGCGTAGTTATAACGGCAGACGCAACAGAACTGACGCTTGAAGCAGGTCAGCTTTATATACACCAGCCAAACGAATTCCATAAAATCCGATGCGACGGCACAAGAGCTGCAAACTCAGTCGTAATTTCTTTTGACTGTGACTGCCCTGAGCTTTTTTCAGCCGCAGGCAAAGTAATAACCTGTAGTAGCGAAGAAAAACAGCTGCTTGGTATAATCGTGTCTGAAGCGGCAGACGCTTTTTCTACTCCCCTCGGCTCACCTTACACAAACCAAATGGAAAAATCGGCAACTGCAAAATTCGCAACAGAACAAATTATCAAGCATTGTATTGAACTGCTTTTGATAAACCTGATAAGAGGCAACATAACAGAAACAAAAACAAGCACCGATAAACAAAACAAATTGCTGATGGAAATATGCGAATACCTGAAAAGCAACGTTGATAAGCCACTTATGTTTGACGATATCAGAAAGCGTTTCAACGTATCAGCTTCTGTAATAAAGAGGCTGTTCAAATCAACACTGGGATGCGGAATTATGGAGCATTTTCTGCATCTGAAGATTGATAATGCCAAACAGCTCATAAGAGAAAACGAGATGAATTTTACCGAAATATCGGAACATCTTGCATTCAGCTCACCGCAGTATTTTTCATCTGCTTTCAAGCGTATTTCGGGAATGAGCCCGAGCGAATACGAAAACTCGGTAAAACTGAATTTCAGATAAAAAAAACCGCTGTCATATGACAGCGGTTTTGCTTTTATTCAGCGATATAGGTCTTTACTATCTCACCGATATAAACACGGTGGTAGTCGCCGTTGTAATTGCCCTCGATGCTATCATCAAGGAAGCCTTTGGGGTCAATATCCTGGAAAGCGAGCTTTTTGCAGACAAGGTTTACCTTTGCCTGCTCAACACACTCAACACCGTCGAGCGTAACGGTTGAGAAGCCTGTTGCCTCATATTTGTCACCGTCTCTGCCGCTGTTACGTCCGAAATAGGTAAGCTCTTTTTTGTATTCACCGCCAAAGAAGCTCATTGAAAAAACGTCTGTCTTTTCGAGCAGCTCATAGGTATATCTCTGCGGACGGATGAAGATATATACAACATCCTTGCCCCAGATTTCACCCATACCGCCCCAACTGACGGTCATCGAGTTGACCGCACCGTCTGCAGCTGCAGTAACAAGCGCCCAATCATCGTTAATCAGCTTAACAGCCGACTGATTTATATCACGGATATTAATTTCTTTAAAAGACACAGTATCACTCCAATTTTATTTATTGAGTAAGATTTCGTTATAACACGCTACACTGTCCGGATGAATACAAGCACCCTTGAAGACCAGCTCGTTTATGCTGTAGCGCTGAGTGTAGAGCATCGTTTCTTCAACGCTTTTTAAAGCCAACTCACGCACAACATCAACGTCATCGTAAACTCTGTCTGCCGAAATAAAATCGGCAATATATATAACCTTCTCGAGAAGCGACATACCTGCACGTGCCGTTGTATGATAGCGCACGGCATCAAGTATCTCATCATCAGTTATATTCAGCTTTTCTTTGATATATACCGCACCGCTCATTGCGTGCCACAGCTTATGGTTGACACACTCAAGCGCAGTCAACTCAAGCTTACCAAGCTCAAAAAGCTCAAAGTGCTCTTCCCTATCCGCCTCTTTTGTTATGTCGTGAAGCAAACCTGCGAGAAATGCCTTATCACAGTCCGCACCGTAACGCTTTGCAAGCTCAACAGCGCTGTCTGCGACACAGAGTGAATGGTGATAGCGATATTCGGAAAGGCGGCTTTTCAACAGCTCTTTGTATTCTTCAATAAGGCTCATCTGTAAAGTCCCCTTTCGTCAATATAAGCACGCACGGCAGGGTCAAGCCACCCATCCGTGCTTTCATTATTTTTTATACTCTCTCTTATCTGAGTGGAGCTGACCTCAAACGGAGCAAGAGTTGAAATATGAAGGCGCTTACCTTCAAAAAATTCGGGCACACCGTGCTTTTTGAGGAGTGAATCCTCCTCCTGCCTGTCTGCAGCACAAAGCGTTACCATATCGAGAATTTCCTCGTGCTTATACCATCTGTTAAAGCTGAGAAGCATATCAGAGCCAACGATAAAAAACAGCTCATCATACGGATACTGTGCGCGTATCTCTGTAAGCGTATCGAAGGTGTAGCTCTTGCCGCCGCGCACAAGCTCAATCGTACTGATGAGTGCATCGGGAAAAGCGAGCATACACATATTCATTCTGTCTTCACCACTTGCAAGGTCGGTGCTGAGCTTATGAGGCGGCTCAGCCGTCGGAATAACAAGAAGCCTGTCGAGCGAAAGTTCATTGACAAAATGCTCGGCAAGCCTTGTATGACCGATATGAGGCGGATTGAACGTACCGCCGAAAATACCAAGTCTGCTCATTTTTCTTTTGTTGTGCGTCTGCTCTTGCGGACAAAGTGCACCTTGTAGCCCTGCTTTTTAGCCTCTTTCTTGGTTGCGGGACGCTTCTTGGGCTCACCCTGCTTCTTTTCACCGTGAAGCTCGGGGCTGTAACGGTAGAGCACAATAACTCCGCCGATAACCTGAATAACGTCTGCACCCGTTGCGGCTGCAAGCTCATCCGCTGCCTGTCTGGGTGTAATCGGACTCGACTCGAGCAAAACCTTAACCTTTATAAGCTCTCTTGCACGCAGAGCATCATCTGTCTGCTTGATAACTGCATCGGACATACCGCCCTTACCGAGCTGAAAAAGAGGCTCGAGTGTATTTGCCTGCGCACGGAACGCAGCTCTTTCTTTACCTGTCATTTTATTCAATCCTTAACTGTTTTTATCCAAAACTTCTGCAAGCGCTTTGAGCGCATTGCCTCTGTGGCTGATTTCATCTTTTTCCTCAGCTGAAAGCTCAGCAAAGCTCTTATCCCCAACCATAAACACGGGGTCATAACCGAAGCCGCCGTCACCTTTGGGGGCATAGCCTATCTTGCCCTCGCAAGTGCCGTTGACAACAATTTCCTTACCGTCGGGATAGGTACAGCAAACTGTGCACACAAAGCGTGCGGTACGTTTCTCATCCGGCACATCCTTCATATTTTCGAGAAGAAGAGCAATATTGGCAGGGTCGTTACCGTGGTCACCTGCATAGCGTGCAGAATAGACACCGGGCGCACCGTCGAGAGCATCAACCATAAGGCCTGAATCGTCACCGATGCAGGGCATACCGCTCTCCTTACAGCCGCTCTGACTCTTAAGGCGGGCATTCTCTTCGAATGTTGTGCCCGTTTCCTCAACATCGGTCAGCTCGACACCTGCCTGCTCGGCAGTGAGCACTTCAACGCCGAGAGGCTCAAGAATACGAGCCAGCTCATTGCGTTTTTTCATATTGTGAGTAGCAATTATATATTTCATTTATTCTTCCTCTTCCGGTTCGGGATCTTCTGCTACGTCAAACAGACCCTCTGCAAATGCTGCAGGGTTGAACGGCTGCAGATCATCCATCTGTTCACCGACACCGACAAACTTAACAGGAACGTTAAGATCGTGCTTGATTGCGAGAACAACACCGCCTCTTGCAGTACCGTCAAGCTTTGTGAGGACAATACCTGTGATTTCGGCAACGTTTTTGAACTCTCTTGCCTGATTGACGGCATTCTGACCCGTTGTAGCGTCGAGCACAAGAAGGCTCTCACGGTCAGACCAGGGAAGCTCACGGTCGATAACACGGTAAATCTTGGCAAGCTCATCCATAAGGTTCTTTTTGTTATGAAGTCTGCCTGCAGTATCAACAATGATGATATCGGCATTTCTTGCCTTACCTGCATTGATTGTATCGAAAACAACAGCGGCAGGGTCTGCACCCTCCTTGTGTTTGATGATATCGACGCCTGCTCTTTCAGCCCAGATCTGAAGCTGATCGATAGCAGCGGCACGGAAAGTATCGGCTGCACCGAGAATAACCTTCTTGCCCTGAGCCTTGTACATAGCTGCCATCTTACCGATTGTGGTTGTCTTACCGACACCGTTGACGCCAATGACAAGAACGATTGACGGCATTGTGATCATTTCCATCTGCTCGCCGCCGTCAAGAAGCTCCGCAACAATCTCTTTGATTGCCTTTCTTACCTGCTGACCGTTACGAAGGTTATCCTTTGCAACCCTGGCACGAAGCCTGTCAACAATTTCGGTAGCTGTTGTAACACCGACATCACCCATTACGAGGATTTCCTCGAGGTCATCAAACATTTCGTCGGTTATTTCGTTAACGCCGTGAAGAACGTTATCAATAGCACCTGCCATTGAAAGTCGTGTCTTCTGAAGGCCTTTACTGATTTTAGAAAAAATACCCATAGTTTAACTCCGAGTAAAATTTATTTTATTTATCCTGAGGAACAACGCTGATGCCAAGGTCTGTAAGCTGAACACCGTCAACAGGTGCAGGACACTCTGTCATAGGCTCTGTTGCGTTCTGTACCTTCGGGTAAGCAATAACATCGCGAAGGCTGTCACAGCCGAGCATCTGCATAATAAGTCTGTCAAGACCGATACCCATACCACCGTGAGGCGGTGCACCGAAACGGAAAGCATCAAGCAGATAGCCGAACTTCTCGTGTGCCTGCTCTTCGGTAAGACCGAGGAGAGAGAAAATCTGTGCCTGAAGGTCAGGGTTTGTGATACGGATTGAGCCTGAAGAAAGCTCGATGCCGTTGAGAACAAGGTCATATGCCTTTGCGCGTACCTTTGCCTTATCTGTTTCAAGGTAAGGAATACACTCATCAAGCGGAGATGTGAAGGGATGGTGCATAGCGACAAACTGACCGAGCTCTTCGTCCCAATCGAAGAACGGGAACTCTGTAATCCAGAGGAAGTTGTACTTATCCTTCGGGATAATGTCGAGCTTGCGAGCAACCTCGCCGCGGAGAAGACCGAGAGTTGAGAGAACGAGTGAATTTTTCTTGTCGGCAATGATAAGAACAACGTCGCCTGCCTTTGCATCGGCCTTTGCAAGAATTGCCTGCATTTCTTCTTCGCTCATAAACTTTGCGAATGAAGAAGCAACTGTGCCGTCCTCATTGAGTCTTATCCATGCAAGACCCTTTGCGCCTGAGCCCTTGACAAACTCTGTGAGCTTATCAATCTCTTTACGTGTGAGAGTTGTAACAGCACCCTTTGCTGTGATACCTCTTACACTGCCGCCCTCTGCAACTGCGCCTGAGAATACGCTGAAACCGCAATCCTTAACGATATCAGTAAGGTCATAAAGCTCCATAGCGTAGCGTGTATCGGGCTTATCAGAGCCGTAACGCTCCATAGCATCCTTATATGTCAGGCGAACAATAGGTGTTTCGATTTCAACATCGAGAATCTCCTTGAACAGACGCTTGACGTAGCCTTCACCGATTGCAAGAACGTCGTCCATTTCAACGAAGGACATCTCAAGGTCAATCTGTGTGAATTCGGGCTGTCTGTCTGCACGGAGGTCTTCATCACGGAAGCAACGTGCAATCTGCATATATCTGTCAAAGCCTGCAACCATTGAAAGCTGCTTGTAAAGCTGAGGTGACTGGGGAAGAGCATAGAAGCTTCCCTTGTGGATACGGCTGGGTACGATATAGTCACGTGCACCCTCGGGTGTAGAACGGATGAGGATGGGAGTTTCGATTTCGATAAAGCCGTTTTCATCGAAGTAGTCACGTGTTACCTTTGCAATCTTGTGACGGAGAATGATGTTTGACTGAAGGTCAGGGCGGCGAAGGTCAAGATAACGGTGCTTAAGACGTGTAAGCTCCGAAGTCTGGCAACCTGCAACGATATCGAAAGGAGGTGTTTCGCTCTTATTGAGAACACGAAGGTCAGTAACCTCAATTTCGATTTCGCCTGTGGGGATTTCGGTATTCTTTGAAGAACGCTCACGAACGGTGCCTTTTGCCATAAGGACAAATTCGCTTCTTGCTGTGAATGCCTTCTCAAAAATTTCTCTGTCAGTATTATCGTCAAAAGCAAGCTGAACGATACCTGTACGGTCACGAAGGTCGATAAAGATAAGAGCGCCGAGGTCACGCTGACGCTGCACCCAACCTGCTACGACAACCTCTTTGCCTGCGTCTGTTGCGCGAAGCTCACCGCAGTAGTTTGTTCTTTTAAGTCCTGTCATAAAATCCATTGTATTTAACTCCTTTGAGTGAAAATCAGAATAAATCAGTGATGTTGAAGCTGCCTGTGTCAACGTCGGAATCGGCAATTGCGCTGACAGCTTTCTGAATGAGGTAGCTCTGGTAGCTGTCTTCAAAACCGTCAAGTTCCATCTCGACGCTCTCGCCGCCGTCCATATCCTTGAGGATAACCTTGCCTGATTCGATTTCGCTGTCACCGATAACGACAGTGTTACGAACGCCAAGCTTGTTTGCAAACTTCATCTGTGCTTTGACGGAGCGGCCTGCTACGTCATACTGCACACCGATGCCCTCTTCACGAAGAGAAGCGGCAAGCTTTGCTGCAACAATGTTTGCTTCATCACCCATTGATGCGATATAGAGGTCGGGACGTTCTTCTTCAGGGAGAGGTGCGCCCTGTGCCTGAATTACCATCATCAGACGCTCAATACCGAGAGCAAAACCGAGCGACGGAGTTTTTGCACCGCCGAGCTCTTCTGCAAGGCCGTCATAACGACCGCCGCCGCAGACAGTGCCCTGTGCACCGATCTGAGTGGAAACAAACTCAAACACTGTGCGAGTGTAATAGTCAAGACCGCGTACGATTGTCGGATTGACAACGTATGGAATATTCATAGCATCAAGATGCTTTTTAACGGTTTCGAAGTGTGCCGAGCAATCTTCACAGATATAATCGAGCACCTTGGGTGCATCCTTTGCGATTGCGCCGCATTCGGGACTCTTACAGTCGAGAATACGCATCGGGTTTCTGCCGAGTCTGTCAAGGCAGGTGCCGCAGAGCGCAGCCTTATGCGCCTCAAAATACTCGTGAAGAGCGGCGTGATACTTCTTGCGGCATTCGGGGCAACCGATTGAGTTGATTTCAAGCTGAAGACCGTCAATACCGAGGAAAGAGAAGATGCTGTGAGCCAGAGCTATAAGCTCCGCATCAGCTGCAGGAGCAGCAGTGCCCAGGCACTCAACACCGAACTGGTGGAACTCACGCAGTCTGCCTGCCTGAGGTTTCTCATAGCGGTAGCAGGAAGTGAGATAGCTGACCTTCTGAGGCAGAGGCTCGTTGAAAAGACCGTGCTCAAGAAAGGCGCGCATTGCACCTGCCGTACCCTCGGGACGGAGTGTGATTGAGCGGCCGCCCTTATCGTCGAAGGTATACATCTCCTTCTGCACAACGTCGGTTGTGTCACCTACACCGCGGCTGAAAAGCTCGGTATGTTCAAAAACGGGAGTGCGGATTTCTTTATATCCGAATTTTGTTGCAATATCGAGCATTGCCTGCTCAACATAACGGTTTTTATAGCTGTCAGCAGGCAACAAATCCTGCGTACCTTTGATAGCTTTGGTCACTAATGCCATTTTTAAGTATCCTTTCGCAAGTGAATAAAATATGACTGCAGGGCGGACAAAATAAGCTGTCCGCCCTGATGGTTATTTCTTCGGGTTAACAATGTCGCGCCAATCAAGGTCGCCACGCTCAAGGCTGTGGATAATAGCCTCAGCGGTTGCGATATTGGTGGCAACGGGAATGTTGTGCACGTCGCAAAGTCTGAGAAGCGTTGCTTCGTTAGGCTCGCCCGGCTTGGGATTAAGCGGGTCACGGAAAAGAAGAAGCAGGTCAATCTCATTGCATGCTATACGTGCGGAAATCTGCTGATCTCCACCCTGCGAGCCTCCGAGGAAACAGTGAATCTTGAGACCGGTTGCTTCGGCGACAAGCTTTCCTGTAGTGCCGGTTGCACATAAATTGTGTCTGCTGAGTATGCCGCAGTATGCGATGCAAAACTGTGTCATAAGCTCTTTTTTGGCGTCGTGTGCAATTAAAGCTATGTTCATATATCTTTTCCTTTCCGAGTAATTAGATTAATTCCCTTTATCCGATTATTTATTTTAACAAATAATAAGCTTTAAGTCAATAAATTTATTTATTATTAGTCTAACTTAAGCGGCACGCGCTTTCCGTCAAGTCTGGCGGCAATACGTTCAAACGCTTTAGCAGCATTGCTGCGCACGGGAAGCGGCTTTCCGCGGCTCATATTGAACGAAACTGCACTGTCCTGCTCTACTATGCCAAGAAGGCGAAGCCGTGTAGAATCAATCACATCGTCAATATTGAGAAGTCTGCGTCTGAGAGTGGCTTTTACATCGAAGCGGTTGATTATCAACCTGCTCTGAGATATGCCCATTGCAGCAAGATTATCTGCCGCAATCGCACCGTTACGCACACAAACTTCATCAGGTGTTGCAACGATTATTGCCGAATTCGCAGCAGCAGCCGAAAGCTTAAACCCAAGGCCTACACCGGCAGGCGAATCAAAAATCATATAATCAAAACGATCTTCATACTCTGCCGCAAGTTTCTTCATAGCCTCGGCAGTATACTCATGCTCAAAATCCTTAGGTGCGCAAAGAAGTGTCGGACCGTATGCGGTAGGTGTGAGAGCACTCTCGGCAGAGCATCTGCCCGTAATGACGTCACCCCAGTTGAAGAGCATCGCTTCACTTGCGCCGAGTATGATATCAAGGCTTCGCAAACCGATATCACAGTCGATGACAAGAACACTGTGCCCCGCCTTCTGAAGAGCACAGGCAAGCCCTGCCGAAACAGAAGATTTACCTACGCCGCCCTTACCGGAGGCAACAACAATCTTTTTTGCCATAGAGCCGCTCCTTTGCATAAAATTAACTCAGTCAGATTCTTTGTCAAAACAAACTCTTTTTCTTCTACATAATAGCAAAAACACAGCAAAAAGTAAATAGATTATAAAATAAAATACGCATTTTCCGCCACCGACAAAAAAAGCAGCACCGCCTGCGGCAGCTGCCACAGAGATGCTGCTGAATTTTAAACACGCAATCAGCCGGGACATTTCCAGCTGAAAATCAGATCCTGCTTCTCAAACGGCACACGCGAATAGTTATCATAAAGAGGCTCACCGTTTTTGAAGTTGAGAATAACGTTTGTGAGCATTTCCACATCCTCAATCTGATGGAAATGTGTGCCGTTTCGGAAATACCACTTGAGATTATCAGGCACACCGAGGAATTTATAGACTTCTTTTGCCGCCATTGTTGTATGCCAGGAGCCGACGGGATTGCCCCAGATATCGCTTGCAGCCTCAGAAACAAAGAGCACACGCGGAGCAATCATCGCCTTGAGAAAATGGCAGTCGAAAGGAAGCTCGTCCACACGCTCAGCGTATTCACCGAGATTCGGACCGAACCAGAACGGAAAATTCTGCCAGATATCGCGAAGTGACTCACTGCGCTTTTCCTCACCGTTTTCGGCAACAGCCTCAATATTTATGCGGTAGCAAGAGCAGGCACCTGCACAGGTTTCGTTAGGGTTTACAATTGCCGCACGCTCATCAAGCGCACCTGCGAGCGCAGCAGTTTTACCGCCTCTTGAATGACCTGTAAACGCAATACAGTCCATATCTGCATAGCCGAGAATTTCAAGCGCATCAACACAGCGCGAATAGCCCCATGCCCATGCACCCAGGGCACCGAAAGTGCAATCAGGATAAGCATCATAAAGCGGGCCGTGTCCCCTGCCCTCATGCTGAACGTCATTTGCAAGCTCGACTCTGTTAAACAGAACAAGCATTATTTTTTTATCGGTAAAGGTTGAAATAAACTGCTTATCAAAAGGATAGCCGAAGCAGAGATCGCCGTCAATTACAGCAGGTCTTTTTTCATCCTCACAGCCGCCTTTAATGTACATAGTAAAACTGACAGGATGTGCTCTTGTACCGGAAGTAACGCGGTATGATTCATTTGTGCCGCCCCAGCCGCTGAGCTTTTCGACCTCAACAAATTCGGGCTCGGGAGGCATTGTGCCATACTGAAGCTCGACAACGGTTTTGTACATTTCTTTGCGACGTCTGAACCAGTCTTCACGTGTTACAACACGGCTGCCGTCATCAAATATAAACGGGTCAGGAAGCTCGCCCGCCACATCATATTTTGTGATTTTTATCGTGTCTTCGGTAACATAGCTAAGCATAATATTATGCCTCCTCAAATTCTTTTTACTGTGCATCATCCATATAATACTACAAACACAGCAAAATAAAAAGCTTTTTTGCTCAATTTGCATTTGAAGGTATGTGATTTTTTGACCGCTTTGATTTTCAGTCTTCAGAGTCTTTGCTGGAATCCGATGACGCTTTTTATCTTTATGGGCACGGGATTTTATTTTTCGGTTAAAACGCGTTTTTTCCAGTTCAGACATCCTCTTCTTATTTTCCGTGCGACATTCGGCAACCTTAACAAACAGCGCAGCAAGGACGGAATTTCGCCCCTTGCGGCGCTTTCTTCCGCACTTGCCGCCTGTATGGGCACAGGCAACATAATCGGCGTTGCGGCAGCCCTGAACGCAGGCGGACCAGGCGCAATATTCTGGATGATTGTATCTGCTCTGCTGGGTGAAATGACCTGCTGCATTGAAAACATATTAGGCATTGAATACCGCACAAAAAACAGCCGGAACGAATGGATGGGCGGCTCAATGACTTATATCGAAAAAGCTTTTTCGAGCCGTAAAGTTGCCTGCATATTCTCGTTTTTCTGTATTGCCGCCTCACTCGGAATGGGCAATATGACACAGAGCAACGCAATTGCGGGAGTAATATGCCGGGAAAGGAACATCTCACCGCTCTCGGTCGGAATTGTTCTGGCGACAATATCAGGCTTGATTATCATCGGCGGAATAAAACGCATAGCTTCGTTTACAGAAAAGCTGATTCCCGCAGTATCATTTATTTTCATCACAATGCTGATACTGACTGTAATAAAAAACCGCGAAAACATTATCTCATGCGTGAAAGAAATTATATTTTCAGCATTCGGTATCAATCCGATAATCGGAGGCGGTATCGGATACGGAATAAACAAAGCACTGCGCATCGGCATTGCAAGAGGTGTTTTCTCCAACGAAGCCGGGCTTGGTTCATCACCTATCGTACATTCGGCATCAGTTGAAAAAAGCAGTGCCGTGCAGGGAATGTGGGGCATTGTTGAAGTGTTTATCGACACCGTGCTGATGTGCACGATGACCGCGCTCGCACTGATGACAAGCGGTGCATGGAAAGCAGAAAGCAACCTTACGGAAATTGAAATGAACATTGCCGCTTTCTCAGGAATATTGGGAAGATATGCAGGCGGATTTGTCGGCACCTCGCTTTGCATATTTGCATTTGCAACCGTTATCGGCTGGGAATATTACGGCGAAAAGGCGGCAGAATACGCCTTTGGCGGCAAAGCAATTAACGCATACAGGTGTATATACCTTTGCTGCATTATAATCGGTGCCGTAACGAGACTCAATACGGTATGGGCGCTGTCGGATATTTTTAACGCACTTATGGCGGTGCCGAATCTTGCCGCACTGATTATACTGAGAAAAAAAGCAGTACAGCCGCTGAGAGCTGTACTGCCGTAAAAAGATTCAAAAATTATTATACGTTATTCTTGCCGTGCTTCTTTACTGTGATTGCCTTCATAACAAGAAGGAAGCCAATCGTAAGAACGATACCGATGGGAAGAACGATGTAAGCCTTGGGAACAAAGCCCGAAACAACGTACATAACAAACGAGATGACTGCAACGGAAATCGCATAGGGAAGCTGAGTTGAAACGTGGTTGAGGTGGTTGCACTGGCCGCCTGCCGAAGACATAATTGTTGTATCGGAGATGGGTGAGCAGTGGTCACCGCAGACAGAGCCTGCAAGGCAAGCTGACATAGCAACGATCTGGAGAGGATCGCCTGCTTCGAAGATGATTGTAACAATCGGGATAAGGATACCGAATGTGCCCCATGATGTACCTGTTGCAAAAGAGATAAAGCAGGCAACAAGGAAGATGATTGCGGGAAGGAAGTTTGCAAATGAGCTTGCGCCGCTCATTGCCTCATTAACAAAGGGCTGTGCGCCGAGAACACCTGTCATATTCTTGAGAGATGTTGCAAAAGTAAGGATGAGGATTGCGGGAACCATTGCAATGAAGCCCTTGGGAATGCACTCCATAGCCTCTTTGACAGTAACAACCTTGCGAAGAGCAAGATAGCCAATGGTGATGACAAGAGCGATAAGGCTGCCCCAGGGAAGACCTACGGTAGCGTCTGTGTTACCGAAGGCATCGATAAAGCTCAGACCGTCGAAGATACCGCCGACATAGAGAAGAGCAAATACACATATAGCGATAAGAACAATGATGGGAAGAACAAGGTCCATAACTCTACCCTTGGGGTTGTATGAATCCTGAACAGCTTCTGCTTTTTCACCGCTTGTGTAAAGGTCGCCGTTTCTCTTGGCGTTGATCTCGTGAATTCTCATCGGGCCGTAATCAAACTTCATAAGTGTGATTGCAACGATGAAAACAAGAGTGAGAAGTGAATAGAAGTTGAAGGGAATTGCCTTGATGAAAAGTGAAAGTCCCTGACCCTCTTCGGCATAGGAAGCAACAGCTGCAGCCCAGGAAGAAATGGGAGCTATCATACAGATGGGAGCTGCCGTAGCGTCAATGAGGTATGAGAGCTTTGCTCTGGAAACCTTCTGGCTGTCTGTTACGGGACGCATAACCGAACCAACTGTGAGGCAGTTGAAATAGTCATCAATAAAGATGAGAACACCGAGAACAAAAGTAGCGAGCATTGCACCTACGCGGCTCTTGATATGGGTTTCTGCCCATCTGCCGAATGCTGCAGAAGCACCGGACTTATTGATAAGGGCAACAAGCACACCGAGAACAACAAGGAAAACAAAGATACCTGCTGTGCCGGAAACAGCAGAAATAAGACCGTCGTTTGTGAGGATATCCATTGTTTCGGTAAAGCTGAAATCAGCACCGAGGATTGCACCGGCAAGAATACCAATAAACAGCGAACTGTAAACCTCTTTTGTGATAAGTGCAAGACCGATTGCAATAACAGGAGGCACAAGTGCCCACCACGATGCACGTACCGAACCTTCGCCGCCGCAGGTTTCACAAGCAGCTTCTTCTACGAGACCTGCACCGCCGCAATCGACACACGGAGCAGTTGCGAGAGCACCGTCTGAAACGAAAGCAAACGCAAGCAGACCGACTATTGCCAGCGCGACAACAGCCAAAAGAATTTTTCTTGTCTTTGACATTACAGTCACTCCTAAAAAATATTAACAAAAAAATGACACGGCGAGCACAAATACCAACCGTGTCATTTAAATGACAATTAATGATATTATGATAGCACTCCACAAGTTTTGTGACAGTACGCAGGATATTATCCTGACGTCCCAACAAAAAGAGCCTGAAACGGGAACGCCCTTTCTGTTTCGGCAGCTCACCCTTTCGCCCTGCATAAACCCGAAACACAGCAGGGTTACTTATGAAAGCCGCAACCTCTATCCGTATTATTTTTTATAAACCGAATATATCACACAAAACTCAAAGTGTCAACAAAAACGACGACAAACTTCGTCAAGAAAACGTAAAATATCAGCCGATTGTGAACGTATGAGTGCCGCCTGCAAGTTCGTACACTCCGTCAGGCAGATAAGCTGTTGCCGTGCTATCCTGCGGAACGGTGAAAATATACGTTACAGCGTCGCCCTCACGCTTCCATTCGCTTGCAACCGTGCCCATACGTGTGTCGACACTTGCCCTGACCCAATCAAGACGGCTATCCGTGACGGGTTTGAGAATAATGTGCTTATATGCAGGGTTTGCCTCGTCAACGTTGATGCCTGCCATATCGCCGTACATCCAATCGGCAACGGCACCGTATGCATAGTGATTGAACGAATTCATATCCGTGCTCCACATTGAGCCGTCTTCACGAAGGCTGTCCCAATGCTCCCAGATAGTAGTCGCACCCATCTTGACCGAGAAGAGCCACGACGGATACTCTTCGCGAAGGATGAGGCTGTATGCAGTTTCAGCATAGCCGTTATCGGTAAGTGCGTGAAGCAGATAAGGTGTGCCGACAAAGCCTGTTTTAAGATGTCCGCACTCAGTCACAAGCTCATTGAGCTGTGCGGCGGTCTTAGCGATATCGTCACTGATACCGAAATGTACGGCAAGCACGCAGGCTGTCTGTGTAGCATACTCAGGCTTGATTTTGCTGTCAGCCATAAATTCACGTCTGAAAGCCAGAATTGAAGCCTCACGCTTTGCCTCCTGCTCTGCAGTATCTTCGCCAAAAAGCTTCATAGCCTTGATAAGAATTGAGCTCGAATAAATATAGTAAGCGGTTGCGATAAGGTTTTTATCTGTACCGACGTCGCATTTACCGACGTCACTTGCATCAAGGTTGAGCCAATCGCCGAAGTGCCAGCTCTTGCACCATATGCCGTCACGGCTTTGCATTTCTATATACTCAATATAATCTTTCATTGAGCGAAGAGATTTTTCGATAAGCTCTTTGTTGCCGTACGAAAGATAAATCTGCCACGGACAAACAGTTGCGGCATCCGCCCAGGCAGCGGAAGAATTTTCATCACAGTCGAAAATATCGGGAATAACGTGAGGGATTGTACCCCACGGACGCTGGTCAGCACGAAGGTCGGCAAGCCACTTGAGGAAGAAACGCTCAACATCATAATTGTATGCAGCTGCCTTGATAAACACCTGCGCATCACCTGTCCAGCCAAGACGCTCATCACGCTGAGGACAGTCTGTCGGAACATCAAGGTAGTTACCTTTCTGACCCCAGATGATATTTGAATACAGTTTATTGAGCCTTGCATCAGAACACTCAAAATGACCTGTACGCTTCATATCGGAATGCACGACAATTGCCGTAAAGTTCTCTTTTTTGATTTCGTCGCTCCAGCCTGTAAGACGGATATAACGGAAACCGAAAAACGTATGGTCAGGCTTATGGATATGTTCCTCACCATCGCAGACAAACTCTGCCTTTGCAAGAGCGGCACGAAGATTGTCGCGGTAGAAGTTACCCTGAGCGTCAAGCACCTCAGCGTGCTCGATAGTAACGGTTTCGCCCTTGTTGCCTTTAACCTTAAATTCAACATAGCCTGTCATATTCTGACCGAAATCAATAACGGTTTCACCCTTGGGCGTGATGATGATTTCTTTTGCTTCAAGTCTTTCCTGCTCGATGATTTTTTCACCGTCACGGTCTATAAGAAGGTCTTTATCCTTGGGGAAAATGACAGCGTCCATCGGCTTGGGATCAACATAGAGCGGGTCATATTTATAGCCGTTATAGAGGTCGGAATAAACGTTTTTGCCAAGCTCGGTTACCCACGTATCGTCGGTAACGATTACATCTTCGGTACCGTCATCATACTCAAGCGTAACGGCACATATGAGCGCTGTTTCGCGCACACCGAGGAAATATTCGGCACATCTTTCGTTACCGGTGAAATATCTGCCCTTCCAACCGGGACCCACACCGACAGAAAGCGTATTGTCTTTGCCGAGCATATCGGTTATATCATAAGTTTCAACCTGAAGACGCTTACGGTATGCGGTCCAACCCGGTGTCATAACCTGGTCGCCGATTCTTTTACCGTTGATGCGTGCAACATACGTGCCCAGAGATGTGATTTCAAGGCTTGCTTTTTTAACAGCCTTTGAAGCGCTGAACTGCTTTGTATAACAGATTTCGCACTCTTTTGAAAGTTTCGGGCTTTTGATCCAGTTGGCATTGAGTATGTTTTTCATAAGGAAAATCCTCCTTTACTTATTCGTATTCGGCAAGCTTGAGCTGAATATTCTCCCAATCCTCATAGAGCTGCTCAAGCTTTACGTTAAGCTCCTCAAGCTGAGCTGTAAGAGCCATAATTTTTTCATAATCCGCAGCGGTTTCGGGATTTTCAATTTCCGCCTGCGTTTCGTTTATGAGGTTTTCTGTGTTTTCTATATTCTCTTCACAGCGTTTGAAAGCGGTGTTGAGCTTTCTTTTCTCGCTCTCACGCTCCTTGCGAAGCTTATAATTATCCACCTTAGGTGCAGCCTTTTCTTTCTCCACCTTTACATCCTGCTTGAGTGCTTCAAGGCGTGCAAGATACTCATCGTAATCATTGCCGAATTCCTCGATTTTCTCCTTGCCGAGTCGCAGTATTCGGGTTGAGAGCTTATTGATAAAGTATCTGTCGTGAGAAACAATAAGCATTGTGCCGTTATAGCCGAGAAGCGCATCCTCAAGAGCTTCGCGCGAAGTGATATCGAGATGGTTTGTCGGCTCGTCAAGCAGAAGCAAATTGTAGCCGCCGAGCATAAGTTTTAGCAAAGCTACTCTTGCTTTTTCACCGCCGCTCAGGTCACCGACACGTGCAAAAACGGCATCACCTCTGAAAAGGAAGGCTGCAAGCGCATTTCTTACCTCGGTCTGTGAAAGCCTGCGATACTGATCCCACACTTCATCAAGCACGGTCTTATCGTCATTCAGTCCGCTGAGCGTCTGATCGAAATAGCCGACACGCACGTTTTCACCGAATTTGCGTATACCTGCCTGCGGTATATATTCACCCATAACAACACGCAGAAACGTCGTTTTACCGCAACCGTTTGCACCGAGCAGAAAAGCGCGCTCACCTTTTTTGATAAGCAGATCTGCATTTTTAAACAGCGGTTCACCACCGAAGCCCTTGGCAAGCCCCTGACAGATGAGCACATCATTGCCCGTTTCGACAAGTGTTTTAAACTCAAACCTGAGCGTTGCTTCGTCAGCTTCAGGCTTTTCAAGTCCGTCCATAAGCCTGTCGATGGATTTCTGCTTGTGCTCTGCAGTGCGGATATTGCGCTCTCTGTTCCATCTGCGTTGCTGCTCAATCATTTTTTCGATACGGTGAACCTCATCCATCGTATTGTCATAATGACGCTGTGCAATCTCTTTGTCTTTTTCTTTCTGCTTTATGAACTCGGAATATCCGCCTTTATAAATCCGCATTTTGCGGTGCTCAATTTCCATAGTGCGCGTTGTGACACGGTCAAGAAAATAACGGTCGTGCGAAATGATGAGAGCCGCACCCTTATAATCGGAAAGAAACGCTTCAAGCCACTCCACACTTTCGATATCAAGATGATTTGTCGGCTCGTCGAGCAAGAGCAGATCAGGCTCAGAAAGCAGAAGCTTGCCGAGGCTGAGCTTTGAGCGTTGACCGCCGCTGAGCTTATCACAGGTAAGAGTGTGACTATCTGCGGCAAAGCCGAGACCGACAAGAGTAGAGCGTGCTCTGCTGCGGCAGGTAAGTCCACCGTCACGCTCAAACTTTTCGGTAAGGCGAAGCTGCTCGTCAATAAGCGCATCAATCTCGCCGCCGTTGTCAATCATTCTGTTGAGCTGCTCAAGGCGCTTTTCAATCTCAATGAGCGGGTCAAACACCGTCATAATCTCATCGTATATCGTTTTATGAGAATTGCGGCAGGCATGCTGCTCCATATAGCCGACAACAGTATTTCTGCCGGGGTGAATTTCGCCCGATGTCGGTTTCTCTGTGCCGAGAACGAGACGGAACAAGGTCGTCTTTCCTGTTCCGTTAGCTCCGATTAAACCGACTCTTTCGCCTGCGTTAATCTCAAACGAAACACCGTCAAAAAGCGTTCTGTCACCAAAAGACATATTCAGATTTTGTGCGGATAAAACTGCCATTTGTACTCTCCGGAAAATTAAATGTTTTTACGATAAAATGAATTGGTTTATCAATTCAAATCATGTTGCATCAAGCAACAAATCACGGCGGTTACGCCAAATCATGCGAAGCAAATCATTTATTGTTGCTTTTATGATTTGCCTTACGGCATGATTTGATTTTTGTAAAATCATGATTTGCAAAATAATTTTTGCATGATTTGCGTTTTACAAACGCATTATATTAAACTCTTATACTCTGCTTTCAAGCACTGTAATTGTACCGTTTACCGTGTATTCGCCTGCAGCTGCAGGAATAAACACGCCCTCACCCTTGGTAATATCAAAGCTGACATCACCGCAGGAGATTGTGCCGTTACCGTCGAGCACCATAATGTGAACGAATGAATTTTCATCGGCTGTGCTACAGTAAGTGCCGTTGATTTCAACCTTGTTTACGCTGAAAAGCTCAAAGCTGATAAGCTCTGTTCTGACAGCACCGTCAAGCTCCTCAACCTTTGTGAGAGTCGGGATTGACGGGCAGGGCGGCTCACATTTTGTAACGTCAAGTGTTTCTTTGATGTGAAGCGGTCTGGGACCGTTGCACTTTGCATCGAAACGGTTGTAGTCATACGCACGGAAGGTGACGTTTGAATTCTGCTGAACTTCTGCAAGCAGGATGCCCTTGCAGATTGCGTGAAGTGTGCCTGCCTCGATAAGGAAGAAATCGCCCTTCTTTACCTCTACATAGTTGACAACATCGTCAATTCTGTTTTCCTCGATTGCCTTTGCAAACTCCTCTGTGGAAATCTTATCCTTGAAGCCATAGATGATACGTGCACCCGGCTCACAGTCCATTATGTACCAGCACTCGGTCTTGCCGTAGCCGCCGTTATATGCTGCAGCATATTCATCATCAGGGTGAACCTGAACGGAGAGATCGTCGGCTGCATCAATGAACTTGATAAGAATCGGGAAATACTCGAAATTTTCTGCATTCTTGCCGAGAATATCCTTGCCGCATTCAGCTATTACCTGAGTAAGAGTTTTGCCTGCATACTCACCGTCTGCAACTGTGCTTTCAAAATTTTCAAAGCAGGAAAGCATCCATGCTTCTGCACAGTTTTCAAGATCGGTTTTTATGCCGTAGTTGTCAATAAGCTTTCTGCCGCCCCAGATTGTTCGCACCGAAAAGGGGCTGAGCTTTGTCATATACATAATTATTTCCTCCGTAGGTATATTTTTGTGCATATCCGCCCATCCTTTCATCATATAGTTTAGTGAAACGGAGGACGAAAATGACTATAACGCAGTTAATTACAAAAAAGAAGTGTCAGAATGAAGACGACGAAGAACTTCTCAGCGAAATCCACCGTCTCAGCAACGCGCTGACCCTCGCTTATGAAAGATTCGAGCTGCAATGCGACAACGACCTTGTTGAAGCGACAATATTTGAGATTGAAGCACTCAAGGCGCGATACCGCTATCTGCTTACACTTGCCAGAGAAAGAAATCTTAAATCAACCGAAACGAGGTTGCACAGCTATGGGAATTAACACCTTACCCGTTATCTATGCCGCAATATGCGTGCTGACACTTACAGCCGTTATGCTCAGGCGCAAGTGCCTCATCAGGGGTGTTTTTGCAAGTGCCGCTCAGGGAATCACCGCAGTGTATGCCGTGAAACTGATCGGTCTTGTAACCGGCACACAGCTCGCCGTAAACTGGTACACGCTCGGCACGGCTGCCGTGCTGGGCTCGCCGGGCGTTGCGCTTATACTCGCAGTGCAAACGCTGTTTAATACATAACAGTACAGGAGAGTTTTTCGCCTGCTTTTATGTCGAGCATAAATATGCCATCATCAGCCTTATACTCTTTGCCGCCGCAGGAAACTGTTGCGGCATTTTCAATTTCAACGCCGATGCATTTATCATCTGCGCTGATAAGTTCAAACGAATTCACCTTGCCGCACTCAAACTCAGCCGAAACCTCAACGTTTCCTCTTGCCTTAAGTCCGCTGAAGTTACCTGAAAGAAGTTTGCTTGTTGCGGGAAGGAGAGAAATAAAGCCCTCGTGGCTCTGCATAAGCATTTCACCCATACCTGCAGCACCGCCGAAGTTGCCGTCAATCTGGAAAGGCGGATGAGTATCGTAGAGATTGGGAAGAGTTGAGCGTGTGAAGAGAAGTCTGATATGCTCGTAAGTTGCCTCACCGTCGCGAAGACGCGCAAAGAGATTTATAAGCCATGCTCTGCTCCAGCCTGTATGACCGCCGCCGTTTGCAAGTCTGCGGTCAATAGTGACTCTGATAGCCTTGTACAAATCGGGTGTTGCTCTTGTGATAAGGTCAGCAGGATAAATGCCGAATGCGTGGGAGATGTGACGGTGACCCGGCTCTGCTTCCTTATAATCCTCAAGCCACTCCATAAGCTGACCGTGCTTACCTACCTGAATGGGAGGCATTTTACCGAGTGCTTCGGCAGCCTTTGCGGCTGTTTCACAGTCAATGCCAAGGAGCTTTTCTGTTTCGATATAGAACTTCAGAAGACCGCTGACAATTTCAACGTCCATTGTCGGGGACATACACATACAAACGGGCTTGCCGTCTGCACCGATGTAATCGTTTTCGGGTGAAGCGGAAGGACCTGTGAGAAGTCTGCCTTCCGAATCCTCAACCATATAATCAAGGAAAAATTCGACACAGGCCTTGATATATTCATAGGCTGTATCTTTAAGATATGTAAGATCCTGAGTGTAGAGATAGTGCTCCCACATATGGAAAGCAAGCCATGCACCGCCCATGGGCCACAAACCCCACACACCGTCTGCCGGGCCATTGAAGCCGTAAATATCGCTCAGGTGATGAGTGACAGTACCCTTGCATCCGTAATAATCCTCAGCAGCTTTTCTGCCGCCGACGAGAAGGTTGGTGTTCATATAATCAAACAGAGCCTGAGTACACTCGGAGATGTTTGCCTGCTCTGCCTGCCAGTAATTCATCTGAAGGTTGATGTTTGTGTGATAGTCGGCGTTCCACGGATTCTGCATACGCTCGCCCCATACACCCTGAAGGTTTGCAGGAAGTGTGCCGGGACGGCTTGAGCTGACAAGAAGATACTTGCCAAACTGCCAGTAAAGTGACATAAGGCCGAAGTCGGTTGCCTTCTTATCCTTCTTAAGTCGCTCAAGTCTTGCGCTGACAGGCATTGATTCAAGAGCCTCATCACCGACAAAACTGACATCGGAACGGTTCATAACAGCTGAAAAGCTCTCAATATGTGCCGCTTTGAGGGCATCATAATCGGGCACATCAGCAAGCTTTGCGTTGCAGACGTCAATATAGTTCTCGGCAATATTATCTGTAACAATGCTGATATAGATAACAGCTTCGTTTGCGGATTCAACACGGAGCTTGCCGTCATCGGCAGAAAACGCACCGTCGGTTACAACCTTTATGCCGACAGCAAAGCCGTGTGTGCCGCTTGCCGTACCGCAGCAAACGGTGAGAGTATTATCCTCTGTCATATAGCTTTTAACAAGCTCACGCTCAAAGCTGAGTGTAAAAGATGAAGGAGCAGAGAAAGTGAACTTTGAGGCAATGAGCTTTTCTTCATAAGAAGCAAAGCACTCCTCAACGGTTTCAACATCCTTCTTTGTATATCTGACGGTTGCGACACCGTTATTAAGGCAAAGGTCGCGGCTGTAATTCTTAGCCTTTGATTTGTTATCAAAATCAATATGAACCTTACCTGCAACTTCGAAAGAGGAGATAACGTTGAAATCATTCTCAAGGTTATCCTCCGCCCATTTTGCGGCTTCAAAATTCTTGCCCTCAAGGAAAAGTGAGCGGATATGCTCTACCTTATCTTTAAAATCTCCTGCAGGCTTCATATCGGTTTTCTCGTCCCACACGGTTTCCTCATTGAGAACAAACAGCTCGCTGTCAGTTCTGCCAAAAATGCTCAAACCCATTGAGCCGTTGCCGACGGGAGTTGAATTTTCCCATACGTCTGCGGAATTTTCCAGGTGAAGTATGTAGTCTTTCATATTATATTTTACCTCCGGTGTTCTATGTATTTGATATTATATGACAAGTGTCAGGGATACCGAAAACATCAAAATATCTGTTTTCAAGCGGTATCCATTTTTCCGTAAAATTAACAAGCGCATCTTCGCCGTTGCGTTTTCCGATGCGTTCAATCTGCGTCTGCAAATCCGTACAGCAGAAAATACGCAGGTCATAATCAGCCTCAAGCTTCGGATGCATACAGTAGCTGCCTTCAATTATGATAAGACTCTGCTCATCAACCGTAACAATATCGGTAATCTCACCGTGCCGACAATTGAACACTCCGTAAGTGAAAGGCATATCTGATTTGAGATTGTCGATAACCTCACTTTTAAACCGCTCATAATGAAAATTGCCGCCGGGCTCGGATACGCGGTCGTCACTGCGCATAAATGGCGGCAGAAAAAAGCTGTCCGCGTGTATAACCGTGCCGCCAAAAACCTGCTGTATTTCGTTTGCAAGTGTCGTTTTGCCCGAAGCACAGTTGCCGTCAATCGCAATAACCGCTCTGCCACGCGCAACAAGTGCAGATATGTTTTCTTTAATAGCCTTATTCATTTTGTGCCTGCCGATTCTTTTATTGTTTCGAGCACACTGTATGGCACACAAACGTTGCCGTCGATACCTGTGCCGATTGAGATGTGCGGTTTCATAAGCCCGTGAAAATCCGTGCCGCCGGAAAGCATAAGGCCGTAACGCTTTGCAAGAGACTGATACTCATTCTGCATTTTTTCGTCATACTCGCTGTAATAGCCTTCGATTCCGTCAAGGCCGTATGACACAAGCTCTTTTATATAAGTTTCAAGTCCGTCACCCATTTTCATCTGGTGAGGATGAGCGAGGAAAGCCACACCGCCTGCACAGTGAATCGCTTCAATTATGCGTTTTGCTTCAAGCTTCTGGTTGGTAAAATAAGCAGGTCTGCCTGCGGCAAGATATTTATCGAAGCTCTCTTTGACAGATGAGGTGTAACCCTTATCCATAAGAAGCTTTGCATAATGTGCTCTGCCGATTATTCCGCCAACAGCAATCTCCGAAGCCTCTTCAACCGTAACGTCAAACCCGAGCTCCTGAAGGAGTTTTGCCGTCATAACGTTACGCTCTCTGCGCTTTTCGACAACCTCTTCGAGAATTGATCTGATTTCGGAGCTGTTAATATCTATATAGTAACCGAGTATATGCGTAAGTGTTTTGGAGCGCGCGGAAAACTCAATACCGGGAACCACCTCTATACCGCTGATTCGCCCCTGAGCCACAGCTTCCTCAACACCGTTAACCGTATCGTGGTCGGTCAGCGCGATTGCCGCAAGACCGTTTTGGACGGCGTGAAGCACAAGCTCAGACGGTGACATTGAGCCATCGGAACAATTTGAATGAGTGTGAAGATCAACACAACCCTTAAGCATAAACATCACCCCATTATTAAAATTATATTTATATACTATCACTATCACAGTTGTTTTTCAAGACAAAAACACAAATAAAATATGTTTAACTTCAGCGATTGAAAACAGAAATTTGTCTTTCCAAAAGTTTTGTAAATCACTTGCAAATTAAACTGTTTGCGAATTGTGATTATATTTTTGTTGCACTTTAGCATGAAATTGTAGTAAACTATATAAGGAGTATTACAAGCTTTTACAAAAACACGATTGAAAAGCTACTTCGCTAAGGAAGACTAATCAAGGAAGCAGTTGACAGCCAATGACGCAAATAGCAGTAAACACAGGCAGACCCTACAAAGTACATATAGGCAGCGGCATTATAAACACCGTGGGAAACGAAATGGAAAAACTCGGAATCGGCGGAAAAGCTCTTATTGTAAGTGACGACAATGTCGCATCGCTCTGGCTTGACCCGGTAAAGGAGAGCCTTGCCGAAAGCGGATTTGAGATATATGATTTCGTTATACCGCACGGCGAAAGATCAAAGAATGCAGATAACCTGATTGCAATCCTCAACTTCGCCGCAGAAAACAGCTTCAGCCGCAGTGACACATTTGTAGCACTCGGTGGAGGTGTGGTCGGCGACCTTTGCGGATTTGCCGCTGCTACATATATGAGAGGTGTCGGCTTTGTGCAGATACCGACATCCTTACTTGCGGCTGTTGATTCATCCGTAGGAGGCAAAACGGCAATTGACCTTGACGCAGGAAAGAATCTCGCAGGTGCGTTTCACCAGCCGAAGCTCGTAATATGCGACACCGACTGTTTTGATACATTGCCCGATGAAGAATTTGCCAACGGTATGAGTGAAGTCATAAAATACGGTATGTTCTGCGACAGTGAACTGCTTGACACACTCGGCACAGATTTTGATATAAGTCAAATTGTTGCACGCTGTGTTGAAATAAAAGCAAGAGTTGTTGAGGCTGACGAATTTGAAAAGGGCGAAAGAACTTTTCTCAACTTCGGTCACACGGTTGCTCACGCAGCTGAGATGTTGAGCGGATACGAAATTCCTCACGGAAGCGCAGTTGCAATCGGAATGGCGACAATAACCAAAGCCTGCATCAGAAAAGGTATTTGCCAAACAGAAGCTCTTGAGATACTTTTATCACTGCTTAAGAAATACAATCTGCCTGACAGATTCGACTGCAGCGTTGACGATATTTACAACGCAACGCTCAAGGATAAGAAAAACGCAAACGGCAGCATCACACTTGTTCTGCCGACGGCAAAAGGTAAAAGCATACTGAAAAAATGCGATTACAGTGAACTGAAAGAAATTATTACGCTTGGAATGAAATAAAATGAAAGCTGTCATTACCCCATCCCCTCTCATCGGTACAGTTGATGCACCTGCATCAAAGTCAGTTGCCCACCGTGCGCTGATATGTGCCGCATTTGCGGATAAATCCACAAAGATCAGGTGCTCAACAACATCTGTCGATATTGAGGCAACCGCACAGTGCCTGAGAGAGCTCGGAGCAAAAATTATAAAAACAGAATACGGCTTTTCGGTTGAGCCGATAACTGAAACGGCAGAAAACGTTACACTCAACTGTCACGAAAGCGGCTCTACCCTTCGCTTTATGTTGCCTGTTGCCGCAACTTCAGGTAAAGTAATTTCACTTTACGGAGAGGGCAAGTTGCCGCAACGCCCGATATCTCAGCTGTGTGGGGCGCTGACCTCGCACGGTGTTTCGCTGTCAGGTGATTCATTGCCGCTCACATTTAAAGGGAAGCTCACTTCAGGCACATACGAAATAAGCGGAGAGGTAAGCTCACAGTTTATAAGCGGACTTCTGCTCGCGTTACCCATAACCCGCGCAGAATCAACGATTATTATAACAGGGCAGATACAGTCAAAGCCGTATATCGATATGACTCTTGACGTTCTGAAAAGCTTCGGAATCAAAACAGATTTCACAGAAAACACTATAAAAATATATGCTTCAGACGGATATATTTCACCAGAGAATTACAATGTTGAAGGTGACTGGTCAAACGGTGCATTTTTCATTTGCGCAAATGCAATAAGCGGCAACAATGTAAAGTATTTGAACTTGACAGAAAGTTCTGTTCAGGGTGACAAAGCAGTTGCTGAAATTGCAAAGATGTTAACCGATGCAGATGAAAACGAATGCATAAAAATTGACGTTGGCGACATTCCCGACCTCGTGCCGGTGCTTGCGGTTACAAGTTGCTTCAGAAAAGGCGTGACTCAGTTTTACAATGCAGCCCGTCTTAAAATCAAAGAAAGCGATAGACTTCTTTCCACATCGGAAATGATAAAAAATCTTGGCGGAAAAGTAGAAATAACAGACGATTCGCTCACCGTTTACGGCAGCAGCACGCTGAAAGGCGGCACGGTTGATTCGTTTAACGACCACCGAATTGTAATGAGCGCCGTGGTTGCCGCAAGCGGATGTGAAAACGAAGTTACAATAACAAATGCACAAGCGGTAAACAAATCATTCCCGACATTTTTTGATGAAATAAGAAAGCTCGGAGCAAAGATACAGACCCTTGAGTAACAGGAGGCAAACCGTATGTCATCAACATTCGGCGAAAACTTAAAAATAACAATATACGGTCAGTCACATTCCGATTCAATCGGTGTAACCGTTGAAGGATTTCCGAAAGGATTCCGTATTAACGAGGAAGAACTTGCCGCCTTTATGGCAAGACGTGCACCCGGAAAAGACGAATTTTCAACCCCGAGAAAAGAAGCTGACAAGGTTGAATTCATTTCAGGCATAGCTGACGGTGCAACTGACGGCACCCCAATCAAAGCCGTGATATACAACCAAAATAAAAAATCGCAGGATTATGCTTCGATTGCTGACACTCCGCGCCCCGGTCACGCTGACTACACCGCAAAGATGAAATACGGTGAAGGCTATAACGCTACCGGCGGCGGACATTTTTCCGGCAGACTTACCGCACCGCTGTGTATTGCGGGCGGTATATGTATGCAGTGGCTTGCAGAACAGGGAATCACAGTCGGTGCACACATCGCTTCAATTCACGGTGTTGAAGACAAGCGTTTTGACCCGGTCAACATAACAGCGGATGAACTCACACAGCTTAAAGAGAAAAGATTCTGCTGTATTGATGACACAGCTGCAGATAAAATGAAGGCAGAAATCCTGAAAGCAAAGGCTGAAGGCAACTCGGTGGGCGGCAATATAGAATGCGCTGTTACAGGCTTACCCGCTGGCATTGGCGAGCATATGTTTGACGGAATCGAAAACCGCATTTCACTTATCGCTTTCGGTATTCCTGCGGTAAAAGGTATAGAATTCGGTGCAGGCTTTGACGTATGCAATATGTACGGCAGTGAAAACAACGATGAGTTTTACTACGATGAAAACGGATTAATCCGCACTCGCACAAACAACTGCGGCGGTATTCTCGGAGGAATATCAAACGCAATGCCCGTTATATTCCGCGTTGCAATCAAACCGACACCGTCCATAGCAGTTACGCAGAACACCGTATCACTCAAAGATAAACAGAACACAACAATAACGGTCGGCGGCAGACACGACCCATGCATTGTTCAGCGTGCCGTGCCCTGTGTGGAAGCAGCTGCGGCAATCGCAATAACCGACCTTATAATTAAGAAAAAGACAAACCTATTGGCATTAAGAAAAGATATTGACGCAATTGATACACAGCTTGTTGAGCTTATATGCTCACGAATGGAGTGTGTAACAGACATTGCAAAATACAAAAAAGAAAATTGCATTGCAATTTATGACCCTGAGCGTGAGGCAGCACTTTTTGACAGAGTAAGTACACTCGCAGGTGAAAAATACGCCGGCTCGGTAAAAGATATTTTCGAGCGTCTTACCGAAGTTTCAAGAGCTCATCAAAACAAATTCATTTCATCAGATAACTAAAGGAATCAGAAATATATGCGTTTCGGACTACTCGGTCGCAAGCTCGGCCACAGCTACTCGCCGCAGATTCACGCATTGCTCGGCGATTACGAATATCCGCTCTATGAAAAAGAGCCTGAAGAAATTGAAGAGTTTATGACATCCGGTGAATTTGACGGAATGAACGTGACTATTCCCTATAAAGAAGCGGTTATTCCGTATATGTCACAGCTTTCTGATACTGCACGAAAAATCGGCTCTGTCAACACGGTAACCCGTTTGCCCGACGGCACACTTTACGGCGACAACACCGACTACTACGGCTTTTCGTATCTGCTCGATAATGCAGGTTTTGATGTAAAGGATAAAAAAGTTATCGTGCTCGGCAACGGCGGTGCAAGCAAAACGGTTGTCTGCGTTTGTGCTGACAAAGGTGCCAAGGAAGTAACCGTTATTTCGCGCAGAAGTGAAACAGATAACTATAACAATATTTCAAAGCATTCCGATGCCTACTACATAATCAACACAACACCTGTCGGTATGTACCCGAATAACGGCATAAGCCCGATTTACCTTGAACTTTTCAAAAACTGCAAAGGTGTTGCCGACCTGATTTACAACCCCTCAAAAACTCAGCTTCTGCTTGATGCTCAAAGGCTTTCGATACCGACTGCAAATGGACTGACAATGCTCTGTGCGCAGGGTATGAAAGCTGCCGAATCATTTATCGGCAAAGAGTTTGACAGCGACAAAGCACGTGAAATCACAAAAAAACTTGAGTCGCAGATGCTTAACATAGTGCTTGTGGGTATGCCCGGTTGCGGCAAATCAACAGCTGCAAAATCGCTCTCACGTATGCTCGGCAGAGAGCTTATTGACACAGACGAATTAATCAAAGAAAACGAAGGCAGAGAGATACCCGAAATATTCAAAGATAACGGCGAAGAGTATTTCCGCAACGCCGAAACAGCCGCAGTAAAGCACGCAGGCAAGCAGAGCGGAAAAATAATCGCAACAGGCGGCGGTGCCGTGCTGCGCGACGAAAACAAAGCGGCACTCAGGCAAAACTCGGTTGTTGTGTTCTTAAAGCGCGATTTATCACAGCTCGATATTGAAGGCAGACCGCTGAGTCTAAACAATCCGCTTGAAGAAATGTATAAAAAAAGACTGCCTCGCTACGAAGCAGTCTGCGATATAACGGTTGAGGTTGCGCCCGAAAAAGAGGAGACGGCAAGGCGCATACTGAAAGGACTTGAGCTGATATGAAAATACTTGTAATGAACGGACCGAATATAAATATGCTCGGCATCAGAGAGCCTGAAATCTACGGCAGCCGCACCTACAGCGACCTTGTCGATATGATTGCCACCTACTGTAAAGACAGACAGATTGAGGTTGAATTTTATCAGTCAAACCACGAGGGTGACCTTGTCGATAAAATTCAGCAGGCATACGGCAACACTGACGCAATTGTTATAAATCCTGCCGCTTACACTCACACAAGCGTTGCCTTGCTTGACGCAGTAAAGGCTGTTGGTATTCCGACGGTTGAGGTACATATCTCTGACCCTGACGAAAGAGAAGAATTCCGTAAGGTTTCGTTTATCCGTCAGGTGTGCATTGCAACAATCAAAGGAAAAGGCTTTGACGGCTACATTGAAGCAATCGACTTACTCAAACACGCCTGAGGATAAATATCTGCTTCCGCTGTCAGGCAGAAGCACAACTATATTCTTCCCCTTATTCTCTTCCCTTGCGGCAAGAGCACACGCGGCGGCAAGTGCCGCACCCGACGAGATGCCAACAAGGCAGCCTTCAGCCTTTGCGACAAGGCGTGTATATTCATAAGCTGTTTCATCGCTGACAGCTACAATTTCATCTATAAAGCTTCTGTTCAGGGTATCGGGCACAAAATTAGCGCCGATGCCCTGAATTTTATGTGCACCTGCAGTACCCTTGGTAAGCAACGGTGACGAAGCAGGTTCGACACCGATAATCTTAATGTCGGGATTTTTTTCTTTAAGATACTTTGCAGTGCCGCTGATTGTGCCGCCCGTACCGATTGAAGCAACAAAAATATCGATATTACCATCTGTATCGCTCCAAATTTCAGGACCTGTTGAAAGATAATGCGCCTGCGGATTATCAGGGTTTGTGAACTGACCCGCAATAAAGCTGTTCGGCGTATTTTCTGCAATCTCCTCAGCTTTTTTAACAGCGCCGCTCATACCGTCTGCCGCAGGTGTGAGCACAAGCTGAGCACCGTAGGCTGAAAGCAGCTGTCTGCGCTCGAGCGACATACTCTCGGGCATTGTGAGAATAACCTTATATCCCTTTGCGGCGGCAACCATAGCAAGACCTATGCCAGTATTGCCGCTCGTCGGCTCAATTATAACGCTGCCCGGCACAAGCCTGCCTTCTTTTTCAGCCTGCTCGATTATATGCAGGGCAACTCTGTCCTTGACACTGCCGCCGGGATTAAAATACTCAAGCTTTGCAAGCAAAGAAGCTTCTATCCCCTGCTGTTTTTCAAATCTCTCAAGTCTCATAAGCGGCGTTGCGCCTACAAGAGCTGATATATCACCAAAAATTTTCATTTTCAAATCACTCCGAAAAAGCTTTTTATGAAGAGATTATACAATACATTTCTCGTTTCGGTCAACATTACATACTCAAATACATAAATTACCCTGCAATTTATTGCATTCATAAGGATTTTATGTTATATTCTTTTTATATAGCATTGTGAAAGAGAGGGCACAAAAATGAGCAAAACTCTTATTATGGCATACGATATCGGTACAACAGGTGTTAAGACCTGCCTTTTCGAAATAGAAAAAACCGTAAACCTCATCGGTGCGGCTATGGATGGATATTCACTCCACGTAAAACCCGATGGCTCAGCAGAGCAGATTCCTGCTGAGTGGTGGAGCGCAATATGCAACACAACAAAGAAAGTGCTTGCAGACACAGGCATTGACCCGAAAAAAATAGCAGGTATCTCATTCTGCTCACAGATGCAGGGTCTTGTTATCGTTGACAAAGACGGTGAGCCTATCCGCAACGCTTTCAGCTATATGGACCAGCGTGCAAAAGAAGAGCTCAAGGAGAATATGGCATACGGCATCCAGATTGCAGGCGCAAACATATTCAAACTTATCCCCTCACTTCTCATCACCGGCGCTGTTTCCGCAAGTGTCAAAGACCCCGTTTACAAATACAAATGGGTTGAAAAGCACGAGCCCGAAAACTTCAAAAAGATTCACAAGTGGCTCGATGTTAAAGAATACATAATCTGCAAAATGACGGGCGAATGCGTTATGACGCAAGATTCAGCATTCGGCACACTGCTTTACGATATCCGCGAGGGCAAGAGAGGCTGGAGCAAGACAATATGCAAGCTTCTCGGCGTTAACCCCGATCACCTTCCCGAAATCAAGAAATCATCCGACAAGGTCGGTGTGCTGACAGAAAAATCAGCAGCTGAGCTTGGTCTCTGCCCCGGTACAGCGGTATTCGGCGGTGGCGGTGACGCATCACTCATCGGCGTAGGTGCAGGCGCAACAGCACTTGGCGACACACACGTTTACTCCGGCACATCAGGCTGGGTCGGTACGGTTGTTGACAAGAGCATCGTTGACACATCCGCTATGATTGCCGCTATTGTAGGCGCACAGGATAAATATTTCAACTAC
This sequence comes from Acutalibacteraceae bacterium, assembly GCA_045637465.1. Taxonomy (GTDB): domain Bacteria; phylum Bacillota; class Clostridia; order Oscillospirales; family Acutalibacteraceae; genus UBA8612. The sequence continues at coordinate 37,253 of JAZTZM010000004.1, read as the reverse complement.
TTTGCAGAGCTTGAAACAGCAGGCAAGTGCCTTGAATGGGTCAAGGATCACCTTGCACTTGACGAAATCGGCATCTATCTCAAAAAAGAGAACGTTGCAGAAAGTCAGGAAAGCGTATACACAAGCCTTTACGACTATATGACAGACGCTATCAAGGACGTACCTGCAGGTTGCGGCGGTGTTATCTTCACACCCTGGCTCCACGGCAACCGTTGCCCATTTGAAGACCCCAACGCAAGAGGAATGTTCTTCAACATCAGCCTTGAAACAGGCAAGACCGAGCTTATCCGAGCAGTGCTTGAGGGTGTTTGTTATCACCTTCGCTGGTTTATCGAAACACAGGATAAGAAGATCAAGACTTCCGATACAATCCGCTTTGTTGGCGGCGGTGCTCTTTCCTCTCTCACCTGCCAGATTCTTGCAGACTGCACAGGCAGAACGATTGAAGTAACCCCCAGTCCGCAGAATGCAGGTTCAGTCGGTGCAGCAATCACAGCGGCAGTCGGTCTTGGTATAATTGAAAATATGGAGCAGGCAAAGAAGCTTGTTGAGGTTGAAGCAAGTTACAAGCCCAACTCCGCAAACAAAGCTGTATACGATAAGAATTTCGAAGTATTCAAGCAGCTCTATAAGGCAAACAAGAAGAATTTCTCTGCACTCAACGGCTGATTAATAGATTTTGTATGAGGTGAGCAAGATGAAGATAATTGACATTTCCCGCGACATCCTCACAACACCGGTTTATCCCGGTGATCCCGAGCCGAAGATTCACCGATTTGAAGAAATGAAAAAGGGTGCCGACTGCAACCTCACGGCGCTTTGTATGTGTCTGCACAACGCAACGCATATTGATGCGCCGAACCATTTTATCGAAAACGGCGGAACAACAGAAACGCTCGAGCTCGAAAGATTTGTCGGTGATTGCACGGTAATCGAGGCTCCTGCAGGCCCGATTTACGGAGATTTTATTGATAACAACGTTCCCGAAGGATGCGAACGCGTTATAATCAAAGGGCGAGGTCGGGCATATTTCACGGAAAACGGAGCGTTTGCACTCGCTTCACTTGGTGTAAAGCTTGTCGGTACGGATTCAAACTCGGTCGGCACACAAGGCGCACAGACAGGACCGCACAGAGCCTTTCTCGGTGCGGGTATCCCTCTGCTTGAGGGACTGAACCTTGAAGATGTTGCGCCCGGCAACTATTTTCTGGTTGCACCTCCGCTCAAGATTGACGGCGTTGAAGCAGCTCCGACAAGGGCAATACTGATATCGGACTACCTTTTCTGGAGCAAAAAATAAGAGCGTACGTCTTGACTAACAAAGCATAAAGTGGTAATATATTCGGGCGGTTGATTACCGCCCGAATAAAATATGCCCCCATAGTTAAATGGATATAACGGGCCCCTCCTAAGGGTCTGTTGTAGGTTCGATTCCTACTGGGGGTGCCAAGAACTCCGATGTTTTTTCATCGGAGTTCTATTTTTTCACCTTAGCCGTGAAAACGTTTATTTTTATTTGATTGACAGTATGGGCTTTTTAGTATAGAATAAAGCATATTTATGAAAGAAGGAACAATATGAAAAAGTTATTGGCAATTGTTACTGCGCTGACGTTGCTTCTGACAGCTACGGCCTGCGGTAAATCGGAAGCGCCGGAGCAAACGCAGAAACCAACAACCGAAAGCAGCACACAGGCATCAGACATTGATACAACAACCGAGAGTCTGACACAAGAAGAAACAAGCGAAACTGAAACATTGCCGGAAGAAACCTCAGTCGAAGTCACAAGGTCTGACAACCCGAAAGAATGGAACGAAGAAGAGATTGTTGAATTCTATAAGGAAGCCGCCATTAAATCGACAGCCGCAAAAAGTAGGCAGACAATGACAATGACTGACCTTGTTGTAAACAACGGTGACGGTTTGATCGGTATATTTGTTGAGATGGTAACCCCTTTGTTCAAATCAACGCTTGAGAAAAACTCAACCGAGTTTGACGGCATTACCGGCGGCTACGAAAAGCTCTCCGCCGACGATGTCAAAACCGCCAGGGCATACAAGAGCGGCAACTACACCGTTGTTGAAATGACAATGATTGAGCAGGTTGACGGAATCCACGGAGATGCCAAAGAAGGCACGGTCGGCCACGCAATCAGCGTAGTCGGAGATATGTCGGTTATCGAAGAAGAACTGCCGATGTTCACAATTGATTTTGAAAACTCCGACCTTTCCATCCGTTATAAAAATCCGACCCTCAAGGTCAAAATCAACGACAAAGGCATAATCGAAAAAGGCACTTGGAGTTATGACGTAGTGGTTAACCTCACAAACCTTTACATCAAAAACAACAGACTGCCGATTGAGCTTACTATCAGAAGCGGCTACGGCTCGGTTGCATACCTCATAACAACAGGCGGAGGATTCTGATAACACATAAATTAAGGCATATCACTCAGGTGATATGCCTGTTTTTTTGCTGCAAAACAGTAATTCAAATGTAATTATTATATATAAAAAGAACCTCCTGAGTATACGCTCAGGAGGTTCGGAATTATTCAGTTACGATTATGCAGCTTCGGGAGCCTTGAGTTCAAATGTCTTGTTGTAGAATGTAGCATTCTCTTCATTACAAATGCTCCAGGTCTCGCAAAGGCCGAGAGGCTCAAGGATATCGGAATTCTCACCGACGGAGATAGTTACGATACCGTAAGCCTTGACGTTAGCCTTAAATGTCATATTCTTTGCATTCGGAACTGTGAAGTTCATATCAAAGAGGAAATCGTAAGGAATGTCAAGGTGATAGTTATCAGCGCCACCTGTCATATAAACAGTAACGTGAACACCGAGACCAACCTCGATACCTGCGTCAACAAGAACGATGCTGACGATGGAAATATCAACATAGAGACCAAGAACAGCCTCGATGCGAGCTTCCATCTCAAGAGAGGAATCACCAGCTACAGACTCACTGATAAATCTGACCTTGTTATCGGTAATCTCAACACCTCTTGTCTCTCTGGATGTGACGACAAGCTCTACTCTACCGTCAAAGGAGATAACGAGTTTAGCTGTGATACCGATTGTGATTGCAGGGCAGTTGGGGATAGCTACGTCAACTGAGAAAACTTCGATTTCGCTGTCTGCACCCTTAACAAATTCCATGTTCTCTGTTACACGTGTGAAGAAGTCAACGTCGTTAGTGCCTTCGGGAGTCTCGATTTCATCGAGAGACCAATCGTAGGAACCTGTGATTTCTGTTGAATCCTTAAGATCGTAATCAAGGAAAACATAGGACTTTGTGATCTGTGTTTCGTCAAGTCTGCCTTCGAACTTTGTGTAAAGATCGAAGTTACGGACTTCGTATGCCTTCTCAACATAAACGCCGTTGATGGGGCCACCGAGAGAAACGTCGAAACCGCCATCCTTAACAGCTGCGGAAACGTCAAGATCGCCAACTGAGAAGCTGACATCAATCTTCTCAAGGATTGACTGCTGGTTGATACCTGCGATTTCGGGCTGCTCAAAGGGATTAACCTTGCCTTCGTAATCGAGGTATGCGATTTCATCTTCATCAATGACATCGCCATCAGCTGTCTGAAGTGTGAGACCTGCAGCGTTTTCAACAAGAGCAAGGCTGTTGAGGTTGAACTCTTCGCCGTTGTCTGTTGTAATATCGCCACCGTTCTCAAGATCTCTGTAGTTATCGAAGCGAGCGTCAGCAGCAAGCTTGAGTGCTGCGTCAGCATCTACCTTTGAAATAGCTACTTTGATAATTCTGCCGAAGATGCTTTCTGTAATATCAACGATATCTGCAGCGACTGCAGCATCAAGAGCAGCATCATCGTTGGCATTCTTTGCACCTTCAAGACTTGCAGCAACTGCGAGTGACTTTGCAACAAGAACATTTGTTACGTCTGCGTCAGCATCGTATTCGCCAACAAGTACTTTCCAATCGTAACAAGCCTGGATAACTTCAAAGTATTCGTCATCCTCTGCTATGTCATAATTGGAGCCGTCATCAAGATCGTATGTGAGGTCGAACTCATCAGATACAAGAGCATACCACTCAGCCTGTGAGTAAGCATCAACAGGTGCGAATGCGGGAGTAAAACCAAACAATGACATGATGAAAGCCAAGAGCATTGCAATGATTTTCATGCGGGGGACTCTCCTTTCATATTTCACTTGTCAGAGGCGAGCAGATACTCTACCTCCCTTATTAAGCGAATTAATTATAACAAGTATTATAAGGAAAATCAAGAAAGAAAAGTAAATATCAGGAAGTTTGTTGAATGTAACGAAAGTATTTACATTTTTGTTACCATTCACTTTCACGTAGTGCCAAATCTACAAAATACCATCTTGTTGATTGTGCAAATTTACAACACAAATAAAACAACATCGTCAACTTGCACATAAAAATCACATAATCATTGACAAAACAAGCACTTCTTCAAGTCTTGCATAAAGCTCCTGAGCAGAGCCGTTGGCATTTAGCACAAACGATGGCTTTTTGTATTTTTCGACGAACCAATCAGCAAAGCTGTGCCTGACAAGAGGCCCCGGCGTTTCTCTTATGCGTTTCATCCCTGCAGAAAGTTCCAGAATACGCGTCATCATTTCCGCACGCTCGCTACCGTCACTGTATGCCGGAGAATAAATATAATCCGCGCCGCTTTCGAGCGTGAGCGTATGCCTCACGTCACGTGACCTACAAAGCCTTGAAAGCGCCCGTGTTTCAGGCTCACTTTCAGGCACCTTACCTGCGTAAAAATAGGGACCGGGAGCTGTATAGCCACAGCCTTCGGCAGCTTTTTTTGAATGGTTGAATCCGCTTGAAAAATTGAGATTCAGGTCCACTCCCCTTGCGTTTGCATACCATAGAGAGGTATCACCGCAGACCCGCTCAACAAGCCCTGCATAGCTTCCTGCCGCAACGGCACCGCGAATTGAAATTTCCATTCCGTCAGGGTTTACACACGGCACAATCACAACACCTTTTTCTTTAAAGACTTCGCCGATTCTGATGCCTGCAACCTCTGTTTTCTCTTCGACACAGCGACACAGCCGCTCAAAAAAACGAAGCAAAACCCTGACACTTGATATGTCGCCGCCTTTTATACCGGCTACAAGCAACGCCGGAGACTGCTTGTTACCCAACGAAAGCGAAAAAATCGCTCTGCCGCTCCAGCTTCGCGCACATACGCAGTAGCTTGCAAACGGATATCTTTCCTTATAGTCATAAACCGTTCTGCGAAGTTGGGCATAATCAAAAGCCCGAATATTTTGCTGCATAAAATTACCACCGTCTGTCACAATTATAATAAATCAAACATTCAATTATATGCAGAAAAGTGTGGAAATATAATTATCTTCTTCGCCAATGTATGAAATATTGCCTGATTGTGCGCATACTATTCTTTGAGGTGATTTTTATGTGCGGAATTATCGGGTTTAACGGCTCTGTCAATGCAGTGCCGTTTCTGATTGACGGATTGAAAAAGCTTGAATACAGAGGATATGACTCTGCAGGAATTGCAGTGTATAACGGCAAATCAACTTTAACAGAAAAGAGAAAAGGAAGAATCGACAATCTCGCTTCGGCAGTTAAAAGACGTGATGATATGAGCGGAAGCACAGGAATCGGCCACACAAGATGGGCAACACACGGCGCGGCAACCGATGCAAACGCTCACCCTCACAAAAGCGGAAAATTCACCCTTGTGCATAACGGAATAATTGAAAACCACACCCAGCTAAAAGAAAAATTCCTGCCGCTTTGCAAATTTGCAAGCGAAACCGACACGGAAACAATCGTTCATCTGATCAACAGACATTACAGCGGCAACTGCCTTGAGGCGATTGCACACACCGCCAAGTTGCTCGAAGGTTCTTTTGCGCTTGCGATTATCTGTGAAGATGAACCCGAAACAATATTTTGCGTAAAAAAGTCAAGTCCCCTGCTCATCGGCATCGGCAAAGAAGCAACAATTGCATCGGACATATCGGCAATCGGCTGTAATGCTGAAACACTTTACAGAATGGATGACGGTGAGATTGCCGCAGTCACAAAAACACAGGCAACCTTTTATGATTTTGACCTGAATAAAAAAGAAAAAGTTGCCTCACAATTCACGGCAGAACAGCACGTCAGCGAAAAGAACGGCTATGAACACTATATGCTTAAAGAAATTTTTGAGCAACCCGAAGCTGTACGCAAAACCGTTGAAGCTTACCTCGGAAGCAGCGAAGAAAAATCATTACCGCAAATTAATAAACCCGAGCGGATTTTTATAGTTGCATGCGGCTCTGCTTATCACGCAGGACTGGTTGGCAGAATTTGTTTTGAAAAGCTTACAAAAATCCCTGTCACAGTTGAGACGGCATCGGAATTCCGCTACTCCGAGCCGCTGATAAACAGAAACACGCCTGTTATTGTGATAAGCCAGAGCGGTGAAACGGCAGACAGCCTGGCAGCCATCAAAAAAGCAAAAGAAACCGGCGCAACAACAATAGGCATAGTAAACGTACCCAAAAGCAGTATAGCTCTTGAAAGCGATTACGTTATGTATACGAAAGCGGGCACTGAAATTGCCGTTGCAACAACAAAGGCATATTCTGCACAGCTTGCGGCACTTTATCTGCTTGCAATTCACTTTGCGCGAACCTGGGGCACTGAAGACGGCACTTTATTAACCGAGCTTGAAGAATCCCTCAAAAAACTTCACATAAAAATCCGTGAAGCTCTCGGCTGTGAAGAGCAGATACGTGAAATTGCACAGCAGCTGACCACGGCGCAAAACGCTTATTTTATCGGCAGAGGAATCGGATATGCATTGGCGGCAGAAGCATCGCTCAAACTAAAAGAAATAAGCTACGTTCACTGTGAAGCGTATGCGGCAGGCGAACTCAAGCACGGCACTATTTCGCTAATCGAACAAGGAACAAAGGTTTTTGCGGTTTGCTCGCCAAACGGACTTGAGGCAAAAATGCAAAGCAATATAGACGAAGTGACGGCAAGAGGCGCACATGTTATTGCAATCACCGAATCTCGCGAAACAAAAGCAGATATAATCGTGTGCACCGTGTCTGCAACACATCCGCTTTTCTGCGCAAGCACTCAGATTATACCGTTACAACTGCTCGCCTATCACACGGCAAAACTGAGAGATTGCGACATTGATAAACCGAGAAATCTGGCAAAATCCGTAACAGTAGAATAAAAGAGCCGACAGCCGTCTCTACGACAGCTGTCGGCAATATTTTTATCTATTGAGTACAGGCAAGCCATCCTCATCCCAGAACACATTTCTTTTTCTTGCACTGCGGCAAGGGTCATAAAGCGGGTCGCCGTCGGAATAGCCGCACTTGCCGCTGAAACAGATTTCGTCACGGGAATGATAGACAAACACCCATTCACCGTTTTCATCCTTCACAAAGCTGTTGTGACCCGGTCCGTATTCACCGTCAAGATCAGCTGAAGTCAGCAGCGGTCTGTCAAGTTTTGTCCATACAGATTTATCCGTCAGGTCTGCGTTTTCATCCGCATACATCAGACCTACACAGTATTCAGGACCTGTTGCGGAAGCTGAAAAAGCCATAAACACTTTGCCGCCGTGACACATGAAAGCAGGACCTTCATTGACAGGAATATTTACTCTTTCCCAATCATACTCAGGCTTGGTGAGAAGCACCGCAGGTGAAACTGTTTTCCACGGTTCAGACGAATCAACGGTTGCAATATAGACGTTTGAGTTGCCGCCGTTCTGAGCCCACGCAACGTAATGTCTGCCGCCAAGCTCAAGATAAGTCATATCAAGAGAGAAGTGAGTAAAAGAAAAATCATCGGGCGCAGTGAACTTGCCCTTATCCTCCCATTCATTCTCGTAAGGGCCAGAACCTTTACAAGCTATGCAGTGGCAATTTATGTCCCAGACGTTATCCGCACTACCGCTTGCCGCAAAAAGCACATACCATCTGCCGCCGATTTCGTGAATCTCAGGTGCCCAGATAAATCGGTGCGATGTCGAGCTTTCCTTTTCGTCCCATATAATCTTTTCTTCAGCATTAGCAAGAGCGTCTATACACTTTGCGCGGCGAAGAATTATGCGGTCGTATCCCTCGCAGTCATCCTTGCCGTACATCGGGTAGGACGCGGTGAAATAATACCAGCCGTCACTGCCCTTCGTTACATAGGGGTCTGCTCTATCCTTGATAAATATATCTGTTTTTCTGCCCATAACAAAACCTCACGCTGCAAACCTTCTTTATTATGAAAGTTTACCAAGTTTTTCTACAAGAGAGGAATTACGTGTAGCCGAGATATTGTTGATAAATATAACGTCATTGATTTTATTTGCCGTTACAAAATCGGCAAGCTTACCGTTCCAATATCTGTAATCTATAACGTGAATTTCTGCATAATTTGCAGTAAGGAAAGGCACAAATGCGTTACCGAAAGATTCCTTGATAACAACACAGGATGAACCGTCAGTGATATCAGAATTGACAATATGAGCATAGGGATTGTCGCCGCCGATAAAAGTGCTGTATTTCGTACCGATTTTCCAGTTCGAAACATCGGCTACAACATTCCACTTGACAGTGTTGCCTTTATAATCTGTATAAGTGAGTTTCACGTTGCCCTTGGGTGCATACGCATATATCGTATCGGGGTTCTTTTCAAGGGCAGGATTTTTATTGGTATCCTTATAGAACGCACCGATAAAATCGCCGAAATTCTTCTCTTCAAAATCCGTCAGCGCCGCAGGTTTAACGCCTGCTGCCTTTGCGTATTCCGTATAAGCATAATATGCACCTCTGGCTGTCCAGTGGTGGTCGGTACGGAAATAGATATACTCATTTCTGTGAGCATAGATATTATCAAAGATATTCACCTTTACGGCATCGGATGAAATAATGGAATAAATATAATTTATAGCTTTTTTCTGTTCGCTTGAGTTGAGACCTTTTCTTACAGACGACTTGAGAACTATATCAATGCTTGTAGGCACGATCATATCAAACACTCTCGCTTTGCCCTTAAGCTGCGCAGATACACCGTTAATGACAGCCGCATATTTGTCAGCTGTGCTGCGCGAGAAGGTATAATACTCATAAGCCGCATCATCAACTATAAGCACAGTGCCGAGATTCTGCACAAGAACATCATCGTCAGAATCTTCTTCAGACACGTTTTCTCCACCATCCGGAAGAGTTGCCGGAGCATCTCCTGATTCGGGAATGTCCTCTGCAAAGTTATCGGAAAATCCGCTGATACTGTCACCGATGCCGTAAAAAGCCTTGATTTTAGCGTTCACGTTTATAAACATCTCACGCATCGGAAAAGTATCGGCATACCAGGTACTGATGCCGTTAAAGTAGCTGCCGTCAAACAATGAGGCAAACGTAAGAGTCGGAAACTTTGTAAGCTCACGGTTTTCCGACTCGGAATAAGTCGGGCGCAGAGGAAGATAAAGCGCAACACAAGCACCTGCAAACAACATAACAATAAAGCTGATTATAAGGGCTTTTGTGCCTCCGGGGGCTTTTTTCTGAGGGGATTTTCTCATTTCTATTTCTCCATAGCGAATTATCAGAATTGGAAGTAAAGGAATGGATTGTAACTGTTGCCGACAAGCGAAGCAGTTGAAAGGAACAGCATCACACAAGGATACGCAACACGCGCAACCATGCATGCCGCTCTCTGAATTCCGCCATTCTTTGAATGGTAGTTGAGCATACCTTTTACTATTTTTGCAACCGGCAGGCAAGCAATAATACAAACTATAAGGATAAAGATATTACTCTTCAGCATAACACCCGCTTCATAGTTTGAAAATCCGTTTCCGTTACCGAAGAACATACCGCTGAGCACGGTTCTGAGCAAAGGCAGACGTTCAAACTTGAACAGCACCCATCCGAAGAACACGACAACAAGCGTATAGATATGACATACGGCACGCGGAGCATTTTTGAGCACCTTGCCGAGAAAAATCTTTTCAAGCGCAATGAACACAAAATAGTAAAGACCCCAGAACATATAGTTCCAGCTTGCACCGTGCCAGAAGCCCGTGAGAAACCACGTGACAAAAAGATTGAAAATCGTGCGCATATAACCCTTGCGGTTACCGCCGAGAGGGATATAGACATAATCGCGGAAGAACGAGCCGAGCGAAATATGCCACCTGCGCCAGAACTCACTGATTGAAGTTGAGCAGTAAGGATAGTCGAAATTTTCTTTATATCTGAAACCTGTCATACGTCCCATACCGATTGCCATATCGGAATAAGCTGAGAAATCAAGATATATCTGCAGCATATAGAACAGCATACCCACCCACAGCGCAAGAACCGGACGTGACGATAAAATCCTCACGTTTGCATCAAGCTGAGCGATATCCGATGCAACGGAATCGCTGAGAAGAAACTTATCTGCAATTGCGCCGCAGCTGTTTGCAAGAAGCGATTTCTTTGCAAGACCTGCGGCAAAGCGCATAATACCTGCGGAGATATCAACGTCTCTTATACTGCGTCGCGAAATCTGGTCTGCAATATCCTGATATCGGACAATAGGTCCTGCGACACACTGATGAAAAAGGCTCGCATATAAAAGAACATTGAAAAAATTGCGTTCAACCTTTGCATCTCCTCTGTAAACGTCTATAACATAGGTGAGCAGCTGAAACGTGTAAAACGAAATACCTATAGGCAGAGCTATCTGAGCAACGGGAGAATCGTTACCGAAAAGACCATTTATATTCTCTGCAAAGAAAGTACCGTATTTGAATATGCCAAGCAAGCCAAGATCAACAGCACATGCGCCAAGCAACGCAAGTTTAGCCTTCGGCTGACCTTTATATCGGTCGACAAGAAGAGAAAAATACCAGTCCGCAAAAGTCATGGCAAGAAGAAGCAGAACATATAAAGGCTCACCCCACGCGTAGAAAACGAGCGAGAAGACAAGCATTATCGTATTCCTTACCGGTATACTTTTAACGCAGAAGTAAAGCGCCAGGTTCAACGGAAGAAACAAGAAAACAAAAAACAAACTGGAAAATACCATTTCTTTACTATAATCCCCCACTGTGTCATAATAAACTCAGTTACTATATTAAAAAGAATAAGGGCAAAGTTCAAGTAAAATAACAAAACTGTAACCAAGCTGTTATTTATTGTAAACTCTGCCCTTTGTTTATTCACTTATTTTGCTTGCGCACTTACTTCTGAGGCACCAGCTTCTGCTCCTTGATATTATTCTGGAGGAACTGGGGATAAGCAGGATTTGAGTGGACATTGAGCATTTCAGGATTATCATCGTTCTCGAAGAACCAACGGTATAATTCACCGTGTCCGTCGTGTGTTGTGCAGTGAATCATATCCTTTGCAAACCAAGTGTTGTCAGGAAGAGCGCAGGTTGAAGCGTCGATGTGATTATCGGGTGAAACGTGAGCATGGCCGTCATTTTCAGCCTGAACGTAACCGACGCCAAGAGATTCGCCGAGAGGTGCTACGGTTGCACCGACAGAAGCATATTTGAGATCGACCGTACCGTCGGAATCGTTGTGCCAAGTGGGAACAAGGGGTGTGCGCTGAACGTCCCATGCAGCAAGAATCATTACCGGAACTCCGCTTTCAAGAACACCGTTGAGGATTTCGTCAGCCTTGCACTGAACCTCGTAATGATAGTAATCAATTCTTGCTTCAAGCTCTGCGTTGGGATTGTCACCAAGCATAAACTTCTTGGCTTCAGCGTAATACTCATCCGGCACAAAGGACCAGATACCGCAGTTAGCCTTAAAGACCGGAACAAGGAGCTCATCAAAAACTCTGTCAGCACAGTTATCGACAACGCGGTTCACCGCATCGATAAGTGTACCGAGAACGCCGCTCATCTTGAGTATATCGATAATGAGCATAAGGAAATCTGCAAGTGTTTCATCCATAATAAGCGGAAGAGCAGTTTCACCGTAACGATAGAGTGAATCCTGATTGATTTCAACTCTGCCGCAGAAAAGGTCACCTGCAACCGCTGTGCCTGAAATGGGGCAATTCTGGAAGATAACGGACTTTATTTTCTCTGTGCCGAACTGCTCAAAATAAGCCATTGTCATAACACCGCCCATTGATGAGGCACGGACTCTGACTTTCTCATGGCCTGTGAGCTCGAGAATATGATCGATATATTTATCGAGATCTTTTGCAACTACAAGAGGATCGGCACGGAAATCGTATCCGAAATAATAGTTGTGATCGAGAGTGTGAGTCGGGTCTGTGGGAAGCTCTTCTTTTGTGGTGACGTCAGCTGTGGAATCACCGTTTTCAGCATTGGCAAGAGGCGCAAAGACATCGCCTACAGCGGGAATGAGCTTATCTGCAAAAGCATCGTAATCCTTGGTGAAAACAAGTGAAACAAGCGGAACAAGAAGCTTAAAGATAAGCTTCACATAAGTCTCTGTCTCAGGACGGAAAAGAACCTTTTCATCATCCGTGCCTGCATTCTGGTAGAGAGTTGCGCTGCCGAGAGCGGCAACGTAAATTATCGGCTCTTCACCGCAGTTGCATTGCTGTGAGGCTGCTGAGGTCTGGAGCACAACCGAGAAGCTGAGCACGAGAACAAGCAGCAAACTGACTGATTTTGCAAAAATTTTCTTCAAAATGTATCTCTCCTGTCTGTTGGATTTATTCTGTTGTTTTATTGTACCATACAGGAAACGTAAATTCAATGTAAAATATACCATTAATGCAAAAATGTTATACAAAAAGAAGCAAAAAAATTTTACTTGTATTCTTCGGCATTTTATAGTATGATATACAGTAATTATCCGAAAAGTAAGGAGTTGTCACCATGGATCCGATTAAAGTTGATTTTTCAAGCGGTGGATCAAACAAAGGCAAATCAGGCAAAACAGTTGTCATTCCGCCTAACAAAGCCGGCTTAAAAATCGTAATCAATCTTGCAGTAACAGCTATTATCGCGGCTGTTACCTACTATTTCTATCTTCCCGCATTCAATTTCAAAGCTGTTGAAATGTACATCTATTTCGGCATTATTCTCGCAGCATACTGCGTCACAGCTTTCGTAACTTCCGGTGCGCTTATTTCACCCGAATATACACCCTATGCCCGCAAACGCACCGTTGTGCCGATGATTATCGGTCTTGTTGTTGCAATAACTGCAGGTATCGGTTTTGCCGCATCAAGCGTATTCTTCCGCGCAAAGGATTATCACGAAATCATCACACCCGCTGATATCAAGTTTGAAGAAGATATCAAGGAAGCAGACTTTGCCAGCGTTCCCCTTCTCGACAAAGACTCTGCTGCAACACTTGCAACAAAGGCTCTGAGTGATCTTTTCGACGAGCAGGTTGTTTCACAGTTTACGGTTAACTCCTGCGACACACAGATCAACCTCAAAAAGATGCCCGTACGAATCGGCACACTTAAATACGATAACATCATCAAGTGGTTCACAAACCGCAAAGCGGGTCTTCCCGGCTACCTTGTTATTGATATGACCTCACAGAAGGTTGACTACGTTAAGGTTGACGGCGGCATCATCTATTCGGATGCAGATCATTTCAACCGCCTTCTCAAGCGTCATCTCCGCTTCAAGTACCCCACTGCTCTTCTCGGCGAATCCGTATTTGAAGTTGACGAAAACGACAAGGCATGGTGGGTATGCCCGATTTACGACAACACAATCGGTCTCTTCGGCGGCCGTGACGTCAAGGGCGTTATCCTTGTAGATCCCACAACAGGTGAATGTGTGGATTACGGCATCGAGGAAATCAGAACCAACGAGGATCTCAAATGGCTTGACCGTGTATACGATCCCGACCTTCTTGTTGAGCAGTATGATTACTACGGTAAGTACAAAAACGGCTTCTGGAACTCCGTTCTCGGTCAGAAGGACGTTGTTGTCACAACATCCGGCTACAACTATATCGCTCTCAACGATGACGTTTATATGTACACAGGTGTTACATCAATCACCGCAGGTGATAACTCAATCACCGGTTTCACACTTATCAACCAGCGTACTAAGGACGCTAAGTTCTACCGTGTAAGCGGTGCAACAGAAAATGCCGCTCAGGAAGCTGCACAGGGTAAGGTTCAGCAGTACGGTTATGCAGCCACATTCCCGCTGCTTCTCAACATCGGTAAAGAGCCGACATACTTTATGGCTCTCAAGGATAACAGCAACATCGTTCAGCAGTACGCTATGGTTAACGTCAACCAGTTCACAACAATCGTTGCAACAGGCACTTCCATTTCATCCTGCCTCAAGAACTACACCGATCTGCTTGCAGAAAAGGGTATCAAAACAGATATCGACGTAGATTCAATCGAGGATCAGCAGAATTCAGGTGCTGTATCAACTGACGTAAAAAAAGCAACAGGCACAATCGCAGACATCCGCACCGCAGTTATCAACGGCGACAGCTGCTACTATATCAAGCTTGACGGTTCAGATGTCTATTATGCAGTATATGCATCGGATTTTGAAACAGTAGTTATCGCAAACAAGGGCAGCAACGTAGAAATCACATACAAAGAAAGCTCTGAGACTATCATCGAAGCTGAAAGTTTCACACTTAAATAATCCTTTTGATAGCCGCATCTTCAACCGATGCGGCTATTCTTACGAAATGAGGAGGAAAAAATGAAATTACTTGAAATCACACCTGAAACCATCACCGAAAACTTTAGCGACCTTTCCGCTTTTTCCAAATGGGTTTCCGACCTTCCGCTGAAAATCTTCAACTCCATTCCCCAAATTACAGGAGCTGTGATTATAATCGTTATCGGTATTTTTTTCAGCCGTCTGTGCGGCAAAATACTTGTAAAGATTATGAGAAAGCAGCACGTTGACGAATCTGTTCATCACTTCCTCAAAAGTATGCTCGTTGTATCAATGAGAATAGTTTTCGTGCTCTTTGCTCTGTCAGTGCTCGGCTTTGACATCAGCTCATTTGCCGCCGCACTCGGCGCAGCAGGTATTACAGCTGGTCTTGGTCTGCAAGGGTTAATATCACAGTTTGCAAGCGGAATTGAAATTATGTTTAACAAGCCTTTCCGTGCAGGCGACTACATTGCACTCGAAAGTGTCGAGGGTACAGTTGAGGAAATTCATTTTATGAACACCACACTTC
Source organism: Acutalibacteraceae bacterium (assembly GCA_045637465.1). Taxonomy (GTDB): domain Bacteria; phylum Bacillota; class Clostridia; order Oscillospirales; family Acutalibacteraceae; genus UBA8612. Next base: position 22,099 of record JAZTZM010000004.1, on the reverse strand, counting down.
TCACGCCCGACAACAAGCGAGTTGTTATACCCAACTCTCATATAACCTCAAATAACCTTATCAACTACACCGCACAGACAACACGCAGAGTAAATCTTAAATTCAACATTTCATATAAGGATGATATTGCGCTTGCCAAAAAGGTTGTAGAAAATGCGGTTGCCGAATGTCCGCACACACTGGATGACCCGCGCACAATAGTCGCAGTAGGCGCTCACAGCGAAAGCAGTATAACAATTGATGCTCTCGTTTGGTGCAAGAGTGATAAATACTGGCCAACGTTTTACGATATGCAAGAACGTGTCAAACTCGATTTTGACAAGGCAGGTATCAACATCCCGTTCAACCAGCTCGACGTCCATATCAACCAATAAACTTTTTTCACCGTCACCTTCGGGTGGCGGTATTTTTTTTTGCCCTTTTGTGGGTTGTTTGTGAATATTTGTTTAACATTTAACGCAAAACCGCAAAAATATCACCTGAACGCATTGAAAAAACGGCTGTTTCAGCCTTTGAGTGAGGGGAGCTTTTCATTCGGGCTGAAAGTTCCGCTCAGAAATTTGCAAGGAAGGTGAAAAAATAGCTAAGAAATCACTCAGCAAAAAGGAAAAGCTGTTTTGTCTCAACTACGCAACTCAACCCGACGGCCGTGACGCAGCAATCAAATCGGGTTATGCGTTAAAGCCCTCTGCCGCAGCAGCCAAGCTGCTCAGCCGCAAGGATATCAAAGACGAAATAGCTGTTCTGACTCAGGCACATAAGCCGTGTCACAACGAAGCAGCGGCAGGCTACCGCAAATTGGCATTCGGCAGCATCTCCGATGCAATCAGCCTCATTTTCCGTGAGAACCCCCCGTCAGAGTATGAGCTTGCAGAGATGGAGCTTTTCAATATCGCAGAAATCAAACGACCCAAGGGTGGCGGTATTGAAATCAAATTCTTCGACAGGCTCAAAGCACTTGAACGGCTTGCGGATATGACAGCTGACGAAACAGTCGATACTGCCCTGCCATTCTACCGCGCGTTGGAAAACTCAGCAAACGCAATCAGAAAAAGTGATGCCGATGAGTAGGAAAAAATCGGCAGATATTTCGTTCAGAACTTTTTCTGAAAAGCAGTTGACCGCACTCACATGGTGGTGTCCGACTTCATCGTACTGCCAAAAGGATGCAATAATATGCGACGGTGCGGTGCGATCAGGCAAAACAGTATGCATGTCACTTGCATTCGTATCGTGGGCAATGTCAGCCTTTGAGGACACGTCGTTTGCAATATGCGGCAAAACAATAGCATCGCTTCGCCGCAACGTAATACGCACAATGTTACCGACGCTCGGCAAACTCGGCTTTGAATGCAAAGAAAAAGTATCGCGCAACGAAATCGAAATCAGCTTTGGCGGAAGAACAAACAGCTTCTGGCTGTTCGGCGGCAAGGATGAAGGCTCTGCTTCACTTATTCAGGGTATGACACTCGGCGGCGTACTCCTCGACGAGGTTGCCCTGATGCCGCGCTCATTTGTTGAGCAGGCTCTTGCCAGATGCTCGCTCGAAGGTTCACGCTTCTGGTTCAACTGCAACCCCGACAATCCCCTGCATTGGTTTCACGAAGAGTGGATAAAAAAGTCAGACGAAAAGAACTGCCTTTATCTGCACTTCACAATGGAGGATAACCCATCCCTTACACCGAAAATAATAAACCGATACCGCAACCTTTACAGCGGTGCATTCTACGAGCGGTTCGTAGAGGGTAAATGGGTTGCCGCACAGGGGCTTGTGTATCCGTTTTTCAGCAGTGAAAGACACGTGAGTCCCGTGCCGCAGAGTGATTTTGAGTGTTGGTACATCTCCTGCGACTACGGCACGGTAAACCCCAGCTCATTCGGACTGTGGGGGTTATCGGATTCCGTGTGGTACAGAGTTGATGAATACTACCACGATTCACGTGCACTCGGTGTGCAAAGAACCGATGAAGAGCATTATGCGGCGCTTGAAAAGCTTGCTGACGGCAGGCAGATAAGCGCAGTTGCGGTAGACCCTTCGGCCGCAAGCTTCATCGAGTGTATACGCCGCCACGGAAAATTCAAGGTCATTCCAGCAAAGAATGACGTGCTGGACGGCATAAGGAAGGTTTCCGAGGCACTTAAGGCAGAGAAGATAAAAATCTGCACACCGTGCCGTGACATCGTGCGCGAATTCTCACTCTACCGTTGGGAAGACAACTGCACAAAGGACACACCGTGCAAAACCAACGACCACGCAATGGACGATATGAGATATTTTGTAACAACACTTATGAACCGTGAAGATTGCGGATTTTTCGCCATCGCTGCAGAAAGGAAGGAGTAAATGAAAAAGAAAAGCAAGAAAGAGGCTTCACCCGAAGTATGTGCCGTGCAGACAGGCAACAAGCACAATCCGTGTTCTCTGCTTGACTCAGTTATGCCCGGCATGCAGGATATGCACCTATACTCCGCACTGCGTGAAGCCGTGCCGATAATTGATGCGGCAATCACAAAGCTTGTACGGCTGACAGGCGGATTTGACATCAGATGCACCAACACCTTATCACAGCAGAAGCTTGACGAGTTTGTTTCTCAGATATGCGTAAACGGTAACCAGACAGGACTTGAAGCCTTTGTATCAAACTATTTCGAGCAGTTGCTGACATACGGCACAGCCATAGGCGAAATTGTGACAGACAGCTGCGGCACACCCTGCGCACTGTTCAACGCACCGCTCGAAAACATTATGCTCAAGCGAAATGAAAACGGGCTCAACATTGATATTTACTCGCTCGGATCAGGACATCCCGAAAAAATACGCTACCCTGAGCTGACGGTAATGAGTGTGCTCAACCCCGATGCAGGTGCGCTTACAGGCAACTCAATTCTCAAGGGTCTCCCCTTTGTTGCAGGCACGCTTATGAAGATTTTCCGTACCGTAGGCACAAACTGGGAAAGACTCGGAAACATACGCTTTGCGGTGACCTACAAGCCACAGAACGACTCACTCGACCGTGCTTATGCCAAAGAGAGAGCTGCAGTGGTTGCGCAGGAATGGAGCAGTGCAATGAGCAGCTCAAGCGTAAAGGATTTCGTAGCAGTCGGCGACGTACAGATAAAGGTAATCGGAGCGGAAGCTCAGCTCCCGGACAGCGATGTGCCCGTGCGCCAGCTGCTGGAGCAGATTGTCGCCAAAACAGGACTGCCTCCGTTTCTTCTCGGTCTTTCATGGTCGAGCACGGAGCGTATGTCCTCACAGCAGGCAGACGCACTCACAAGCGAGCTTGAAGCTTACAGACGCATTCTCACACCTGCAATCACCCGAATATGCGACACCGCATTGAGACTCTACGGTCTGCCCGGCAGTGTGGATGTTATCTGGGATGACATTATGTTGCAGGACCTTGTTGAGATGGCAAGAGCAGAGCTCTATTCGGCGCAGGCACAGCGACTCGAAGGATAAGGAGGAAAAATGCAGACAGTTTTTAAAAACATAGCAGGCAGTATCACACCCGATACAGCCGTAAGTGATGAGCTTGAGCTCATCAACAGACACACAATCAGACCCTTGAACGAGGACGAGGTTTTCTGCTTCACACTCACACTGTGCGACAACGAAATCGACAGAGATTCGGAAAAATTCACGGTTGACGCACTGATTAAACTTGCGTCTATGTTTGACGGCAAGACAGGCATCACCGACCACAATATGAAAAGCGAAAACCAGACAGCACGTATTTTCCGCACGTGGATTGAGGAAAGCGAAGACGAGCTGACCTCAACGGGCGAAAAATACACCTGCCTGAAGGCAAGGGCATATATGCCGCTCACACCGAAGAACGAAGAACTTGTAGCTCAGATTGAAGCAGGCATCAGAAAAGAAACAAGCATCAGCTGCTCGGTCAGCTCGATGATTTGCTCGGTATGCGGTGCAGACACACGAAAAAGCGGATGCAAACACCGCAAGGGCGAAATATACGGCGGAAAGCTCTGTTATACAGTGCTTGACGCTCCTACAGATGCTTACGAATGGAGCTTTGTTGCAGTGCCTGCTCAGCCCAGAGCAGGTGTTACAAAAGCTTTTGAGGCGCAGGAGGGTATGACGCTCAGCCAGATGAAAGAAAAATCGATTGGCTATGATTCAATAACGCTTAGCACTCACGCATTCGGCAAGCTGACAGAAGAAATAAACCGCCTTGAAGCGCTTGCAAAAGATGCTCAGCTTTACAGAAACGAGCTTGAGCAGAGAGTTATCAGGCTTGCGGCAATGGCTGTACCTTCACTGGCGGAAGGAGAGTTTGCAGATATCTGCAAATCGCTCACAGCCACGCAGCTTTCGGTGCTTGAAAAATCATTTGCGCAAAGCGCATCAAAGCTCTATCCCGTCAAGCCGCAATTCAGCGGCAACATCACCCATACAGACAGCAACAGTGAATTTAAAATTTAAGGAGGAAAAACAAATATGTCAATTTCATTCAAAGGATTTAACGAACAGGTAACTACATTCCGCACAGATAGCGAACTTGAGGCAGGCTCACTTGTAAAGATGAGCGAGAGCGCAACGGTTGAAGCATGCGAAGCGGGTGACCTTTTCATCGGTGTAGTGGTTACATCTCACGGCAATATCGCCGCCGTTCAGACAGGCGGTTATGTTTCAATCCCCTATTCCGGCACTGCACCTGAGCTCGGCATCACAGCCGTCTCTGCATCAGACGGTAAAACGGCAAAAGCCGACGCAAGCGGCAGAACGGTTACCGTCATTGAACTCGACACAACAAACGAAACAGCAGGCATCCTGCTTTGATTCAACGAAAGGAGAAATAACTAATGGCTAATTTTGATAACATCAGACTCGAAAAAGGACTCTATTGCGGCGGTTCATTCACAGGTGCGCTTGAAAGCATCGACCCTTCCGAAAACTACAAGGGAAGCTCACTTGAAGGTCTTGACGCATATCAGCGACAGCTCAAGCGCTTCGATATTAAGGTAAGCGGCACAGGAAGTGACGTTGTTGAAAAATTCTTCAAGAATTCTGACAGTGCAACACTCTTCCCCGAATACGTTGCAAGAGCCGTGCGTCAGGGTATGGAGGAGGCAAATTCACTGCCCCAGATTGTAGCGTCAGTCACAAATATCGATTCTCTCGACTACCGCTCAATCACAAGCATTCCTACAGATGACGACAAGTCACTCAAGGACGTTGCAGAGGGTGCTGTAATCCCCCAGACAACGGTAAAAACACGCGAAAACCTCGTCAAGCTCCGCAAACGCGGCAGAATGCTCGTTGCTTCATACGAAGCAATCCGCTTCCAGCGCCTTGACCTTTTCACCGTCACTCTCAGACAGATCGGCGCTTACATTGCAAAGGCACAGCTTGCCGATGCAATCGACACAATAATCAACGGTGACGGCAACGACAACGCTGCAGCAACAACCGCAGCAATTACTTCAGGTGAGCTCACCTATGCTGATATCGTCAACCTCTGGAAGGACATCGATCCCTATGAGATGAACGTACTTATTGCAAACAACGCAGATGCTGTAGGTATGCTTAACATCAGTGAATTCAAGGATTCAGCTGCAGGTCTCAACTTCCACGCAACAGGTAAGATGATTACACCTATCGGTGCAGAGCTTGTACGCTCTTCTGCAGTACCCGAAGGCACAATTATCGGTCTTGATAAAAACTGCGCACTCGAAATGGTCAAAGCAGGTGAGGTTATGACAGAATACGACAAGCTTATCGACAGACAGCTTGAGCGTGCGGCAATCACCTCAATCGCAGGTTTTGCAAAAATCTTCTCAGATGCATCGCGCACACTTACCGTCTGATAAGAGAAAGGGGTAACGTATGACAAACAGTCAGACCGTACTTTACAGACTCAGACAGCTTGTTACCCTCGACGATGAAGGGGCAGAAAACGCTCTGCCCCTTTGCGGGATGTGCCTTGAGGACGTAATGTGCAGACTCCGCAAAAACGCAGACCCCGACGACCCGAGGGTTGCACAGGCAGCAGCTGCACTTGCCTGCTACCGCCTCGCACTGCGTAACGTAGCCGACAGTGACGGTAACGTGAGCTTCAAGGCAGGCGACGTAACAGTTACACGCACACCTGCAGCAATGATTGAATACGCTGCAAAAATGCGAGACGATGCAATCGTTCAGGCAGCTGACCTGCTTACGGACAGCAGTTTTGTTTTCAGGCAGGTGGGCAGATGATAAGCGATTCAATTTTCGGCAAATACGCACGCGATGTAAACGTACACGATGCAGATACAGTCAAAACCTGCAAAGCATACATACAGCCGCTCAGATACAAAAACAAAATGTACCTCGACGGAATTTACACCGAAATCGGTTTTAACAGTCAAGGTCATTACCTTTACATCGGTCCGCCAGAACCTGACCTGACATTGATAAGCGATTCAGGGTATATTTCGGCTGACGGCACGAGCTACCGCATAGACAGAGCAGAGAAAGTTTTTATGGGGGAAGAAGTTTTTTACATCTGGGCAATAATTCGCACCATAGTGGAGGTGACCTGATACGACAGATTCAATAAGCGCAATGCCAAAAGAAATTGCAACCTGGCTCAGCGCACAGACACAAGTTTTCGGCAATATAAAATTCCTGACGGAGTTTCCGCCTATACCCAAGGCGACACCGCTCAGACAGACCATCGTATCCGTTGGCCTTGAAAGTGTAAAAATCACCGACTCTTTTACAGAAAACAACGAAGGTGAACTTGTACCTGAAGAATACTGCAGGAATGCAGATATAAAAATCCGCTTTTCAATCTACGTGCCATATTCGGCAGGCGGCACGGCTTGTCACGAGGCATTCACCAAAATAGTTGACTGCCTTAATTTCAAAAGCGACCTTAACCTTAAGGAATCGGGCTGCGACACAATCAGCGCCGACAGAGACACCGATGCCTTTGTTATGAAGAGCTGGATAATAATTGAAGCCAAATTCTGTCCTGCTGACTCAAGCAGTGTTCAGTACGAATCCTTCTTGCCCAAGACATTTTTTTGTGGTTCTCACATCAATGACCCTTCAATCCACGTAACACCGCAGGACAAGGAGGTATGGGGCAAAAAATCCGTAACCGGAGTATACTTCGGTACAGGAAACACGGAGCAGACGATAAATCTCGGATTTAAACCATCGTTTGTTTTTGTTTGCATTTGCTTTTATCCGATGATTTCAACGGATTCTCAAGGCAATTCTTACTGCTATGCCGGCACTGCAACGCCCAACTATTCGAGCACAGGAATCAGAATTACATCAAACGGGTTTCAGGTTTCTCAGACGGCTTCACCGTCATATAACAACACTTACGTCCAGCTTAACAAACTTGCTGCAGACTATTCGTATATAGCTTTCACTTAACAAAATAATAATAAAAAAGCTCTCTTGTTATTGATTTTTCCGTTTCAGTGCTGTATACTGTAAAAAAATCAAGAATAGAGGGCTTTTTTATGTCAACTAAAGAATTCAATAACCGTGGCGTATATTCACTTATCCTCACCCCTTTCAATGAGGACCGTTCAATCGACTTTAACACATACGAAAAATATGTTGAATGGCAGGCTCGTCAGGGCGCAGATCACCTTTTCGCTTGCTGCGGCAGTTCCGAAATGATGGAGCTCACTCTTGATGAAAGAGAAAAGCTCGCTAAAATTGCCGTTGAGAGAGCAGGCGGCATGTCTGTTGTCGCAACAGCCAACCTTGAGCCCACATGGCACGGCCAGCTCGAAGAGATTAAGCGCATTGAGCAGACCGGTGTTGACGGCCTTGTATTTGTTTCAAAAGGCTACTGCGGCGATAACGATCGCCTTTTCACATATCTTTCCGAGCTCAGCACACACACAACTCTCCCCATCGTTCTTTACGAGTTCCCCGGCCTTCGTCCCCATCTTATGGACGCATCCGTTTACGGTAAACTCGTTGAAACAGGCAGATTCGTAGGTATTAAAGATACAACTTGCAAAATTGAAAAAATCAAGGAAAAGATTGCTGTTCAGGGCGACTCAGCTGTTCTCCAGGCTAACATCCCCTATCTTATGGAAGCATACGAAGCAGGCGCAAGAGGCGTTGTTGCAACACCCACAAGCTGCGGCGCATATCTGTTTGCAAAGATGTATGACGAATTCTTCGTTCAGAACGACCGTGAGGCAGCTAACCTCACACATCAGCAGATCTGTATGCTTGACAACGCAATCGACTCAGGCTTCTGCGCATCTGCAAAATATCTCGTAAGCCTTTGCGGTATTGACACATTCAACTGGTACACCAGAGGCTCACACGAGCTCGGTGCTGCCCGTCTTAAGTCACTTCGTGTATTCCACGAGTGGTGCAAGGCAACAGGTCTCAAATACTACAACGACTGATAAAGGTAGGTTTTTACAATGGCTGAAAGCAAAAGCTTTTCCATATCGCGCAAGGGTTACAGCTGCGCTGAGGTAGACGATTTTATCGCCTCTTCAGAAGCTGCTCAGGCTCAGCTGCGCGAAAGCTATGCCTCACTTCAGGCTAAGTACGACAGCCTTTTTGAGGAAAACGGTGAGCTCATCAAAGAGCGTGAACAACTCAGACAGGGCTGTAAGACAATGGCAACTGCTTTAAAACAGTTGCGTGACAACTCAGCTGAGGACTACAAGGCAAAATATGAAGAAGCTATTGCACAGCTTGAAAAGCTCAAGGCAGAAAACGCCGAGCAGCCGACAGATTCATCAACCGCAACGCAGATGATTGAAGAGGTTGCGCAGGTTGTCAAACGCGTTGAAGGCGATGCGCGCCGCAAAGCAGACGCTATAACAGCCGCTGCAAAACTTGAGCAGACACAGGCACAGCTCATCAGCTCACGCGTGACCGAAGAAGTCAAAAGCCTCATAAAGATGCTTGAAGGCTTTGTTGCAGATCACCTTGAGATTGAAGAAACCGAAGAATAAAATCAACAGGCGTACCGAAAAAGTACGCCTGTTTTTATCAAAATTAAGGATGGCAAACACCTATGAGAATGAGAAAAAAGAAGTATCTCGAAGAGCGTCTGGCAGAGTGCGACAACATCATTCCGCTTTTCAGCGATGACCGCAACTTCCTCACCGCAATTGAGAAAAAAGAATACATTGACACCGAAGCGCTTTTCGGCAACAGCAACCCTGTTGTGCTTGAAATCGGTTGCGGCAAGGGCAAATTCGCCTGCGAGCTTGCCAAGCGTAACCCCGACATCAACGTGCTTGCGCTTGAAAAGGTCGCCAACGTTATCGTTATGGCAAGCGAAGCTTCAAAGCAGGACAACATACCTAACCTCAAATTTCTTCACGGCGGTGCAGAGTATCTTGAGAAATATATCAGGCCCGAATCAATTGAGAGAATATACCTCAACTTCTCCTGTCCGTATCCGAAAAAGTCATATGCCAACCACAGACTGACAAACGCACGTTTCCTCAAAAGCTATGCCGTCATACTCAAAAAGGGTGCTGAAATTCACCAGAAGACGGACAATATGCACTTTTTTGAGTATTCGATTGAGCAGCTTACAGGCTTCGGATTCAGCCTGAAAAACGTTTCGCTTGACCTGCATAACAGCGACTTTGAGGGCAATATAGAAACAGAGTATGAGCACAGATTTGCTTCACAGGGTTATCCGATATACAGACTCGAAGCATACCTTAAATAAATCCGGAAGAAAGGCGGCAAACATATGAAAGATAAAAAGCGTTGCTTTATTGTCGGCGGCGGCAATTTCTGCGCAGAGCTTTTTAATCCCAAAAAAGACGATATGATAATTGCCGCTGACGCAGGATTTGAGGCACTGAAACAAATCGGCATAACGCCCGATACGGTTGTGGGCGATTTTGACTCGCTCGGCTATACACCCGAGCATTCTGATGTAATTGAGCACTCCCCCATCAAGGACGATACCGACACTATGCTGGCTGTTGAAATAGGCATTGAAAATGAATGTGAGGAGTTTCACATTTTCGGTGCAACCGGCGGCAGGATCGCACACACACTCGGCAACCTGCAGATACTCAAACACCTCGCAGACAAAGGTCTGGTCGGATATATTTTTGACTGCAATACTGTCATTACGGTAATCAACGAAAAAACGCTCACCTTCAGTAGCGCAAGCGGATATATTTCGCTCGTGCCTTTCGGGTGCGACAAAGCAACCGTTACACTCAGCGGTTTTAAATACGAGCTCACACACGGTGACCTCCCGGCAGGCAGACCGCTCGGAATCAGCAACGAATTCTGCGGTGAAACATCAAGCATAACCGTTCACAGCGGCACGGTTATTGCAGTGTGGGAAAGCACACAAATCCTGCCTGAAAAATATTTTTAAAAAATTGCACAAAAACACTTGCTTTTTTTCGGCAAGTGTGCTAATATACTTGAGCGGTCAAAAAACCGCACTTTTGCGCTGGTAGCTCAGCTGGATAGAGTGTTTGGCTACGAACCAAAAGGTCAGGGGTTCGAGTCCCTTCCAGCGCGCCAAAACAAGCAGTACATCATCAGATGTGCTGCTTGTTTTTTTATGTGACTAAGGGACTCGATTCGCGCCAAACAAATAATAACTTACATAGGAGCTTTACAGCAAAAACTCAAAAAAACAGGGCTATCCTATGAAATTTAATCCCTTATTAATCTCCCTGTCACGTTAAGAAAGTTTTTTAAAAATGCAGTAAAAAACGCACCTGAAAAACAGGTGCGTTTTAAAATATTTATCAATAATCTTTAAGTCCGTCTGATTCGCGGATGATTCTGTTAATCAGATCCTTGAAAAACCTTATAATTTTCTCAATAAGATTCTCGCCTTCGTATTCAGCGTCCTCACCGTCTGCGCCGTAGCAGCCGATGTTGTTGCCCGTTATTTTGTTCCCGAAAAAGTCGGTTGTCAGGTCGTTGCCCTCAACTTCAATTCCCGCGCCGATAAGCGGTGAATCTGCCGAAAGCTTAAAACTTTCAAGCGCTGTCAAATCACTGCCCACAAAGCCGGGGACAGTGTTTTTTGAAAACAGGTCGCAGAACGGATTTGCAGTGTTGTAGTAGCAGTTGTTTGCAAAAACATTGCCGTCGCGGAAATAATCCGCCGTATCGCATACCACAACGTAGCCGTCAGCAGGCGCGATAATGTTGTTTGCAATAACCGAATCGTACATATCAACCATATAAAAATCGGCACAGTTGATTATTGTGTTGTTGTAAAATTTAAGCCCGTGTTCACCGGGATTTGCCGAAAGTCTGCTTCTGCCACCGTTGTCATTTACAGACAGGCAGTAGCGCACCGTGTTGTTTTTGTGACCGCTGTGGTTGGGACAATTGCAGATAAAGCGCATATTGTCGTGGGAATAGATATACTGATATGTACAGTTATGCGAATAAGAATCAAAATCAATCGCCATACCGTCGCCGACATTTTTCTGACCAGCTATTTCGCAGTACTGAATTGTACTGTTTACACTTCCCCAGAACCACATTGCGGCGGTGTAATAAAGAATCTCACCGTTTTCATCAGTACCGGTACCCTGACAGCAGTTGATTGCGCGACAGTTTGTAACCAGTGCACCGTCACACATACCGACAAGAACTGCTTCAGCATCCATTTCGTGCAAATAACAGCCCTCGATGAGCAAGCCCTTGTTGAATACGGGATCAATATCCTCTTCGTTTTCGCACCACCACTCCTGCTTATCGTTCCACGAACCCCAGATTATAAAGCCGTTGCCGCAGTTGTAAACTTCGCAGTTTTTTATTGTGAGATCATTTACGGCATATCTCGACCTTGCGGGCAGCCCCTTGACCATAACCGCCGCTCTTGCACCTGCCGCACCGTTTGAAAAATCGTCACGGCTGTTTACTCTGTAATTCTGCATATCGGTGAAATAAACGTTATCTATAACAATACCTTCGCTTGTTTTGTTAAATGTATCGATCCATATTCCGCCGCCGTTGGGCGCTTTGATGTGCAGGTTTGATACCGTTATGTACGAGCAATCAAAAAGGCGTAAAACCTCTGTTTTTTCATTGGTGTAAAGCAAAGCTTTTTCGCCCTCACCATAGGAGGAGATAACTATCGGGTTATCCTTTGTGCCGCTTGAGGAAAGCGTTGCGGCACATTCGTATTCGCCGCCGTTTTTAAAAAGAAAATGAGTACCTGCTTTAATATCAAGATTTTCAAGTCCCCCTAAGGTTTTTACGGGGCTGTCTATATCCGTACCGCTGTTTGAATCGTCGCCTCCAACAGAATCGATATAGTAATAATTTTTTTCGTCTTCAGCCGCAAAAGCGAAAAATGCCATAGACGAGAAAACTACCGAAAGCGTAAGCAGGAAGCATAAAATTTTACTTGTTTTTTTCATATATATTTCTCCTTGCGGATTTATTTACAAAATATATTTAGGTATTAACAAAAGTTATTATAGCATATAATAATCTCTTTCTCAACTCTTTATATTATACTCACTCGATACAAGTATTCCTGAAATTTTGGTAGCCACCATTCTTTATAACCGCTTTGGTCGTGGGACAACGGTCAACCGGATAAAGACTTCTTTGTTCGCCAGTTTGGTAGTCATAAAGCCTGCAACCAAAAGGTCAGGGCTTCGAGTCCTTTCCGGCGCGCCAAATAAATGCTGTAACCGTCAGGTTGCGGCGTTTATTTTTTGTCCAGATTGCAGGGGCTCAACCCGATACAACAACTCACGGCAGGGGCAAGCCCCCGCCCTACCTGCTTGCCAAAAACAGGCTGATTTTCAGCAAAAATCAAGTTTTTATCTGCTTTTGGGCATAAATCAGCCCCTGAAACGGGTGCGATTTCGTTCCAGGGGCAAAAGAAACACCCGACCTGAGTTTTGCTCAAATCGGGTTGTTGGCATTACCAACACAAACAATATCAAAAGATGTTAGTTGATGAAGAAATACAACAAAGTATGAGCCAAAAAGGAAATTGTTTGGATTATTAAAACAGAGTTGCTTTACTTAAATCGCAGAATCAAGCTAAAATAAAATGGCTTGACACCTACTATGCATAGATCTCAAGCCGTTTTAGCTACTCAATATTCAGTTTGCACAAGTTTCATTTTAAAAAATATATCATCCCTTCAAGACTTACATTTTTATTTCATTCCCTAATATCAAGCAAGATATCAGAAGTTTTCCAGTTTTAATTAACAAATTTCTGATAAAAGATTGTACGAGGTATCGGTTACAGTCATTCCAGCTAAACCAACTTCTTTAGGACCCCTTGTATCGGCAATAACCCAAGTTACCCATATCAAGTATGTGCTTTGAGATGTTTTGACTTCAATTTTCCATGTTTCTACTTTATAAACATAACCCATTCCACTGCTGGTTTCTCCGCCAGCACTCTGCAAATATCTTGCTTCAATTACTTCTCCATCAAAAGCTTTTAAGAACTCTCTGATCGCTTTTTGAGGATTTTCCATACGCTGTTTTGCTTCTTCAGATAACATTTCTTCTATTGCCTGAATATCATTTGATTTTACGGCATCAATAATATTGTTTGTTATTTCATGCACGCCGGGAAATGTTAATTGCTGATATGTCGCCGAAAGAGTTGAACTGAAAGGAAACAGAATCAAAAGAAAAGAAACTATGCTTATTATGATTTTTGTCATATATTTGTCCTCCGTTTTATAGCAATTAGACTTCACAATAAGATAATTATACCATTTTGGCAGCAAAAAATAAGCAACCAAAGTTTACATTTATGAAATTCTGGGTGTATTCAAAAAACACATTAAATAAAATTTATGTTTTTTCTATATATTCTTTTTATCAAAAGTCTTGCAGTATTCTCCTTAAAGGCAACAAACTTATTTGTCGGTCCATCCGTTATCTTTCATAAACTTTTGTGCGGCAAAAAGATTTTGCATTTGATCCATTCCCTTTTTAGGGTCATTTAATAGTGTAGACATAAAACTGTTTAAAAACGCATCCTGTACATTTTGACTTGGTGTTGATGTTCCTGCTTTAATCGACTCACCAAAAGCTGTAAGCATTTGAGAGAATCTAACACCAATATTGTTTTCAAGACTGTCCAATTTTTCTGGAATACTGTTTACCTTTAACAACAATTCCGATAAAACGGCGTTATTTTCAACTGCATCTCCGTGTGAAATTTTAAGTATATTAGAAACAGAAGTAACAGGGTTAAGTGTTTCTTTTCCTGCGTCAATGCTTTCAATGGCTTTTTCGATAGCTTGGCGTGCAACATCTGCTCCCGAAGCAGAAAGATCATATTGAATTGTACGCACATTATGAATATCAAAAGGAATGTCTGTAATATCCTTTGCTACTTGTATCGCGGGCAATCCATAAGAATGTCTTATAGCAAGTTCATAGAACACATTCGCATTACGACCCGTAATATCAATAATAGCAATATCATCTTGAAGGATATGCTCAATTATTGATTGAGTAATCATTCCGGCATCTGATATTTTATCAGCTCTTATTGCTTCATACCCTTTTGCTCTGCAAGCAGGCTCAATTACATATTTCAGCAACTCATCTGCATTCTTTCTTACATCAGAGCCTTCTTCTCCTATGGGAGAGATAACAAAACATTTCTTCATATCATTAAACATCCTTTACTCTTGTGTTGTTATAGCCTGTATTATACCGATTATAAATCAGTTATTATTTAGCCTTTTGATTGAAATTATGATATCACAATTATTCGGCCTTTTCAATTGTTTTGTCGATTATTGACTGGCATTATAAAGCAAAGAAAAAGCCTGTCAGAAGACAGACTTTTCTTGTAAGAAATATATTCTGCAGGAAATCCTGCGCCAAAAGAACAGCATTGTTTGTTCTAACAACTTTCTAACAAACGGACGAAAAACGAGTTTTTGCGTGAATGACGGTATATCAACACTTGCGCAAATTGGCCTTTTGGTTTCTTAAATCGACCTTTTGTCAAGTATTCTGCAAGTTACCACGAAACGGAATGCAATTCCACTATCCGAGTGTCCCTACGAACCAAAAGATCGGGGCTTCGAGTCCTTTCCGGCGCGCCAAAATAACCGATACGCTTTTTGCGTGTCGGTTATTTTTTGTGTGATTCAAGGGCGTAGTGTTACAAAAAAGACTGCCTCAATCGAGGCAGTCTTTTTGTAGATTAACCCTTGAAATCGGTTATATATTTTTTAAGGTTTGCTTCCGACGCTTCAATATCGGGAGCTGATTTTATCTCGGGCGAATTCACAGGCTCAGCCTCGTCAATCAGGTCTTTGCCAAAATAAATATTATAATAATTTGCAAGCTCCTTTTGTGTTACAGCTTTGCCGTTTATCGTACACTCTCTTTTTCTGCCGTCAAGTATAGCATCATCCACATAGCTTTCATCTTTGGTAATAAACGCTTCCGTAACCTTTCCGTTTTCAAGCTTGTGAACGACGGTATCGATAGCGCCGAATCCCATTGTATAGCCGCAGATATAACCCTTGCGCTCGATATACTGAACAGCACCGTAAGAGCCTGTATCGCAAAGCTTTACGACCTTGCCGTTGACGAACGTATAAACCGTTACACCGGCGGCGTGAGACATATCAGTTGAAACAAACAGCTCAGGTATATTGTCGTTATCAACATATCCAAGCTCAAAACGCACCGATGTGCCCGATGCGGCTTTTACGGTGTTGATATACGCCTGCTTCCACGCTGCATTAGCTGCTACAGCAGTTGTTGCCGTTGCCTCACCGTAAACGAGAAGGGTGACTTTTGTGCCTTCGGGATAGTTTTCACCGAACTTCAAGCCCTTTGCCTCTTTTACCTTACCTGTCTTTGAAGGATCGGTATTCTTCACGGTTTCTTTTTTTACCGAAAAGCGGATTTTTTTGAGCACTTGCTCCGCCTCAGCATAAGAGCAATCAGAAACATCGGGAAGCAAACGCATTTTTTTCGATGCTACCTTCTTTGTGGTTTCAGCTTCAGGCTCAGTTGTATATGTAATTTCGGGCACGTATTCTTCGTACTCAGGGAAGACAAACGTATCATTTTCGGCAAAAGCATCAGACGTCGGGATATCCTGCTGTGAAAACTCGGTATTGCCCAAAGTCTCTTCTTCAGCTTTTTCATCGCGCGGAAAAAAGCTCACAATGAGTGCGACCAAAGCCACCAACGCAATCACAAAGAACACACCAACCATAATCACAAGAGGCTTTTTATCCGCCTTTTTCTGCGGCTTCGGTGTCGGCTTATCCTTTTTCTCTGCCATCTGCGTAAATTCGGCACAGCCGCAATTCGGACAGCAATCGTAGTTTTCACTGTATACCTTCATACAATTTTTACAGCGTATCATAAAAATATCTCCTCTATAGGACATTACCCTGATTCTAACACAATAAATTCGTAAAGTCCACTGTTTTGTCGCCCGAAAAGGTTCAGATACCTGCAAGTGCTTTTTTGATAACTTCAATCATTTCATCAAGCTCTGCCTCGGTTGAATCGGGGCTGACATAGATATAAACAGCCTTTGCAAGCTTATCAAGCGTATCAGCACACATATCGTCGGTATAATCAGGTACGATATCCTTGTTTGCCTCCATTTTGAAGGGATCCATCAAGGGGTTAAATGCACCTTTCTTCTCCATAACGGGTGTCCAATGAGTGTATACGTGTCTGCCCGTATCAATCGGCAGTGTACCGTTTATGCCGTCTGATGTTGCAAAAGCTCTTGCAGACTCTTCGGTTTCAAACTGAAAAGCGAGCGTTGTTGCGCAATCGCCATCAATATCGTGTGAGGGCACAAACCTGCAAACGCCTTCGAGTTTATCCATTACATACTTCTTGTTCTTTCTCAGGTCTGCGAGGGTTGAATCCATACGGGTAAGCTGAACGTTGAGCACAGCCGCACAAAGTTCGTTTGAGCGGTATTCATTGCCGCAGAATCCCTCTGCAGAAAAGCCGCTCATCTGATCACCGAAGAATGCGACCGCACCGCTGTCGTGATAAATGAGTGCCCGCTCAAAGAAATCACGGTTGTTTGTGAGAAGTGCACCGCCCTCACCGCAGGTTACGATTTTGAAGAAATTGAAACTGAGTGCGCCCGCATCACCGATTGTGCCAAGTCGCTTTCCTTTGTATGACCCACCGTCTGCCTGGCAGGCATCCTCAAGCACATAAATCCCGTGCTCCTTGGCTACAGCCATAATCGCATCCATATCACAGGGGAAGCCCTGAATATGCACGGGGATAATTGCCTTTGTGTGCTTTGTAATCTTTCTTTTTACATCCTCGGCAGAAAGTGTGAGTGTTTCGTCTACATCTGCAATAACCGGCATTGCACCTGCAGCTATTACAGTCAGAGGTGTTGCGATATAAGTATACGCAGGCACAATCACCTCATCGCCGGGTCCTATACCCATTGCAACAAGCGCAGAGGTAAGCGCCGCATAGCCGCTTGTGAGGAAAATTGCGTGCTCGCAATCAAAAAGCTCTCTCAGCTTTGCTTCAGCGTGTTCGGACTCTCTGAGTCCGCCGTTGATTTTAAACAGATCACCTGATTCTATAACCTTTGCAAGTTCCGCAATCTCTTCTTTTCCTATTCTGTACATAGCGATTTACCCTTCACTTTCACAAATAGTTTTAATGTGCTCAATTGTACCCTTTGCAAGGTGATAATCGGCATTATCCGCAAACGGCTGAGTGTGAGAATAGAGGAACATATCGACCTCATAACCACCCCTGCAGAGTGCATCCTGAGTTATCATATAGCTTTCGCTGCCGTTTGTGTTGGACAGCGACAACACCTTCTTATTGTCAAACGCACGGTCAATTCTCATACCGATTTCGGAAAACAACTCATACGGGAAGGCGGCAAAGATAACGTCTCCCAAACCGATCAACGTCTGCGGTATAAGAGTATATTCTTCATCGGCAACGCCCTCGTCATACGAACTGATAACGTCACTGAGATGCCTTCTGATGAGCGCACTTGCGTTCACTGTTTCGTTCTTGTATTTTTCAAGCATTTCGTATGCCTTATTATAATCCATACGCTTTTTAAGCGGAACGGAAAGCGACTTTTCCGAAACGGCAAGTTCAGCATCCGCATAATCCGTTACGGCAGCATAAATTTCAACCGCATCACGCGCGGCAATTGCACCAAGCTCACACACGTAGGTGATATCGCC
Source organism: Acutalibacteraceae bacterium (assembly GCA_045637465.1). Taxonomy (GTDB): domain Bacteria; phylum Bacillota; class Clostridia; order Oscillospirales; family Acutalibacteraceae; genus UBA8612. Next base: position 3,928 of record JAZTZM010000004.1, on the reverse strand, counting down.
CACCGTGTAGCCGTTTGAAAGTCTCGGACCTACATCACCTTCGGGGCCATTAAAGAAAGCTGTGATTGCGCCGCTTTTCTCTTCGACAGCATCAACCATAAGACCCGACCAGTCACGTGTGATTTCGTGATTGAGGCCTGCGGCCGTGCCGTGTGCACCGTAGTGAATAAGGTTTGCAACACACTTACCGCTTTCATCTGCAAAAGAAATAACCGTCATTTCAGGGTTGAAACAAGCCCAGGGATTCTGACCTAATACTATGTCGTTGTGCAAATTAAGTTCCCTGCGGTTGATACCGACAAGGCTGTTTCCGCTCGCAACACCCATTCTGACGGGTTGAACGTTATCAATTGCTTTTCTTACGGCGGAGATTATCTGCGGTATAAAAATCTTGTCGCAGTATGCTCTGTCTATATCGCCCCAACCCGTTTCGCCCGAGGTATTCGGACCTGAATGGGTATGCGTTGCGTTGAGGATACAGTTGCCCTTCGGGATAAAAAAGGTCTTTTCAATCAGCTCCAGAATTTCCTGAGCGAGCTGTGTGCGGATAAGACAGACGGTAAGGCTTACCATAAGCGCCTGCCTGTCGCCTTGCTTAAAGTAATATGCGGTTGCGGTAAGGTCATCCTCAACAGACTCCGAAAAAACGTCGGGTCTGTAGCCGTAAAGCTGACCGCCGATTTCGGGTGTAATGATTTCGCGTGCAACACCCAGATAAAGCTTTTTCATACAGATTCCCCCCAGTGTTTTTTCGCAATTATTATTCCGATTATAACACGCTATGACAATTTATTCAATTGCAATATATAATTTACTAATCAGTATATTTATGATATAGTAAAAAGCAGAAACAATAATCTCCGAAGTCGAAAGGATTGTTTTTTATGAAGAAGCGATTCAAGGTGCTGCTCTCGTCAGTGCTTGCCGTTGCACTTGTAATTATCCTTGGAGTAACCAACACCGTTCCGCACCTTGCGGTAATACCCGATATGTTCAAGGTCGGAATCGACTATATATCTCTTGACAGATACAAAGACGCGATAAAAGAAGATGAGCTTTCTCTCAAGCTTAGTGAAGCTGCAGTCAACGCTGAGCATCCGTTTATACTTGCGGATAATGCGGCTTTTGAAAGCATCAAAAACAGCTTTACTCAGAATAGCCTGACCGACTATCCGTCAGCGCTCAACACTTACGTTCTTAAGAATGCAGACGGCTTACTTGACACGGATATTTATCCTGTTATGCCTTACGTGCTCGATGAGGAGGACAGTATACTACCCATTTCAAGAGAGGTTATCAACAGAATGATAATTCTCGGCTACGCATGGCAGATTACGGGCGAGAAAAAATATGCCGACAGAGCGTGGGCAGAGCTTGAAAACGTGTGCGGATATGACGACTGGTGCACATCGCACTTCCTCGCAACAGCTGAGATGGCACTTGCTGTATCTATAGGCTACGATTGGTTTTTCGATTATCTCAACGATGAGCAGAAATCTCTGCTTGCAAAAACAACAGCCGAATACGCTATAATCCCCGCAATAGAGAGCAACCATTGGTTTACGTGGTCAAAAAACAACTGGAACAGCATTTGCTACAGCGGTATAGGCATTGCGTGTATGACGTTTTATGATTTGGTGACGGAAGAAGCCGCAGAGTTTCTTGCGATGTGCTATAAAAATATGCCCATTGCATTTGAGAATTTCACACCCGACGGAGTTTATGCAGAGGGTCCAGGTTACTGCCAGTCAGGCATGAACTCAATTGTCTATTTCATTGCAACCTCACGCAACTTCTTCGGAACGGATTTCGGTATGTCGGAGATTGACGGGTTTGAACAGCTCGGTCACTTCCCCGTATACATAACAACACCGACAGGTATGTTCAACTTCGGTGACAACAAGGCTGAAAAATGCTACACACCCGTGCTTCACTGGTACGCACGCGAATATGGCACTCCCCTTCTGTCAGCTTATCAGATGACAGATGCACCAACTCCTTTCATGCCGGATACATCAGACAACACGGAAAGAAACGGCGAGGGCAAGGAAAATGCGCTTTCATGCCTGTGGTTCAACAGCGAATATGCAAAGAGCGATTTCAGCAATGAGCCACTCAGCATCAAACTCAACTCCGACGCAGGTCAGTCACTTGTGCTTATGAGAAGCGCATATCTTGACGAAAACGCAACCTTCGCGGCAATCAAGGGTGGCTACAACTTCATCAACCACGGTGACCTTGACATCGGCACGTTTGTTTTTGACGCTATGGGCGAGCGCTGGGCTGAGGAATTAGGTCCGGGCAGTTACGATGCACCCGGATACTTTATGAATCTGCCTGCAGGCGGAAGATGGAAAAACTACTGCAAGCGCGCTGAGGGACAAAACACGCTTGTCATCAATCCGAAGTCAGCACTTGATGACCAGTACGTGCTGGCAGAATGTGACTTCACCGAATTTGAAGCAAGCACTGATGGCGGCAGAGCAACGCTCGATATGACCGACGCATACAGAATGAACGGCGCGACAAGCGTAAGCAGAGAGTTTGAACTCTATAACGGCAAGAGCTCGATGAAAATCACCGACCGTATCGAGTGCATTGTAAAAAGCGAAATATACTGGTTTATGCACACGAAGGCAGACATTGAAATTGCCGCAGACGGCAAGAGCGCTGTGCTCACAATCGGCGACAAGCAAATGAAAGCTTCACTTCTTGCAGACGGCAGATTTACGGTAACGCCTGCAGCAGCACTTGGCGGCAGTTACGAATACGATGCCGATTATCAGGATATCAGCAAGCTCACGGTAAAGCTTGAAGACGTAAAAACCGCACAGATAACAGTCACCTTAGAGCCTGTTAAATAATCAAAACCCCCGGCTCAGCCGGGGGTTTTGATTATTCTCTTGCAAGCTTTTATATCAAACTCAAATCTGTCCTCAAAGGCTTCAACGCTTCCGATTTTTGCCAAAATCTCAACGCCGGGATTTTCTTTGAGCCATCCGTATATCAGCTGACGGTCGGTTTCTTTGCCGAGAATGGTGTTACACACTCTGTCAGTACTGTTCATAGGCTCACCCATACATATCGAAATTATTTTTTTGATTTTATCTGCGTGAAAATTATATGGCCTATTGCCTTCGCACCTTTTGTGACGTAATTGAAAACGTTGCCTGAAACACCTGTCAGAATGGGACTTTTCAAATCTTTTTCGTTTATTCCGTCAGCCGTACCTTCTCTTACGGTTATATTGTCTTTTGAGAAAGGTGAAATATCCGAGGAATCGGGTGCGGAAGCGACCGCACCGTCTGCAAATGCACATATTTCAATTTTTTCTTCGTCGGAAAGTCCGTTTTCAGAGAGCGGATAAATTCCGAGAACCGCAGTTTCGCAGCTTCCGTTATATGAAGGTGCTATGCTTTTGCCTTGAGATGCAACAAGGGTATAAACATTAAGAATCTGATCTTTTGCTCTGCTGAAATGATGACGCTGATTGCCGTAATATGTGCCGAAGGGATTCATTCTTACGGTTTTGTCTTTTTCAAGACGCATCGGACAATGCGCCATTGAGTTGAGCACCTGACGTGTATTTGCAACAATGATTCCGCCGTTCTCGTCATAAAGACCCGTAAAACCGCCCGTAAGCTGATGATTGAATGAAGCAAGATAATTGTTCTTTTCGTCGCTTTCAGGGAACGTTTGAGTCCTGAACGATGAAATATCATCCATAAAATTCCTTTTGATAACAGAAATGTCGCCGTCAAGCATCGGCGTAAGCTGAAACGGAACAGCTTCCGTCCATTTCATATCGCTGAATCTGCCGAGTGCCGAGTTTTCTGTTGAAATCGAGGTGGTTTCTGCAGTGTAAGGATAATTGACGGTTGTTCTCACAAAAACGGCATCGGAGAAATTTGTTTTGAAGAAATCATAG
>JAZTZM010000003.1:0-117938 GCA_045637465.1 Acutalibacteraceae bacterium | reverse complement strand
GTTACTATTCAGGTTATTGGGGGATTGATATGTCTTTTAAAAATTGTAACAACATTGAAAAGGTGTTGATTACAAAAGGCACCGGCAAAATGCTTTTCTGCGAAAAAAATGCAGAAATGACTCCGTGGTATTACAGCAAAGCAAAGCTTAAAGAGGTAATAATCGAGGACGGAGTAACAAACATAAGTGCTAATGCGTTCAAGGGATGCACCATGCTCGAAAAAGTAGAAGTGCCCGACAGCGTTACATGCATAGGTAATTATGCGTTTTATGAGTGCAGCAGTCTTGCAGAAATAACAATTCCAAACAAAAGTTGTACAATCAACGATTCCTCAAACACTTTTTATTCAAAAACCACAATTAAAGCACCTTGCGGTTCTCCTGTTCATAGCTATGCAAAAAAATATAACCGAACCTTTGTTGCTACAGAGCATTTTTTAACCAAGTGGGTTGTTATAACCGAGCCTACCGCAACAGAGAGTGGAAGCAAAATTTTGTGCTGTGTGGGCTGTGATAAAACCGACGTAACCGTAATGATCCCTGCAACTAGTTTTGAAGTAACAAACGGAATGGTTGTTGATTACGCAGATAATACAATTTATGGTCTTGCCGCAGGAATTGATTCGATTGATAATTATACCAACATTGTTGCTGAACGCTGCGAATGGGTTTACGAACCCGGTAAGTACGGCTTTGGCACAGAGTCAAAGGCGATAATGAAAAATGGCGATGAAATCATAGGCGAGTACACTGTTATCATCTTCGGCGATATTGACGGTAACGGTTGGTATGATGCGAACGATGCGTTCATAGTCAATATGATTGCGAACGGTCTTATTTCGGCTGACAGACTCAGCGCTGCACAGCTCAAAGCTGCAGACTGCAACCACGACGGTGCGGTTGACAGCGCAGACTTCTATCTGCTCAACCAGGCTAGCCTTATGCTTGAAGACGTTGACCAATCGGCAACACAGCCCGAGCTTGCGACTCAGTCAGCGTATATCGAATATATGTCAATCATTGACCAGTCTGCAGGACTTGAAGTTGAAGACACAGCACCCAAAACAAACGAAACAGTTGAACCTGCAGAAGACTCCGAATTCGGCATCTTCCTTGCAAAGCTGTTCCTGTTCTTCCGCAGGATATTCAACCTCGTTTTCTCATTCGTAATTAAATAAACCATATTTATTGAGCCTTGATTAAATTCAGGGCTCATTTTTTCTTCTTTAATGTAACATTTTGACCCTTTTTGACATATTACATCAATAGGTGTTTTATTCAGTACGCAATCAAGGACTCTGCCCCATCTAAAAGAGTGACAAGAGTCTTTTTTTGTTGCTTTTTGTTATGTTGTATAATATAATTATCATAAAATAGATTGAGAAATATTATTTTTAAGGAGATATTGATATGGCGAACAAATTCAATGGTGGCTGGATTAACTTCTACACTGAATTTGCGAATGCTCTTTTGAAATATCGCAATAACCGTCAGGAACTTATCCGCATAATCAAAAAAGTTTTTGAATCGATTGATATGAATTTACCAAAGCTTGAGAAAGATAATTTGGTTGCTGATATCGATCCGTTTACTGTTTTTGGTTTATTTAATAAAGGAATCACAGATTTAAACAGAAAGAAAATTATCAAAGGTTTTTCGGATATATTTTCAATTGGCGGATATGATTTTGATTCATTTGATGGGATTCCTGTTCTGAATAATCTAAATGCGACGTTTTATTATTTTATTGATGATAGAAATGATAATGATATAGAAAATCTTTGGAGACTTTTTGAGGTTGCACTCAAATTTTCTGACAATCAAAATCAGTCTGCTAAAGAGAATTTTATTAATGTCTATAATCAAGTCGCTGCACAAAAAGGTTTAGGTTGGAGAATAACTATGGGCTTATTTTGGATGAGACCATATATATTTGTTAACCTTGATTCAAGAAATCGAAAGTTTTTATGTGACAGTAAATATTTTCCGGAAGAATTTATTAATACATTGGATGGCTTGAAAGAGTTACCATCAGGTAAATTATATCTTGAAATTTGTGAATCAGTTAATGAACTTATCGAAAATAAAGCGGTTAATTTCGGTAGTTTCCCTGAATTATCTCATGTTGCTTGGCTTATCACAAAAGATAGTTTTGATGTAAATTATTACGAAGGTTACTGGCCATCACTTCAAGAATACAATCCGAAAATGACCGTTGAAAAATGGTTATCTGCTCTTAAAGATCCAACGATAACCAACGAAAAGAATTTAGAGATGTTTAAGATGATGCTTGAGCTCGGTGGTGAAAGCACCTGCGCTAATCTCTCGGAAACATATGGTAACACAGCTGCTCATTACAACAAACTTGGCAGCAGCTTTGGTGAAAAAGTTTTTAAAAAGTTCAAGTGTCCCGAGTGCCACGATAACGGCGATGTAAGATATTTCACTATTCCGTTTGTTGGTAAAGATGTTATCGAAAAAGGAAAAGCACGTTTTGCTTGGAAACTGAGACACGAATTGAAGGAGGCTCTTCAAAAAATGAAAATAGATGATATAAAAATTGCTCCTGTTGTTAAATCTGAACCTGTTGCAATTGAAAAGAATACGATTCTTTATGGACCGCCCGGAACAGGTAAAACATATAATACGGTTCTTTATGCCGTAACAATTATTGAGAATACAACTGTTGATGAATTGAAATCCGAAGGTTACGATTCTGTCAAATCACGTTACGATAATTATAAAAATGAGGGTCTGATTGAGTTCACTACCTTCCATCAGTCGTTTGGTTATGAAGAGTTTATCGAAGGAATTCGACCTGTTATGGAGGATGACGAAGAAGGTTCATCCGGTGATATCAAATATGAAATTGCTGACGGTATTTTTAAGGAGTTCTGCGATATAAGTATTGCGCAGAAACATTCCGATATTGGATTAAATAAAAATCCTGTTGTATGGAAGGTTTCGTTAGAGAGAACATATGACAATCCTACTCGTACCGAATGTTTAGATAATGACCACATAAGAATTGGCTACGATGTATATGGCGAGTATATTACTGATAATACAGATTTTGATATTGATGGAGGCAAGACTGTCCTTAACGCTTTTATAAATAGAATGCGTATCGGTGACATTGTTTTCTCTTGTTATAATGCAAATGAAATTGATGCAATCGGTGTTGTTACCGGTGATTACAAATGGGATACGGATGATAAGTACGAACAATATAAGCGAATTAGAAATGTAAAGTGGATTGTTAAGGGCATAAGAGAAAATATTGTTGATTTGAACAATAGTAAAACAATGACACTTTCATCAGTTTATAGGTTGAGCGTATCGATTGAAGACGCATTGAAACTAATAGAAAAATATAATCCTACCTTTAACGAATCGGTAGAATTGGAAAAGAAAAACAAAGTGTTTATCATCGATGAAATAAACCGTGGTAATATTTCAAAGATTTTCGGTGAACTTATAACTCTCATTGAACCTTCAAAGAGAATAGGTGCAGCAGAAGAAATCCGTGCAAGACTTCCTTATTCTAAGAAGAATTTCGGTGTTCCTGACAATGTTTATATTCTCGGCACAATGAATACTGCTGATCGTTCAATTGCAGCTCTTGATACCGCTCTCAGAAGACGTTTTTCGTTCGTTGAGATGATGCCTGATTCATCATATTTGACTGATGTTATGGTTGGAAACATTTCAGTCAGAATGCTTCTTGAAAAACTTAATGAAAGAATTGAAGCTTTGTATGACCGTGAACATACAATTGGCCATGCATACTTCAAAGAAGTGAAGGAAGATAGAACTATTCATACTCTTGGGAAGATTTTTGAAAAGAAAATTATTCCTTTGCTTCAGGAGTATTTCTATGAGGACTATGAAAAAATTCGGCTGGTTCTTGGTGATAATCAGAAGAAGAATGAAGAACCCTTGTTTATTGAATCTGTGAAAGTAAATGATAAGAAATTATTCGGTAATTATAGTTTTGATGATGAAGACAAGGTGACATATAAAATTAACAATTTTGCTTGTTATGATTCTGACACATACTGCTATTTAGAATAAAGAGGTAATAAAATGAAACGACCGTACCCCATAACTGAATACGGCTTATTTGTTGCAGACAAAAATGTTGACGGAGCAAAATATATTCCGCAGAAAACATTTGATGAACTGAAGAAGTTCATTCTGCTTAACAGAGATAATTCAGATGACGGTCTGGAACTGATGGGCATATCATATAAAAAAGGTGTCGGTGAAGTTATCACAGCAAAAAACTATGTTGGTATGATTTCAATGAAAGACGGAACAACGATTGAAATTTTACCTAAGATATGTTCAAAGATAAATGATGAGGATGGTTCTGAAGCGAAGAAGCTTATTGTAAAAATGCTTAAAACACTTCGCAAATCTCCATTTAAAAATATTCAGACCTCAAATGTGAATATTGCAAAAATGGATATATTTGAGATTTTTATCCGAATGTTCATTGAAGAAATCTTTACCATTGTAAAGCGTGGCTTGAAATGCACTTACGATACAGTTGAAGAAAACAGTAACAGATTTAAAGGGAAAATATTGTTTTCAAAGCAAATCAAGTTCAACTTTGCTCACAAAGAACGAAGTTACGTTGAGTATGATGAATTCAATACAAACAGACCTGAAAACAGACTTATAAAATCAACATTAGCTCTTCTTTACAGACAAACAAAATCGTCAAAAAATAAAACAGATATCAAAACACTTCTTAACGCTTTTTCTGAAGTGCCTGAATCTGTGAATTATGATACGGATTTCTCAAAATGTATTTCAGACAGAAATACAAAAGATTATAGCAGAGCAATGATATGGTGCAGGATTTTTCTTAAAGGAAAAAGCTTCACTTCTTTTGCAGGGAGTGAGGTTGCATATGCTCTTTTGTTCCCGATGGAAACACTGTTTGAGAGCTATATCGCTTGTCTCATAAAAAAAGAAATCAATTTTGATGAATTCTCTGTTTCTGCGCAAGACAAATCTCATCATCTGTTTGAAAGACCTGAAATATTCAGCTTGAGACCTGATATTGTTATCACACGAAAATCTGACAACGCAGTTTTTGTAATGGACACAAAATGGAAGTTGCTCAATGATGTACCCCCAACTCACGGTATTTCGCAGTCAGATATGTATCAGATGTATGCTTATCAGAAGAAGTATAAAGCAAAAAATGTAACGTTGATTTATCCTATGACAGATGTTGTTTCGTGTACTTCCGAAATCAGCTTTGATTCAGGCGACGGAGTAATAGTAGATGTTAAGTTTGTGGATTTGTTTGATATTAAAAATAGTATAAAACACATTTTACAGTTTTGATTTGTAGCGGTTGTTGTTATGACAACCGCTATTTTATTAGTAAAAAGTAAATCTTAATCTTTTCTTCTTTTGTATAACATTTTGACCCTTTTTGACATATTAAACCAATATGTATTGGGCTTAGTACGTAATTACGGACTATGCCCCACCGTACAGGGTGACAAGAGTCTTTTATTATTGCATTTTGACATTTCTTGTAATATAATAAATTCTGTATAATTATATTTTGTTAAAGGGACGTGTAATTTATTTTTTGTTAAGCTTAATAGCAAGGGTGAATAAATTTTAAAGCACTCCACTGACCGAATTAATCGATTAATGGAGTGCTTTATTTTTAGCTAAAGTATATTTTTATATTACTTTTGATTTTAATTCCACAAGATATCAGAATATTTTTTGTTTGCCGCCTTCTGTGTTTCTTCGTCAGAGTGGACGTAGAGTTTAAGTGTGATTTCAATAGAACTATGTCCGAGCTTCTCTGAAATGGTTTTAATATCAACGCCGTTTCTTATCATATAAGTTGCCATTGAATGTCTGAATTTATGAGGATGGCAGCCTTTAATTTCGTAGCGTTCACCGAAGCGTCTTAGGTGTGCGGTAGGCGCCTGCGGGCTTATTCTTTTTCCATCAATGTGAGTGAAAACGTATTCCGGGGTAGATTTATTCTGTCCGGTGATAACTTCTTTTTGAAGTTTTTTCCATTTTTTCAGAGCGGCTATCGTTTGTTCATTTAAGTATATGACTCTTGATTTGCCGGATTTAGTTGTTGTTTCATAAACACCGATACCTTCAGCGTACTGCGCATTGTTGAATATTTCCACACGTCCGCTGAGAAGGTCAATATCGGTCCAACGCAAAGCAACGATCTCACCGCGCCTTGCACCGGTATCAATGAAACAAAATATCAGTGTCATCCACATAAGATCTTCGTTTGGGGCGCATTCAATTATTTTCTTTAACTCATCAACGGTGAATACTTCAATCTTTTTGTTAGACGAATTATCAGCCGGCTTTTTTATTTTTTTCATCGGATATTCTGGTATAAGCTTTTCTTCGAAACACCATTTTAAAAAAGCGGCAAGGGTAGAGTAGTGTTTTCTGATTGTTGAAGTGGCAAGTCCGCTTTCGTCGATCGGATAATCAATATAGTCCTGACAGTCATAATCGGTAATGAGTTCCATCTTTTTGTTGCCAAAAAATTTAACCGCTCTTTTTATCGTGCTGTTAACTCCGACAAGCGTATTGGTTTTTCGGTCGCTGCGGACTGCTTTTACGTATGAATCAAAAGCCTCCTGTATATTAGGCTTACGTGCTTCCTCTGCTTCTCTTTCTGTTTTAAGCCTTGCCTCCTCCAACGCTTCAGCCTTAATTTCTGACTTGGTTTTTATTTTGCCTTTGCGACAATCTGATTCAAACTGAGCTTTAGCTAACTCTAGTTCTTTGTTCTGCTTCTTCTTGCTCCATTCAAACCAGTTGGGAGGCAGTTTTCACGTTGTTGAATACATCGGAAGCTGCTTGCCTGTTACGGGGTCACGCCCCCTGAATACTCGTATTTCAAAGCCGGTGAGTTCACCGGCTTTATTATATTTTGCTCGTGATGTAGCCATATTTATTTCTCCTCCTTACGCAACAATTTCAAGTGTCTCGAAAACGGTTAGCATCTTGGGATAATTGACCAGGTACTTTGCTCTGGACATTATGTGCGGAATCTCATTCTTTTTAACCATGGAACGGATCATATACTTGCTGATGCCTGATTCTCTTGCTGCATCGGAAATGGACATATATGTAGGAACGGAACTTGTATTAGTGTGAGTATTAGTCATTTTCATTTCTCCTTTATTTTAATTTTAAGATTTTTTAATGATATTTTTGTCAAAATGTTCTTTAGGAAAATTTGTAAGATTCACAGTGGTGTTTCCGAAAAGTTTTTTTATTATAATATCCTTTAAGCTACACTGAAGAGTTTGCTGATATTCTGCAATGGCAGTTGAATATGTACTGTTATGAATTTTATCTATTTCCTTGCAGTATTGTATTTTTTGCATTTCTTTTTTCTTTGATTTTCATTTAAAATTCCTCCTTGATTTAGTTGTTGTCAGCAAATGCTGAATTGATTTTTGCTTCGAAATATTCACGGTCGATACCCGTGAAATGAATCGGTTCGTTGCCTTGGATTCTGTTTGCTGAAATGTTATTGAGTATATTCGTTAATACACTATGAAGTTCGCTTATTACCGGCTCAACATTTGTATCGAGCTTGTAGTCCAAAATTTCACAAAGCTCTTCGGATCCTCTGAAAGCAGAAGATAGACCTTCAATAATTCTACTGTACAGCGTTATTATTATTTCTTTGTCTGAAAGCAGTTTCTTTATTACGATTTCATCCAGTGTGTTGTGATTAAGCACGTCTTCAAAATGTGCCGAATCAGCATAGGTTATTGCGAACGGCAACTCGAGCTTCTTGTCCAGAACGATATTGGCTAAATTTGCAACGTTTCTGAAATTTTTAATGCTGATATCCATAATTGCGTTGGCGAGTTCTTGGGCTTTTTCGCGATCAATTGAATCGTTGAATTCAATTACAGGGCACATAAGAGCAGTATTGTCAAGGTTCTTGATGAGTTCTGAATAATTTATGTTCTTTTTCATAGTTAAATAACTCCTTTTAATTATAGTTTTTTGTTTTTGCCGTCGCTCTGATATGGCGGCAGCTTTTTCATTTGCTTTTTGTTTTTATTAGAGAATAGTTTTTTACTCTTGGCGTGTGATATGTTTCTTGCTTTAATTATGAAATTTTGCAGCTATCCACAAATGAAAATATTTCAATTCATTTTCATACGTTCTTTTTATGGAATTCTGAAAACTGCATTCGCACTCAACCGTTCTAACAAAGCACTTTGATACAAGACTAAGCTGTGGATTGTCAAGCGACATATAGGTAGTTCCATATTCTTGATCTATATAATAAAGATACTTCTGCACCTCTTTTATTACATAAAACGTTGTTTCTATGTCAATGTTTTTGGCTTTTTCTCGAGTAAGATTCATTTTTATGCCGGGTTTATACTCGAACTCGATGGTGCTGCCAGTACCAAAAGCTGTATCTTCAATAATATAGTTTTCATGGCATTCAAGATCGAGATACGGAAGGCCAGCCCTCTGAAGCATATTTCCCAGCGACCTGTCTTTTATGTAGGACACCATTTCGTTGTGATATGCATTTTTGGTATCAAAAAGTCCGCAAGGATGTAAAATAAAGGTGTCTCTTGCATCACGAAGTTTAGCCAGTGCGTTTTTTTGCTCGCGTGTGAGCGGTGCAATTTTACACGTTGTTTTTGCAACAGGTGTCTTTGCTTCATATCTGAGATAAGTATAGGTAGCAGGGATTTTTGTGCTGTCCATATTTTCTGACTTCTTTTCAATGTTAATATTTTTCATATTTTTTGACTCCTTTGTAAATGTTGATTGATTTTAATTTTTTGAATATATTTTGTATGTGGAAATCATAAATGAAGTTCTTCTTTCCAGTTTAAGTCTTCAATATTTACCCTTGTTTGCGTTCGGTGGTGAACCGACTCCTGCAGCGTCTCAACTTGCATTGTATATCTTTTGACATTTCATCGCGTATCCCGTACCACGGAATAATTGTTGTCACAGATTTTATCGCTCGGTCCATTAAGAGTTCATGGCGCATCTGCCAACCGGCTCGTGTCAAAAGCACTTTAAATGGGATATTCAGTTGTCAAGGTGCAGAGTCTGGATTTTTATTTATTGATATTCATTGGTATCACCTCATTTGTTTTTTGAAAGCTCGTGTTTCGCTTTCTGATTTGATTTTACAGCTACTTTTCTTTGCCATTTGGACCCTGAGGTCCAGAAATGAAAATTTATTTTTCAAAGAAAGTTTGCTATGTGAGAAAGCGTGTGTTTCACTTTCTGATTTGATTTTACAGTAGCTTTTCTTTGCCGTTTGGACCCCAAGGTCCAGAAATGAAAATTTATTTTTCAAAGAAAGTTTCTGTGTGAGAAAGTGTGTGTTTCACTTTCTGATTTGATTTTACAGCAGCTTTTCATTGCCGTTTGGACCCCGAGGTCCAGAAATGAAAATTTTTTCAAAATATTTTTTGCCACAAAAAAACAGAGGAAAAAGCATAAAGCTTTTCCTCTGTTTTTATATTGCTATATTTAATTTACCATATTACATAGCTTTGGAAATGTCCGTAATCCTCTGACCAATCTCCATCCGGGTAGCCGCCCATTTCGACACCTTTTTTAAAGAATTCTTCAAGGTGAGCTTCAAGGTCATGTGTCATATGATTCATCAAAACAAAAAATCCGGAATCTTCAGCTGCAGCCATACAGTTATATTCTTCTGTAACGCTATCATTAACTGATACAGTTATAGGATTTTCTGTTTCTTGCGAATATCTTATAGTCACCAGGCAGTGTCCTTCTTGTGCCTCGAAAGCATCCGACACAAAAAAATCATAATCGGATATAGATTTTATATAGCCTTCAATTTTTCTGTCTCTCTTACTGATAGGTATAGGGGTATTCTTTTTGAAATCAACATTCGAACCAAGAGAAGAAACTGCTTTAGATAAAACGTCAAAAGCTTTTGCAAATCTGCTCTTTTCGGTTTCTTCTATCGAATCATATGTTTCAAGTGCCGGTTCAGAAGGCGAAATATCAGATTTTCTCATCCAGAAATCATATGAGCTTTCTTTATTTATGGTATATCTGTTTGTGTTTGCGATGGATATCTGATTCAGATAAAGTTTTTTGTGTTCGGAAAAGTCAGCGAAAATTTCCATTTCACCTACGAGAATATCTACTTCTTTTTCCTGGACAACGGAGCATCTCACTCCTTGAATACTAATCATCTTTTCGCCTCCTAGACTTTGTGCTCTACAAATGGCGGCAATATGCCAAGATCTTCAAGCCATTGAATCAAATCACTTATTTTCATACGGCTTTGCACGGCGGCAATTATAATGGTGTCTCTTACATCATGATAACTTAATGCAGGTTGACCGCCCAATCTTAAAGCATAATTGATTTCGTCAATCTTCATACCCGTTGCAATGCCAAGCCTGAGAATAACGTCTCGGTTTTTTACATTTTTTTCTCCGCTGAATATTTTGTAACCATATGCTAACGGTATTTGTGCCTGGTCTAAAACGGCTCTTTGATTTAACTTTTTTCGTTTAATGTGCTCTTTGAAATAGTCGGCCAATTCTTGCTGATCGGGGTCTGCAAATGTATCAGGAAAGTTGGCTTCTAAAATTTCACGAACTCTTTTTATATCCAGCTTTTTGTATGCTTCAAGAAGCTGATTGTTTAATTGTTCTCGATTGGTAACGATTGAAGACACGATATCACCTCAATCTGTTTTAGCTTATTATGTTTATATTTTCTTACTAAAAAGGGAAATAGTCAAGAACTTTTTGTTATGATTTTAATTTTGTTAAGTGAGTTGTTCTTTCATACTGTAATCAGACTATAAAACACGCAAGGAGCAAATTGAAAACTCTGAATATAGTCTTATAACTTACATATTGAAAGGAAAATAAAAATGATAATTAATTTTGAAAACACAAGTTACGAAGAAGCCGTATCTAACCTGACCCGGAAAATGACGTTTGCTATGACTTGCTCTATAGGATTTGGTGCAAATAAGAGATTTGATGAAGTTATTGAATCTGATGAAATTAAAGATAAGAGATTCCTTAAAGCAACAATTATGGACTGTCAAAGTCAAATCCCCAATCTTTTCAATTTTTTTATGTATGTTGTCCCAACGCTGAAATTCATTGCAGAAGTCAGTGCCCGAAGCAAAAACAAAGTGTTTTACATTTGTTATTAAAGGAGATTGAATATGAACAATTATAATATCAAGACCGAAAGAATAACTTCCGAAGAGTATGCTAAACGCTGTTATGATGCACTTGAGCAAACGAAAATAGCATACCTTGCCGTTGATGGTAGTGATTACGCTGACCAGCCTTTTGAGTATGCACTCCAAAAGATTGTTGAAGAAGATGCAACGTTTATTCGTGCAGAGATATCGGCGGAAAATCATCAACAGATGAAATCAATGATTGATTTTTTCGTTCATTGTGTTGGAGGAAAAATAACGTATGGAATTGCCGAGATAGGGCCGTTTGACTCTATTGATATTTATATGGCTTATTAATCGATAAAAAAGAAACCAAATCTATTCAAGCCCTCAGCACGAATAGCTGCTTTTCGGGAGAACAGATTTGATTTCACAAGAAAGGACAATGCTTGTAAGATTATATTGGCTTTCACACTTAAGCAGCCGCGGATTAATTTTCGCGGCTGTTTTTCATTTGTAATCGCCTCCAGTCAGTCATACTGTAGTTAAAGACTGATTCAGGAGGTTTTATTAATGATAAGAATTTCATTGTTTGAGAGCCCGAAAGAGTTTTATGAAACACTCGATAAACTGGATTATGAAATGTCATATTCAGTTGTTGAGCGGACAGAAACTCATACTCAGACAAAGACGGTTTATACCAAAGTCGAAAATCTTGATTTCGACGGACTGTGTAAATACATAGAAACCAGAATGGATTTCTATAAGTTCATTGCTTATAAAGTTGATGATCATACCGTCTTTGTTGAAATTGAAATCGCCTGAAATTAAGCCAATCTCCCACGTTTTGGAGTGGCGGAATGCACAGGCGAAACCCTAGTGCCATCAGGCACAGGATAGCGGTTATATTGCAGAAGTTGTGGTGGTAAAAACGCAACTTTAAAATATAACCGACTATCCCGGGTTGTATATGTGCATTTATTGGTCCAAACCGGTGTTGCCGAATCTGGTCAGTTCGGTATGCCCCTGGCTCGGTTGATGTTAAGCATCAAGGGAAGTAGAGCCTGACTGTTTAGCGTTAATTATTCCCAAGGAGGAATTTCTATATGGCTAAAAGAAGAAACAGAAAGCCAACTATTACACAGCAGATTATGAACGTCTGCATGGAAAGAATAAATACAAAAAAACATAATCTGACACGACAGAACTATCAGCGCACCTGCTACAATTTTGTGCGTTGGTGCAGAACAAATCACGACGTTAAAACATATGACGAGGCAAAAGATTTACTGCAAGAATATGCCAACGACTTAAAGCAAAAAGGATATTCGCCAAGCACGATTCATTCGTATTTAGCAGGACCCTGTTGTGGATTCAACGTGAAAATGGATTCGATTGCGAAACCTCGTAGGGTATCCGCTAATTATACCAGAAGTCGGTTTGAACCTGTGTGTCCGTTACCGAGCAGAGACCCGTATTCTGAAAAAGTTCGCAGATTCACGGAATTTCAGGCTCGTGTAGGCATCAGAAAATCTGAGCTGTACAACTTGCGGAACCGAAATTTTAGGCAGGATGAAAGCGGATATTGGTGCGTCGAAGTCGAAAATGGCAAAGGAGGAAAATACCAACTCAACAGGTTGCTTGAATGCGACGTAGATTTTATACGAGGATACTTTGATCCAAGCAAGCCGGATGAGTACATATTTACGCAAGAGGAGATACAAGCCTCCGCCGCTGTCGATTTACATAGGATGCGAGCCCAGTGTGCGAAAAACTATTATTATCACCTGTTAGCCCTAATCAAGGAAAACCCATCGTATGCAGAGCAGTTAGAAGACGAAATCCGAAAGAGATGGAATCTATATAATATTGATAAAAAGACAGGTAAGCCGAAATATCTGAAAAAATCTCTGATTCAAGGCGATTATGTATTGAGAGACGAATTGAGAAAAAAGGCTATACGTGAGGGCAAAGATTACATATTTAGCAAAATCTGCCTTTTGGCCACATCCATGTTCAAATTATCACACTATCGAAACAATATCGTGGTTGCTTCGTACCTCTACACTTAAAAATGAGCAAAAAAAGCTATGCAGGAGAAAATTTTGTATTTCAAATCTTTCATACTGTTATTGAGCAGATTTTACTGCTGAATAATTTGTGTGAAGGGGATTAACGCAATGGTTAAATCAATAACTGAAATCAAGAAAGAGAACAAAGGTTTGTATGACAAAATGAGAGTCTTTATGTGTCGGGAACAAAAATATACGGGTAAAAAAAGTCAGTTGAAAGAGCTTTCGCCTGAAGATTACTGCCTAAAAACACCATACCGAATTTACTTTGTAGAAATAATGGACTGTTATAGGTTCAACGGCAGAATCTCTTGTAGCGGTGTCAGCAAAGCATCGGTACGAACCAGAACGTTGGTTATAGTTCTGTGTCCGCAGGTAATAAAAGCCAAGTTCTGCAATGCATTGGCGGATATTATGGAAGAAAAAGGACTGAGCGTTAAAGATATGGCTAATCTGAGCGGCTTCAGTCTTAACAAAATGTGTGATATAGTATCCGGCAGAGTTGAACCGGATGAGCTTATGAGAAAAAGACTGATTGAATGTTGTTCAAGGCAGCAAAACAAATTCGGTTAATTTTTTCGATTTTTCGAATCAAATCTGTCATACTGAAAGTAGATAAACATTTACAACCGCCTCATTCAGCGGTATAGCAAGTCAAACGGAATTTACATAAACAAATATCTATTCCGTGAATGGCCGGTACGCAGGACATTAGTGCGTACAGTCGCGATACTGATTCGTACTCCAGAGCAAGAGTATAAACTGCAGGTGCGCACAGCCGATTCAATAAGTGTGCGGGGCGGAAATCGGTCTCATTCTCACCGATTCTGCCCGGAGCAGTGAAGGTTCGTCGCACTGTTGCCTAAACTGATTTGCGATAGCTGAACAGCAAGGTTAAGAGACGAAGGAGGAAAAGTTTCGGAATAATCCGGAATGTACCCGTCTAGCCTACGGGCTGGGGATTCACGCAAAATATTCGGAAACGAATTGCTGTCAGGGGCGGGAGACGACGGCTTAATATGCGTGCTGACGAAAGTCAGAGGTGAGAATGGCATACTGTGAAGCGACTTCGGTTGATGGGAACAGATGGATGGGGCCTGGATTTTCTTAAATCCAGGCCCCGGTCTGCCCAGATCCCAATTGCTTGGTCTCCGGGAACAGTGATTCAGGTGCCTGCACACTCGTACGGTTCGATTATCGCTTGATTTAATTTGTGTTTTTTGAATTGTTAGACTAATACATAAAAACAGACTCTGTACCAAAAGGCTTCATGCCCCGCGGTATGGAGTCTGTTTTGTTTAGTTTGTTAAAACAATATACTTAAAATATAGGAATGTTGTATTATTGAAAAATGTTTATGGAAAGTATATACTAAAACTAATAATATTGTTTGAATATTTATTTGGTGTTTAATTGATGTTATCAAAATTTTAATGATAGATATCACACTTGATTTAAAAGGAGGCGTTCCCTTGGCGAGTGTTTTATTAGTAGGCAATGGCGTTAATCAGGCTTTCAGTTCTGCATCATGGGAAGCTTTAGTTAAAAAAGTGCGTGATAAATACAAACCGGATATTTCTTGGGCAGATTTGAAATATTTACCTTTCACGATGCAGATTGTTGCTGCATCCAAAAATAAAGTGGATAAAGCAATGCAAGATTTATCTCGCGATATGAATACAAAAATCAGTTTGGAACAAAAAGATTTCTTGGATCGAGTATTATCATTATCTATAGATAATGTTGTTACAACTAACTATACATTTGAGTTGGAGTAGGCAATTACAGGTAAAAGTCGGTTGTATGATTATAGAAAGTTAATACGTTACGCAAAATCGTGCAAAGGTAAAAAAAAGCAGTTTGGCATTTTTAAATATTACAGTGCAGATGAATCCAATAAGAAGATATGGCATATACACGGTGATATAACCAAGCCATCTACCGTAATAATGGGTACATACTACTATGACAAGGTTATGCGTGAGATTCAGAATTATGTTTCTGATTTTATTAAGCGGTATAAGACGGCACAGAGTAAGGGTGCTGAATGTACTGAGCGGAGCTGGATTGATTCTTTTCTTACAAAGGATGTTTATATTTTAGGCTTCGGTCTGGATATAAGTGAAATTGATTTATGGTGGCTTATCGGATGTAAAAAACTACATTTCCCTGATACAAAAATTTATTATTATGAGCCTAAAGATAATTTGTCTACTGCAAAAATTGCTTTGTTGGAGGCATATAATATCATAATTGACAACGAAGTTGAGTTCAAAAGTAATTACAGAGATTATTACTACGATGTCGTAAATAATATCGAGTTAAAAATTACCAACGGAGGTAAAACAAGATGAAAACATTTAAGAAAGCATTGGCTGTGTTTATGTGCGTTGTGATGGTGCTCTGTTCTGCACCGCTCAGCGGCTTTGCAGGTCTTGATTTGCCGAGCCTGTTTGATTTCAAAGCAGAGGCGGCATCATATTCCGGCAGTTGCGGTGATAATGTATATTGGTCGCTTGATACAAGTACAGGTGTGCTGAAAATCACCGGCACAGGCTCGATGAAGGATTACTCATATTCATCTGATGTGCCTTGGGCTTCATACCGAAGCAATATAAAAACGGTCAATATCGGCAGTAGCGTAACAAGCATAGGTGAGTGTGCGTTCTATTCTTGCGACAGCCTCACGAACATAACAATCCCCGACAGCGTAACAACCATTGGTTATAGAGCGTTCTATAATTGTACCAGCCTCGCAGATGTAACAATTGGTGACGGTGTAACAACTATTGGTAGTTATGCGTTCGAATCTTGCACCGGTCTCACAAGCATAACCGTAGACGAAAACAGCCTGTATTATTCAAGCGACAGCTGCGGTGTTTTGTTTAACAAGGATAAAACCACGCTTATTCAGTATCCTGTGGGTAACGAAAGCACAAGCTATACAATCTCCGACAAAGTAACAACCATCGGCTTTGCTGCGTTTAAAGATTGCTCTTGGCTTACAAGTGTAACAATTCCTGATAGCGTAACAACCATTGGTGATTCTGCTTTTGGTCATTGTGAAAACCTCACAAGCATAACAATCCCCGACAGCGTAGCAACTATTGGCACTAATGTGTTCTATAATTGTACCGCGCTCACAGGCGCAACAATCGGTAATGGTGTAACAGACATTTATTATGGGGCGTTTTATAATTGCACAGGTCTTAAAGAGCTTACAATGCCTGCATCAGCAAAAATAGACGACGAAAGTAATACCTTCTACGGGTGTACTAATATTGAAAAAGTTACTTTAACTAAGGGCACCGGTATAATGCAGGATTATAGAATAACCCAAAACTCACTCTCATCCAATACATATTACCAGTATACTCCGTGGTATATAAGCCGAAACAGCTTGAAAGAGCTTGTAATTGAAGATGGTGTAACAAGTATAGGCTATTCTGCGTTCTATGACTGCAGTGGCCTTACAAGTGTAACAATTCCTGATAGCGTAACAACCATTGGTGATTCTGCTTTTGGTCATTGTGAAAACCTCACAAGCATAACAATCCCCGATAGCGTAACAACTATCGGCAATTCTGCGTTCAGAAATTGCAAGATCCTTACAAGCGTAACAATCCACAATAGTGTAACAAATATATGTGAGTATGCCTTCGCTGGTTGCGGCGGTCTGGCAAGCATAACAATTCCCGACAGCGTAACAGAAATCGAAAAAGCAACGTTCTTGGATTGCACCAGCCTCACAAATATCACAATCCCTGACGGTGTAACAAACATCGACAGTTATGCGTTCGATGGCTGCAGTGGCCTTACAAGTGTAACAATTCCCGACAGCGTAACATACATCGGCATTTGCGCGTTCGATGGCTGCAGTGGCCTTACAAGCGTAACAATTCCCGATAGCGTAACTTATATCAATGATTATGCGTTCTATAATTGCATAGGTCTTAAAGAACTTACAATGCCTGCATCAGCAGAAATATATAGTTCTCCCTTTGGCAGATGCCAGAACATTGAAAAGATTACCTTAACAAAGGGTAGCGGTAAAATGTGTAGTTATTCAAGCTCTACATCTCCTAATACCCCGTGGTATGTAAGCCAAAACAACTTAAAAGAGCTTGTAATTGAAGAAGGAATAACCAATATTAGCGCTTCTGCGTTTTATGGTTGCAGTGGCCTGACAACAAGTATAACCATCCCTGACAGTGTAACCTCAATCGACCTTTATGCATTCTACGATTGTAGTGGCCTGACAAGTGTAAAAATCCCTGACGGTGTAACAAATATCGGCAGTTATGCATTCTACGGTTGTAGTGGCCTGACAAGTGTAACAATCCCTGACGGTGTAACAAATATCAAAAATTACGCATTCTATAATTGCGAAAGCCTCACAGATGTTTACTATGGTTCAACCGAGGATGATTGGAATAAAATCTCAATCGGTTTATATAACGAAAGCTTGACAAATGCAACAATCCATTACCACTACCATTCTTATTTATCTTATGAAACAACTCCTGTAACCTGTATCCAATCTGGTGTGATGACATATATCTGTGATTGCGGTGATAATTACACGGAAATTATAACTCCCGGTCACAATTACGAGAGTGTAGTCACACCGAACACATGTATAGAAGACGGTTACACAACACATACTTGTTCAGTTTGCAGTGATACATATACCGATTCTTTAGTTAAGTCAGAAGGTCATAAGTACAATAGTGTTGTAACTCCCAACACCTGTACAGATGACGGCTACACAACTCACACTTGTTCAGTTTGTGGCGATACATACACCGACAGCGAAACAAAGGCAACCGGTCACAGCCACGAAAGCAATGTAACAAAAGAACCCACATGCACAAACACCGGTGTAAGAACATTTACCTGCCACTGCGGCGACAGTTACACAGAGGTTATCAAGGCTAACGGTCACACTAAGGGCGAATGGGAATACATCGGCGGCAAGGAATACGCAAAGTCCTGTACAGTCTGCGGTGACAAGCTTGAAAGCAAGATTGTCACAGTCAATATTACTTTCAACGGCGAGAATGTAAACTCCAAGCAGATTCTCAACAAGTCTACAGCAATAGTAACTGCAACCGTTACAGACAACTTTGTAAACGACCTTGTTTTCGCTTCAAGCGACAGCAGCACAGTTTCTGTTGATGCAAGCGGCAATGTTGTTGCTAATAATATCGGCAAGGCTACAATCACCGTTACAATCAACGGCACTGCAATTTCCGACAGCATGGAGGTTGAAGTTCTGCCCAGAGATTTCACAATCACTTGGAATGTCAACGGTAAGCAGACAAAGCAGACTGTTAAGGAAGAAGCAAAGTTTACACATAATGTGAATACAACCCTTAAGGGCTACAAGTTCATCGGCTGGGATAAGACTGTTCCGACAACAATGCCTGCTGAGAATCTTATATTTACAGCTCAGTACGAGCTTCTCGTCAAGCAGCTGAAGATCAAGAATCCGTCGGTAACAACAGTCAACTACGGTGAAACTCTTGTTCTTCATGCTGATGTTGCCGAACTTCCTGAAGGCTGGGCGATTCAGTGGACAGTTGAGGGTAGTGGATTTGGTATGAGTCCTGCTGCAGACGGTTTGACTTGCAAGGTTACATCTATTGCCAATGGTAACGCAACCGTAAAGGCAACACTTGTTGACGAAAATGGTGAAGTTGTGCTTGATGCAAATGGTAACGAAATGTCTGATAGCAAGCAACTTACCTCAAAAGCCGGATTTTGGCATAAACTTGTATCATTCTTCAAGAACCTCTTCGGAATTTCACGTATTATCCTTCAGTCAATGTAAAAAAGTATATCTAACACACAGCGGCAGGGCATCTTGTTATCCCTGCCGCTATTACTTTATCTAAAATCTATTGTGCATTTGTATAAAAACGCTGTTTTCGCGATACTATAAAGCTGATGAATTGACAAAGTATTTCGATGTTGTTATGGAAAAGACAAAGTTCAAGAAATGGTTCTTCGGACATTATCATGATAACAGACAAATAATGTGTGATTATGTGATGCTTTACGAACAGATTATCAGGATTGCGTGAGAGAATTTAACAGAACAATAGATAAGCCGTCCGGGTAATCGGACGGCTTTGATGTTTTAATATTCTATTTTTTACTCTGAATCGTAACTTTGTTTTAGATTTGTGCATTTTACTCTCAGCGGCTTTTGCTGTTGAATAACAGGAGGCAACTGGGATGTTTAAAGAGATTTTTTATGATAATAACCATATGTATGTAGCCGTTCTTGATAACGGCTCTTTTATTATAGCTTATGAGGACGGCACTGCTACGGATTTGCACGGTCGCAGATATCGCCATATTACAGAGTTTGATGAAAATGAAGAGCTTATATCTGACGGATGGGAGTTGACAGAATAAAAATATAACAGCAAATATTTGAATTAAATTACATACAGCAAAAGTCGTTTTGCCCTATTATTTTTCGATAAAATAAAACAATGTTTGCAATTTTGCATATTTTATGTTTATAATTATTAAACGCAGATAATATTAACTGAGGTGTGTTATGAACAGTTCTATGCAGGAAATTTATACTCAGCTCTGGAATGAGCACGTGCAGAGTATAAGAAATTTTTGCTATTCAAAACTTAAAGGGAGACCTGAAGATGCGGAAGATATGCTTCAGGAAGCTTTCGAGTTATTGTGGAAGAAGATGATAAACGAAGGTTTGCCGCCCAACCCTAAAGCGTGGTTGCTTTCAACGGTAAATAATCTTGCAAGAACAGAATACAGACACACTGCAAAATCAAAAGAGAAGCTGTCATCAGCACCGTTTGATGAAACAGTACATACAAATTATTTAGCGGAAGATGTTGCACAAACGCTTGAAAGGGAAGAGCATAATGCTCAGCTTTGGAAAGCTTTTGATGAAGGGCTGACTGAGGAAGAAAAGCAGATAATTATATACGATACGGTTCAGGAAATTCCTCAGGCGGAAATTGCAAAAATTATAAACAAAAATCCCGGTACAACAAGAGTTAATATACACAGAGCAAAACAGAAGCTGGAACACATAAAACAGAAAATTGAAAAAAGTTAGAAAATTTTTGTCGTTTTATGTAACATTTTTCAAATATTTGCATTATAGAGGTGTTAGGCAATTATGACTGACAATGTTAAAATCACAAAAGAGAAGCTTGAAAAGTTCATATCGGATAGCAGTGTTGAGTTTGATCTTGCCGAGGTTGAGGCATTGATGGATGCCGAGGTTGAAAAGCCTGAGGCTGAAATGGATATTGAGCTTGTTGATATGTGCGCCGCAATATTGGCAAAGGCTTATAACCCCGGCTTCGAGGAAGACAAACCTGCTCAGATGTACCGCCCGTGGGAAGATGAAGCAACACCCGCAACGGACCGCACAGCGAACGCGAAAACCGACAAAAAGAAGGTGGTTTCGCTCAAACGCGTTCTTCTTGTTGCTGCGGTGCTTGTTGTTGTTTTTTCCTTTGCTCTGCCCGCAGGCGCCAGATTGTTTATAAGTGATGAATTAAGCGGCGTAATCGAGCTCTGTAAAGATTTCTTTAAAATCAATCTAAACAAAGATGAGCCGACAACAGTGGGGTCAAACGACCTGATTAATCAGATGATTTTGGATAGTCTAAATACGTTGATGTTACCTGAAGCTTTGTTGAGTGACGAATATAAAAAAGATGTTCAAACAAAACAAAACGAATATATGACAACTATTTTGGTTTCAGTTAATAGTGCTAAACAAGATATATCTGGTTTGATAACTATAACTCAATTTAAAAGTGCGGACCACAATATGACAAATGGTCAGGTTAATGTTCCGGAAAATACATTTGAACAATTTAAAGAGCTTCAAATTGATGGTCAAAAAATAATTGTATTCAGTAATGACGAGAAATCATATATAAATTATTCTGATGGTGCGACTAATTATCAGGTTTCATTGATTTGTGATTTTGACACTATGGTTTCAATTGCCGAAACAATAAACGTCAAAGGATGATATAAAACTATGAAAAAAATTCTTCTTTCAGTTATTACTCTTGTTATGGTTATGGTTACTATGGTGCCTACCGTCTTTGCGCAAACTGAACAGACTACTGAATGGCAGGATATGGTATGGACACAAGACGAATTCAATGCAATTTTATCGAATAATACAATTTATACAGTTGATGAAGACACGCGTGCTACAGGTTTAATTGCAGCATACGCTATTGCAATATCAAAAAGCGGAACAAACACATTGAACATTGCAGGGATGACAACAGGTACCGGAGATGTTGTAAAAGCAGGATTTACAGAGGTTGTTGTTCAGCGCAGAGCAAGCAGCAGTGCATCCTGGTCGGATTATGTTACATATGAAGATTTGTATTGGGATACAGGCTCTTACAATCTCGCAAAATCTCTCACAGTTCCTACCGGCTATCAGTACCGTGTAACTTGTGAGCACTATGCGAAGAAGAATTTCCTCTCCGTGCAGAAAATTGATAATGTTTCAAATGTTATTCAGTTCTAACAGAATTATAAGATCAAAAGCTGTCACTTGTGTGACAGCTTTTTTGTTAACTTTCTGTAAATAAAAGGGCTTTATGTAACTTTTTGACGACTTTTGTCATGTTATTATTAAAATAGAAAGATTATATTGAGGAGACTATTTTTATAATGGACAAAGAATCTAATTTTTATAAGATTAAGAATAATAAGCTTAATATAATTACTGTTATTATCTCTGTAGTAATGGTATTAGTTTTTGGTATAGGTTTGTTGTATTTTGTAAAGCATAACAAAGAAATAGAAGAAATTTTAACTATATCATCCGATTATGTTACGATATGTTCGTGTATCTTAGTATTGGTACAGCTTTTTGCCTTTGTAAAAGATTCTCGCAGAAATGAAGCGCGCTCTCGCAAGGAATCAGCATTAGGATTGGCAAAAGAGTATGCCAAAGACATTTTAAACAACATTGGATTTATTGAAAATGTTTTAAGCATTCACTATAATCCTCAAGATCCTACAGAACTCAAAGAATTAATTCAAAAAATCGAAATTAACAAATTTGTAAAAACGGAACTTGATAAAAAGACTGCCGTTCATAAATATTCAAAAGTATTTTTAAACAGAAATAATGATATCGATTTGAATATAATTACATATAGGGCTATTGTTTCACAGGTAATAGATTTATCTGATTTAGAAAAAGTTCCGGAAAACAAACAAAAAGAAATAGCTAATGTACGTTTTAGAATATTTATTAATTGTACAATGAATTATTTAGAACAATTTGCTATGTCGATAAATCAAAATGTATCAGAAAGTGAGATGCTTTATCCTTCTTTACATCAAACATATTTAAAATTTGTAAAATATATGTATCCATATATTTGTTTTCATAATGAAACAGAGGAATATTATTATACTAATATCATAAAATTATATAGAAAATGGGAAGAAAGGAGGCAATATTTAGAGGAATACGAGGAAAAACAAGAAAAGAGAAAAAGAAGAAGAATAAATAGTGTTAAGAATAATAGCAGTCCACTGTAAAAACATTGACAAATCGATAAAAATATGATAGCATAATATAGCATTAAAGAAGATTTGCGTTTCAATTATAGAAAGGCTATGTGATATTATGAATTCACCTTTGATTTATTAAAGATTCCTTAGAAAGCCATTTGAGTTTGTATTTAACTCAAATGGCTTTTTTGTTGGCTTAATATGATATTTACTTTTGGATTGGTAATGCAACAACCAATTTGCCTTTCTCGATCGCCATTTCTTTCATTTGGTACGCCCCTGATGATGGGTGTGTGACGTAAGTCACAACAGTGTCCGCTTGGTCGAGCATCCACTTGTTGCGGCGGCTGATTGCGAAACGGCGCGGAACGGTTTCCAGTCCCTCAGGCAAAACCGTGTGCTCATCAGGCTCATCGTTTTTGCCCGGCATGTAGGCAAGCACAATCTTGTACGTTATGGGATAGGTTTGAGCTAAATCCTCAAGCTGACGGCGCACCATAGCATCAAAATTGCCTTGATTGCCGACGTAAAACAAATTTGCGTTTTTATTCTCAATCAAATCCACCAGAGCCAGCCGTAAGGTTGGCTCTAATTTTTTCGGTGCATCTCTGTGCCCGAAGAATGTAACTGCTGCCATAAACTCAACACCTCGTGTCTATACAGTATAACCTGATTATATCACATAAACCGTAAAAGTGTATATCCGCACAGATTGTTACACAAATAATTGGTCCTGAATACAACAAATCCGCCCGAGTATGAATCGGACGGCTACTATCTTTTTAGAACAATTTACTGTTTACAACATTTTGCAATGCTTTTACAGCGGTTGAATAATCCACTTTGTCAAACAGGATTTTTTCGGTTATCTCCTGATAATCCTTTTTGTAAGCTTCTTTATCAATAATCTCCTGAAGAAGAGCATTCATATCAATATTATCTTTTGCTGAATGACAGTTCTGATGACCTTTTCGTTCTTCAAAAACATCTTTTGCAAGCTGTCTTAATTCTTCGTTTATTTCGACGATTTCCAAAAGTTTATATATATCGTAAATGTGTCGGGAATGCTCCTGTACTGCCTTGGAAAGATAATAATCGCCCAAAGCATACAACTTATCTATCAGTGTTCTCTCTGCAGATTGAACGTTGATACTGAACGGCTCAAGACCATATTCAGCAATTAGATCATCATAACCGTTTTCTTTGAAGTAATCATAAATGAGACTTGTTGCCTTCATTTCTTTACACGGATAAGCCTTAATATAAACTGCTGTTTCAACCAAAAGATATTCTTTTAGGTAGCTGGCAGTAAAAACAGAAGGAAAATCAATTATATATTTATTATAATCTCTTCTGCTTCTTACGTTATCCGGATTGGCAAGTGTGAAGCCAAATTCTTCAATAACAGAAACTATATTGGCCTTAAGCTTTTTTCGCTGTCCTTCTGTAGGCTTGCTTTCCGTTTCGATGTTTAAATCAATATCTTCTGAAAAACGGTTTATAACTTTATAGCATTTTGAAAGAGACGTACCGCCTTTAAAAATTATATTAGGCTGCAGATCCTTTATTCTTTTAAGAAACAGAGTAACGTAGTAGTCTTTTTCTATAATTTCGAGGGCAATTCCCTTATCGTTTGCTACCCTTAACACTACCTGCTCAAAAATCTCTTTGTTATGGTGTAACACTGTAAATAACCTCACTCTCAATAAGATTACGCATTACTTTATCAGGAAAAACAGGAGCATATTCTGTGATTTTCTTACGAGTTATAGCGTTATTCTTAATATAGTTTTTAATAATTATTTTTCGTTCATCATCAAGAAATGAAGGAGTAATGTCATTCATCAGCTCAAGAAAAGTTAATACCGCAACATTAGAGTCGGTAATTTTGGTTCTTGCTTTTCTAAGTAACACTTTTTGATTACCTACATATACGTCACGAACATTGGAAGGCTCATTATTTGTATAAATCTCAATTATATTTGACATCTGTGTAGTAAGTCTTAACTGATTCTGAAAAGTAACACCGGAATAATATCCGATTGTGTTTTTGCCGTCAGATATATATTTCTTTTCAATAACCTTACGAGGATTCAGCAAACTTTTTCCAAATACAGTATCTGTAGGAATATAATAAACACCTTTTTCAAATCTGATTAGTTTACCCTCTGTAACTAGAGTATTTAACTGTTTATATATCCAAGGTTTAGAATAACTTCCAAATGTAATTTCATTAGACATAATTGGTTCGTTTGCTCCGAATTGTTCAACTAAATAATCGAAAAATAACATCAGACACAACTCCTTTCGTCTATAGTATGTTCTGTTTTCAATGCGATTATAACATAATTGATATAGCAAGTCAATATTGTTATAACGGTGATTGAAATTACAAGCCGTTCGAGCTTAAACCTCTGGCGGCTTGATGTTTGCTTAATGCGGCTGAATTTATCATTCCTCCTTGCAGATTTATTTTTCTCCTTTCGTCTTTTATACTTTATAAAGTTGAAGTTCTTTTAATATATTTTTGTTTTAAGTCCATATACAGTATGCAATTTTTCGGATGCTGACAAATAAAAACAGAGCCTCGTGATGGGCAGAAACGAGGCTCTGTAACAGGCAGAGTGGTGAATATACAAACGTAATCTTATTGACGAACACGATGGAGAGTTAATTAAATAAGCAGATAGAAATATATGTGAACTGCCTGTTACTGACAGTATGACAGTTTGGCGATACAGATAACTGGTAAACTGTAATTTTATTTAATCTCAAAGTCTTTGTTGTTGAAGAGTTTTGCGCTAGCGTCGGGATAAATAATCTTAAATTGTTTTGCGATATTTCAAATTTCCTGAGCGAAACCAACGCTGAACAAAAAGACGGTTATTGGAAGATTACGACCAAAACAGGAATTGATTTATACTTTATAAAGATCAAAATTGAGCTATAAATGGGTTTCGTTATATCAGCCTTTTTGTTAGGCTAATTAGAAAAACTGTGCAAAGCACAAAAATTCTAAACAGAGTTTTGGTGATGAACAAACAAAGACCGCTATCCTTGGAACGATAGCGGTCTTTTGTTGAGCTGTGCGTTTTTTTGAAAATCTTACAACACGTTTGGAGAGAATGTGTTCTTTCACGATATGGAGTTCACGTGGTTAATAACAAAATATGACATAGAGAACGTATTTGCTAAGGAGACAACAAACACGTAATTTAAGAAAAGGAATTTTTAAAAAATGTATACTGCTCTAGATAGCGACCCTGTCGGGGGAGTGACAGGAGTTTAGCACAGCCCGTGTGGCAACTCAAATTCGTCTTAAGTTGAGTCAATAACAGTATGACAGAAACGGGCAGTACATAATTGGAAAATGTTATTTTATAACGCTGTATAGTGCTTTCTGAAATTCGGGCAGCCACCATTCATAATAGCCTGCCTTAGTAGGATGAATATTGTCAACAAGGTAGAGTTTTTTCTGCTCATCGGTTATTGAATTTATTTCTTCGTTGTTCCATAAATCAATTACGGTTATATCCCATTTTTCCTGAATTTCAAGCAGCAATTCAACCATTTTGGCATAGTGCTCGCTATCGTATTTTGCCTGGGTGTAGAATATGACAGGGCAGTTCCACGTTTGCTTTGCGTAGGCGATTATGTATTCGGTTGCACCTGCAACGGTGAGAGTATCGAAGCTGTTTATATCAAAGCTGTCGCTGACTGTACCCAGCGGCTTTTCTTTTGTCGCATCGTTTGTTGAAAGCTGACAGACGAATGCATCTGCCTTTATTGAAGTATCAATTGTTTTAAGCCTTGAAACATAAGAACTGCTTTTTTCATCAACAAGTGTTGTGCCTGAAACTGCTTCTTTGATTGCTGTGATGCCGTCCGTCTTTTCGAGAAAATCCGCAAAGCTTACTCCTAGTGAGCCGTAGCCGAAGGTTACGGAGCTGCCTAAGTATATTACTGTTTTACCGCTGATAGAGGAATGGGAAACAGTTGGGATTTTGCCAAGCGAATAATCGCCGTAATTGCCCGAATTGAATACACCTAACATATTGCCTACGTAACCTCCTGCACAAAGTATTATTGCAAGAACAAAGCAGATGATGATTTTTGTTGTCTTTTTCATTTGAACCACCTATATATTTAAGTATATTCTATAGTAACACAATCTGCGGTGAATGTATATAGGCACTTTGGTTGACAATCTGTTGATTCTGTAATATAATGATGCAAACCTTGGTGCACGGATTTCTGCCTTGAAGGCGTTTTGGGGTGCCCGGAAAAAACACCAACAAAAAACCAACTTTTCGCTTTGTTTTGTTTTGAGGCAAAGTGAAAAAAGTTACAACAAGATACATAAACCGCCCTGAAATGTGAGTAAAACTTACGAAACAGGGCGGTTTTTAAGTTGCAACAAGCCAAAACAAGAAAAATCAGGCTGAATTTATAAAATCCAAGTTCTCAAAGAGATAATTTCATATTTCTCAAAACCCACCTCGGAAGTTTCGGCTTTCGGGGTGTTTTTTAGTTCTTCATTGTTGTTATTTTATTGTTGAAAAACTTCTTGTAAAGTACTATACTTATTCTTATAGACTAAACGAGTCAATAGTTAATATTTCTCTCGACTTTTATCTATACATAAAGGAATTTCTCAAATTAAACTGTAGGTGTTCTTCGTAACAGATACCTTGAAAAACTATACAGATTATGATATAATTATAAAAAATATAATCGAGGCGTTAAAATGAAACGATTTATTTCGATAATATTTGTGTTGATACTTTTGTATAGTCAAACAAGTATCATGGGTTATGCGTATAAAGATTTTAAGCTTGTTTTTGCAAACAATAACTTAGAATTTGCTATAGAATCTTCTATTATTATTGATGAAAGTGGAAACAATTTTAATGAATTAGTAGTTGGAAGATTTAAAGAGATACCATATAATATTGAGTTAGATGGGTTGAAAAAAGCTGTTATATCCCGCGACGGTAGGTTTATACTCCAGTTTTCAAATGAAAAGAATATGGAATGGGGGCTAAAGTCGCTTTCTAATTATCCGAATGTTGTTTATGCTGAAAAAGATAGACCTATTTGCATCGAAACTTATTCATATGATGAAACAGCTTCATTATCATGGGGAATAAAGTCAATAGAAAGCGATTACTATTCTGAAAATATTGATTACGATAAAGAAACAAAAAAAACTATTGCCATAATAGATAGTGGTTCAGCCAATATCAGTCAAACAGTCGATAAATTGGTTGATGGATATGATTTTGTTGATAATGATACGGATGCAACAAATGATACAAGTGTAGATGGACACGGTACATTTTTAGCTAGCATTGTTTCCCAATGTACGGAGAATTTGCCAATTTACATTATGCCAATTAGGGTTCTATCATCAAAAACGGGTTCACTAATAAATGTAGTAAATGGTATATATTATGCAGTAGATAATGGTGCCGATGTTATTAATATTAGCCTAGGTGGAATTTTGGATGATTGTTCTTCTATGGATGATGCTTTATCATATGCAGAACAAAAAAATGCAAGTGTCGTTGTTTGTGCAGGTAATTTAAAGAAAGACACGCAAGACTATTGTCCGGCACATAACGAAACAGCAATTACGGTATCTTCAATAAATTCTGAAAATCAATTTTGTGAGAACTTCTCAAACTATGGTTCTTCGATAGACCTTGCAGCTCCAGGAGAAAAAATTGAAGGTTATAATGCTAAAGGCGAAAAAATAAATCAAAGTGGAACATCAATGTCTGCAGCTTTTGTATCAGCAGCAGTTGGAATGTTTAGATTAGCAAACCCTAAATGCAATACAAAACAAGTTCACGATTCTTTGTCAATGAGCACAGAAGATCTGGGTCAAGAAGGTTGGGACAAGTATTATGGTTGGGGAACACTAAAATTAAGTAAGCTATTAGTAAATCAAAAAAAATATGTCGAATCATTAATGTTCCCGGCTAAGACATTGTGTGTTAATGCTGGAGAAAAGATTCAGTTAAATCCAATTCTTTATCCCGCAGATGCAAGCGATAAATCATTTAAACTTATTTCTAGTTCAAACACTGTATCAATAATCGGAAATGAAATAATTGCATATGCCGAAGGAAATGTATGCATTACTGCTGTTAGCAATGATGGACATTATAAAGATACATGTCAAATACAGGTTGTAGGTAATGCTTTATTTGAAGCAAAGTGGGTATTTATGAATGGTGACGTTCTTACTGCGTCATACATTCCAGGTGAAGAACTAATTGAACCCGAAGCAATAGATTATCCAGGATATGTATTTTTAGGGTGGAACGTAGAAATTCCACCCACTATGCCAGAAAAAAACCTAATATTTATTGCTGAATATGAAGCAGTTAGTCTAGAATGTACTTATTGTGGAGAAGATTTTAATAATTATGAATCATATAATGAACATATAGTTTCTGAAAAATCACATAGAACAATCCAGGTTTCAATTGAAAATAATGTTGGGGTAAGAACAATAAAGTATGGTGAAACACTTAAATTAATGGCAACAACAACTCAAAGCTTACCAGAAAACATGAGTTTATGGTGGTTTGTTGATGGCGAAAAAGTGGAAGAAGGCAACACGTGTTTTATTAACTTTGAAAAAGGAACTAAAACTGTTGCTGTAAAAATTTTATATTCAAATGGTAGTATTGTAAAAGATTTGGATGAAAAAGAGATATGTGATTCACAAAAGGTAACTGTTCAAGATGGTTTCTTTTGGCGAATTATATCTTTTTTCAAAAATTTGTTTCATATTAATAGAGAGATTGTATAGTTAAATAACTGTTCAAACTTTATTAGGAGAGTATATTGATGGAGTGGTTGTTAGATATTATCAAATCCACAAATAGGAACAAAAATCGTTTTATAGTTATTCTTTCTTGTTCGGTTGTTTTTTTGCTATTCTGCTATTTATATGAATACATTGGTTATAGTCTTTGCTTTTTTATTTTGTCATTTGTTTTTTTTTCAACTATCGTGTTGAGTCTAAAATTTTATTATGAAAGCAAAACATATTGCTTAAAACAGTTAAAAAAAATGTTTTCAAATAAATATTTATTTGAAAAATTTGAAGATGAAATACTCAAAGAGTCAATCGAAATACAATCAGTATTTGAAGAAAAAGATTTTGGTATCCATATTTTTTTTACAAGTAAGTGGTTTATATTTATATCACCACAAAACTCTATAATTGAACAAAGGGAGGCGATATGTAGTATTGAAAGGGGATTTAATGCATCTCGTTCAGAATCTATGGTAAAAATATCCTTTAAGAATGAAAAGGCATTTGTTTTCTATGATAGGACGTTTTGCGAAGAAATAATTGAATTTATAAAAAATGAGGTGTTATTATGAAAAAATTAATATCTAAAATCATTTCTATTGTTTTGGCGGTTACTATAATTTTAGGTGTTGAGAGTATAGGATTTTCTGGATTGGTTGATATTGTATATGCTAAAACAGCAAAGGCTTATGCTTCAACTAATGCTACTCCTGAAGGGTATGTAGCTGAAAATACTTTTTTAGAGAACAATCAATTAAAAACACAAGCAGAATCAGATGTTCCAAAAGTTTTGCTTATTGAAGACATTGATCCATGGAATTCAACAGCAAACCAAATTTTATTAAGTGAAATTACGGAATATACTAAAGTTACGACATCTGAATTTTTGAATGTGGATTTATCGGAATATGGTGTAATTGTTTTTGCAAACGACCAGCCATTTTCAACATATGATAATTATGCAGCATTCAAGGAATATATGGAAATCTTTGCAAGCATAGGTGGCGTCATTGTGTTTGGTGCATGTGATGCTGGCTGGGCTGGCGGTTCATTAGTTGAAAAACTTCCGGGAGATGTTTCAAAAAAGACACATTATGTATATAACAATTATGTTGTTGATTCATCACACGCTATTGTATCAGGAATACTTACAGAAGGACAGGCTCTTGTCGATAAAGACCTTTATTCAAATTATTGTAGCCATGTTTCATTTGATGAGAAATCATTCCCGGCTGGAACAAAGGTCATATTAAGAGAATGTGATAGTGATAGACCTACTCTTATTGAATATCCTTTAGGAAAAGGCAGAGTTATTGCATCCGGTTTGACTTGGGAACATAATTATAATCATTATGGCTGGGGTAGTTTTGCGAGAATTGCCATGGAGGATATGTTCCGATATGCTATTAGAGTTAGTAGTATTGATGTTGAAGAACTTGACCTTTTAGAAGAGTGGAAAATCAAGAAAAATGCACATGCAATTATAGCTACTGATTCATCATCTAAAAACAGTGAACTTGAACCTATTGCAGGAGCAAATGTTAAGGTCGATAGCAAAAGTTATAAAACAGATGAGAACGGAATGGTTTTCTATTCTGAAGAATATGGCTTGAAAACTGTTACTGTTTCTGCTGAAGGATATCGTGAGAGAAAAGCTATTTACTATGTCGGTGAAAGAGAATCAAGAATTTTCTTTATGGAAAAATCAAAACAAGACGGTAAGCCTTATGTTGTTCAAGCTACAGGTTGTTTGGGAACCGAAGATTATATCGATTTAAGAGATCAGGCAATCCATTTTACAGAAAAAAGTAGCAAGCCGATATGTTTGTATTTAGAAGGCAACTGGAATGGTCATGGCACAGGTGTTTTTAATATTTATCAAGATGCAACAGCAAATGAAGATGGTAAATTAATTAAGGTTCCTGCAGGGAATTATATTAATTTCACTCCAGGCAAAACATTTGCTCCAGGAAAACAGATAAAAATACAAATGGTAGCTAAAGACGGCACAACCTCAGAACCTATTGATATTAACATCATCATTGATAAGGCTCCGAAAGAAAATGGAGCTATAAGTGAAACTGCAATCAAAGAAGGGGTTTCAAAGTTTGATTGGATAGGTTCTCATGCGGTAAAATCTGACAATGAAATCTTTACTAAACTTTTAACATCTGATATGTCGATTTCTAGTGGTTTAATTCCTCTTGAAATCGCTATAGAACATAACGATGATGGTACCATTACATATAAAGGTGTACTTGGATTGACTTCTGGTGAAGGCACAAAGAATATTCTGCATAGTAAAAAAGATGAAGATGGATTTGGCTTTGAATCTCCATGGGCTGAATTTAAAAAACAAATTAAAGGATATAAACAGGCAGGAGACTACAAAACATATTTTGAAAACATTAAAAAGAAATATGCTAGAGATTGGCATCCTACAAAGCTGCGTGTCACACTAGATGCAGATATTGATGTATTAGGATATCTGGAAATAACTCTTGACCAAAATAACAAACCTGTGAATCACGAAGGTGGAATTATAATAAATGGTAAAGGAAATGCTACCATAGGTCAAACCTTCTTTGCAGGTCCGGTGCCTCTGTATTATGAATTTAAACCAGGAATCGAGATTGATGTAAAAGGTGGTATAAGTTTTGTTGACGAAGATGGATGGACATTTAGTCCGAATTTTGATGGTGCAAATTTAGCTTTGCCTTCAATATCCTTGGAAGGTGGCGTTGGTGTAAGAGGAGTTGCAACTTTAGGCTTGCAAGGTAGCGGTAAACTCGTATTTGGATTTAAGCCATCTAATTCATCAACAGGAACATTGAAATTTGGCGGTGCTATTCATGCTAAAGTGATATGGGTTGTTGATTATAAGTGGGATTTTTGGAATACCGAAATTCCTCTTTGGCCTAAAAATGAAGTTAAAACAATGATGCTTGAAGAATCGGAAAATGTTGAGCTTTCGATTACATCAAGAAATTATCTGAATAATGTTTCGGATTGGAATTCAAAACAAACATCTCTTTCAACACAAGCAATCGATGGCTATTATATGACAACACTACAAAATGGTGTGATGCCTGATGCTATGCCTGAGATTTATCAAGTAGGAGATAAATTGATAATGGTTTTCCTTAGAGACAACCCAGCACGAGCAACAGGTGATCACACACAGTTGGTTTATTCTGTGCTAGATAACGGTTCATGGTCAATGCCTATTCCTGTATGTGAGTCTGAAACTGCCGACTTCTTCTTTGATGGTGTCGTAGAAAATAACAAACTTTATTTAACATGGCAGAAATCTTCTAAGATTGCAAACTCTAATGACCCGGAAGCTTTACTTGAAGAAGTGGTAGCAAATTCAGAAATTTGTTATGCTGTATGGGATGCTGAAAGCAATAGCTTCAGTGATGAAATGTATCTTACAGAAAACGAAACTGTTGATATGTTGCCTTCAGTAACAATTAAAAATGGAGTAGCTACTGTTTCTTGGATTTCAAGTAACCAGAATAATATCCTCTCAACAGATGGCGAATATTCTGTTGAGCAAGTTCGTATTGAAAAAGGTACAGTAGGAACAGTAGAAAAAATATTTAAATCCAATGAATATGTTTTTGAAATGTGTGCGGGTCTTAATGGAAACGAAACAGTTGTTATGGTAACAACTATGGACACAGAAGGTTGTATCAATCTTTACTATATTAACGATGGTAAAGCAACAAAAATCGATGGTGGCAACAATCCTGCTGGATTATCATCGAGTTTTGGTGACTTTACATGGACATCTGATGGTAAAGTGTACAGACTTTCGCCTGAAAATGGTGTTGCTAATGTGATGATTTCTCCTGAAGATGAGTCTGTTTCTTCATCGTATAGATTTGTTAGCAATGGTGAAAAGTCTGCTGTAATATGGCATGAAAGCGCAGAAGATGGAAGTTCTGTAATTAAGGCTGCTGCATATGTGAATGCTCAGTGGTGTGAACCTGTTGTTTTAATTGAGAATATTTACGAAAATATAACCTTCCATGATGTTAATATGCTTTCTGATGGCAGATATGCTGTTATTATTAATACTGCTAACTATGATGAGTATGGAAATGAATATACATCTATGAAGTATGCATGTGTTGACCCAACTACAGATATAGAAATAACACATATAGCTTTAGAAAAAGCAGATTACATTACAAATAAACAAGAAATTAGCTTCTGGATACAAAATAATAGCTTAACTACTGTGGAAGAAGCAACTGTTACAATTATTGAAGGAAAAAACAAACTAATTAATAAAACAATTAGTGTGAATCTTCTTCCTGGCGAAAAGAAGGCGTTTACAGAAATACTTAATATCGATGATATTTCAAGTGTTGCAAATGCAGAAATTATTGTTTCGACATTAGGCGATATCAATGAAGAAAATAATCGTGAAAGCTTTGTTTTAGGGCATGCTGATGTAAAACTAACTGTTGAAACATATGAAAAAGCAAATGAAGCGGTTTTTGTTTTAACTGTAAAAAATGCTTCGACAACGGATGCTAATTCTGCATTGAGTATCATTGAAGACAGTGTTGATGGTATTGTTCTTGATGTTAAAAATATTGGAACAGTTTCAAATGAAGAAAGTGTACAATATATTTATAAGATTGATAAGTCGAAAGTTGATTTTGGTGAGAATCAACACAAATCATATTTCTTTACTTTAAGTACATCCGAAGATGATTGGAATGTAGAAGATAATTTTGCTTTCTATACAATATCTAAACCTATGGATGATTTATCTATTCCTAATGGTAATATGATTGAAGAAAAAATAATCGATGCTGAATCATTATCAATTCGCGAAAAACAACTTCATTTTGAAAGTATAAACAGTGAGAGTATTCAATTACATGCTGATGTTTATCCCTCAAACGCTTCCGTAACATATGTTGAATGGATTGTAGAAAATGCTGATATAGCTCACATCGATTCTGAAGGTAATGTTACTCCTCTTAGAGAGGGCACTACTAGAATTATTGCAAAAATGTCAGAAGATATGGTTGCAACTATTGAGGTTTCAGTTGGCTCGGCTCCAACTGTAGAAATTGGTACTCCATCACAAACAACAATAGATTATGGTGATAGTATTGTTTTACATGCGTATACTAATGGTAGTCTTCCTGAAAATTCAATTTATAAGTGGGAAGCAAGCAATAGTAATTTTGCGTATGAAGTTTCTGAAGATGGACTTTCTTGTACCATTACTCCTCAGTCATCTGGCAAGACCACATTTACAATAACTGTTTTTGATTCGTCTGGAAATGTTTTATGTTCAGATACTCAGGATATGACATCAAATTCAAGTTTTTGGAAAAAATTAATTGCATTTTTTAAAAAAATAATTGCATTTTTCAAAAAAATATTTGGTCTTACCAAGGGGTAAAAATAACTAATACGACCATATATGATATGTATTGGTGAATCATATTAAGAGTGAAGAAGTCAATGGTTTCCTATTTAGTGGGTGGTCTTAGGGATTACCTTCGCTGAAAAGTTTCGGCATAGTCGTTTTCATAGCGGCTATGCCGTTTGCCGTATTCTGTTGTGTCTGGCAAGGAGAACTCGCTGATGCAGTTATATTCAATTTTGAGGTGTTCCTATACGCATCCACGGAATTGGTAAAGTTTTGCTTCGCAATCCGCACAGAACAGCATACTAAAGAGAATCGGCGTGTCACCTATCAATGTGACATCGCACTGTCCATAACAAATCTTCTACACGATTTCAAATACGATTCTCTCACAATGGCCTCGTGGATATTTTTGAAAATCTGCCGTTTGGAAGAGCTATTGTGCATCTGTTTTCGTTTCTAAGGGATTTGTGGTAGAACTTGAATTTTACTGTGTGACCGCACTCCGTCTTGGAAAGGATGTGGGAAATGCTGATGTCGCACCGCGGGCGCAAGTCATCGTGTTTTACCACATTTGTTAGGCTTTACAATCGTACTTCTTACATTAAATAATCAAATGTTAAATTGAATTTCAGTTGTTTAACGATTATAAGTAATTTAACGATAAGTAGAAGAGAGTTTCTCGGTAATTAAGTAAATAAGCAAGAAGAAACGCTGCGGAAGGGAGTAATGATTTCACTAATGCAATGATTCATTCTTTTATATAGCTTATATTTGAGAAGAAAACCTTAAATAAAGTTATCAACTTTTAAGCCGTCTGGGTAACCGGGCGTTGAATGACGAACTAAATGCAAATAGAAATGGAATAAGAAGAAAAAATATTGCAGAATATCTGTTCAGAAACAAAAAGTATGATATAATGCAGGTGAAAATAGCTGTAAACGGATAAAATTGAGCATAAAAAAAGATCGGTTGTGATGTGTGTTTGAAAAAGTAATTGCAACCGGCTGAAATGTGTATATGTGTGCGGTTACTGTCTGTTTAAGCTTTAAATAAAGATGGTTTCAACAGGACATCATCTGGCGGTATGATGCCCTTTTTTTATAGCTCCATAAGCCAAATCATATCGTCATCACCCTCAGGTATGGTTTCATACGGACAACGCACGTGTAAGCTCGGCCTTTTTGTGCTGTTGATGTGGTTCATCAGCAAATTTATGTCTTCTTGGTTAAGATCTTCAAGGTTTGTACCTTTCGGGATTACATAACGTATATACTCGTGGTTCTTTTCAAGTTCACCCTTCTGCCTTGAAGCCATTGGGTCACAGTAAAACATCATACACCTTTGTTCACCTGTATGGAGTTTATGTAGTTAACAACAAATATGACATGGAGAACGTATTTGCTAAGGAGACAACAAACACGTAATTTAAGAAAAGGAATTTTTTAAAAAATGTATACTGCTATAGATAGCGACACTGTCGGGGGAGTGACAGGAGTTTTGCACAGCCCGTTTGGTAACTCAAATTCGTCTTAAGTTGAGTTACTGACAGTATGACAGATATACAGGGAAAATAACTTGAAAGTGCAACATTATTGACAACCTGCTGATTCTGTAATATAATAATACAAACCTTGGTGCTCGGATTTCTTCCTTGAAGGCGGTTCGGGGTGCTCGAAAAAACACCAACAAAAAACCAACTTTTCACTTTATTTTGTTTTGAGGCAAAGTGAAAAAAGTTACAACAGGATACATAAACCGCCCTGAAATGTGAGTAAAACTTACGAAACAGGGCGGTTTTTAAGTTATAACAAGCTAAAACAAGAAAAATCAGGCTGAATTTATAAAATCCAAGTTCTCAAAGAGATAATTTTAGCCTATTGGCGATTATCAAAAACCCTTGGAATCTCAACGGTTCCAAGGGTTTATTTCTTTTTTGAAATAATTCAAAAATCCAAAATGTCAATAATTAAGAAAAAGCCCAGCTTTCGCTGGGCTTTTAGATTTGACGGAAGGTTAATTCTCGTTATACAGAGGATTGACCTTGTTTTTTATACCATAGAAAAAAGAGTTTTGAAGAATGAAATTATTGCAGTGAAAAAATTGATATCTGAATCCGTTGTGTTATCGGTTATCTCAAAAGAATCAATGATTTCGTCCGTGTCGGTGCGATAAGTCGTGCCGACAATCGCACCATCAGTAAACGTAAACGCTGTGTAGGTGGGCACACGCACATCAAAGGCGGAAACAGTAAACGAAGCGGTTGGTTGGGGAAGCGCGTCATAGTTACTGCCGGAAGCTGAGGAAGACTGAACGTATACCGTACCTTCGCCGTTTGTTACTTCACCTGCGTACATAGTGTCTGTGCGTGAATAAAAGTGGTCGTGTCCGCTCAGACACAGGTCTATATCGTATAAATCATAGAGAGAGGAGAAGAAAAGCCTTTCCTCTGAAAAATCATCGTCGCTTAATGAGGCTGAATAAGGGTTGTGGTGCATTGTGACAACCCTCCACTTGGTGTCGGGATAAGCCTGTGTCGCTTCACGCAAAACCTTTGCGGTGTCAATCATAAAGTTGTTGTTTGAGTTGATTGTAATAAAAAGTACATCACCGTAAGTGTAATAATATCCCGTTCCGGCTTCACTGGGCAAAAGTTCGTCAACCTCATTCGGGTTGTTGAAAATTTCGCCGTAAAGCGTAGAATCAGCATCGTGGTTGCCGATGGTGTTTGCAACAGGCAGAGAGCGTAGAGCTTCGGGAGAAAGATAAGCCTTCATCTGAACAAGGCTGTCGGGCGATTGGAACTGGTCACCGCCTGAAATTGCAAAAGCGGCATTCGGGTAAGCTGTAAGCATTTTCTCAACCGTATAATTCCAGCCACACGTGTCACGGATAAGTATTTCTTCAAGTGTTTCGTCGCCGGAACGTCCTATTTGTGCATCGGAAACGTAGAGAACGGTGAATTCATCCGCAGGTTGAACCGTAAACGGCTGTGCTTCGCTCCAGACACCGTTTTCAGTGTATGAATAGTAGTAGGTTTTGCCTTGCTCAAGTCCTGTTACGGTAACCTTGTTTGACCTGAGGTTTTCGATAGCGCCTGCAGTAATGACCTCAAACTCTTTAGCGTCAGACATATCGCTGCTTTCCGAAACCATAAAAGCGGGATTGCTGTCTGTTTCGCTTGACAGCCACGCAAAACGAAGTTCGCCGACTGCGGCACCCGGAGTAACGGAAATCACCGTGTTATCAGCCTGTATTTGTGACCATCTCGGTAAAAACTCTGTAAGCACTTCGTCCTTGTATGCAAAGCCCGGCTCAGCGAGAACCGTAATGCTCATAATAAAAGTAAGGACAAGAACAACTGATATTGCTTTGATTGTTTTCTTCATATTGATTCCTCCAATTCCATACTTACAATTTAATACGAAAGCAGAAATTTGTCAACGGAATAAAATTAACTCACTTTTGCGAGTTGCTGAGATTGTCGCTAATGTCTCCTGGCTTGCGAAATTTCTTTTCCGATAAGCATAGCTCTGATTTTGAATTCTGTCTGAGCGTAATTTGTTATCGATTTGTGCGCAGATTGTACGTAGTCTATACGTATTTATAGTGTATGTTGTCTTTGTAGGAAGACAAAACAACACGAAAGAAAAGATAAGATGGTATTATGGTAATTTGGAGCCGCAAAAATCCAACCTGAAACAAAACGCGGATTTCAACAGAGTGTGTGAGGTTGAGAGCATACTCAGAAACAGTCTCGCCGATGAACAGAAGGAACTGTTCAAGGAATATGCAGATCTCTGGAGCTTGATTCTCGGCGATACTGCCTTTGACAGCTTTGCGTCGGGCTTCAAGCACGGTGCAGGGTTTGCACTTGATAGTATAATTCACCTTGACAAAGGTTTATTCGTCGGTATGTTCGATTTTAACAATGACGGTAAAATTGATTCGTTTGAAAAAGCAGCAGAGTTTTCGTTTTTTTATGAATATGATGTCAGAAACGGATAATTCAAACTCAAGCAACCTTGCAATTAATTATGGATATTCAGGCTTTGGCGGAATAACAGAGCTTGAGGATGCTCTCGATGATGCGGGTATCGACTCTTTTGATTTTGAGCTGACGAGCGAGCCGAAGCACTTTCGGACGCAGGATATGATATTGATTTTTGATATTGAGTGTTGAAATAAGAATATGTAAATGATATTATTGATTTAGAGTTATAGTATATTGATTGACTAATGGGGTGATAATGTGCCGCTTCAGATCATCAGACAAGACATTACAAAAATGAAGGTTGATGCCATTGTCAACACCACCAACGAAGAAATGGTGGGGTACAGCGGTGTTGATTTTGCCGTGCACGAAGGTGCAGGAGCTGAGCTTGACAAGGAGTGCCAGCGGCTTGCTCCGCTCGGGCTTGGCACGGCGAAGATTACAAAGGGATATAACCTTGATGCAAAATACATAATTCACACCTCCGGTCCGATATGGCATGGAGGCCTGGCAGGGGAGAGCATTATCCTGAAATCCTGCTACCTTGAGTCGTTGAAGCTTGCTGTTGAAAACGGCTGTGAATCCGTTGCGTTTCCGCTTATCTCGGCAGGAGCTTACGGCTACCCGAAGGATAAGGTGCTGAAATTTGCAGTTCAGATTATTACGGAGTTTCTGTTCAGCCACGAGCTGACGGTTTATCTCTGCGTTTTTGACCGCACTTCTTACGAATTCAGCAAAGAGCTTTTCAATGAAATCAGCGAGTTTATTGACGACGATTACGAATTTAAAGAAAAGCTCGGATTTACCCGCAGGTTCGGCGAGCAAGCCGCTACGCGCAGGTTCGATATTTGCGAGGAAGAAACATTAACGGCAGATTTTTCTGAATGTGATGTTTTGGAAGAACGTGCACCTGTTCTGGAAATAATGCCGTGCGCGTCAATGCCGCCACCATGCAGCAGTATTGCCGGTAAATCACTCGAAGAATATATGAAGGCGATGGACAAATCCTTTGCTTACAAGCTTTTTGATTATATCGACAGCAAGGGAATGACGGATGTTGAATGCTACAAAAAAGCCAACGTTGATAAGAAAACGTTCTCCAAAATCAAGTGCAATCCGCAAACTTACAAACCGTCAAAGCAGACCGCCGTTGCGTTTGCAATAGCGCTTGAACTAACCCTTGACGAAACGCAGGATTTGCTTGCTTCTGCAGGAATGACCCTGTCTCGTAGCTTTACATTTGATAAGATAATCAGATATTTCCTGCAAAAAGGTGTCTACGATATTTTCGAAATCAACGAAGCGCTGTTCGAATTTGACCAGGTGCTGTTGGGTTGCTGATTTATCATACGAGGAGAAATATTATGAATTTTATAAAATCTGCTTTCGCTCTAATTCTCAGCCTCATCCTGTCGCTTTTTTCGCTGTTTCCCGCTGTTCCTCACGAAGAAGATTTTGTCCTTGTGTGGTCGGATGAATTCAACGGTGACAGCCTTGACCTTGCAAAATGGGGAGGACATTACTTCAATGAGGGTACGGCTATCCGCAAAGGCGGTTTCTGGAACCTTGATTTTGCTCAGGTTAAGGACGGTAATCTGCACATCAGAACAGAATATTTTCCCGAAGGCTACAACGGCAACAATCAGCCGGGCTGGTACACCTGCGGTATTGACACAAGCCGCAGC
Organism: Acutalibacteraceae bacterium; assembly: GCA_045637465.1. Taxonomy (GTDB): domain Bacteria; phylum Bacillota; class Clostridia; order Oscillospirales; family Acutalibacteraceae; genus UBA8612. The sequence goes on along the minus strand of JAZTZM010000003.1, from coordinate 77,199 downwards.
TTTGAGCAAAAATACGGCTATTTTGAGGTGCGTTGTATCCTGCCCAAGGGTGTCGGACAATGGAGTGCTTTCTGGCTGATGTGTGATGGAGTAAGTACGGTGGGTAACGACGGCATTGACGGCACGGAAATTGACATCTTTGAATCTGCTTTTTACGCAGAGAATTTCCTTGGAAGAAACCGCGTTACAAGCAATCTTCACTATGACGGATATTTTGATGAACACAGAATGGCAAACGTCTGCGAACCGTATATTTTTATCAACAATCCCTATGAAGAATATAACACCTACGGCCTTGAGTGGAATGAGGATGAATATATCTTCTACATAAACGGAATTGAAACAGGCAGAAGCTCTTTCGGCGGCGTATCTCAGGTAGAGGAATGGCCGATACTTTCCGTTGAGGTTGGCGGCGAAATGGGTGTTGCCGACGAAAGCTGGGTTGGTGCATCCATTGATACAAACACCGAACCGCTGACAGACTTTATTGTTGATTATGTAAGAGTTTATCAGTATGCTGACCTGATGTGAAAAGTCTCCCGACAAGCGACCAATTGAATAATACTAATCGCTATAATGTGGTTGTAAGGTGAAACGAAGCCTTACAGCCACATTAATTTTTAAGGAGGAAATGAAATATGTTAGGTGCTATTATAGGCGATATTGTAGGTTCAAGATTTGAGTTTGATAACCTGAAATCAAAGGAGTTTGAGCTGTTCAGTCCGAAGTGTGATTTTACAGATGATTCAGTAATGACGTTTGCGGTTGCAAAGGCTCTGACAAAGTATGACGAAATATCGGATTATGATGAATTTAAAAACCATCTTGTTAAAATGATGCACAAGGTGGGCGGCAGATATATGGGCTGTGGCTATGGCGGCAGATTTTATATGTGGCTGAAATATGCTTGCATAGAGCCGTATAACAGCTACGGCAACGGATCTGCGATGAGAGTTTCACCCGTTGCGTGGTTTGCTTCTTCGCTTGAAGAGTGCGAAAAGCTGGCTCGGGCAACTGCCGAAGTTACTCACAACCACCCCGAGGGAATAAAAGGTGCTGTGTCTGTAGCAGGGGCAATTTACCTTGCGAGAACGGGTCACACAATGAACGAAATAAAGGAATACGTCAGCAAGTTTTATGATATTGATTTCACGCTCGATGAAATTCGTGAGGATTATGAGTTTGAAGTAAGCTGCCAGAAATCCGTACCGCAGGCATTTGAAGCGTTCTTTGAATCAGCGTCATTTGAGGATGCTATCCGCAACGCTATCTCAATCGGCGGCGACAGTGACACAATCGCCGCAATCGCAGGTTCAATCGCCCAGGCGTATTACGGCATAGACAAAGAAACCGAAGAAACGGCACTTTCTTATCTTGATGAATATTTACTCGATATTGCAGAAGAATTTACAGACAAATTTATTAAAAAGGAGTTTTGAGTTATGAAAGAAAAAATCAGAAACAACGTTACGGAGCTTGTATTTATCCTTGACAGAAGCGGCTCGATGGCAGGGCTTGAGGCGGACACAATCGGAGGTTTCAACGCAATGATTGAAAAGCAGAAGAAGCAGGACGGTGAATGTTTTGTTTCGACGGTGCTTTTTGACGGTGCCAGTGAAGTGCTTCACGACAGAGTTCGTTTAAGTGAAATCAAGCCGATGACAGATAATGATTACATCGTCAGAGGCTGCACTGCGTTGATTGATGCGCTCGGCGGTGCGATTCACCACATCGGCAACGTTCATAAGTACGCTCGCCCTGAAGACGTGCCCGAAAACACAATGTTTATCATCACAACAGACGGTATGGAAAACGCAAGCCGTGAGTATTCGAGCGAAAAAGTCAAAGCGATGATTGAGCGGCAGAAGGAAAAGTACGGCTGGGAGTTCCTCTTCATCGGTGCAAATATCGACGCTGTTGAAACCGCTTCAAGATACGGTATCGGTGCCGACAGAGCGGTAAATTACAACGCCGACCATAAAGGCACAAGCGTTATGTATGAGACAGTCGCAAAAGCTGTCTGCAACGTCAGAGCACAAGCCTCTCTCTGCGAAGACTGGAGTAATGATATCAACGAAGACTACATCCGCAGAGGCAAGAAAAACGGTAAATAAAGTTTAAGGCGGCAGGGTTAAAACTGCCGCCTTAATTTTGTGGTTAACACGCACAGAAAATCGGTTATCAGGAATACATATCTGCAACCTGCTGTGCCTGATCTTTCATTTTGTTCTTTATATCTTCAGGGGAAATAATCTGCACTTGCGTACCAAAACCAAAAACCCACGCAAGGAAGTGCTGGCTCGGCACAACGTCAACGTTTACGGTGAAGTGTTCGTTGCCGTCGGGAATAAGCATGGTATCCTTACCGAAACGGTCAATTACAACACCTGCAAGGTGGTTTACAAAGCGGAGCTTTACTTTGACTTCCTCGCCGCCGAACATTCCGAAAACGGTTTTGGTGTATGATGACATATCAAAGTTTTCAAATTCTTCGTTGCCTTCCCTTGCTTCATCCGTCACTTCAACACCGTGCATTTTATCAACACGGTAGTGCTTCATTATTTGATCTTTTGAATCCCATGCAAGCATATAATAGTTTTCATCGTCCCATATCAGCGCAAAGGGGCTGACTAAATAATCCGCACCATCGTGGCGGAATATGCGTTCCTTGCTGACGGTATATTCAAAATATTTATAGCAGATTTTCTTATTCTGTGCTATCGCATCGGAAACAGCGTCAACGACATAGTAAATACTTTCGTTCATGCTCTTGACCCTGTTTTTGACATAAACCTGCCTTTGCAGAAGCTGACCGTCATAAACACTTGCAAGGCTTTCAATTTTCTTTATCAGCTTGTATGTTTTATCTTCAGTAATAAATTTTGAGGATTGAACACTGTCAACAAGAAGTTTGAGCTCGGGCAGTTCAAAATCACGCTCGCCGATATAATAGCCGCCGTTTTTACCGCCGATATGGTTTACGTCAAGCCCGAATACTCTGAGCGACTCCATATCGTCATAAATGCTCTTTCGCTCGGCAGAAATATCGTTGGCGGCAAGCTCGTCGATAATCCTCGTCATGCTTACGGGATGAGTTTCGTCGGAATTATTCATCAGCAATTTAGTGATGTATAATAATTTCAGTTTCTGGTTTGCAGATTTCGCCATCCGGCACACACCCTTTCTTAATTAAGCCAATTATACACTATTATATGTACAATAACAAGTACATAATAGCGTAATTTCTGCATATAAGTCCGTTTTAACGGACTTATATATTGATATAATACAGTTATCAAACGGTTGAAAAGGAGTAGTGATATTGATGAATCGCAATGCTTTGCCCATACCTACCAAAGAAAACGCAGAAAATGAACTGTTGAAAGAATGGACTCCCGGTTATGTCAGAGTATGGCTTGGCAATCATAATCAGGATTATGATGTAGCTCTTGCTGCCGCCTGTGTTTGCAACCATTATTTATGGTTGAGTAATCTTCCGTCGGATACTCCAAAAACATTATCTATGATGTATGAAAAAGACTGGTGGTGGCTTAGGAGTGAGCTTGTTGATAAATGTTTTGATAAAGCGACAGATGTATCCAAAGTGTCAACGTCTGAAAACATATCGTTCAATCATAGATACCAAAGAATAATTCCCTTTATGGAAAAACACGGCTTTGTAAAGGAAAACGATTGGTGGTTATGTTTAAAGACCGAATCACCGTTTTAATTGTTATATATTTATTGTAATCAACAATTACTTTTGATAAAATAAAATCAGCCCATCTACGGAGGTTAAACCATGAAACTGATTCACTTATCTGACCTGCACATCGGCAAGAGAGTAAATGAATTCCCGATGCTTGAGGATCAGAAATTTATACTCACAAAAATAATCAACATAATTGACGACGAAAAGCCCGATGCGGTACTTATCGCAGGCGATGTATATGACAAGTCCGTTCCCTCTGCCGAGGCAGTACAGCTTTTTGACGGTTTTCTCGTTGACCTTGCAAAGCGTAAACTGCACACATTCGTAATAAGCGGCAACCATGATTCCGCCGAGCGCATTGCCTTCGGCGGCAGACTTATGGATATCAGCGGCGTACATATGTCGCCCGTTTACAGCGGTAAGGTTGAGCCGATAAGCCTTGAGGATGAAAACGGCATAGTTAATTTCTATATGCTCCCCTTTGTAAAGCCTGCCAACGTACGCAGATTTTTTGAGGAAGAAAATATTGAGAGCTACACCGATGCCGTTCGTGTTGCTGTTGAAAATATGAATATCAACACAGCTGACAGAAACGTTATTATCACCCACCAGTTTGTAACGGGTGCTGAAAGAAGTGACTCGGAAGAAGTCAGCGTCGGCGGTTCGGACAATGTTGATGCGAGTGTATTTGACGGGTTTGACTACGTCGCACTCGGTCATATTCACGGTCCGCAGAATATAGGCAGCGAAAAAATCCGCTACTGCGGCACGCCGCTGAAATATTCCTTCTCCGAAGCAAAGCACAAAAAGAGCGTAACGGTTGTTACACTCGGTAAAAAAGATGAGCTTGAAATCAGAACAGTTGCGCTTGAACCTAGGCGTGATATGCGTGAAATTAAAGGTGCATACGATGAAGTTACGTTAAAAGCCAACTACGAAAACACCAACACGGAAGATTACATGCACATCACCCTCACCGATGAAGAAGATATACCTGACGCTATGGGTAAGCTGCGCATTATTTATCCCAATCTTATGAAAATCAGCTACGACAACAAACGCACACGCAGCAATCAGAGCCTTGACGTAACAGAAAATATCGAAAAAAAATCTCCGCTTGAGCTTTTCTGTGAGCTTTACGAAAAGCAGAACAATCAGCCGATGAGCGAAGAACAGCTTGAATTTTCAAAGCAGCTTATCGAAAGCATATGGGAGGAAGAAAAATGAGACCGCTTAAACTTAAAATGTCCGCTTTCGGCCCCTATGCAGGAGTAACGGAAATTGACTTTGAAAAGTTAGGTACTGACGGACTGTACCTTATTACAGGTGATACAGGCGCAGGCAAAACCACCATATTCGACGCTATATCATTTGCACTTTACGGCACGGCAAGCGGCAATATGCGTGATGCATCAATGCTGCGCTCAATGTATGCCGATGCGGCTACACCAACCTTTGTTGAATTGACTTTTCTTTATGACGGCAAAACCTATACCGTAAAGCGCAACCCAAAGTATATACGCAAATCCAAAACCAAAAGAGGCGACGGAACAACAACAGAAGATCCAAAAGCAGAGTTGATTTATCCTGACGGCAGACTTGTTACAAAAACTGATGATGTCAATGCGACAATAACAGAGATTCTAGGCATTGACCGCAACCAGTTTTCTCAGATCGCAATGATTGCACAGGGCGATTTCAGAAAGCTGCTTGTTGCCGACACTAAAGAACGCCAGGAAATATTCCGCAAAATTTTCAGAACAGCACCGTACCAGAGTTTTCAGTTCAGAATAAAATCTGAATATTCAGCCGCAGACCAAGAATGTGAAGCCCTGCAAAACAGCGTAAAGCAGTATATCGGCGGCATTGATTGCAGCGAAGACGATGTGCTGAACATTGAAACCGAAAAAGCAAAAAGCGGCAATATGATGATTGAGGATGTGCTTGAGCTTATCGAAAAACTGCTTGAGCAGGATAAGCAGGCAGAGGCAGAAGTTGCAAAAAAGATGCGGGAAACCGAAACCCTTCTTACAAACGTTGTCGCAACACTTGCCAAGGGAGAAGAACAGGAAAAAGCACAAAAGAACCTGAAACTTTCACTCGACAGCCGCACAGAAATGTTTGAAGACTTTGAAAAAGCCAAAACAGAACTTGAAGCAGAAAAAGCAAGAAAGCCTGAGCAGGAAAAACTTGCAAAACAGATAGCTGCAATTGAAGCGGAGCTTGAAAAATACGATGAGCTTGAAGCATCGCTCTGTAAAGCAGAAACACTTGACAAGACTCTCGAAAAAGATAATCTGACCCTTGAGCAAACAGCAAAATCCGAAGAAGTATTGACACAGACAATTCAGGCACTCAAAGCTGAGCAGAAGTCACTTGAGGGCGCAGGAGAGCAGAAAGAGAAGCTTTTGCGTGAAAAAGAGCGGCTTGAAGCCAACAAATTGGAGCTTGAAAAACTTGTTAAAAATCTCACTCTGCTTAACCGTTTGCACTCACAGCACAGCAAAGAGCAGCAGGATTATCTTGCAGCAGCACAGAAGGCAACAGATGCGCAGAACAGCTATGCTATAAAATATAAAGCCTTTCTCGATGAACAGGCGGGCATACTTGCAGAAAGGCTTCAGGAAGGAATGCCTTGCCCTGTGTGCGGCTCGGTTACTCACCCTTGTAAAGCCGTGAAATCTGCAAATGCACCTACCGAAGCAGAAGTGAACGAGGCAAAAGCCGATGCAGATTCCGCACAGAAAACCGCCTCCGATTTGAGTGCCCTTGCAGGCGAAACGAAGGGCAAGGTTGCTGCTCAGGAAGAAGCTGTTTATGCACAGCTTGAGCAGTTGCTTGGCGAATGTGAAATTGAAGAAGCGGCAGGAAAAGCAACAAATCTTATTGAAGAAACAGATAAAGAAATAAAAGCTATAACAGCCGCAATAGCAAAAGAAGAGGCAAACGCTAAACGCAAGGCTCAGCTTGACGAAACAATTCCGATAGAAGAAGAAAAAGCAAAAAACACTCAGAAGAGTATTACTGACCTCAAGCAGAAAATTGCATCTGAGCAGGCGGCAAAAACAGAAATTGAAAAGCAGTGTAAAGCACTCGGCGAAAGCCTTAAATTTGCCGATAAGACAGAGGCTGTAGCACAGATAAAGAAGCTTGAAGCAGAACTTGAAAAAATGCAAAAAACGCTTGATACGGCTGAGAAGAATTTTGACAAATATGAAAAAGCCATAACAGAGCTTGATGGCAGAATCAATCAGCTTAAAGCACAGCTTGAAGAAGCGGAAGAGATTGATATTGAAGGCTGTGAGCAGGGTAGGGCAGAGCTTACCGAAACAAAGCAACAGCTTTCAGCAAAGCTCAAAGTGCTTGGCATCCGCACAAGCGCAAACTCAACTGCACTTAACAATATAAAATCCAAATCTGCCGACCTGGCTGTTGCCGAAAAGAGAAAAATGTGGCTCAAGGCTCTGTCCGATACCGCAAACGGCAACATTTCGGGCAAAGAGAAAATAATGCTCGAAACCTATATACAGAGGACTTATTTTGACCGTATAATTGGCAAAGCAAACACACGCTTCCTGAAGATGTCGGGCGGACAGTTTGAGCTCAAACGCACCGAAACCGCCGACAACAACCGCAGCCAGAGCGGTCTTGATTTATCCGTAAAAGATCATTATAACGGCACTGTCCGAAGCGTAAAATCACTCTCGGGCGGCGAATGTTTCAAGGCATCACTTGCCCTTGCACTCGGCCTTGCCGATGAAATTCAGTCCAGCGCGGGCGGAATAAAACTCGACACAATGTTTGTTGACGAGGGCTTCGGCTCGCTCGATTCCGAATCGCTCACTCAGGCATTCAACACCCTTGCAGAGCTTTCCGACGGCAACCGCCTTGTCGGTATAATCTCCCATGTTGCCGAGCTCAAAGAAAAAATCGACAGACAGCTTGTGATCACAAAAGAAAAATCAGGCGGCAGCAAAATTGAAATAAATGTCTGATTTTTCGCAAAAATACGCAAAAACACATTTGAAAGTCCGTTTTATTGTACACAACGTATGCCATAATGTAGTCAAGATAAAAAACACGGCAACACGCCGACAAAAGGAGATTATATTATGAACACAGAAAAGAATGTTATCGTACTCTACGGCAGCTCTGAGTTCCACGAGAGACTCACCTTCACAAAACCCGCACCGGCAGAAATTGCAGACAACGTTGCTTCTTATTGCGACGAGCTCGTTTACCGCATTAACAACTGCAGGGACGAAGAGGAGTTCAGAATCAACGCATACATCACCGTAAACGGCATCCGTACTGACATATCTGATGAAAAGGCTTTTGTTGCAGCAGCAAAAGCACTCCGCAATGCAGAAAACTTTGAGTTTGATGCAGACCTTGACGTGCATTATATCTCTGCTGTTTATAATGAAAACCCTGAAGACGATGAAGAGGGAGACGGCACAGGAGAAATACAGACCTGGCTGGATAACGGTCTTCATAACTATATCGCTTCAGTTAAAGACATTGAGGGTTTTGAGTACAAGCAGATTGAATTTTATCCTAACAGCGGCGAATTCGGATACCGCAAAATCAAAGACAGCAAGTATGTTGATATTGACAGCCTTGCAAACAAGGAGTTCCCTCTTAACGTTAAGGATATGACTCCTTGGTGGTCATATAATATGGGCCTGGCTTACAGCGTAGACAGTATTACCGAAGAGCAGGCTGAAAAGGTACACGAAATCGTAGAAAGATACCTTCCGGAAGATGAAATACAGTATTGCAGAGATTACTGGGAAGATGACAATTCTATCATTCTCGGTTGCGTTCAGTGGAAACCTGAAAGCTTCAGACAGGCTTTAGATTTCCTTGACGAAATCAATGCTGTGGTTGAAATTCCCGAAGATCAGATCCGTGAATATGATCTTACTGCAAGTTCGTTTAACGCATGGTTTGATATGAAAAACTTTGGAATTGTCTTTATGGAAGAAGTCAACGGCAAATTTGTTCTTCTCGGCACAGATTTTTAATCAACATAATCGGAGGTTAAAGAAATGGCACTTCACCTTTCAAAATCGAAATACTGCAACGCTGTTCAATGCCCGAAAATGCTCTGGCTTCACAAGTACAAGCGTGAGGAGTTTGACGAGTCTGTTATGAACCAGGCTGTGCTTGAAACAGGTAACGAAGTCGGTGACCTTGCAATGGGTCTGCTCGGCGAATATGTCGAAGTGCCTTTCGGCGACCTTGGCGATATGATAGCCGAAACACAAAGGCTGATTGATGAAGGCACCACGATTATTGCCGAAGCATCCTTCGCCTTTGATGGACTTTTCTGCAGCGTGGATATACTGAAAAACAAGGGCAACGGACACGTTGAGATCTATGAAGTCAAAAGCTCGACCAAGCTCAGCGAAATATATCTGCACGATGTTGCTTATCAGCAGTATGTACTTGAAGGCTTAGGCTACAAGGTTGACGGCGCAAAGCTTGTACATATCAACCCCGAATATGTCCGTCACGGCGACCTTGACCTGAATTCACTTTTTGTTATAAATAACATCAAAGCCGATACAGATGCTTTACAAAGCAGCGTCAGAAATTATATCCCCGAATTGGAAGAAATTATGAGCAGCGGTATTGAGCCTGAAATTCCTGTCGGCTGCCATTGCAATTCTCCCTACACCTGTGGATTTTTTGATTACTGCACAGGCAGACTTGAACATCCGAATGTTTTTGATGTAAGCCGCCTCGGCTTTGAAAAGAAAATCAACTTTTACCATGACGGCGATTACACCTTCGAACGTCTCGCTAAGCGAAAGGAAATCAAAGGTAACCAGCGCCTTCAGGTTGAATCGCATTTAAGTGGTCAGGGCACAATCAACCCGAAAGAAATTGCAAAGCTGCTCGACACACTCTCATTTCCGCTTTATTTCCTCGACTTTGAAACATTCCAGGAAGCAATTCCTCCCTTTGATAGCACAAAGCCGTATGAGCAGATACCTTTCCAGTATTCGCTGCATTGGCTCGAAAGCCCCGACGGTGAGCTGAAACACACCGAATTTCTGGCGCAGGCAAACACAGATCCACGCAGAGCACTTGCTGAAAAGCTGTGCGCAGATATTCCGTATGATGTCTGCACCACCGCATACAATATGAGCTTTGAAAAGAATGTCATCAAAAAGCTGGCTGAGATTTATCCCGACCTTGCCGACCATCTGATGAACATTCACTCCAACATAAAGGACCTTATGATTCCTTTCCAGAAAAAGCACTACTACCTGCCCGAAATGCAGGGCTCATATTCGATTAAATATGTCCTTCCCGCACTTTATCCGAATGACCCTTCGCTGGATTACCACAACCTTGAAGGTGTCCAGAAAGGCGACCAGGCCGCACGCGCATTCAGCACAATGAAGCATATGTCACCCGAAGAAGTCGCCTTTACAAGAAAAAGCCTTCTTGCCTATTGTAAGCTCGATACCTTCGCTATGGTAAAGTTATGGCAGAAGCTTACCGAAAAAGCAGGCAACATATAACTCACTTTGTAAATAACAATAACCTCTTTTCTCTCAAAAGACCGCTGTGAAAAATCAGCGGTCTTTTGGGTTTTGTGCTCTTAAAGGGAGTTTTATTGTACACAAAGCTTGCTATAATATGGTCAAACAAAGAAAGAGGAGAGAAAAAGTTATGGTAAGATGCACCAGCCTTGAAGATCTCAAAAACGTTGTAATTGAAGAAAACATTGATTTGCCCGAAATAGCGGATAAATCAGGCTACAGAAAATATTCAAAGAACATTGCGCTTACCGTCGGCTTCCTGCTCGGCGTAAGCCACGCATCGTTGATGAAGCGTCTTGAAACTCCTGAAGAGTACCTGCCGATAAAAGAAGCACTTGAAAAGAACGAGGACGCTGTTGCAATAAGACATCTTAACAACATCCGTTCAAATCTTATACTGAATTTCAGAGAGGTAAGCCGAAATTTAAGAAATATGAACACCACTTTTACACCTCTTGATAAAACGGAAATGTTCAGAGATGATTTCAAAGTGCTTAACAGAATGTCAATTTACATCATCACAGGCAATTCCGACATCAACGAATATCTTAAAAGAATAAACAACGAAATCCTTAAAAGAATTGACAGGATCGAAAAGCTTTTCCCCGAATGGGTACGCTTCAGACACATCAGAGCAATGTTTATAATGCCTGCAAATATTGAAGAAGAATCAAAAAAGTTCCAGAGCAATCTCAGCTTATATCCGTTTCAGAGATATTTCAACTGGCGTGAACCTGCAGATTACGGCTATATTCTTTCAACAGACCGTGACCTGCTCAACGTAATTTACGAAAACGGCCACGAGATTTTCAATGATAACGACAGAGTGTGCGACGCCAGCGACAATGTGAAAAACAACATAAATGAATTTATAAACCGAGCATCAAAAATCCAGGTTTTTATCGACGGCGAAAACGCTGACCCTTACAGGTTTGCTTCCGCAATCGAAAGCCTTAAGGATTATGAAATTGAAAAGATCGACAAAATTGTAGTTTATTACGACAGCGAATATACCACCAAAGCCTGGACCATGCTCAAGCACTTCACCTACGGCGTAGAGGTTGAAACAATACCCGTTGAGCGTATTATGGAAAACAAATCGCTTGTTGACCACAGACTTGTTATGGGTGTTTCAAAAGCAATTTACAAGGACGATGTTGATGCAATCATCCTCGTTTCAAGCGATTCGGATTTCTGGTCGGTAATCGATTCAACAGACGACGTCAGATATCTCGTTATGGTTGAAAGCGAAAAGTGCGGACACGAATTCAAGAATCTCCTGCGCAACAAAGATGTATTCTATTGCTACCTTGATAAATTCATAACTCCCGACGATGACAGATTCTTCAACCTCGTGTTCAGATGGGAGCTTGAAAGAATAATTAAGGAGCGCTTCCTCCTCGGCAATGCAAGGGAGCTTTTAACCTCTGTTCTTCGTTCGTGCAGAGCAGGTGTTTCAAAGGCGGAAGAAGATATGCTGTTTGATAAGTATATAAAAACACTCACCCTTAAAATAAATTCCGAGGGCGAGTTTGTACTCGAGATAGCGAGCAAGTGATACTTTAAGGAGATGAGTAAATGAAAGATGATTTTACATTAATTGATTTGATGTCCAATTATGAACCTCTTGAAACATTTCAAAAACTATTTCTCGAATATCGTGATCTTTTGGACTGGGGTTACCTGCTGCATATGTGTTATTGCGAGGAAAGTTATGAGAGTGTCGGAGGCGATTTTGGCGACGAAGAAAATCCGACTATCAACTATGCAAGACTTGTTTATCTGAAGGAACTTATTAAGTTTTTAGAGGATAATGGTATAAAAGCAAGTGAGTCTTATTTTTAAAAACAATTTAAAAGGAGACAGATTTATGTTTGATAAAGGTTTATTCGGCGGTATGTTTGATTTCAACCACGATGGTAAAATGAATTCATTTGAAAAGGCGGCTGAGTTTTCGTTCTTTATGCATATGATGGACGAAGCGGAAAAGGCAGAAAAAAGCAGTACAATCAGTTCAATAAGCAGTTACGAATATTCAGGCTTTGGCGGTACAACCGAGCTCGAAGATGCGCTTGACGATGCAGGAATTGATTCTTTTGATTTTGAACTTATGGACGATGATGAGCGTGCAGAAGCACTTGCTGATGCAGGTTATGATATCGACGATTTTGATTATTAATATAAAATGTTGAAATAAGGATATATAAAAGATATTATTGTTTCATAATTATTTTATCTCTGTAACAGAGAGGTGCTATGCCGTTCAGTTTATTTACGGCCGAAGGCGGAGTTGACAGATTTTTTGAAGAGAAAGTAAGACAAAGTAAAGATTTACAGGGTAACGCATCAGGCAAGAGCGATTTTGAAGAGTTTAATACGTCTTTTCAGTACGTATCTCCTGCGGAGTATAAGCAGTTGTTGCTGATGTCTGATACTGAACAGTTGTTTCAGTTGCAGATGTTTCCTTTGCCGTTTCTCCTCCGCAGGCCGTACAACCAAAGCACAAAACAGCAGCAGAAAACAACAATAAAACTTTTCTGAAATTCAAAAAACCACCTCCTGAATTATTTTTTTCCATTATAATTCAGGAGGTGGTTTTATTTAGGTACACAGATTATGACAATTTATCAATTTCATCTTTTGTTAAAAACTTCACATCAATAACCTTTGCGAGTTCCTGCCAAGTTGTATATCCGCAATACGATGATATAACATCATTTTTTTCGTTGTATCCCAGAGAGATAGTTTCCTTATCTACTTGTTTTTCAAACGCCTCTTTTGTCAATTGATCTAAGTATCCACAATTTTCGTCAACAATATAGAAAGCATAAATCTTTTTATTCTTATTTTGATTTAATGCACCTTGAATATGCCGGACCATCTGGTTTCTGTACTCACCATTGTCAGCTTTTAAATAGGTTGTTTCCGTAGTAATATGAGACTCAGTCCATTTGCCCTCGCAAACAATGATATAATCATCACCTTCAATATACAAATCAGGGTATGTATGACCTTCAAAGATATACCATGCTTTGCCGGGTAACTCCTCATAATTCTTCTCAATTTCAGATATTGCTGATTTTTTAGCCTCTTCTTCTCCATTCAATAAATCCACACGATTCTTACCGCTAACATGATAATTATCAGCTTTTTTATCAAAAAGATATTCTATCAAACCCAACAAGTGATTTTTGGTTGGTTTCAATGCTTTTTCTTTTTTGCCTGATTGGTTATCGGCATAACAATATTCTTTGGGTGTACCCAAACCGCTGAGCCCAATAACGCTCAAAAACTTTTCGAAATTCTGAGGATTATCTTCAATTGCATTCATAAGAGGTTTAATTCTACGTTCTGAACTGTTATATTTTCCCATGGCTTTCCCCTTGTCTGTTACAAAATATTTTCCTTTTTCTTCTTTTATGTAATACGGCTTACTGTTAAGCAATTTCATAACCCTTTTAAGCCAAGGTCTGTCTTCTTTCATTTCGTTATGTTGGTCTCTATTCCAGAAAACAAACGGACAGGCAACGACACGGGTGCTGAGAGGAAGTTCAAAATCTACTAACAGCTTTTCCGCATCAAGCGTTTTCAGATAAGTAAATCCTTCAAGCACGCAGCGTAGCATCGTTTCATCGCTGTCAGGCTTTTTGAGTTCAAGGATATATAGCTTTTGGTCATCATAAGCAAGCAAATCTATTTTGCCTACGCCTTCGTTATCTTCATCTCTCTTGTTTTTCAGAGGTGTCTGGTAATCGATAACTTCACCGATATAATCAAAATGTTTCTGATTAAAAATCTCAACAGCAATCTTCTCTTCCTGTCTTGAATTACTCGGTATATGCTTTCCGGTATGGCTAGCAGTTTTGTATGTATTTTCTCTTGATATTTTCTTTATTCCGCCAACGAATTCTTTTAAGTGCCCACACACATACTCTGCAACAATTTCGTTGTACAATTCGCCTTCATTTGTTCTGCCGGTGTAATTGATAAATTCCTCTTTATAAAATGCTGACGGAGTTCTCATTGCTTCATCACACATTTTAATAATCTGTTCTCTCGTATAAGCCATTCATTTCACCTCATATTCAATATATCACAATTTTAAATCTTTTCAATCATTTTAAAATTCCGCTTCGTGTGATTTGAAAAAATCATAGTACTTTCTTATGTTTTCAAGTTCGGTCCATTTTTCAGTTTTTACAGGCACTTTATCCAGATTATAAATAAGTGCGTTTTTCATACTCAGGAAAACCGGTGAGTGCGTTGAAATAATAAATTGGCAGTTGTAAAATCTGGCTGAATCCTCAATATACTTTGCCAAATCAAGCTGGAATTTTATCGAGAGACTGTTTTCAGGCTCATCAAGCAGATACAACGCATCCCTGTCGATATGTTCAGTAAAATAACGCAATGCTGTTTCACCGTTTGAAAACATATCGATGTTTCTTGCAAGACGCTCGTTGATAAACTTTGACTGTGTTTTGTTTTTATTAAATGCAGCATGAGTTTCCTTCCAACGGTCATAATCGTCAAGCCCGTGAAGTTTGCGGTATTCTTCGTCTTCACCTGCACGCTTACGCATTGTTGCATAGCCTTTTATCAGTTGCTCACGGTGGTCATCAATATCCTGATTAAGATATCGCATATTCATTACATAATCAAACACATCGTCACTTGAAAGGAACTGACTTGTTTCAGGTACATTACCGAAGGCTTCACAACACTCAAGATACCTTCCGAAAAACGCACTGTTGCTGAATTCGGAGTGTCTGATAACATTCAGTTCTTCGCCGATTATATTAAGCAGAGTTGTTTTTCCCGAACCATTTGAACCGTAAAAACAAGTTATGTTTTCAAACTCTATCCACTCAAGACCCTTTTGCGGAAAAATCTTCAGTGGATAAACTCCGTTGAAACAGGTTCTGCGTTCATTTGATAATATCCCGAATTCATCACCATCTGATGCCAATTTAAACTGTCGCAAATGTACCATAACTACCTTCCTTCCGTTATTTCGATGTCATTATAACAGATTTTAGCAAAACATCAGTCCCATAAAACGGACTTCACTTTGACAAATTTATGATACGATATGGTATGTACCCAAAACATACCACACCTTCTGTTAAAGTTGATTTATCAATGTAACGGGAGGTGAATTTCAATGCAGAGATGGAAAGTTGTCTTTCTTATCAACAATGTTCACGGCAAAGAAATAGTCACAGCCAACGGTGCATATGCCGCACGAATGATGGTTGAAAGCAAGTACAAGGGTCAGAAATTTGTTCTTCTCAATGTTCTGGTAGCTTAGCATGAAAAAAGAGCTGTCTCACGAAGTGAGGCAACTCCTTTAAAATATAATGTTGTTGATTTGAAACATACCCGATTGAAATCCCCAAACTACACCTGTATGAGCAACAGCATAATTATATAAGATTCATCCACTCCGTTTTAACAGATGCAGTATGCTTTAACAGTATATCATCTGTACTTTCAGCAAGTATTTTGTTCAGCCACTCGATTCCGTCCTGTATATTACCGAGATAGTAATTGTTATCTGCAATTATAGAATAGATTTCATGTTTGACGCTTTCAGGAGCTGTTTCTTTATACTTAAACAGTTCTGTTGCTGCTTTCGTAGATTCTTCATACATTTCGCATTGCTGATACAGATAAGGAAAATTTGAATTGGTTTCCCATGAGTCGCCTTCTATTTCAACTACTTTTTTGTACCAGTTTATTGCCGATTCGTATTGATGAAGCGCAGCCAAAGCAGTTGCAATATTATAAGCATAATCTGCATTTTGGGTAAAATAGAATAATCTGTATCCATAAGGAAGATAATCAAAATATTCGCTGTTATCAAAAAGATCGTTTGCTTTATTGTATTCCGATTCTGTAAGGGGATCCGATAAGTTTTCAGGAGCATTAAAATCCTCATCAATACGATTGATGCGCTCGTGCTTATGATTATTCAGGAAATCGATTACCTGCGGAATAAGTTCTTCTCTTGCGTATGAAGATTCTGCATACCAATAATTCTGCTGACCGAAACCCTTGCCTGTCCCCTCTTTGGCTGCCCTTCCAACAACAAAGCTTCTGGATGCTTCCGGAAGCAGATAACAGTCTTCCGACTTGGCTTTTGTGAAATACCAACGGTCAATGCCAAAAACAGGAGTAACAACAGAATCCTGATAATATCTGTATACGGTTGCATTCTCAAACCAACCGACAATAACGGTTTCATTGTTATCATTCAGTGCACACCAAACAACAGTAACATCATCAATTGTTGCATTGTTTACCGCGTTTTTGTTGATTCTTTCGATAGCAAACTTCTGACCGTTATTCATAACAAAACCGTAACAATATCCGTTATAATTCAAAAAATTCCATTGTTCGTGAGCGCTTTTGTTTTCCTCTACCCATGAACCACCTTTGTTAGGCACATCTTCATCGGTTATTCCGATGTACTTATTCATATAGGTTATATTACAAAATAAAATATTCATTGATTTATCTCTGCCTTTCTTTCAAGTATGATTCGTTTTAACATTTCATGTCCTTCGTAAAATTGTGTTGTCGCATTTCTTCCGCGTCCCAAACAGCTTGATTGTACAGATGATTGTATAGGCATACAGTAATATTTTTCCCTGTTTCGCTCAACAGAAATTCTTATGATATAGTTTTCCGGAAGCAAAACATCCAGAAGATAAAACAGCTGATTAAAATCTCTCGTTATACCTGCTTTTACATCACTGATATTATTGGGATTTTCTTGTATGTGCCTATCCAGACAAGGTAAAACAATCTTTAGCTCTTCTTCTCTCATCTCAGCATTCATCCGTGACATCTGAAATTGCTCTAAAAAACTGATGGGACGTCGTTTCTCATACAACTGTGCCATCCAGCACAGATCTATATCCAACAAATTAGCAAGCTTAAACAGCAGATTGGCATCAACGGCATCTCTGTTCAAAATACCGTCAAATGTTTTATAATTCATATCAAGTTTATCAGCAACCTGTTGGATAGTGTATCCTCGCATTTTTATGTATCGTTTGATAATTTTGCTTACTGCCAGAATATCTTCCAATTGTTAAATCGCCTCCGTTCTCGTGATCACATGTTTATTATAGTTCGTCTGAGCCCCACAGTCAAATCGAAAAATCTTAGGTTTTAAGATTTAACTGCCTGTTCACTGAATCTAATTATCAATCACGTGATATTACACGCATACAAGATTAATACGTAAGCTTGTGTTTTTGAGTTTAATACAGCAAAAACGAAAAGAAGGATACAGGTCATACTATACGCACTCTTCAATTACGGGGTCTTGACAACGTTGATGTATATGTACCGATTTTGCCCCATCTGCTATTGCATAATAGGTTCACAAATGATATATTGAAACAAACGGAGGTAATCGATATGGATTCCATGCAACCGAAAAAGCTTATAATTATGAACATTCTCGCTGTGCTCAGGAAATACAGCGACGAGAATCATCGCCTGAGCCAGAAAAAGATTGCGGAGCTGCTCGAAAAAGAACACGATATGAAGGTTGACCGTAAGGCTGTCAAGCGCAACCTTATGAACCTGATTACATACGGTTTTGAGATTGAATGCAGTGAAACAACCCGAATGGTTAAGAATCCGCACACAGGCGAGATGGAAGAAAGCTCCATTCTTTCCGATTTTTATTTTGTGCGTGATTTTACGGATGCCGAGCTTCGTCTGCTGATTGACAGCCTGCTTTTTTCAAAGCACATCCCGTATTCACAATGCAAAGAGCTGATTGAGAAAATCGAGAGTCTTTCAAACAAATATTTTCTTTCAAAGGTGAAGCACATCTGCAATCTTCCCGAAAATCTGCCGCAGAATAAAGAGCTGTTTTACACTATCGAAGTGCTTGACGAAGCAATCAGCAACGGCAGACAGGTAAGCTTCAAGTATAACCGCTACGGTACGGACAAAAAGCTTCATCCGCGTCAGTCAAGTAACGGCGAAGACAGAGTTTACATAATCAACCCCTATCAGATGGTTGCGACCAACGGCAGGTATTACCTTGTCTGTAACTACGATAAATATGACAATCTCGCCAACTATCGTGTTGATATGATTACGGATATCAAGCTGCTTGATACCCCTGTCAAACCGAAAAAGAAGGTTAAAGGACTTGAAGCCGGACTCGACCTGCCCAAGCATATGGCAGAGCACATATATATGTTCAGCGACGAGACTGTCAGAGTTAAGTTTATTGCAAAGAAATACATAGTCGGCGAAATTATCGACTGGTTCGGCAAAGACGTAAAGTTTTCAGACGAAACAGAAGACGAAGTCACCGCAGAGGTAAGAGTCAGCGCAATGGCAATGAAATTCTGGGCATTGCAGTACGCACCGCACATCACGGTAATCGAACCGCAGGCATTAAGAGAAGAAATAGGCAACGAACTGCGCAAAGCCGCAGAGAGATATAATAAATAAAGGAGAATTATTATGGCAGTATGGAGATTGCAGACAAATACAGCAGCAGGAAAGATTGCTGATTATTGCATAAGTAATAATGTTGCAGCTCTTGGTTGGAGTTTGAATGGCATACCAAATGCCGAACGCAAGAGCATCAAAACATTTGAAGAATATTGTAATTATGCTGATAAGCTTTATACCAGTTATGGCAGTATAAAAAGGTTGGCCGAACAAGTTAAAGCAGATGATCTTATTTGGATACGTAACAAAGAAGGAAAATACTATATTGCAAGAGTGACAGAAAACTCAAAGTGGATTTTTAACACATGTGATGATGCTATTGATCATGATGCATGCAACCAATTAACTGAAATTTCTTGGAAAGAAGTCAACGCTCAAAGCGATGAAAGCTGTGTACCGGGAGCTGTTTCAACTTCTTTTATTATGGGTTCAGCCTTCCAAAAAATTAACAAAAGCGGTATTGAAGACTACAGCAAGCTTCTTTACAACAATACAACAAAAACAACTCACTATGATATTAAACTTGAACTGACGGAGAAAAACTTTTATTCTCTTCTTTCAACAGACGATTGTGAGGATTTGTTGTATTTTTGGTTGTATAAAGAACGCGGATATATTTGTGTGCCATCAAGCAATAAAAACAGTACACCAAATTATGAATGTGTTTTAATAAACCCAAAAGACGGAAAGCATATATATATACAGGTAAAAAAAGGCAATATTAATATAGATGCTGAAAACTACAAAGATTTAGATGGTGAAGTATGGCTTTTAACCACTGAAGGCAATGTCCTTAATTTTGAGAAGTATGAGAATGATGGTAATATACACAAGGCAGATCCTACTGTTCTTTATAATTTTGCATGTTCAGAAGATTCAGATAATATAGTATCAAAAAGCATAAAAATGTGGGTTGAATTTTTAGGTCAGGAAAGCAACAAAAGAATCACAAGCAGTTGTAAAGGAATAATATTCGATACAAACAAAAAGTTTAGTCTCAGCGGAGAAAAAGAAATGCTGGACAAAAAACAAATTATTGCATGGGGTGACGCAAGCAAATATATTAATTCATTTAATCTTGATGACTATGTTCTTTATTACTCAAAAGGGAAAGGTATAATTGCAATAGGAAAGGTCAAATCAGAACCCAAAAAAATCGCAAACGGAAGATATTGCGAAGTTGAGCCTGTTGTTTTCCCGATTAATAACCAATACGATTCGATATACATAACACCTCAAGAATTACAAAAAGAACTAAGTAAGCATTTTTATTTTGCATCTACAAGAAAAGTTCCGTTTATATCAGAAAATGATACTCAAAAGCTTATTGACTTATTGAGAGAAAAGCAAAAATAATTACAGATTATTGTAAAAAATATGAACATTTCCCGTTTTTACGAATCGCACAATCAGTTCTTTGATATTGCCTTGGAAGAAATCAAAGCAGGCAGAAAACAGTCACATTGGATGTGGTATATTTTCCCGCAGCTTAAGTCTTTGGGCTACAGCTCTACTGCTGTTTACTATGGACTTGAAAACACAGATGAAGCAAAACTGTTTTATGAAGATAGCTATCTCGGAGAAAATCTGAGAGTAATATGCCGTGTTCTTCTTGAGTGCGAATCAAATGATCCTCTCATAGTGTTCGGCTATCCGGATAATCTCAAACTGTGTTCAAGTATGACTTTGTTTTACCGTACTACCAAAGACGAACTTTTTGCAGATGTACTGCAAAAGTTTTACGCCGGCAACCAAGACGAATTAACGCTGAAACAAATAACAGCACAAAACTGATATGCACCAAAAACAAACCATCTCTTCTGGTATTCTTACCTCAAGAGATGGTTATTATTTTGAAAGGTGATATCAATGATTTTAAATAACTACTTAAAAAAAATTACGGCAGCAGAAGCTATTGAATACTGCAACAAGAATAACACTCCATATAACCATATCACCACTGAGGAGTTTCGGAACAAAGTTCTTACACAACACGAATGTGGTAATTCTTTGTGGTATACCGCAACTTCAGGAGCCGACGCAGTTTTGCCATTTGATCAGGCGATTGAAAATATTTCAAAAGAAACTGACAGAAAATACCTTGAAGTTCTTGTATCGGCTGAAAATCAAGAGCAGATATTTGATTATATACATATCTTTATTCATTGCTTCGATTCCCGATCAAGCTATGGCTTTTCCGATTATAACACTTCAAACAAAATCACATTCTTTATTTGTTATTAAATAATACTGTTGATATTTATTGATAAACCAAAATATAATGGGGTAAACACAATGAAAAACAACACATTGGAAATTACGGTTGACGGAGTCAGTTACCGTGTTGTACAGATAATCAAAAGTCTCGATTTTTATCCGTATGGTGATCAGGAATTTGCCTATATATCTGAAAAAGACGGCAAGATGGGCGTTTTCAGTCAAACACAAGAAGAGATGTTGATTGAGTTTGAATACGATAATATAACGTATACAGGCAATGGTGTGTATATTGTAATAAAGAACAATAAAATGGGTCTGATTCATCCCGCATATACCGAAGATGATTTTTACTATGATTTACAGGTAGAAATACCTTGTGAATACGACTTCATTCACACACTCGGTGCGTATGGGAGAAATTTCATTCTGCAGAAAACCGAACTCAACGGAATTACAGTTTGTGCATATCTGTCAGAGCCAAGATATCTTACTGAAGAGTATGACTGTTATCGATATTTTAAAGAAGGATATATTGAGCTCCGGCGCCCTGATAAAAAAGAATTGCTTGACACATATACGGGCGAAACACTAACAGACGACCCAGCATATTTGGTGTTTAATATATATGAAACAGCAAAAGGAGTTGTAATAGAAGAATTTGCCCAGAAATTAAACCAATACCGTCTTACATTCATTCGTGAGTATTTCGGTAATCCGATAATTATAATTAAGGATAAAACGAAAACCATCGATTTTGAAGGCGAACTTTGCGTAACTTACGAAGAAGACGAATGCGGCTACCCTTTAGGCAAGTTGTTCAGAATTGAATATCCCGACGGCACGAGTAATACTTTTGACAACAAGGGATTTGAAATCCAATAAATCTGTATAATCTAAAAACGACTGATTAGCAGATTGATAAATTCTGACAAATGGAATAGTATGATATAGTTAAGTAATTAATAAATAGTAAGTGAATGCAGAGCGAAACACTGCACAAAAAAGCCAACGTTTCAGGCTTGAACAGCATCAGAAGAGCTTTGACAGGTTATAAAAAACTACAAAAACCGCCTTGTTTTGTGAAACGTAATTACAAACTGGGCGGTTTTTTAAGTTAAAACAAGTTATAACGAGTAAAAATAGGTTGGCTTTTTCGCATTCAAGTTCTCAAAAAGATAATTTCATATTTCTCAAAATCCACCTCGGAAGTTTCGGCTTTCGTGGTGTTTTATTTTTAGTTCTTTCTTTGGAGATACGTTGTTATTTTATTGTTGAAAAACCGTTTGTAAAGTACTATACTTATTCTTGTAGTTGTTTGTGTTCCTACAGGTAATCCGAACAAAACTTTAAGCGGATTTTGGGAGGATAACACTCGTTTGCCGGAGTTTTACGATGGCACTCATCAATATCTGAAAAGTTTAGGAATTGAGGAAATATGACTGAAGTTGTAGCGGCTTTAATTTGGAATAATGACAAGTTTATGATTTGTCAGCGACCTGCGCACAAATCCTGTGCTTTGCTGTGGGAGTTTGTTGGCGGTAAGGTTGAGCCCGGAGAAACCAAAGAGCAGGCACTTATCCGTGAGTGCAGAGAAGAACTTGATATTACTTTATCTGTCGGCGATGAATTTATTGATGTTGTTCATCAGTACCCTGATATAACAGTACATTTGACTCTTTTTAACGCAGCCATTGCTGAAGGTGTGCCACAGAAATTAGAACACAATGATATCAAATGGATTACACCGTCAGAAATACCAGATTATGATTTTTGCCCGGCAGATACGGAGATATTGAAAAAAATAATCAGCGTTTATAGTAAATAATTATTATAGTGAAGGAGAAAGAAAATGTTTGATTTCAAAGGCAAAGTTGCGGTTGTTACCGGCGGAGCGCAGGGTATCGGCAAGTGCATATGCGAAAAGTTCCGCGAGGCAGGTGCTATCGTATGCGTAATAGACTTGCTCCCGAACGATTATTTTGTCGGCGACCTTGCAGACAAAAATACGCTTGAAGCATTTGCTCAAAAGGTAATCGCCGATTACGGTCACGTTGATTATCTTATCAACAACGCCGCACCCAAAATGTGCGGTATTGATAACGGCAGCTATGAGGATTTTGAATACGCTCTCAAGGTCGGTGTTACCGCACCTTTATATCTTTCAAAGCTCTTTGCTCCGCATTTCGCAGAGGGCGCAAGCATTATCAACATTTCTTCATCCCGTGACAGAATGAGTCAGCCTCAGACCGAGAGCTATACTGCCGCAAAAGGCGGAATCGCCGCACTTACTCATGCCCTTGCCGTCAGCTTTTCGGGCAAGGTGCGTGTGAATTCGATTTCACCGGGTTGGATTGATAATAATTACACCGTATATGAAGGCCCCGATGCAACACAGCAGCCTGCAGGCAGAGTCGGCAATCCCCCCGATATTGCAAATATGGTGCTTTATCTTTGTTCTGATATGGCAGGTTTTATCACCGGCGAAAATATCTGCATCGACGGCGGTATGACAAAGCAGATGATTTATCACGCAGACTACGGCTGGAGTCTTGAGAATTGATATGCCTACAATTAACGAAGCTTTAATAAAATTAAAAGAATCCAAATTCAGGGCAGGTTTTCACTTATCCGAAAAAGAGAGAGCATACGTTGCCGAAAAGGGTATGGACGTTGTTCGAGAACACGCGCAGGATTTTGTCCGCACACGACTTGCTCCTGCGTATCCGCCCAATGACGGCAAGCAGACTCCGATGCGCGGTCACCCTGTCTTTGTTGCACAGCACGCCTGTGCTTGTTGTTGCAGGGGCTGCCTTGAAAAATGGTATAAAGTCCCTCAGGGCAAAGCTTTGTCCGACGTTCAACAAGAAAAAATCGTGAATCTTCTTATGGCGTGGATAGCCGAAGAAATAGGATGATTGCCTGATGAAACAAACGAGAAATGAGGATTAACATGATAAAGGAACTTATTCATGACCCGATTTTGCTAAGCATTAAATCGGAGATTGCAACAAAAGAAGATTTGCAGGTGGCACAGGATTTGCTGGATACACTCACTGCCCACAAAGACGGCTGTGTCGGTATGGCGGCAAATATGATCGGTGTGCATAAACGCATTATCGCTTTTGATAATGACGGTACATATATGGTTATGTTTAACCCCGAGATAATTAAAAAATCGGGTCCCTACGATGCAGAAGAAGGCTGTCTTTCTCTGCTCGGAGGTCCCCGAAAGTGTAAGCGTTATAAAACTATAAAAGTGCAGTGGCAGACGGCTGAATTCCAGACTCGTATAAAAACATTCACAGGTTTCCCTGCACAGATAATCCAGCACGAAGTTGACCATTGCGACGGAGTGTTGATATAATTACTCGCATAACACAGATACGAGTACGGATTACTGCACGTCAAATAGCATCACAAATACAAAACGAGAGTTGAAATGGTGAGTTTATGAACATAACGATTGATACGACACTTGAACGTGATATTGATTTACTGATACTTGAAGAATTTATTTCTGACCCGGAGTTTGCAAAAATCTTTCTTGATGCTGCAGGCATTAACGAAGAATATGCTGTTGAAGCTGCTATTCATTCAAAAACTGATGCAGAATTTGGCGAATCGGATATAGTTTTCATTCTAAACATCAATGGTAAACGCCACGCATTACATATTGAAGATAAAATTGATGCATTAGCTATGCCTGATCAAAGCGGACGTTACCACAACAGAGCAAAAAAAGACATTGCCGAAGGAGAATATTACAGCTATTCTGTTTTGATTGTTGCTCCTGAAAAATATCTTGAAGTAAATACAGAGGCTAAAAAATATCCGCATCGGGTTAAATACGAACAGTTGCGTGACTTTTTTGTATCAAAAAATGACATTCGTTCGAAATATAAGCTGGCATTAATTGAAAGAGCAATCACCGACCAGAAAAACGGCTATCAGTATGAAGCGAACACAAAGATGATTGAGTTTTGTGAGAAGATGAACGAATATCAAAAGGCAGAGTATCCGGGACTCCCGCTTGGTAGTGTCGCTTGGTGGCGTTATTATCCTACAGTTATGAATAATGTCGCAGTTGTCTTCAAAGCCAACAAAGGCTTTTGTGATTTGCAATTCGGACACACAACAAAAGAAGAGCTGATTTCCCGAGTGTATGAGTTTATGACCGAAAGAATGAATGTTGTGCAGGCAGGTAAATCTGCATCGATCCGTATAGCAGTAACTCCGATTGACTACGAAGAAGGTTTCGAAGAAAACACTTCAAAAGTTGATGAAGCTTTAAACGCAATCTGTGAACTTGTTAAACTATCAAAGGAAATTGCTGCCAACAAAATAATATAGAATTATTCGTTTTGTTTGTATACAGGAGGAAATATGGGACAAGTCTTTTTAACCTTGGATGACGGAAACACAAAAGTCGATATAAATATATCAATGCTTCTCCCTGAAGCTGCTACAAATTTAGGTTACTCATTTGAAAAGGGCATTAAAGGTTTTTCTCAAAACTACGAATATGCTTTGATGTGTTATGAAGATGCTGCCAAGAAAGGCGACGAAACCGCTTTGAACAATATTGGATGGATGCACCTGAACGGATATGCCGTGCCAAAAGATGAACAAATAGCTACGGGGTATTTTTACAAAGCAGCCACCAAAGGATCAAGCTGTGCTATGGTTAATTTGGGCAATATCCATGAATCAAAAGAAGAATACGAAGCAGCTTGGTATTGGTATCTTCAAGCGGCAAGACTTGGGAATGTAAAAGGTATTTTCAATGTTGGCAATATGCTTCATTGGGGCTGGGGCATTGAAAAAGACTACAATGCCGCATACAATATTTTCAAAAAACTGTATGACGCCAACAGCAATTTTTCTGCGTGCTTTTATCTTGGTTATTACGCAGAAAATGGTTTGGTAGGTCCTGTAGATTATGAGAGTGCCATTAAATATTATAAGGAAGGCGCTTTTTTGGATGAAATGTACTGTTGCACCAATCTCGGCAGGATGTACGCATTAGGTATCGGCTGTAAGGCGAACAGTGCCAGAGCTTTTGTTTTATATGAACGGGCAGCAGAGCTCGGAGATGCCTTTGGATATACAAATATCGCATGGATGTATGAAACAGGAGAATTTGTTGCGAAAGATATTGAAAAAGCAAAGGATTATTACCAAACAGCAGCTGAAATGGGCGAAGAAAACGCTATCGAAGCAATAGAACGACTTAAAAATAATTTATAGTATAAAAACACATGGGTTATAACAGTTAACGGAGTATTGATATGATAGCTTATACATACAAAGAACACGGAAAATTTGAGCTTGTGGACAAGCCGAAGCCGGAGATGATTGACGGCCGTGATGCGGTTGTGCGTGTTACGCTGAGCAGTATTTGCTCAAGCGATTTGCACATCAAACACGGCTCTGTACCACGTGCCGTTCCCGGTATTACTGTCGGTCACGAGATGGTCGGCGTTGTTGAATCTGTCGGTGCTGATGTTAAGAATGTCAAAGTCGGCGACAGAGTTACGGTTAACGTTGAAACCTTCTGCGGAGAGTGTTTCTTCTGCAAGAAGGGTTTTGTAAACAACTGTACCGACAAAAACGGCGGTTGGGCGCTCGGTTGCAGAATTGACGGCGGACAGACCGAGTTTGTCCGTGTGCCTTACGCTGATATGGGACTTAACAAAATTCCCCATACCGTTACCGATGAGCAGGCTTTGTTCGTTGGCGACGTTCTTGCAACGGGATTCTGGGCAACACGAATTTTGGAGATTACTCCCGATGATACCGTGCTGATTATCGGCGCAGGTCCGACGGGTATATGCACTTTGCTTTGTGTTATGCTCAAAAATCCGAAGAGAATTATCGTCTGCGAAAAGGACAAAAACCGCATTGATTTTGTGAAGTCGCATTATCCCGATGTGCTTGTTTGCGAGCCTGAAAACTGCAAGGATTTTGTGCTCCGAAATTCCGACCACGGCGGTGCTGACGTTGTGCTTGAAGTTGCAGGCGCAGAAGATACTTTCCGACTTGCGTGGGAGTGTGCAAGACCGAATGCGATTGTCACCGTTGTTGCGCTTTACGATAAACCGCAGAGTCTTCCTCTGCCCGATATGTACGGCAAGAATCTGATATTCAAAACGGGCGGTGTTGACGGCTGCGACTGCGACGAAATCCTCTCACTCATCGAGCAGGGCAAGATTGACACAACTCCGCTGATTACCCACACATTCCGGCTTTCTGAAATCGAAAAAGCATATAACATTTTTGAAAACAAACTTGACGGTGTCATAAAAATTGCCATAGAAAATACTTGATAGTAACAATTAATCTATGTGAGGTTTTGGTATGAAATTCAATATAGGTCAATGGGTTCTCAAGCCCGGTGTTCAGACATATAACTGCGAGCAGATACGCAAGGTCAGCCTTTCGGAGGACAAAACTCAGCTTTATCTTTTTGTTGTTCCTTACCGCGAGGATATCCGCAGTATGGGCGGCCCTGCTCAGGAGATAATTATTTCTTCTCCGCAGCCCGATATGATTCGCATGCAGACGGTGCATTTTAAGGGCGACAGAAGAAAATATCCTAAATTTGAAATCGATGATAAGCGTATTGTGCTTGAATACAGCGAAAACGATGATGAAATAACCGTTAAATCAGGCAACACAAAGCTTGTAATCGGCAAAAAAACGCCTTGCAGCTTTGTCTATTATTATGAAGACAGAAAGCTTACCGAAATCGGCAGACGTTACGGCACGTCAATGCTCAGCTATATTACCTCTCCCGAAGGCAACTTTATGCGAGGTCAGCTTCAGGTTGATGTGGGCGAAAAAATCTACGGCTTTGGTGAGAGGTTCACGCCGTTTGTACGCAACGGTCAGGTGGTTGACTGCTGGAATGAGGACGGCGGAACTTCAACCGAAATCAGCTATAAAAATATTCCGTTTTACATAAGCAACCGCAACTACGGTGTGTTTGTTAATGAATCGGGTCCCGTTTCCTTTGAGGTCTGCTCGGAGGCTGTCACAAAGGTGCAGTTCAGCATACCAGGCGAAAGGCTTGATTTTATCGTTATCGGCGCACCTGACCGCAAGGGCGTTTTGTCACGCTATACAGCACTCACGGGCAGACCCGCGCTTCCTCCTGCGTGGACTTTCGGCTTATGGCTGTCATCTTCTTTCACTACTTCTTATGATGAAGAAACCGTCACACGATTTGTTGACGGAATGGCTGAAAGAGATATTCCGTTAAGCGTATTCCACTTTGATTGCTACTGGATGAAAGAAAATGAATGGTGCGGCTTTGAATGGGACAAAGATGTGTTCCCTGATGTTGAGGGAATGCTTGAGCGAATGCACAAAAAGGGACTGAAAATCTGCGTTTGGATAAATCCGTATCTTGGTCAGAAAAGTGCAGCTTTTGATGAGGCGGCAGAAAAAGGTTATCTGCTCAGAAAACCGGGCGGCGATATATGGCAATGGGATTTGTGGCAGGCAGGTCTGGGTGTTGTGGATTTCACAAATCCCGATGCGGTTGAATGGTATAAAAACCATCTGCGCAGGCTTATGAAGCAGGGCGTTGACTGCTTCAAAACCGATTTCGGCGAGCGCATTCCGACAGATGTTGTCTATTATGACGGCAGTGACCCCGAATGGATGCATAACTATTACGCATATCTCTATAACAAAGTTGTTTTTGAGGTGATTCAGGAAGTTAAGGGCGAAAAAGAAGCCTGTGTATTTGCAAGGAGTGCAACCGTCGGCGGACAGAAATATCCCGTTCATTGGGGCGGCGACTGTGACTCAACCTATGTTTCGATGTCCGAATCACTCAGAGGTGGTCTGAGCCTTTGCCTTTCGGGCTTCGGCTTCTGGAGCCACGATATCGGCGGCTTTGAGGGTACTGCTCCTGCCGATATTTATAAACGTTGGCTTGCCTTCGGGCTTTTAAGCTCTCATTCAAGGCTTCACGGCTCGGATTCCTACCGTGTGCCCTGGCTTTTCGGTGATGAAGCTGTTGATGTCTGTCGCCATTTCACCAAGCTAAAAAACAGGCTTATGCCGTATCTTTATGCTCACGCTGTTGAGGCTCACGAAACCGGTATTCCGATGATGAGGGCGATGATGCTTGAATTTGACGAGCTCGGCTGTGAGGATTGCGACCGCCAATATATGCTTGGCAACAGCATTCTCGTTGCTCCTGTTATGAGCAGAGACGGTACGGTTGATTATTACTTGCCGAAGGGTAAGTGGGCACATCTGCTAACAAACGAATCAGTTGACGGCGGCTCGTGGCGCAGAGATAATTTTGATTTCTTCTCACTACCTGTGTTTGTCCGTGAGAATACAATTCTGCCAATCGGCGGATGTGACGACAAAACCGATTATGACTACACCGAAAATCTGACGTTACGCATCTATAACCTTGCTGACGGTGCTGAAGCTCTGCGCACGGTTTGCGACACCGACGGTAATGTCGTCCTCACGGTGAGTGCAGTACGAAACGGCAATACAATAACCGTAAAATTAAATGGCAAATCATCATCCGTTAAGATTGAACAAATCGGAACAGATTGCGAAATTCTTCGATGAAGCCTGGCGCGATATTGTCCTTTTGCGGTTTGGATGATATAATTTAAACAGACTATGTAAATGAGCAATTGAAATGAACAAACTGACAGATGCATTCGTTCTTTCCAACGGAGTCAAAGTGCCTTGTGTCGGTTTCGGTTGCGGAACTGTTCTCGGTGATGAAACATTGGCAGGTATTACTGCGATGCCCGAACTTGGTTTTACAGGTTGGTTGCCCGAAAACGCTCCTGCAGATGCAACAGTTTAAACAGAATAACACCGCAGTTGATACTTTTTCGTACCGACTGCGGTGTTTTTTATTGGTGTCATCCTTTATTGCATAAAATGTTTTTTAGTTTGGGACACAGATAGATAATTATAAACTGCACCGTAACAACAGACTATTTGAAAATCTGATACAAGCACTCCTGAAATTTCGGCAGCCACCATTCTTTATAACCTGCCTTTGTCGGGTGAATATGGTCAACCAGATAAAGGTTTCTTTGCTCATCAGTTATGGAGTTTATCACTTCATCGTTCCATAAATCAATTACGTATATATCCCATTTTTTCTGAATTTCCAAAAGAAGCTCAACCATTTCGGAGTAGTGAACACTATCATATTTTGATTGAGTGTAAAATACAACGGGGCAATTCCAGTTTTCTCTTACATAAGCGATTATGTATTCAATTGCTCCTGCAACGGTCTGCGTGTCAAAATCATTTATGCTGAAGCTGTCGGAAATTTCACCTAACGGCATTTCCTTGGTTGCGTCGTTGGTAGAAAGCTGACAGACAAACGCATCAGCTTTGATGTTCTTATCGATGGTTTTCATCCTTGAAACATAAGAACTGCTTTTTACATCAACAAGCGTTGTGCCCGAAACAGCTTCTTTGATTGCGGTTATGCCGTCGGCTTTTTCAAGAAAATCAGCAAAGCTGACACCGAGCGAACCGTAGCCGAATGTTACGGAGCTTCCGAGAAATATAACGGTTTTTTCGCTTATGGGACTATGGGGATTGGCTTGTGTGTTTTTCAGCGAATATCCGCCGTAGTTGCCACCGTCAAAAACGCCAAACATATTGCCCACATAACCTCCTGCAATAATTACAAGCACAAGAAAAACAGAGAGAATAATTTTAAGTTTTTTCATTTTCATCACAGCTTTCTGTTTGATACACTTAAATTATATATTATGTTCAGCGTCAATTCAAGTGTTGCAAAAGCAGACGAAGGGAATTATAATGAGAAAGATTATAAGTCTAAAATATACATTTCAACATAATGGAGATATCATGAATAAAATTACAGAAATAACAGATTTCCTTGCACCCGAGCTGGATGTATATGCACGGTTAAGCGAGGTTCAGCTGCTGAACAGAGAGTTCCCTGAAAAAGGCTTGTTTATAGCAGAAAGTCCGAAGGTCATCGAGCGTGCTCTTGATGCAGGATACGAACCTGTCTCATGCCTTATGGAAAAAAGGCACATTGAGGGCGAAGGCAAGCAGATTCTTGCAAGAATAAAAGACGTTCCTGTTTTTTGTGCGGAATTTGATATTCTGACGCAGCTGACAGGCTTCAAGCTTACGAGAGGTATGCTGTGTGCTATGAAACGAAAACCTCTGCCCGACGTAAGAGAAATCTGTGAAAACAAAAGCAGAATAGTTATACTGGATAAGGTTATGAACCCGACAAATGTGGGCGCCATAATCCGCTCGGCTGCTGCACTTGGAATGGATGCGGTAATCCTCACCCCAGGATGCTCCGATCCTCTTTACAGACGTGCCGCAAGAGTCAGTATGGGTACCGTGTTTCAGATTGATTGGACGTTTTTAACCGATGACAGTCTTGATGAAATAAAGGCTCTCGGGTTTAAAACCGTAGCTATGGCGCTTAAGGATAATTCTCTTTCTATCAATGACTCAAGACTGACAGATGAAGAGAAGCTTGCCGTCATTATGGGAACAGAGGGTGACGGACTTTCTGATCAGACCATATCCGACTGCGATTTTACCGTGAAAATACCAATGTATCACGGTGTTGATTCGCTGAATGTTGCCGCTGCTTCCGCAGTAGCATTTTATCAGCTTGGTAATAAAGAGAACGACGTCTGATCAGAGAAACTTTTTATACTCACGGAAAAGCAGATTTTATTACTGAACTTAGCAGCACTTATAGGGGATAACGACAAATTTATGATTTGCAAAAGGTCTGCGCACAAGTTGTGTGCATTGCTGTGGGAGTTTGTTGGTGATGAATTTATTGATGTGCTCTATGAATATCCGGACATTACAGTTCATTTAACGTTATTCAATGCAACTATCACAGAAGGTGTACCGCAGAAATTGGAACACAATGATATTAAATGGATTACACCGGCAGATAAAGAAATATTAAAAGCTATACAAATGAGGTGAGGGTTATTATGAACGATAAAAATTTTCGATTTGCCACTGAAAAGGATGCAGGTCTTATCCTTGGTTTTATAAAAGAACTTGCGGAATACGAAAAGATGTCCGACAAAGTGATCGCTGATGAAAATTTACTCCGTGAATGGATTTTTAAAAAGAATAAGGCAGAGGTTATATTCGCCTTGGAAGATGATAAAGAAGTGGGTTTTGCTTTGTTCTTTCACAATTTTTCCACCTTCCTTGGCAGAGCCGGAATCTATCTTGAAGATCTTTTCGTAATGCCTGAATACCGTGGTCACGGACACGGTAAAGGTCTGCTTAAAGAGCTGGCGCGTATAGCCGTTGAAAGAGGCTGTGGCAGACTCGAGTGGTGGTGCCTTGATTGGAACAAACCCAGCATTGATTTTTATCTGTCTCTCGGTGCCGAACCGATGAACGAATGGACAACCTACCGTTTTGAGGGCGACTCCCTGCGCACACTCGCCGGGGGAAATGCACAAATAATTCATCACGAAGTTGACCGTTGTGACGGAGTGCTGGTTTAGTCGGAGGCTGCGATAATGATGAAACGAATTGCGAAAATAATTTCAATTGCATTGGCTGTTGTAATAGCAGGAATTTTATTGCTTTCAATAAGACCCGAATACAGCGGAGTAAATTATAATCCTGCAGACAGTCAGAACAAAACAGACAAAACAATTAAGTTCGACTCAAACGGAAAACTTAAAATTCTGCATATCACCGACACTCATCTCAAACATAACCATAACCTCGACCCGACAATCTGGTTGGTTGAGAGAGCTTGCGATGCGGAAAAACCTGATATTGTTATGCTGACGGGTGATATCGTTCTGAACTGTGACAACGCAGAAGATACGAAGAAACTGATAAATGCATTGATGAATATTTTTGATTCAAGGAATATTCCCGTTGCGGTAACCTTCGGCAATCATGATTCTGAGCAGGGGGCAATGTCACGAGAAGACCTGATGGCATATTACAACACATTTTCCTGTTCAGTTTCCGTTGATGACGGCGAATCTCTTTCGGGTTGCGGTACATACAATATTCCCGTGCTTTCATCCGACGGAGAAAAGGTGAAATTCAACCTCTGGGTGTTTGACTCGGGCGATTATGATGAAGAGGGAAGATACAGCTGCGTTAAACCCGACCAGATTGAATGGTATAAACAGATATCCGATAAGCTTAAGGCAGACAACAGCGGAGAAAAAGTGGATTCTCTTGTTTTTCAGCACATAATCGTTGGCGAAATCTATGATGCACTTCAGAAATCTGATTCGTGGAAATCCTATTCATACAAGCATTTATATAACAAAGATGAATACTATATGTTTGACCCTGACCGTGTGAATTACGGCACGATAAGAGAATACCCTTGTCCGGGTTATGAAAATTACGGTCAGTTTGATGCAATGGTTGAAAAAGGCGACGTGCTTGCAATGTTTACGGGACACGATCACACTAATGCCTTTGCGGTTGAGCATAAAGGAATTGATATTGTCAATTCGCTCAGCACACGTTACATAGGTCTTTTTCATTCAACACAATGCGGCTACCGTGTGATTGAAGTTGATGAAAACGACACCTCAACTTATGAAACACGGGTTGCACGTATGTTTGATATATACGATTTTGAAACCGTAAAAGAAGAAAAACAAAACGGAGATAAGTTTACATACAAAATGGCCCGTGAATTTGCCGTTAAAGGTATGTTCCAGAAGTTTGCAACCGATGTTTACGGTAAGTTTATAGAATCTGTTACCGGCAGACAGGTAACTTATCCCGATTAAGCTAACGGAGTACTAATATGACGGCACTACTTATTGTTATTTACATAGCGTTTGTTTCGCTCGGTTTTCCCGATTCGCTGTTTGGCGTTTCGTGGCCAGTTGTTCACGTTGAATTCGGCATACCCGAGAGCTTTGCTTCGGTTTACAGCATCATAACCGCTGTTTGTACGGGCGGCGTTGCTTTCATTGCGGGTCCGCTCCTGCGAAAATTCGGTACGGGCAGAATAACGTTTTTCTCAACTCTGCTCACCGCACTCGGTCTTATCGGCATCAGCTTTGCTCCGAATATTGTCGTGATGATGATTTGCACAATCATTATGGGTTACGGTGCCGGAGCGATTGATACGGGTCTGAACAACTTTGTTTCGCTTCATTACAAGGCAAAGCATATGAACTGGCTCCACTGTTGTTGGGGTCTGGGTGTTACGGTAAGCCCGATGATAATGTCCGCATTTCTCGGCGGTGACGGTACGTGGCGGAACGGATACAAGGTGGTTGCATTTATTCAGTTTGCGATTGCTATGGTAATCCTCGCAAGCCTCAAGAAATGGAACGTTCAGCCGAAAAACGTTGCTGAATCGGAGCAAACACAAAAGGAATTGCCCAAGAAAAGCTTTTTTGATTTGCTCAAAGAAAAAGGAATGGTAACGAGCATTTTATCGCTCGGACTTTACTGCGCAGGTGAATTTACGATAGGCACGTGGGGTGCAACTTATGCGGTCAATGTTCTTGCGGTTTCACCCGACGAAGCCGCAAAATGGATTTCACTGTACTTCGGCGGAATTATGGTAAGCCGAATAATTGCAGGCTTCTTGTCCGAAAAGCTCTCCGACAATACGCTCATAAAAGGCGGTATGGCTCTTGCGGCAATCGGAATGATTGTTCTTCTTCTGCCCATTGGCAAAACCGCGCTTGTCGGTCTGCTTTTAATCGGTATGGGTTACGGCCCCGTATTTCCGAGTGTGCTTCACAGCGTGCCTGCAAGATTTGGCACGGATTACTCAGCCGACATTACGGGTTACCATATGAGCGGTGCATACGGCATCGGCTTTGCAATTCAGTTTGCATACGGATATATCGCATCCGCAACAACCTTTGCCATCACTCCGGCAGTGCTTCTCGCACTCGGTCTCGGAGTAATCGGTGCAACGGTTGTTACGTTGAAGGCTTTGAAAAGGTGAAATAATATGATAGCTTAGCGGTGTTGTAAACTGCGAAGGTATGACAGGCTTTATCATTTGAAACAACATTCTGTAACGATGAAAACTCTGCTTGAAGATTAGCAATTCTTGAGTCAATAGAAGTTTCTGCAATTGTGTAACAAAAAGCACCAACCGGAATTGAAAGTGCTGCCGATTTTTATCACCCAGGTTATTTTTATTAACTTTAGCACTAAATCTTAATTAATTTAATAAAAAGCACTCCGCTTACCGAGTAAATCGGTTCGTGGAGTGCTTTGTGTTCATATGATTTTTCAGATGTCGAATTTATCTGCATCGTATTTGGTGCAGGGATAGTTTGCAACGCCGTTTTCATCCGGGAAGGGGGAAAGATTATCGTTTTCATAAAGCTTTCTCTCTTCTTCGTTTGAGAAATCGGGGATTTTATATTCCGCACCGTTGTGAAGGCTGCTTCTCCAGCCAAGAATTGCAACCGCTGACATAGCGCATGAGCGGTAAGCGTTGAAATAGGGCTGTCTGCCTTCGAGGATACAGCTGAGGAACTCGTGTGCAACGTAGTAGTCGCCGCCTGAATGTCCGCACTGTCTTGCCTTATCCTTATCAAAGGGGAAACCTACGGTTGAAACCTTTTCGGGCTCAACGCCTTCGGGCACTTCCCAATCGTTATATACTATGCGGATTTTGCCGCCGTCGCCTCTGACTGTTTCTGCGCTGCCCTTTGCGCAGGCGAATCTGTACCAGTTGCCGTGACCGCCGAATTTTGCCCAGCCTGTTATTCTTGCAACAGCGCCGCGGCTCATTGTGCAAAGCATAATTGATGCAACGTCTTTAATGGGTTCGCCCTCGCGCTCCTGACGCATACCGTCGGTGTAAATGCTTCTTGCATTAACCGAAACGGGTATATCGTTTGTAACTCTCATAAGGGGAGCGAATGAATGGCTCAGGTAGAAGCCTGACGGCATAAGTGCACGCCAATGGGTTGTTGTGGGTGTGTAGTGAACGTATTCTTCGTGGCTCATGGGATGAACATATTCACCCTCGCAGTAGAGAGCCTCGCCGAGTGTGCCGCTCTGATAAATTTCGGTAAGCTTGCTGATGACGGCAAAATAAGCGTAGTTTTCGGCAAGCATATAGATTGCGCCGCTTTTTTCTGATGCACGGCAGATTGAAACACAGTCAGCCATTGTGACCGCAGGCATTGTTTCACTGAGAACGTGGATGCCTTTTTCAAGTGCCTTTACAGCGTATTTTGCGTGCTGATGGAAAAAGTTTGTGAGAACAACGGCATCCATACCGCTGTCGATGAATTCATCAAAATCTTTGAAGTATTTTGTCTCTTCACAGCAAAACGGTTTGATGTTTTCATATGTTGATTCATCATAATCGCAGACTGCGCTGATATATGCCTTGTCGGTGAGAGTAAGACCCTGCGCAATTCCGCGGCCTCTTCTTGCACCGAAAACACCGATTCTTAATTTTTTATCCATGGTTATACCTCCTTTAAGGTCTGACTTTATTTTATCACTTCGGTACCGTGAAATCAATACAAAAACGGAAGATTAATTATAAGTTGTCAGTTGAGCTTCAGGCTTGATTATGCCGTCTGCACAGCTCGAAAACCGGAGACAAATAAACCGTATAATCGGTTTCGCCACCTTGCAAATATTCAAACAGATGTGTTAAAATAGACCTGTCGTATATACCGCTTGAGATATTATTATGGGGAGGCAAAATACAATGTACCTTGATATAAACAAAATGCAGTGGACAAGAGAGCCTGCAAGCTGCAAAATTGATGACGGTAAGATTGAAGTTGTTACCGCGCCCAATACGGATTTGTGGCAGAGGACATACTATCATTTCAGAAACGACAATGCCCCTGTTTTTCAGACAGAGACAGAGGAAAAATATTTCTCTTTTGTTGTCAAAACAGATTTTGAAAGCAAACACAGGTTTGACCAGTGCGGAGTTGTAATGTATCTTGACAGCGATAACTGGCTCAAGGCTTCCATCGAATACGAAAATGAAGAGTTTCAGCATCTCGGCTCTGTTGTTACAAATAACGGTTATTCCGACTGGGCGACTACTCAGCTTGATGCGTCAGTTAAATCGATGTGGTACAGATTCAGCCGCAGAGAAGATGATTATTGCGTAGAATGCTCAGAAGACGGTGAGGTTTTTAAGCAGATGCGTGTGTGCCATATGTTCAACGGTGCAGGAAAAATCCGCTTTGGTATTTATGCCTGCAGCCCCGAAAATTCATCGTTCAAAGCAACTTTCACCAATTTGCAGATCACGGAATGCAAATGGTTGGCACACGACGGACAGCAGCCGGATGAGGATTGATACGTCTTTTTGACGTTGAGGGTTTTATGGAGAAAAGAGATATCATATCGTTTTTTGATTCGTGTGCCGATTCGTGGGATGAGGATATGATCAAGGTGCAATGGAAGATTGACAGGATTTTAGATGCTGCCGACATAGTGGCGGGCAAATCAGTGCTCGACGTTGCCTGCGGTACTGGTGTGCTGATGCCTGATTATATAGGCAGAAAGGTGCGCAGATGTGTCGGCGTTGATATTTCAGGCAGGATGATTGATAAAGCCTCTGACAATTTTAAGGAATATAGCAACGTCAGTTTTATCTGTGCGGATGCCGAAAGCTTTGATTTTGGTGAGAAGTTTGACACTGCTGTTATTTATAATGCATTTCCTCATTTTGTCAATCAGGATTGTCTTTTTGAAAATCTTTCAAAGCATTTGAACAAAAGCGGCAGAATTACTATCGCACACTCGATGAGCAGGGAAGCGCTGATAAAGCATCATTCGGGCAGAGCAGAAAAGGTTTCGTCAATACTGCCCGAAACCGATGAACTGGCTGAAATTATGGCATCTTATTTTGAGGTCGATATAAAAATTTCAACGGATGAAATATATATCGTTTCAGGTAAAAAACGAATATGAAAAAACAACCGCTTTACCTTTAACGGGCGAAGCGGTTGTTATATTATTTGTCAGCTTTGTTGAAGTGAAGCTCTTTCATCCCCTCAACCTCGTCGCAGATTGCTTTGAGGTTGCAGGTGTCACAGTCAAAATTAACGCTGTTCATAATGTGGTTTAGCGTTTCGGTTATTGCGTAATTCTTTTCGGCAATTCTTTCGGATCCGTTGTAGTCTGCTTCTTTTGCCGTTATAAATACAACCTTAACGCCTTTGACAGCAGGGATTTCCTTATACTTTTCAATCAGCAACGAACCGATTTTCCTGAAATCCGCACCGTCTTTTAATGCTTGCTTTGAAACGCGCACAGCCTCTTTGTGTGAGCGTGAGGTGCTGCGAATCATATAGCCGTCGGGGAAACAGTGGTACTTAACATAGTCAATCTTTTTTATAAGGCTGTATGCTTTCTGCTCGTCGTCGCTGTCTTCAATCTGCACAATTGCGATGCGTGCAAATCTGCGGTGGTCTTTTATTTCTTCAAGTTCATCACCGACAACAACAATTGAGTCGCAAACATCGTCGGAAGTGACAAGGTTAAAACCGACACCTTCAAGCTCGTATGCGGTATCGCGCCGCATTATCACCTGCGCCTGCTGTGCATCTTGCCACGGCTTACACACCTCAAATTCTTTTTTCGGAAAAGCGGATATCAGCTTTTCTGTTTCAAGAATCAAAGAATCAAAAAATTTCATCAGAGCTTTTTATCCCTTTTCATTGTGTCGTAGTGTTTGCCGAGCAGGTCATAAACCTTACGGATAAGCTTCATATCCAGATTGAAAAAATAGATTGCGAATGTAATAACAAAAAGTGCAAGGATAACGCCGAGAATTATCAGAATAATTTCCATATTACTTATCCAGTCCTTTCTGTCGTGCATATTCAGCCGCACCGAGTGCGCCCATAAGCTGCGGGTCTGTAGAAAGCTCTACTACCTTTATTTTAAGCACCTTTTCGATTGCTTTCTTGAGTCCGTCATTTTTTGCGCATCCGCCTGTGAGTGTTATGCTGTCGGTTGCGCCTGCTTTTTTAGCCATAACAAAGCATCTTTTTGCAACTGCAAGCTGAATGCCTGCTGCGATTTCATCCATCGGCTTGCCTTCACCGACAAGTGAGATAACCTCGCTCTCTGCAAAAACTGTGCACTGTGCAGTGATCGGAATTGTGTTTTTAGCCTCAAGTGAAAGCTTTGAAAACTCGGGCAGAGTCATTTCAAATGCGTTTGCCATAGCTTCATAAAATCTGCCTGTGCCTGCAGCACATTTGTCGTTCATCGCAAAGTTTTTGACCGTGCCGTCTGTGTCGATTGATATACCCTTGACGTCCTGACCGCCGATGTCGATAATAGCCTTTACCTCGGGATTGGTAACGTGAACACCCATTGCGTGACAGCTGATTTCAGAAATGTTTTCATCAGCAAAGGGTACCTTGTTTCTGCCGTAGCCCGTACCGATGAGGTATGTAAGCTCCTCGGCTGAATTAAGACCTTCTACCTGGGCAACAGCATCGTTGAGTGCGATCTCTGCACTTGCAACAGGGTTAATTTTGCTTCTGTTTGTAACGCTTGCGACAATCTTGCCGTTTTCATCAAGAATAACACATTTTGTGTATGTTGAGCCGACGTCACATCCGCCGAAATATTTCATAGTTTATTTCTCCTTTACCAAGCTAAATCGTCTTCAAAATCAACAAGTGAGGGGTCAAGCGGCTCCTCCTGAAGAACGGTCTGCATATATTTGTTGACCTGTTCACGCATATCGCGTCTTGAGATTGTTCTGGGGTCCATCAGGTCCTGCTTGACCCAGATGAAGTTGATGTTTCTCTCTCTTGCCTGGTCATCAAAGATACCTGCAAGTCCATCCATACCCTTGCACGAAATCTGGTCATACATAATAACCGTATCGGCACCGTATTCTTCAACAATTCTCCACAGCTCATCAACAACGTTTCTGTAGCCGCCTTTTGTGTGCTTACGCATAATTGAGCGCTGATATGTTTTGGCAACGTCTTTAAGTGCCTGCTCTTTGTCGGAGGTATCGTACTTGATATAGGAAATCATTGTTTCCATATCCATAACAACGTTCATACCCCAGCAGTTTTCAAGCCAGTTTGCAAAGCTTGTGTAGTAGTTTGCAGGGCAGCTCCATACAACTGCACGGTGGCGCATTTCTTTTGAAACCGCTTCTTTCTTTTCATAACCCTTGAGCATGAGCTTGTTAACTTTTTTGTCAACCTTGAGGAAACGCTTGTCAACACCGCCTGAAAGGTTGAAATAGTAAATTCTGTAAAGCCAGAATGCGGCACCCGTCATCTGCGGATATTTCGTTTTGTTTATATCCCACTTTTCAAGCTCATATTCAAGCTGTTTGTTGGATGTTTCAAGCGCTTTGAAGAATACGTCCCAGTCAAACTTTTCGCCCGTCTGATTCTCGATAAACTTTATAAGCTCTTTTACCTCTTCAACGGCGTATTCCTGAACATCCTCATCGTTATAGCGAAGCGGAATGTTGAAAAGGTGAACGGGGAGATTAAGCCTTCTGTCAAGGAAGGTTGAGTTCATAACCGAGCCGTCACACGGCATATTCGTGGCCACCATACAGCAGCCCATCTTCGGGTAGTCGTCATCAATCGCAACACCTGCCTCAGCAGAGGGCAGGGGACACACGTCGGCAGGTACACCGAAGCTTTCCGTAACTTCGAGGTAAGGCGGAGTTATCTGCTGGTCAACCATTGATGTGAGGAAAATCGGAATTGTCTGTAACGGAACAACCTTGAGATTCGGGAAGCCGGAGAAAATTTCATTCGGAATAATTTCATCCGTGAGAACGATTTTCTTCGAAAGCTTATTCTTGGGGTTGATTTTTTCATCTGCAACAAAGGATGTGTTGATAAGTCCCGTTGCGTGCTTGACTATCATATTGAAGTGCAGGTGAACAATGCGAAGGTGCGTACCTCTGAGACCTGCGGTGTGTCGGTCGATAAAAGAAGGAGTTGAAAGGTAGGACGCCATCCAGCGGTATTTCCATAAGCCTTTTACCGTTGAAATCGGTGCCTTGAGCACCATAACTATCATATCTTTCCACGTTACAAGCCAACGGTAATAGTCATACATCGTATCTTTAAAGCCGCGCCATTCTCTGTGCTTAAGAACAACTTTGCGGTCTTGAGAATAAAGCTTTCCGAGATCAGCCATTGTTTTTCGCCTGCCTTTCCTTCTGGATTTTCTTGATTTCAAGGCTTTCGACAAAAGCCTGTACTCGGGTGCGAAGCTGACCCGATGCGGAGGCGGTGTACTGCCTGTCAACTGCAGCTGTGGGTACGCCGTAGTCGCTACTCATAACGTAGGAGGCGAGTGCCCTTTCGTAGCCCCAGTATTCGCAGAATTTAAGCTGTTCGTACATAACGCCGTCTGCGTGGTATTCATCAACAAGACGCTTTACGTAATCCCTGCGTTCCTGAACCTTTTCGTGGCTCATATATCTCGGGCACTGGCTCGTCCTGAGATAGTGCATACAAATCTGTGTCAGAACATCTTCGTCGGGATTTATTGTTATCTCTTCTCTGCCGGGCATAGCGCCGAAGCAGTATCTGTCGGCAACGACAAGTGCGCCGCTGTCTTCAATAAGTGCGGTGAAATCGGGGTCATCCATTTCTGAGCCGACAACAACGATTTTTGCTCTGAAATTTTTCCTGGCATCCGGTTCGCGTGTTTTAAGCTCCTCTGCGGTTTCACGCAGCTTTGGCAGAATAAGACTCTTCGGGCAGCAGTATGTAACAAGGCTGAGTATATGGTATTCGTAGCCTGTGATACGCGGATTATCCTCTTTGCGGTAGTTGCCGATTTCTGTCATAATACGGCATACTTCGTTGTGCTCCTCAACAGCCTTTAAAAGCGCTTCATCGGAGGTGTCAACACCGTAAACCTCAGTCATTTTGTTGAGAATTTTGTTCCTCGTCTGTGTAACATAATGCTTTACCGTATGGTCTGCAATTTTGAACGGCATATCAAGAAAAGTCAGGAAAAACTTTTCGTTTTCAACAAGACCCAGCAGCTCAAAATGTTCAGCCGCTCTGTTCATTTCAGAGCAGGTTTCGCTTGCGAGCAGTGCATCAAGAAAATTGTAACCGCCCTCTATCGCTCTTTCGAGTATTGCCTTTGAATAGCCGCAAAGGAAATTGCTCATATAGTAAGTTGCAATGTCCATTGAGCCTGTGCGGGGTGCACGCAGTCTTACGGAAAAGCAGTTGCCGCAGTTGAGCAGAACCTCGGGAATGTGGTAGCAGGTGTAGCCGAGGGCTATGCCGCCATCGTTTTTTGCTTGCTGAACAAGTGCATTGTTAGCTTCCTGCAGCAAATTTTCAAATTCATAAAGGTGTTTTAAATCTCTCACTTCAGAATCCCCATTTCAACAAGAGCCTTTTTAGCTCCTTCAACAACGTTTGAATCGTCGGGTAACTTTGTTATGTTTTTACCCTCAATATCGTAAATAGCAAGGTTTGAATCGGTCGGAATGTATGACAAAACGGGTATGCCGTTTGTATCGATATATGGAATAACGCTTTCGTCGGGAATGCGGTTGACGATTGCACCGACTTTTTTGTACATTACAAGCTCATCGGCAACGCTCTTGATGGTAGAAATAACCTGCGTGCCCTTTTTGCTCGCATCTGTGATGAGCAGCAGGTGAGTGACCTTTTCCATAACGCGGCGGTTAATCTGCTCAATGCCTGCCTCACCGTCAATTACAACATAATCAAATTCATCTGAAAGGATGCTGATAACTTCCTTGAGGTAGGAATTGATTCTGCAGTAACAGCCTGCGCTTTCAGGTCTGCCGACAGCGATGAATGCAAAGCCGTCTGTTTCAACAAGCGCATCAAATATTTTGTATCTTGCGTCACCCAGCAGCTCAATTGCAGCCTTTGTCTGACCGTCTTCGACTGTTTCGACAATTTCCTTGCGGATGTCGTCAATCGTCATCTTGACGTCAATACCGAGTGCTGTCGAAAGACCGACTGCAGGGTCAGCGTCAATAGCGAGTATTTTTTTGTCGGGATAAGCCTGCACAAGCAGTTTTACTATTGCGGCGGAAATTGAGGTTTTGCCTACTCCGCCTTTGCCCGAAAGGGCTATAATTGTTGAATTTTCTTTCAAGGAATTTCACTCCTGTTTCAGGATATTAATAACAGTATTATATCAGTTTCAGCCTGAGTTTTCAATCTGATTAATTAATGTAAATCAATATTTTATTCCTTTTTTATTTTAATAATTGATGAATAATTCGCAGCTGAATTTCAAGTATTGAAAAAATAACCGCATAGATTTATAATAAAACAAAAGGCGATTTTTCGGAATTGAAACGGATGGTGTTAAATATGAAATCGAAAAAAATAATTGCTGTTATTCTTTGCGTTTCGATAATTGCCGTGTCATACTGCGTGCCGTCGTATGCATCTGACGGCAAAGGTATAAATACGCCTGCTGTAATAAACGCATTCGAAGAGTTCACGGGAATATTTATAAATTACTTTGCAAAACTGTTCAGCGGAGATACGGATGAAAGCAATGTACCGTCCGCAAACATTACTCCTCATTCGTGGACTGAGTATGACGGTGAGCCGATTGATAATCCCGAGCAGACATTATCGGCTGAAACATGGGTTGCTAATGAGATTGCTTTTGAAAGTGAACAAGCTTATGCTGACCCGTTCAGTGATGTTGATGTTGAATTACATCTTTTCGGCAACGGCAGACTGTATAAAATCCCTGCTTTCTGGGATGGCGGTAACACATGGAAAATTCGTTTCGTTTGCCCGTCGGTAGGCGACTGGTATTTCAAAACGGTCTGCACGGACGAGAGCAATTCTTCACTCAACGGCAGAACGGGCAAGGTTATCTGCTCCGAATACAGCGGTGAACACGACATCTATAAGCACGGCTTTGTTACGGTAAACGCAGGTGAAAAGTATTTTACATACGATGACGGAACACCGTTTTTCTATCTTGGTGATACACATTGGAGCCTTGGTGATGAAACC
The DNA here is from genome assembly GCA_045637465.1 of Acutalibacteraceae bacterium. Classification (GTDB taxonomy): domain Bacteria; phylum Bacillota; class Clostridia; order Oscillospirales; family Acutalibacteraceae; genus UBA8612. The sequence continues at coordinate 33,202 of JAZTZM010000003.1, read as the reverse complement.
GTTGATATGGTTAAAACGATTTGTGAACAGCGTGTTTCACAGGGTTTCACCGTATATCAGAGCGAGCCTATTGGCGCAAAGTTTGATTTCACAAACGGCATAACCCAAGACGATATGGCAAGTCTTGCTGATTATGACGAGAAGTTTGCAATAATTGCCGAAAACGGTCTTGTTCACGCAAACGCACAGTTTTTCTTCTCGTATTTTATTGAGCCTCTGATTTCGAACAACGGCGGCTTTGTCGGCAATAAGCCGTCTGATCCGTCAAAAGCTTACCTTGAAAAAGTCAGCCGTTACTGGGTTGCGAGATACGGCGCATATCCCGTTATTTGGACTCTCGGTCAGGAGGTTGACAACGATTTCTATTGGAGTGAAACAAACCATCCCGAATGGGGTCTGGAAAACAACCCCTATAAGCTAGTAGCGGAATATATATCAAAACACGATGCTTATGACCATCCGCTTTCTGCTCATATGGAAAACGCTGGTTCAACATCGGTTTACGGCAACGGCGAGGGTGCAGCGGATGAATGCAAGGTTTATTTTAAGGATGCAATGCCCTCTGCTTTCAGAGATGTGAAGGCACATAATTTCTATGCGGTGCAATGGCATACCTCAAAAACGGAGCAGAGTGATTTCCGCATTGAAAAAGACTGCTGGTATAACTCACAGGGCAAGCCTGCAATCAATTATGAAGGGCAGTATTGCTACCTGTGGACCAAGAATTTCGGCTCAAGAATGCAGGGCTGGACTGCGTATCTTAATGGTATGTACGGCTACGGCTGGGGCGGTCATGACACCTGGAGCTATCTCAACGTTTATGACGAAGAGAACGACAGCTCCGACGGTGTCGACACAATAACAAGTGAAGAAAAAATCAACGCTACGTGGCAGGACGCACTCGAATATGAAAGCTCATATCAGGTCGGATATATGCGTGGTTTCCTTGAGAAAACAAAGTGGTATAACCTCATTCCGAGGTTTAATAACAGAGCATATTTCGTTCCTGCCAACAATGTATATTACGTATATGCAAGCAATGACAGCAACACCGAAATCGTTGTGTATTTCTACTCTTTTACAGACGAATCCGTTGCGCAGAAAGCCAATACAAAATTTTACGGCGGAATAAAAACAGGCACAGTCGGCAGCCTGACACCCAATGGAAAATATGTATATCAGTGGTTTGATCCGATAAGCGGCGAATACTCCGAAGAGTATGAATTCACTGCAACGAAATTCGGCACGTATTATCTCGGTGACAGACCGCAGGCAACCGATATGGCGGCAGTTATCCGCGCGGCTGAATGACAATAAGAAAAGTTGTAACGGTTTCTGCTATGGTGAATTGCTTTTGACAAACAAATTCACAGCGATGCAGATGCCGTTTATCGCCTCCCCTGTGCAATGGGAGGTGGGTTGGCAATCTCTCAGTCTTGCATTCGCTCGACAGCCGCTGACTGCGGCCGTCCCCCTTTGTCACTTTGTGACATTTCCCCCATACTATGGGGGAATCTTCCCTTTACACAAGGGAGACGTTTGTCATTCTGAGCGACAGCGAAGAATCTTTTTCGGGTGGCAGATTGCCGCCCCTACGGTGTTCAGGATGACATTCAAAGGAGGTGGCATTGCGTAGCAATGACGGAGGATTGAAAAACATTGTGATTTTAGTACAACCCTCAGTCACTTCGTGACAGCTACCTTCAAAGGGAGCTTTTGTCATTCTGAGGCAATGCCGAAGAATCTTAAAGTGTAAAAGCATAAGATCCTTCACTCGCGTTCAGGATGACACAATTAAACCTCCTTTTCAAAGGAGGTGGCATTGCGTAGCAATGACTGAGGATTGCAAAAATCAAGCGATTTGTTTTTTATCAATCCTCAGTCAAAATCGCAAGCGATTTCGACAGCTCCTTTCAAAAGGAGCTTTTCGGAGCCGCTAAAGGCATTGTTTAGTGTAATGTTACCAAAAAACAGAATGTTTTTTTGTGTTGTTGCACGAATGAAAAATTCTTTATTTGCAAATTAATTTATGGTAAAATATATATTACGTAAGAAAACCGTGAGTTTTATGCTTTCGGGGAGGTAAAATGTTATGAAAAAAACGTGCATTAAAATTTTATCTGTTGTGCTTTGCGCTGTGATGGTGCTAGGTTTTGCACCGCTCGGCGGCTTTGTCGGGCTTGGTTTGCCGCAGCTTTTTGATTTCAAAGCCGAGGCGGCAACAGATTCAGGAGTCTGGGGTGGAATCACTTGGTCATTTAATACCTCTACTGGCGTGCTCGACTTATCCGGTAAAGATACTGTGTATTCGCCTACTGGTGCCTGGAATAAATATAGCGCCGATGTTCGAACTATTAATGTACATGAAGGAATAAAAAGCATTGGTTATAGCGCCTTTAGAAATTTTGTGAATTTAACAACAGTCAATCTTCCAAACACTTTGGATGTTATTGGGAACTGGGCCTTTGGAGGTTGCACAAACCTTACTAAAATTACAATTCCCAATAATGTAAAAGAGATATGGGGTCGCGCATTTTATAATTGTACAAAGCTTTCAGCAATATCACTTCCAAATTCTTTGGAGTTTATTGAAACTGATGTTTTTACAAATACAGCATATTTCAACAATTCCTCCAACTGGGATAACGGTGTGCTTTATATTGGTAATTACTTGATAAAAGCGAAAACTAATATTTCTGGTTCGTATAGTATAAAATCCGGAACGGTTTGCGCTAGTGAAGAAGCTTTTAAAGGCTGTAATAATTTGAAAACTGTAGTAATTCCCAATGGATTCAGACGAATAAGTAACAGTATGTTCGCAGATTGTTCCAGTTTGACTGCAGTAACAATACCCAATAGCGTTATAAGTATTGGCTACGGAGCTTTTTTGCGTTGCACATATTTTTCAAATATCAGCATTCCCGATTCGGTGTCCGAAATAGATTCATCTGCTTTTTATGATACCGCATACTATAATAATAGTGCAAATTGGAAAAACAATTTATTGTATATAGGAAAACATTTAATTGAAGCAAAAAACAATATAACCGACTGCACAATTGCAGAAGGAACATTAACAATTGCAAAAAATGCTTTTGGTCTTTCTAATAAGCTTATCAACTTAATCTTACCGAAAAGCTTAAAATATATGTCTACATTCTGCTTGGGTGGGTGTTATAATCTTCTAAATATAACTGTTGATAATAATAACAACTATTTCACAACTATTGATGGTGTGTTGTTTGACAAAAATCTAACAACACTTATAAAATATCCGCCAGCTAAAACGAACACTACCTATTCTGTTCCAAATGGTGTGCAAATACTCGGAGAGGATTCCTTCAATTATTGTAGTAATCTTAAAGAAGTTATATTACCTGATAGCTTGAAAACAATAGCTGATTATGCTTTTTCTGAAACTGCTAATTTGGCTTTGGTTCATATACCTTCTTCTGTAACTCACATTGGTGAACGTATTTTTCTTGCTGGAGAAGAAAATTTTGGTGATGCAACTCCCCTTATTTGTTCTGGATCTGAAAATTGTCAGGCCAAGAAATATGCCGAAGCTAACGGATGCAATTTTACGGTTTGTGATGGGCATTCGGCATGCACCCAACAACACGTTGTGGATGACTACAAGAAGCAAAACGCAGAATATGCAAAAAAATACATAGCCGGTGTGGCACAGCCGATGGACGGCAGCAACGGCAACCCCGACCTTTGCATTCCGGGCTTAAGCCTTGATGAAAATATGGTGCCGCAGGGTATAGCATATTATAAGGCTAAAAACCAGCTGCTGATTTCTGCCTACTATAACGACGGCAAAAACACAACCGTACCGAGTGCTATTTTCGCGCTTGATATGGCTACAGGCAAAATGGTCAAAGAGTATCGTCTTTACACAACAGATAAAAACAAAAACGAAAAAGCATACACCGGTCACGTAGGCGGTATCGCTGTATCCGATTATAATCTTTACATAACCTCCGGCAGCAGCATTGCTTATATACCGCTGAGCGACTTTGACGGCGATGACAAGCTTGTTATAAAGGATAAGGCTGATTTTTCCTCATATCTGGGTGAAGCGGAGACATCATACCTCAGCATTAATAACGGCGTATTATTTACGGGCAACTTCTATTATTCTAAAGACAGCAGATATAACAAACCTGCCAAGGATGCGAAAAGCGTTATTATTATGCAAAGTTTGGGTGGCGGCAACTCCGGGCAGGAGTGGGAAGAAGTGTGCAACCCTGCGGTTTCGGCTGTTGTCAAAGTGCCCGATTCAATTGATAGAATTCAGGGCGTAACGTTCCACGACGGAAAGTTCTATATATCAAGTTCATTTGGCAGAACCAACAAATCGATATTTTATATAACGGATATGATCGGCGCCACTCTGAAAATTGAGTATAAGTATGATGCACTGCCGATGATGGAAGGCATAACCTTTGTAGGCGATTATATTTATGCTGTACACGAGTCTGCTTCTGCTTTTTATCTGAAAGGACTTGACGGCAAAGGCGAATCCTTAAACCCGACAGATGTTGTGTGGAAAATCGATTACCAAGAGCTTATTGACCCTTATAATTTAGGCGATGAAACATATCGGTTCGGCAACTATGCTGACAGCGATTCGGATGGTCACTGCTTCGGTATGTCAATCACCAGTGCAGGTTATTACACGGATAATCTGTTCATAACCGCTATTGGCGGCAACAAAAAAGACGGTTTGTATGCTGTCAGCAAGTCTGATGCAGTCGAGAAACCGATTTGTGCTTTCCAAAAGATACAGGGAAGTTTTTCTGTCAATGCAATAGTAGCCGGTGGAAGATATTATAAATATGATTATTATGATATTGATTCCGACTGGAATGAAGTTGTAAACTATGTCAAAAACCACCAATATGACGGCAAAGGCAACCTGCAGATCGGTTTCAGAATAAATAATAAAAACGGTCACGCAGTCAATTTCCTGCGCTACAGTGTTGTGAACGGTCAGGAGCGCATATACGCATATGACAACAACTTCCCTGACACCGAAACCTATTTCTACAAGGATTCAAACGGCGATATCCGTCAGGCTCCTGTTGCCACGTTCAAAGATAAAAAGATTGAATGTATAGCACTCAGGGATATTAACAAATATTTTGGCGGCATATCAAGTTATAACGAAAAACGTTATATCTACTCGAAAAAAGATGAAGTTTATGTTTCCGGCGCAAAGGCTTATCCGATAGACTGCGGCGACGATTCACCCGAACAGGTTGTGTTCGAAATTCCTGCTAATGCAGAATTGGTTGCAATCACACCGCTGACAGAAGATGCGACTTTCACATATCTGGATGAAGAATATTCGTTTGAAACTGACGGCGAAATCGCACTGCTTTCAGTAGGCGAAGAAACTGAAGAATCTTCAGTAGAATTCACAACAGATTATCTGGCTGATTTCAAAATCAAACAGCCTTCCGTTACAACCGTCAAATACGGTGACACGCTTGTGCTTCACGCTGATCTTGGCGAGGCTGCATTGCCCGAAGGCTGGTCAATCAGCTGGGATGTTGACGGCGCAGGCTTCACAACAAAGACCGAAGAAAACGGACTTAAGTTTAACACTACATCTTCTGCAAACGGTACATCAACCGTCAAGGCGACAATCGTTGATGAAAACGGCGATGCTGTGCTCAATGCAGACGGTAACGAGATTTCTGCAGAGATAACACTCAAATCCAACGCAAGCTTCTGGCAGAAGATTGTTTCTTTCTTCAAGAATCTCTTCAGAATTAACAGAATAATTTATTAATTAGGTTTTTCTTAAAAAATTCTCCTGCAGCAGATGGGTTGATTCTGCCGCAGGAGTTTTTTTGCTCAAATGCGTTTTTAATCGGTATTAAGGAAAAGAGATTGTCCCGGGTGACCGCACAGGGTGTGTTTCTTACGGTCGGTTACATTGCAAGCGATTTGTTTCAGCAGAACTTTATTATGCGTATATCCGTGCAGCTGTTCACAATCTGCGGGATTCTGCCTGCGAAGGTTCCTTCAAATGTGAAGTGAAGGTGACCTGAGAGAATTGCTTTTATGTTTGATTCTTCTGAAATATATCTCAATGTTTCAAGCGTAACTTCATCGGGAAGCTGTTGCTCATATCTCTCTGGAGGATAGCATTTCATCAGCTCCTGCGGCACGCCTGTCAGATATGCGTTATCCCATTTTGTCATACAGATATCGTATAACTCTTTATCAAACAGAGGAGTGTGAAAAGCCAGAACAACCGGCAACCCCTTTCTCACTTCATCTTTGAGGAAAGAGAGCTGTTCTTCTTCAAAAAGATAATATCCGTTATCAAGTGCCACAAAATTAATTCCGTTAATAATCCGCGATGCAGTGCGGATATTGTTTTTAAAAGCTTTCTGTACTGAGTCAAGGCTGCGGTTTCGGTAGGCGGCATCTTCCTTTTCTTCACCGAGGTACAGCGAAAACTCGTGATTTCCTGCTGCCATAAAACAGTCTTGTTCATCGGTGAAACGCTTTGCTCTTTCAATGTTGGCAACCGAAACGAAGTCTATAAGGTCACCTGTGTGTATAATGGGTGCACCTTTTTCTTTTGCGAGTTTGCCTGCCAGGTCAAGGCACTCTTCGGCTTCATTGAAACAGGTAAGCCGTTCTTTTGCCAATAAAACCTTTCTGTCGGTGTCACGCGCATCCGCACAGGTCAGATGTGTGTCGGAAAGGTGTATTATTTCAAACGTTTTTTCTGCGCCGACTTTGAGCTCAGTGTTGATTGTTTTCATGCTTTCACCCTCTTTGCTTGTATATTATCATAATCAGACAAGTGTTTTCAATAATAATCGAAAATGCACAATAGTTTTTCTTAAATGCGTGTTGATTTGTGCAATGTGTTGTATTATAATGTTGATAAATTATCTTTGTTGAATTTAATTCGGAGTGGTGATATGGAAAGAATTTATTCGCATGTAATTGTGCTCGGTATTGATGGAGCAGGCTCTTTTATAAAAGATGCAGATGCTCCGAATTTTGACCGCATCTTTTCTGATGGTGCCGTTACCTACGGTGCTCTGGCCTCAAATCCGTCAATCAGCGCGGAATGCTGGGGCTCAATGCTGCTTGGTGTCGGTCCCGAGGTTCATAAGCTGACTAATTCAAAGGTAAGCTCTGAACCTTATCCGCTTGATTCGCCATTCCCGTCGCTCTTTAGCAGAATAAGAGAAGCTTATCCCGATGCTGAACTTGGCTCATATTGCGATTGGAACCCCATAACGTACGGAATGGTCGAAAAGAATATCGGTGTTTCTCACGATACGGCAAAAGACGATTTGCTCACGCCGATAATATGCGACTATATCCGAAACAAAAGACCCGATTTTTTGTTTATCCAATTTGACAGTGTCGACGGAGCAGGACACAAGTATGGCTACGGTACAGCGGAACATTTAAAACGTATCAACGAGGTTGACGGCCTGGTCAACAAGGTTTATGCCGCCGCAGAGGATGCGGGAATGATTGATGATACGCTGTTTATTGTTATTGCCGACCACGGCGGAACAAACCCCGGAAACGGCGAGGGCGGAAGCCACGGAGGTTGGACCGACGCCGAAAAATATGTAACCTTTGCCGCGGCAGGTAAAGGTGTAAACCATACCTCAATAAAAGAAATGAATATACGCGATCTTGCGGCAATTGTGCTGTATGCATTCGGGATTGAAATTCCCGAATTTGATGAGGCGGGTTGGACTTCGCAGATTCCCGAAGGGATATTTGCAGATGAAAATATTGCCGCATACCGTGACATTTCTCATCTCACGGGTGCCGCACCGAGAGTTTCCAAAACCCCACATACATCAGAATTAATTTAAGGAGTGATTATATTGAAAACCTGGCAAAAAGCAACGTTCATAATCGTGCTGGTGGTATTTATCGCCGCATCGGTTACAATTTCATTTGTTTCAATGGCGCGTGCTCCGTTTGAGTATGAGTATCAGACCGAAATTGCTGAAATCCCCGGCAATGAAGGGTGGGTTCTTTTCGGCTTTAACGGAAACACTGACACAAAAGAGGTTTATATCGATTTTGTGCGTGATGAAGACGGCAACAACCCCGACAAAACAAAGCCCGTGTCCGCCGTCGGTGATTTTACGATGAATACCGATGAATATGTCGAAAAAATTTATATCGGCAAAGACGTAAAGCACATAGAGGAAACATCGTTTTTCAACTGCAAAGAGCTCAGGGCAATTGAGGTTGATGAAGCTAACGCGTATTATGCTTCGGCAGACGGTGTGCTTTATACCAAGGATATGAAAACTCTGCTTGTTTATCCGCTCAAGAAAGATGCCGTTGAAACAACGGATGAAACAGAAGAGGTTAAGCGAGAGGTTTCATTTACCGTGCCTGAAGGTGTAGAACGAATAGGCTCGTGCGCATTCTACAAGAATGAAGTTCTGACAGAAATAAATCTTCCGTCAACACTCAGGGAAATCGGCGACATGGCATTCTTCAAATGCCAGAACATTGCACTTCCGACTCTTCCCGACGGACTTGAAAAAATAGGTACGGATGCGTTCAGCTATTGCCACGGTATGGAATACGTAATGTACATTCCCGCTTCAGTTAAAGAAATCGGCGGCTTTGCTTTTTATAATTGCCAAAATCTTAAAGAATTCTATATGGGCGCTCAAAGTAAAGACGGTATAGTCTTAGGTGACAGCTGGCTCCCGAAAAACATAGAAAAAGTTGTTGTCAATATTGCTCCTGATGAGGAATACGGCAAGACACGTGCTCAGGCAGAGCAGAGAATAATTGAGCTTCGTGCAGAAGGAGGAGAGAAATAATGGCAAAATCCGGCAGCAAAGATAAAATGAATATTTTTCAGGAAATGAAAAAATATTGGAACACTCCTGCCGAAGGTAAGTATGTTCCCTATAAAGAGTATTTTTCAATTTTTGCCGCAGTCGGCGGCGATTATACGCTCAAATATCTTCAAAGCTTCCTCTCCTTCAGTACAGGTTGTTATCTGATTGCGTATTACTATGAAATTCCTCTGCTGACTTTCAGCGCGATTAATGTATTTTTCCTTGCATCCACATATTTCTGGAACCTTCTCAATATGGGTGTTGATGCTAACCTCGGCTTCTTGCCCCCGAAAATAGAGCGCAGATATAATGCGGTATATCTCAGTTTCACAGTGCTCGGTCTTATGATGTTGATTTTTGATTTGTCATTCATTCTTCCCGATAGCGTTGCAAGCATTCTGGATACCCGTTGGAAGGGTCTCAACAGCTTTAACGTTTTCAAAATTTTCGGTGCGCATTTTCTTGCAAACGGCTGGAGCGGATTCAGAAACATTCTTATCAGAAAGAAACTTCTCAAAAAGCTCGGCAGATACAAAATTTTTGCTTATGCAAATGTTATCCAGTGCATTATCGTTGTTGTTCTTATTTGTTCGCTTCCGCTGTATAAGCTTCCGCTTACAGACAGAGTATGGACTCTTTATCTTCTGTTCCAGTTATACACAATTTTCAATTTTGTCGGTTACTCACAGTCCGTTGCGGACAACATCAGCCCCAACGTACAGGAAAGACTTTATGTTCGTTCATTCCCCGTCAAAATCAGTCACTTTGTGCAGAACATCGTAAATGTACTTCTGCCCACAATTGCAGGTGCAATGTTCATTGACGGTATCAAAGATATCGGTATGTTCAGATATCTTCTTCCCGTATTCTTTGTTGCTTCTTCCGGTGTTATGTTCCTGGGTCTCGGCAAGATCAAAGAGAGAATACCGATGCCTCCCATCGAAAACAGAGAATATCTGTCATTCTGGCACTGCGTTTCGGGTGTTTTTAAAAACAAATATCTCTGGATATCACAGATTGCAACCCTTCTGGATTCATTGGGCAACGGTATGCTCGATATGAAGAATATTCTTCTTATTTACACATGGCGTGAAACGGGTCTTTTCTTCTCTCTTGCGGAAATCCTTATTAAAATGGCAGGTAATCCGGGACAGTTCCTCGCTCCGTGGATAAGAAAGCGCTTTGAATACAAGCAGATGATTATATTCAAGTATGTTGTGCTTGCCGTCAGAAACGGTATCTATATTCTGGCTATCCTCTTCCTTGGCAATACACATTTCCTTTGCGGTGTCGCTCTTTTCCTGGCTCTTTTCCTGGCAGACGTGCTTCAGGCTGCAGTAAGTATTGCTCAGCAGGATACGGATATCCGCATCAAGGATTATCAGATGTACATTTCAGGCGAAAGACTTGAAGCATATCAGGGCATAGTCAGCTGGTTCACAACGCCGATTACCACACTTGTTTCTCTTATTATTCCGCTTATGTTCTACCGTGTCGGCTTCACATCCGACTGGGATGTTCTCTATATGAACGATATAAGAATCAAGTGTATGCTTATCGGTCTCGGTTTTGACCTTGCAGGCTATATTCTTATGATTCTGCCGTATCTGTTTATGTGGGATTTCACGGATGAAAAGCACGCACACGTTATGGAAGTCCTCAAGCAAAGAGCGGAAGGCAAGACGGTCGAAGAAAACGATTCTGCAATTGCAGACGCTCCTGAGGCTGTTGTTGCATCTGCAGGCAGCAAGAAAATTGAGTAAAAGAGGCTGTTCTTTATGAAATTTATAAACGTAATGCACGGTAAGAATGTTTATGCAGACGGCGTTCATGACGACACAAAAGCTCTTCAGGCTTGTATTGACGAACTGAAAGACGGCGGTACGGTATATTTTCCTGACGGTACATATTTTATTTCAGGTGCACTCATTTTCTATTCGTATCAGCATCTCAAGTTTTCGGATAATGCGGTTATTCTCCGAAGCGATAAGAGCGAGGAGATAACAAAATATCTGCTTGCCTCTTATTCCGAGCCTGAATGGGGCGGATATAACGGCACGCACGACGTTGTGATTTCGGGCGGTATATTTGACGGCAACAAAGACCTTGAAGAAAAGTGCACGCTCGTAAACACCGTTCATTGCAGTAACATTACAATTGAAAACTGCAGATTCCGACATTGCTCACAGTGGCACTTTATCGAAATTAACTCAACGGAAAATGCAACCGTTCAGAACTGTGTTTTTGACGGCCCGTCATATACGGTGAAAAGCGATATACTTTTCAATGAACAGATTCAGCTTGATATGTCGCGCGATGGCTCTTACGGACCTGTTTATAACTGTGACGGCACGCTCATTGATTTCAAATCAGACGATAAACCTTGCCGCAACATTTTAATCAGAAATAATATCTTCAAGTGTGACGGATTCCCCGGAGTCGGTCACCACGGAGATATTGACCACCACGATATTGTTATTGAAAACAATATCTTTGACGGACCTTCAGGCAGAATCGGCAAAAGCAGAGGTTATATATTCTTCAGACCGATGGTTTACAATCTTACGGTCAGAAGCAACGCATTCCTCGCTCCCGAAGAAACCGATTCACCGAGCTACGGTATCATACTCGAAAATCCTGATGCATCTGCTCTGACGGCACAGGATAATATTTTCAGCGGTAAAATCGATAAAGAGGTTATTATCAGCAGCTGAATAATAAACAGAAAAACTTCAGCTGCTGATAATCAAACACACCCATTTATAATATAACTGAACTTTTGAGGTAACGGATGATGAAAAAAGTTATAAGTATTATCCTTTGTGCAGCGATTCTTGTTTCTTGCTGCGGTGTTTTTTCGTTTGCCGAGCAAGGCGGAGATTATCCGCTGATAATTGTTCCCGGTTTTCTTCAGCCGTATATGTTTATTGAGGGTGAAGACGGTGCAGAGGATGAGTATCTGTGGATGATGTCAATTGAAACGCTACTGTCAAGGATTGTTGCCGATTTGCCAACGCTGTTGCCTGCGGCTTTGGGTCTTGCGTTCGGTAAGACTGAAGAGTTCGGTGCGGCACTCGGTAAGACAGCCAACGCTCTCGGCAATAAGCTCCGCTGCAATCCCGACGGCAGTTCGGTTTATCCCGTTACACATTATAAGAATGACCCTGCGTGGTCAAATGCTGAATATCTTAAAAATAACGTCAGCCGTGACGCTGAAAGAAAGAATTTCCTCTTTGAAAAATTTGTCAATTACGCTGTGTCAAACGGCTACACAAAGGCTGAGGATGTTTTTATCTTTGAGTTTGACTCGCGTCACGATGCGATTCAGATTGCTGACGAACTCAGAACATTCATAAAAGACGTTAAAGAATATAAAAACTGTGATAAGGTTAATCTTCTGACAATAAGCTACGGCGGTCTTATTACTGCGACCTATTTCTACAACTATATGGATGAGTGCGACGTCAACAAGGCTGTGCTCAACGTTCCGCCGCTTCAGGGCACGGATTTCATGGATAAGCTTTTCCGTAAAAACGTTGATCTGCCGATGAGAAGCCTTGCCGATTTTGTTGAAAGCGTTCTCGGGGCAGGCACAGAAATTGCGGATATATTCGCAAACATCGATCCCAAGGCAATTGTCAGCGTTTTTGAGGGTGCTGTTGACGGTATGTTGGATATTGTGCAGAATTGGAGCTCAATGTATACAATCACGTCACCCGATCTTTATGATGACCTGAAAAAAGATTTTCTCGATGCCGATAAGGCTGCGCAGATGATTGAGCGCAACGATATAATTCATTACGAAATTATGCCGTCTATGGCAGAGACTTTTGAAAAATGTAAGGCGCTCGGCACCGACGTTTCGATTGTCGCCTGCACGGGTGTGGATATGGTTTTCGGCGGTGAGCTTAACGGCGACCTGCTTGTACCCGTTTACAGTGCTTCCGGCGCAACGGTTGCAAAGCTCGGTGAACGTTTTGCTGACGGATACACGGGTGTTAAAACAGCCTGTGACAATCCTGCACATAACCATATTTCTCCCTCAATGGAGATTGATGCAACAAGTTCATTCCTGCCCGAAAACACCTGGTTTATTGAGGATTCCTATCACGCTCAGTTTGAACTTGAAGATTACGCAAGTTCGCTTTTTGCAAAGCTTGTGTTCACGGATGAACTAAAGGACGTTTATTCCGACCCGGATTATCCTCAGTTTGAAAATTCGGATAATCCGCATATGGGTCTTCACATCAGCTTCAACAGCAGCACAACGGGCTATCTGGATTCAAAGGATACGGCAGTTGTTATCAGAAACGTATTTGATGACACCACCGTTAAAATTCTCTCTGTTGTTGCAAACGGTGTTGATATTTCGTTTGACTGTGGCGGCGTAAAGGCAATTGCGCCGGGCGAAAGTGTTGAAATACCGTTCGCGGGCGATGTTCCCGAAGTCAGCGCAAAACGCGGTGAGCTGACGGTGAACTACGTTAAGACAGGCGGAATTCCCGGTATGACCTCGAAGATTTTTGAGTTTACGGTCAATAACGGTGCGCCTTGCGACTACAGCGGCGGTACGGTTGAAAACCGCTTTGAGTCTATGCTCGAAGCCGCTGTGCCCGAAAGCCTGTTCAATCTGCTTGTCAAGCTTTGTCTGCGCAAGATGGTTGAGTGTGTTTTTGATACGCTTATGGTTGCTTAATCTGTAAAATATAAAGGAGAATATATATGCTTGAACGTATAACCGCTTTTCTTATTACCTGTATTCTGACGGTGTGTTCGTGGCTCGATATCCCTTGTGCTCCGTTGGGCAAAGAGGTTGATATGAGCAAATTCAGCATAACGTTTGAAGAAGAGTTTGAGGGTGAGCTTGACCGCTCTGTGTGGTCAGGTCACTATCAGTACGGCGAAAAATCCGAGGCGAGAAAAGGCAGCTACTGGAATCAGCACCTTGCACGCACCGAGAAAGGCAATCTTGTTATACCGATTGTTTATCTTGAAGAGGGGATGGGCGGCAAGGATGCAGGCTGGTACACCGCAGGCATAGATACTGACAGCGATGCTCCCAACAGCTTCAGCCAGAAATTCGGTTATTTCGAATGTCGCTGTATTCTGCCCAAAGGCGCTGATGTATGGAGTGCGTTCTGGCTTATGAACGACGGAGTGTATAATGAAGACGGTAACGGTCGCGACGGCACGGAGATTGATATTTTTGAAAGCGACAGATATGAAAAGATTCTTAATCATTCAGTAACAAGCAACCTTCACTTCGACGGTTACAATGAAGCGCATCAGAAAATGGGAGCAAAGGCTTTCTCGACGGGTAATAACCCGTATGAGGAATATAACACTTACGGACTTGAGTGGAACGAAAACGAGTATATTTTTTATATAAACGGCAAGGAAACTTTCCGTACAGATTACGGCGGAGTGAGTCAGAATGAAGAATACGTGATTCTCTCTGTTGAAATGCGCGGTGAAAACGGTGTGCCTTCTCAACGCGAAAATGCTCCGTCAGAAGAGCTTGAAAGTGAGTTTATTGTTGACTACGTAAAGGTTTACCAATACAAGGATCTGATGAAATAATAACCTTGCAAAAATAAGGAGCATCGGCAGGTATGGAGCAGAACAAAACCGTGACAATTGTATACACCAACTACAAAGGTGTTACGGGCACAAGACGCATTGTACCGATTGAAATAATTTTCGGTCATAACGAATGGCACACAGAAGACCAGTGGCTTATGAGAGCGCTTGATATTGAGAAAAATGCCGAGCGCACCTTTGCACTCAAAGATATAAAGTCCTGGGAAGTCGAATGATAACTAAAAAGCGGTGCACGGAAAATTCCGTGCACCGCTTTTAATGTTACTGTCAATATCCGAAGTAATCGACGCAATACTGTTCAACAGTGTTGATGTATTCCATCTCGCACAACGGGTCAAGTCCGAGACCGTGGTTTGAAAACGGATAGAGAATATAGCTGTGAACTGCGCCTGCCGTTTCAAATGCTGTCTTTATTTTTTGTGCATTGCCGGCAGGAACAATCATATCCGTTCCGCCGTAAGCGAGGATTGAGGGTACGGTATCTTTTGTTACGTAAGCTGTAGGAGAAACGAGGTTGATTACCTCTTCTTTTTGTGAGTCTGTCATTGCTGTTGTGATTTCGATGCCTGAAAGCATACTTGCAAGACCTGTGCTGCCCCACACTTCTGCATGGAAATCCGACGGACCTACCTGATTGGCGGTAAACACAAGCTCAATTGCAGATTCATCTGCCCTTGAAAATCCGTAAAGCATCGAAAGATGAGCGCCTGCCGAATAACCCGAAACAGCAAGTTTGGTTATGTTGAGATCTTTTTCATCCGAAAATGCTTTTATTTTTTCAATTGCTTTACCGATTTCATCACACATGGTAAGAGCGGTGACCTTACCAAAAAGTACGTCTTCATAGAGGGTGTAATTCATGCTTGCGGTGATATAGCCTTTTTGTACAAAGCGTCTTGCTTTTGATGCCATATCTTCTTTGTTGCCGCCTACCCACGAACCGCCGTGAATATAAAGAATAACGCCGTTATATTCGTTTTTATATGCCGAGTCAGGCACATAGATATCCATTATGTTTCTTTCAGCCTCGCCGTAGCGGATATCCTTGAAAAGCTCAAAATTCTCGGACGATAATCCGCCGATAAAGGTTGAAATCACACTGAAGGATGAGAGGATAATTGCGATAATTCTCTTAAAAAACTCTTGCATAAAATAAACTCCTTATCTTAAAGAATAAATCTGAATGCGTAGATTACAATGTTGGTTATATTGTTTAATATAAATCTGATGAAAGTGAAAATGTAGGGGAATTCAAAGGTCCAGTCATCTAGTGTATCAAATGTACCGATAAGAGATGAATCATAAGTGATTTCGGGGTTTTTGAATGCCTTTGTCGCCATCTTCATTATACAAAGATTCTTGCAGGCTTCACGAAGCGCGTTGCCGAATCCGATAGGGTCTTTTGCATAGGCGAGCTTGACTGCAGCCTTGTGCTGGAGCACCTGAAGCGACCACATACCCGTGAGTATAGTATCGTTGCCGTTATAGACTGCAAGAACAGGGCTCATATATCCGCTGCCTGTGAAGTTTGAGGAGTAGTCTGAAACTACAAAGCCTTCAAAGCCCCATTCTTCACGGAGCAAATCTTTGAGAAGTGCAGAGCTTGAGCCGCACCACTTTGTGCCGATTCGGTTATATGCCGACATAATACCCTTGGGCTGAGCCTCTTTAACGGGAATTTCAAATGCCTTGAGGTAGATTTCGCGCATCGCCTGCTCGTCGCACCAGGTGAAAATGCCGTTACGGTGTGATTCCTGGTCGTTGAGTGCAAAGTGCTTGATTGTAGTCACAAGGCTTTCGGAATTTGCGCCCTTGATGATTTCGGCAGCCATAATACCGGATATAATCGGATCTTCGGAGAAATATTCAAAGTTTCTGCCGCCTCTGGGATTGCGGTGGATGTTTGCGCCGGGTGCATACCAGGTGTCTGTACCCATATCGGCTGCCTCTTTACCTGCACCGCTGCCCATTTCATAGGCGAGGTCGACGTTCCATGTGCAGCCGATTGCCGTTGCGCAAGGATATGCCGTGCCGCTGTCGGTATAAACAAGTCCGTTTCTGCCCTTTACGCTTGAAGGTCCGTCGTTATCCATTGTGTGAGGAATTCCGAGTCGCTCAACACCGTGGGTTTCGTATCCGCCGTTGATGACGAGCATAGTCATTTCATCAAGCGTGAGTTGGTCGAGAAAAGCATCCCAGAGACTCTCATCCTTTGCGACATCCTGCAGAGTTATTGTCTTGTCATGCTTAACACCCATCTTCGGTGCTTCGCCCTCGGTTGTTGGCTCGGGTACCTTATCAACGTCGATAAGGTAATCGTCTTTATCAAGCTGACGAAGCTCGGGATATGTACCCTCAACATCAGCTCTTGACATAATTTCGTAGCCGCTGTAAACATCGTCAAAGAGGTTTTCGATTTCGGTACCTGTTGCAAGGTCATTTTTGATTACCTTTGTTTCTTCAACCTCGTAATCAAACGACTCGATATGATTTCTTACGTCATTTGCAACTATAATTTTGTAAGTGCCTTTTTCAAGCACCCATGCTTCATTAACCTTGTAGTCATAGGATGCCATATCGTCAGTTTTGAATGTTACGGTGAGGGTCTCGCTCTCGCCCGGTTCAAGCAGATCTGTTTTTGCAAAGCCGCCGAGACAGATTGCGCTCTTTTCAATGCCGCCCGGTGTGTAAGGCGCGCTGTAATAGAGTTGTACAACCTCTTTGCCTGCTACTTCACCTGTGTTGGTGACCTTTACTTTTACGGTGATTTCATTGGCATCAAAATCTGTTGAAACAACTTGCTTTTCAAAGCTTGTGTATGAAAGACCGTAACCAAACGGATACTGCACCTTATCTTTTGCAAAGGTTTCAAAATATCGGTAGCCGACGTAAATTCCCTCATAATATTCGACAAAGTGCTCGCCGCCGTTATAGCTGAAGCTGCCAAAGCATTCGCTTGAAGGGTGGTCCTCAATGCTGTAAGCGATTGTGTCGGTGAGTCTGCCCGAGGGGTTAACCTTGCCGTCAAGCATCTGCGGCACAGCCGTCATACCGAATTCTCCGGGAATCCAGATAATTGCGGCAGCTTTGATGCTCTCATATTCATCAATCCATCCCATCTCCATAACGTTGCCGATGTTGAAAAGCACAACAACGTTTTCAAAAGCAGAGGTTACTTTTTCAACCATTACTTTTTCTTTATCAGAAAGGCTGAGTGTTTCGACCGTGTGATCCGTGCCCTCGGCACTTGTGCGGCTGATTACGATAACTGCAGTGTCTGAAAATTCAACAGCGCTGTTGAGGAGGCTGTCTGTCAGATACTTCGGATCCATTTCTTCAAGTGTGTTCTTGGCAAGAAGCACCTGGAGGAGGTTGTTGATAACCGTGTTGTCTGTTTTGGGAAGTTCATTTGAAAGGCAGTGCTTTTCGTAAAGTGCGCGAAGCTCCTCGTTATATTCAATGTTCTCCGCTTCAAATGCTTCATAAAGCGTAACTGGGTCATCGGTTGTTATTGCACCCGAACCGGCTCCACCAAAAAACGGGCAAACAGAGCCTGCACCGAATATATTGACTTTCTTGTCCGAGAGCGGAAGGAAGTTGTCTTCGTTTTTTAGAAGAACGATGCCTTCACTTTCGATTTTTATTGCCGTCTGACTTGTTTGCGCTATGATAGACGGGTCGATATCGCCGCTTGTTGCGAATGCCGATATGCCGCAGAGCATTGAAAGAACAAGTGCGACAGCCAATGCTTTGAGCAATGCTTTTTTCACGTTTGATCACTCCTCATATATTGTGATAAGTGAATTATATAACATACTTTGCAATTTAGCAATAAAGAAATAAAAGAATACAGCGCAAAAGAATGGGAGATATTGACTTAAGTGGTGGTTTAATGCTATATTGTAAAAAATAATTGCAAAATAATGGGAGTGGTTTTAATGAAGAAAGCAGTTGCGTTACTTATCAGTTTAGCAATGATATTCGGTATGTTCTGCCTTGCTGTTTCTGCGCAGGATGAAAAGCTTTATTACGTTGTGCTCGGCGATTCAATAGCATACGGCTCGGGTATTTCCAACTCAAGAGAAGCGTGCTACGGTAAAATTGTTGCGGATACAAACGGATATGATTATGTCAACCACGCAATTCCGGGACACACAACAACAAATCTTATAAGACGTCTGAATGAAGAAACGGTAATTGCAGACATCAAGAAGGCTGATATAATCAGCATATCAATCGGCGGCAACGATTTTCTTATGAGCAATCTTATCGGGCTTATGTTTGATGCGATTGTTCTTGGTGATTACAGCGAATATGACAGGATAGCAGAAGGTTTTTATGAAAACTTCTGCAGTATAGTTGATATTATCAATTCGCATAATGAAGATGCTGTAATCCTGATGCAGACGCTTTATAATCCGCAGTCAGGTTATCTCAGAGACCCTTATCAGCAGGGTGCAGACAGAATCAATGCAGCGATTGAGCGATACGATGAAGAGCATCCGGGCGAGATAGAGATTGTCGGTGTCGGTGCGGCATTGGGCGAAGATATGGCAAACTATGCTGAGGATGAGATTCACCCGAGCGCAAAGGGTAACGAGATAATAGCACAGACTGTTCTTGATAAGCTTTGCGAACTTGAACTTGAAGAGAATGCAGAACCCGTTATCAACGAAAGCGGCAAGGATATTTCCGTTCCCGTTATTTTCACTGCTACGCTCAGAATTGCAGGAAATATATTCAACGCAATTTCCGTTGTGTATGATTTCTTTACAGGTCTGTTCGCATAACGAATATAATATTTTTTCAGATAAGAATTACTTTTGGTTGAAATATGTCAAGCTATGTGTTAAAATAAGCTTGTTGTAATTTTTTAACACAACGGAGGTTATATTATGAAGAAAAAATTATTGGCATTTGTAAGCGTTGTTCTGTGTTTAAGTATTCTTACAGCAACCGGTGCATATGCCGAAGAGGCACAACCGGAGTTTGCTTCTGTTGAGGAGTATGTCGAAGAGGCTGAAGCTGAGGCTGATAACACACTCGGCCTTAAAATCACACTCGCAAAAGCACTCAACAAATTCAGCAACTTCATTATTAACGGTGTTCTCGGAACAGCACTCAATCTCATAATTCCCGATTCTGCAGCTGTTGCAGATTATGAGAAGTTTGACATTGAGAATTACGAAGGTTTCTATAAAGGTATGGATACCTTCATTGACGAGCCTCAGGGCGAAAAGGTATGGAGCCTCGGCTACGGTAAGGCATCCGTTCTTCCCAAGGATTTCGGCGAGAAGAAGTATGCAAAGGGTGCATATATTCCCTATATTTTCGGCACAGAGATGTACGCTGACGAAGACGGCAAGGAAGAAGACCTTATGGCAAGAGTTATCGTTATGAACGACGGCTCAGGCAGAGGTAACGTTGTATTCATCGCGATTGATGCTATCGGTCTTGCAAACTCAGACGTAAGACGTATCCGTCAGGGTCTTGAAGAAATTGCAAAAGAAAATAACATAGTCAGCATCAATGTTTCCTGCACACATATCCACACAGGTATCGACTCACAGGGTGTCTGGACTGATCCGATAGGCTGTATCCTCAACAACCTTGTAAGCAAAAACGTAAGATACGGCGTTGAGCGTTCATTTATCGACTCACTTGTTTCAGGTTCAAAGGCTGCTGTTGAAGAAGCCCTTGCCGATATGTCAACAGGTAAGCTGTACTATTCACAGATGGATATTGAAGATTATGTATGGGACAGAACAGCTCCCATCTCCTTCGACCCCAATATGTATAAGCTTGAGTTCGTTCCTGCAGATGCAGAGAAGACTCCCACAATCATCACAACTTTCGGCTGCCATCCCGAATCAGCAAGCTTTGACTGGTCAAATGCAGATCCCGATAAGGCAATTTCATTTGATAAGAAGTTCTCTGCTGACTTTATCTGGTACACAGAAAAGGTTATGAATAAAGCCGGCTACAACTTCATCTTCATTCAGGGTAACGTTTCAACCGTTACTTCGGCAAGACATTATACAGGTGACGGTATTGACAACACAGCACATCTGTCAGCAATCCGTTACGGCTACGAAATCGGCTATATGCTTCTGGGTATGAGCATGAACGAGTCCGAGAGAATCGCACTCAACGAAGCTACCGGTGACCTGCTCGGTGTTGCTCAGTACAGCAACAAGCCCAATGAGTATCCTGACTATACAATCTGGTACGACGGTATGGAAACTGTTGAGGCAGTTGAGGTCGATCCTGTTCTCAATGTCAAGCATTCACAGTTCACCGTACGCATCGAAAACAACGTCGTTGCTCTTCTCGGTAAGACATCTGTTGCAGATAACTTCGTTCTCAAGGATAACCTCGGCAGATACTACACAGTTTCTGAGGTAGGCTACCTTGAAATCGGCGAAAATATGAAGGTTTATATGAGCCCCGGCGAAACATTCGGTGAGCTCTTCCTCGGCGGCAGCGGTGCAGAAGGCTTCGAACTCAAGCCTATCAGAGAGCGCACAGGCGAAAACATCATCGTTATGGACCTTATGAACGACGCTGCGGGTTATGTTGCTAACCCTGAAAACTTTGTTCTCGCAGGTCTTCAGTACAATGAGGAGTCCGGTGAGTTTGACAGCGACACATGGTGCCTTATCTCCTACGGTAAGAATGCTGCAACAACATTCATCGGCACATTCTACGATATTTTTGACAGCGTAAAATAAAATATGATATAGGCGGGAGATACCTGAAAACGGTGTCTCCCGTTTTATTTTTTTGCATTAACTGTGATTGACTTTAAATATAATTTGGTATAAAATAAAAATATTAAAACAGGAGGAATTGCAATATGCTTGATTGTCTCAAAAAAATGTTTGCAGTTATTATCGCTTTTTTGCAGACGCTAATTTTTAACGTCAGCTACGGCGACTATGTTGAACCGCAGAAAACTCCGGATACTCCCACACAAATAATAAACGATATCGACGGTGACACAACTCTTGCAGATTCTGTAAAGTTTGCGTCTCAGGTTGATGACGTTGTTCAGGCATACTACACCGATGCCGAGCGTTCAGCTTTCAGGATGGAAAATGCCGATATGGTGCTCACTCACGAGCTGACGACAAAGTCGAAAGATGCAACTCTCACCAACGCTGACGGTGCGGTCTACGTTGCGGATTCTTTTGATACATACTATGTTTCGGGCGGCAAGAAGCACTATTCAAGTTCTTCTGACGACAACGGCAGAGTCAATGCAATCCGTATAGGCGAATATTATACGGAGAGCCATATCCGCGACCTTGATTTCAAATCGAAGGATTTCAAGGTTGACAAGGCTTATCACCTTTACGGTGACAGAGTTTACAGCGAGCTTTCGCTTTTTGCCTGTGAAGCAACAACGGCACTTGAAGAATTCGGCAGTGAAATCAAAATTGCAAAATCCACTGTTGATGCTATACAGTTTGCTGATAAAAACGGTGTGAGCGCAGATTTGACCAAGCTCGATTCTGCAAGCGTGCAGTACGTTGCATTCGATATCAAGGATGCAGGTGTTGTCGGCTTTATTGTCCCTGCCGACGGCAGCACAAAGGCACTCTATGTTGAGGATGACGGCGATAATTATACAGTCCGTCAGGTTGCAAATTACACAGCAGGTACAGGTATAAACAAAAACGATGAGTCGGGCGGATACGCTCTCAACTGCGTAACCTTCGGATTCAGAATTTATAACGACGCAACACACAGCTTTGACGGTGTTGCAAAGCAGGCTTATCTTGAGCGCAATCCCCTTGAAGGAATAACGGTAAACGGCGGCAATGCCGAGGGTAAGTTTATCGGCTACGAGGCACTCAGAGGCACGTATACCTTCACAATGAAGGGTGTGGATTTCAACTTCGGTTATCAGAATCCCGACGTGCATTTTGCAATGCCGTTCTCAATAACCTGCGACGATAACGACAGAAACATTTTTGTCAGAACAAACGGTGACAACGGCTGCCTTGAAGCTGGTGCAATTCTTGACAGCAACGGCGTGCTCGTTCCTATCCCTGTTCAGGTTGACAAGAACTTCTGCGGCGACGGCGGTGAGCCTTTCTACAGCGTAAAGGATTATCAGTATGGCGATTGCTTCTTCCCACTTTCACTCGAAGCAGGCGAGACGTATGAGCTGACAGTGCTCAACCTCTATCAGAACTGGGGTCACGCACCTCTCAAGCAGCTTTCGGGTATCGAATTCCATGTTTCCTACTACCATCTTTCAACAGGCACTACAGAATCCAACTGTATAGCTCCGTATTACGTTTTTGATAAAGAAGGCTTCTATCTGCCCGATTTCCGCACACGCAGCGGTATTATGTGGCCTGAACAGCCTCAGTTCAACTCTGTAGGTATTCTCAAATTTGTCAACTATAACAAGAAAGCACTCGGCATTTTCGATGCAGGTCAGGTTTACGGAGAATATAAGAATGCGCAGATTGACAGCGTAGGTCTCAACTACAGTGATATTACAACCGATTTCGTTTCCGATTGCGGCTCATACACATACACTCTGCGCCACGTTGAATTTCCGCAGACAGATGAAAACCGCACATATTATGAGGTTGACATAGATTTCAACAGAGAGATAACCTTTGACAACTTCAAGCGTGATTTCGATCTGTTCTATTTTGACGGCAGATTTGTCAACTTTAATAAGCTCGGTTATCTTGATGCTGATAACAACTGCACGGTTGCACAGGTAAGCACAAACAAGGATGTTTATTACACACTCGGTGATGAGAGTCCTTACTTCAGCTTCTTCGATGTTACAGAGGATACAATGCATCAGGTTGAAGCACGCTTCGGCTGTAACTTCGGACTGATTGTAAAGGACAGTGAGATTATGATAGGCGGAGAGAAGCAGGATATCGCTCTTGCCGTTCACGATGATTCAACCAAGGATCTTACGGTTGGCTGCCTTACTCTTGATGCTGAAGAAATCACCTTTATGCCCGGTGACAGCATTAAGCTCAGCCTTGTGCTTCTCCCCTGGGGACAGGGTACCGAAAAATCAGACGATCAGGTCAGAGCCGTCCGTGAGGACAGTGCAATCAAACCCGTGACGGTTACCGCTGTTACAGGTGCAGTTGAGGAAGATGCACTTGTGCCCACAGTACGTGCTGAAAACGGTGTAGCAGAGGTTACCGTTAAAGGCGGCAGAAACTACAACGTTATCAGATTCAACGGCTACGAAAAACTTGAATGTCCCGAAATTTACGTCAAAAACGGCGATAGTTGGGAGCGTGCAAGTGTTGCTTCCGTAAACGGTTACGACGGCTATACGGTTCATTATAACGAAGACGGCACATACGGCTTCTCGTTTACATATCAAACCGATTCACCCGATACCGTACACTCATTCAGGATAGTTCAGAAATAACAAACTGATATTAAATGATAACCCCTATGACAGAGTTGAAGATTCTGCCATAGGGGTTGTTTGTTATTTAAAAATGTGTTTTTAGGTGATTTGTCAGCTCTTTCCAACAGTTTACGGTCAGATATTCTTTGTCGCCGTCTGTTCTTAATTCATACGGAGCTTCGGCTTTTGCATCAATCAGCACGGGCGTCATACCCACACCGAATGCACCGTCAACGTCAGCCTCTATGCTGTCACCGCAGTACCAGCATTCCGTCGGATCAAGATGAGCATATTTTGTCGCTGCCATAAAAATATCACTGCAGGGCTTTGTCAGCAGCAGGTCGGCACTCGTGAGTGTAAACTCCATTTTTTCGTTGGGAATCCAATGCTTTATTGCAAGCTTTAATCCTTCGCCGCTCATGGCATTGTTGCTGATTATTGCACTGCGTATTCCGAGCGAATGTATTGTGTCAAGCAGCTCAGGCACGCCGTCGATAACTCTGCGTGAGGAATTGTGCCTGTCGAAAATTTCTTCTTGTGCGGCGGTTGATATATCAAATCGCAGCCCTGCGTTCATTGTAATGTATTTAAGCTGTGCGGAAAGCGGAAAATCGAGCTTTACTCCTGTTTGGGATTTGTGACCTGAACCGATTTTTTCGCTGTATTCATCCCATAACACAGCCAGCTCATCATCCGTTGTCTGCTGCGGATTAAGTGCTGCAAGTCTGAGCGCGGCAAGTCCGTTTTTTACAGAAAAGTTTCCGCCTTTAAAAAGTGTGCCTCCGACGTCGAAGAGTATCATTTTTGGCTTTTGGCGATACGGCATAGCTTTTGCCTCCTTTACCTTATGCTTTCAGTATATACAATGTGTGCTCATATGTAAAGACGTGTATAATTTTTTGTTGATTATGTTATCGCGGTTTGGTATAATTCTTTTAATGATACTTCAAATTTAAGGGGATATTGCTGTGATAGATACAATTCTCAACACGCCGATAAGCTTTTGTGGCAGAAGCTTGCCTAACAGAGTCGTCTTTCAGCCGATGGAAGGCTGTGACGGCACAGAAAAAGGCGCACCCGATGAGCTTACCTGCCGCAGATATATGCGCTTTGCTCAGAGCGGTGCGGGCATAATCTGGTTTGAAGCAACCGCCGTCACACCCGAGGGCAGAGCCAATCCAAGACAGCTTTATATTAACGCTGAAACAGTTGAAAGCTTCAGAGCACTTGTTAAAGATATAAAAAGAACTTCGCTTGAAAAATGCGGTTTTGAGCCGCTTGTTATCGTTCAGCTCACTCACAGCGGCAGATTCAGCAAACCCAACGGCACACCCGAGCCTATCGTCGCTTACCGCAACGAGCTGTGGGAAAAAGGCAAGGAGAATCAACCGTACACAGTTGCAGATGATGCTTATCTTGCTTCTGTTACCCAAAGCTATGCGGTTGCGGCACAGCTCGCGGCGGATGCAGGCTTTGACGGAATTGACGTCAAGAGCTGTCACGGTTACCTTTTCAACGAGCTTCTCAGCGCAATGAATCGAAGCGGAATCTACGGCGGAAGTTTTGAAAACAGAGCAAAGCTGTTTTTTGACTGTATTGATGCCGTTAAAAAGGCTGTCGGTGATAAGCTTATTGTTACAACACGACTCAATGCGTGCGATTGTTTCCCTTACCCTTACGGCTACGGTGTTGATGAAAATAATAATATCGACCTGACCGAGGCTGAAAAGATTATTGCAATCCTTGCAGAAAAAGGAATTGAGCTTGTTAATATAACCCTCGGTAACCCTTATCTTATTCCGCATATCAACCGCCCCTGTGTCAATTCACCTGAGGACGGCAATGTCGGACTTGAGAGAATTTATAATATCACAAAGACGCTTAAAGAAAAATTTCCTGATATGAAAATCGTTTCGTCGGCTCTTACGTTCCCGGGTGAAAATGCAATTACCTATGCAGAAAAACTTGTAAGCGAAAACGTATGCGACCTTGCAGGATTTGGCAGAATGACGTTTGCATATCCGCGGTTTTTCAGTGATTATCTTGAAAAAGGTGAGCTTGACAAAAATAAGGTTTGCCTTAAGTGCAGTAAGTGTACGGAGCTGATGAGAAGCGGTACGGTAACGGGCTGTCCTATCAGAGACAGTGAGGTTTATATGCCTTATTACAAGAAGTACGTGCTTGATAAATGATTTTGGGAGTGAAATGATATGGTAGCTGTAATTACGGGCGGCAGCCGAGGCATCGGTCTTGGTATAGCAAAAGAGCTGCTTAAAGATGATTATACCGTTGTGCTCACTGCAAGAAGCAAGAGCGATGATGTTTCAGCACTCGAAAAAGAATACGGTGAAAAGGTTGTTTTCATTCCGTGCGATATTTCGGATGAAGCTGACGTTAATAACCTTGTTGTTAAGGTTAATGAAAGTTTCGGCAAAATCGATCTTCTTGTAAATAATGCAGGCGTTGCACCGAAGGTGAGAAAGGACATCCTCGAAATAACACGCGAGGATTTTGACTATGTTGTCGATATCAATCTCAAGGGCACTTTCTTTGTGACACAGAGCTTTGTGCCGCTTCTTACCGCGGGTGAGAAGTCGCGAATTGTCAACATTTCTTCAATGTCAGCTTACACTGCGAGTGTGAACCGCGGCGAATACTGCGTTTCAAAGGCGGGCATTTCAATGCTAACCAAGCTGTTTGCCGCAAGGCTTGCTGAATACGGTGTGAGCGTTATTGAAATCAGACCCGGCATAATCGAAACCGATATGACCGCAAAGGTCAAGGAGAAATATGACGCGCTCATTGCAGACGGTATCACACCGATTAAGCGTATGGGCACACCCGAGGATATAGGCAAGTGCATTGCGAGCATTGCAAAGGGCAATTTTGATTTCTGCACGGGCACGGTGATTGACTGTGACGGCGGTTTTAACGTGAGAAGCTTATGAGAAAAGTATATGATGCGATAATTATAGGCAGCGGTGCGGCGGCTTACAGTGCCGCAGACTGGCTGTTTAAAAAGAATGTTAAAAACATTGCAATAATAACCGAAAACAGACTCAGCGGCACTTCACGCAACACGGGTAGTGATAAGCAGACCTATTATAAGCTGTCACTTGATGGCAACTATCCCGACAGTCCGTATAAAATGGCGACGGATATATGTAAGGCAGGCTGTACCGACGGAGAAAAATTGTATCTTCAGGCGGTCAACAGCGTCCGTTGTTTTCTGCGCCTTTGTGATTATGGGGTAGACTTCCCGACTGATGAATTCGGCGGTTATCCCGGATACAAGACTGACCACGATAACACTGTCAGAGCAACTTCTGTCGGCCCTCTTACCTCAAAGGTGATGACACAGAAGCTTGAAGAGAAGGTTCTCGGTTCAAACGGCACCGTTCTTTTTGATAAAAGGCAGGTTGTCGAAATAATAACTAAAGAAAATAAAGCATACGGAGTCGTGACACTCAACACCGACACGCAGTGCTTTGAAATTTTTGCGGCAAAGAACGTAATCTGTGCTACTGGTGCACCTGCGTGTGTGTATGAAAACTCTGTTTATCCTCATTCTCAGCACGGTATGACAGGCGTTATGATTGGCGCAGGTGTAAAGCTATGTAACTTTACGCAGTGGCAATACGGTATGGCTTCCGTCGATTTCCGTTGGAACGTTTCGGGCAGTTTTATGCAGGTTGTTCCGCGGTTTGTAAGCGTTGATGAAAACGGTGCGGATCGTGAATTTTTGTGTGACGTTTTTGCCGACAGCACAGAAATGTTTGACAGCATTTTCCTCAAGGGATATCAGTGGCCCTTCAGCTTTGAGCGGCTTGAAGCCTCATCAAGGGTTGATATTGCTGTACATAACGAGATTCGTCAGGGCAGAAAAGTCTATCTTGATTACACACAGAATCCGACAGAGTTTGATATCGACCTGCTTGGTGATGAGGCGAGGGGATATCTGCTTGCCAATAATGCCGTTGCAGCAACTCCGATTGAGCGACTTGCGCTTCTCAACCCCAAGGCGATAGATGTCTATGCGCGTCAAGGCATAAACCTTTACACGGAAAAGCTCAGGATTGCCGTTTGTGCACAGCATAACAACGGCGGTGTGAATACGTCAAACAGCTATGAAACCGATGTTGAGGGGCTTTATGCGATAGGTGAGGCGGCAGGCACATTTGGTCTGGCACGTCCCGGCGGCACTGCGCTCAACGATACACAGGTAGGCGGTCTGCTTTGCGCAAACCATATCGCACAAAAGTCGGATAACAGCTTTGACTGCGAAGATATTTTTGCAGAGTGTGAGCGTAAGTATGCCGAATTGATTAATTCTTTCAGACCCGATATGTCGGCTGACTATTCTCACATCCCTCATAAGATGAGCGACTGTGCAGGCTTTTTAAGAGATGAAAATGAGTGTGTCACTTTACTTGCAGAAGTCGAAGCGATTCTCAAAAACATCAGCTTTGCACATAAATCAATAAGTGATTATTTTTACGATTATGATATGTTAGTCAGCGCCAAGTCACTTCTGACTACGATAATCGGTGAGATGGATCTGACAGGTAGCAGAGGCGGTGCAGTATTCATCCGTGACGGCAAGCCTGTGCCTGAAAACAAAGAATATCGCAATTATCTGACCGTTACAAACGGAGATTCGGTAGAATTCAGACCGGTTACTCGCGTTCCGGTTGTAAATAAGCCCTTTGAGCAGTATCTCAACAAAATTGACGAAGCAAAATTTTGAGAGTAATGGTGAAAAATATGAGTACGTTTAAAATAGGTATGACAAGCGTAACCTTCCGCAACAAAACTGTGGCTGAGGTTGTTGAAATCTGCCGCAGAGAAGGTGTAGATTATATCGAGTGGGGCTCGGACGTCCACGTTAAAACACGTGAAGATGCGCTGAATGCAAAAAAGCTCTGTGATGAAGCGGGAATTACCGTCAGTTCATACGGCAGCTACTACCGTGTGGGCAGCGGTACGGCTGAAGAATGGCGCACACTGTGCGAAAATGCAAGTGTTATGGGAGCTGCTTCAATCCGTGTGTGGCTTGGCACAAAGGACAGTGAGAAGACAAGCGATGAAGAATATCAGGCGCTTTTGAGCGATTGCCGCAGTATCTGCGACGCCGCAAAGGAATACGGCATTCTTGTCTGTCCCGAGTGTCACGATAACACGTTTAACAATAACACCGATGCAATAATCCGCTTCAGAAAAGATCTTGACAGAGATAATTTCAGAACCTATTTTCAGTCAAGATATTTCCGTATGGAATATGACCTTGACAGAATCGACAGAACCTTTGATTTTATCAGGGATATGCACGTTTCCTATTCCGATCTCAAGCGTGAGCAGATGTTCCGTAAGAAAGATAAAAACTATCTCGATACGCTGCTTAAGAAAATGATTTCAAAGGGATTTGACGGTATCGTTATGCTCGAATTCACACAGAACTCAAGCGAGAAAGCCTTCAAAGAAGATATTGACAAACTGAAAAGTTATTAATACAGCAACTGCCGTGAATCTTAACTGAGGAGGAAGAGGTATGAACTTCAGTAAAGCACTTGAACTTTATAAAGCTGAGCCGACGATAGAAAAGGCAAAGTCGCTTGCTGCAGAGCTTGCAGGCGAGATGACTTCAAAGGAAAAGGTGCGTATGCTTCGGGGGCACGCAATGGGCGTAACTGTAAAGAATACGCTGAAAAACGGCAGGTTTTATAACGGTGAAGCTTATCCTGCAGGCGGCTGCAAGCGCCTTGGAATTCCGCCCGTGCTCTTTACGGACGGTCCGAGAGGCATTGTTATGGGTAAGTGCACCTGCTTCCCTGTTTCAATGCTCAGAGGTGCGGCATTTGACGATGAGCTTGAGTATGAGGTTGGTGAGGTGTTTGCCAAGGAAGCAAGCGCACACGGCGCCAACCTTTTTGCAGGCATCTGCATAAATCTTCTGCGTAACCCTATGTGGGGCCGTGCGCAGGAAACATACGGCGAAGACCCGTATCTGCTGGGTAAAATGGGCGAAGCTCTCACCAAAGCTATGCAGGATAACGGCATTATCGCTTGTCCGAAGCACTATGCGCTGAACAGTATTGAGGATTTGCGCTTCTCAGCCGATGCAAAGGTTGACGAGCGTACATTGCATGAGGTTTATCTTCCTCACTTCAAAAAGTGTGTTGATGCAGGTGCGATGTCGATAATGGGCGCATACAATAAGGTTAACGGCACCTACTGCTGCGAAAGCAAGGAGCTGCTTATTGATGTGCTCAGGGATATGTGGGGCTTTGAAGGATTTTCACTGTCTGATTTCTTTTACGGAATCTATGACGGTCCGAGAAGTCTTATGGCAGGTATGGACGTTGAAATGCCTTATACATTCCGCTACGCAACTCTTCACGCTGCGCTCAAAAAAGGTAAAATCACTGAGGAGCAGCTTGATCTGAGTGTCTGCCGTGTGCTCACGGCGCTTATAACAACGCTTCCTAAACATAAAGATTATCCGAAATCGGTTATCTTAAGTCCCGAGCATACCGCACTTTCACGAAAGGTTGCAGGTAAGGGCACGGTGCTTCTCAAAAACAGCGGTAACATTCTTCCGATACCGCGAGGCAAAAAAATCGCTGTTGTCGGCAGATATGCCGATAAGGTCAACGTCGGTGACCACGGAAGCAGTAACGTTTTCAGTCCGTATACCGTGACCGCGTTCAAGGGAATACAAAAGAGATTCGGCGAAGCAAACGTCAGCGTATACAACGGCTGTGATACGAAGAAGGCGACTGCGGCTGTGAAAGACAGCGAATATATTATCTTGTGTGTCGGCAGTGACTGGCTTCAGGAGGGTGAATTCCTCGTGAATCTCGGCAATATCAAGAAAAAGCCCAAGGGCTCAGGCGGTGACAGAGCAAATCTCCGCATTCCGTCAGAGGATGTTGCACTTATCAGAGCGATGGCTTCACTCGGCAAAAAGCTTGTAGTCAACATTATGGGCGGCAGTGCCTACGTCATAAACGAGTGGCACGACGTTGCCGACGCAATTATCTGCTCATTCTACAGCGGTCTTGAGGGCGGCAATGCGCTTGCCGATGTTATCAGCGGCGACGTAAACCCCGGCGGTAAGCTGCCGTTTACGGTTGCAAAGCGTGAGGAGGATTACCCGCCCTTCCTCCATATCGGCTGTAAGGATAAGTGTATCGAATACGGCTACTATCACGGCTACACTCTGTTTGATAAAAAGAATATCGAGCCTGAGTATCCGTTCGGCTTCGGCTTATCATACACTGCTTTTGAGCTGTCTGATTCCTCTGTCAATCAGAATGAAAACGGCATCATCGTTTCGGTAAAGGTTAAAAACACCGGCTTAGTTGATGGCGATGAAGTTGTTCAGGTCTATGTTGCAGGCAAAAGCGATAA
The DNA here is from genome assembly GCA_045637465.1 of Acutalibacteraceae bacterium. Lineage (GTDB taxonomy): Bacteria > Bacillota > Clostridia > Oscillospirales > Acutalibacteraceae > UBA8612. The sequence goes on along the minus strand of JAZTZM010000003.1, from coordinate 1,915 downwards.
GGCTGACCGCCCCGTAAAATTGCTCAAGGGATATAAGAGAGTGAGCGTTGGAGCAGGTCAGACAGTTACCGCAAATATAACGCTCGATATTGAAGATATAAAATTCTTCAACCCAGATACAAAATTATGGGAGCTTGATGAAAGCTACGACGTTTTGGTCGGCAACAGCAGCAGAAACGCTTCAAAGGTCGGCGAGCTTAAATTTTAAGAGGTGCAGAAGATGAAAACGAGTCCATATTCACCCGATGCATTTATGCAGTCACTTTACGGTGAAACTTACTCGGATCCCTTCGAAAAAGTGAATACGAAGCAAGAGGTTCTCAAGACTTGCGAAGATATAAGACTCAGGGCGAAATCACTATTTAACCTCGACGCAATACCTCACAGGGTGACGGATCTGAAGCCCGAGGCTGTCGGGAAAGCACTTGAATATTCCGACTATACTCTGCAGAAATATTCCGTTGAAATCTGCAAGGGACTCAATATGGTATATTTTCTGCTCACACCGAAAAACAAAAAAGAAAGCGCTTCGGGTGTTGTTGCTCTTTGCGGTCACGGTTACGGTGTGCGGCAAATTCTGAATATCGGTAAAAACGGAAAAAAGAAGCTTATTCCCTATATTGACAATTATCAGAAAAGCTTTGCCGTTGAACTCGTTAAAAGAGGTTGCACTGTTGTTGCGCCCGAGCTTTTCGGCTTTGGAGAAGCAAGGCTGAAAAAAGATCTGGTCAAGCCGTTTTATATCAGCTCGTGCGATGAATTGTCGCATCATCTTTTGCCTTTCGGCTTAACTGTTGCTTCAATGAGAGTTTATCAGGCTATAGTCTGTGCGGATATACTGCTGAAAACCTGTAATATATCGGAGGATAAGCTTGCCTGTATGGGTATTTCAGGCGGCGGTCTGACCGCACTTTATGCTTCGGTGCTCGATGAGCGTTTTGGCAAAACCGTTGTCAGCGGTTACGTCAACTCTTTTAAAGACAGTGTGCTGTCTTTGTGGCACTGCCCAGATAATTATATTCCCGATATTCTGACAGTCGGTGAGATTTATGATTTTGCCTGCTCGCTTGCACCGCGCAAACTGCTTGTTGAATCGGGCGCAAAGGATAAGCTTTTCCCGATTGATGCAAGCCGTAAGGCTCACGAAAAAATCAGAAAGGTCTATGCTCTTGCAGATGCAAGCGATTCGCTTGTTATTGATGTCTTTAACGGTAAACATTCTGTAAGCGGCAAAAAATCTTTTGAGTTTTTATCGGATAAATAATATAACCCGACACTGACGAGTGAATTCTTTTGTTGTTTAATCGAAAATGTTTTGTAAATAACGTTTTGCGTTTTTAAAATCCAGAACTATGCGGTTTTTATGGTTTTTTCGATGCTTTTTATCTGACGAAACGACGTTGGGGTAAAACCAATCCGCATATTATCACTCCGCATACTAATCTGTTTCAAGTGTAACACACTTATTTCCAAAAAAATATTAAATGATTGTTTTATGTGATAGAATGCTGATATAAAAAGTTTTCAGGGAGAGAGAAAAATGACCGAAAACAAAATTCATGTTGCCTACGGTTTTCACGTTAACTGCTATCATTCTTACAGAGGCGACACAAACGATAATCTCGGTTTTGGCTCGGATATAAGAATCATCAGAAAAATTTTGGATGTTCTGACCGAATTTAATAAAAAAGGCATCCCCGTAAAAGGTACGTGGGATACTGAAAACTTCTTTTCGCTCCAGAAAATTCTGCCCGAATATGCTCCCGATATCATTGAAAAAATGAAAGAGCGTGTTGAAAAATACGGCGATGAAAATATCATTATGGGTTTCAATAACGGTGCACTTTCCGCAATGACGGAGGATGAATTCTGCGAAAGCATAAATCTTGCCGTCACCAACAAGCACGGAAGCGGC
>JAZTZM010000002.1:0-1036 GCA_045637465.1 Acutalibacteraceae bacterium | reverse complement strand
GCTTCACCGATAGCGAAGAGACCCTTGATAGAAGTCATCAATTCGTAGTCAACCCAAATACCACCCATTGTATAGTGGATAGCCGGGAAGATCATCATCGGAGTCTTATATGGATTTTCGTCTGTAATTTCTTCGTACATGTCGAACAAGTTACCATAACGAGCGCGAACTACGTCTTCACCCAAACGTTCGATTGCATACTTGAAGTCCAAGAATACAGCCAAACCAGTGTTGTTTACACCATAGCCAGCGTCGCAACGTTCCTTAGCAGCACGTGAAGCTACGTCACGTGGAACCAAGTTACCGAATGCAGGATAACGACGTTCCAAGTAGAAGTCACGGTCTTCGTCAGCGATATCCTGAGGCTTCTTAGTACCAGCTTGGAGAGCCTTAGCGTCTTCCAACTTCTTCGGAACCCAAATACGACCATCGTTACGCAAAGATTCAGACATCAAAGTCAACTTAGACTGCTTGTCACCGTGTACAGGTACACAAGTCGGGTGGATCTGAGCGAAACATGGGTTAGCGAAGTAAGCACCCTTACGGTAGCACTGCATAGCAGCTGAACCGTTACAGCCCATAGCGTTAGTTGACAAGAAGAATGTGTTACCATAACCACCAGTACCGATAACTACTGCGTGAGCAGCGAAACGTTCAATCTTACCAGTTACCAAGTTACGAGCCAAGATACCGCGAGCGCGTTCTACACCTTCGCTATCCTTAACCAACACAACATCCAACATTTCATAACGAGTGTACAACTTCACATTACCACGTTGAACTTCGCGGCTCAATGCAGAGTAAGCACCCAACAACAACTGCTGACCGGTCTGACCGCGGGCATAGAATGTACGGGATACCTGAGCACCACCGAATGAACGGTTATCGAGCAAAACGCCGTATTCGCGAGCGAAAGGAACACCTTGAGCTACACACTGGTCGATGATACCGTTAGCAACTTCAGCCAAACGATAAACGTTTGCTTCACGAGCACGGTAGTCACCACCCTTGATTGTATCGTAGAACAAACGATAAA
>JAZTZM010000001.1:0-1263 GCA_045637465.1 Acutalibacteraceae bacterium | reverse complement strand
ATTTCCTGAGAAAAAGAAAAAGCAGAGGGTTTTGTTACCTCTGCTTCATAGTCGAGCATTAAGCTCATTTGCCCATCCATAGAGGGCAAGGGTTTTATTTTGTCCTGCAACTCTCCGAGAAGTCGCATTGCTTCAAAGTGTCGGGTGATAACACGCCAATCATAAAAGCTCTGTGCGGTACGACTGAGATAACTGCCTTCCCAAAGGTGTAGGACATTTTGATAAGTTTTGTAGCCGACACGCCTATCGTCACTCAAGATCACTTCGGTATAATCGTTATTGAAAATACTCTTTATATACTCAGTGCGTTTATCGTCATCGGCTACGGTTTCAAAGAACGCTCTTATTTCATCTTTGGATGCTTTCAGGTGGGGTGTCGTTCCAAGAATTTCTCTAACGGTATCATCACCACCGAAGAACGGCAGGCTCTTGTCCTCGTTGCTTCGGTCATAGTAGTCTAAGCGTAAACTACTTGCTTCAACACCGTTTCCTGAACCCGATTGCGAATGTTGTTCATCTGTCGAACCCAACTCATCATATCGGTTGCTTTCAGGCTCTCCGTCACGCCCTCTTTCTCCTGAAGCTCTTTCGTCAAGCGTTCCGTCAGCTCGGTCGCCGTCTGTTCCACTTCCGTCAGATGCTCGTTCAACTTGCAACTCGTCAGGAGATTGTAGTACAGAACTTTTCGGTTTTCCTTCAGGTACTTCGCTCTCAGTTGAGCGAATCTTCCCATCGGTGCTTCCGGCTGCTCCGGTAAAGTCAGATTGGGCAGTCTGTAATCGCCCTGCATCGTGTAGGTCAGTTCGGTCATTTTCAAGACTCCTTTCGGTTTGGTTTTCTTTGACTATATTGTAGTCAGGATTTTGATTTTCGACAATTATGCGATTTTGCTTCTCAAGGGACATAACCGTTTTTGCAATTTCAGCAAGTCCCATTTCGGCAATATCACTTGTGGCAAAGCCAAGTGCATTGAGAGTTTCAGGGGTATTGAAATTAACAATATCCTCAAAATCCTCTCGGAAGAAATGTTCCTCCGTATCAATGCCGAGCCTTTCCATCATCATATATGCCACGCTATTTGTAACGGTCTTTCTGTAAAGAGAAGCAATCATATCCTCATTGAGATCTTCCAAGAAACTGTTGTCGATTGTATAGAGCAAATCGCCAACATAGTCGGGGATATTATCTTCCGTTGCATTTCGTGCGGCACACATAATTGCCGAAGCAAGAGAACTTTTATCCTCTATCGCTCCGAAAGTGCTT